>NZ_BDLN01000004.1:247048-379908 GCF_001950375.1 Rhizobium sp. TBD182 | reverse complement strand
ACACACCTATCGTCAAAAAACTGACATTTTTGCTAAACCTATGAAAATAAAAGATAGTTTCAAGGCGGACCGCAAGGGAGGGCAAGAGGAGCCTCCTGTATGTGCCGACTGGTTCTGTTTCGGGAAACATGCAATAGGAACGGATAAGAGTTTCAGCCAGACTGGGGCGTCCGACGCCCCTTATAGCCTTAAGAATTGGAGAGCCCGTGCGCATTCTCGATGAAGCCGTCATTCCCGAGCTGCCGAATTACTACCGTGGCAAGGTGCGTGAAAACTACGATCTGCCCGACGGCAACCGCATTATCATATCAACCGATCGCCTCAGCGCATTCGACCGCATCCTCACCTGTGTTCCTTATAAGGGGCAGGTATTGACCCAGACGGCACGCTACTGGTTCGAGCAGACGAAGGATATCTGCCCCAACCACGTGGTCAGCTATCCCGATCCGAATGTCGTCATCGGCAAGAGGCTTGAAATATTGCCGGTCGAAGTGGTGGTTCGCGGTTATCTGGCCGGCACCACCGGCACATCTATCCTGACCCTTTATAAGAAAGGCCAGAGACAGATGTACGGCATGAGCCTGCCGGACGGGATGAAGGACAACCAGATCTTGCCCGAGCCGGTGATCACGCCGACGAGCAAGGCCTTTGATGGTGGTCACGACGAGCCGTTGACGCCGGCCGAGATCGTGGAGAAGAAACTTCTGACGCAGGAGCAATGGGACACGCTTTCCCGTTACGCGCTCGCACTGTTCAAACGCGGACAGGAGATTGCCGCAAAGCAGGGCCTCATCCTCGTCGATACGAAATACGAATTCGGCACCGATGAAAACGGCACGATCATTCTGGCCGACGAAATCCACACGCCTGACAGCAGCCGCTACTGGATGGCTGAAACCTATGAAGAGAGCTTCCGCAACGGCGCACGGCCGGCAAGCTTCGACAAGGATTTCGTGAGAGCCTGGGTTGCCGAACGCTGCGATCCCTATAAGGACGACGTTCCGGAAATTCCGCAGGAACTCGTATTGCAGACGTCAAGGGTATATATTGATGCATACGAACGCATCACCGGACAAAGCTTCGTTCCCGACGATAGCGGTGAGACGCCGCTGGCAAGAGTACGCCGGAACCTGGAGCAATTTTTCCCCGGAGTCTGACCTTGAGCAAAACGATCGAACAGGCGAGAAAGGGTGACAGGAGGAACGACGTTCCTGTCAAGCGCCGGCCTCGCCGTTCCGCCGAAGAGACGCGGCGGGACATTCTTGCCAAAGCCGAAGAACTTTTTCGCGAGCGCGGGTTCAATGCAGTGGCGATTGCCGATATCGCCGCAGCACTAGGCATGTCGCCCGCGAACGTCTTCAAGAACTTCAATTCGAAGAATGCGCTCGTCGATGCCATCGGGTTTGAGCAGATCGGTGCATTCGAGCGGGAAATCCACCCGCTCGATAAAAGTCATGCACCAGTTTCAAGGCTGCGCCATCTCGCCCGCACCCTGATGGAACAACACCATCAGAACCTCAACGACAATCCCTATATATTCGAAATGATCCTGATGACGGCCAAGCAGGACATGAAGTGCGGTGACTATTACAAATCCGTCATAGCAAACCTGGTGGCCGACATTATTCGCGATGGCGTGGATAAGGGAATTTACGCCCCCGCCGACATCCCGCCTCTGGCGGAAACCGTTCTCCACGCACTCGCGAGCGTCATCCATCCCGTCCTCATCGCACGGGAAGATATCGGCAATTTAGCAACACGTTGCGATCAACTGGTTGATTTAATCGAGGCAGGATTGCGCAATCCGCTTGCTAAGTGACGATTCTCAACTTACGTCACCTTCTCGCAATTGCTTGCGAAGCGTGAAAGCCTGCGCTTCTATGCGAATGGCGGTCCGAGCAGATTGAACGAAGAAGGTCCCCATAGGGCCTTCACCCTTCGTCCCTGCACCCGGACCAGCATCCGCCGAGCGACACTGCGCTTATAGTTGAATGCGACCGATACGCAGGGAAGAACAATGAGCCGACGTATTTTACCCCTATTTGCTTCTCTGTGCATGACCGCAGTTCTCGCGGGATGCAGCGATGGCGGCGAAAGCAGCCAGACCGCCGGCCAGGGCGCCGCGCGTCCCCCGTCTCCGGTCAGCATCATTGTGATGAAGACGAGCGAATATCCCCTGACCACCGTTCTTCCCGGCCGCGCGAGCGCGTTCCAGACGGCGGAAATCCGCCCGCGCGTCACCGGCATCATCCGCGATATTCCCTTCAAGGAAGGCAGCGAGGTCAAGCAGGGTGACATTCTCTACCAGATTGAAGACAACACCTATCTGGCAGAAGTGGCACAGGCCAAGGCAAGCGTAGCGAAAGCCGAAGCAAGCGTTCCGAGCGCCCAGGCGAACCTTGCCCGCTACGAGCGGCTGGTCAACAGCGGCGCAACGCAGATCGAATATGAAAACGCCAAGGTGACGCTGCTTCAGGCCGAAGCCGACGTGGCCCAGGCCAAGGCTGCGCTGGAAACGGCTGAGATCAATCTCGATCTCACCAAGGTCCGCGCGCCTTTCGATGGCATCACCAGCGCTACCGCTTTCAGCATCGGCAACGTGGTGACGGCAAACCAGACGACGGCTTTGACGACGCTGCGCCGCATCGATCCGATCTACATCGATCTGATGGAATCCAGCATCAATCTTCTGCGTCTGAAAAAGGCGATCTCGTCGGGCCAGCTAGGCGGCGATACCAAGGAAACCGGCATTCACCTGACGCTGGAAGACGGCACCGAATACAAGCATGACGGCAAGATCGACATGTCGGACATGGCGGTGAGCGAAACCACGGGCACCTTCTCCATCCGTGCTCTCTTCGATAACCCGGACGATCTTCTGCTTCCCGGCACCTATGTTCGCGCAACGCTGACCATCGGTAAGGAAACGGGTTTCCGCATCCCGCAGCGCGCAGCGAGCCGGAACGCCAATGGCGAACTGACCGCAAAATTTGTCACCGCGGAAAACAAGGTGGAAACGCGCACCTTCCCGTCCAGCCAGCAGTCGGGCAATGCCTGGCTGGTGACGGAAAACGTCAAGGATGGCGACAAGCTCATCGTTGACGGTTTCCAGTGGATTGCCGACGGCGCGACGGTCGCGCCCGTGGAAGTGACCATCGACGATCGCGGTATCGTCGTTCTGCCGCAGCAAGCTCCGCCTGCCGCCGCCCCCTCGAAATAAACATGAGCACGAAACCCTCGGTCGAAGCTCGTAAAAGGTAAGGCAGGACTGCCATGGCCCATTTCTTTATCAGGCGCCCCGTTTTTGCATGGGTTATCGCCATCGTCATCATGCTGGGCGGCGCTCTGGCAATTGTGACGCTCTCCATCTCGCAATATCCCGATATTGCCCCAACGACGGTCCGCGTCAGCGCAACCTATAACGGCGCTAGCGCGGAGACGGTCGAAAAATCGGTGACGACCATCATTGAGGACGGCATGACCGGCCTCGACGATCTCACCTATATGACCTCGTCTTCCTCGACCGGCAGCGCCGAAGTGACACTGACCTTCGGCAACAGCATCCTGCCTGACATCGCGCAGGTTCAGGTGCAGAACAAGCTGCAGCTCGTGCAGTCGCAATTGCCCGACACCGTGCAGCAGCGCGGTATTCAGGTCAGCCGCTCCACATCGAGCATTCTGATGGTGGGTGCGCTGATCTCGACGGACGGCAAGCGCAATTCGGCAGATCTCGGCGACGTGTTCTCCTCGCGCGTTGAAGACCAGATCAAGCGCCTTGAAGGCGTGGGCAGCATCAACGTCTTCGGTTCCGAATATGCGATGCGCATCTGGCTCGACCCGTTCAAGCTCAACAAATACCAGCTGACCACGGCTGACGTCACCGGCGCCATCGAAAGCCAGAACACCCAGGTTTCGGTCGGCTCCCTCGGTGCCGTTCCCGCCGTCCAGGGCCAGCAGCTCAATGTGACGGTGACGGCGCAGAGCCAGCTCACCACTGTCGCCGATTTCGAATCGGTCATCTTGAAGGTTGAGAAGGACGGCGCAACCGTTCGCCTGAGCGACGTGGCCCGCATCGAAATCGGCCAGGAAACCTATGGCGGTGATTCCCGCTCCAACGGCCGTCCTTCCGCCGGTTTCGCGGTCAACCTCGCCACGGGCGCCAACGCGCTCGATACTGCAGCACGTGTCAAGTCCGCACTTACCGCCGTTGAGGGTTCGCTGCCTGCAGGCGTCTCGATCGAATATCCCTACGACACGACACCCTTCGTGAAGCTGTCGATCGAGAAAGTGGTGCATACGCTGATCGAGGCGATCATTCTCGTCTTCGTCGTGCTGCTGGTCTTCCTGCAAAACCTGCGCGCCACCTTCATTCCGATGATCGCCGTGCCCGTCGTGCTCCTCGGCACGTTCGGCATCCTCGCAGTCACCGGATATTCTATCAATACGCTGACCATGTTCGCTATGGTTCTGGCGATCGGCCTTCTCGTGGATGACGCCATCGTCGTTGTTGAAAACGTCGAGCGCATCATGTCGGAAGAGGGCCTGTCGCCGGTCGAGGCGACGGAAAAATCGATGGGCGAGATAACTGGCGCCATCATCGGCATCGCGCTCGTCCTGACCGCCGTGTTTATTCCCATGGCCTTCTTTGGCGGATCGACTGGTATCATCTATCGCCAGTTCTCGATCACGATCGTTTCGGCCATGCTGCTTTCGGCGGTGGTCGCCATCGTTCTGACGCCGGCGCTGTGCGCCACAATGCTGAAGCCCATCGACCATACCAAAAAGCAGCGTGGACCGGGTGCCTGGTTCAACCGCGGCTTCGGCAAGACGACGGACGGCTATGTTTCGTCGATCGGCTATCTGCTGAAGCGGCCCCTGCGCGTGACGATTCTTTTCCTGATCGTCGTCGGCGGCTGCGCCTGGTTCTTCACCAAACTGCCAAGCTCCTTCCTCCCACAGGAAGATCAGGGCGTGCTGCTGACGATCATCCAGACACCGACCGGTTCGAACATCGAACGCACCAACGAGGTGGTAAAACAGGTCGAAAGCTACTTCCGTGAAAAAGAAGCAGCCAATGTCGAATCGGTTTTCGGCGTGCTTGGATTCAGCTTCAGCGGTTCGGGTCAGAACAACGCGATCGTCTTCACCAAGCTCAAGGACTTTTCCGAGCGAACCGCACCCGATCAACACGCCGCCGCCATTGTGCAGCGGGCAATGGGTACGTTCTTCGGCTTCCGCGATGCACAGGTATTCCCGCTTTTGCCGCCGGCAATTCAGGGCATGGGCACGTCGAGCGGTTTCTCCATGTATCTCGTGGATAGCGGCCGCAACGGCACCGACGCTCTGACCGCAACCTCCAAGGACCTGATTGCGCTTGCAACAAGCAATCCAAAGATCAGCTCTCTGCGAAGCGACAGCCAGGACAACGAAACGCAGATGAAGATCATTCTCGATCAGGAAAAGATGGGGGCCATGGGCGTCGATCTTTCCTCCGTGAACCTGATGCTGTCGACGATCTTTGCCGGCCGGGATGTCAACGACTTCACCCTGAACGGTGAGCTCAAGCCGGTCTATGTTCAGGGCGATGCACCCTATCGCATGCAGCCGGACGACCTGAAGTTCTGGTATGCCCGCAACACCAGCGGCGAAATGGTACCTTTCTCCTCCTTCAGCGAGGTGAAGTGGATCAACGCGCCGCCGTCACTGGCACGCTACAACGGTACGGGCGCGATCTCGCTTGAAGGCACCGCCGGCGCAGGCGTTGCTTCCGGCGAAGCCATGGACGAGATGGAACGTCTGACGGCAAGCATGCCAGGCGGTTACACCGTGGCATGGCAGGGCATCTCGTATCAGGAACGCCTTTCCGGCTCGCAGGCGCCCATGCTGTACGCGCTGTCGGTTCTCATCGTGTTCCTTTGCCTGGCTGCCCTTTATGAAAGCTGGTCGATCCCGTTCTCGGTCATTCTGGCTGTCCCGGTGGGTGTCCTCGGCGCTTTGACTGCGGCCCATTTCTTCGGCCAGACGAACGACGTCTACTTCAAGGTGGGCCTGCTGACGACCATCGGCCTTGCCGCGAAAAACGCGATCCTGATCGTTGAATTCGCCAAGGAGAGGCAGGAGCACGGGTTAAGTCTGGTGGAGGCGGCACTGGAGGCGGCGAAGCTGCGCCTGCGCCCGATCATCATGACGTCGCTCGCCTTCATCCTCGGCGTCGTGCCTCTCGCGATCGCAACCGGAGCGGGTTCCGCTGCGCAAAATGCAATCGGTATCGGGGTGCTGGGTGGTATGCTTTCTGCAACACTGCTCGGAATTTTCTTCGTTCCGTCCTTTTTCGTCATCATTCGTCGCCTTTCAAGGCGTTAACAAAACAAAAATGGGCTGTGCCAACCGTTAATACGCTGCTAGAAATATGGCCGATTTGGCAAACGCACGTTTCTAGGGCATATCGACCGCGCAGCCCATTTGTCAGCAAGCCGCGCTTGGTAAGCCAACCAGAGAATTGGGAAAATTATATGCTGTCTATTCGCGCTACTATTCCCCTGACAATGCTACTGCTTTCGGGCTGCGTTGTCGGACCCGACCACAAGACGCCGGAAATTCAATTGCCGGGAAAGTTCGCGGAAGCCGGAAAAACCAGTAATGGCGACATCAGCAGCGTTGCATGGTGGACAGCCTTTAACGACAACCGCCTGAACGGTTACGTCTCCACTGGCCTTGCGCAGAACCTCACCGTCATGCAGGCAATCGAGCGCATCAATCAGGCGCAGGCCCAGGTGATCGTGGACGGCGCCGGCGGCCTGCCGAGCCTGACTGGCAGTGGCAGCCACACGACCAGCGAGACCAAGGGCAGCTACCGAGACGTTCCCGTCACCAACGTGTCCAACGGCAGCCTTAGCGTTTCCTGGTTCCTCGACCTTTTCGGTCGCTATCGCCGGGCAACGGAAAGCGCCGATGCTTCGCTTGACGCCGCGTACTCCACCGTCGACGTTCAGCGCCTGACGCTGATTTCCTCAGTCGCCGCGGCCTATATCGACGTGCGCTATTATCAGGAGCGCCTGGCGATTGCCCGCCAGAACCTGAGTTCACGCCGCGAAACGCTCGATCTGACGAAGCTGCAGCTCGAAGCGGGTGCGGCCTCGCGTCTCGATGTCGTCCAGTCCGAAGGTCTGGTCAATTCAACGCTGTCGCAGATACCCGGCCTCGAAACCAGCTTCCGCAAGTCAGCCCACCGCATCGCGACCCTGCTCGGCATGCCGGCCTCGTCGCTCATCGCCGAGCTGCAGAAGGGCGCACGCCAGCCTGTTGCGCGCGCAGTTCCCCGCACCGGCATCCCGGCCGACCTGATCCGCAACCGTCCGGACATCCGCGTCGCTGAACGCAATCTCGCCGCTGCGGTCGCCACGATCGGTGTAACCGAGGCACAGCTTTATCCAAGCATCGAGCTTGGTGGCGCGATCACCCCGAGCTACAATTTCCTGAGTGGCGGCGGCAGGGGAACGGCCAATAGCTGGTCCTTCGGTCCGAGCCTCACTCTCCCGATCCTCGATGGTGGCAGACTGCGCGCCAATGTCGACATCGCGAACTCGCAAGCACGCGAGCAATATCTCGTCTGGAAGGCAACCGTTCTCAACGCGGTTGAAGAAGTCGAAAACGCCCTGGCCGCCATCAATCGCGACCAGCGTACCGTCGACGCGCTGAGAAAGACTGTCTCATCCTACCAGGAAGCGCTGCAGCTCTCGACAGCCAGCTATCGTGATGGTGCGTCGTCTCTGCTCGACGTTCTGGATGCCCAGCGGTCGGTCTCCGATGCGCAGGCAAACCTTGCAACGGCGATCCAGACGACCGCGCAGGATTATGTCTCGCTCAACGTGGCTCTCGGCGGCGGTTATGCCGTTGGCCAGCCTGTCCCGAAGAAGTCCGCCGGCCCAACCGTGGCCGCTGCGAAGGGCATGTAAGAAACGCCTCAAGGCAAATGAAAAGCCCGCGTCGAGACGCGGGCTTTTTTGTATTCCAGACATAAAAAAGCACCGGTCGCCCGGTGCTTTTTGTTTAACCTGCCGTCAGGCTCAGTTCTTGGCGCGCTCGACGTAGGAATTGTCTTCCGTCGCGATGACCACGCGGATACCGGCGTCGATGTGCGGCGGCACCATGGTGCGGATGCCGTTGGAAAGAATTGCCGGCTTGTAGGAAGAAGAAGCCGTCTGGCCCTTCACAACCGGTTCCGTTTCGACGATTTCCAGCGTGACGTGGCGCGGCAGTTCGACAGCCAGCGGATTGCCTTCGTGAATGGAAAGAACGCAGGTCATGCCTTCCTGCAGATAGGCCTTCTGGTCGCCCATTGTCTCGACATCGACAACGACCTGATCGTAGTTTGCCGGGTTCATGAAGTGAAAGCCTTCGCCGTCTTCATAAAGGAACTGGAAGTTCAGGTCTTCGACGAAAGCGCGCTCGACCTGTTCGGTCGTGCGCCAGCGCTCGGAAACCTTCACGCCGTCAACGATGCGGCGCATGTCAACCTGCGTGACCGGCGTGCCCTTCCCCGGGTGAAAGTTCTGCGCGGTGAGAACAACGTAGAGCTTGCCGTCCACGTCGAGAACATTGCCCTTGCGGACGGATGAGGCGATAACCTTGACCATATGACTTCCTTGTAACTCGATGAAATGCGTCGTAAAGGACTGCGCGATAGCACCGGCCCGGCAGACGTTTTGTCTTTTTTCTGGGGCGCAACTACCTTAAATCCGCGCGAATTGCCAGCCTTCTACAGCAATTCGCGGAAGAGTGCCTAGCGGTTTTCCGCCCGGAATTGCTTTAAATGATGCGATCAGGCGTTTTGCGGGCCGTTTATCCGTAACGAGGCCAGCAGGTAAGACGGAAAAGAAAAAAGAGATGGGCTCAAGCAACGAAACAATGTCGCCCTGGTGGACGCCCGACGTCCATGCTGACCGCCGCGCCTTTCTGCTTGGACGCAACGCGATCCAGTCGGAATTTCGCAGCTATTTCGCGCGCGCGGACTTTCTAGAGGTCGACACCGCCACATTGCAGATTTCTCCTGGCAACGAGGCACATCTGCATGCCTTCGCCACCCAGGGACTGACGCCGGCCGGCGACGCCGCCCCGCTTTATCTCCACACCTCGCCCGAATTCGCCTGCAAGAAATTGCTCGCGGCCGGTGAAGAACGCATTTTCTGTTTCGCCCATGTTTATCGAAACCGGGAAAGAGGCCCCCTGCACCACCCAGAATTCACGATGCTGGAATGGTATAGGGTCGGAGAAACCTACGAGATCCTGATGAAGGACAGCGCCAATCTTCTGGCGCTGGCGGCAGAAACCGCCAAAACAAACAATTTCACCTATCGTGGCCGCAGCGTCGATCCGTTCCTCGAACCGGAACGTCTGAGCGTCGCGGAAGCCTTCGATCGCTATGCGGGAATTGATCTTCTGGCGACGATTGACCGAAACGGCGAGACGGATAGCCAGCACCTTGCCGCAAGCCTCACCAATGCCGGAATTCGTGTGGCTAAGGACGACACCTGGGCGGATATGTTCAGCCGCGTTATCGTGGAGCGGGTGGAACCCGAACTGGGCTTCGGCCGCGCCACCATTCTCGATGAATACCCCACAAGCGAGGCTGCGCTTGCCCGCAAATCGCCCGGGGATGCGCGGGTGGCGGAACGGTTCGAGCTTTATGCGTGTGGCGTGGAACTTGCCAATGCCTTTGGCGAATTGACAGACGCTGCTGAGCAGAGACGGCGTTTCGAAATGGAGATGGTTGAGAAGCAGCGGGTTTACGGCGAGACCTATCCTTTGGACGAGGATTTTCTGGCGGCGCTGGCGATCATGCCGCCGGCAAGCGGCATAGCACTCGGTTTCGACCGACTGGTGATGCTGGCAACCGGCGCGCCCCGAATCGATCTGGTCATGTGGGCACCCGTCGCGGAATACGGACGATGACAAGGCTTGAAACCATCAAGACACCCGAAGCACTTGTTGAGGCGGGGTTGATCAAGACCGAGGCGCTCGAGGACGTGCGCGCGGTGACGCAGCGTTACGCGTTAGCCATCACATCGACAATGGCCGATCTGATGGACAGCCGCGATCCGCAGGACCCCATCGCGCGGCAATTCGTGCCGGACCTAGCCGAACTCGTCCACCTTCCCGAAGAACGGGACGATCCGATCGGCGACGGTGCACATAGTCCCGTCCATGGCATCGTCCACCGTTATCCGGACCGGGTGCTTTTGAAGGCGGTGCATGTCTGCCCCGTCTATTGCCGTTTCTGTTTCCGCCGCGAAATGGTCGGGCCGCAGGGCAACGGCATGATGAGCCCGGAAGAGCTGGACGCCGCATTCGACTATATAAAAGCCAACCCGGCCATCTGGGAGGTCATCCTCACCGGCGGCGATCCGCTGGTACTCTCGGCGCGGCGATTATCCGACCTGATGACGCGGCTGAAAGACGTACCGCACGTCAAGATCGTTCGCTTCCACACCCGTGTACCGGTCGTCGATCCCGAACGAATCGACGGGCCGCTGATCGAGGCATTGAAGGCCAGCGGCAAAACCACCTATGTGGCCCTGCACGCCAACCACGCACGCGAACTTGGGCAAGCAGCCAGAAGTGCTTGCGCGCGGCTGATCGATGCCGGCATCGCCATGGTCAGCCAGACCGTACTTTTGAAGGGCATCAACGATGATTCGGCAATTCTCGCCGAACTGATGCGCGCCTTTGTCGAGAACCGTATCAAGCCCTATTACCTGCACCACCCCGACCTTGCGCCCGGCACCAGCCATTTCCGGCTGACGATAGAAGAAGGTCAGCGAATCGTTTCCGCGTTGCGCGGGCATGTCTCCGGTCTTTGCCAGCCGACCTACGTTCTCGACATTCCGGGCGGTCACGGCAAGGCCACGATCGGCCCGAATGCGGCCGAAAAAACCCGCGATGGCTGCTACTCCGTCTCGGACTTCAACGGAAACGATCATATTTACCCGCCGCCTGCATCCGGCGACGATTAAAAAAAAGCATAAAAAGCCCGCCGTGTCGGGCTTTTCAAAGCGGCGTCGAACGAAAACAAAAATTTCACATTTCCGCCCCGCTCCTGTCATCATAAAGAAAAATATTCTACCTATAACAATCAGCATTGATTTTAATGGTGGTCTGGATTATCAGTGTGGAACTGGAGAGCGAGTCTCCTGATTCCGGATCAACACCAATACAGGGAGTGTGTCATGTCAAAATATATTCGCATCAACGCAATCCTTGGTCTTGAGTCCTGGAATGCTGGATTTAAATCCACGTGTTCCCGCTGCTGTCGAATGTGACCTGACGGTCTCAATTTTCTGAAAATCAGTTCGACAACATGCTGTGTTAATGAGCCACAGCGGGAGTATACCTATGCAAAAGCAAGTTATTGAATTCGCTGGCGAACCCGTCGGCATCGTCATACCGGACAACGACCGGCTGAAGTTCATCGCGGTGAAGTTCCACGTCCACGACCTGGACGAACAGAAGTTCGACAGCGCCGACGATGTGCGGATTGCAATTCGCAATCTCGTGCGCAGCCGGAACCTGGCCGCGGCCTGATGCGGGAAACCCATCACCCGCTCACGGACCTTTCAAAACCAAAGCGCGCCCAATATCGGATCCCGAATACCGGGTCGATGGCGCGCTTTTCTATTGCCTGACAATTCGTCCACTGGTCTGTCATAAACCACGACGGGGTGTATCAATACGCCCTGCACTAAGGTGAAATAGCTTTTTCAAATCCGGATTGGAGTGCAAAAGCCACGCGCTCCTAGAGCTCCCACCTCTCCTCGTTTCTGTGCTTGTCGCAGGAACCCAGCCAGCCCAGATCCTAGGGCTGAAAAGACTCTCTCGCCGCCCAGACGCGCGTCAGAACGCGGTAAAGGTCAGCGTCGTCAACGAGCGGACGATGCCTGGAATATTGACGATGTTCTGGTTGATGAACTTGCCGATATCCTCTTCCTGCGGAAGATAGATCTTCAGCATCAGATCATATTCGCCGCTGGTGGAATAAAGCTCGGAAACCAGCTCCGTTTTATAGATGGCATCGGCGACATCATAAGTCTTGCCGGGCTCGCATTGAAGCTGGACAAAAATGGGCTTCACGGACATCTCCCGTATTGGAACTTGTGGTGCGTGGCTCTTCGCCATGCGTCATGGCGCACTATTGGCTTAGCCGCGCCGGTCTTGCAAGACCGCCTGCCGGTTTAGGCAGAAAAGTCTCATCCGCTGCTACCAGCCCCGATCGCGGCCTGAGAAACGATCCAGCTTCGAAAACTTTCGAGCGGAGCGTAACCGGCGCGATCGGGCATGCAGGCGAGATAATAGGCCTCTTCGCTCTCCACCTCGCCGGTAACCGCCGCGACAAGCCGGCCGCTTCGCAACTCCTCCCCGATCATGAAGGACGGAATGAGCGATGCCCCGACCCCGGCGCTCGCCGCCTCGGCAATCGTCGTGAACTGATCGAAAAGCATGCCATGCACATTGTCGAAAACCACATCATGGCTGCGAAACCATTGTTCCCAGGCATCCGGCCGGGTCGTCATGTGCAGCAGCGGCACATGCAGCAGATCGCCCGGCTGTGAAAGCCCGTAGCTCTCCCTGAAAGCGGGACTGCACACCGGAATGACTGTTTCATGCATCAGAAAAACGAGTTCGGTACCCGGCCAATGCGGCAAACCGAAATGGATCGCCGCATCGACTGTATCGGTACGGAAATCGAACAGCGACGAACGCGTAAGAAGATTGACCGAAACGCCCGGATGTCGGGCAATGAAATCGGGAAGACGCGGCACCAGCCAGCGCGTACCAAAGCTTGGCAAAACACCGAGATTAAGCGTGCCGCCATCCGGATTGGCGCGCAGATTGAGCGACGCGGTCGATATTCGCCGCAGGGCCTCCCGGATTTCCCGCGCATAACCCTCCCCCGCCCGGGTGAGCCGGATTGTCTGCCGCTCGCGCAGAAACAGCGCCACGCCAAGCTGCTCCTCAAGCGCGAGGATCTGCCGGCTGACCGCGCCTTGAGTAAGCCCGAGTTCTCTCGCAGCCGCGGTCACGCTGCCCGTGCGCGAGGCGGCTTCAAAGGCCGCAAGAAGTGAAAGCGACGGTAAGAAGCGCCGAGGCGGCAGAACCATATTCCCTCACGGAATGAACTCTTGACGATATGTTGATATTCAACAGGTGAGGCCGCTTGTAAAGTCTCATAAACAAGGGCTTGTCACTCATACGGAAAACAAATGAACTCGCCCGGAAAATGGTGGAACGATGTATAATGACCCCCGCTCGCACGGCCTCTGGGAAAAGACCGCGCCGCAGCCGCCCGCAACGCCTGCACTGCAAGGCGAGGCGGTTGCCGATGTGGTGATTGTCGGCGGTGGCTTCACCGGACAATCCGCGGCCCTTCATCTTGCTGAAAAGGGCATGGATGTCGTTCTTCTCGAAGCCAGGGAAATAGGCTTCGGCGGCGCCGGCCGCAATGTCGGTCTCATCAACGGCGGCATGTGGGTCATGCCGAGGGAGTTGCCCGGCGTGCTGGGCGACACCTACGGGGAACGGCTTCTCAGCCTTCTGGGTGACGCGCCGTTGCTGGTGCGCGAATTGGTGGAAAAACACGCGATTCCCTGCGAGATCGAAAAGAATGGCACATTGCATTGCGCCGTCGGTGAAAAAGGGCTCGCCGAAATTCGCGAGCGCTGCGAACAATGGGCAGCCAGAGGCGCTCCCGTCCGCCTTCTCGATGCCGATGAAACGGCAAGACACACCGGCAGCACCGCCTATTCCGGCGCACTTTTCGATACGCGCGCCGGCACTCTTCAGCCGCTTGCCTATGTTCGTGGTCTGGCTGCCACCGCGCAAAAGGCAGGAGCACGGCTGCACACCGCCAGCCCCGTCGTGTCGACCGAACGCAGCGGCGGAAAATGGGTGGTAAAAACACCGCAGGGATCGGTGACCGCCAACTGGATCGTCGTCGCCACCGAAGCCTACAGCACCGGGCCGTGGCAGATCGTCCGCGACGAACAGACCTACCTGCCCTACTTCAACTTCGCGACCAGACCGCTTAGCGACAATCTGCAAAAGAGTATCCTGCCGAACCGAGAAGGTTGCTGGGATACAAAGGAAATCCTCTCCTCGTTCCGCATGGACAAAGCGGGTCGGCTGGTCTTCGGCAGCGTCGGCGCCTTGCGCAGCACGGGTGCCGCCATTCACCGGGCATGGGCCAAACGATCGCTGAAGCGGCTTTTCCCGCAACTGGGAGAGACGGAATTCGAATGCGAATGGTACGGCCAGATCGGCATGACGGACAATGCCGTGCCGCGTTTCCATAAATTCGCGGAAAATGTCGTCGGTTTTTCCGGTTATAATGGCCGCGGCATCGCACCCGGTACTGCCTTCGGCAAGGTGATTGCGCAACATATTCTCGGTGATATCGCCGAAAACGACCTGCCTCTTCCCGTGACCGAACCAAAAGCGCAGGCCTTCCGGGCAGTGAAGGAAGCCTATTACGAGGCGGGCGCACAGATCGCTCATTTCGCCGGTGAACGCTTCTGATCAACCAGGCCGAAAGCCGCCGGTCGTGGCGGCTTTTTTAAACGGCATCGATATATTCTTGAAAATATAATGATTGCCCTATAGGCCTATCGATATATTCATCAGGATATCTCGAGCCGGGGGAACACACCATGAGACTCTTACGCCGCACCTTCTTCAAAACCATCGCCGCAGCAACATCCTTCTGGGTGGCGGCATCCTTTGTGGTGGTTCCCGCCCATGCCGCCGAAAAAGTCACGGTGTTTGCTGCCGCGAGCATGAAAAACGCACTTGATGCGATCAATGCCGAATGGGCGAAGGAAAGCGGCAATGAAGCGACCGTGTCCTACGCCGCAAGCTCCGCACTCGCCAAACAGATCGAGCAGGGTGCACCGGCGGATATCTTCATTTCCGCCGACCTCGCCTGGATGGATTATGTTGCCGAAAAGAAGCTGATCGACGTCGAAAGCCGCTCCAATCTTCTTGGCAACCGCATCGTTCTCGTCGCCCCGGCCGACAAGGCCAAGCCGGTCGATATCAAAAAGGACTTCGATCTCGCCGGACTGGTGGGCGATGGCCGACTGGCCATGGGCGCGGTCGATTCCGTTCCGGCGGGTAAATACGGCAAGGCTGCGCTGGAAAAGCTCGGCGTCTGGTCATCCGTGGAAAAGAAAGTCGCCGGCGCGGAAAGCGTGCGCGCAGCGTTGCTGCTCGTGTCGCGCGGCGAAGCGCCCTATGGCATCGTCTACCAGACCGATGCGGCCGCCGATCCGGGCGTGAAGATCGTCGGCACCTTCCCGGAGGACAGCCATCCGCCGATCATCTACCCCGTCGCCATTCTCTCGGAAGCAAAATCTCCGGCGGCAAAATCCTATCTGGATTTCCTGAAGTCCGCCAAGGCTACGCCCTTCTTCGAAAAGCAAGGCTTTACCGTTTTGAAATAAACTGCGTCTCGCGGTCCCATCCCGTATGGGACCTCGAGAGATGACGATTGTAGGATATGGCTTTGCATTGGTGGACACTAAGCCCTGAAGAATGGACGGCGATCAGGCTCAGCCTGTGGGTGTCCTCCATCGCCATGTTCGCCAGCCTGCCCTTCGGCATTGCGGTTGCCGTCGCGCTGGCGCGCGGGCGCTTTTGGGGCAAGTCGCTGCTCAACGGCATCGTCCACCTGCCGCTCATTCTGCCGCCCGTCGTCACCGGTTTTCTGCTGCTCGTCCTCTTCGGCCGCAGAGGCGCCATCGGCCAGTTTCTCGACAGCTGGTTCGGCATCGTCTTTTCCTTTCGCTGGACGGGGGCGGCGCTCGCATGCGCCGTCATGGCGTTTCCGCTGATGGTGCGCTCCATCCGCCTCTCCATCGAAGCGGTGGACAGCAAGCTGGAAGAGGCGGCCGGAACCCTGGGTGCAAGCCCCCTATGGGTGTTCCTCACCGTGACGCTTCCCCTGATCCTGCCCGGCATCATCGCGGGCATGATCCTCGCTTTCGCCAAGGCCATGGGCGAATTCGGCGCGACCATCACCTTCGTTTCCAATATTCCCGGCGAAACCCAGACGCTGTCCGCCGCCATCTACACTTTCACGCAGGTTCCGGGCGGCGATGCAGGCGCATTGCGGCTGACCATCGTTTCCGTCGTGATTTCCATGTCGGCCTTGCTCGTCTCGGAGTTTCTGGCCCGCATCATCGGCAAACGGGTGAGCATGGAATGACGCTTTCCGTCTCCACCCGCCACCGCCTCGGCTCCTTCGAACTCAACGCGTCATTCACCTCTGATGGCGGCGTTACAGCGCTTTTCGGACGCTCCGGCTCCGGTAAAACGTCGATGATCCGCATCATCGCAGGTCTGTTGCGGCCAGATAGTGGTCAGGTATCGCTCGATGGCGAAGTGCTGGCCGATAGCGGAAAGCGCCTGTTCCTGCCGGCGCACAGGCGCCATTTTGGTTATGTTTTTCAGGAAGCGCGGCTGTTTCCTCACCTCAGCGTTGCCCAGAACCTGAACTACGGCAAATGGTTCGCTACGGAAAAATCTGAGCGGGCGAATGAAAACCGCATTATCGATATGCTTGGCATCGGCCATCTTCTCCAGCGTCGTCCGAACAAGCTTTCCGGCGGTGAAAAACAGCGGGTCGCCATCGGCCGCGGACTCCTGTCATCGCCCAGACTACTGTTGATGGACGAACCTCTCGCCTCACTGGACGAGGAACGAAAGGCCGAGATCATCCCTTATCTGGAACGGCTGCGCGACGAGACGAAAATCCCGATCGTCTATGTCAGCCACTCCATCCAGGAAGTCGCCCGCCTTGCCGACCGCATAGTTGTTATGAAGGACGGCAAGGTGGAGGCACAGGGAAAAGCGGCCGACGTGCTGTCACGGTCGGATTTCAGCGCACATCTTGAGCGACGAGAAGCGGGCAGCATCCTTTCGGGACACATCGAAAGCTTCGATGAAAGGCACGGGCTTGCTGCCGTAAGGCTCTGCTCGTCGCTCCTGCAGGTTCCAGCAAAAGGAGGAACACCCCGCACCCCGGCACGCGTGCTGATACCGGCGCGTGACGTCATGCTTGCCACGGCAAAACCCGAAGGCCTGAGCGCCCTTAACATCCTCGAAGGCCATATTGCCGGCATCTCCGCCAGCGAAGATGGCATGGTAACCGTTCAGGTGGATTGCGGCGGCGATATTATCCAGTCGCGCATCACCGATCTGTCGCGCGAACGTCTCCAGCTGGAACCCGGGAAACCGGTACATGCGATCATAAAGTCGGCGGCTCTCGATCCGTATTAGTGATGGCGGCATCCGGATTGCGGTTGGCCTCAAGCCAGTCGATATCCTTGCGCAGGGCCTCATTCATCCGCTTTTCCATGCTGCGATACCGTTCAAGCAATTCGGCACCGAATGCGGTCAGCGCGGCCCCACCACCCTGCTTGCCGCCCCGCTGGGATTCGATCACCGGCTGCCTGAACATATGGTTCAGCGCATCCACAAGCAGCCATGCACGGCGATAGGACATGTCCATCGCTCGCCCGGCGGCCGATATCGAGCCGGTCTCGACAATCAGCTCCATCAACTCGATCTTACCGTGGCCGAGACGATCTCCGGGCGGAAAATCGATGCGGAGAACGGGCTTCAGTGGCTGATGTATATTGCTCATCGGCTAGAAACCCCGGCCATGAAGATCGTGATAGGCGTTCTGCGCACCGTGCTGCGGCAGAGCCGTCGCCTCGTAAACACCGCGCGCCACTGCGCGCGCCATAACGATGGTAGCGAGATGGCAGAGTTCCGCGAAATGAGCGCCGCCCTCAAGCGGCTTCTCACCGGTCGCAGCCGAAAACATGGTGTCGCCGTCGCTCGGCAGATGGGCGGGCAGCACGGCGCGCGCCAGCCCGTCATGCGCCATGATGGAAAGGCGGTGCACCTGCGCTTTGGTAAGGACGGCATCGGTGACCACGGCGCCGATGGTCGTCGCGGTGAGGTTGACGCCCTTGAGACGAAGCGCGGTATGATCCGGTTCGAAACGATCAGGAAAACCGCAGTCGCCGAACTCGCCCTGCTCTTCAAAAGGCGCAGACCAGAAATGGCGGCTGGTGCCAACGGTTGCCGAGCCAAGCGCATTGACGGCGACGATGGCCGCCACCTTGTAATCGCCGGAACTGACAGCGCTTGCCGAACCAAGACCGCCCTTGAAGGTGGCGGTGGTCGCCCCCGTTCCCGCGCCGACTGTTCCAAGCCCGAAGGGCTCCGCACGCGCCGCCCTGAAAGCCGCATAGCCCATCTCGCGATAGGGCGAATGCAGCCCCCACTCCTTGTTGCCACCATTCAGCAGATCCATGAGGATCGCCTGCGGCACAATGGGAATACGGGTGGAACCGACTTGCAGGCCACGCCCGATCTCGCGCAGACCGGCCTGAACACCACCCGCCGCATCCAGCCCGAAGGCCGAACCGCCTGAAAGTACGAAGGCATCCACGGTTTCCACCGTCATCGCCGGGTCGAGCAGGCCGGTATCACGACCACCGGGCGCCCCGCCAAGAACCGAACCGGAGGCGATTACGGGTTTTTCGAAAACGATTGCGGTGACGCCGGAGCCGAGTGCAAGATCGGTGACATTGCCGACCAAAATCCCATTGATATCCGTCAGAAGATTATTGCGTGCCGCCATGCCGTTCCCCTTTTCTCCCGGTATCCCGCCGCCACGGGGCACTGTCAACGCAAAAGGTGAATCAGGAAAATACCGCCGTGCCAATCACCGGTGTCGAGGGAATGGCCATATCTCTCGGCTCCAGCGGCCCCGCCACAAAAGCCTGATGCCCTGCCTCAATGGCGCGGGCGAAAGCTTCCGCCATGCCGACCGGGTCACCCGCCCCCGCGACCGCCGTGTTGAGCAGAACGGCATCGTAACCAAGCTCCATCACCGTCACCGCATGTGACGGCCGGCCGATACCGGCATCGACGATCAGTGGCACATCCGGAAAACGCGCCCGCATGGATTTCAGCGCCATCAGATTAAGCGGCCCCATGGCGCTGCCGATCGGCGCGCACCAGGGCATCAGCACCTTGCAACCGGCATCCAGGAGCTTTTCCGCCACGACAAGATCATCAGTCGTATACGGAAAGACTTCGAAACCATCGTCGCAGAGAATTTTCGCCGCTTCGACGAGCGCAAACACATCGGGCTGCAAAGTGTCGTGATGGCCGATGACCTCCAGCTTGATCCAGTTGGTGTGAAAAACCTCACGAGCCATCTTCGCCGTCAGCACCGCTTCCTTCACGGTATGGCAGCCAGCCGTATTGGGCAGAATGTAACGATCCAGCTCGCGGATCAGCTCGAAAAACTGGCCACCCTTCTTGCCGCCTGCCGTTTCCCGACGCAGCGAAATCGTCAGAATATCCGTGTTGCTGGCCCGCACTGCATCGGCAAGCACGGCGGGAGACGGATAACGCGCCGTGCCGAGCAGGAGGCGCGACGAGACCTCACGGCCATAAAGCGTCAGCATGGCCTCAACCTCCCTGCATCGGCGAGAGGATTTCGACACGGTCGAACGCCTTCAATCGATAATTGGCGCGCTCTTCCGAATGCACCAGATCGCCATTGACCGCCGTCGCCAGCCACTCGCCTTCATAGTCGAGGCTGGTGAGTAACCCGGCCAGCGTCTCGGTGGCGAGATCAAGCTCGTCGCCATTCACCAGAAGTTTCATGATCCTGTTCCTTTCCAGAGATATTTTGGCAGACGATTTCAGCCGCCTGCCGCGCCATCGCCGGCGACAGCAGGAAGCCATGCCGGTGGGCGCCGTTGATGAAGACGGTCCGGCCGTCCTGCGTAACTTTCGGCAGATTGTTGGGATAGGCGGGGCGCACGCCCGTTCCGGTCTCGATGATTTCCGCTTCGCCGAAGGCCGGATGTACGGCATAGGCGGCGTTCAGAAACTCCATCATCGAGCGCGCTGAAATGGCTCCGGCATCCTCTGTCTCGATCATCGTCGCCCCCACCATGAAGTGACCCGGCTCACGCGGCACAATGTAAAGCGGAATGCGCGGATGTAAGAGCCGGACGGCGCGCGACAGGGAAACCTCTGACGTGGCTAGATAGAGCATTTCTCCCCGCACGCCGCGAAGATTGGCAATCTCGCCCACCGCCGCAGCGCCGGTGCAATCCACCACCCGATCGAACGGCTGCTCATCCACCGGAATACCCATATGAAACCGCACGCCCAAGCCGCAAAGCCGCGTATGCAGCGATTTGAGCGCAAGGCGCGGATCGAGATGCCCCTCGCCCGGGAAATAAAGCCCGGAGCGGAACCGCCCGGCAAGGTCAGGCTCCAGAGCGGCGATTTCACCCTCATCCACCCACTGGTATCCAGTTGTTCTGGATGCGAAACGCGAAAGCTCGGCTTTGTCGCGGGCGGGCGCGACGACCAGCGTGCCGTGTCTGATGACAAGGCCGGGGGTCGCCTCATCCCACCAGTCGAGAGCCGCCTGGCCGAGCGTCAGTACCGCCTCGTCCGCACTTTCACGCTCGCACCAGGGCGCCAGCATTCCGCCCGCATAAAAGGATGCGCCGCGCGAGGCTTCAGCATTGCGCTCCGAAACCTCCACGGTTGCGCCGCGCCGCGCCAGTTCGAAGGCCGCCGTCAGACCGGCGACCCCCGTTCCCTTAACAAGGACACGCATGCTACTGGCCGTCTGCCGGGGTCGTGAGCGGCATGTAAAGCTCGCCACCTTCCTTGAAGCGCGCGGCCATGGCCTCCAGCCCTTCCTTCTGCGCCTCGGCGCGGATGTCGTGGGAAATCCGCATTGAGCAGAATTTCGGCCCGCACATGGAGCAAAAATGTGCGACCTTGTGCGCCTCCTTCGGCAGGGTCTCGTCATGGAACGAGCGCGCCGTGTCCGGATCCAGCGACAGGTTGAACTGGTCTTCCCAACGGAACTCGAACCTTGCACGCGACAGCGCATCGTCCCGCACCTGTGCCGCCGGATGCCCCTTGGCGAGATCGGCCGCGTGAGCCGCGATCTTGTAGGTGATGACACCGACCTTCACGTCGTTACGATCAGGCAGACCCAGATGTTCCTTCGGCGTGACATAGCAGAGCATCGCCGTGCCAAACCAGCCGATCATCGCTGCCCCGATGCCGGAAGTGATGTGGTCGTAACCGGGGGCGATATCGGTCGTCAGCGGCCCAAGCGTATAAAAGGGCGCCTCACCGCAGGTCTTCAGCTGCTTGTCCATGTTCTCCTTGATCTTGTGCATCGGCACATGGCCGGGGCCCTCGATCATGACCTGGCAATCCTTCGCCCATGCGATCTGTGTCAACTCACCGAGCGTCTCCAGCTCGGCAAATTGCGCGGCGTCGTTGGCGTCGGCAATCGAACCGGGCCGCAACCCGTCACCCAGCGAGAAGGAAACATCATAGGCACGGCAGATGTCGCAGATCTCGTCGAAATGCTCGTAGAGGAAGCTTTCCTTGTGATGATGCAGACACCACTTGGCCATAATCGACCCGCCGCGCGAGACGATACCGGTGACACGGTTGACGGTAAGCGGAATGTAATGCAGCCGAACACCGGCATGGATGGTGAAATAATCCACGCCTTGCTCCGCCTGTTCGATCAACGTGTCGCGGAACACTTCCCAGTTCAGGTCCTCGGCAATGCCGTTGACCTTCTCCAGCGCCTGATAAAGCGGCACCGTGCCGATCGGTACCGGCGAATTGCGGATGATCCATTCGCGGATATTGTGGATGTTGCGCCCGGTCGAAAGGTCCATGACGGTATCGGCACCCCAGCGGATCGCCCAGACCATCTTCTCCACCTCTTCGGCCATGGAGGAGGTGACGGCGGAATTGCCGATATTGGCGTTGATCTTGACCAGAAAATTACGGCCGATGATCATCGGCTCAAGCTCGAGGTGATTGATGTTGGCCGGGATGATGGCGCGACCCGATGCGACTTCCTGACGGACGAACTCTGGCGTCACATAATCGGGTATCTGCGCGCCAAAACTCTCCCCATCACGAGCCAGCTTCTCCTTCGCCGCTTCGCGCCCCAGATTTTCGCGGATGGCGATGAACTCCATTTCCGGCGTGATGATGCCTGCCCGTGCATAGGCAAGCTGCGTTACGGCTTTTCCTTCCGTGGCCCTCAGCGGCTGGTGGCGCACGGCAAATTCAGGCGTCAGCCGCTCGCCGGTGGCAAAGCCGTTATCCTCCGGTTTGACGTGCCGACCGTCGTAAGCCGCGACATCGCCGCGCGCTACAACCCAGTCGTGACGCAGGCGCGGCAGACCCTTTTCGATCAAAACGTTATGCAATGGATCGGTATAGGGGCCCGAGGAATCATAGACCGTGACCGGCGGTTCTCCCGCCGTCGGGTGGACGGCGATTTCGCGCATCGGCACGCGAATATGTGGATGCAAAATTCCGGTTTTGTGGATTTTCGTGGAGGCGGGATGCGGCCCGGTTGTGACGACAAGCGGGATATTCTTGGCAACGATATTCATCATGAGGCTCCAAAGTTTGACAGTGGAGACCCAGTTCGAGCCGGAATGATGGAAAATACCGACGCGCCGGCAGCGCAAGTTACACGCAATCCGACCTTCGGTCTTTGCACCGTCCCTACGCCAGTATGAACTGGATCAGGTTCAACGGGTCACTGCGCATAAAAGCAGAATCTCAGCCCCTTGACGGGACACCCCTGGTGAATGGACACAAGAGAAAACACCGCCCGACATTTGTCAAGGGTGCTGCTGATGGCTGGCAAAGGTGGACGAACAACAAATGCGCCGTTAGTGGTAATTAACCTAACGGTTTAGGCGAATATTATCGTTTTCAAATTAACGATAAGCACAAACCATCCTGATGTTAAATTCATGGGAGATAAGTCGGAATGAATGCGACTATTCGTGAAATACTGGCAAAATTCGGCCAGCTTCCTACCCCCGTCGATACGATTGAAAACGAAGCAGATCTTTATGCGGCAGGTCTTTCTTCCTTTGCATCGGTGCAATTGATGCTGGGTATCGAGGAAGCTTTCGATATCGAATTCCCCGACAACCTCTTGAACCGCAAGTCCTTTGCCAGCATCAAGGCCATTGAAGACACCGTTAAGCTCATTCTGGATGGTAAAGAGGCAGCCTGATGAATGTGACCGTTGCGCCGCAGGATGAAACGCTGTCCGCGCGCGCAAGCCGCGTCGCAGCAATTGCCGCCAAACACGCGGACGAGGTGGACGTCACCGGTCGCTTCCCGGAGGAAGCCATCAAGGCGCTGAGACAAGAGCGCCTTCTCGGCATTCAGGTCCCGTCCTCTCTTGGTGGCGAAGGCGCATCCATACAGCAAATCGCCGATATCTGCGCCCGGCTTGGCCAAGCCTGTTCGGCAACCGCGATGATTTTCGCCATGCACCACATCAAGGCATCGAGCCTTGTGGAACACGGCGAGACAAGCCCATGGCATGCGGGTTTCATGAGCCGCATTGCAAGCGAACAGCTTCTGCTCGCCTCGGCCACGACCGAAGGCGGAATCGGCGGCAATCTGCGCAATTCCATCTGCGCGATTGAGGTCGAAGCAGACATCTGCCGGCTGGAGAAGGACGCCACCGTCATTTCCTACGGCAGCAATGCGGATGCCATCCTCATCACCTCGCGCACCCACAAGGATGCCGCCCCGGCCGATCAGGTGATGACCGTCTTCCTGAAAGATCAGTACAAGCTCGAGAAGACCCATGTCTGGGACACACTCGGCATGCGCGGCACCTGTTCGGACGGTTTCCTGTTCCGCGGCGAGGCGCCGGCGGTGCAGATATTCCCAAAACCCTTTGCGGAAATCGCCGCTCAATCCATGCTTGCAAGCTCGCATCTTCTGTGGAGTGCCGTGTGGTATGGCATCGCGTCGGATGCGGTGCTGCGCGCGCAATCCTTCGTCAGGACGGCAGCACGCAAGTCGCCCGGTGTCACACCGCCAGGCGCTATCCACATTGCCGAAATTTCCACCAAATTGCAGGTGGTCAAATCCAACGTCATTGCGGGCGTAAAGGCTTACGAAGACACCAAGAGCGACCCGGACAAGCTGATGTCCATGGCGTTCGCGGTTGCCATGAACAATGTGAAGATCTGTTCTTCGGAAACCATTCTAGAGATCATCGACCAAGCGATGCTGGTCTGCGGCATCATGGGTTACAAGAACGGTACGCCCTACAGCCTTGGCCGACACCTTCGCGACGCGCATTCCGCGCGCCTGATGATTTCCAACGACCGTATTCTCGGCAATTCCGCCAATCTCCTGCTGGTTCACAAGCAGGACACCAGCCTCTTGGGATAAGACCATGGATATGCAAACATCTTTTCTCGATCGACTGTTCGAAGAAGGCCTGCTGATTGAAACGGGTGTCGATGGTCTTTACGGACGCAGCGGTCAGTTCGAGGATGTCATTGCGGCATTCGAACGCCTGATCGACCGCACCGGCGGCCCGGACAGTGCAGAGGCGATCCGCTTCCCGCCCGGCATCAACCGCGCCTATTTCGAAAAGAGCGGTTACATGAAAAGCTTCCCGCAGCTTGCGGGCACGGTGCATTCCTTCTGCGGTTGCGAACTTGACCATGTCAGCCTTCTCAAATCCATGGATGAGGGCGGCGACTGGACAAAGGACCAGAAAGCCACAGATATCGTGCTGACGCCGGCCGCTTGCTACCCTCTTTATCCGACCATCGCCAAGCGCGGCGCATTGCCTTCCGGCGGCGGTCTCTACGACATCCAGTCCTATTGTTTCCGCCATGAGCCCTCCAAGGACCCGGCACGTCAGCAGCTTTTCCGCATGCGGGAATATGTGCGCATGGGCACGGAGAGTGATGTGACCGAATTCCGCCAGACATGGATGGATCGCGGCGTGGCGATGATGGAAGCCGTGGGCCTTGATGTGACCATCGACGTGGCCAACGATCCCTTCTTCGGCCGCGCCGGCAAAATGCTCGCCAACAACCAGCGCGACCAGAACCTGAAATTCGAACTGTTGATCCCCGTCACATCCGCCACCAACCCGACGGCCTGCATGAGCTTCAATTACCATCAGGACGCCTTTGGCCAGAAATGGGGATTGAACCTCGACAATGGTGATGTGGCTCACACTGCCTGCGTCGGTTTCGGCCTTGAGCGCATTGCGCTGGCACTTTTTGCGCATCACGGACTGGATGTAAAAACATGGCCCGAAAAGGCCTTGAAAACACTCTGGGGCTAACCATTCATGCGGCAGATTTTCCCCGGTCTCGATCCCAAAAACTATGTGCAGCAACCGCTTCATTCTTCGGAAAGAATGTGGCCGGAGACCAATTGCTACATCGATTTGTGGATCGAGGTGCTGGCCTCGAAAGGGTTGCCGCCTGAGGCCATGTTCGGCTTCACACTCACGCAGGATTTCGAAGGCGACCAGTTCACCTTCTTCAAGGTGCCGCTGGAAGATCTGGAAGCACTTTATGGCGTTCGCGCCACCGAACTTGCGATCTTCGACCGGGTGGAAAACCATATCGAAGCGCAGCTGGAGCGCGGTCGCATCTGCCTGATCGAGATGGACAGCTTCTATATGCCCGATACCCACGGGGTGGGCTACCGGAAGGAACATGGCAAGACCACCATCGCCATCAACCGGCTGGACCTTGCAAACCGGGAACTCGATTATTTCCACAATGCCGGCTTTTTCCACCTGTCGGGCGAAGATTTCGACGGCCTGTTCCAGCATCACCTGTCAGAGAGCGAGCCGCCCTTCCTGCCCTACACGGAATTTGCGAAATTCGCAGACAGCAACCCTTCGCCGGCGCATATCCGCAAAACGGCCGAACGGCTGCTGAAGTTTCATTTTTCACGGCGACCATCCGACAATCCGGTCAGGGCTTTTGCAGCCGTGTTTCCGGCTCAGGTCGAGAAGGTGGCAGACCGTCCGTTTGGCTTTTTCCACAAATATGCCTTCAATACGCTGCGCCAGCTCGGCGCCAATTTCGAACTGGCGGCGAGCCACCTCGAATGGCTGGACAAGAGCAAATTTGCTGAAGCGAGAGACCACGCGCTGCGCATATCCGAGGTCGCCAAGACCGTGCAGTTCCAGCTCGCTCGCGCCGTCACACGCCGTAAATTCGACGCGCTCGCCTCGGTGCTCGATCCGGCTGCGGAAGCATGGGATGGTGTGATGGAAGCCCTTGCGGCAAAATTGTCGAACACCAGCGAGGCCGCGTGAGGACTTATCTTCCGCGCGAAAGCGAAAAATTACTAAGCGAAGGCTGGACGCTGACACTGACGTCCGCCAACGCCTGCGAAACGCCCTCGGAAATTCCCGCAACCCTTGAAAGCTTCCACGTATCCGTTCCCGGAACAGTGGCGCAAGCTCTGGAACTGGCCGGGAAATTCGACCGTTTCAATCCGACACCATTGAACGACAGGGATGCCTGGTACCGTCTGACGATGATTTCCGATGTGCGGGAGCGGGCGATCCTGCGCTTCGACGGCCTGTCGACGATTGCAGAAATCTTCCTCAACGGCGAACTGATCGCCGCCAGCCAGAGCATGTTCGAAAGGCTGGAAGTGCCGGTTGAACTGACAGGCGCGGACGAACTATCGATCTGCTTCCGGGCACTTTCGCCGAGGCTCGAAAAAACCGGTCCGCGCGCCCGCTGGCGTCCGCAGATGATGAACACCCAAGGTCTGCGGCTGATCCGCACCACGGCACTCGGATATATGCCAGGCTGGTGCCCGGAAATCCATGCCGCCGGCCCATGGCGACCCATCAGCCTTATAAGACAGGCAGACGTGCTTTGCACAGTCCGGTCTTCGCTCGACGAAACCGGGACGGGAACGGTCAACATCGCCCTGGAGGTGAACCACAACATTCCATCCGCACGGCTCACCTGCGCTGGTTACAGCACCGATCTTTCCAGAGGTGAAAACGGCGAATTCTTGGGCGAACTCCGGATACCCGATGTCGAGACTTGGTGGCCGCATACCCACGGCAGACCGGCGCTTCATGAAGTCGTTCTGGAACTGGATGGTAAGCAACACAGGCTCGGGCGCACCGGCTTCAGGCGCGTTGAGGTGGATTACGGCGAAGACGGCAACGGTTTCGGCATCCAGATAAACGGGCACCCCGTTTTCTGCCGGGGCGCAGTCTGGACGACCGCCGACATCGTGCGGCTGCCGGGAACAAGACCGGACTATGAGCCTTGGCTTCGAAAAGCTGCCGAAGCCGGTATGAACATGATCCGCATCGGCGGCACGATGGCCTATGAAACGCCGGAGTTCTTCGCGCTCTGCGATGAACTCGGCATCATGGTTTGGCAGGACGCCATGCTTGCCAATTTTGATTATCCAGCAAAAGATGAGGCGCTCAGCCAGCACATCGTTACGGAAATCTCGCAGTTCCTCGAGGCGACCGCCCTTTCCCCTTCGCTGATCGTTTTTTGCGGTGGTAGCGAAATGTACCAGCAGGGCGCGATGCTCGGTCTGCCGGAACAGATATGGAAGGGAACCCTCACCGAGACAATTTTGCCCGAAGTCCTGGCCGAAAAACGGCCAGACGCGGCCTATGTGGCGAATTCCCCTTCAGGCGGCGCCTTGCCCTTCTTTCCCAATGCCGGAGTTGGTCATTATTACGGTGTGGGCGCCTATTGCCGTCCGCTGGAAGATGCCCGCCGGGCCAATGTCCGGTTTGCCGCAGAGTGCCTAGCCTTCGCCAATATTCCCGAACAGGAAACGCTGGACAGACATCTTCCCGCTCTGGCGGTGCATGATCCGCGCTGGAAGGCGCGCACGCCGCGCGATCGCGGCGCTTCCTGGGATTTCGAGGATATTCGCGACCATTATCTGAAACTGCTTTACGACGTTGAGCCGGACGTGCTGCGTCGGGAGGATGGCGGCCTCTATCTCGACATGTCTCGTGCCGTCACTACCGAGGTCATGGAAGCAACCTTCGCCGAATGGCGTCGCGACGCGTCCTCTTGCCGGGGCGCCCTGGTCTGGACCTTGCAGGATCTCGTTCCCGGCGCTGGCTGGGGTATCATCGATGCCACCGGCAGACCCAAATCCGTCTGGCATGCGCTGAAAAGAGCGTTTCGTCCCATCCAGGTCAGCCTTTCCGATGAAGGCACCAACGGGCTGGACATTCATGTCATCAACGAAACCGGCGACAACCTTGACGCCATGCTGGAACTGACCTGCCTGCGCGATGGCACGCAACCCGTCGTCCATGCCAAACGGCCGCTCACGCTCTCGCCGCGACAGAGCCAGACCATCGCCGCAACCGATTTGTTCGGCGCCTTTTTCGATACGACCTATGCCTATCGTTTCGGCCCGCCCTCCCATGATGTGACGGTAGCCCGGCTCCGCGATGTCGCGACCGGATCTGTCATCGCAGACGCATTCCATTTTCCTCTCGGTCGGAAAAAAGCACTGCACGCCGCCAACCTTCAGGTGGGGGTGAGCGAGGCGAACGGCATCTGGTCGCTCGAGATCGGCACGGACCGGTTGGCGCAATCCGTCCATATCACGGCGCAAGATTACCGCGCCTCGGAAAGCTGGTTCCATCTCGCACCCGGTGAAACCAGAAAAATCGACCTTATGCCGGAGACAGCAACATCCGAAACGCCCCCTTCCGGCGATGTCGTCTCGCTAGGCTCCAGCCGGCGTTTTTCCTTTTAGAGCCATTAGCTTCACCGCATCGATGTAGGCTTTTCTGGCCTCCGGCGTTGAAAGATTATGGTCGGCGTCAGGAATAATCGTCAGCGACACATTCCGATAGGCCGACAGGCCCCTGCCATCGGCGTTGAAATAATACCGGAAATGCTCAAGCCCGTCGTCATTGTCGCTGTAAAGCAGGCTGATGGACACATCCCTTGTCTTGAGCTTGTCGAAAGCACCGTAGACGGCACGCCCTTCCTCGCTCCCCCGGCGGGAAAGCCTTGCCGTTTTTATCGAAAGCTTCTTGAGCGTCGCCTTGGCGATATTGCGACCAGCGCTCACCACATCGACATCGCCGCTGACGAGACGCTTGAACGTAGCGCCCTGGCGAAAACGCTGGCTGTATTCCCCAAAGGACCGTGGCGGTTTGTGCAGCGCTTCATCGACCGAGCGGCCTTTCCGCCAGTGGAACACAACCGGATTAACCGCAACCACCCCGCTGATCCGGTCATCGGCAAGCGCGCCATTGAAAGCGAGGTAGGCGCCACTGCAGCGCCCAGCAGCAACGACGGGTCCTTTGCCACGCCGACTGAGAAAATCGAGCGCAGCGGCCACGTCGTCATTCTGCGCCGCATCGTAAAGAACCTGATCGGGCGCGTTTTTGACCGGGGGGCTGTCGGCAATATTGGCCGCGTCGAACCGCAGCGAAGCGATACCCTCCCGTGCGAGCAAACGGGCCGTTTGCACGGAAAGCCTGCCCCAACCCGCATGCCGGTCGTAGGCTGCGCCCAGCAGAAGGACCGAGGATACCGCCGGCCGATCGTCAGGCTCGCAAAAAACACCGAAAAGCCGGCCGGCTTCGCCAAATTGCACCGGCTGTTCCAGAAAACCGCGACCGCGCTGCGGAGCGTTGACGATGATATCCTCCTGCGGACCCGCCGCATCCGCGGCATGAGTTTGGGACAGGACCCAATCCCGAAGCCGCTTCACCACATCGCCGGGTATTTTCGAGAGTGTGGGACTGGATACGAGATCGTCATATCCCTCAAATTCCGCCTCCCCCACCTCGGCACCAATCGCGGCGAGTTGTTTGGCAAAATCGCGGTCGCTCGCCCGGCCCGGTCTCGACAGCACCAGAATGCTGCGCGCAGGAGCAGTATCCAGCTTTGCAAGATTGACCTTCTTGATAGCATCAGCAACACCCACCGGCATGGCCATGCCTGCAATTGCCCCCGCCTCCGCCATGCGCTGCCCGGGACGAAGACCAAGGCCATCGTCAATCATGGACGACCACATCGCCAGTTCGCGAAGATAGCTCCGGCCGGAGACGACGGGCGCCAGAAGCGCCATGGAACCGACGGCCGCCGCATCGGCGAGCGCCTGTATGGCGATCAGACAGCCGAGACCCTGAGCGATGACGACCACCCTGGAACAGCCGGAAAGACGTTTTAGATAATCGAGCGCCGCTCGCGTGTCCGAAAGCCAATCCGCCGCACGGCCGACATCCTCCGGATCGAGCGCATCCCCAGCGCCATGATAGTCGAACCGCAGGCTGGCGACGCCGGCCGCCGCCAGCCGTTCAGCCACAACCCGCTGAAACTTGCGAGTGCACAGTTCCTCCATGCCCCAGGGGCTGACGAAAAGAACCGCATGATCCTGTTTGACCTCTTTGCGCGCCGGGTGAAAAACACCCGTGCATCCTTGAAAAGAAACCGGATGTGCGATCGACCCATCGGATGCAATGCCCGAAAGCGACAACATGTCAGGGGACGGTTCACCGCTTGCACGCTCTGAAATATCTATCGCCATCGACCTTGCAATCACTACGCCTTTGTCGGCTCAACCATTTGCGGGATAACTATACCGGAGCGTCCTAACGTCCTGTTCTACAGTAAAACCAATAACATTAGGGAAGTCTAAAAATGTAGTCGTCTCAATATCGAATGTGGAATGCACGTTACAAAAACAAATATCGGGGATCGTGGGCCAGCCTCGGCACGGGCGCTATTTTGCTCGAAACCGCTTGAATATACTGATAAATAGCGAGTCACATACCTATTTGCAGGAGGGGATCCCGCCACCCGGCAGCCTGACCGTCTTGACACCGCGCAAACCAACACGCCGGGCCCTGCCCGACAGGTCATAGAAGTTTTATATGGAACAAAGCCTTACGCGTTATATCTGGTCGCATACGAAGCGGCAGCAGCTTTTCATTCTGCTGATCGTCGCCCTGTCCATGATCCCCTATTTCCTCGCCTTCGATCTGCCCAAACAGATCGTCAACGGGCCCATTCAGGGAGACGGCTTCGAAGGGGCAAACGCGACACAGCTTTTCATGCATCTCACGGTCGATATTCCCTATTGGGGCACCGTGACGCTCTTCCCCGGGCTCGAACTCAACCGCATGTCGATGCTGATGGCGCTCAGCCTCACCTTCCTTGCGCTTGTCGTCATCAACGGGCTTTTCAAATATTATATCAACACCTTCAAGGGCCGCCTCGGCGAGCGGCTTCTCAGGCGTATCCGTTTCGAACTTATCGATCGGATCCTGCGGTTCCCGCCCACGCATTTCAAGCGGGTCAAGGGCGCTGAAATCTCCAGCATGGTGAAGGACGAGGTCGAACCGCTGGGCGGATTTACCGGTGACGCCTTTGTGCAGCCGGCGCTTCTCGGCGGTCAGGCGCTCTCGGCACTCTTCTTCATTCTCGTGCAGAATTTCTGGCTGGGTCTGATTGCGGCTTTCATGGCCGCCATCCAGGTCGGCATCATCCCCAAAATGCGCCGTCGCCTCATCGAACTCGGGCGCCAGCGGCAGCTGAGCGCACGCCAGCTTGCCGGGCGCATCGGCGAAATGGTCGACGGCATCGGCACCATCCACGCCTATGACACCTCCAATTTCGAGCGTGCCGATGCCTCGCACCGGCTCGGCGACATCTTCAGGATCCGCTACGATCTCTACCAGTGGAAGTTTCTGGTCAAATTCATCAATAACTTCCTCGCGCAGCTCACCCCTTTCTTCTTTTATGCACTGGGCGGTTATCTCACGCTCAAGGGCAGCCTCGATGTCGGGCAGCTGGTTGCCGTCATCAACGCTTATAAGGAACTGCCAGGACCGCTGAAGGAGCTGATCGACTGGGATCAGGCGCGTCAGGATGTTCAGGTAAAATACGAGCAGGTCTTCGAGCAGTTCGATGCGTCGAACATGATCGATGACAAGGTGCAAAAACTGTCACCGGGAGCAGTCGCGGCAATTGCCGCACCGATCGTCGTCAGCAATCTGACGCTAGAAGACGATAGCGGCAGCCGGCTTCTGGAACAGGCATCGTTGAAGATCGAGGCAGGCGAGGTGATCGCCATCGTCGGTGGATCGGGAGCAGAGGCGCTCGCGGATGCTATCGGCCGCACGCTCTGGCCGACCTCCGGCAAGGTGAGCATCAACGACGTCGACATATTGGAATTGCCTGAATCGCTGACGGGCCGTCGCATCTCCTATGTGTCCTCGGACAGCTATTTTTTCCACGCCAGCCTGAAGGACAATCTGCTTTACGGTCTCAAGCACGCACCGCTTGTCGAAAAGCAATACGAAGGTGCAGCGCTGGAACACCGCAAATGGGAGATCCGCGAAGCCAAGCTTGCGGGCAATCCGACGATCGACATCAACAGCGAATGGATCGACTACGCTTCAAGCCCGGCCGGTGACGGCAAGCCGGAAAACCTCATCCAGGCCGTTCTGGCTGTGCTCGACAGCGTGGAACTTTCACAGGATATTCTGGAATTCGCGTTGCGCTCGACGATCGACCCTTTGACCGACCTGCATCTTGCGGCCCGCATTGTGGAACTGCGACATGTCCTGCGCGCCGAACTGGAAAAGGAGAACCTGAGCGGCCTCATCGCTCCGTTTGAGCTGGAGAGCTACAACAGTGAGGCCACCGTGGGCGAGAACCTGTTGTTCGGTACCATGCGCGACTCATCACAGTCGATCAGGACCGTCATCGAAAGCGAATATTTCCGTTCGCTGATGCGCGAAACAGGCCTCGTCAAAACCCTGTTCGAAATGGGGTATACGATTGCCGAAAACATCGTGGAAATCTTCGCCGACCTGCCGGGTGACCACCCCTTCTTCCAGCAGCTCACATTCATGACGCCCGACGATGTTCCGGTCTATCAGCAAATGCTGCAGCGTCTTCAGAGCCGGAGTTTCGACGAGGCCAATGAAAGCGAAAGACGCGCGATGCTGCGGCTGAGCTTCTTCTACATTGAGCCCCGGCAGCGTTTCGGCCTGCTGTCACCGGAAATCATGAACCGGATCGTTGAAGTCCGGCACATGTTCCATGAAAACCTGCCGGACAGCCTGAAGAACGTGATCGAAATCTACGATCCGACGAAATACATGAGTGCCACCAGCCTTCTGGACAATATTCTCTTCGGCAAGGTCAGCCATCGTTATACCGACGCATCACGGCGCATCACCCACATCGTGGCCGAGGTCATGCGCAAGCAGGGCGTCTATGAGCGTGTGCTTGCGGTGGGTCTGGATTTCAACCTCGGCGCCGGCGGCAAGCGGCTCGGGCCACTCCAGCGGCAGAAGCTCAATCTCGCAAGGGCGCTGATCCGCAAGTCCGACTATTACGTCTTCAATCGCCCCCTTCCCGGCCTCGATCCGCGGCAACAGGAGGAAATTGTCGAACGGGTCATCACATTCCTGAAACAGAACAATAATAACCCGGCGATCGTGTGGGTTCTGTCGAATGCGACGCTCTCGCGCATGTTCGACCGGGTCATCGTCGTCCATCAGGGCCTTATCAGCGCTGATGGAAGTTACGAGACTCTTGCGCAGGAAAACGGTACATTCAAGGATATGGTCGCAACATAAATCCAAGAAAGTGACCGAGGTGGAACAAGAACAGGGTAAGGCAATGCTTTTCAAAGACGAAATTCAAATGCTGAAACGCGTCCCGTTTTTTTCGGAAATGGAACCGTCGAAGCTCAAACTTCTCGCATTCGCATCCGACCGCGTGTCCTATCACACCGGCGACATGCTGTTCCGGCAGGGAGATGTCGGCGATGCGGCCTACGTCCTTTTGACCGGCAAAGTGGATGTTCTGGTCGATTCTCCGTCGGGCACGTTAAAAGTGGCCGAAATGACCGGCAATGCGATCGTCGGTGAAATCGCCATCCTCTGCGACAGCGTCAGAACCGCAACCGTGCGCGCCTCCACCAACGTGGAAGCCCTGCGTATCGGCAAGGAACAGTTCTTCAAGCTCATGTCGGATTTCCCTGACATTACCATTAAGGTCATGCGCGTTCTTGCCGAACGTCTCACCCAGACGACGACGGAGCTTAGCAAAGCGCGTGCAAACGCGAGAACATGAGCCGCAATTTCTTGCTACCGTGGATGGCGATGTTGGAAAAATAAATGTCGCACCATTGCAATATAAATGAAATGCTGACTGAATAAGGGTAAGGGCGTCCGCCAAAAGAGAGCGGATATAATAATCTGTAGAGACAACGGGCTTCATGGGAGGAAGCGTGCAAGATTCCGTTGTAATCGGGGTGTGTCATGGCGTTCGATTCCGACATCGTAAGTCGGGAAGGTAATAAAGATTTTCGGGTAAAGATCTGGGGTGCGCGGGGAACGCTTCCTGTTTCAGGTGAAAACTTCCGAAAATATGGCGGGAATACCATCTGCATCGAGGTACGATGCGGAGATCATGTTCTTTTGTTCGACGCGGGTTCGGGGTTACACCCTGCTGGTCTGGCGTTGCGGGCGGAAGGTATTACCGACGTCAACCTGTTCTTTTCTCACTGCCATTACGACCACATCGTCGGCTTTCCCTATTTCAAGCCGTTCTACAATAGCTCCAACGATGTCGCCATCTGGTCGGGTCATCTTGCCGGCACCATGACTACGCGGGAAATGCTCAAGGACTTCATGAGCCCGCCATGGTTCCCCGTACCTCTGGAAGTCTGCTGCGCAAAAATGGCAACCCGTGACTTTATGCCGGGCGACGTCCTGGATGTTCATCCGGGCCTCTCGATCCAAACTGGAATGCTCAATCATCCGGGCAACGCCATCGGGTATCGCCTGGACTGGGCGGGAAAGTCATTCGCCATCATCACCGATACCGAACATGAACCGGGCAATATCGACAAGAACGTGCTTGATCTGATCAAGGACGTCGATCTCTTCCTCTACGACGCCATGTTTACCGATGAGGAGATGGGCCTTTATCGCGGTTATGGCCATTCGTCCTGGCAGGAGGCGATCCGCCTTGCCAAACTGGCAGGCGCAAAAAATGTCGGCTTCATCCACCACGCCCCAAGCCGCAGCGACGATGAGCTGGATGACATCGAAAAACAGGCAAAAGCCCAGTTCAGCGGTGCATTCGCGACAATGGACGGCCAGATCATCGACCTCTGATCGCGGTCACCAATCTCGTGTTGCTGGCCTGCGTTTGACGCTTTTTTGAAGCCTGATTTGTATCATGCGGCGAACCGACGTTCGAACACGCACAATTGACCATCGCCGGCCCATTGCTCCACGATATTGCCACGAGATACCCTGCATTAAAGATACCAGAGCACACTTAATAATGATTCTGCGCCAAATGACCGCATGATGGGATTTGCATGATCCGTTTCTTTTCGGAGACCAATTTGAGACGCGCCCGGATCTTGTCCGGCCTCATCATTTTTGCCTTTGTATTTTCCCATCTTTTCAACCATTCGCTCGCTCTCATCTCCATCGATACCGCCGAGCGGGCGCGAAAATGGTTCAGCCTGATCTGGCTCAATCCCGTCAGCAGCCTGCTGTTTTATGGGTCGGTTGTGGTGCACGTCTGTCTTGTCCTGCGCTCGCTTTATCAGCGCCGGACATTGCGCATGCCGCTTCGCGAAGCACTGCAAGCCATACTTGGCCTGTCGATCCCGTTTTTGATCATCAGCCACGCCGTCAATATTCGCGTGTCGCACATGATCTACAACATCGACGTGGGATATTACTCGGTCGTTCGCCGGCTCTGGATCAACAACCCGATGGCCGGCGCGTGGCAAAGCCTCGCATTGATCGTGATCTGGACCCACGGGTGTATCGGCCTGTTTTTCTGGTTACGTTACCGGGACTGGTATCCCAAAATTGCCGGGATATTCATGACTGTGGCGGTGATGCTGCCTTTGTTGGCGCTTCTGGGCTTCAGCGATGCCGGCCGCTGGCTGGAGGAGGTGGACAGAAAATACTCACTTCCTCCCGGGCTTGCAGATACCACCGTTCAAAGAGACGACATACCGTTGCAACGGGAGATGGAGACGCGTATACGTTTCGTTACCGACGCAACGGAAGCGATTTTTGTCGGCGCGGTCATGCTGGTGTTCGTCTTGCGCGGCGTGCGCAGCTGGCAACAGAGATCGACGGCTATCGAAATCCGTTATGAGCATGGCGCGCAAGCGCGCGTCCCTGCCGGGCTCAGCATTCTGGAGGCCAGCAGACTCGCGGGCGTACCGCATTATTCCGTATGCGGCGGCAAAGGACGCTGTTCGACCTGCCGGGTCAGGATTGTCGAAAGCAAAGGCCCGCTTCCGCCTCCCGGAGATATCGAACAAACCACTTTGAGGCGCATCCATGCCGATTCAGATGTGCGGCTCGGCTGCCAGTTGCGGCCCACCCAGGATATTGGAATAGCGCTTCTGGTATCGCCGCCCCAACAGAGCGACCTGCCAGCGGATGCGCAACCGGCACGGCCGGGCAAGGAAGAGGAGATCGCCATCCTCTTTTGTGATATCCGCAATTTCACCGCGCTTTCCGAGGCGAAACTGCCATATGACGTCGTGTTTCTTCTAAACCGCTACTTCACCATCGTCGGGCAGGCCGTAGAACAGGCCGGAGGACATCTCGACAAATTCATCGGTGATGGCGCCATGGCTCTTTTCGGACTGGGTGACGATGCAGAAAATGCCTGCCGCAACGCCATGAAGGCCGCCGCTATCATATTGCGGGAGCTTTCAATCCTGAATGAGGGACTGGAAAAACAATTTGCCGTCCGGCTGGAAGTGGTAGTAGGCATCCACGCTGGCCCGACGATCGTCGGCGTCATGGGCTATGGCGCAGCGAAAACCCTGACCGCCATCGGCGACACCGTGAATGTGGCGAGCAGGCTGGAATCCAAGGCCAAGGAATTCGGCGCCGCCATTGTCGTTTCCGAACCCGCCATCATTCAGGCGGGACAGGAGATTGCCGATTTGCGAAGCGAAAAAATCGCCATTCGCGGTAGAAACTCGCAAATGAAAGTTTTCCTGCTCTCGAAAGAAGAGAGCGAGCGTTACCTATAGGGCAATACCGGCGCTCTCGCTGACGGGCCATCCGGCCTCAAATCTTGCGATACAGAAAATAACGGTCGGTCGGCACGCTTTCCGGCACCGGCAGAGGCTTCAGCATGGGATGATCCAGAGGCAGACCGCTGACCGCAACGCCGCCTTTTGCCAGCATGCCCGCGGCAAGGTTCGGCAACCATGTCAGGGTAATGGCATCCTTTTCGGGGTAGCCCGTGCCGATATCGGCATGCACCATGGCCGCCTCCACACCGATGAAGGCGGGAGCGGTTTCCGATATTTCACCGATGACGAGATCTTCCTGCGCCGGAACAGACGAGGCGTGTGCGCCCATGGCCCTGTCGAAGGCAACGATACGGCGTTGCGGAAACAGTTCGCGCAGATGATTGAACGTGCGCCCGTTTCCGAGGCCTATTTCCATGATCGCACCTTCGTCAGGCAGATCAAGATCGGCCTTGACGTGGTTGAGGATATCGCGCTGCGCGGTCAACCGGCGAATGAAACTGTCCAATCTGCTCATAGTCCGTCCGTTCATGAATGCCGGGCATTTCCAGTAGAAACGTATGGCGATGTTGCCGGAAATGCCCGGGAGAAGGCGATCAGGCCTTGATGATGTGTTTTGCGGCGATATCCCGACGTGCGAAGACGTTTCGCGTATCGATGATCAGCGGCGACCATTCGCAAAGAGCGGCATAGTCCACATTGTCGTGATCGGTCGCGACCAGAACAGCGTCAAAGGCGCTGACGGTCTGCTTGTCCCAAGCCACGGATTTCATGCCCATCAGGTGGCTATATTCCCGGGTTTTCGGGATTTCTGCCACGTGCGGATCATAATAGGCCGCTCCGCCGCCGCGCTCCTGAATAAGTTCTATGAGTTTCAGCGAAGGACTTTCACGAATATCCGGCACATTCTTCTTGTAGGCGAGACCGACCACCAGCACCTTGGAGCGGCTGAGCGCCTTGCCGGAACGGATGTCGAGGGCTTCCGCAACCCGTCCGATGACATGACGCGGCATGCCGGTGTTGATTTCGCCGGCGAGCTCGATGAACCTCGTCGGCAACTCGTACTCTCGCGATTTCCAGGTGAGATAGAAAGGATCGATCGGTATGCAGTGGCCACCAAGACCCGGGCCGGGATAAAACGGCATGAAGCCGAACGGCTTGGTTTTTGCCGCGTCGATCACTTCCCAGATGTCGATGCCCATGGCCTCGTAGACGACCTTGAGTTCATTGACGAGCGCGATATTGACAGCACGGAAGACGTTTTCGGTGATTTTCACCGCCTCGGCCGTGGCGTTTGTCGAGACCGGAACGATCTTCTTGACCACTGAGCCGTAGAATGCAGCCATCAGTTTCCCGGCAGCCTCGCCATCGCCTGCAACGACCTTTGGAATGGTCGAGGTCTCGAAGTCGCGATTGCCGGGATCTTCCCGCTCGGGCGAAAAACCGATGAAGAAGTCGACGCCGGAGACAAGTCCGGTAGCTTCCAGAATGGTCTTCACAACCCCGTCGGTCGTGCCGGGATAGGTGGTCGATTCCAGCACCACAAGCTGCCCCTTGCGCAGATGCGCGGCAATGTCCCGGCAGGTCTTTTCGACATAGGAGAGGTCCGGCTCGCGATATTTCGTCAGGGGCGTCGGCACGCAAATGGCAATCACATCGCATTCAGTCAGTCTGGAAAAATCAGACGTTGCGATGAAGCCATCATCGCGCCTGACGCTTGCCAGCACCTCGTCCGAAACCGCCTCGATATAGCTGCGGCCGGCATCGATCGCGACCATTTTACCGGGATCGATATCGAAACCGACGACCTTGAAACCGGCCTTGGCGATCGTGATGGCTAGAGGCAGGCCGACATAGCCAAGGCCGATCACCGCCGCTTTGGCGCTTTTGTTTTCGATGCTGGAAAGCAGGTTCTGGGAAACGACTGGGGAAGTCAAAGCGTGTCACGCTCCGCGCATGTGCAAAAGATGCCTTTCAGTTGGGCAAGAATGGTCAGGCTGTCAAGGCTCGGCCCTCTCAAATTCCGGTTGACGCCGGAGCCATGGGCGACGCACAACCATCCGGATGAGGATCGCTTTTTATTCACCGCTCAAATCGCCCAACCATCCCGTTCCCTCCGGAGACCGGCTGATGGCCCGCCTGCTGATGAAGGCGATGGCGATGGGCGGCCACGATGTTTCCGTCGCTTCCGAGCTGCGCAGCTTTCTCAAACAGGCTGACGATCCGGCGCGGTCCTTGCTTGCCGATGCGGCGACGCACGAAATCGAGACCATCACGGAACGCTGGCAGCGGGAAGGCGCGCCGGATCTGTGGTTTTGTTATCACCCCTATTACAAGGCCCCGGACTTGCTCGGGCCGGAAATAAGCAGACGTTTCGGTATTGCCTACGTCACCGCCGAGGCCTCCTATTCCCCCAAGCGCAATGGCATGGGCTGGCAGGCGGTTCAGGACGAGTTACTGGCCGCATTGAACGCTGCCGCCATCAATATCTGCTTCACCGCGCGTGATCGCGAAGGGCTTGTCCGCGCCTCTCCCGCACTCCGCTCGGCGATGTTGGCGCCCTTTATCGATGCCAGTAATTTTCTTGAAATTGCTCCGCGCCCCACACCGGGAAAACTCATCACCGTCGCCATGATGCGGGCGGGCGACAAGTTTGACAGCTATCGCGCGCTTCGCGAAGCGCTTGCGCTGTTGCCGCAGGATTTGAACTGGACATTGGATATCATCGGCGACGGGCCGGAACGCGCTGCCGTGCAAGCCATGTTCAGCTCTTTTCCCGATCGCCGTCTTGTCTGGCACGGAGAAAAAAAGGCAAACGAAATCGCAGAACTTCTTTCAAAAGCATCGGTTTACGTCTGGCCGGGGCATGGCGAAGCCTACGGTCTCGCCTATCTCGAGGCACAGGCTGCGGGCCTGCCGGTTATCGCCGAAGCGGTGGCCGGCGTCCCCGAAGTGGTAAAATCCGGAACCAGCGGATTACTGACACCGGAAAATGATACAGCCGCCTATGCTGGAGCAATCGAAACTCTGCTCGGCGATGACAAGCGGCGTGAGGACTTGGCAAGGGCAGCCCGCCAGTTCGTAAAAAATGAACGATCTCTGGAAAACGCCGCAAGAGAACTGAACGATATCCTGTTGCGAGCAAAGGCACGAACATCATGAGTCTGGAAAAACTCGTAGCGGCACTGGATGAATGTGGACGACACGGCATAACGGCCGATCTCTGGCTCAGGGACGACGATGCGGTGGAACCGACACCGGCGCTCGACACGCTGCTCGATCTTTGCAGCAGCTTTTCCGCGCCGGTCACGCTTGCGGTTATCCCCGAGATGACGACGGACAAGCTCGCGCAGCACCTGGATACGACTGACATTGCCCATGTCGCCGTGCATGGCTGGTCCCATACGAACTATGCCACCGAGAAAGAAAAGAAACAGGAACTCGGATCACACCGTGACCTGTCCATCGTTCTCGACGAGTTGCAATCCGGGCTGGAAAAACTGTACGATCTGCATGGCAGGCGTTTCGTGCCTATGCTCGTTCCGCCGTGGAACCGCATAGATGCCAATGTGGTGCAGGGACTGGCAGACCTCGGATATCGAGCGCTTTCGGTTTTCGGCCCGGAGAAAGACGCCGTGCCACCTTGCCTGAACACCCATGTCGACGTGATTGACTGGCACGGCAGCCGCGGTGGGCGCGAAGACGACATCCTTTTCGCCGAGACCGCCGCCCGCATCCTGCAGACTGCGGAGCACGGCGGCACGACCGGCATCCTCACCCATCATCTCGTGCATGATGACAACGTCTGGCGTTTTCTGAAACAGCTGTTCGAAATTACCGGCAAACATCCTGCCGCGCGCTGGCGTTCCTCGGCGGAACTCATCAACCAGATATCACCATGACTTCCAGGCAATCAGCAAACCACCCGTCTTGGTGGCAAGTTCGCGCCTGACAGCTTCGACCTCCTGCAACGCGGCGCGATCGGCAAGAGAAGCGGCAACAAACCCCGCCGGCGCAAGGCTGATGCTCCCAGCCCGAGCGATGACGGTAAAGATCAGCGGACCCGTCGACCACCAGGCTGGCGCACGCGGCATTTCCTCAAGAATCCTCGGAAACGCCTCCAGCATCCTGCGGAAGACCGGATGGCCAGCAGGTGTCGCAATGAAAGAGTTGGCAAGAAGCATGCTGCCCTGCCCGGTATCGCGCGGCGTTTCTTCATCGAACGCCGTCAGCCCTACCAGTGGCAGGAAAGCATCGAAACTCGCATCATCCCGCGCCGGATACCAGTCGCAATCAAGATAGATGCCACCAAAACGCTCCAGCACGACATAGCGGGCCACATCGACAGCGCCGGGATAATCGCCGTCTTCCAGCATCGTCCTGAAGACGTCATTCGAAAACACGCCTTCCCGCTCAAGATCGGCCTCCCGCCAGAGGCGATATTCGTAACCATGCGAGGCGGCATGGGCGGCCCAAGCCTTGACCGATACGGGCGGGGCCTTGTCTCCGATCCAAATCTGGTGGATGCGCCTCGGCACGTCCTCCCTGCTTTTCAGATTGATAGCGCGGTGCTCCTCCGGGGAAAAATGCGCATATTTTGCAAGCACCTGCGGCGGCGGAACCAGCGTGTATTGATAGCCGATCCTCGCGACCACATCGCCTTCAGCCTTGGCAAGACGCAGCCGTGCCGCATGCAGCCTGCGCGGCAGACCGAGCACTGTCCGCTCACCCATCAGGTGCCCGTCTTTTACTGCAACCAGCGATAAGAGAAGCGCATGCGCTTCCGCATATTGTCCTTGGTTTTGCAACTGCCGGGCTCTATCCAGCTGGGCATCGTAATATTTCTTGTCGGACATGGATCCTCACCCGGGAACGTTCGTTAACATATCGCCAAACACAAGCTATCAGGCAAGCCATTGCAATTTGGAAGCCGGCTTTGAATTTGCTAAACAATTCGATGTTTCAGAGGCATAGACAGACAACAAACCCTACGATAACGTGCCTTTAAGCCCTCCTGAGCAAATTGTCACAAGACAACGATAAAGAGAGACGGCAAGGAACCCTTTAGCATGAGCGCAGGCGCAGATTTGCTCCGTATTGAAAATCTGCGGGTCTCGTTTTCTCTTATGGGTGGCACGATTGACGCCGTGAGGGGTGCCAGCCTTCGCATTCTTCCGGGAAAAGTGACCGCGCTCGTCGGAGAATCCGGCTCCGGAAAATCCGTCATCGGCCAGACGATCATGGGCATCCACCCCAAGACGGCGCGCGTGAACGGCCGCGTGCTGTTTACCGATCCCGCAAATGCCGCAGCCGGCCCCGTCGATCTGCTGCAACTGCCGAAGGATGGCCGGGAAATCCGCGCTATACGCGGAAATCGCATCGGGCTGATTTTTCAGGAACCCATGACGTCTTTTTCGCCGCTGCACACGATCGGCAACCAGATTGACGAAGCGCTGAGAATCCACAGCATCCTGTCGCCGGCCGAGCGCGCGGAAAAAATGTATGAGACGCTCGACCTTGTAGGGTTTTCCAACCCGAAGAAGGTCGTGAACATGTATCCCTTCGAATTGTCGGGCGGCATGCGCCAACGCGCCATGATCGCCATGGCACTGATCTGTCGCCCCGCTCTTCTGATCGCCGACGAACCGACGACGGCTCTTGATGTAACCATACAGGCGCAAATCCTCAAACTCCTGCGCGATCTCCAGAGCCGGCTGAACATGAGCATGCTGCTCATCACCCACGATCTCGGCGTGGTGGCAAACATCGCCGACGAGGTTGCCGTGATCTATCAGGGCGAGATCATGGAAGCCGGAACGGTCGACGATATTTTCAAGGCACCGAGCCACCCCTATCTCAAGGGCCTGATGGCCGCTGTGCCGCATTTCGACATGAAGCCGGGTGAGAGGCTGAAGGCGCTTCGTGAGATCACCGTCGACCACGAAAGCCTTGTCGGCAAGAAGACCGCCGCAGTGAACAAGACCCCCGGCCCGCTCTTGACCGTGGAGAATATCAGCAAGACCTTTACGACCCGGAAGTCCAGCTGGTTCAGCCGCCGCGATGCCAATGCCACCAAGGCGGTGAACAGCGTCAGTTTTGAAATCCGCCGGGGAGAATGCCTTGGCCTCGTCGGCGAGAGCGGCAGCGGCAAGACAACCGTCAGCAAAATCCTCATGCGCGCCGTTCGCCCGGATGAAGGCTCCGTGACATTTCACCGACCGCAGGGCGATATCGACGTCCTCAATGCTAGGGACGGCGATCTAAAGGAACTGCGGTCGAAGATACAGATGGTCTTCCAGGACCCGATCTCATCGCTTTCACCGCGCATGACCGTGCGCAATATTTTGAGCGAGCCGCTTGAAATCCATGGACGGGGCGATGCGAAATACCGCGCGGAAAAAGTCCGTAATCTCGTCAAGGCAATCGGCCTTGGAGAAAGCGCGCTGAACCGTTATCCGCACAGTTTCTCAGGCGGCCAGAGGCAGCGTATCGGCATTGCCAGAGCCCTGGCGTTGGGTCCCGAACTGCTGATCTGCGACGAACCCGTTTCTGCCCTAGATGTCTCGGTGCAGGCGCAAATCCTCAACCTGCTCAAGGATTTGCAGAAGGACCTCGGACTTACCTACCTCTTCATCTCGCACAATCTGGCAGTGGTGGATTACATGGCGGACCGCGTGGCGGTGATGTGCGAGGGCCGCATCGTCGAGCTGGCGCCGCGGGAAATCATGATGCGCTCTCCGGTTCACCCCTATACAAAATCGTTGCTGGCGGCCGTGCCTTTTCCCGATCTCGACCGTCCGCTCGATTTCCGCACCATCGGCAAGATCAGCGCGACGGGCAAGTTCGACTGGGGCAAGCAATTCCGCGACGAGGGTGACGGCGAAATGATCTCTGCCGATCTTGGCGATGGCCATTTCGTTCTCGCAAATGGCAATGCCGACATCAGGGAGCTTCGCTCGTGATTACGCGCCGCACCACCCTTGCCTTTATGGCCTCCGTCTTTTTGCCGACCTATGCGCGCGCTGCCTATACCGACCCCGCCTACTTCAAGGAAAAGCGGGAAAAAGGTGAGCTGCCTGATATTACCGAGCGCTTGCCGAAAAACCCGCGCGTCATCGATATGAAGGCGCTTGGCCGGGAGCCCGGAAAACACGGCGGTTCCGTGCGCATGCTGATCGGCGGCCAGCGCGATATCCGGCTTATGCCCATCAGCAACTATGCCCGCCTGGTTGGTTACGACGAAAAATTCGAGCTTCATCCCGACATTCTGGAAAGCTACGACGTTCAGGACGAACGCATCTTCACCTTCAAGCTACGCGAAGGCCACAAATGGTCCGACGGCAGCGATTTAACCTCCGAGGATTTCCGGTATTTCTGGGAGGATGTTGCTCTCAACAAGGAAATTCACAAGGGCGGCCCGCCAATCGAACTGCTGGTCAACAACAATCCTCCCCAGATCGAAGTCATCGACCGGCTGACGGTGCGCTATACCTGGGAAGGCCCTAACCCCGATTTTCTGGCGAAGCTCGCAGCAGCATCGCCTGCGCGGCTTTTCCTGCCCGCCGCCTATATGAAGCAGTTCCACATCAAATATCAGACCGCGGAAAACCTCGCCAAGCTCATCAAGAAGAACAAGGCGGATGACTGGAGCGGGCTGCATATCAAGATGTCGCGGCAGGTCCGTCCGGAAAATCCCGCTCTGCCGACGCTGGACGCCTGGCGCAATACGACTTCGCCACCGGCCGAACAGTTCGTTTTCGAACGCAATCCCTATTATCACCGTGTCGACGAAAACGGCCTGCAACTGCCCTATCTCGACCGGTTCCTGCTGAACGTCACCTCCTCCGACATCATCTCGGCCAAGACGGCGTCCGGTGACAGCGATCTGCAATATTTCGGCCTCGATTTCGCCGACTACACCTTCCTGAAAGATGCCGAAAAACGCTTTCCTCTAAAGGTGAACCTCTACAAACGCTCTCAAGGGTCGCGCATTGCGCTTCTGCCCAATCTGAACTGCGCCGATCCTGTATGGCGGAGCTGTTTCCAGGACGTGCGCGTGCGCCGCGCAATGTCGCTCGCTATAAACCGGCACGAAATCAACATGGTCTGCTTTTACGGGCTGGCCAAGGAAAGCGCCGACACCGTCTTGCCGGAAAGCCCGCTTTACCGACCGGAATTTGCCGAGGCCTGGAGTGCCTTCGACCGGGCGATGGCCAACAGGTTGCTTGACGAAGCAGGTCTCGATAAGCGCGACAGTGCCGGCAACCGGCTTCTGCCGGACGGCCGTCCAGCCTATATCATCGTCGAGACCACAGGCGAAAGCACGCTCGAAACGGACGTGATGGAACTGGTCACGGACCACTGGCGGCATATCGGCATTTCGGTTTCGGTCCGCCCGACCCAGCGCGATGTCTTCCGCAAGCGCGCCATGGGCGGCGAGGTGCTGATGTCGGTGTGGATGGGCATGGACAATGGCGTGCCGACCCCCGACATGTTGCCTTCGGGCCTTGCGCCCACCGGCGACGACCAGTTGCAATGGCCGGTCTGGGGCATCCACTATCTGTCCGGCGGGCGCGAGGGCAAGGAGCCTGACCTGCCGGAAGCAGCGCATCTGCTCGATCTCCTGAAAAAATGGCGCCGAAGCGTCACCGAGGAAGAGCGCGAGGCAATCTGGCTGGAAATGCTTGGTATCTACACGCAGCAGGTATTTTCCATCGGCATCGTCAACGGCGCGCTGCAACCCGTCGTCCATGTCAAACGCATGCGAAACGTGCCGGAAAAGGCGCTTTTCGGCTTTGAACCCACATCGTATCTCGGCATCTACATGCCGGATGCCTTCTGGTATGACGGAGACGCCTGATATGCTGCGGTATATTCTCAAGCGCATCCTCGTCATGATCCCCACGCTGATCCTGATCTCGATGCTGGTCTTCACCATCATCGAATTGCCGCCGGGCGATTATTTCGAAAGCTACGTCGCCGAACTGCGCGCCATGGGCGAGACCGCAAACCTTGCCGAAATCGAGGAGTTGCGCGTCCGCTATGGCTTCGACCAGCCGGCGCCGATCCGTTACTTCCGCTGGGCAACCGGCATGCTGGTTGGCGATTTCGGTTATTCTTTCGAATATCAGCTCCCGGTAAACGAGGTTGTGGGAGACCGTCTGTGGTTGACGGTTCTGGTGTCCTTCGTCACCATCATCGTCACCTGGATTCTTGCCTTCCCGATCGGCATCTACTCCGCCACGCACAAATATAGCTGGGGCGACTACGGCCTGACCTTCCTCGGTCTGCTTGGCATCGCCATCCCCAACTTCATGCTGGCGCTGATCCTGATGTATTTCGCCAATATATGGTTCGGCATCTCCATCGGCCATCTGATGGATCGGGAATATCTGAACCAGGCGATGAGCTGGCCAAAGTTCAAATCGATTCTCGAACATATCTGGATACCCGTCCTCATCATCGGAACGGCGGGCACGGCCGGCATGATCCGCCGCCTGCGCGCCAACCTCTTGGACGAGTTGCAGAAACAATATGTCGTAACCGCCCGCGCCAAGGGGCTTCACCCTTTCAAGGTGCTGATCAAATACCCGCTGCGCATGGCGCTGAATTTCTTCATCTCGGACATCGGCTCGATCCTGCCCGCTATCATATCAGGCGCGGAAATCACCGCCGTCGTGCTGTCGCTCGAAACAACCGGTCCGATGCTCATCCGGGCGCTGCAAAGCCAGGACATGTACCTGGCCGGCTCCTTCCTGATGTTCCTTGCTTTCCTCACGGTGATCGGCGTTCTTGTGTCGGATATCGCCCTTGCCATACTTGACCCGAGAATCCGCTTCGGAGGTGGTAACGTCAAATGACTTCATCCATCCCAACATCCGGCGAAGCACTGCCCCACTACGTTTCGACGGCGCCGTTCGACCCGTCGCTCATCGAACCCAATACGTCCGGAATGGCGGCCTTCAGCAAGGCGTCGCAGCTGCGGCTCATGTGGTGGCAGTTCCGCCAGCACAAGATCGCCGTCTGGTCCGGCGCCTTTCTGGTGGTGCTTTATCTTTCGATCCTGATCAGCGAGTTCCTCGCGCCTTACAATCTTCACACACGCAATATCGAGCATATCTACGCCCCACCCCAGGCCATTCACCTTTTCAATGACGGAAAATTTGTCGGGCCTTTCGTCTATGGTCGGGAAATGACGCTCGACATGGACAATCTGCGGCGTGTCTACCGGGATGTGCCGACGGATATCCAGCCGCTGCGTTTCTTCTGCAAGGGCGATACCTATCATTTCTGGGGCATGATCGAGGCTAGAACCCACCTCGTATGTCCGGCCGAAGGTGGTGAATTGTTCCTGCTCGGCACCGACCGGCTTGGACGAGACGTGCTGTCGCGAATCATCTACGGCGCGCGCATCTCGCTGACGATCGGCCTTCTCGGTGTCGCCATGAGCTTCGTTCTCGGCATTGTGATCGGCGGTCTTGCAGGTTATCGCGGCGGCACTTTCGATCTCATCGTCCAGCGTATCATCGAAGTCCTGCAATCCATTCCAAGCATTCCGCTGTGGCTCGCACTCGCAGCAATCATGCCGGTGACCTGGAGTCCGATCCTCGTCTATCTTGGCATCACCATCATTCTCGGCATGCTGGACTGGACGGGACTGGCGCGCGCCGTGCGCTCCAAATTGCTGGCATTGCGCGAGGAAGACTATGTTTTGGCTGCACAACTGATGGGCGCCGGCACGCCGCGCATCATCGGCAGGCACCTTATCCCCGGCTTCATGTCACATCTGATCGCCTCGGCGACGCTGACGATACCGGGCATGATTCTCGGCGAAACCGCGCTGAGCTTCCTTGGTCTCGGCCTCAGGCCGCCGATCACAAGTTGGGGAATTCTGCTCACGGAGGCGCGCAGCGTCAGCGTCATTGCGCTATATCCGTGGCTTCTCATCCCGACGATTCCGGTTGTTCTCGTCATTCTGGCCTTTAATTTCTTCGGTGACGGACTACGTGATGCTGCGGATCCCTTCAGATAAAATGGAACACGCCTTGATAAACTGCTCTTCCGCCATCGCCTTTTTTGGGAAAGGCAAAAAGAGGTGTGGCCGATGACCTCCCGTCTGAACGACGCACGCATCCTCATGTACAGCCACGATTCCTTCGGTCTCGGACATCTGCGGCGCTGTCGCACGATCGCTCACGCGCTGGTGGAGGATTATCGCGGCCTCAACGTGCTTATCATTTCGGGTGCGACTATCGCCGGCGCCTTCGATTATCGCGCTCGTGTCGATTTCGTGAAAATCCCGAGCGTCATCAAGCTGCGCAACGGCGAATACACCTCCATGGACCGGCATATCGATCTTCAGGAAACACTGAAGATGCGCCGCTCCATCATCTATCACACTGCCGAAAGCTTCCAGCCGGATATCTTCATCGTCGACAAGGAGCCCATGGGTCTTCGTGGCGAGGTGGAGGAAACGCTTGCGTATCTCAAGGGACAGGGAACCAAGCTTGTCATCGGCCTCCGTGACGTCATGGACGCACCGCAGCTGCTTGAAGCGGAGTGGAAGCGCAATGACGTGATGACCAAGATCGGCAAGTTCTATGACCACGTCTGGATTTATGGCCCGCCGGATTTCCACGACCCCTTGACGGGCCTCGACGTTCCCCAGACCGTTCGCGACAAGATGGATTTCGTCGGCTTCCTGCAACGCTCCAAAACGCAGGCGGAAACCGTGGCGCACCGGCCGGAGGGCGACTATCTTCTCATCACCACTGGCGGCGGCGGTGACGGCAGCGAATTGATCGATGACGTCATCAACGCCTACCGTCATGATAGCGAACTGACGCACAAGGCGCTCGTGGTGCTCGGCCCTTACATGCCGGCAGACCAGCGCCAGCGATTCATGAGCAGTGTTGCCGATATTCCGTACATAGAGATCATCGAATTCGACAACCGCATGGAAGACCTCGTCGCCGGCGCTCAGGCCGTCGTGTCGATGGGCGGCTACAACACCGTCTGCGAGATATTGTCGTTCGACAAGCCTGCCCTCGTCGTGCCGCGCACGGTGCCGAGGGAGGAGCAGCTTATCCGTGCAAGCCGCGCGTCGGAGCTCGGCCTTTTCGACATGCTTTTACCTGAGGATGCCGAGAATCCGGCAAAAATGGCGGCAGCTCTTAAAGCGCTGCCGAATCGCGCGCCGCCTTCCGTCAATTCGCAGGACCTGAAGCTCGATGGTCTGGAAAACATTTCGAAACGGATAGCCGAATGGCTGCCGCCCGAGGGCGACAAGGTGCCAATAACGCTGACGGCGTGACCGGCTCCCCGACAACCACCGCTTCAAAAGAGACACGCGCAACGTGACCGACACAAAAAAAATCGTGGTGCTCCTCAAGGGCTATCCGCGCCTGTCCGAGACTTTCATCGCCCAGGAACTTCTGGGGCTTGAAAAGGCTGGCCTTACGCTGGAACTCATGTCCATGCGCCGCCCGACGGATAAAAAACGCCACCCCGTTCACGATGAAATCCGCGCACCCGTGACCTACTGCCGGAATATCTGCATGACGAGCCCATCCGCGTGCTGAAGGCCCTGTGGGCATGCCGCAAGAAGCCAGGCTTCACCAAGGCGCTGCGTCGGTTTTTCAGCGATCTGCCGCATGATCTCAGCCGCAACCGCTTCCGCCGTTTCGGGCAAGCGGCCGTGCTGGCGCACGAATGGCCTGTAGATGCCGGGTGGCTGCATGTCCACTTCATCCACACACCCGCCTCGGTCGCCGCCTATACACATCTTATCACCGGCACGCCCTGGACGATTTCGGCTCACGCCAAGGATATCTGGACCTCCAGCGACCGGGACCTTGTCGCAAAGCTGGAAAGCGCCCGCTGGGCCGTGACCTGCACCGCAAGCGGCTTTCAGCATCTTCGCACCCTTTCCGGCGTCAAGCAGAATGTGCATTTGAGCTATCACGGTCTCGATCTCACCCGCTTCCCGCATTTCGACACGCCGCGTCCGCAAAGAGATGGATCGGACGCTCATGATCCGGTCAGGATTTTGAGTGTTGGACGGGCCGTCAAGAAAAAGGGCATCGATATTCTGTTGCAGGCTTTGGCCTCGCTTCCACAGGACATCCATTGGCGTTTCACCCATATCGGTGGCGGCGACGAACTTGCCGGGTTGAAAAAACTCGCCGACGAGCTTGGCATCGCCGACAGGATCGTCTGGACCGGCGCCATGGACCAGAAACAGGTGCTGGAGAATTACCGCGAGGCCGACCTCTTCGCCCTTGCCTGCCGCATCACCAGCGATGGTGACCGCGACGGTCTTCCCAATGTGCTGGTCGAGGCCGCCAGCCAGGCACTGACCTGCATTTCCACCAATATATCAGGCATTCCGGAATTCTTCGTGGACGGTGAAAACGGCCTGCTGACGGAGCCCGAAAATCCGGTTGCCTTCGCCGAGGCTCTGCGCACGGCGATTACCGATCCACAATTGCGTGAGCGTCTGGGTAGTGCGGCGGAAAACCGTGTGCGAACCGCCTTCGACAACCGCACCAGCATTGCCGAGTTGAAGACGCTGTTCGAAACCGAGTGGGAAAAAACGCCATGACCGATACGGAAAAGCGCCCTTCCGTTTTCTTCTACGTCCAGCACCTTCTGGGCATCGGCCATATCGCCCGCGCCAGCCGCGTTGCCAATGCCCTTCAGGCTGATGGTTTCGACGTCGTTCTGGTGACAGGTGGCACCCCGGTTCCCGGCTTTCCGGGCGAAGGCATCCGCCATGTCGAATTGCCGCCGATCGCCGTCAGCGACGGCAGCTTTTCCGGCCTTGTCGATAGTTCCGGCAAACCGGTCGATGACGACTTCAAGAAGCTGCGAACGGATATGCTGATCGGCGCTTATCACGGCGCAAAGCCGGACATCGTCATCATAGAGGCCTTCCCCTTCGGCCGCAGGCAGGTGCGTTTCGAATTGCTGCCGCTTCTGCACGAGATCGAGGACAGTGAACCACGCCCGCTCGTCATGACGTCGCTGCGCGATATTCTGCAGGAAAAAACCAAACCCGGCCGTGACGAAGAAACCGTGTCGCTGGTGAAGAAACATTTCGACGCGGTGCTGGTCCACGGAGATCCGGATTTCGTCCGGCTGGAGGAGACCTTTCCCCTTGCCGGCGAAATCAGCCAGCGCGTTGTCTATACCGGCCTCGTCGCGCCGCTGCCATCGCCGGAACCGGCGGAAAAATTCGATATCGTCGTTTCCGCTGGCGGAGGTGCCGTTGGTGCAGCCCTTATCCGGGCCGCACTTGAGGCATCGCCTCTGCTGGAAGAGATCAAAAGCTGGTGCCTCATAACCGGCCCCAACATGCCGCAGGCAGATTTCGATGCGATCTCGGCGCAGGCGCCCGAAAATGTGTCCATCTTCCGCTTCCGCAAGGATTTCGCAAGCCTGCTTGCCGGCGCGCGGCTTTCGGTTTCGCAGGCCGGTTACAACACCGTCTGCGATATTCTACAGGCAAAATGCCGCTCGCTTCTGATCCCGTTTGCGGCCGATGGCGAAACGGAACAGAGCGCCCGCGCCGAACGGCTGGCGCGGCTGGGGCTGGCGCAGGTGCTGGAAGAGAAGCATATCTCTGCGCAATCCATGGCCGATGCCATCAGGGCGGCATTGGCCCTGCCGGGACCGGACGTGATCCACCTCGATCTCGATGGCGCCGCAGGAACGGCTAGAGCTTTGCGCCGCCTTTTTGATGAGCGGTGAGGATCGCCTTTAACTCTCGAACGGCCTCCTCATCCGTGCCCTTGCGCCCCGCGCCGGTGAAACCGAGTTTCGCCACCCGGCTTTCCGGATCGTAAAACGGAATGGCGGAACAGGATGCGTGGATCTCCGTAATGGGAAAGCGGTCCAGCAATGTCTGCACGACTGGTGGACGCACCCCGGCCCCCGGCATGATGACAATCCGCCCGGCGGCAAGCTCGGATAATCGCGCCAAGGTCTCGATGCCCTCAAGCGCCGAACGCGCGCCCCCGGAGGTCAGAATTCTCGGGAAACCCAGCGCGATAGCGGCCTCCAATGCTTCATCCATGTCGGGAACAACGTCGATCGCCCGGTGCAGCGTCATATCGAGCCCGTCGGCGTGGCGGCGCAGTTCTTCGAGCAGGGGAATATCAAGCGAGCCATCGCCAAGCGAGGCACCGAGCACCACGCCGGAAAGCCCCGCCGCGCGCGCCGCATCGATATCGCGTTTCATGACATCGGCTTCGTCGCGCGTGAACACGAAATCCCCGGCGCGCGGCCTGATCATCACGCTCACCGGCAGGGTGTAGGCCGCCGCCCGGTGCATGAAACCTGCAGACGGCGTCACACCGCCACCGGACAATGCCGCGCAAAGTTCTATTCGGTCGGCCCCACCCCTGACCGCCGCTTCCAGACCGGCCACGTCGTCCACGCAAATCTCGAGAATCATCGTAACCTCTTTCTTTTGAATATGCCGTGTTTTCGCGCCAGCTTATCCGAAAACCGCCCACACTTTTCGGTCCGACGCTCTACCTGCGGCGGCCCTTCCCATCAAGCGCGTAGAGCATGTAAACGCCGCCGAGACCCACAACCGCTCCCAGGATTGAAGTGCCTGAATAGCTCGTGACGAGCGTGCCGACGGCAAAAATCAGCGCACCCAAACCCGCGCCGAGGAAGATGTTGACGGCAATCAGCGAGCTTCCAAGCCCCGGCCGATCCGCAATCAGTTCCTGCAGATAGGTGATCGGGATACTGATGATGGCGGCTGCGCCGAGCGCGCTGATCAAGGTCTGCGCGTAGATATGCCAAGGTGCCGTCGCGAGCCCCTGCAGGATGAGGTAGATGGCATAAAGCCCCGCTCCCGCCGCAAGGGTCAGCGTTTGCGGCACCTTCTTTTCGATCCAGCCCCACAGCAGAATGAAGACGATTTCCAGCGCGGCAACGATGCCCGCGACGATACCGATATCCGCAACCGTTCCCTTTGCCTGACCCGTTATGATGAGCGAGCGGATGGAATCATTGAGATGCAGCATCGAGCAGATGAGCGCGATGGCGATGATCCGCAGCAGCACCCGTCGCTCCCCGATTTCCGCAAGTGAAGCGCGGACACCGAAGCGTGCCTGCGTGTTCACCGATGCCGGCGTGGCCGCGCGCGGCAGGCAAAAGGCCACAAGCAGAAAGCAGATAAGCGCGCAGATGCCTGAGAACAGGAAAGCCAGCAGCATATTGCCGGAATTCACCAGAAAAATACCGACGATACCAGGCACCAGCACCCAGGACAGCGAGATGGTGGCCCGCATGATCGAATTCACGGCAATCATGTCGCCCGTCGAAAGATTGCGGGCATCGGCGCGCACATGCGCGAAAATCAGAGAGTTCATCGCCCCGAAAATCGGCAGGAGCAGCAGCTTCGCGGTCACGAAGGCGGTGGCATTACCAACGAGATAAACCAGCAGATAGCCGCTGACGCCGAAAAGCGCGATCAGCAGCATGGGTTTGCGATATTCGCCGAGCCGGTCTGCAACGATGCCCATCAGCACGCTGGCGCTGACATTGATGATGGCGGCAAACAGCATCAGCAGGGAATAGACGGTGTTGCTGAGCCCGATTTCGCGAATGCCGATCACCGCCTGATAGGGGGCGGTGGCGGCATTCGAAAATCCGAAGAACAGGATGGCGAGCGCCCCGATGCGGATCGACGGATTGTTGAAAACGATGGAAAGAGCCGACGGCATGAAGGTTCGCCTGAGATGATCCGGCACGGCCGGATCGCTGAATGAAATGCTATCGAACCGCTGTCATCGCCAGCGGGCCGAAAGGATGGGTTTCGGGATATAGTTGAAATGCGGTTTCCATGGGTAAAAATCGCCATCCCGGCGGCGATTGGGGAGGTTTTCGATATCCTGATTGATAACCCCCTCCGTCAACGCCATGAGATTGGGATTGGCGATGGGCGCAAGCTCCGGCGAAAGATAACCTGACTTGACGACCAGCAGCCTTACCGCCTTCGGATCGAAGCCCAGACGGGTGAAATCCGCGATCATGTGATAGGGCCTGCGCCGTGCGGCCAGAATGACGGTAATGCCATCGATGACGACGACCGCCTGACGCTGATCGGAAGCACCTGGATCGTCCAGTTTCAGGACCTTGGCTTCGACAGTGATGGAAGGGCTTTCGGGATCGAGACTGCCGCCGATCTTCAGGGAAAGCGCCGCGCCCTCGCCCGCCGTAAAACAGGCCTCGACCGCCGGCCTGTCGGTGACGCCGCCGATCAACGCGCCCTGCCAATTGCGCGCAATCAACGCCGCCAGAACATCGGCGCGATCGCCCACCCCGCCGCCGGTCGGATTGTCGCCGGAATCCGCCAGAATGATCGGCCCGGTTGTTGTTTTTTCCGCAATATCCATGATGACCTCGAGCGGTTCGGTCACGGGACCGAAACGGAAATCCTGTCGGGCATTCCAGTAGGATTGTGCAATCTCCGAGGCGACGGCCTGCGCGGCCTCTCTGTCCGTCCCGGTCACGACAGCGCAGGCCGTCGCCCTTGGTTCATCGGCCCAGACGTAGCCGATCATGAAATTCGCATCCCAAATGCCGGGCCGGGCATCGTGTTCCGGCAAGACGGCATAGAGGCTTTTGGCCGGTTCATCTTCCGTGGAGGTTTTTTCACCCGGCAGTAGAACGGGGATTTTCGCCCATGCCACACCGGGCTTCTCGCCCGTTTTCAGAGCCTTGATGAGCATCGTCCACGCCCGCACCATCGTCTCGCGCACATCGATATGCGGCGCAGTTCGGTAGCCGGCGAAAATATCCAATTGGTCGATGATCGACTGGCTGACATTGCCGTGCAGGTCGTAGCTGGCGGAAATGATCACATCCGGTCCGACTACGGCGCGGGCGCTGGAAATCCAGTCCCCTTCCGCATCGTCCATTCCCTCGACATTCATCGCGCCATGCATGGCGAGATAAAGTCCGTCGAGCGGCAGGCAAGCCTTGAGACGCTCCAAGAATTCCTGCTTAAACGCATCATAGGCCGCGCGCGACACCGGGCCACCCGGCACCGCCCGCGCATGCAGAAGCGGCAACACTTCCACCCCGCCTTCGCCGAGGAAATTGAAATATTCGGCTTCCAGCAACTCCGCGCCGCGAAAGACGCGAAAATCTTCCTGACGCATCAGCACCGGCGAATAGGTGCTGCATTCGGTATGAATTCCACCAACGGCAATACGCATCTCGCCTTCCTCTCAATAGACCGGGCTCAAGCGGACGATGGCGGAGAAACGCAGCCAGTCCTTCTGCGCTTTCGGCGTCCACGCCGCCTCGGCAATGGCGGGCAGTCTCGGGAAAACCAGATGGTTGAAATAGGCGCGATTGAGGAAATGCTCGGACCAGATGCAGGCCTGAACGCCTTTCATTCGCTCCTTCAATTCCTCGGGGAACTCACCGACTGCCTCGTAAGCATATGTATGCGACGGCGGAACGGTGCCGGCCCAGCTAGCGCCCGGCTCCTGCCAGGCTTCATCCTGCACCATGTCGAGATAATAGGCCTGTCCCGGCGTCATCACGACGTCGTAGCCCTGCTTTGCAAGCTCCAGGCCAACTTCCGGCTTCTGCCAGGCCATCAGCAATGTTCCCGAGGGATCGACGCCGCCGCCGTGCGAAACTTCGTCCCAGCCGGCAAGCTGGCGACCGCGCTCATGCAGCATCCCCTGAATACGTTTCATGAAATAGGACTGGATACCGAAGGTGCCGTCGAGGCCTTCCTTTTCCATCAACGACTTGGCAAGCGGCGAGGCAAGCCAGGAGCCATCTGCTACCTCGTCGCCGCCGATATGGATCAGCCGCGAGGGGAAAAGCTCCACCATCTCGTCGAATATCTTGCCAAGGAATTCATAGGTCGGCTCGATGGCGGGATTGAGCGCATTGTTGGGATAGCCCTGTACGGAGCGATAGCTGTCCGGCGCTTCCTGCCCATCCGTCAGCTCCGGATAGGCAACGAGAGCCGCCGTGCTGTGGCCGGGAATATCGACCTCCGGCACGATTTCGATGTTGAGTGCCGCCGCATGCGCGACGACCGTGCGAACATCATCCTGCGTGTAATAACCGGAAACCGGCTCAGCCCCATTGCCGAGCTGCGGCAGAAGCGGCGCATCCGGGCCGCGCGTCGCGCCGACTGTCGTCAGCAGCGGGTAGGCCTTGATTTCGAGACGCCAGGCCTCGTCATCCGTCAGGTGCCAATGGAACCGGTTCATGCGCAGCCATGCAAGAATGTCGATCAGCCGCACGACATCACCGGTCGGATAGAATTGTCGCGAGACATCCAGATGGCAACCGCGCCAGCTGTAACGCGGCGCATCGGCGATGGTGCCTGAAACCGGGAAACGGAATTTGGTATCGGTGCGCGCGCCGTGCAGCAATTGCGCGAGCACGGTCAGGCCGTATTGCAGACCTGCAGCGGCCGAATATTCCACGACGACGGCGTCATCAGAGAAAGACAGGCGATAACCTTCCGCTTCCAGACCGCTATGTTGCTTGAAACGAAGCGGTTTGCCCTCATGAACAGGCGCGAGGCTGAAAGGCACGTGACCAACGGCAAAAAGCCTGCGGAACAGCGACGAAACAGTTTCCACCGCAAGCACTTCTTCCTTGCCTGCCTCCTCCGTCGGGAAGAGTGCGACGGGGAAATCTTCGCCCGGCGCGGCATCGATTTCTGCAGGCCAGGGCTGGATGGCGAAGGGCAGATCGAGCTTTCCTTCGGGAAGCAGGGCTGGCGCCGGCTCGCTATGGCGCCCGTCAAGCATCAGGTCAGCGACATCAACCGCGCGATGTGTGCCATCGGCAAGGCTGATATAGGCGGATTTCGCACCGTCTGTGCGATGGCGGGCAGGCCTGAGCAGGCCGTCAACGGTGAAACGCCACGATTTCCCGGCTTCCAGCACGAAACCCCGTGGCGGCGCAAATTCATGGAAATTGGCATTGCGTCGCAGATAGACGGCATTGCCGCAAACGGGCTTGTCGATGGTCCGCGTCAGCGACGTATAGACGATCCGGAAATCCTTCACCGGCTCGTTGGAAAGATTGAACAGGGTGAAGGTGAAGCCACCCAATGCGGAATCTTCGAGCGGATGCCATGAGTTTTCGAGACGAAATTGTGCGAGCGCCATGATGCTCCCCTTTATTGTGCTTCAAGCCCGAGAGGACTTCGGTCAGTAGTGTTCGGATTGTGAGAAAGTGCGGGCGAGCGGCGCCTGCCCTGCCGTCAGGCCGCAATCCACCGGCAGGCACACGCCGCTGATGGCCGCTGCCTGTGGCCCGGCTAGAAAAGCGACGGCGTTGGCGACATCCTCAGGCCTCACGATGCGCTGCAACGGATACCAGTGCTTCGCTTCCTCGAAGACCTTAGGATTGACTGCCGCCCGCGCTTCCCAAGCCTGCGTGCGCACGGTTCCTGGAGCAACAGCATTGGAACGGATGCCGAATTTTCCGTATTCGACAGCGATCAGCTTCGTCAGATGGATCAAGCCTGCCTTTGCCGCGCTATAGGCGGGATGGCCGAACACAGCCATGCCGTTGACGGAGGTGATATTGATGACAGACCCTTGCGTGCGCTTAAGCGCGTCCTCGAAAGCCCTGAAGCAGAGAAACGGTGCTTCCAAGTTAAGGGCATTGTCCTTGCGCCATATCTCTGCGGTCGTGTCGTGCAGGCTGACGGCCCTTGCAGCACCGGCATTGTTGACGAGGGTCGCGACATCACCCAGCTCCGCAACCTCCACGGCCAGCCTTGCAAGATCCTGCGGATCGGTGACGTCGCAGGTTTTCGAAACGAAGGCGGAACCGGAAAGCAGGGAAAGCGCATTGGAAAGGGCGTCGGGATCGATATCCACCAACACCACCTTCGCGTGGCTTTCAGAAAGCGCCGCGGCAATTGCCCGGCCGATGTCGCCCGCCGCGCCCGTTACGACGGCGACCTGATCTTTCCTGTCCTGCATGTCATGCTACTCCTTCGAGGCTTTCCAGAGCGGGTTTTGAGGTCAAGCCGCTCTACATCTTTGTTTTTACGCATTTTCCGGGCGTGAAACCGCTACGCGGGCTTACTGGGAATGCTCTAGTCACCCAGCAATTGCCGGTCGTCCGGATCACGATGCTCCACAAGCTGCTGCTTGATGTGCCGCAGAGTCACCATCGACCGCTGCCGGTGGTGATAGGCAGCTAGCGTCGCCAGAACATCAACCGCCGCCAGATAGGCATAACGCGATGATGTTGGGCGGAAGATATTGTTTCCCTCCGGCACGTTGACGGCCACCACCATATCGGCGGCCAAGGCGACGGGCGTATCGCTCTGGGTCAGCGCGATGGTGGTAACCCCCATTTCCCGCGCCAGCCTGAAGCACTTCACCAATTCCATGTTGCGGCCGGAAAAGGAGGATCCGATGATGACGTCTTCCTTCCGCGCAGCGGCAGTCATCATCAATTGCATGCTGTGATCGGCGCTGGTCGAAACGCGCAGGCCAAGGCGAAACAGCCGGTTCTGAATTTCCGAGGCGATCATCGAGGAATTACCACCGGCTCCAAACGCGTAGATCATGCCGCTATTGGCAATCCGGACGGCCGCTTCGTCGGCGAGGGCGGGATCGAGCGTCTTGTGCAGCAGGAAAAGCGCCTCCTGCGCCTTGGCAAGCACTTCCTCGGCGACGTCCGACGGGCCCGTGCTTGTCGGTTCCGAGGTGAGGTAGCGGATGCCGACATAAGCGGTCTTGGCAAGGCTGACCTTGAAATCCGAAAAGCTCTGGCAACCCAGACGGCGGCAGAACCGCGTCACAGTTGGCGGGGAAACCTCGGCGCGGGCGGCAAGCTCGATGATCGATGCATTGACCGCAAACTCGAAGTCCGAAACCAGGATATCAGCGATCCGCCGCTCCGATTGCGAGAACTGTCCCCTGTCGTCTTGAATCTTTGCGAAAATATCCATGCTCACCGGTCTCCGTTCCGCCAAAACTTAAGGCTTGGCCCCGTTTCCGATGCACCCTAATCCGAGACGCCCGTCAACCGTACACACCCCTGAATCGACCATGTTTCGCCCCGTTGACGACACGCCGGACACCTTTGATTTGAAAATTATTTTCTCTGTTGATTGCGAGATGAGCATATGCCAACAATCTTCGCCAGAGAAATATCCAAATCTTGAAAATAATTTCAACAACGGACCTGAATCATGCGCGACCCATTCAAAAACCCTTTTCCCGAAACAGACGTCGCCCGCCACTCCATCTGGGACATGCTGGTAACACGGGATATCGACGCCTTCCTCACTGCCGACTGGTCGAAAGTCGCGGATGATTTCGTAAAGGACGGCTTTCTCGGCATCAACGCCAACCGGGATGCAAACCCGGACAACTGGCGCCTGTCCTTCCCCTCGCTTGACGCCTATCGCGACGAATGGCTGCGACAGGCGCAGGATTTCCAGACCCAGCAATTCGCTGAAGACCCGCGCAATGCGATCTTCACCACCACCACGCTGGAAGAAATCGAAGTGGAAGGTGAGACCGCGCTGGTTCGCAAGAAGTTCGACGGCGGGCTTCGCAAGGCCGACGGCAGCTTCGACGTCATGAAATGGCAGACGCATTATTATTGCCGACTGCATGAGGGCCGCTGGAAAATCAGCGGTTTCACCGGATACATGCCCAATCCCATGCCGTGATCCAGCGGACCTGCCAGACCGTTTTGAACGCCGGGCCGAAAGCCCGGCGTTGCTTTTTCGTCTGGAAGACGAAGACCGCTGAAAACCGATAGCGTCGCAGAAAACCGGGCATGGCGAGACAGATTTCATGGCCCGGTTCCCCGCCCTTTATTGTATCAGTTTGAGGACAGAAAGATCGACACGCCGTTCGAGCGATGTGCCGCTTTCATCAAACAGATGGCAATCCGACGCCTTGATACCGGTGACGATGGTTTCATCGACGACAACAGGCGCAGAACCGGAAAGAAGCGCGCAATAATTTTCACCCGTGGGCGCGACGCCATAAGCGATCGTATTCACACCCAGCCGCTCGATAACGCTGGGCGCGACCTTGATATTCAGGTCGGCCGTTTCGAGACCGGTGTGTTCCGGGCGAATGCCGAGCGTCAGTTGCGTGCCTTCAAGACCGGCGCGCGGCTCCACCGGCACGGTGATTGTCTGGCCCTCATACTCCACGGTCACACCATCGGCGCTGACGGATTTGCAGGTGACCTTCAGGAAATTCATTTTCGGATTGCCGATGAAACCGGCGACGAACAGGTTTGCGGGCTTGTGGTAAAGTTCCAGCGGCGCGCCGACCTGGGAGATTTCGCCCGCATTCAGCACCACGATGCGGTCGGCCATGGTCATGGCTTCCACCTGGTCATGCGTCACGTAGATCATCGTCGCCTTCAGCGTCCGATGCAGATTGGTGAGCTCGATACGCATGTCGGCGCGAAGTGCGGCGTCAAGGTTGGAAAGCGGCTCGTCGAACAGGAATATCTTCGGCTCGCGAACGATGGCGCGGCCGATCGCTACACGCTGGCGCTGGCCGCCGGACAACATGCCGGGACGCTGCTGCAGGCGCTGGTCGAGTTGCAGGATCTTGGCGACAGCCTCGACCTTTTCCTTGATCTTGCCCTCTTCCATCTTTTCGACGCGGAGGGGAAAAGCGATGTTTTCAAAAACTGTCATATGCGGATAGAGCGCATAGGACTGGAACACCATGGCGATGCCGCGTCTAACCGGCGGCAAGTCATTGACCTTCACATCGTTGATGACGATGTCGCCGGCGGAAATATCCTCAAGGCCGGCGATCATGCGCAGCAATGTGGATTTACCGCATCCCGAGGGGCCGACAAAAACGACGAACTCGCCATCCCTGATGTCGAGCTGAACGCCCTTGATGACTTCGAAATGTCCATAGTTCTTGCGGACGTTGTTGAGATAAAGCTGACCCAAAACTTGCCTCTCCCGTCACCAGCCGACATCAGGCTGCGTTCAGAGACGTTCCGCGACACGGAAAAATCGCGCCTTATCGGAACCGTTAAAACACACGAGAAGCTCCTGCCGTCATAGCGGCAGGTATTCTCGCAACGAATTATGAGGTTGCGGGCGACCTGCGCCCGCAACCGTATAAAAGTGGATTACTTGTACTGCTCGAGAGCGGCAGAGGCCTTCTTTGCGGCATCTTCCGGTGTCGCCTTGCCGGTAACGACAGACTGCACCATCTCAATCATCGTGTCCTGGAAGCCCTTGTAGTCAGTGAAGAGCGGCTCGGGACCGCCATAGGCGATACCGTCGATCAGCGGCTTCCAGAAGGGGTCCTTGGCGATGAACTCATCAACCTTCGGCGACGGACGAAGCGGGGTCAGGCCAGCGCCGCCCTGCAGTTCGTATTCGCCCTGCGGGCCGGGAGAGGTGATGAACTTGGCGAATTCGGTCGCCTTTTCTTCGACACCGGTTCCCTTGAAGATCGCGAGGCTGTCGGTGATGAGCAGCGTGCCGGGACCCTTGGCTTCAGGGCCGAGCGGCAGGGTTGCGATACCCCAGTTGATCTTGGTTTCCTGCAGGCGGGTTGCAGCACCCGATCCCGCCTGGATCATGCCAACCTTGCCATCGAGGAAGATGGCGCGGATTTCGTTCTGCTCGTAGGCCGTCGGACCCTCGACGGAGTAAGGCGTGATGTCCTTGTAGGCCTTCAGAGCTGCAAGAACCTGCGGGCTGTCGACGGTGATCTTGTCGCCGTCGATGACCTTGCCGTTATTGGTGTAAACCCAGTGCATGAACTGGTGCATGGTGTTGTCGAAGGTCTTGGCGGGCAGACCATAACCGGCGACGCCGGTCTTTTCCTTGATCTGCTTGGCAAAGGCGATCTCTTCAGCCCAGGTCTTCGGCGGCACTTCCGGATCGAGACCGGCCTGCTTGAAGAGGTCCTTGTTCCAATAGAGCGCCTTGGTCGAGAAGGCGACGGGCACGCCCCACTGCGTATCCTCGAAGGTAACCGTGTCGACGATGTTAGGATAATAGGTCTTCTTTTCGTCTTCGGTCATCGGCACCGGAACGATGAGGTCGTTCTGTGCGAACTGCTTCAGCGTGCGCGAACCGACATAGGCCATGGCGACCGGAGTGCCGGCGGCTGCGAGCGTGGTTGCCTTGTCCTGGCACTGCGCCCAGCCGACGACTTCCGGAACGACCTTCCAGCCGGCATTCTTGCCTTCCCATTCCTTGATGTATTTTTCATGGATGGGGTCCATCTTGTCGCCGCAATAGATCCAGCTGATCTCCTTGTCGGCGGCGTGTGCCGCCACCGTGCCAAGGGCAGTGGAACCGGCAAATGCGAAGGCGCAAAGCGCCAATCCGTAATGTTTCAGTGCCATAGATAGTCTCCCGTTTTCTGGTGGTCGTTCCTATTGTTGATTATTTCACCGCGCCTGCGGTAAGCCCGCTGACGAGATAGCGTTGCATGAAGAAGATGACGACCATGGCCGGCGCAATGCCGACGAAGCTGGCCGCCATCAACTCATTCCAGACGACTTCCTGACGACCGAAATAGGCAAACAGGCCGATGGGCAGCGGCATATATTCGGTCTTGGAATTGAAGGTGAGCGCGAAGATGAACTGCTGCGCATAAGCACCGATGAAGGTGGTGATGGACACGACGGCGATGCCAGGCATCGCAAGCGGCAGGATCACCCGGCGGAAGGTATAGAAATAGCTCGCACCGTCCACATAGGCCGCCTCCTCCAGTTCGCGCGGAATACGCAGCATGTAGGTCCGCAAAAGCCAGATGGCAGTGGGGATCAAAAAGGCGGCGCCGGGAATGATCATCGCCAGATAGGTGTTCAGCACGCCCATATTGCGCATCAGCCGGTAAAGCGGGATCAGAAGCACCGCACCGGAGAACATGTTGATCGCCAGAAACGCGCCGAGCAATTGCCCGCGACCGCGAAACTGGAACCGCGCGAAAGCATACGACGCCGGCACCACCAGAAGCAGAACGATGATCGTCGATATCGTCGAGATGAAGAAGGAGTTGAAGACGTAGCGGGCAAAGCCGGGAACGCTGACCCACATGGTCCGGTAAGCTTCGAAGGAGCCGTTTTCCGGCCAAAACTTATACGGTGACGAAAAAAGCAGGCTGAGCGGTTTCAGCGAAACCAGAAACCCTTCGACAAAAGGCGCCAGCACGAAGGTCAGGAATACGGCGATGCCGCAATAAATCCCGACGATCTCATACCACCTGTAACGGTTGATCATCGCATTTTTGTCGGTCATCGGCTGGTCTCCTGCGAGATACGGCTGGTGATGCGGAAGTAGAAGTAGGTGAATATGGACAGGAAGATGCAGATCAGCACTGCACGCGCTGCGCCCTCACCGTATTTGTAGGAACCGATCGCCGTCTTGTAGGTGTCGATGATCATGGTCGTCGTCTGGCCCGTCGGTCCGCCCTGTGTCAGGATCCAGATGATGTCGAAGGAATTGAAGGTCGAAATCAGCGAGATCATCGACATGGTAATCATGGCCGGCAGCATCAGCGGCAAAGTGATGCGGCGGAAGCGGTAGGTGCGGCTGGCGCCGTCGGTCCAGGCTGCCTCGTAAAGATCCTGCGGAATGGCCTGAATTGCCGCCAGCAGATAAAGCGTCACCATCGGCACGCCGATCCATACGTCGGTGATGATAGTCGCCCAGAACGCCGTGCTGCCATAGGCGAGGAAGGCGACTGGACCGTCCACCAGGCCAAGATTCTGGAGAACACCGGAAATCATGCCGAACTGGCCGTTATACATCCAGCCCCACATGAAGATGCCGATAGCCATCGGCACGATCCATGGCGGCATCGTCAGGATGCGAAACAGGGCCCGACCGGGAACGGCCGAATTCAGCAACACCGCACCGAAGGTGCCGATGATCATCTTTATCGAGACGGAAAAGAACGTCCAGATAAAGGTCCGCGTGATGACCCCGGCGAAAGTCTCGTTGAAGATCTTCTCGTAATTGATGAAACCCACCCAGTTCGTCGTCTTTTTCAACGACGCGTCCGTGAAAGACAGGATGAAGGTATCGACGAGCGGATAAGCAACAATAACAGTGATGTATAAAAGCGCCGGCAAAAGAAGAAGCCAGGCAAAGATGACCGCGCTGCGTTTCGCATCCATCGCAGCGCCCCCTTAAGCCGATTTCACGGCGGGCGACTTCAACTGCCCGTGGAGTGCCAGATCATATTCCTCCCACACCGGCTTGAGATCGACCACCTTGCGGCCATGGCGCGCCTCGTCCATGGCGAGCGCCAGAATACCGGCCTCGATCGCATCGAGCGCGGAAACCGGCAGGGGCGTCCCCTTGACGACATGGTTGATCACGTCCTCGGCCATCTGCTCATCCGCGCCATAATGCTGGGAGAGCACGGTTGCCGCCGAATAGGTCTTGGCAACGGTCTTTTCGTTGGTGCGGGCATTGTGCACGTTCAGGAAGCCGCGCACGAAATCGCCCTCGGCCATGCCCTTGGCGCCGATGACGCAGAAACGGCGGAAATCGTCGGGAACGTTCAGATTGGTATGGAAGGCGAGCGATGCGCCGTTTTCATATTCGACGATCGCGGTCTGGTAGTCGATGATATCACCGTCGCTGTCGAAAACCTTGTCGGAACCCATCCAGCCGCTCGGCTTGCGATGGTAGACTTCCATGTCGTTGATGCCGTCATTTTGCGGAGCATTTGCAGGCGTGAAGCTCTTGCGCCCGCCAAAGCTCGACACGAAACGCGGCCGGGCACCCACCATGCCGTTATAGAGATCGAGGTCGTGGCAGCATTTTTCCAGCATGAAGGAGCCGGAATAGTTCTCGTAACGCCGCCAGTCGCGCATGAAGAACGCACCATGATAGGGCGGGATATGTTCCGAAGCCTCGATGGAGACGACGTCACCCAGCTTGCCTTCGGCCTGCGCGGCGCGCAGATCGCGGTAAAGCGGCGAGTAACGCAGGACCAGACCGACCAGCAGCCGCTCATGTCCATGCTTGTTGAGCAACCGGGCGAGTTCGAGGCTTTCCTCGATGCTGACGACGATGGGTTTTTCCGAGAAAATGGTGCAACCGGCTTCAAGCCCGATGCGGATATGCTCCAGATGCATATGGTTCGGTGAGCCGATCATCAAAAGGTCGAATGTCTCGCCGGCGATCAGCGCCTCGGGGCTGTCATAGGCCTTGCCAGCCGAAATGCCCTTTTCCTCAAGACCCGACAGACCGGCCGGGGCAGGATCGACATAACCGACGATCTCGAAATCCTTGTCGATCTCGTGAAAAACGTAGCCCAGATAACCGAGACGGAATCCGAGTCCGATAATTCCCACCTTCATGAACTTTGTTCCCTGTTCATTCGTAATTCATTTTCGCAGAAGCAACCATTTCTTTGCTGGCTATCCTGATATCTGCGATAATTTTCCGCCACGATGAAATTAATTTTCATAACGGTCAAGTTAAATTCGATCTCGCAAATCCTAGTGAGGACCGGAGACCGATTTCCCCAGCGGAGACAGGCGCAAGATAGAGCGCCGTGAGCCACTGATACAAAAACAATACCAAAAAAATGCCAATCGTCTATAGCAATTCCAATTGCCGGAAATTTTTTTTGGTTAATGCGAAAATTTCAAGCAAGAGGCCTCATTATTTAGCAAATGATCGAAAAAACCACCGATTAATCGTACAAATTCACTAATGGTTCTATTTTGGTATTGCCGATTGTGACGCATATGGTATAGCCGGAATTCGCCACATCGATTGTGACAGAGGTTATGGATGAACGGGGCAGTGCTTAATCTGGACGACCTGCAATCAGGAGGCGGCGGCCCGCTTTACCTGAAACTGCGTCAGACGATTGAAGACGCCATCAATGGCGGCCGCCTCAAACATGGCGATGCCCTGCCGCCCGAGCGCGACATTGCCGAAAGCGCCTGCGTCAGCCGCGTCACGGTGCGCAAGGCTGTGGACGATCTCGTTCGCGACGGACTTCTCGTCCGCAGGCATGGGTCGGGCACCTTTGTCGTCAAACCCATCACCCGTATGCAGCAGCCGTTGACCAAGCTTACCTCGTTTACAGAGGATATGCGCCGCCGGGGAATGGTGGCGAGCACGCGCTGGCTTGAAAGAGGCCTGTTTTACCCGACCGGTGACGAGATGATGGCTCTCGGCCTTTCCCAATCCGCCATGGTTGCCCGGTTGACGCGACTGCGCCTTGCCAACGACCAGCCGATCGCGCTCGAAGTCACGAGCCTGCCGGGCGATATTCTGCCGGACCCACAGCTGGTGGAAAACTCGCTTTATCAGGAGCTTGCGAAAAGCGATATTCGCCCCGTCCGCGCCATCCAGCGCATCTCTGCGCGCAACCTTACGGATGAGGAAACGATGCTGCTTGGAGTTCCCCCCGGGTCTGCTGCACTTTCCGTCCAGCGCATGGCCTATCTCGAAAGCGGCCGCCTCATGGAAATATCGCGCGCCCTTTATCGCAGCGACGCCTACGACCTCGTCGCCGAACTGACGATGACCTCCGACTGAAACACATCGACCAAGGACAGAAAACGATGACAACCCTGATGCGCCAGGAAATCAACGAGATTCCCGATGCCGTCGCCCGTCTGCTGGACAATACCAGTGCCGACTTCCGGCAGGCCGGAGACAAGCTGAAAGCCCGTGACCCGGCCGTTATCGTCACCATTGCCCGCGGATCGTCCGATCACGCCGCGCATTTCCTGAAATATGCGATCGAGTTACAGACAGGGCTTCCAGTCGCCTCGCTCGGCCCTTCGCTCGCCTCGATCTACCAGACGAAACTGCGGCTGGAACGGGCGGCAGCCTTCGCCGTATCGCAATCGGGCAAAAGCCCTGACATCGTCGCTTTGGCGGAAAGTGCCCGCAAGTGCGGAGCGCTTACCTTCTCCCTCGTGAACACCCTGCCCTCCCCCCTTGGAGACGCAGCCAATCACGCCATCGACATCCAGGCGGGACCGGAAAAGGCAGTTGCCGCAACCAAGTCCTTCGTCAACTCCATTGTCGCCGGTCTGGCCATCCTTGCCGAATGGACGGAAGACAGCCTGCTCGCGAAGGCCGTCAGCACCCTGCCGCAGAATTTCGCCAAGGCGATCGCGCTTGACTGGAGCCATATTGGCGAGGCTGTAAAGGGTGAGGATTCACTTTATATGCTGGGCCGCGGCCCCGCCCTTGCGATTGCCGCGGAAGCCGCGCTGAAATGCAAGGAAACCTGCGAGCTGCACGCGGAAGCCTATTCGTCAGCAGAAGTCATGCACGGCCCGGTTTCGCTGGTCGCACCGAAATTTCCGGTAATCGCCTTTGCCGCGCGCGACCGCGCCGAGACCTCCGTTACGGATATTGCCGCAAGCCTTGCCCATAAAGGCGCCAATGTTTTCGTCACATCTGCCAAGGGTAGCCCGGCCAAGCCCTTGCCATTCGTGGAAACCAACCATCCCCTGACCGATGCATTGCTGCTTATCGCACCGTTTTACGGCTTCATCGAGCAATTGTCGCGCGCAAGAGGCTTCAACCCGGATGCTCCCGTGGCATTGAAAAAGGTGACTGAGACCCAATGAGCGGCATAAAGGCATTTGTCGGCGCCCGCATTTTCGATGGCGCCGAATGGCATGATGACAAGGTGCTCCTGATCCGCGAAGGGCGCGTTGCCGCTGTCCTGGACAGCGTGCCTGCCGACGCCGAAGTGATCGATACAGATGGACTATTGATCGCGCCGGGCTTCATCGACCTTCAGGTCAATGGCGGTGGCGGCGTCATGTTCAACAACCAGCCGGATGTGGCTGGCATTGCCCGCATCTGCTCCGCCCACGCCCAGTTCGGCACGACGGCTTTGATGGTGACGCTCATCACCGACCGGTCGGACGTGACTTTCAGGGCGGCGCAGGCGGGGATTGCCGCGGGCAAGGAGCATGTGCCCGGTTTCCTCGGCCTGCATTTCGAGGGGCCGCATCTTTCCGTCGCGCGCAAGGGCACGCATGATCCGGCGTTGATCCGCAAGATGGAGACAGACGACCTCGCAGTCCTAACCGGCTGCAAGGCGGAACTCCCCTTCGTGCTGACAACCATTGCGCCGGAAAATGTTACTGTCGAGCAGGTTGCAGCACTCAGCGACGCCGGCATCGTCGTCAGCCTCGGCCATACCGACACCGGTCTCGATGTTGCGACGGCCTATGCTGATGCAGGCGCATCCATGGTAACGCATCTCTTCAATGCCATGAGCCCGCTTGGCCACCGCGAGCCGGGGCTGGTCGGGGCCGCACTTTCGAACGGCAAGTTGCATTGCGGGCTTATAGCCGACGGATTCCATGTCGATCCGGCCGCAATCGGCATTGCGCTGCGCGCCAAGAATGGCCCGGCCCGCATCTTCCTTGTCACCGACGCCATGTCCACTATCGGCACGGATGATGACGGTTTCGAACTGAACGGCCGGCGCGTCTATCGCAACGGTGGACGGCTAACATTGGCCGACGGCACGCTGGCGGGAGCGGATATAGATATGCTCTCCTGCATCCGCTTCATGCGTGAGAAGATGGAAATGCCGCTGGAAGAAGCTTTGCGAATGGCATCCGCCTATCCGGCGCAGGCAATCGGCGCCTCCGGCAAGGGAAAACTCCTGGCCGGTTTCGATGCTGATTTCGTGATGCTGACACCAGACCTCCAGATGCATTCAACATGGATTGGCGGAGAAAAAATCTACGATGCCACACGTTCCGGAGTCTGAACCATGATCGTTTGTTTCGATATCGGCGGAACGACCATCAAGGGCGCGATTGCCCATGCCCCGGACGATATTCGCCCCGTACCGCGTATACCAACGCCCAAAACCAGCTTCGAAGACTTCGCTGCCGGCTTGAAATCCGTCATCGACAACAGCGGCGGCACACCCGACTGCGTATCACTGTCGATCGCAGGCGTCATCGATCTTGATACGGGAAAGGCGACAGTCGCCAATATTCCCAGCATTCACCGCAGAACGTTAAAAGACGATCTGGAAAAAGCCCTGAACCTTCCCGTTATCGTTTCGAACGATGCGGATTGTTTCATGATCGCCGAATCGGAAATCGGCTCCGGACAAGGACATCGCGTCGTCTTCGGCGTTATCCTTGGAACAGGTGTCGGCGGCGGGCTGGTGATTGACGGCAAGCTCATCAACAGCGACGGCGGCTTCGCTGGCGAGTGGGGACATGGGCCAGTGGCCGCGACATTGGCCGGCAATCCACCGGTATCGCTGCCGCGATTCGAATGCGGTTGCGGCCTTACCGGCTGTGTCGACGCGATCGGCAGCGCGCGCGGCATGGAAAAGCTGCATCTGCATCTTCACGGGCAGGATATGACCAGTGAGGATATTATTGCCGCCTGGCAGGCAGGCGATGCGCAAGCCGCAAGAACCATCGATGTACTCATTGATATTCTCGCCTCGCCGCTGGCGATGGTGATCAATGTCACCGGCGCAACCATCGTGCCCGTCGGCGGCGGGCTTTCGAATTCAAGGGAACTCGTGACAGCTCTGGACGAAGCCGTCAGGGGCCGCATTCTCAGGCGCTTCGACAGGCCGCTCGTCGTGCCTGCCATTTGCCGGATCGAGCCGGGGCTGATTGGTTCCGCCGTTATCGGGCTGAAATATGCGAAGGAAATCGTGAACGCGGTTTAAGCCGCGTCACACCGTCTCGATCTTTTCCCGACGAAAGCCCAACCCCACCAGCCTGCCGGTCAGATGGGCAAAAAGTGGAAACCGCATGATCGCCCGCACGATGGCGGGTGGGCCTTTCGGCTTTTCCGCCGTTTCCGTCTGCTCTTTCTTGCGACCGACACGCATCATCCGCTGCAAGAATTGCGTGGCCTTGGTTGGAAAGGATCGCCGTTTCTCTATGGCGGCGAGGTCATCATCGGCAATGGTCCGGCCGGATGTGAATACCGGCACCAGAACATTGGCCGCAGCAACCGCATCCTGAATGGCAAGATTGATGCCGACACCGCCGACGGGCGACATGGCATGGGCCGCATCGCCGATGCAGATCAGGCCGGGCTTCCACCAGCGCTTCAACCGATCGATACGGACGGTGAGCAGATGCACGTCATCCCAGCTCGTAATTTCGTCGAGCCTCTCGCGCGGGAAAGGGCAGATTTCCGCAACCCGGTTCCTGAAGGCTTCAAGTCCCTCAATCTTCATGTCAGCGAAAAAGCCCTTGCGCACCACGTACCCGCATTGCCAGTAGTCACCGCGGTTGATCATCACGAAACCCTGCCGCGAACCCGCATGGCCCATGGTGTCGGCCGGATCACCCGGCTGTCTCGAAAGGCGCATCCAAAGCACCTCGGTCGGGATGCCGAAGTGCTGTACTTCAAGTCCCGCCGCCTCGCGGACGATGGAGTTGCGGCCATCCGCGCCCACCACCAGATCAGCGGCGATCTCGATTGGGCCTTCCGGCGTATTGACCATGAGGCCACCAACACGCCCGTCGCTCTCGATCAGGCCGGTTACCGGCGCATTCATCAGCAGCCGGAAATTCTCATATTGCCCGGCCTTGCCGACGATAAAATTGAGAAAATCCCATTGCGGCATGAAGGCAATGAAACGATGATGGACCGGCAGCCGCGAAAAATCTGCGATCGTGATACGCTCGCCGCCGATGACTGCGTTCAGCCGTGGCGCACGCGTATGCGGGAGGCTCAGGAACTCCTCGGCGAAACCCAGCTGCTCCATCAGTTCAAGCGTGGAGGGGTGAATGGTGTCGCCGCGAAAATCGCGCAGAAAATCTCCATGTTTCTCGACAACCGTTACGTCTATACCGCTGCGGGCAAGCAAAAGGCCAAGCATCAGGCCGGCCGGCCCGCCACCGGCCACGACAACGGACGTGCGGATGTGCTGAACGGCCCTGCCGTCATTCTTCGGCACGACTTTCGCTTCTTCCATCACCGCCCCCCTGTCCGTTAAACGTCTCTATCGTGCATCCGCCGGCGGCAGGTTTGCATTTTTCGGCTGTGGCCAACCATGTGCATCGAAACGGAAAAGCATTTCGGACCGGGCAAAGATAAAGGCGAAGGCCATGGCCGTCCACATGCCAAGCAACAGCCCGGCGGCCACATCGCTTGGATAATGCGCGCCGACTATGACGCGTGAAACACCAATGACAAGCGCAAGCAGCAGGAACGCCCAGCGGAAGCGCGGCATCAGCATGGCGAAAACACCGAAAAACGCTCCGGCAGCCGTCGAATGGCCTGACGGGAAGCTCTCATAAAGATTGTCACCGGTAAAAGGCGTGAGGCTATAGGCACCCATTTCCAGAAAAAGCTCCGGCCGCGCCCGCCCGATCAGGAATTTCAGCGTGTGGACCAATATGCTCGCCGTTCCGATCGTCAGGAAGAAGTAAGCGAGAAGCCGCCATGCCGTCCTCAGCCGGCCGGAATAGGTCCGCGCCTGCAGGACACGCGCGCCGACATAGGCGAGGATGGCAAGAGCGCCAGTGGAATAAAGCATCCAGCTGAACGTACCGAAATCGGTAATGGAACGATTGAAGGAAACTATCCTTCCCGGCAGGGCTTGAGCATGTTCCGAAAGGCGTGGGTCGAAAGGAATAAAGACCAGAACCAGCACAAGGCTTGCCGCAAAAATCCAACCGCTGGAAACCAGAAAACGTCGCATCAATATTCTCTCATCCTTTTTCTTGCATATGGCTTTGCCATCCGCAAAAACAATAGCCCGGCTGTGTCCTTGTTATGACGGGTTTTCACGAGTAGAGGCTAGTGCATGTCGCCAGAAACTATGCATCGGTTTCGGGCAACCGGAAACGACCGACGGACGGAAGATGACAGATACCAGTGAAATGCCACGCAGGCTGACGATATTGGGTTCGACGGGTTCGATCGGTACGAACACACTGGATGTCGTCCGTCAGCTGGGTGGTCGCAGACAATTCGAGGTTTTGGCGCTCACCGGCGCCGGAAACATCGATCTTCTGGCGCAACAGGCGCGTGAATTCGGCGCACAGCTTGCGGTAACCGCCGAGGATGGCAAATACGAAGCGCTGAAAGCGGCCCTTGCCGGCACCGGCATTGAGGTTGCGGCAGGCAAATCCGGCCTCGAAGAAGCGGCGTCGATGGAGGCCGGCTGGGTAATGGCAGCGATTGCCGGAACACCTGGTCTTGCCCCGACATTGACAGCCGCACGGCGCGGCGCAGACATAGCGCTTGCCAACAAGGAATGCCTCGTTTCCGCAGGCGATGTTTTCCTGCGCACGGTCAAACAGGGCGGCGGCAGGTTGATCCCGGTCGATAGCGAACATAGCGCGATCTTCCAGTGCCTGACGGGCGATCACAAACAGGCCGTGGAGCGCATCGTACTCACCGCATCCGGCGGACCCTTTCGCACCTGGTCGCGTGAGCAGATGGCCAATGTCACGGCAGATATCGCCCGTGCCCATCCCAACTGGTCTATGGGGTTGAAGGTATCGATCGGCAGCGCCTCCATGTTCAATAAGGGCCTGGAAATGATCGAGGCGAAATATCTCTTCGATCTCAGGCCCGAGCAGGTCGAAGTGATCGTCCATCCGCAGTCGATCATACATTCGATGGTGGGTTACACGGATGGCTCCTATATCGCCCAGCTCGGCTCGCCCGATATGCGCACCGCCATCTCTTATGCCCTCACCTATCCTGAGCGCGGCAATCTCAATGTCGAGCGCCTGGATTTTGCAAAGCTGGCGCGGCTCGATTTCGAAGCGCCTGATGAAACCCGGTTTCCAGCACTCCGACTGGCGCGCACGGCGCTGGAGCGCGGAGGCTTGCAGGGCGCGGCCCTGAATGCCGCCGAAGAAACCGCCTTTCACGCCTTCGTCGAAGGCGGCATCGGTTTTCTCGATATGGCCGAAATCGTCGAAACGGTCATGGACCGCATGCATGACGGCCGATCAGCCAACAGCATCGAAGACGTATTTTCGGCGGACGGGGAAGCCCGCACCCACGCGCGGGAACTGATCGCCAGCAAAGAAAAGGCCGCGTAAACGCGGCCCGATTTTCTCTTGTTTGAACTGAGGCCTTAAGCCACCGCCCGCGCCAGCGCACAATGCGACCAGAGCTGGTGCAACGCGCCAACCAACTGTTCGATGTCGGCATCGGTGTGCAGCGGTGTCGGAGTGATGCGCAGACGCTCGGTCTTGCGCGGCACGGTCGGATAGTTGATCGGCTGCACATAGACGCCGTGATTGTCGAGCAGGATATCCGAAATCCATTTGCACTTGGCGGCATCGCCCACCATGACCGGTACGATATGGCTGGGATTGTCCATATGTGGAATGCCGCGTGCATCCAGAAGCCCCCGCAGCTTGCGTACCCGGTCCTGATGGCGGGCGCGCTCAAAGGGGCTTGCCTTCAAATGCTGGATCGAGGCGATTGCGCCGGCAGCGAGCGACGGCGGCAGGGCCGTCGTGAAGATGAAACCGGAGGCGAAAGAACGGATAAAATCACAGACCGCCGTGGACCCGGCAATATAACCGCCCATCACGCCGAAAGCCTTGCCGAGCGTTCCCTCGATGATCGTCAGGCGATCCATCAGGCCTTCGCGCTCGGCAATGCCGCCGCCGCGCGGTCCGTACATGCCAACGGCATGGACTTCGTCGAGATAGGTCATGGCGCCATAACGATCGGCAAGATCGCAGATTTCCTTGATCGGGGCGATATCGCCATCCATCGAATAGACGGATTCAAAGGCGATGAGCTTCGGCGCGCTTGGATCGGCTGCCTTGAGCTTCGCCTCGAGATCTTCGAGATCATTGTGTTTCCAGATCACCCGCTCGCAACGGCCGTAACGGATGCCTTCGATCATCGAGGCATGGTTGAGCGCATCGGAGAAAATGATGAGGCCCGGAATTTTCTGGCCAAGTGTGCCGAGTGTCGCCCAGTTGGAAACGTAACCCGACGTGAAGATCAGCGCCGATTCCTTGCCGTGCAGATCGGCAAGTTCCTGTTCCAGCAGGACGTGATGATGGTTGGTCCCAGAAATGTTGCGGGTGCCTCCCGCACCCGCGCCACAGTGATCGATGGCGGCTTTCATGGCTTCGATGACTTTGGGGTTCTGGCCCATGCCCAGATAATCGTTGGAACACCAGACGGTTACGTCCTTGCGCTCGCCATTGGCGTTGTACCGTGTCGCGCGGGGAAAATTGCCCTGCTGGCGTTCGATATCCGCAAAAACGCGATAGCGTCCCTCAGAATGCAGGCTCTGCAGTTCCGTCGTAAAAAATGCCTCGAAGTCCATGCCATGCTCCAGAATTGACCAGATCGTTTTCTGCCTCGACACCGGGACCGTCAACCCTTGCGAGCTGCTTTAACCACGTCTGCGTCAATTCGCCGTTGTTTTGAACCATTCCAATAAACCGTTTATAGACGCCGATGAAAAGTACAAAATTGATTCACATCAAAAAACCCGGAAATTTGGAACCTTTTTCAAACGGCGCCGTTGTTTGGGACGCAATCGATTTACGCGCGGAAGAACGCCTGAAAGAGGAGGCTTCCCTAAACGGTATCGAATTGTTAGTTATCTGTGGCGGTCGGAGGTAGCAGTCGCCGCAGATAAATATGGGACGCCTACCGAGCCGAAGAGCTCATTGTAACGTTGGAGAGAGTTTCATGAAAAAGGCAATCATATTTGCGCTGGTCGGCCTGTCGCTTGCAAGCTGCACGCAGACTGAAAAGGGTGCTTCGATCGGTGCCGTTTCCGGTGCGGTCCTGGGCGGCGCTATCACGGGCAACGTTCGTGGCGCGGCAGTGGGCGCGGCGATCGGTGGCGTTGGCGGCGCGTTGATCGGCAATGCATCCGAGCCGGGCTATTGCTATTATCGCGACCAGTACGGTCAGCGTTACACGGCGCGTTGCCGTTAATAGTTGCACGAGATACCGTTGCACAGAAGCCCCGGTCATCCGGGGCTTTTTGCGTTAAGGCGGGCAAAACACAGTCCGAAGGGTCCTCAACGCCGTTTATTTATGATTAAACTGCACTGTTAACGGACAGGAAACGGGTCAGAGCCATAATAAATGCTCAACCATAAAGCAGCTTATGCGAAGAACACGGACTAACCCGAAGACAGGTATTGCGTATCGGAAAGCTGGCACCGCTCTTGCGGTTGCCGTTACGTTCGCCCTGTACCCGGCGTTTACTCGCGATGCCTTTGCTTTCAAGCTGTTCGGCGTGCGTCTTTGGGGTTCGGAAGAACCGGAGATCGAAGTTATAAATCCGGTCAAATATGCCGTGACGCTGAATGCTGCCGATGCAGACAAATCTCTCAAAGGCAGCCTGGAAAACAGCTCGCTTCTTCTGGCCGACAAGGACAAACCGGCCTCCGGCGATCTCGGCCTTCTGATCAAGGCGCGTGATGACAGGGACAGGCTGATCGCAGCGCTTTACGAAAACGCCCGGTATGGCGGCATCGTCAAGGTCACGGTCGCCGGCAAGGATGTGGACGATCTGCCACCCAATCCGGTCTTCGATCACTCCGCTCCGGTGCCCGTGGTGATAACCGTCACCCCCGGCCCGGTCTTCACGCTCGGCACTATCAGGCTCGAGGGCGATGTGACGGGCCGCAACCTTGAAGAATACGGTCTCGTCACCGGCGGCGATGCCGGATCTCTGGCAATCATCCGCGCCGGCAACAAGCTGATCGATGATCTGAAAGCCGAAGGCCGCCCGCTTGCGAAGCTGACGAAACGCGAGGCCGTTGCAAACCACGCGACGAACACGGTCGATATTACCATGGCTGCCGAAGGTGGCCCCGTGGCACCCCTCGGCGCGGTCACCGTCACCGGCGAAAAAACCGTCGACGGCAACTTCATCCGCCGTTATTCGCGCCTCAATGGCGGCGAACCCTACTCCCCGGAAAAACTGCGCAAGGCCGCAGACCGGCTACGCCAGCTCGGCGTCTTTTCCAGCCTGACAATCAAGGAAGCAGGAACGCTGTCACGCGATGGCTCCATTCCGCTCACCATCGAGGTGTCAGAGGGCAAGCACCGTTATTTCGGCGTCGGCGCACAATATTCCACCACGGAAGGCATTGGCCTCCAGGGGTATTGGGGCCACAGGAACCTGTTCGGGCAGGCGGAATCGCTGCGGATCGAGGGTTCGGTTTCACGCATCGCCGAAGCATCGAGCGTCGAAGGCATGGACTATTCGGCGGGCATCACCTTCACAAAGCCCGGCATGTTCAACCCGCGCACCACATTCAAGACCAGCCTGATCGCCAAGACCGAACATCCCGATACCTATGAGGCCAAGACTATAACTGGAGCCGCCGGTTTCAGTTATGAGCTGAACGACACCGATACCGCAGCCGCCGGTCTCGAGGTGCAGTGGGCAGATACCGAAGACGCATTCGGCAAGAACAAATATCTGACCACCTCCATACCGCTGGAATTCGTTCGCGATACGCGCGACGACAAGCTCAACCCCACTGAAGGCTTTCGTGCATCGGTGGCCGCCAAGCCCAGCTACGAAGCGCTGAACGGCACTTTCTTTTCCTCCTTTGAAGGCTCTATTTCGGGTTATAAGGGACTTGGCGCCGAAGATCGCTTGATCATGGCCGGAAAGCTTTCCGGCGGCGTGCTCGTCGGCGGCAGCAATCTGCAGGACATACCGACCACAAGGCGCTTTTATGCCGGCGGCGGCGGATCCGTCCGCGGCTATAGCTACCAGGAAATATCGCCCTATAATGCAGCCGGTGATGCAACTGGCGGCCGCTCTTACGTGGTTGGCTCCATCGAAGCCCGTATCAAGGTCACCGATACGATCGGAATCGTGCCCTTCATCGATGCGGGTGTGGTATCCGACAGCGTAACCCCTGATTTCTCCGATATCCGGGCTGGCGCCGGTATTGGTTTGCGTTACGCAACACCCTTTGGGCCTTTGCGTCTTGATGTCGCCATGCCGCTTGAAAAATATGATGGTGGCAACAATTTCGGCATTTATGCTGGCATCGGCCAGTCTTTTTAAACGCCGCCATCGAACACCCTAGCAACAGAGTGTAGATTACGCTTGATGACAACGTTGATTCGATTGCTGAAATGGCTGGGCTACGCTGCTCTTTGCGGCGTGGTGCTGGTGTTGCTTGCGGTTCTGTTCGTCGGTCTTACCCCGATGGGTGCAAGAATTGCCGCAAAGCAGATTTCATCGCTCGTTTCCACGCCCGACCAGACAATCGAAATCTCTCCACCCAGCGGTCTTTTGACCGGTAGCCTGCGGCTCGACAATGTCACTCTTGCGGATCGGCAGGGACCTTACGCCCGTGTGAACCAGATCGCCGTTGACTGGTCGCCGCTCTCGCTTCTTGCCGGAACCTTCCACGCCGACCGGGTGTCGGCCGGATCGATTGATGTCGATCGCAAACCGCTTCCCGCTGAGCAAACATCGACCAAAAGCTCCGGCAGTTCGTCCCTGCCGATTGAAATCGACATCGACAGTTTCGATTTCCCCGATATTAGCCTCGGACAATCCCTTCTTGGCCGCGACTTCGAGCTGACCGCCGAGGGCAATCTCAAGGCCGCGCAGGACGATATCAGGCTATCGCTCACCGCCCACCGGCAGAGCACGCCGGACGCTGCGGTCAATGCAGACATCGCGTTTCTGCCGAATGAAAATGTCTTGAAGTTGAAAGCGGAGATGAAGGAGCCCGAGGGCGGGCTTCTGGCCACGCTGCTCTCGCTTCCGGGCACACCCGCCGTGGCGATCGATGTGAACGGTGAAGGTCCGCTTTCTGACTGGACCGGCACTCTGCGCGGCAACGTCGCCGGCAACCCCGTGCTCAACGTCACCGGCCACCATCTACTTGGAGACGACGGCACGCGGCGTATCGAGGTCGCAGGCGGCGGCCAGCCCGATCTGCTTCTGCCCCCCGCTTTCCGACAGCTTTTCGCCGGCGAGACGAAACTTGATGCAAACGCCACGCTCTCACCGCAGGGGCGCATCGAAATCGGCAGCAGCACGCTGGAAACCGGCACATTGCTGCTGACGGCCTCGGGCACCGTGGATCCGAACGGCCAGAACGATCTTAGTGCCAACCTCATCGGCACCGCCGGGCCAGTGGATTTCCGCTGGCCGCTGAACAATGGCGAGATCCAGGCCCTCATCAATGGCATTGATCTTTCCCTGAAGGGCAACGCTGATGCCGCTCATCTCAACACCACGGCATCGTTGCGCAGCCTTTCCCTGCCACAGGGTAGGCTTGATGATGTCAAGCTGACGGCCAGGAGCGGCAATCTCAACATTGCCGATCGCAGCGGCACCATCGACACCATTCTCTCCGTGGCACAATCGTCCTTCGTCAGCCCAGATATCGACCGGCTGGTGCGTGCGCCGGTCACCATCAAGGCGCCGGTCAGCCTCACCTCGTCGACCATCGGCTTTGACGGCGCGACGCTGGAGAGCGCCAGTGTCGGCGGAACGCTGAACGGCAGTTTCGACCTCGCCAACAATCGCCTGACATCCAGCGTGCAGCTCTTCGCGTTGCCCGCCACCCTGCCGCCAGCGCTGGCGGAAAAATTCGATACCACCATAGCTTTGCAGGGCGATATCGACCTGATCATTGGCGGGCGCACAAGCGTTCAGAACCTCGTGGTCAAATCCGGAACAATTGAAGCGACAGGTGATGTCAGTCTCGAAGACGACGCGTTGAGCGCCAATCTGACGGGCAAGTTTCCCGCTCTCGAAAAACTGACGCCACAGGCAAAGGGCGTTGCCGATTTTGCAATTGAAGCCAGCGGCGCGCTTGCCGCGCCCGACTTCAATGTCACCTTAAGCTCCGAAAGTGCCACACTTGCCGGACGGAAGCTTGAAGCCCTGAAGGTCAATGCCGCAGGCAAGGCCGATCCGGCCGCACCGCAGGCAAAACTGACCGCCAGCGGCAGCCTCGACCGGCAGAAGATCGACGCCAACGCCAATGTGGTGCAGACAGAAAACGGCACGGCAATACCCGAGCTTCATGTGGCAGTGGGTCGCAACATCTTGAACGGCAAGCTGCAATTCTCGCAACAATTCCTGCCATCTGGCAATCTGTCGTTCAATTTCCCGGACTTGGCCCTGCTGGCGGCACTTGCCGCGCAACAGGCAGATGGCGATATTGCCGGCGACATCGTACTCAGTAACGATAACGGCCGGATTGCCGCGACGATAAAGGCGAATGGCGGCAGTATCCGCCAGGGCACAACGGTTATTTCGAAGCTCGCTGCCGATATCTCCATTGACGACCTTCAGGCGCTCGCCATCAACGGCAAGGTCAGCGCCGACAGCGTCAATGCTGGCACCGCGGCGATTTCGGCGCTGAATGCAACCATTGGCCATTCCGGCACGACCACCAACTTCGATGTCAACGGACGCTACGACAATGCGCCGCTCGTGGTAAAGGGCAGTGCCAATACCGCAGGATCGCCGATGACCGTGCGGCTCGATGCCTTCTCGGCCGCCCCCAAGGGCATTGCCGTACGGCTCGAAAAGCCGAGTACAATTGCGATCGAAAACGGCACGGCCCGCATCTCCGGTCTGACTATCATCACCGGCGACGGGCGCGTCGAGGTAAACGGCACGGCGGGTTCGACACTCGACATCAACGCCAATATCCGCTCGCTTCCCGCGAACCTCGCAAATGCCTTCGCCACCGGGCTGGATGCGGCGGGGAGTATATCCGGGACAGTCAGCGCCAAGGGCACGGCTTCAGACCCGGCGGTCGATTATAATCTGAACTGGACGAATGCCGAGGTTGCCCAGACGCGTGCGGCAGGGCTCGCAGCGCTCGGCATCAAGGCAAACGGCCGTTTCGCCGGCGGCACCCTGCAGATCGATACGAATGTAACCGGTCAGGGCGGCATGTCGCTTTCGGGCGGCGGCTCCCTCGGCATTGCCGGTAACCGTCCGCTTTCCATGGCCTTTTCCGGGAGGTTGCCCTTCTCCGCCGTTGCCGCACAAACCGCAGCACAGGGCCTCGATGTGGACGGCACCGCCGCCATCGATGTGAAGATTTCCGGCAGCGCTTCCGCGCCTGTCGTTACCGGCAGCATCACCACCGATGGTACACGACTGACCGATGTGCGCCGTAACCTCACGGTCAACGGGCTGGCAGCAACGGTCACCTTCGATCGTGATCGCGCCGTCATCTCCCGGCTGACGGGAAAGCTTGCTGGCGGTGGAACGATCTCGGGAACGGGTAGCGTCGGTATAACGGGCGGTTCGGGCTTTCCAGCCGACATCACGATCACGTTGGACCGCGCCGGTTACAATGATGGCACGCTGGTGACGACCATCGTAAGCGGCACGCTGACGCTGAAGGGTCCGCTTCTGAATTCGCCCGTGCTTGGCGGCAAGCTGACGCTGGACAGAAGCGCCATCACCATCCCGGAGAAACTTCCAGCCTCGCTGACGGAAATCGACGTCAAGCACAAGAACGCCCCGCCGCAGGTGCGGGCGCAGGTAAAGGCACTCGGCAACGATCAGGGCGGCAGTGGTAGTTCATCGACCATCAATCTTGATCTTCAGGTAAACGCACCAAGCGGCATCTTCGTGCGCGGACGCGGCATCGACGCAGAACTGACCGGCAATCTGACCATTCGCGGCACGGCGGCTGTTCCCGTCATCTCCGGCGGTTTTGAAATGCGCCGTGGACGGCTCGAAATTCTCACCCGCCGTCTCGATTTCAATACGGGCAAGATAACTTTCGGCGGCGGCCTCGTGCCGGTTCTGGATATGGAGGCGCAGTCCACCGCTGGTTCCGCCACCATCACCGTTGCGGTTTCCGGCAATGCCAACGACCCGACATTCGCCTTCTCCTCAACCCCGGCTCTGCCGCAGGATGAGGTTATGGCACAGCTGATCTTCGGCCAATCCATGTCCAAGCTCTCGGCCTTGCAGATCGCGCGGCTGGCGGATGCGGCAGCCCAGCTTGCCGGCGGGCGCTCCACATCGTTGTTCGACAAGCTCCGAAGCAATCTCGGTGTCGACGATCTCGACATCTCGACGGATTCGGAAGGCCAGGCCCGCGTTTCCGCCGGCAAATATCTCAACGAGCGAACCTATCTCGAACTGCAGCAAAGCGGCGATTCCGGCGCGAAGGCCATCATCAACCTCGATGTCGGGCGCGGCGTGAAGCTGCGCGGTGAAGCGGGCGGTAATGGCGAAGGTGCAGCCGGTATATTTTACGAGAAAGAATATTGAAGTCTTCGCATTTAGGTTTGCGAAACCATCTCATGCTACGAATCTTCCATTGAAGGCGGAAAATATTGTTTCCGGCTGTTCAGGCACCAGGCAGAACGCCAAATTCGCATATGCAAGTGTCGGTGCACTTGCGCTGGCCTCCACAGCGAGCATTGGGAAGAATTCTGATGGCAATGATAAACTCTACCAACTTTGGCGGCGAGACGCTCGAAATCATCGCATTCCGCCTGCATGATCAGGAATTCTGCGTGAAGACGACGACTATCCGCGAAATTCGCGGCTGGGCGCCTTCAACGCCCATTCCCCACGCGCCGAAAGACGTCATCGGCGTCATGAACCTGCGCGGTTCGGTTATTCCGATCATCGATCTCGCACACAAACTCGGAATGAAAAGCACCGTCGCAAATGAAAGAAGCGCCATCGTGGTGGCCGAAGTGCACAACATGGTCATCGGCATGCTCGTCGATCGCGTTTCGGACATTCTGACGATCCCGGCAAATCAGGTCCAGCCGGTTCCGGAAATCTCGGCCTCTTTCGACAAGTCCTACTCCGAAGGCATCATTGCCAACGAACATGGCATGATCTGCTTCCTGAACCTTGCAAAGATGTTCAAGGGAACCGAAGCGGAAGATCTCGCCGCCTGATCGTTGCAATTCCTTTGCATGACGGCCGGTTCGCGTTCTTAGGCAACCTAAGAACAGAGGCTCAAATACGAGACTATTGACCATTGAACCAAACCGCCGGAGCACCTGCCCGGCGGTTTTTGTTTTCATGACCGTCTCTTTTATTAAATAAGAACATTTTAATATTATAGATATCTAATATTAAAAGCCGACGAACAGTATCGCGCCTACATCACATCACGCGGGGTCCGATACCTGACCGAGGCTGACAAGTCGCAAGTGCCTGCATTGCTGCCTTTGGCGGCAGAACCTGTTCGTTGTTCAACATGATACGGCGCCGACCACACCTCCTGTGCGGCAGCGCGCGCCGAGGCCGCTATTTGGGGGACGTTAATGCTGGGGTTAGGGAAAAGCGCAGACAATCGAAATATGCTCGATGCGATATCCAGATCGCAGGCAGTCATAGAATTCGATCTTAAAGGCAATATTCTTACGGCAAACAGCAATTTCTGTGTGACGCTGGGCTATGATCTCGCGGAGATCGTCGGCAAGCATCATCGTATTTTCTGCGACCGGGAATTTGTCGCATCGCACGCATACCAGGAATTCTGGGAATCTCTTGCGCGCGGCGAATTTCAGGGCAAGGAATATCGCCGCATACGCAAGGATGGATCGACCATATGGATCGAGGCCTCCTACAACCCCGTCTTCAGGTCAGGCAAACCCTATAAGGTTGTCAAGATAGCGACCGACATCACAGCCAAGAAGATCAAGGCTGTAGAAGATGCTGGCAAACTCGAAGCGCTTTCACGCTCCCAGGCCACCATCGAATTTTTGCCGGATGGCACGATCATTACCGCCAATCCGAATTTCTGCGCCACTGTCAACTACGACCTCAAGGAAATCGAAGGCCGGCACCACCGTATGTTCTGCGATCCGGCCTATGCAGCATCGCCAGCCTATGCCAATTTCTGGCCGCGGCTGGCATCCGGAGAATTCATCTCGGACGAATTTGTTCGTTATGGAAAGAACGGCAAGGAGATATGGATCCAGGCCGCTTACAACCCGGTATTGGATGAGACAGGCAAGGTGGTGAAGGTTGTGAAATTCGCAACCGACGTGACGCCGCGTATGAGCGCCATCACCCTTCTCGCCGATGCCTTGCAGGCACTGGCCGAGGGTGACCTGGTGCAGCGCCTCGATAGCAGCTTCGTGCCCAGCATGGAGAAATTGCGCCAGGACTTCAACGACGTGGTCGGCAAACTTCAGTCCACCATGCAGACGATTGCTCACAATGCCTCGACAATCGCATCCGGCTCGGGTGAAATCCGCATAGCCGCCGATCAGCTCTCGCAGCGAACCGAACAGCAGGCGGCCTCGCTGGAAGAAACAGCAGCGGCACTGGAGCAAATCACCACCACCGTGACCGATGCCAGCCAGCGCGCCGGCGAGGCCGGGAAACTGGTGCTGCGCACGAGAGAACATGCCGAACATTCCGGTGAAGTCGTTCAGCAGGCAATTTCCGCCATGGACGCGATTTCGCGCTCCTCCGGTGAAATCACCAACATCATCGGCGTCATTGACGACATCGCATTCCAGACCAATCTACTGGCGCTGAATGCGGGCGTGGAAGCTGCCCGTGCCGGTGAAGCGGGCAAGGGTTTCGCGGTGGTCGCCCAAGAGGTACGGGAACTCGCGCAACGATCCGCCGTTGCTGCCAAGGAAATCAAGTCCCTCATTAACACCTCCCGCGAACAGGTCGCCAATGGCGTCGATCTGGTTGGCAGAACCGGCGGTGCGCTGCGGGATATTCAATCGCAAATGGGCGAAATCGATGCCAACGTCTCGGCCATCGTCGAGGCCTCGCGCGAACAGGCCAACGGTCTGAGAGAAATCAACCAGGCCGTCAACGTTATGGATCAGGCGACCCAGAAAAACGCGGCTATGGTGGAAGAAACCACTGCCGCCAGCCACGGCCTCGCCAATGAAGCGGACAACCTGCACGAATTGCTGCGGCAGTTCAGAATATCGCGCGAAGGACAGGTATCATCCGCCCAGCCGATCAATAAAAGACCCGCTGCAATAACGAGGCTGACAGCACCACAGCCGCGATACACAACGGCAAGGTCTCACGGAAATGCTGCGCCCGAATGGGCGGAGTTTTAGTATGCTTCGAAGCCCGGATGCCAATGCCGGCCGGCAACTGGCATTATAAAATAACGCGGTCCGCACGGGTGAAGATTTCGAAGTCTTCACCCCGCACCAGCGCAACAAGCGTGATGCCCGCACTCTCGGCGGTTTCGATGGCAAGCGCGGTAGGAGCCGAAATTGCTGCCATAACCGGACTACCAAGGATCGCTGTCTTCTGAACCATCTCCACCGACAGGCGACTGGTGACGGCAACAATGCCTGTCTTGGCGGAAATACCGGCATTCACGACAGCACCGGCCAACTTGTCGAGCGCATTGTGGCGACCGACATCTTCGCGCACCGCAAGCAAACCATCTTGAGGACTATAAAAACCCGCACCGTGAACGGCTCTCGTTTCGCGGTTGAGGCTTTGTGCGTCGCTCAGTGCTTTCACCGCGGCAACGATATCATCACCGTGGATCGACATTCTCGCGCCGCTGAGATCGGGGACCACGCGAACCGCCTGTTCTATGGATTCGATCCCGCACAGACCGCAACCAACCGGACCCGCCATATGCCGCCGTCTCGCCCGCAGGGCATCAGCCTCGGCATCCATCAGATCCACCTGGACATCATAGCCCTGCCCGGCTTCAATGACCTCTATCGCCCGGATTTCGGTGCGTGCCGAAATGATGCCCTCTGTCAGGCTGAAGCCGACGGCAAAATCGATAAGATCAGCGGGACTAGCCATCATCACGGCATGGGTGCTGCCGCCGTAAGAAAAGGCAACCGGCACCTCCTCCGGCACGGCACGCTCACCCGTGCTGAGGGCGCCCTGTCGCAGCGCGGATCTTGCGACCCTTCGATAACTGGCTTCTATCGACACGGCGATTATCCCTCCATGACAAGAAACATGCCTTCTCGCCTACTCCCGACCGGCAGCAGCACGTTACTTTTCACCATCATGTCTAGCCTATCGCCCTGAAAATCGGAATCGATTTCCGCAAACGTAATGAGCGGACCGAAGCGCATTTACTGGAACGAGAACTCAGATTTTTCTGCCTGCTTAAGAAAACAGGCAGTGGCCGAAAACAAAAAAGCGACCGAAACGGCCGCTTTCTGTTTTGGGTATTGTGTGGACAGTCATTCTTTCGAACCCGCCCGGTGCTTTCAAGCGGCGACGAGAACCTCATGCAGGTTCGTCAGTTCGTAGAGATGCTTTTCAAGCTTGGTCAAATGCTCGTGGTGATGATTGCCTTCCTGGATTTCGGCCTTGGCCAAATCGATGCGCTTCTGCAGCGTGTCAGGGGACATATCGTCAGCCGAAACAGCGGATTCTGCGAGAAGCGTGCAACCTGTCGGAAGAATATCGCCAAAACCACCGAAAACGACGTATTTATGGGTTTCGCCAGAGGCGAATTTCACCGTCACCAGGCCCGGCTTGATCGTCGTCATGGTGGGCGCGTGATTGGCCAGAACCGTCATCTCACCCAGCGTAGCCGGAATGACGACTTCCGTAACCGTTTCGGAAACGAGCAGACGTTCCGGGGAAACGAGATCGAATTTGAAACTGTCAGCCATGGCTATTCACTTCTTTTCAATTACGCGGGCGTCACGGACTTGTTTATTAAAACGCCGGCAAAGCCGTTCCGGTTTCACCGTCATCGTCGGCGAGGCGCGTGGTCGAACCACGCGCCCGCCAATTCATAATCAGGCAGCTTCAGCAGTCAGCTTCTTTGCCTTTTCGATGGCTTCTTCCATCGAACCGACCATGTAGAAAGCTGCTTCCGGCAGGCTGTCGTATTCGCCGTTGACCAGGCCCTTGAAGCCCTTGATCGTGTCTTCGAGTGCGACGAGCTTGCCCGGAGAACCGGTGAAGACTTCGGCAACGAAGAACGGCTGCGACAGGAAGCGCTCGATCTTGCGGGCGCGGGCAACCGTCAGCTTGTCTTCTTCCGACAGTTCGTCCATGCCGAGGATGGCGATGATGTCCTGAAGGGACTTGTAGCGCTGCAGGGTCGACTGAACCTTACGGGCAACCTCGTAGTGTTCTTCACCGACGATCATCGGGTCGAGCATGCGCGAGGTGGAGTCCAGCGGGTCAACAGCCGGGTAAATACCCTTTTCTGCGATCGAACGCGACAGAACCGTCGTTGCGTCAAGGTGCGCGAACGAAGTGGCCGGCGCAGGGTCGGTCAAGTCGTCGGCGGGAACGTAAATCGCCTGAACAGAGGTGATCGAACCCTTGTTCGTGGTGGTGATGCGTTCCTGCATCTGGCCCATGTCGGTTGCGAGCGTTGGCTGATAGCCCACAGCCGAAGGAATACGGCCGAGAAGAGCCGACACTTCCGAACCAGCCTGCGTGAAGCGGAAGATGTTGTCCACGAAGAACAGAACGTCCTGGCCTTCGTCGCGGAAGTTTTCAGCGATCGTCAGACCGGTCAGAGCGACGCGAGCGCGGGCGCCCGGCGGTTCATTCATCTGGCCGTAAACGAGAGCTGCCTTGGAACCTTCGCCGCCGCCAAGCTTGTTGACGTTCGACTCGATCATTTCGTGATAGAGGTCGTTACCTTCGCGGGTACGCTCACCCACGCCGGCGAATACCGAGTAACCACCGTGCGCCTTGGCGACGTTGTTGATCAGTTCCATGATGAGAACCGTCTTGCCAACGCCAGCGCCGCCGAACAGGCCGATCTTGCCGCCCTTGGCGTAAGGAGCCAGAAGGTCAACGACCTTGATGCCGGTAACGAGGATCTGGCCTTCAGTCGACTGCTCGACGTAAGACGGTGCGTCTTGGTGGATGGCGCGCTTCTTGGCCGTTACGATCGGACCTGCTTCGTCAACCGGCTCACCGATGACGTTCATGATGCGGCCGAGCGTTTCCAGACCGACAGGAACCTCGATCGGGGCGCCCGTATCAGCGACGACCTGACCGCGGACGAGACCTTCGGTCGAGTCCATGGCGATCGTGCGTACGACGTTTTCGCCGAGATGCTGAGCGACTTCCAGAACCAGGCGGTTGCCGTTGTTATCGGTTTCGAGCGCGTTGAGGATCGGAGGCAGTTCGCCTTCGAACGCCACGTCGACAACAGCGCCGATAACCTGGGTAACCTTGCCCGCGCCGTTCACCGCTGCGGTTTTCTTGGGGGTAGCTGCCTTAGCCATTATCCTTACCCTCTTTCCTTACCTCAGAGCGCTTCCGCGCCCGAAATGATTTCAATGAGTTCCTTGGTGATCTGAGCCTGACGCTGACGGTTGTAGGAAAGCGTCAGCTTGTTGATCATATCACCGGCATTGCGCGTTGCGTTGTCCATCGCGCTCATCTTGGCGCCCATTTCACCGGCAACGTTTTCGAGCAAAGCCCGGAAAACCTGAACCGAAATGTTGCGCGGAATAAGGTCTTCCAGAATAGAAGCCGCATCAGGCTCATATTCGTAGACGGCGCTCTGCGTTGCCTCAACCTCTTCCACAACAGGGACTGCGGCAGGAATAAGCTGCAGACCGGTCGGGATCTGGCTGATGACGGACTTGAATTCCGAGTAGATCAGCGTGCAGACGTCAAATTCACCCGCATTGAACAGGGAGATCACCTTCTTGGCGATCTGGTCGGCGTTTTCGAAACCGACCTTCTTCACTTCGCGCAGTTCGATGCGCTCGATGATATTAGCTGCGAATTCGCGACGAAGGCTGTCGTAACCCTTCTTGCCGACCGTGATGATCTTGACCGTTTTGCCTTCGGAAATCAGCTTGCGGGCTTGATCGCGGGCAAAACGGGAAATCTGCGAGTTGAAACCGCCGCAAAGACCACGTTCAGCGGTGCAGACAACGAGCAGATGCACGTTGTCCTTGCCGGTGCCGGTCATCAGCGCCGGAGCGACGTCCGCCTCGACCGCCTTGGCGATGTTGGCAAGAACGGCGCCCATGCGCTGAGAATAAGGCCGGGCGGCCTCCGCAGCTTCCTGGGCGCGCCGAAGCTTCGCCGCGGCGACCATTTTCATCGCCTTGGTAATCTTCTGCGTCGCCTTTACGGAGGCAATGCGGTTTTTCAGATCCTTTAGTGAAGGCATCCGTTATCCGTCCGAGTAAAAGAGCCCTAATTACGAGAAAGACTTCGCGAAGCTATCAAGAGCGCCCTTGAGCTTGCTCTTGGTATCGTCGCTGATTGCCTTTTCCGTGCGGATGGTGTCGAGGATCGCCTTGCCTTCCGAGCGGAGGTAGGAGAGCAGACCCTGCTCGAACTTGCCGACCTGCGCGACCGGGATCTTGTCGAGATAACCGTTGACACCTGCGAAGATCACCGCGACCTGCTCTTCCGTCTTGAGCGGAGAGAACTGCGGCTGCTTCAGAAGCTCGGTCAGGCGGGCACCGCGGTTAAGCAGGCGCTGCGTGGAAGCGTCAAGGTCCGAGCCGAACTGGGCGAAGGCGGCCATTTCGCGATACTGGGCAAGTTCACCCTTGATCGAACCGGCGACCTGCTTCATCGCCTTGATCTGGGCCGCAGAGCCAACGCGCGAAACCGACAGGCCGACGTTAACGGCCGGACGGATACCCTGGTAGAACAGGTCGGTTTCAAGGAAGATCTGGCCGTCGGTGATCGAGATCACGTTGGTCGGAATGAAGGCCGAAACGTCGTTGCCTTGGGTTTCGATGACAGGCAGAGCCGTCAGAGAGCCAGCACCCATTTCGTCGGAGAGCTTTGCAGCGCGCTCCAGAAGACGGGAGTGAAGGTAGAAGACATCGCCCGGATAAGCTTCGCGGCCCGGAGGACGGCGCAGCAGAAGCGACATCTGACGGTAAGCAACGGCCTGCTTGGAAAGGTCGTCATAACCGATGAGGGCGTGCTTGCCGTTATCACGGAAGTATTCGCCCATGGCGCAACCGGCAAACGGTGCAAGGTACTGCATCGGAGCCGGGTCGGAAGCCGTGGCAGCAATGATGATCGAATACTGCAGGGCGCCGCGCTCTTCCAGAACCTTTACGAACTGGGCAACGGTCGAACGCTTCTGGCCGATAGCAACGTAGACGCAATAAAGCTTGTCGCCTTCCGGACCATTGTCGTGAATGGCCTTCTGGTTCAGGATCGCGTCGAGAATGATCGCGGTCTTGCCGGTCTGGCGGTCGCCGATGACGAGCTCGCGCTGGCCGCGGCCAACCGGGATGAGGGCGTCGATAGCCTTGAGGCCGGTCGACATCGGCTCATGAACCGACTTACGCGGAATGATGCCGGGAGCCTTGACGTCCACGCGCGAACGCTTGGCGGCATTGATCGGGCCTTTGCCGTCGATCGGGTTGCCAAGGGCGTCAACGACGCGGCCGAGCAGTTCCGGGCCAACCGGAACGTCAACGATAGCGCCAGTCCGCTTTACGGTGTCGCCTTCCTTGATGGCACGGTCGGAACCGAAGATAACCACACCGACGTTGTCGGCTTCGAGGTTGAGCGCCATGCCGCGAACGCCGCCAGGAAACTCGACCATTTCGCCGGCCTGAACATTGTCGAGACCATAGACGCGGGCGATACCGTCACCGACGGAAAGCACCTGACCGACTTCCGAGACTTCCGCCTCGTTGCCGAAATTTTTGATTTGATCTTTCAGAATTGCGGAAATTTCCGCGGCGCGGATATCCATCAGCCAACCTCTTTCAGTGCAAGCTTAAGGGTGGAAAGTTTGGTGCGAAGAGACGTATCGATCTGGCGAGAACCAACCTTGACGATCAGGCCACCGAGGATCGAAGGATCAACGGTAACGGAAACCGTCACATCCTTGCCGGTAACGCTCTTCAGCGCCGCCTTCAGTTCAGTTTCTTGCGCTTCGTCGAGCGCATGTGCCGAGGTGACCTCGGCGGTAATTTCGCCGCGATGGGCAGCAGCAATGGAGCGATAGGCACGGATCATGCCGGGAACGGCAAACAGACGGCGGTTATTCGCAACGACCTTGAGGAAATTGACAGCAAGACCGGCAATACCGGCCTTCTCGCAGATTGCCGTGATTGCCTTGAACTGATCCTCGGCGGAAAACACCGGGCTCGCAACCAGACGCTTCAAATCGTCACTTCCATCGAGAAGTGCGCCGAACCTGTCCAGATCGGCTCCAACTGCCTCGACCGCACCCGCTTCCAAAGCAAGCTCGAAAAGCGACGATGCATACCTTTCGGCTACACCGGATGTTCCATGGGAGGTATCTGCCACGGGCACTTTTTCCCTGCTAATCGTCCAAGAACATCAGCGAGGGGGATCCTCCGCATCAAATTCTTGAAATCGTTTCAATTTCCCCGAAAAAGACCGGAATTCCCCCCTGCCTTTTCCCAATTTCGCGGTCCGTCTAGCATAGGACGCCGGGACTCGCAACACGCGTAATAGCGGAAAGCGCCGTTTGGGCAAGGGGGAATGCGTTTAAATTTTCCGATTCCGCCCAGGATGCGCCGCAGGTGCGGCACAAAAGCCAAAAAGCCCGTCTCAGACCAGTCCGAACACGTAGCTCAACGACAGTGCAGACAACAGAAGGTGTACAACCAGAAGTATGAAATTCCGCACTGTTGCGCCTCCATCCGAGAGAATGGAGAGAATGCCGCCGAACACGCTTAGACCGAAAGCCGCACCGAAGGCGAGATAGACCATGGGCTGCGCCAGAAGCAGGGCGGAAGCACCGAGGCCGAGATAAAAACCGGCAAGCGACGAGCGCACAAGCGCGTAACCATCCCGGCGCTCGCCGATCGCCTGCAGACCGAAGGCACGCAGAGTAACGCCTGGTGCAAACATGAAAAAGAGGCCGATCACGACCGACACCACCGCAGCGCCGAAGGCCAGCTGCTCGCCGAATTCGGCGGGAAAATAAAACTCCATCTCGTTCCCCAAATCATTTTTGCCTGCTGCGTTATGACACGGTCATGACAGCGGGAAAACGTCCCCATTGATAAAGTTCAAAGGAAACTTTGCGGATCGATATCGAGCTGCACATGCACGCTGCCCCGTTCCTTCGGGCCATTGGCCAGAAGCGTTCGAAGGAAGGATTGCATGTCGGAATTGCGCCGCCCATGCACCAGCAGGCGAAAACGGTGCCGGCCACGGATAAGCGCCAGCGGCGCTTCCGCCGGGCCGAGCAGCATGATGCCCGTAACCTGCGGTGCTGCTGCCCTTAAACCCCGCGCATGGGTTTCGGCCTCCGCACGCGTATCGGCGGAAACGATGATTGAGGCAAGCCGTCCGAAAGGCGGAAGAACGGCTTTTTCCCGCTCCACGATCTCCCTTTCGTAAAAGGCAGATGCATCGCCGGACACGATTGCCTGCATGACAGGGTGTTGCGGCTGGTAGGTTTGCAACAGGCCGTGGCTTTTCAGCCCGGTTCGCCCGGCGCGACCGGTCACCTGCGAGAGCAGCTGGAACGTTCGCTCCGCTGCGCGCGGATCGCCATTGGCAAGCCCGAGATCGGCGTCGACAATACCGACAAGCGTCATAAGGGGGAAGTTGTGCCCCTTGGCAACCAGCTGCGTGCCGATGACGATGTCCGCCTCTCCCTTGACGATCGCCTCCAGCTCCAGACGCAGCCGCTTGACGCCCATCAGGTCAGAGGAGAGCACGATGGTGCGGGCCTCGGGAAAGTGTTTCTCCACCTCCTCGGCGATCCGCTCTACCCCCGGCCCGCAGGCCACCAGATGATCGACGGTGCCGCATTCCGGGCAATGGTCCGGCGTCGGCTCGTTGTGACCGCACTGGTGGCATTGCAGTTGATTGCGGAACCGGTGCTCCACCAGCCAGCTCGAACATTGCGGGCACTGGAAACGGTGACCGCAGACCCGGCAGAGCGTCAGCGGCGCGTAACCGCGACGATTGAGAAAGAGCAGGGACTGCTCGCCCTTTTCGATGGTTTTGCCGATGCCGCGCAGGAGAACCGGCGAAAGAAACCCTCCCCTTTCCGGCGGATGGCGACGCATATCGATCAGATGCAGATCGGGCATCGCCGCATCGCCGAAGCGCGTATGCAGATGGATGGTGTTATAGCGGCCAGAACTGCCGTTGACCTGGCTTTCCACTGACGGCGTGGCGGAGACCAGCACCACCGGGAAATCCCCGATCCGGGCTCTGACGACCGCCATGTCGCGGGCATTGTAAAAGACGCGGTCTTCCTGCTTGTAGGCCGGGTCATGCTCCTCATCGACGATGATGAGGCCGAGATTGTCGAAGGGAAGGAACAGCGCCGAGCGCGCGCCGGCCACCACCTTCACCTCACCCGTCACCGCCTGTCGCCAGACCTTTTCGCGCATGCGCGGCGACAGGTCAGAATGCCATTCCGCCGGCTTGGCGCCGAAGCGGTCGTGAAAGCGATCCAGGAAGGCCGCCGTCAGCGCGATTTCCGGCAACAGGATGAGGACCTGCTTGCCTTGTCGCAGCGTTTCCGCCACCGCCTCGAAATAGACCTCGGTTTTGCCGGAGCCGGTCACACCATCAATCAGTGAAACATGGAAACCACCCTTGCGCACATCCTCGAGAATTTCCGATGCCGCCTGTTTCTGCGGGCCTTCCAGTCGCGGCTCGGCATAGTCAGGATCAGGCTCGGCCACAACGGGCGGCGCGGGCAGAAAAACCGTCTCGAATACGCCCTGCTTGACCAGACCATCGACAACGCTGGTAGAAACGCCGGCGGCATGGGCAAGGCCACTCTTCGTCCAGCCATGGCCCTCGGCCGCCAGCTCCATCACTCTCTCGCGGGCGGGAGTAAGCCGCTCCGGCCTGCCTTCGGTCAGCCGCAGCCCCTCGATCATGGGTTCGGGATCGAAGGCGGCGGGCGCGCGTAGGGCCATGCGCGCCACAAGGCCGGGCGGAGAAAGCGTGTAGGCGGCAACCCAGTCGATGAAGCGCCGCATTTCCGCTTTCAGCGGCGGGCACTCGAAACTCTTGGTGATGGGCCGCAGCTTTTTCGGATCGACGCTCTTCTCTCCTGCATCGTCCCACACCACGCCGAAGACCTGCCGTGGTCCAAGCGGCACCTGAACGATGGAGCCGGTCTCCACCACCATATCGTCAGGCACGGCATAACTGTAGGGTCCCGGCGCCGGCATCGGCACGAGAACGGGCACCGTGCGCGTGAGCACCGGCGGGTCGAACAGAGCCCCAAACAGATCGGACGAATCTTTTGCCATGATGTGGCGAACATGCTCCGGCGGAATGAAAAAGGAAACCGCCCGGATGTAATGGCTGACCCCGGTAAAGTCCACGCCAGATGCAAAGCCCAGGCGCAAGCCTTAACCAAATACTGACCATAAGGGCATAGCGTTGGGAGAGGAATGGAGCGCCCCGTGACCGAAATTCTGACTTTTGCCACACCCGATCTCTTGAACGAGCGCCAATCCTGGCTTGCCGCGATTGCCGGTGAACGCCGCCTTGCGGACAATACCGTCGAGGCCTACGAGCGCGACACTCGCCAGTTTTTGACATTCCTCACCGGTTACATCGGCAAGCCAACTTCAATCGCCGATATCGCCGATCTGCGCCCGGTCGATCTTCGCGCCTTTCTGGCCAGTCGTCGCAGGGAAGGCGCCGGCGCACGCTCGCTGGGGCGGCATCTGGCGGGCCTGCGTTCCTTTCTCCACTATCTGCAAAAGAAAGGTCTGGTGAATGCGGCCGGGGCCACCGCCATGCGCTCGCCGAAACAGCCGAAATCTCTGCCGAAACCGCTGACGGACCGGCAGGCGCTGAAAATAACCACCACCGAGGCGCAATTGAATGAAGAGCCATGGATTGCCGCCCGTAACGCTGCGGTTCTCTCGCTTCTTTATGGCTGCGGTCTTCGCATCTCCGAGGCGCTCGGGCTGGCTCCAGCCGACTTCACGCCCGACGCCCGCAGCCTTCGCATCACCGGCAAAGGCAACAAGACCCGGATGGTGCCTTTGCTGGCAGTGGTAACGGAAGCGGTTGAGGCCTACAAAAAGCTCTGCCCCTATCATCTGGCTGCCGACCAGCCGCTATTCCTCGGCGCGCGCGGCGGCAAGCTGCAACCTGCCATCATCCAGCGCGAGATGCAGAAGTTGCGTGGCGCTTTCGGCCTGCCGGAAAACGCCACACCGCATGCGCTGCGCCACTCCTTCGCCACCCATCTGCTGGCCGGCGGCGGCGACCTGCGCACCATTCAGGAACTACTCGGCCATGCCAGCCTCTCCACCACGCAGATCTATACCGGCGTCGATACCGCAAGATTGCTGGAAATCTACGATAATGCCCACCCGCGCGCATGAAGCAGGAAATGCTTAACCATAGTCATTAATCAGACGTCCAAGCCGCCGTTCTATAAGTGGACTAGAACCGGATGGTACCTATGCAAAGCCTGATAAAGCCACAAAATCTCACCGCCACCCTGATGGGCAAGACCGGCGACACCCTGCTCTGGTTGCTCGCCGCGCTGCACGTCACTGCTGTCGCAATCCTCTTCGCAACGTTGCTCTCGTTGGGTGAGGCGCAAGCCGCCGAACAGGAGATAAGCTGCACGGGCAGCGATATTCTCGTGGAGATGCGCAAGAGCGACCCGCAGGGCTTCGCGAAGATCGAACAGGAAGCGGCAGCTATCCCGAACGGCAAGGGCAACTTCTGGCGCATCCAAAAAGCTGGAACGGCGCCGTCCTTTCTTCTCGGCACCATGCATGTCACCGATCCACGTGTTCTTGGCATGCCAGCCGCCGCAACACCCGCGTTTGAAAAAGCCGCGACGGTCATCGTGGAATCGGACGAAATCGTCGATGACAAGAAAATTGCCGCATCGCTGCTGACAAGACCCGACCTCACCATGTTTCTGGACGGCAAGTCGATCACCGACATCCTGTCACCCGAAAATGTCGCACGCCTTGAAAAGGGTCTTAAGGAGCGCGGCATTCCGCTGAGTGCCGTTTCGCGCATGAAGCCATGGATGCTGTCGAGTTTCGTCGCCCTTCCCGCCTGCGAATTTGCCCGCAAGGCCACTGGCCTGTCTTTCCTGGATAAGAAGCTCGCTGAAGATGCGGTCGCGGACGGAAAGCATCTTGTCGGGCTGGAGACCATGGTGGAGCAGCTTGCGGCCATGTCTGAGCTGCCAATGGAATTTCATCTGCAGGCGCTGATCGAAACGCTCGAATTGGGCGACCGCATGGACGACATCATGACGACCATGACCGATCTTTATGTCAGCGGTGATATCGGCATGACCATGCCCATGCTGAAGAGCATCGATCCCAAGAAAGCGTCTGAAGATGACCAGGGCTACGCCGCCTTCGAGCAACGCATCATCACCGATCGCAACCACGTCATGGCGGAGCGATCGGCCCCTGAGCTTGCCAAAGGCAATGTCTTCATGGCCGTCGGCGCTTTGCACCTGCCGGGCGAAGAAGGCGTAATTGAACTCCTGCGTGCGCAGGGCTTTACCCTCACACGGGTCGACTGATCCACTCGTCTCCGGCCTTGACGGGGCGGACATTGGCGCAAAACGGCCGCATCGTCGCCGGCACGATGCGACGATGAAACGGCCCGACGACGAAAAGATAGAGACGCCCGAACAGGTTCTTGCGCCGGACGATAGTCGTGACCTTCACGATCTGCCGACCAGGCTCCTGTTCCACATCGACGACGATACGGAAATCGAGATGGTTGTCGTCGAAGCCGAGCACGGTCCGGTCCGCAGTAGACGACAGCACGGGAAATCCGCCCGCCGAAGTACCCGCCGCCAGCTCGACCGTTCTGAGACCGAAAAGCGATACGAGACGGTTTCGAAGCGCCATAAGGCCACTGATCCATGCCGGAGGATGATCGAGGAGAAGTCTGCTCACATCGAGTGAACTCGATGCGGCCGTCACCATCTCTCCTTCAAAGCAATCCCGCCAGTCCGCGCCCGGCAATATGTCTTCGCTATCCCGCATCCCATAACCTCATTGCCGCCTTGTGTGGCGAGGCTCATCATCACTATTTCCGATCATCGGGGAACGTGACAAACCGCCGCTAATGGCAATTCGAGCGGGTTTAGCTTCAGAAAATACGAAGAGACAGAGAGATAGAGCGTTTTCGCTTTTGGAAAAGCGTCGTGCTTTAGCCGTGCGTCATACGCTTCAAAACATTGGTGCGCCAGTAGAACTGGTGAACCAGAACTGCGGCGACGTGGCCGGCGATCAACACCCACATAAGCCCCTTGAACGGCCCGGAATGCAATTCTCCTGCTACTCGCGCGCCGAAATAATAGGCCGCAATGCCCGACAATGGCAGGGCAAAAAACAGCGCGTAAAAGGTGAAATGCGCGACCTTCGCGGCGATTTGAGAAGCGCGCGGTTCATTGGCGGGATGCGGCGGCACCCCCTGGAAAAACCGCAGACAGAGGCGCAGAACCGCAAGGGACAGGACGGCAAAGCCGACATACGCGTGAATATTGGCCGAGGAGATCTGGTCCGGCGTCAGCGTTTCACCCCGCCGCATCAACCGATACGCATGGGCCATGCCATCTGGAAACAGAAGGTTGAAAAAGATCAGAAGCGCCATCGTCCAGTGAAGGATACGCTGCGGAACGGAGAAGGAAACTTGAGTGGAGGACGCCATTTTATTGCCTTTTATCAAAAGGTTAGACAGGCTATGGCGCAACTATGCTGAACCCCGGCCTGCATTGCAAGCCGGGGTTCGCTTTATGGCTGAAATTTAATATTGGCTACAATCACATATGGATCGGCTTGAAGAAAGTCGCCAGCGCCGCTTCCTTCACCGCTTCCGACATGGTCGGATGCGCATGGCAGGTGCGGCCGAGATCTTCCGAGGAGCCACCGAATTCCATCAGCACGGTGATCTCGTGGATCATTTCGCCAGCGCCGAAACCAACGATATGGCCGCCGAGAACCCGGTCGGTTTCCTTGTCAGCGAGGATCTTCACGAACCCATCAGTCACCTGCATGGCGCGGGCGCGACCATTGGCGGTGAAGGGGAACTTGCCAACCTTGTAGGCGACACCAGCGGCCTTTAGTTCTTCTTCCGTCTTGCCAACGGAAGCGACTTCCGGCTGCGTATAGACCACGGCCGGAATGACATCGTAGTTCACATGGCCGCGCTGGCCGGCGAGAATTTCCGCAAGAGCGACGCCCTCGTCTTCCGCCTTATGTGCCAACATCGGGCCCTTCACCACGTCGCCGATGGCGTAGATGCCATCCACATTGGTCTTGAAGTGGCCGTCGATTTCGACACGGCCGCGGCTGTCGAGCACGACACCGGCTTCCGCAAGGCCGAGACCCTCGGTGTAGGGCTTGCGACCGGTGGAGATCAGCACAACGTTGGCTTCCAGCGTTTCAGCCGCGCCACCCTTGACCGGCTCGAACACCACGTTTGCGCCAGTGCCAGTTTTTTCAACGCCCGTCACCTTGGCACCGAGCTTGAAATCGAGACCCTGCTTGGCGAGCAGACGCTGAGCCTGCTTGGAGACTTCGCTGTCCATGCCGCCGAGAATGGTGTCGAGATATTCGACGACGGTGACCTTCGCGCCAAGACGCGACCAGACCGAACCAAGCTCGAGGCCGATGACACCGCCGCCCACCACGATGAGCTTTTCCGGAACCTTGGAGAGCGCAATCGCGCCGGTGGAGGAAACGATGACGCTTTCATCGATATCCACCTGGACGCCGGGAATACCAGCAACATCAGAACCGGTGGCGATGACGATGTTCTTGGCTTCGATTTCCTGGCTCTCGCCCTTGTCATTGGTGACGGAGACCTTGCCGGCGGATACAACCTTGCCTGTGCCCTGGAAGGCATCGATCTTGTTCTTCTTGAACAGGAAGGCAACGCCGTCGACATTGGCTTTCACCACGCTGTCCTTGTGCCCCATCATCTTCTCGAGGTTCAGCTTCGGAGCGGCGACTTCGATACCAAGCGTATCAACGCCATGGGCCACATGCGCGAAGGTTTCGGAAGCGTGCAGCAATGCCTTGGAAGGAATGCAGCCGACATTGAGGCAGGTGCCGCCATAGGTCGCGCGCTTTTCGATCACTGCGACCTTCAAGCCAAGCTGTGCCGCCTTGACCGCGCAAACATAACCGCCGGGACCCGTACCGATTACAACTACATCATATGCCATGTTTGTGTTCCTGATTGATTGCGGGCAGGATTTTGAACCGCCCTGCTTCCGTTTGACCTGAAACTCAGGCCGCTTTTTCCGTTGCGAGTTTTATACCGAGAGCGATGAAGACCACGCCACTGGTGCGGTCGATCCATTGGCTGGCGCGCTGAAAAGCTGCGCGCATGCGAGGCGTCGTCATGAACAGGCTGACGCCGACGAACCACAGGATAAGGCAGCTTGCCATGACGAGCCCATATCCGAACTTGATGCCAACAGGCGTATGCGCGTGAACCACCGTCGAAAAGATCGACAGGAAGAAAAACACCGGTTTGGGGTTAAGCGCGTTGGCGGCAAAACCGAGCGTGAAGGCCTTCAATGCAGTCTGGCCGCTTCTGGCCCGAACGCCATCTTCGCCTTCCGCAGCCGGCAATTCGGTCTTGCCGGCGCGCAGCGCCTTGATGCCGATATAGATCAGGTAGGCGACACCCAACCACTTGACGATGTTGAAGAGATAGATCGACTGGGAAATGATGAGACCAAGTCCAAGAATCGTATAGGTGACGTGGAACATCAGGGATGTGCCAACACCGAAGCTGGTGATGATGGCCTGCTTGCGCCCATGCACCATGGCCTGACGCATGACCATCGCCAGATCCGCGCCGGGAGAAACGATCGCGAAAAAGAAGATCGCCATCAGGGATGCAAGTTCGATCAGATACTGATGCATGGGAAAATCAACCTCTAAAACATCAACACGAAAAGCATCAGCCCGAGACCGAGCATCGAACCGAGCCAGACCAGCGAGCGGATATAGGGCACACCAGCGAGATAAAGTGGAATATAGACCACCCGGCAGATCAGCCAGATCAAAGCGCCGGTGAAGGCCAGCCCGGACGGATCGCCGGCCATGATGACACCGAAGGCGAGCGCAATGAAAGCGGGATAGGTCTCGCGAAAATTCGCCGAGGCACGCGCGGCGCGTCCGGCAACCCTGCCCTGCGGCTTCTTTTCAGCATCCCGCGGACCGGCATTCCAGTCCAGCCCGAATTCCCGCGTTGCCGTCATTCCCTGCAGCGCAATGTGGGCGGCCAGCAGCAGGACGCTGAGCCCGATCAGCGGCAAAAAGGGTGACGCGGCAAGAAATGTCGGCTGCACTTTCGCTCTCCTGATGGCATTTCAGCGGGATCGACTTGAAACCCCGCTGAAACGAAAAGCAAGACCGATCAGAGATCGAGAACCAGACGTTCCGGATCTTCGAGGCTTTCCTTGACGCGAACGAGGAAGGTCACGGCTTCCTTGCCGTCAACGATACGGTGATCGTAGGAGAGCGCAAGATACATCATCGGACGGATGACGACCTGACCACCGATGGCGACCGGACGCTCCTGGATCTTGTGCATGCCGAGGATGCCCGACTGCGGCGCATTGAGGATCGGCGAGGACATCAGCGAGCCGTAGACGCCGCCATTGGTGATGGTGAAGGTGCCGCCCTGCATGTCGGCCATGCCGAGCGAACCGTCGCGCGCTGCCTTGGCGAGACGGCCTAGTTCCTTTTCGACACCAGCGATGGAGAGCTGGTCGGCATCGCGAATGACCGGAACGACGAGACCCTTGTCGGTGCCGACAGCCATGCCGACGTGACAATAGTTCTTGTAGATGATGTCCGTGCCGTCGATTTCAGCGTTGACGGCGGGCAGTTCCTTCAGCGCGTGGGTCACGGCCTTGGTGAAGAAGCCCATGAAGCCCAGCTTGACGCCGTGCTTCTTCTCGAAAACGTCCTTGTAGCGGTTGCGCAGATCCATGACGGCGCTCATGTCCACCTCGTTATAGGTGGTCAGCATGGCGGCCGTGTTCTGTGCATCCTTGAGGCGACGTGCGATCGTCTGGCGCAGGCGGGTCATCTTGACGCGCTCTTCGCGAACCTGATCCTGCTCGGCCGAAACCGGACGGGGAGCAGCAGCAGCGACCGGAGCGGCGGCAGGTGCCGAAACACCCTTGGCAACAGCGGCGAGAACGTCGCCCTTCAGAACCTGGCCACGCTTGCCCGAACCGTCGACCTGATCGGCGGAAAGGTTGTTTTCAGCGAGCAGCTTGCCGGCGGCAGGTGCCGGCGGCATGGCGCTGCCAGCCGGAGCGGCGGCCACGGCTGCGGCTGGTGCCGGTGCAGCAGCAGGCGCAGCAGGCTTTGCCGCGGGAGCAGAAGTTGCAGCGCCGGCAGCACCTTCGGCGATCTGGCCGAGAAGGGCGTCGAGACCGACGGTTTCGCCGTTCTGCACGACGATTTCGGTCAGCACGCCGGAGGCGGGCGCCGGAACTTCGACGGTAACCTTGTCGGTTTCGAGTTCAACGAGAGGTTCGTCGGCCTTGACGGTATCGCCGACCTTCTTGAACCAGGTGCCGACGGTCGCTTCGCTGACGGATTCGCCGAGGGTTGGTACGCGGATTTCAGTGGCCATGATCTAGTTCCGTTATTCGGGTGTCTTTTTTGCGGGGCGATGCGGGAGAGTTCTCACTCTCCCAGCGCGTCTTCCAGGAACGCAGCAAGCTGCGCCAGATGCTTGGACATCAGGCCGGTCGCCGGAGAGGCGGCAGCCGGACGGCCCGTGTAACGGACCTTCTGGTACTTGGCGTCGATATGCGCCAGAACCCATTCAAGGTAAGGATCGATGAACGACCACGCACCCATGTTCTTCGGCTCTTCCTGGCACCAGACCATTTCCGCGTTACGGAAACGGGAAAGCTCGTTGATGAGCGCCTTGGCCGGGAACGGATAGAGCTGTTCGACACGCAGCAGGTAGATGTCGTCAATACCGCGCTTTTCACGCTCCTCGAGCAGATCGTAATAGACCTTGCCCGTGCACATGACGACGCGGCGGATCTTCGAATCCTTCTGCAGCTTGATCGGACCATCCTTGATGACCTCCGCATCGTCCCACAGGAGACGGTGGAAGGAGGATTCGCCTGCAAGCTCCGCAAGCGACGAGGTGGCGCGCTTGTGACGCAGCAGGGACTTCGGCGTCATCAGGATGAGCGGCTTGCGGAAGTCACGCTTCATCTGGCGGCGCAGGATATGGAAGTAGTTAGCCGGCGTCGTAACGTTGGCAACCTGCATGTTGTCCTCGGCGCACATCTGCAACCAGCGTTCCAGACGGGCGGACGAATGTTCCGGACCCTGACCTTCATAACCATGCGGAAGGAGGCAGACGAGACCGGACATGCGCAGCCACTTGCGTTCACCCGAAGAGATAAACTGGTCGAACACCACCTGGGCGCCGTTGGCGAAGTCGCCGAACTGGGCTTCCCAGAGCGTCAGTGCATTCGGGCGGGCAAGCGAATAGCCATATTCGAAACCGAGAACCGCTTCTTCCGAAAGCATCGAGTTGATGACTTCGTAACGGGCCTGCGTCGGCGAAAGATTGGCAAGCGGGATGTAACGCTCTTCTGTCTCCTGATCATAGAGAACCGAGTGGCGCTGCGAGAAGGTGCCGCGTTCGCAATCCTGACCGGACAGACGGATCTTGTGGCCGTCTACGACCAGCGAACCGAAGGCCAGAGCCTCAGCCATCGCCCAGTCCAGCCCCTCGCCAGTCTCGACCATCTGAGCACGGTTTTCCATGAAGCGCTGGATTGTGCGGTGTGCGCTGAAGCCTTCCGGAATGGTCGACAGCTTCTTGCCGATTTCCTTCAGCTGCTTCATCGGCACGCCGGTCTTGCCACGACGCTGCTCATCGGCATTGTCGGCGGCGCGCAGACCGGACCACTGACCATCCAGCCAGTCGGCCTTGTTCGGCTTGTAGGACTGGCCTGCCTCGAACTCCTGCTCGAGATGGGCGCGCCAATCGGCCTTGATCTTCTCGAAATCGCCTTCGGTGATCAGGCCTTCCGCAATCAGGCGGTCGGCATAGATGCGGGCGACAGTCTTGTGGCCACGGATGACCTTGTACATCTTCGGCTGCGTGAACGCAGGCTCGTCGCCTTCGTTATGGCCGAAGCGACGGTAACAGAACATGTCGATGACGACAGGCTTGTGGAACTTCATGCGGTATTCGGTTGCAACCTTTGCCGCATAAACCACCGCTTCCGGATCATCACCGTTAACGTGGAAGATCGGCGCCTCGATCATCTTGGCAACGTCGGACGGATAGGGCGACGAGCGCGAGAAGGCCGGGTTCGTCGTGAAGCCGATCTGGTTGTTGATGATGAAGTGCATGGTACCGGCAACGCGGTGACCGCGCAGGCCGGAGAGGCCGAGAATTTCGGCTACCACGCCCTGACCCGCAAAAGCGGCATCGCCGTGCAACAGGAGCGGCAGCACCTTGGCGCGTTCCGACAGCGGAATGATGTCACCGTCCCATGTCTTGGCAAGCTGGTCCTGCTTGGCGCGGGCCTTGCCCATGACGACAGGGTTGACGATTTCAAGGTGCGACGGGTTGGCCGTCAGCGAGAGGTGAACCTTGTTGCCGTCGAATTCGCGGTCTGAGGAGGCACCGAGATGGTACTTCACGTCACCGGAACCTTCGACGTCATCAGGCTTGAACGAACCGCCCTTGAACTCGTGGAACACGGCGCGGTGCGGCTTGCCCATCACGTTGGTCAGAACGTTCAGGCGGCCGCGGTGAGCCATGCCGAGCACGACTTCTTCCAGACCGTCCTGGCCGCCGCGCTTGATGATCTGCTCAAGTGCCGGGATCAGCGATTCACCACCATCGAGGCCGAAACGCTTCGTACCCTTGAAACGCACGTCGAGGAACTGCTCGTAGCCTTCGGCTTCGACGAGCTTGGACAGAATCGCCTTCTTGCCTTCCGGCGTGAAGTCCACACCCTTGTCGGGACCTTCGATGCGTTCCTGGATCCAGCCCTTTTCTTCCGGGTTGGACATATGCATGAATTCGACGCCGAGCGTCGAGCAATAGGTGCGCTCGAGAATGTCGACCATTTCGCGCACGGTCGCGTATTCGAGACCGAGGACGTTATCGATGAAAATCTTGCGGTCGTAGTCGCTTTCCTCGAAGCCATAGGACTTCGGCGAAAGCTCGTTATAGTCCTCAACGGCGCTGGCGATGCCGAGCGGGTCGAGCTTGGCGTGCAGATGGCCACGCATGCGGTAGGCGCGGATCATCATGATGGCGCGGACGCTGTCACGGGTCGCCTGAAGCACTTCGGCCGGGCTGACGGCCTTGCCGGTATCGGCGCTCTTGGCCTCGGCCTTCGCCTGAACCTTCTTCTCGATGGCCTTCTCGACCGTAGCCCAGTTGCCATCAAGCGCGGATACCAGGTCGCCGTTTGCCGGGATCGGCCAGTTGGCGCGCTTCCAGGAGGCGCCCTTGGCTGCCTTCTTCACGTCTTCCGGATTGTCGGACAACGCCTTGAAGAAGCTCTGCCACTCCGGCGACACGGAAGAGGGATCCTCTTCGTACCGGGCATAGAGCTGCTCGATATAGGCTGCATTCGCGCCGTCCAGAAACGACGTGATCTGAAACTGCTCGTTCGCTTCTTGCCTTGCCATTGTGTTCTTGCGGACTTGTCCGTCCGCCTCCTCGATGCCGTTAGGGCCGTTTATCGGCCTGCCGCTTGATTATTGCTGTCTGCCGCCGGGGCGGTATGCCGTCTGTCTGTCGTTCTTTGCGGCTTCGGGCAGCGTGGCGTTAGAGCCGCACCGCCCGTTACCGGTCTCATGTGGTCTCAGCCCTTGAGGACTTCAACCAGCGTCTTGCCGAGGCGCGCCGGGGAAGGCGATACCTTGATGCCTGCAGCTTCCATCGCTGCGATCTTCGATTCCGCATCGCCCTTGCCGCCGGAAACGACAGCGCCGGCGTGGCCCATGGTGCGGCCCTTCGGAGCCGTACGGCCCGCGATAAAGCCAGCCATCGGCTTCTTGCGGCCCTTCTTGGCTTCGTCGATCAGGAACTGTGCCGCATCTTCTTCAGCCGAACCGCCGATTTCGCCGATCATGATGATCGACTGCGTGGCTTCGTCGGCCAGGAACATTTCCAGCACGTCGATGAACTCGGTGCCCTTGACCGGGTCGCCGCCGATGCCGACAGCCGTCGTCTGGCCGAGGCCTTCGTTGGATGTCTGGAATACGGCTTCATAGGTCAGCGTGCCGGAGCGCGAAACGATACCGACCGAACCCTTGCGGAAGATCGAGCCCGGCATGATGCCGATCTTGCATTCTTCAGGCGTCATGATGCCCGGGCAGTTGGGACCGAGCAGGCGCGAGTTCGAACGGTCGAGGCGAGCCTTGACGCGCACCATGTCCATCACCGGAATACCTTCGGTGATGCAGGTGATGAAGGGGATCTCAGCCTCGATGGCTTCGATGATGGCGTCGGCTGCACCTGCCGGCGGAACATAGATCACGGATGCGTCTGCGCCGGTCTTTTCCTTGGCTTCTGCAACCGTTGCGAAGATCGGCAGGCTTTCGCCCTTGGAGCCGGTCCAGGTTTCGCCACCCTTCTTCGGGTGAATACCACCAACCATCTGCGTGCCGTAATAAGCAAGCGCCTGTTCGGTGTGGAAGGTACCGGTCTTGCCGGTCAGACCCTGAACGAGGATCTTGGTGTCTTTATTAACAAGAATAGACATTATTTCCGGTCCCTCAATTAGCCGTTGATCGCCGCGACGATCTTCTTGGCTGCGTCGTCCAGGTCGTCAGCAGCCGTAATCGCAAGGCCCGATTCGTTCAGGAGCTTCTTGCCAAGTTCGACGTTGGTGCCTTCGAGGCGAACAACGAGCGGAACCTGCAAACCGACTTCCTTCACCGCGGCGATAACACCTTCGGCGATGACGTCGCACTTCATGATGCCGCCGAAGATGTTGACGAGGATACCCTCGACCTTCGGGTCAGCCGTGATAATCTTGAAAGCTGCAGCAACCTTCTCCTTGCCGGCGCCGCCGCCGACGTCACAGAAGTTTGCCGGCTCCTTGCCGTAAAGCTTGATGATGTCCATCGTCGCCATGGCGAGACCGGCACCATTGACCATGCAGCCGATGTTCCCATCGAGCGCAACGTAAGCGAGGTCCCACTTGGAGGCTTCGATTTCCTTAGCGTCTTCTTCGGTCTCGTCGCGCAGCGCCTTGACGTCGTCGTGGCGGAACAGCGCGTTGCCGTCGAAGGACATCTTGGCATCGAGAACGCGCAGATGACCGTTTTCCATGACGATCAGCGGGTTAACCTCGAGGAGAGCCATGTCCTTCTCGTTGAAGGCCTTGTAGAGGATCGGGAACAGCGCCTTGGCGTCTTCCGCAGCAACACCCTCAAGCTCGAGCGCCTTGGAGATCGCAGCAACGTCAGCGTCGCTCACACCCTTTTCCGGGTCGATGGCGATGGTGTGGATCTTCTCGGGCGTGTCGTGGGCAACAGCTTCGATATCCATGCCGCCTTCGGTGGAAACCACGAAAGCAACGCGACCGACCGAGCGATCAACCAGCAGCGAGCAGTAAAGCTCGCGAGCGATATCCGCACCGTCTTCGATGTAAAGGCGGTTGACCTGCTTGCCGGCATCGCCCGTCTGCGCCGTTACCAGCGTGTTGCCGAGCATATCCTTCGAGTGGGAAACGACTTCTTCGATCGTCTTTGCGAGACGAACGCCACCCTTGGCGTCGGGGCCGAGTTCCTTGAACTTGCCCTTGCCGCGGCCGCCAGCGTGAATCTGGCTCTTGACGACGTAGAGCGGGCCGGGAAGCTGCTTTGCGGCGGCTTCGGCTTCTTCGACCTTGAGGATGGCGACGCCTTCAGCGACCGGCGCACCATAGCCCTTCAGAAGAGCCTTGGCCTGATATTCGTGAATATTCATGGAATAATCCCTGTTTGGAGCCGCTTGAAGCGCCCTGCATCCTTATCTGACGCAGGGCGCTTCAAGCTGTTGAATCTACGCATCGTGCCTTGCAAAAATCCAATCCGGTTTTGCGCCGATGCGTCAGGCTATTACTTCAGCGACGGAGCGATGTTGATGCAGGCTTCGCAAAGACCGGCAACAGCGCCGACGGACTTCTGGAAGGCGGCTTCTTCATCCTTGTTCAGCTCGATCTCGATGATGCGCTCGATACCACCGGCGCCGATGATGGTGGGCACGCCGACATACATATCGTCCACGCCGTACTGGCCCGACAGATGGGCAGCGGCGGGCAGAACGCGCTTCTTGTCCTTGAGGTAGGATTCAGCCATTTCGATCGCCGAAGCGGCGGGCGCGTAATAGGCCGAGCCGGTCTTCAGCAGGCCGACGATTTCCGCACCGCCGTCGCGGGTGCGCTGGATGATCTCTTCGAGACGCTCGGCGGTGAGCCAGCCCATCTTGACGAGATCGGTCAGCGGAATGCCGCCAACGGTGGAGTAACGCGCCAAAGGCACCATCGTATCGCCGTGGCCGCCGAGAACGAATGCTGTTACGTCCTGAACCGAAACGTTGAACTCTTCGGCGAGGAACAGGCGGAAGCGAGCGCTGTCGAGAACGCCGGCCATGCCGACGACCTTGTTCTTCGGAAGACCGGAAAACTTCTGAAGCGCCCAGACCATGGCGTCCAGCGGGTTGGTGATGCAGATGACGAAAGCGTTCGGGGCATATTTCTTGATGCCGGCGCCGACCTGCTCCATGACCTTGAGATTGATGCCGAGAAGATCGTCGCGGCTCATGCCGGGCTTGCGGGCGACGCCTGCGGTGACGATGCAGACATCAGCGCCTTCGATGGCAGCGTAGTCGGACGCGCCAGTGAGCTTGGCATTGAAACCTTCAACCGGTCCGGACTGGGCAATATCCAGACCTTTGCCCTGCGGGATGCCGTCGGCAATATCGAAGAGGACGATATCGCCCAGTTCCTTCAGGCTGGCGAGATGCGCCAGCGTGCCGCCGATCATGCCAGAACCAATAAGTGCAATCTTTTTGCGAGCCATCGAATGCTTCCTCTAGAGCTTCAATTCAATTTCACCACGCCACCGGCAGCCAAATTGTCGCACTTCGATTAGCCCCATTGACCAAAATTGGCAACAGATTCTTTTGGCATGAATATTTTCAATCGTTTAGATCAATATTTTCTTACGTAAACGTAAGAGAATGCGTCACGAAAGTGTCAAACTTTCTGCCGTTTTTCATGGTGGAGCACCAGATAATCTGCACTGCGCATCTCAAACAGGCGCGAGGCGGTGCGATCGAACTCGAAACCTTCGGTGCCCTTGCGCTTGCCGAGCAGGTCCTCGGGCATGGCCGCAGCGGAGGCGAAGAGGCGGACGCTGTGATCGTACAGCGCGTCTATGAGAATGATAAAACGCTTGGTTTCGTTCCGTTTGTCGGCATTGAGAAACGGGATGTGGTCGATGAAGACTGTATCGAAACGATTGGCTATCGCGAGAAAATCAGAAGCGCCGAGCGGCTTTTCGCAAAGGTCGGAGAAGGAAAAGCGGGCCACACGGCCGCTGGCGCGCGGCACCAGAATGGAGCGGCCCTTCATCGGTATTTCGGTTGGCGCGACAAGATGGCCACCGGTCATGTGCCGCCAGGCCATATCCATCGCCTGATCCGCCGCACCGTCGAGTGGCGTGACATAGACCGGCAGGCTTTCCAGCTTTTCCATGCGGTAATCGGTGGGACTGTCCAGCGTTACCACTTCCACATGCTTCTTCAGCAAATCGACAAAGGGCAGAAACAGACCGCGATTAAGCCCGTCCTTGTAAAGATTGTCGGGCACAACATTGGACGTTGTTACCAGTGTGCAGCCATTGGCAAAAAGCTCGCTGAACAGCCGGGCGAGGATCATCGCATCGGCAATATCCGTGACGGTGAACTCATCGAAGCAAAGAAGCTCCGCTTCCGCCAGAAGCTGGGCTGCCACAGGAGGAATGGGATCGGCCTGCTTGGTTTCGCCATTCTTGAGCTTCTGCCGATGCGCGTGCACGCGATTATGGACATCAGCCATGAATTCGTGAAAATGGCAGCGCCGTTTGGAAGAGACGGGCGCCATCTCGTAGAACATGTCCATCAGCATCGTCTTGCCGCGGCCAACGCTGCCATGGACATACAGTCCCTTGACGAAGGCGGCCGGGCCAGCCTTGCGAGCAAACATCCAGCCGAGTGCGCTTTTTTTCCTGGCGGGTTTGCGCGCTTTCAAATCGGCAAGGATACGGTCGAGGTGGGCCGCAACGCCGCGTTGTGCGGCATCCGCCTGCAAGGTGCCAGCTGCCGTCAATGCGTTGAGCTGTTCAACGACACTATGGTTGTAGTCAGGCAATGGCTTCATGGAAAAGCGCCCCGGTCGCGGACGGACGCCCGCGACGAATGGAATGGCTTGAAACAGGCGAGGCGATCCGGATGCACCGGAGATGCTCTATCGGCTGAGGCTCAGCGGCTGGCCGCTATTCGTCGTGCCGTCAAAACGCGCATCGGCGCTCTTGTAGACGCGGCCGATCGTATCGCCGGAACGGTTCTTGAAGAGGACCATCTTGCCGGACACTTCCCATGACCCCATCGCCGTGAGTTCGCCGGAGCAGCCACGCGTGCCGCCACGAGAACCGCTGCCGAGATTGGTAAGCGTCAGGAACATGTCGCAATTGGCGCCGCCATTGGAAACACGCCAGTTGCCGACCATGGATTCCTTGGTGACATCAAGCGCCGTTGTCGGCGGAGCGGCCGACGCCATATCAGTGCCGCCAGGCGTCGCAGAAGCGGGTGCCGACGGGAACTGACTGCCGGAAGCACCACCGGGTGGCGGCAGGGCGCCAGACTGAACGGAGGGAACCGGCTGTGCCTGCAACGGCGGCGTATAACCGGGATTGTTGCTGGTGTTGTTGTTGTAATCGTAGGAGGTACGTTGGCAACCGGCCAGGCTCATTACAACCGCAAGACCCGTCACCACATATCTGAATTGCATATCAAGCTCCCGATTCTCTCGCTTCCGGAAAGACCATGATCAAACAAGAAGGCTGAATTATTACCAAAGCCTTATCTTGCGCAAGCGATGGCTGGGATAATTACCATTTCGGTCGATTTTTACCGAAATTTCCCGCGCCCGGTTGTAAAAAAGGGCCGCAGTCCAAACCGCGGCCCGATAGATTTTCTGTCCAAACGAATCGTCTTCAGACGCGACGCTCGACCATCATCTTCTTGATTTCCGCGATCGCCTTGGCCGGGTTGAGACCCTTCGGGCAAGCCTGCGCGCAGTTCATGATGGTGTGGCAGCGATAAAGACGGAACGGATCTTCGAGATCATCAAGACGTTCGCCGGTTGCTTCGTCGCGGCTGTCGATCAGCCAGCGATAGGCTTGCAGCAGAACGGCGGGGCCGAGGTAACGGTCGCCGTTCCACCAGTAGCTGGGACAGGAAGTGGAGCAGCAGGCGCACAGAATGCACTCGTAGAGACCGTCGAGCTTCAGGCGGTCCTCATGGCTCTGCTTCCATTCCTTGGCAGGCGTCGGCGAAACCGTCTTCAGCCACGGCTCGATGGAGCGGTGCTGCGCGTAGAAGTTCGACAGGTCCGGAACGAGGTCCTTCACCACTGGCATATGCGGCAGCGGATAGACCTTCACCGTTCCCTTGATCTCTTCCATGCCCTTGGTGCAGGCGAGCGTGTTGGTGCCGTCGATGTTCATAGCGCAGGAACCGCAAATGCCTTCACGGCAGGAGCGGCGCAGCGTCAGCGTCGGGTCGATATTGTTCTTGATGTACAGCAGCGCATCGAGAACCATCGGCCCGCAATCGTCGATATCGATATAATAGGTATCGATGCGCGGGTTCTGGCCATCATCCGGGTTCCAGCGATAGATCCGGTATTCGCGAACGTTCTTGGCACCATCCGGCTTCGGCCAGACTTTGCCTTCGCTGATCTGGGAATTCTTGGGGAGAGCGAGTTCAACCATATCCAGTTCCTCAAATCAGTAGACGCGAGCCTTCGGCTCGATCTTTTTCGGATCGATGCCGTCGGCGATCAGGTCGGTGTGAACAGGGCGGTAGTCGAGCTTGACATCACCTTCAGGGCTGACCCAGGCAAGCGTGTGCTTGCGCCAGTTCACGTCGTCGCGACCGCCGAACGGACCATCGACGAAATCCTCACGGGCATGCGAACCGCGGCTTTCCTTGCGCGCTTCCGCGCCATAGACCGTGGTGATCGCGTTGGCCATCAGATTGTGCAGCTCGAGCGTTTCCACCAGATCGGAGTTCCAGACCATCGAACGGTCGGTAACCTTGACGTCAGGCAGTTCCTTCCAGATGGCGGAAATGCGCTGGCAACCGCTTTCCAGCGATTCCTGTGTGCGGAATACGGCGGCATCGTCCTGCATGGCGCGCTGCATCTTGTCACGCAGCACCGCCGTCGGCGTCGAGCCGTTGGCATAACGCAGGCTGTCGAAGCGATCCATGATCTTGTCGCAGGCAGCCGTGTCGAGAGCAGGAACCGGCGCATCGCGGTCGATGACCTGGGCTGCACGGATGGCGGCAGCGCGGCCGAAGACCACAAGGTCGATCAGCGAGTTGGAGCCGAGGCGGTTCGCGCCGTGAACCGAGGCGCAACCGGCTTCGCCAACGGCCATCAGGCCGGGAGCGATGCGTTCCGGGTTCTCGGCGTTGGCGTTCAGCACTTCGCCCCAATAGTTGGTCGGAATGCCGCCCATATTGTAGTGAACGGTCGGCAGGACCGGGATCGGCTCGCGCGTCACGTCAACGCCGGCGAAAATCTTGGCACTTTCGGAAATGCCCGGAAGACGCTCGTGCAGGATCGCCGGATCAAGGTGATCGAGATGCAGGAAGATGTGGTCCTTGTTCTTGCCGACGCCACGACCCTCGCGGATTTCCATCGTCATGCAGCGAGACACCACGTCACGCGAAGCAAGGTCCTTCGCCGAAGGAGCATAACGCTCCATGAAGCGCTCGCCTTCGGAGTTGACGAGATAACCGCCCTCGCCGCGCGCGCCTTCGGTGATCAGGCAGCCCGCGCCGTAAATGCCGGTCGGGTGGAACTGAACGAATTCCATATCCTGAAGCGGCAGGCCGGCACGTGCGATCATACCGCCGCCGTCGCCGGTGCAGGTATGAGCCGAGGTCGCCGAGAAATAGGCGCGGCCGTAACCACCGGTCGCCAGCACCACCATCTTGGCGGAGAAGCGATGGATCGTGCCGTCATCGAGGTTCCACGCCACGACGCCGGTGCAGCGGCCATCGGGCGCCATAATGAGATCGAGCGCGAAATATTCGATGAAGAATTCCGCATTGTTGCGCAGCGACTGGCCATAAAGCGTGTGCAGAATGGCGTGGCCGGTACGGTCGGCAGCGGCGCAGGTGCGCTGCACCGGCGGGCCTTCGCCGTAGTTCTGCATGTGGCCGCCAAACGGGCGCTGGTAGATCTTGCCCTCGGCATTGCGCGAGAAGGGCACGCCGTAATGCTCCAGCTCATAGACCGCCTTTGGCGCTTCCATGGCGAGATATTGCATCGCGTCGACGTCGCCCAGCCAGTCGGAGCCCTTTACGGTGTCGTAAAGGTGCCACTGCCAACAGTCGGGCGTCATGTTGGTGAGAGAAGCGGCGATGCCGCCCTGCGCCGCGACCGTGTGGGAGCGCGTCGGGAAAACCTTGGTGATGCAGGCCGTGCGGAACCCCTGTTCCGCCATGCCGAGCGTTGCGCGCAGACCCGCGCCGCCGGCGCCCACCACGATCACGTCATAGGAGTGATCGACGTAGGTGTAAGCCTTGCCATTCTGGGAAGGTGAACTGATCGATGCCATGGCCGATTTATCCTGCGAATGCGATTTTCAGAATGGCGAAGATGCAAAGACCGCCAATGAGAACCGCGAAAAACGTATTGAGCATCAGAAGAACGAGCTTCGAAACCTCGCCGTGCACGTAGTCTTCGATGATGACCTGCATGCCGAGCTTCATGTGAATGAGGCCGGAAACCAGCACCAGACCCATGATGACCGCAACGAGAGGGTTGGAAAGCGCCGCCGCAACTTCCGGATAGGGAGCGCCGGCATATTTGATGAGAAAGACCACGAAGAAGATCAGCAAGGGCACGTTGGCGACGGCCGTAAGGCGCTGGCGCCAGAAATGGTCGGTGCCTTCCTTGGCGGAGCCGAGGCCACGAACCTTTCCGAGAGGTGTACGCATATCCATGACAGGCTATCTCCTTAGCGCACGATCAGGGCGATGACCCAGATCAGCGCGGTCAGACAGATCGACGCTACAAAGGTCGCCTTGGCGAGTTTCGTGTTGAAGTTCTTCTCGAAGCCATGGCCGAGATCCCACATGAAGTGGCGAAGGCCGCCCAGCATGTGGTGAACGAGAGCCCAGGTATATCCGATCAGGATAAGCTTGCCGATGATCGTACCCATTGCCCAGCTGACCCAGTCGTAATAGGCAGGGCCGGAAGCAAGTGCGATAAGCCACCAGGCGACAAGAAGCGTTCCGAAATAAAGCGCCGCACCCGTGATGCGGTGCACGATGGATGCGACCATCGTCGGAATCGGCTTGTAAATTTGAAGATGCGGCGACAGAGGCCGGTTATTTGTCACGTTCGCCATCAGAACCTCGCGGCGTTTTCCCGTGCACCCGTCAGATCGGGCGCCCCCAAGCAACAGCACATGACGAAAGAATGTGCATTGCACCAACCGCGACGTTTAATCACATGGGAGCATCACGACAAGCACATTTCATGACCGATTCCAATTTAATCGATTGGTTCACGAATTTTTTTTGGAATTTTTTTGCTCGAAAATAAAAAAACGAGCATTTCCAAGATTTACGCATTCAAAATATTTACCTTTACGTAATTTCGAAATCATGTAATTTACTATTCGTTAACCAAAAAAATCCGGAGAATGAGGCTCATGTTACAGCGTCGAATCGCAGCTCTGGCGGTGATGACTGCAGGCATTATTTTCACGGCACTGCCTCCTGCGGCGGCAGGTGATTTTTACAGTCGCCACCATTATCAGCATCGTCAGTCACAGTTGAGCTTCTCCACGGACGGACTGCCCTCCACCCTTTCCGGCGGCACTTATGTGGGTGGAATATCCGCCTTGAGGGTCCGCGGGAACGGCAATTATTTCGCGATCAATGGTGGGCTTTCGCGACAAGGCGCAACCGTCAATATGGGCGCGCAGCTGGCACCGAAGGCGAAAATCATCAACGTCCGCGCCGAAACGACAGACGACGCCTGCGATTACCAGCACGGCGTCTGCATCATCAGGCCCTGATATAATCAGACAAAACGCCAGACGGTGGTTTTTTTGACTTCACTGTCTTCCAGAGCCCGCGTCACCGGCACCTGATAGGTTGCCTCGGCGTAAAGGCGCTGTTTGGGCAGGTAGGCCCGCCCCGGATCGCCGACGAGTACGGTCACGCCCCTATCCGCCAGTTCCAGAAACCAAGGCACGAGGAGATCGGCAAAGGCGCGATCATAAAACACGTCGCCCGCCAGCAGAACATCCGCCTCAACCGGCGTCCCAACCAGATTGCGGCCGGTAAAATCGATGGCCACACCATTGAGAGCCGCATTCAGCCGAATGGCCGTTTCCGTCCACGGATCGATATCGGCGGCTAAAACAGCCGCGGCGCCCGCCTTTACGGCGGCAATGGCGACCAGTCCGGAACCGCTGGCGAAATCCAGCACACGTTTGCCGGAGACACTTTCAGGATGATCGAGAACGTAGCGGGCAAGCCCCTGTCCACCAGCCCAGGCGAAAGCCCAGAATGGCGGCGGCAGGCCGATCTCTTCCAACTCCTCCTCCGTCTTCAGCCACAGCTCATGCGCTTCGGTCGCAAGATGAAGGCGCAATTCCGGCACATGTGGTGGATGCATGATGCCGGTATTGTCGAGAATGAAGCGTTCGGGATCGGTCCTCACCGAAAGCTCAGTCCGGAGATTTCGGTGGATTGGAAAGGCCACCCATGCGGCAGACTTCGAGATATTCCTCTTCCGTCACAGGCTGCACCGAAAGCCGCATGGATGTGACCAGCGACATCTTTTCGAGTTTCGGATTGGCCTTCACATCCTTCAGCGAAACCGGTTTAGGCATGTCGCAAACAGCGCGGATATCCACGCAATCCCACTTCAGATCGCCCTCTGCGGTCGAATCCGGGTGCGAAAGGGCGCAGACTTCCACGATGCCGACGACATCAAGCCCTTCATTCGAGTGGTAGAAAAAACCCTTGTCGCCGATTTTCATGGCGCGCATGTTGTTGCGGGCCTGATAATTGCGCACGCCGGTCCATTCTTCGCCGGCCTCGCCCTTGGCCTTCTGCATTTCCCAGGACCATTTGAACGGCTCAGACTTGTAAAGCCAGTAATTCGCCATGGCCGGTCACGCCCCCGGATTGTTGAAGACCCAGTTATAGGGCTTCACATCCACGCTTTCGAACAGGCCGGCCTTTGCATAGGGATCGGCATCGGCAAGGGCCTTGGCCGCATCGATGTCGGCAGCTTCCACGATGACAAGGCTGCCATTCGGCTTGCCTTCGGCATCCAGAAACGGTCCGGCAATCTTCAGCGTGCCTTCGGCGTTCAACTTGTTCAGGTGCTCCAGATGAGCCGGGCGCGTGTCCATGCGCACGTTCAGATGGCCGGGCTTGTCTTTGCAGATAAAGGCAAACAGCATTTTCGTCTCCTCGCTGGCGCATGCCTCCCAAAAGTGTAAGCGGTTTTGGGACCAGGACATGCGTAAAAACTATTCGAAGGCCACACTCATTCAGTGGTGATGGGCCTTGTCATCAATTGTTGCATGGCGCTCGCCACGTCCAGATTGCCGTCGATGATGGCCGCAACCGCCTCGGTCACCGGCATGTCGACAGCGTGATGTTCGCCGAGCCGGGCGGCAACGGCTGCCGCAAAGGCGCCCTCCACCAGCCCGCCGGACATGTCCTTGCCTTCGCCCCGGCCAAGCGCGATGCCGAAACGCAGGTTTCGCGACTGGTGGCTTGTGGCGGTCAGCACGAGATCGCCAAGGCCGGAAAGACCGCGCACGGTATCGGCCTTGCCGCCCATGGCAACGACCAGACGCGACATCTCGGCAAGCCCCCGCGAAATCAACGCCGCCCGTGCGGAATCGCCGAGGCCCGCACCTTCAACGATGCCGGTGGCAATGGCGAGCACATTCTTCAGCGCGCCGCCAAGCTGCACGCCCGTGCGGTCGGTCGAGGCATAAAGCCTGAAGGTTCTCCCGGAAATCGTGGTCGCCAGCCGCTCGGCGATGACAGCGTCTTCCGCCGCTATCGCCATCGCCGTCGGCAGTCCGCGCGCGATATCGGCCGCAAACCCCGGACCGGAGAGAACGGCGATTGGATGATGCGGCAGTTCCGCTTCCAGAAGTTCCGTCAGCAGCCGGCCGGACACCCGGTCGATGCCCTTGGCGCAGGTAACGATGATACAATCATTAGCCAGATAAGGACCGTAATGGCGCGCCGCATCGGCATGGGCCTGAGAGGGCATGGCAAACAACACGATGCCTGCATCGGCCAGCACATCCGGCTCAACGGAAAATTCCAGCGCATCCGGCAGGTCTACACCCGGCAGGACAGCCTCGTGAATACGATCAGCCCTAAGATCGGCCATCAGGGACGCATCACGGCCGAGCAGGGTCACGTCATGCCGGTTCTCCAGCGCGATGACGACGGCGAGCGCGGTTCCGAAGGCGCCAGCGCCGATGACGACGATTTTCTCCCGCTGCATCAGGCCTTGGCTCCCCTTTTGCCGAAACCGATCAATGTCTCCGCGCTGCCATCAAGCGGCCAGCGCGAGCGCGGCGCGATCTCCAGCGCATCGGGTTCCCGGCCGCATGCCATCCGCTCCAGCCCGGCCCAGGCAATCATCGCGGCATTGTCGGTGCAGAGCCGGTGCGGCGGTGCGACAAAGCGGAACCCGTGGGCATCACAAAGCGCCTGGAGGGTCTGGCGGATTTCCGTATTGGCGGCAACGCCGCCGGCCACGACCAAAGCGGGCTCCGTCTCGAGATGCGGAAACTCTTCCTTAAAGCGCGCAAGGCCACGGCCGATACGGTCCTTCAGCGTGCGTGACACCGCCTTCTGGAAGGAGGCGCAGATATCGGCAATATCCTGATCCGAAAGCGGAGCGATCGCGGTTGCCGCCTGCCGCACCGCTGTCTTCAGACCGGAGAAGGAAAAATCAAGTCTCGTCTCGCCGACCATCGGGCGCGGTAGTGCAAAACGGTCAGGGTTGCCTTTCGCTGCTGCCTTTTCAACCGCAGGCCCGCCGGGATAGGGCAATCCCAGAAGCTTAGCAGTCTTGTCGAAGGCTTCCCCAAGCGCGTCATCAATGGTCGTACCCCAGCGCTCGTATTCACCCACACCGCGAACCAGCACAAGCTGGGTGTGGCCGCCGGAGACCAGCAGCATCAGATAGGGGAAGGAAAGACCGTCGGTCAGACGCGCCGTCAGCGCATGGCCTTCGAGATGGTTGATGGCGTAAAGTGGCTTGTCTGCAGCCTTCGCAATCGCCTTACCGGTCATCAGGCCCACCAGCAGACCGCCAATGAGGCCGGGGCCGGATGTGGCCGCGATGGCATCGACGTCCGCAAGGGTGACACCCGCCTGTTCCAGCGCTTCTTCCACCAGCGTGTCCAGCGCCTCGACATGGGCGCGGGCAGCAATTTCGGGCACCACGCCGCCATAGGCGCTGTGTTCCTCAAGCTGCGACAAAACGACGTCGGACACGATCTCGCCACGTCCGTCCGCATGCCGAACCACAATGGATGCAGCGGTTTCGTCACAGCTTGTCTCTATGCCGAGGATACGAAGAAAGGGGGTCATCAATTCTGTTCGTTCATTGCGATCATGCGCTGAGTTGGTCTAAGACAACTCCGGTAACAATGGATAGACGCGGATGCAAACAAAACCTTTCCGAATCGGCACGCGCGGCAGCCCTCTGGCGCTCGCACAGGCTTACGAGACCCGTAACCGGCTGATGTCGGCACACGGTCTGCCGGAAGATATGTTCGAAATCGTCGTGCTTTCCACCAAGGGTGACCGGATAACCGACCGCGCTTTGTCGGAGATCGGTGGCAAGGGCCTGTTCACGGAAGAACTGGAGAGCCAGCTTCTTTCCGGCGAGCTCGATATTGCCGTGCATTCCTCCAAGGACATGCCGACCGTTTTGCCGAAGGGCCTTTATCTTTCCGCTTTCCTGCCGCGCGAGGATATGCGCGACGCCTTCATTGGTCGCACCGCACCAAAGCTTCTGGAACTACCGCAGGGCGCCGTTGTCGGCTCCGCATCCTTGCGCCGCCAAGCGCTGATCCGCCGCCTGCGTCCGGACCTGAGCGTCATCATCTTTCGCGGCCAGGTCGAAACCCGCCTGCGCAAACTGGAGGAAGGCCAGGCGGATGCCACGCTTCTCGCCTTTGCCGGCCTGAAACGGCTGGGCATGGAGAACGTCCCGACGGACATTCTCGACCCGAAGGATTTTCCACCAGCCCCCGCGCAGGGCGCGATCTGCGTCGAGAGTCGTATTGGCGACACACGCATGGACGAGTTGCTTTCACCTATCAACGACATACCCACCTACGATGCCGTTACCTGCGAGCGCGCCTTTCTGGCCGCCCTCGATGGTTCCTGTCGCACCCCGATTGCGGGCTTTGCTACCTGCCACGGCGAGGAACTTCATTTCTCCGGCCTGATCCTCACACCGGACGGACAGACGAGCCACAGCGTCGAGATTTCCGGTGCTCGCAAGGATGCCAAGGACTTGGGTCGCAAGGCCGGTGAAGACGTACGTGCCAGGGCAGGCAGCAACTTCTTCGACGGCTGGAGCTGAGCCGATGCGGATCGTCGTCACCCGGCCGCTTCGTTCGGGCGAAAAGACGGCCGCAAAGCTTGAAGCCCTCGGTCACGAGCCGGTGCTTCTTCCGCTGTTTCATCCCGTCCACCACGGCGAGCGCGCCATATCAGCGCTGTCGGAGCCGCTGTCGGCCATCGCCGTGACCAGCGCCGAGGCCTTGCGGGCGCTTAGAGACTTCCGCCACCGACTTGCGCCCCATCTTTCGAAACCGCTTTTCGCCGTCGGCGAGGCGACGGCGGAAGCGGCGAGGGAAGTTGGCTTCCAAAACGTCCTCACCGGATCTGGCGATGCGGTGGCTCTCGCCGGGCTTGTCACGGAGCATCGCCCCCTAACGGAGAGCACAGATCCATTGCTCTATCTTGCCGGCACGCCGCGAGGCGCCGTGTTCGAGGACGGAATTGCCGCTGCGGGAATTTCCTTCCGGACCGTCGATTGTTACGAAATGCAGCCGTCAGATCTTTCAGACGATATGCTCGAAACAGCACTTGTGAAGACAGCTGCCGATGTAGTCCTGCTCTATTCGTCGGAAGCCGCACGGGCCTTTTTCCGCCACGCATCGTCGGAAAAATATGTGGCGGCGCTGACCACCACACAATTCGTCTGCATCAGCCGCAATGTGCTTTCACTGGTTCCGGAAATCTTCCGCGCGAACGCCGCAGCCGCCGAAGGGGCAAACGAGGCAGCCATGTTTGAACTTCTCCACCGAAAGTCTGGAACCTAATTCAGGCTCGCCTCTTTCCTTTGCCGCCGTCACTGACTAGGTTTAGACTATTGCAGGCAGAAATGAGGTTGTCATGGTATCGGGAAAGCCGCCACGCCACTCCAAGTCCAACGCCGAACCGGTCACCATCGACCTGGACGCAAAAGACGTGAAAGCAATTTCCGCCGACGTGGATGCTGCGAAGACTGATGACAAGACCGGCGAGACGACACCGGCAGCAGCTCAGCCAAACGTTCCTCCCAAGCCAGAAGCAGCCGAAACGTCCAGCCCGGCTCCCGTTTGGGAACAGACGCATAAAACACCCATAGAGCCTGCACCGAACGTTCACAAGGCGGAACCGGCAACCGGCAAGCCCCAGGTGGAAAAACCTGCCGACAAACAGCCCGAGACAGCTTCGCCAAAACCCGAAGCGAAACCGGTGACCAGCGCGACTGACGCAAGCGCTGCTTCCGCTTCCTCGGCGGGCGCAAAGCCTGCGACTTTTGCTTCCACATCGTCGTCCGCAGCATCCGGAAGCGCGACTACTGGTACGAAGCCATCGACAGGCGCGTCATCCTCCGGACCGGCCAAGCCATCCACGCCACAGCAACCCGAGCGCAAACAGGCGGCAACCTCCGGTGTGATCGCGGCGGGTATCGTGGGTGGCCTCGTGGCGCTCGCAGCTGCCGGCAGCATGCAATATGCCGGCATTCTGCCCTCGTTTAATGTGAGCAAGACCGGAAGCGATGAGATTGCCGCATTGAGAACCGAGCTAGGGAGCCTGCGTCAGCAGCTCGCCAATGTTCCCGCGGCAGGAGGGGATACCTCGGCGCTGGAACAGCGCATCGCCGCTCTTGAGGGCGCAAAGGGCGAAGCCCCGCAGGTGGACGCACTTTCGGAAAAAATAACCGCGCTGGAATCCGCGCTCACGTCAGAGCGTTCCGCGCAGGCCTCAGCAACGGCGGAACTGACACGCCGCCTGACTGACGCGGAAACCAAGATCAACGAACCGCGCGACGATATAGAAGTCGCCCGCGCCATTGCGTCGGCCGCACTGAAAGCCGCGATCGATCGCGGTGGGCCGTTCCTCACTGAACTCGACACATTGTCTAAGGTAACCCCGGACGATCCGGCAATCGCATCCTTGCAGTCTTTCGCCGCAACCGGCGTGCCGTCGCGCTCGGAGCTGATGCAGAAATTCCCCGACGTTGCGAATGCGATGCTTTCGGCGATCAATCGGCCCGACCCAAATCAGGGCATCATGGAACGTCTGACGGAAAGCGCCTTTTCGCTGGTGAAGGTCCGCCCCGTCGGAAACATCGAAGGCGAGACCCCCGACGCCATGATCGCGCGCATGGAAAACAAGTTGCGCAACGGAGATCTGCAGGGTTCGGCACTTGAATGGAATGGGCTTCCCGAGGCCGCCAAGACAGCATCCGCCGACTATAAAAAATCTCTGGATGCGCGCATCGAGGTCGAAAACCTGGTGGGAGGCACGTTAAACCGCGCCATCACCAGCACCGGCAAGCAGGGGTAAGGCATGACCAGAATTCTGACTTTCGTCCTCATCGTTCTGGCGCTCGGTTTCGGTTTCTCCTGGCTGGCGGACAGGCCCGGTGTCCTCTCAATCGTCTGGCAGGGCCAGCTGATCGAAATGAGCCTGATGGTCGCCGCCTCCATCGTTGCTGCACTGGTTGCGGCCGTCATGCTGGTCTGGTGGGTCGTCAATGCCATATGGACATCGCCGAACGCGGCACGACGCTATTTTCGCGCCCGCAAGCGCGACCGTGGTTATCAGGCGCTCTCCACCGGCCTCATCGCCGCCGGCGCCGGCAACGCCATTCTGGCCCGCAAGATGACGGCCCGCACGCAGGGGCTTCTCAGTGCTGATCAGGAGCCGCTGATCCACCTGCTCGATGCGCAAGCCGACCTCATCGAAGGCAAATATGACGAGGCGCGGCGCAAATTCGAGGCGATGGCCCGCGATCCTGAAACCCGCGAACTTGGCCTTCGCGGCCTTTATATCGAGGCGCGCCGACAGGGAGCCCATGAAGCAGCCCAGCAATATGCCGAGGACGCAGCCGAAAAAGCCCCTTACCTGCCCTGGGCAGCACAGGCGACACTGGAAACCCGCTGCCGCAATGGCGAGTGGGATGACGCGATCCGCCTGCTCGACCAGCAAAAAGCAGCAGGCGTCATCCAACGCGGCGAGGCTGAGCGGCTGAAAGCTGTGCTTCTTACCGCAAAGGCCGGTGAAAAACTGGAGAGCGACCCGGTGGGTGCGCGCGAAGACGCAAAACAAGCCCTGAAGCTTGCAAAAAGCCTTGTGCCCGCAGCATTGATCGCAGCAAAATCCTATCTGCGCGAAGACAATCTGCGCAAGGCCGCAGCGGTTCTGGAACCGGTATGGAAGAACGATCCCCACTCGCAGATCGCCGATCTCTATGTTCGGGCGCGCAGCGGCGATACGGCCATTGATCGCCTTAAACGTGCCGAACGGCTTGAGAGCCTGAAACCCAACAACATCGAATCCCTGTTTGCCGTGGCGCAGGCAGCTCTCGACGCCAAGGAATTTGCCAAGGCGCGTGCCAAAGCGGAAGCCGCCGCCCGGATCGAGCCGCGCGAAAGCATCTTCCTGCTGATGGCTGACATCGAGGAAGCCGAAACCGGCGATCAGGGGCGGGTGCGTTACTGGATGGCGCAGGCGCTGCGCGCACCGCGTGATCCCGTCTGGGTGGCAGATGGTGTCACTTCGGAAAAATGGCTTCCGGTTTCGCCGGTGACAGGCCGTCTCGACGCCTTCGAGTGGAAAGCGCCTTTTGGCCAGCTTGAAGGACCTGTCGAAGACCTGACAATCGAAAATGCGATTGCAGCAGCACCGGCAAGGACCGAACAGGCTCCGACCCCGATCGTTGTTGAAGTGGCACCTCAGCCCATTGTTGTGACAAAATCCGCACCCATCGAGGTCAAGCCGGACGTATCTGCCCGGAAGGAGAAAAAGCCGGCAACAAATGAAGTTCCGGTGGAAGCCAGGCCAGCGGATGCGAAGACAGAACCAGTGCCATTTTTCGGTGGTGCACCGGATGATCCCGGCGTCAAGAAACCCGGCGTGGAAGCCGAACCCAAAACCCGGCTAAAACTCTTCTGACAGGCTATCGATGTTCAACCAGATCCAGTCGTTTATACAAAACCTCGTTGGCCAGCATGCGGATGAATTCAGCCCCGATGATCTGAGGGTCGCGGTGGCCGCCCTCTGTTTTCAGGTAATGGAAGCGGACGGCACGGTCTCCAAAAGCGAACGTGATCGCCTTCGTGAGATCCTCCACGACTATTATCATCTCGATGCCGGCAAGCTGGACGCGCTTCTTGCCGCAGGCCAGGAGGCCGGCAAGGAAGCCGTAGACTATTATCGCTTCACCACCGATATCCGCCGCCATCTCGATGAAGAGCAGCGCGTGGAGCTTATTGGCATCCTATGGGATATTGTTTACGCTGACGGCGAACGAAGCGAGATGGAAGATCATGTGATCTGGCGCGTGGCCGATCTACTCGGTGTTTCCGTGCGCGACAGGGTTCTGCAACGTCAGCAGGCCGCCACCAGGTCCGGACCCGCTGAAGAAAGCGAAAACGAAGACGATGCTGTTTGACCCCTCCAGGCAACAGAGAAAACAACCTTCGCTGCTCGTCATCCTGCATCAGGAACGTTCCACGCCCGGCCGCGTCGGCCAGATGCTGGTGGAAAAAGGCTATCGGCTGGATATAAGGCGCCCCGCGCTTGGAGACGATCTGCCGCAAACGCTGGAGAAACATGCGGGCGCCATCATCTTCGGCGGCCCGATGAGCGCCAACGACCCGCATGACTATATCAAAGCCGAAATTGACTGGCTGAAAGTGCCGCTGAAGGAAAACAAACCCTTTCTCGGCATCTGCCTCGGCGCACAAATGCTGTCCAAACATCTGGGTGGTAAGGTAGAGGCCGACCGTGAAGGCAAGGTGGAAATCGGCTGGTATCCGCTTCATGCGACCGAACACGGGCGATTGCTGATGCCGCATTGGCCGAAGATGGTCTATCATTTCCACCGCGAAGGGTTCGATTTGCCGCGGGGAGCGGAGCTTCTGGCATCGGGCGAAACCTATCCCAACCAGGCTTACCGATACGGAAAAAACGCCTGGGGCCTTCAGTTTCACGCAGAACTGACCCGCGCGATGATGCACAGCTGGGTGGTGCGTGGCGCACAGCGCTTCGGCATGCCCAATGCGCAGGTCGGCAGCCAGCATCTGGAGGGGCGCATGTTGTTCGACACACCGCTCCGGTCCTGGCTTGGCAATTTCCTTGATCTGGTTTTCGAAGGCAAACCGCAGCGCTGAGGCGCGTCAGCGTCAGCGTGGTGCGTCGAGATTATCGATCCTGCGCAGCTTCGAAAAGCCGAGTGCCCAGATGACCGCAACCGCAAGCGTGCCCGCCCCGCCGATGACGACGGCTGGCACGGCCCCGACGACATGGGCCATGGTGCCGGCACGGAACTCGCCCAGCTCGTTGGACGCCCCGACAAACACCATGTTCACCGCATTCACGCGTCCGCGCACCTCATCCGGCGTCCAGAGCGCAATCAACGTTTCCCGCACATAAACCGACACCATGTCCGATGCGCCCATGACCACCAATGCGGCAATGGATACCCATGCCGTTTCGGAAAGTCCGAATATGACGGTGGAAATGCCGAAAAACCCGACACCGACGAACATCAGCAGTCCGGCATGGTGGCGGATGGGCCTGAACGCCAGAATGACCGCGACGGTTATGGCGCCGATACCGGGTGCCGCGCGCAGAAGCCCAAGCCCCCAAGGCCCGAGTGTCAGCACTTCCTTGGCGAAAATCGGCATCAGGGCGACAGCGCCGCCGAGCAACACGGCAAAAAGATCGAGCGAGATGGCGCCGAGAACCACTTTTTCCTGCGAGATGAATTTGAACCCGGCCAGCATGGTCTCGAGGCTGATCGCTTTCGCCGGACCCCGTTGCTCCGGTTTGCGGATCGTCACCGCCAGCATAGCGGACACGATGAACAGCACGAGCGCCACGCTATAGGCCACGGAAGCGCCGAGACCATAAAGCAGGCCACCGGCGACAGGGCCAAGAATGGACGCCATCTGCCATGAAGAGGAGTTCCAGGCGATGGCGTTCGGCAAATCCTCGACAGGCACAAGATTGGGAGCCAGCGATTGCACCGCCGGCCCCATGAAAGCCCGCTCTATGCCGAACACGACGAGAATGGCAAAGACCGGCCAGGGAGAAAAGCTGTGTGCCAACGTCAGGCCGAGCAGAGCCGCCGCGCAACCGGCCGCGATCAGAAGGCATAAGGCCATAATGCGCCGGCGATTGTGCCTGTCCGCCACCGTTCCAGTGACAAGGATCAAAAGCAGCGATGGCAGAAACTGGAAAAGACCGATCAAGCCGAGATAAAAGGCATTGCCGGTGACCTCATACATCTGCCAGCCCACGGAAACGCTGACGATCTGGATTGCGAAGGCCGAAAAAAACCGGGCGCTGAAAAAACGGCGATAGGAACTATGCCGGAATGCACCGAAGCGGTTTTCGGCAGAAGGCAGGGACATCGGCTGGGTGCTCTCGAGACAATATGAGAAGTCTGCAATAGAGCGATACGACAAGAATCGCCAGCCCTATAGGCGCAACACTTGCCGGTTCACGAGCGAATGTCTAAATGTCTTGCAATCAAGATACGGAGATATTGATGCTTGCCCTGTTTCAGACCATCGATCTGGCTTTGAACCTCTATACGTGGGTGCTGATCGCCAGCGCCATTTTTTCCTGGCTTTACGCCTTCAACGTCATCAACTCCCGCAACCAGTTCGTGAATGCCATCGGCAGCTTTCTGGTCAACGTCACCGAGCCGGTTCTGCGCCCAATCCGTAGCATTCTGCCTAATCTCGGCGGCATCGATATTTCGCCGATCATCCTGCTGCTGATCATCTTCTTCATCCGCTCCTTCATGTGGAATACGCTCTATCCCATGGTCGCTTGAGCGACCTCTGGCAAAAACACGGCGATCACATACGCCTGTCCGTTCGCCTCACCCCGAACGGGGGACGCGATGCCATTGACGGCGTGGAGCAGGATGCTGACGGAAATGCCCATCTGAAGGGCCGCGTCAGCGCAGTACCTGAAGGCGGCAAGGCGAACAAGGCCCTGGTCATTTTGCTGGCGAAAAAACTCGGACTGCCCAAATCGTCCATCACCTTCATTTCAGGTGAAACAGCGCGTAAAAAAATCCTCCGGATCGATACCGACCCGGAGGATTTCGAAAAGCTTTTTAGAAAGCTGGGAGTCTAAAGCAACGGCTGAAATCAGCCCTGCGTCTTGTAGCGCTCGATGGCTTCGACGATAAGCTTCTTGGCAACGTCGACATCCTGCCAACCGCCCATCTTCACCCACTTGCCGGGCTCCAGATCCTTGTAGTGCTCGAAGAAGTGCTCGATCTGCTTCAGCGTGATTTCCGGCAGGTCGGTGTAGTTGTGGACCTTGTCGTAACGGCGCGTCAGCTTCGGAACCGGAACGGCGAGGATCTTCTCGTCCTTGCCGCCGTCGTCTTCCATGATCATGACGCCGATGGGGCGCACATTGATCACGCAGCCAGGAACCAGCGGGCGGGTATTGCAGATAAGAACGTCGATCGGGTCGCCATCGTCGGAAAGCGTGTGCGGCACGAAGCCATAGTTACCCGGATAGGTCATTGGCGTGTAGAGGAAGCGATCGACGATCAGCGCACCGGCGTCCTTGTCCATCTCGTACTTGATCGGCTGGCCGCCAACCGGCACCTCGACAATAACATTCACGTCTTCCGGCGGATTCTTGCCAATGGAAATTGCATCGATACGCATTCGCTTCCCTCATTCGACGGGGTTGGATTTGGTTTTCGATACTGGGAAAGTCGCCGTATTGCAACATGGCTTTAGGTGGATAAGGCAGAATGCCGAATTTGAGGGCATCGGGATTGCGAATGGTCGACCGGAAAAAATGAAACCGGCGTGAAATCACCCGGCTGCGTACTCAGTTCCAGACGAAACCGATCTTGCGCAGTGACCTGCCGCCGAAATCTTCCATGCCCTCGGCGATGTCCCGGCCGCCATGCGAACGGAAAAACCGATTGGCGACCTCGCTATCTTCGAGGCACCAGACCACAACACCATTGCAGCCGAGCGAGGTCAGCAGCCGGCGAGCTTCCGTGAACAGCAGCGAGCCAAGCCCGATGCCCTGATATTCCGGCCGCAGATAAAGCTCGTAGATCTCGCCGTCATGCGGCAGCCCACGCGCACGGCTTAAGCCCAGCGTGGCATATCCGGCAACCACGCCCTTCACTTCCACCACCAGCATGGTTGCGGAACCCCGGGTCGCCTTCTTCCACCAGATTTCGCCGCGGCGCTCCAGCATCTGCGTCAGCGGTCGGTGCGGGATCAGCCCGGCATAGGCCTGTTGCCATGACAGACGGTGCGCTTCGGCTATTGCGCGCGCATCTTGCGGTTCGGCTCGGCGAACATCTATGGATAACGTTTTCATAACGCGATTCTGGCCCCGACCATGAAAACTTGCCAGCCATAAAGGTTAACGACAGCAAGCTTACCCACAGCCTATTCATGTGGACGACCGAGAAAAATTAACGCATCCTTAACCTTTGACACAAGGGTCTTTCGACTCATGCACAAATAAAACATGCGCATAAAAAAACCCGGCTCGCGGCCGGGTTTTTTCAAATTCTTGACGGGAAGCCGCAATCAAACTGCGAGCTTCGCCTTTTCGAAGCGCTTGCGATCGTTGGCGTCGAGGAACATCTTGCGCAGACGGATGGACTTCGGCGTCACTTCCATCAGCTCGTCGTCCTGAATCCAGGAAAGCGCGCGGTCGAGCGTCATGCGGATCGGCGGCGTCAGCTTTACGGCTTCATCCTTGCCAGCGGCGCGGATGTTGGTCAGCTGCTTGCCCTTCAGCACGTTCACTTCGAGATCGTTATCGCGAGAGTGAATGCCGATAATCATGCCGGCATAAACCTTCTCACCCGGCTCGATGATCATCGGGCCACGATCTTCCAGGTTGAACATGGCGTAGGCGACAGCTTCGCCCGAACCGTTCGACAAAAGAACGCCGTTAACGCGACCAGCAATCGCACCCTTGTACGGCTGATAGTCGTGGAACAGACGGTTCATGATCGCCGTGCCGCGCGTGTCGGTCAAAAGTTCCGACTGGTAGCCTATCAGGCCGCGGGTCGGAGCGTAGAACTTCAGACGAACGCGATTACCGCCGGACGGACGGAGCTCAGCCATTTCAGCCTTGCGCTCGGACATCTTCTGAACGACGACTCCGGAATGCTCTTCATCGACGTCGATCACGACTTCTTCGATCGGCTCCATCATGGCGCCGTTCTCATCCTTGTGCATGACAACGCGCGGACGCGAAACTGCAAGCTCGAAGCCTTCGCGACGCATGGTTTCGATGAGAACTGCCAGCTGCAATTCGCCACGCCCGGAAACGAAGAACGAATCCTTGCCTTCAGCCTCTTCAATCTTCAGCGCGACGTTGCCTTCGGCTTCCTTGAACAGACGGTCGCGGATGACGCGGCTCGTGACCTTGTCGCCTTCGGTGCCGGCAAGCGGGCTGTCGTTGACGATGAACGACATGGTAACGGTCGGCGGATCGATCGGCTGTGCGGTCATCGCCTCGGTGACGGAAGGGTCACAGAAGGTATCGGCAACAGTGCCCTTGGAAAGACCAGCGATGGCGACGATGTCACCCGCATGGGCTTCATCGATGGACGTGCGCTCAATGCCGCGGAATGCGAGGATCTTGGAAATACGACCGGTTTCGATCGTCTTGCCGTCCTGGCCAAGTACCTTCACGGCCTGGTTCGGCTTGATCGAACCGGAAGCGATACGGCCGGTGATGATACGGCCGAGGAAGGGGTTGGCTTCGAGGATGGTACCGATCAGACGGAACGGGCCTTCTTCAACCGTAGGCTCCGGAACATGCTCGAGAACCAGATCGAGCAACGGTGCAAGACCCTGATCCTTCGGACCTTCTGGGTTGACGTTCATCCAGCCGTCACGGCCGGAACCGTAAAGGATCGGGAAGTCGAGCTGCTCGTCGGTAGCATCGAGGTTTGCGAAAAGGTCGAAAACTTCGTTGATGACTTCTTCATGGCGGCCATCCGGACGGTCGATCTTGTTGATCGCGACGATCGGGCGAAGACCAACCTTCAGTGCCTTGCTGACGACGAACTTCGTCTGCGGCATCGGGCCTTCGGAACTATCGACCAGAACGATCGCGCCATCCACCATCGACAGGATACGCTCAACTTCGCCGCCGAAATCGGCGTGGCCGGGGGTGTCGACGATGTTGATGCGAACACCCTTCCACTCCACCGAAGTCGCCTTGGCAAGAATGGTGATGCCGCGTTCCTTTTCGAGATCGTTGCTATCCATCACGCGTTCCGCAACGCGCTGGTTGTCGCGGAACGAGCCGGACTGCTTCAGAAGCTCGTCAACGAGCGTCGTTTTTCCATGGTCAACGTGCGCGATAATCGCGATGTTGCGAATTGCCATTGTTCAAAATCTCTGAGGTTGGGCGCTACCGTCGGGAGATGCGCCAATTTAGTTTGGCGCGCTCATAACCTTTTTTTTGCAAATGCGAAAGGGGGGCATTGTCATATGCCCCCTGCGCTCAGGTTCTAGCTCAAGAATATGACAGTCTTTTATACGAGGCCGCGCTTCAAAAGCATGGCATCGGGACTTGGCATCTTGCCGCGAAAAGCGAGATAGGCCTCCTCCGGATCGATCGAGCCACCGACTGAATAGATATTCTCTTTCAGCTTGCGCGCCATTTCACCATCGAAGGCGTTGCCGGTTTCCTCGAAGGCAGAAAACGCGTCGGCGTCCAGCACCTCCGACCACATGTAGGAGTAATAACCGGCCGAATAACCATCACCGGAAAACACATGCTGGAAATGTGGCGTCGCATGCCGCATGACGATGGAGTTCGGCATGTTCAGGGCGGAAAGCACCTCACCTTGCACGACCATGGGATCGCCGACGCTGTCACGGGTATGGAACGCCATATCGACGATAGCCGAAGAAGTGAATTCCACCGTGCTGAAACCGGCATTGAAGGTCTGTGCTGCCAGAACCTTGTCCAGCAGCGCCTTTGGCATCGGTGCCCCGGTTTCATAATGCAGGGCATATTTCTCCAGAATTTCCGGCACGGTCAGCCAGTGTTCGTAAAGCTGCGACGGCAACTCAACGAAATCGCGCGACACACCCGTTCCGGAAACGGAAGGATAAGTGACATCAGATAACATGCCGTGCAGGGCGTGACCGAATTCGTGAAACAGCGTGCGCGCATCATCGAGCGAAAGCAGCGCAGGCTTCCCCTCTGCCGGTTTTGCAAAATTGCAGACATTGTAGATGATCGGTATTTCACCGACAGTGCCGTTCTTCAAAGGCAGCTTGTGCTGCGACTGGAACGAACTCATCCACGCGCCGGAACGCTTGGACGGGCGGGCGAAATAATCGCCGAGGAACATGGCCTTCAGGTCGCCCTTGTCGTCGCGGATTTCAAAAACCCGCACATCGGGATGATAGGCGGCGACACCCTTGATCTCGACGGCACGAATTGCAAAGAGCCGGTTGGCCACATCGAAACACGCATCGACGATCTTTTCCAATTGCAGATACGGCTTCAATTCAGTCTCGGAGAAGCTGAATTTCTGTGCCCGCAGCTTTTCGGCGTAATGGCGCCAGTCCCAGGGCATCACCTCGTGGTTCTTGCCCTCCGCGGCGATGATGGCGGCAAGTTCAGCCTCCTCCTCACCCGCGCGCAGCACGGCCTTTTCCCAGACCTGGCCCAGAAGACCGTTCACGGCATCCGGCGTTTTTGCCATCGTGTCGTCCAGCTTGTAGGCAGCAAAATTCTTGTAGCCGAGAAGCTGTGCCTTTTCCTCACGCAGTTCCAGCGTACGGCGGACGGTTGCGCGGTTGTCGGTATCGCCACCATTTTCGCCGCGAGCCACCCAGGCCTTGAAGGCTTGCTCGCGCAAGTCGCGGCGTTCGGAGAAGGTCAGGAATGGCTCGATGATGGAGCGGGAAAGGGTAACGGCAAATTTGCCGTCTTCGCCATGTTCGCGCGCGGCACCCGCCATGGCATCACGCAGAAAACCGGGAATGCCGGAAAGCTCGTCATCGGTAGAAAGCAGGAGCTTCCAGCTCTTTTCATCCGCCAGAACATTCTGCCCGAATTTGGCACCGAGACCGGCAAGCTCTTCATTGATGGCCGCCAGACGCTCCTGACGGTCCTTCTGCAACTTTGCGCCGGAGCGCACGAAACCCTTCCAGTGCCGTTCGAGAACGCGTTTTTCCTCGCCGGTCAGGGAAAGCGCATCGCGCGTTTCCCACAGCGTGTCGATGCGTCTGAACAGCGCCTCGTTCATGCCGATCTTGGAATAGTGCCGTGACATTTTCGGCGCGATTTCCCGCTCCAGTGCCTGAATGACGCTGTTGGTGTGGGCACCCGCCTTGTTCCAGAACAGCGCCGAAATGCGCGAGAGTTCGTCGCCTGCGATTTCAAGCGCGGTCACGGTGTTTTCGAAGGTCGGCGCCTGCGGATTGCCGGCAATCGCATCGATTTCCTGTTCATGGGACAAAAGGGCGGCTTCAAAGGCCGGAGCAAAATCCTCATCCTTGACCGCATCGAATTTCGGCAGACCGTTCTGACCGTTCCAGGTAACGAGTGCGGGATAGGGCGCGGTCGTGGATGGCATTTCATCTTCCTTGTACAATTCCGGTTTACGCCCATATGGGCATGCCTCCACCGCCAATTCAATATGCCGGAATTTGGTGTGGAAGACATGATCGTCAACACCGCCAAGTATTGACCGGCATGTCGACGGCATGTTTTGATTTCTCGTAATAATATCCCATGATGGAGATATGTATTATGGAGATTTATTCTTTAAGGTCTGCCAATAGTTTCATTTTCAGGGACAATTCCAAAAACAGCAGACCCGTGGGAAGCCCCGATTTCGGCAAGGCAGCCCCATCCGACGCGGCCACCGGCTTTGAAGAAACGATAGACCGCATCGATTTCACCCGCGTCAGCCCCCGGCAATTGCGGGAAATCGCGCAGGAATATTACGACACCGGAAAAATCAGCCACGATACCTGGCTTGAGCTTTCGTCCGAACTTCCGGCACAGACGCTGAATGCCAATGGCGAGGTGATTGACATTGCCGACGTGACCGACGACACGGATTTCGACTTCGTGACGTATTTTTCTGACCGGATCGAGATTGCCCGTTCCATTGGCACAACGGATGAAGTGGAAAAAATGCAGGACGTATTGTCTTTTTTTGCTTCGACGTGACGATGACAGGCAATGTTGTTGGACGTCCCGCAATCGAACTGACGAATACTTTACGCAATTTTCGATAATATGATTTATGCGCCATTGCTTATCGTCCGAAACTTAGTAAGGCTGGCTTACCAAAAGGCGAAGCATGGGCACACGCGAAAAAGATTCATTGGCATTTTTGCTGAACAGCGGCGCACGCCTGCTGAACAGTGCATTTGAGCGCCGTATCTCGGAAGCCGGACTGGGCCTTACCCCCGGCGAAGCAAGAGCATTGCTGACAGTTGCGGTTATCGATGGCAGCAAACAGGCTGACATCGCCGCCCGTCTCGGCATCGAACCCATGACGATCTGCGCCTATCTCGACAAGTTGCAGTCACTCAATCTGATAGAACGCCAGCAGGACCCGCAGGACAGGCGTTCCAAACGTATCGTCCTGACGAAAACCTCCGCCGACATGCTGGAAGCTGTCGGTCATGAAATCGACCAGCTCGTTCTTCAGGCCACACAGGGACTGAACGAAGAGGAAGTCGCGCTTTTCCGTAGCTTCCTGCAGACGCTTCGCAACAATCTGCAACCGGAACAGCAGGGCCAGAACGGCTGATCGCAATGTCGAAAACGATCATGTCCAGAAAGCGCACGGCTTTGCTCGGAGCATTGCTGACAGCGCTGGCGCCCATTTCCATGTCGATTTACACGCCGGCCATGCCGGAACTGACACGGGTTTTCGCAACCACCGAGTCCGCCATAAAACTCAGCCTGTCGCTCTATTTTGCCGGTTTTGCCTTAGCCCAATTGCTTGCCGGGCCGGCATCCGATGCCTTCGGGCGGCGCAAGGCGAGCCTCGTCTTCCTGTCGATCTTTCTGGGCGGTGGTGTGCTCGCCCTCTTGGCCCCAACCATCGAAGTGCTGCTGTTCGCGCGCCTCGTTCAGGGCATCGGCGCTTCCGTTGGCATGACTGTTGCGCGCGCCGTGGTGCGCGATCAGTTCACCGGCCCGGAAGCCTCCAGCATCATGAACCTCATCGGCATCATGCTGGCGATCGGCCCTGCGATGGGGCCGACGATCGGTGGTCTGTCACTTGCGGCTTTTGGCTGGCAATCGGTGTTTTTCCTCATGGCCGGTCTCGGAGCTATCGCCATCCTTTCGGTGGTGCTTTTTCTGCGTGAAACGACGGTGCCTGACAAAACCAGGATCCGACCCCGACACCTTCTGTCGGCCTATGGCACATTGCTGAAGCAGCCATGTTTTCTTCTGGCCGCCCTCGTGCTCGGCGGCTCCATCGGCGCACTTTATGCGCAAGCCACCATGCTGACCTTCATCCTTATCAACGAAGTCGGCATGTCTCCCACGGCCTTCGGTGTCGGCATGCTGATGCAAACAGGCGCCTATTTCTTCGGTTCGATTGCGTTGCGTTACATCGCGCCAAGACTGGGCGACCGGCGTTCCGTCGTGCTTGGCCTTTGTTTTTCCGGCACGGGCGGTCTTCTCATCATGCTGTCGGTTTTCCTCGTGCCGCCATCCTTCCTCTCCATCATGGGGCCCGTCGCAGTGGCGACCGTCGGGATCGCGCTGTTGACGCCTTCGATGGTCACCGCGGCCCTCGCCCCCTTCCCGCATATCGCCGGCTCGGCATCGGCCATGATGGGTTTCATCCAGATGGGATCTGGCTTTGCGGGTGGGGCAATGGCCTCGCTCATTGGTTCCCCGCTGACCAGCTTCGGCATCATCATTCCGGTTATGGAATTCGTGGCCGTTGCCAGCTACATCGGCTTTCGCGCCGTTTCCAGAAGAGAGACATGAAAAAACCCGCAGGCGTTGCCACCTGCGGGTTTTTCCAATTCATGCTTCAGCAGAATTACTTGCCGAGATTACGCTTCGCAAGGGTGCGCAGGCGCAGGGCATTGAGCTTGATGAAGCCAGCTGCGTCCTTCTGGTCATAAGCAC
>NZ_BDLN01000004.1:206251-247038 GCF_001950375.1 Rhizobium sp. TBD182 | reverse complement strand
GTGGTCGTCCTCGAACGTCACCAGCGCGTCGGAATAGAGCGACTTCGCGCTCTCGCGGCCGGTCACCATGACATTGCCCTTGTAGAGCTTCAGCGTCACTTCGCCTTCCACATGCTCCTGGCTCTTGTCGATCAGGGCCTGCAGCATCTCGCGCTCGGGCGAGAACCAGAAGCCGTAATAGATGAGCTCGGCGTAACGCGGCATCAGATCGTCCTTCAGATGCGCGGCACCCCGGTCGAGCGTGATGGATTCGATCGCACGATGCGCAGCCAGCAGGATGGTGCCGCCGGGCGTTTCGTAGACGCCACGCGACTTCATGCCGACGAAGCGGTTCTCGACCAGATCGAGACGGCCGATGCCGTTTTCGCGACCATAATTATTGAGCGTCGCCAGAAGCGTGGCAGGCGACATTTCCACACCGTTGATGGAGCAGGCATCACCCTTGCGGAAACCGACCTTGATAACGGTTGCCTTGTCAGGCGCCGCTTCCGGGGAAATGGTGCGCATGTGCACATATTCCGGGGCTTCCTTAGCCGGGTCTTCCAGAACCTTGCCCTCGGACGAGGAGTGCAGCAGGTTGGCGTCGACGGAGAACGGCGCTTCGCCCTTCTTGTCCTTGGCCACGGGAATCTGGTTCTTTTCGGCAAATTCCAGAAGGTCGGTCCGGCTCTTGAAAGTCCAATCGCGCCATGGGGCGATGATCTTGATATCCGGGTTCAGCGCATAGGCCGAAAGCTCGAAACGGACCTGGTCGTTGCCCTTGCCGGTGGCGCCATGCGCAATGGCATCGGCACCGGTCTTCTTGGCGATCTCGATCAGGTGCTTGGAAATCAGCGGGCGGGCGATGGAGGTACCGAGCAGATAGACGCCTTCATAAACGGCGTTGGCACGGAACATCGGAAAAACGAAATCACGCACGAACTCTTCGCGGACGTCCTCGACGAAGATTTCCTTGATGCCCAGCAACTCGGCCTTCTTGCGCGCCGGCTCAAGCTCTTCGCCCTGGCCGAGATCGGCGGTAAAGGTCACGACCTCAGCGCCGAGTTCCGTCTGAAGCCACTTCAGGATGATCGAGGTGTCGAGGCCGCCGGAATAGGCGAGAACGACTTTCTTAACGTCTTTCGGGAGTGCCATTATGATGTCCATCTGCATGATGACGGCATCGGGGTACCGCCATTTCCTTGGGATTTCGGCACTTTTACAGTGCAACCCGAAAACTGTGAAGCGATTTTCGGAAAAGATGCCCGACAAAACAACGAATAGGACGAAAGGGCAATAGGCATTTGCGAAAGGTCAGATCCCCGCAACAGCGCGTCATGACTGGAACGAACGAATTGTCACATGCATTATGCGATTTCGCGCTTTAACATGAAGCGGCGCGATCAACTTGAAGACCGTGAATGAAGCCACTCAGGGTGCAGGCAACGTTGCAAACGGCTGGAAACAGCACAAAACGACGCGAAAGGAAAACCTATGACGACCATCTACCCCGCATTCAAGGAAGATAATGTCGCCGTCATCACCGGCGCGGCCTCCGGTATCGGACTTGCCGCGGCCCGGAAATTCGCCGGTTTCGGCATGAGCGTCGTCCTCGTCGATCTCGACGGTGACAAGCTTGCCGCAGCGCATGCTGATATTCTGACCATCGCAAAGGACGGCGAAGCACAGATCGTCGCAATACCGACCGACGTGTCGAAACTCGATGAGCTGGAGGCGCTGGAACGCGCTGTCATCCAGCGTTTCGGGCGGGTTCATGTGTTGATGAACAATGCCGGCATCCAGCCGGGCAGCGCCATCTTCGGCGCTCAGGCCAACTGGGAAAAAGTCATCAACGTCAACCTGATGGGTGTCGTGAACGGCAGCCGGGTGTTTGGGCAGGGCATGGTCGCCCATGGCGAGGCCGCGCTCATCATCAATACCGGTTCGAAACAGGGCATCACCACCCCGCCGGGCGATCCGGCCTATAATGTCTCGAAGGCCGGCGTCAAAGCCTTCACGGAAGCGCTACAGCACGAGCTGCGCAATATTCCGAACAGCGCGGTTTCCGCCCATCTCCTGATCCCCGGTTTCGTCTTTACCGGCCTCACGGCAAATGGCAGGACGGAAAAACCAGCAGGAGCCTGGACCGGCGAGCAAACCGTTGATTTCATGATCGAGAGCATCGCCAGGGGCGATTTCTACATTCTCTGCCCGGATGGCGAAGTGGATCGCCCGACGGACGAGAAACGCATTCTGTGGGCAGCTCAAGACATCGTCCAAAATCGTCCGCCACTGTCGCGCTGGCACACCGAATATTCCGCCGCCTTCACCAGCTTCCTCAAAAACTGATCGCCCGACGCCGCCGCACTTTGAAAGTTGCGGCGGCTATCCACTTTTGATCATCCCCGGTTTTCGTACCAATGTCCCGGCGCGCAAAAACATTGGCAGAAACGCGAATTCGCGTTAAGCAACGGCAGTCTCCAGCTTTACGGGTGCCGCGATGGATTTCGTTCCGAGCCTGCCAACACTTGCCGCCTTCACCGTCGCCATCCTGCTTCTGGCGGTAACGCCCGGGCCTGACATGACGCTATGGATCAGCCGGTCAATACGCGAGGGCCGGGCAGCGGGTTTCATGACCCTTGTGGGCACCAATCTCGGTATTACTGTGCATACAATGCTGGTTGCCTTCGGCGTCGCGGCCCTCATCGTCGCATCGCCGACAGCCTTCCTCATCCTGAAGACCGGCGGGGCCGCCTATCTTGTCTGGCTCGCCATTCAGGCGATCCGCAAGGGCTCGGATTTCGTGATGGTCAAGACCACGGGCGAAAAACAGCAATCTTCACTGAAATCCGCCTTGCTGAACGGTATTTGGGTCAATCTGCTCAATCCAAAGGTCATCATCTTTTTCATGACCTTCCTGCCGCAATTCGTCAGCGCATCCGATCCGCATGTCACCGGCAAGCTTATTTTCCTTGGGCTCTGGTCAATCATCGTGGCGCTGCCGATCGGCATCGGCATCGTCGTTGCCGCCGATGTGCTGTCGGCCTGGCTCCAGCGCAACAAGAAGGTTCTGCGCGGGCTGGATTATACGATCGCCGGTGTATTTTCGCTTTTCGCCGTCAAGATTTTCCTCACCCAGACGCGATGACGCACAAATAAAAAAGGCGCCCGCAGGCGCCTTTCGGATAACTCATCAGCCAATCAATAGCTCATCGTCATCAAGCGTCTGGCCGCGTATCTTGCGGAACATGTCGATAAGATCTTCGACCTGAAGACCCTTGCGGCTTTCGCCGGACACATCGAGCACGATTTCACCGGCGTGCAGCATGATCGTGCGGTCGCCATAGTCCAGCGCCTGACGCATGGAATGGGTAACCATCAGCGTCGTCAGCTTGCGCTCGGAAACCACCTTGCGGGTCAGCTCCATCACGAACTCCGCCATGCCGGGATCGAGTGCTGCCGTATGTTCGTCAAGCAGCAACACGTCCGAACCGGAAAGCGTTGCCATGACAAGCGAGACCGCCTGCCTTTGCCCGCCGGACAACAGATCCATGCGGTCCTTCAAACGATTTTCCAGACCGAGATTGAGCGAAGCGATACGCTCCCGGAAGAAATCCCGCCTGCCGCGCCCAAGCGCCGGCAACAAGCCGCGACGCTCTCCGCGAGACGCCGCAAGCGCAAGGTTCTCCTCAATTGTGAGCGCGCCACAGCTGCCAGCCAGTGGGTCCTGAAACACGCGCGCCACCCGCCCGGCCCGGCTGGCGGTCGTTTTGCGTGTGACATCGGCGCCACCAACCATCACCTTTCCGGCCGTCGGCAGGACATCGCCCGCGAGAACGCCGAGAAGCGTGGATTTGCCGGCACCGTTGGAGCCGATCACGGTAACGAAGGAACCATCCTCGATGGTAAGATCGATCTTGGCCAGCGCCTGCTTTTGCAGCGGTGTGCCACGCCCGAAGATGACCTGAATGTCGGAAAGGGAAATCACGATGTTGCTCCCCCGCGGCGCAGTCGAGGCAGGATCAATGCGATGGCTACCAATACTGCCGTAACGAAATTGAGATCGGAGGCCTTGAGACCCAGCACATCGCTCGACAAAGCGAGCTGGATGGCAAGGCGGTAGGCGATGGAGCCGAAAACACAGCCGATGAGCGCAATCAGAATGCCCCGCGAGCCGAACAGCGTTTCGCCGATGATGACGGCCGCAAGCCCGACGACGATGGTGCCGACACCGGCAGTCACATCGGCAAAGCCATTGGTCTGCGCAAAAAGCGCGCCGCCGAGCGCGACCAGTGCATTCGAAAGCGCCATGCCAAGATAGATCTGGTTGCCGGTCTTCACCCCTTGGGCGCGCGCCATCCGCGCATTCGCGCCCGTCGCCCGCATGGCAAGGCCCGCGTCGCTCTCAAGGAAACGCCAGACGAGCATGACAGCGAGCAATACCAGAACGCCGATAAAGAGTGGCCGCACGAGATATTCGGAAAGACCGAGACCGTAGAACGGCGAGATCATCGTATCCTGATTGAGCAGCGCCACATTCGGTTTTCCCATCACCCGAAGGTTCACCGAAAACAGCGCGATCATCGTCAGGATTGACGCAAGCAGGTTGAGTATCTTGAACCGAACGTTGAGCGTGGCCGTAACGATGCCAGCACCGGCGCCGGCAACCATCGCAATCGCCGTCGCGACCCAGGCATTGAGGCCGGCGATGATCATCACTGCCGCAACGGCTGCGCCGAGCGGAAAGGAACCGTCAACGGTCAGATCAGGAAAATCAAGTACCCGGAAAGCGAGATAGACGCCGATCGCCACGAAGGCGAAGACCAGTCCCAGTTCCACGGCACCCCAGAAAGCGATTTGGCTCACGGTAATGTCCTTGTTATTGCCGCCGCGTCGGCGGATACGGGCACCATTGCGTGCCGCGCAAAACGGGCGGCGAGTGACCGCTGCCCGAAGTCCGGTTTAGTCGATGACCTTGGTGGCGCGCTTCGTCACGCTTTCGGGGAAGGTGACGCCAGCTTTTTCAGCAGCCTTCTTGTTGATCACCAGATCGGTGCCGACGGCAACGGTTGCCGGAATGTCGCCGGGCTTCTCACCCTTGAGAATGCGAACAACGACAGCGCCGGTCTGCTTGCCAACGTCGAAATAATTGAAGCCGAGAGCCGCAACCGCACCGCGCGCAACGGAATCCGTATCGGCGGCATAAAGCGGAATCTTCGCCTCACTCGCAACTCCGGCTGCCGCCTCGAAAGCGGAAACGATGGTATTGTCGGTCGGCACGTAGATCACGTCGGCCTTGCCGACCAGTGCGCGCGTCGCGCCCTGCACTTCGGCGGATTTTGTGGCGACAGATTCAACGACCTTCAGGCCGGCCTTTTCAGCCTCAGCCTTCAGCGCTGCAAGCGTCGAGACGGAGTTGGCCTCGGCGGAGTTGTAGATAAAGCCGATGGACTTGGCGTTGGGCGAAATTTCCTTGATCAGCGCCAGATGCTCGGCAACCGGCAGCATGTCGGAAAGTCCGGTCACGTTGCGGCCGGGCTTTTGCATGTCCTTGACGAGCTGTGCGCCAACCGGATCGGAAACAGCCGTGAAGACAACCGGAATGTCGCGCGTCGCCGCAACGACAGCCTGGGCGGACGGTGTGGAGATCGGCACGATGACATTGGGGGCTTCGCCCACGAACTGACGCGCAATCTGCGCTGCGGTGCCTGGATTACCCTGCGCGGACTCGTAGAGGAACTTGAGGTTCTCGCCTTCCTTGTAACCGGCTTCGGCAAGCGCTGCCTTGACGCCGTCACGTGCGGCGTCAAGCGCCGGATGTTCGACAATGGCGGTGACGGCAACAGTGACGTTTTCAGCCTTGGCTGGCAGAACGAGGGCGCTCGCGGCTGCGAGCGCCAGAATGAATGCACGCATAGGTATCCTCCAGTTGGTTTCTTATTGCCGTCTTATTAGAAACAAGACCGCCCGAAATCAATCAAAGAACCGTAACGAACCAAGCTTTCTGCCGCGATTGGCGTCGATTCAGTCGTCCGCACCGTGGTTGGCAATCATCATCGCCTCGAAAGCCAGCCTTTCGGTTTTGCGCATGCGCTCGGATTCCGATTTCAGCTGGCCGCAGGCAGCGAGAATATCGCGGCCGCGCGGCGTACGGATCGGCGAAGCGTAACCCGCCTGATTGATGAAATCCGCGAACTTCTCGATCTGCGCCCATTCGGAGCACTGGTAATTCGTGCCTGGCCACGGATTGAAAGGAATGAGATTGATTTTGGCTGGAACGCCCCTCAGAAGCTGCACCAGCATCTTGGCGTCTTCCAGACTGTCGTTCACATCCTTCAGCATCACATATTCGAAGGTGATGCGGCGGGCGTTGGAGACACCCGGATAATTGCGGCAAGCCTCGATCAGCTCCTTCAGCGGGTATTTCTTGTTGATCGGCACCAGCATGTCGCGCAGATCGTCGCGCACCGCATGCAGTGAAATCGCCAGCATGACGCCGATCTCATCGCCCGTGCGGAAGATTTCCGGCACGACGCCCGAGGTGGACAGGGTCACGCGACGCTTGGAGAGCGACAAGCCGTCACCATCGGTGGCGATCAGAAGTGCGGTCTTCACATGTTCGAAATTGTAAAGCGGTTCGCCCATGCCCATCATCACGATGTTGGAGACCTTGCGGCCTTCACTCGGCACATAGGCGCCGACCGGCGTCGAACCGTCAGGAAAATCGCCGAGCCGGTCGCGGGCGAGCAGAAGCTGGGAGAGAATTTCCTCGGCCGTCAGGTTCCGCACCAGACGCTGCGTGCCGGTGTGACAGAAGGAACACGTCAGCGAACAGCCCACCTGGCTCGAAATGCAAAGCGTGCCGCGTCCTTCTTCGGGAATATAGACCGTCTCGATCTCGACAGGACGTCCCGCACCGCGCGGCGGAAAACGCATCAGCCATTTGCGGGTGCCGTCGTTGGAAATCTGCTCCTCGACGATTTCCGGGCGGGCAATGGTGAAGGCTGCTTTCAGCTTTTCCCTGAGTTCCTTGGCAACATTGGTCATGTTGTCGAAATCCGAGACGCCGCGCACATACAGCCAGTTCCACAACTGGCTGACACGCATCTTCACCTGCTTCTGCGGCACGCCGATCTCGGCCAGCGCCTCGCCCATTTCTTCCCGCGTCATGCCGATCAGCGACGGCTTGCCGGACATGAGATCGCTATTGGCGATCAGGGGAGTTTTAACTGCCAGACCGGCAGGGGCATGCAATACGGACATCACGCTATCCCATCATCCAATGCATCGCACGACCGGCCTTTAGGAAAGGCGGAAAATCGTCTGCATGTCGAGAAAATCAAAGGCGGAGCACTTTTCGCGCATCCGCCTGTCAATGTTGCCGCGCCTTTAGCATCAAACAAGCAAAAACGCAAATGGCCGGTCGATGACCGGCCAATCACAAAGCTGACGAAGCGTCAGGATTACTTGCAGCTTTCGATCTGCTTGAAAGCAGCCGAAATGCCCGAAAGCGAATAGGAATAGGAAGTCGCAGTGCCGCGGCCGGACACCGCCTTCACCGTCATCGACTTGCCGCCCTTCATCGCGGCAACGAGAGCGGGTTCTTCGGCAGCATTTTCAACCCAGGCAGCCTTGTCCTTGGTAAACATCACGAAGTTCTTGTTGTCGATCGTGACATTGACCTTGGAGCCCTGCTTCAGCGGGTAACCCACCATGGCCTGCGGCTCGTAGGAAATATTCTGGCCCGGACGCTGCGACACGATGAAGAAGATATCGCCGTGATCGACGCTTGCCGGTTCCTTGGAAGTGGGGATGGAAAGAACGTAGCAGACGGTGCTGTTGCCCGATTTGTACGAATAGGCGCCCCATGCATTGAACTGCTGGATGCGCGTGGGCGACTGTGCAGATGCTACGCCGACGCTGGTCAGCAAAATGGCCACTGCGGTTGCTACACTTCTTACAAACATAGAATTTCCTGCCGGGTTATTGTCTTCCATTGGCCCGAAGCAGCGGCGGGCTCCATGTTTATGGATCGGCCACGTTCAGGTGCGGATCGTCTTTTCTCATTGTGGTCAGGAAGCGGTTACCAAACCGTCAACAACACGTATAAAATGCCGAAAACGTCTTGAAGTGTTACAGATCGGCTACGCCCGCACCCTGAGAAGAAAGGCGTGGCACGCCCTCCCCGTCATGTCTATGACACACAAATTCAGGCAACAATTTGTCACCTGCCCGGCTCCGAGGAGCCTCGTCATCACAGACGTGTTATTCGGCCTCCTGCTGCCGTTTCAGCATGGCATCCGCCGCATCGTAATGCTCCATCTTGATGTGGGCGCGGATCATCGCAAGCGCGGCCGTAATGACCGCGATGTCGTCGGTAAATCCAACGACCGCCAGCATGTCCGGTATGGCATCAAACGGCATGATGAAATAGGCGAGCGCGGCCAGAATAATGCCCTTGGCACGCAGCGGCGTATCCCGGTCGATCGCGCAATAATAGGCTGCTGCCGCATCGCGCGCGAAGGGCACCTTGGTCATCACACGCTTCAGCTTCGGCCAGAATTTGGCGCGCACGACGCGTTCGCGTTCGCCCTCGCTGCCCGTTTCCCCGGGCAAAAGAATTTCACCGATTTTCACATCATCCATGATCGACGGTCCTCCGGTCACGGTTATTATATGGGAGTTAAAGCCCGCCGTTCAATTCCCACGGCCCGTTGCCGCCTTCTGCATGGCCTCCGCGAGCAGGAAATCCCGCTCGGTCACGCCTTGCGAATCGTGGGTGGTGAGGCAGACCCTGACGCGCGAATAGACGTTGGACCATTCTGGATGATGATTGAGCTTTTCTGCCACGAGTGCGGACTCCGCCATGAAACCGAAAGCCTCCGCAAAACTCGCAAACTTGAACGAGCGGACGATTGCCGCCCCGTCCTCGCGCAAGGACCAGCCTTCGAGTTTTAAAAGCGCCTGCCGGACGGCTTCCGGTTCAAGTCTGGGATATTTCATGCATCTTGCCTCCGCTTGACATGCGATCCGCTGTTTCGGACAAACATTAACGCCTCAACGACAGGATCGACGCATATTCAATGAAACATACAGCCGTTCTTTTTGTCTGCATGGGCAATATCTGCCGCTCACCGCTTGCCGAAGGCATTTTGACAAACCTTGCCGAAACCGAAGGCGTATCTCGCCAACTCACTGTCGATTCCGCCGGCACCGGCGGTTGGCACACCGGTACCGCCCCAGATCGCAGATCCATCGCAATCGCCCGCAAGCATGGCATCGATATTTCCCTGCAGCGTGCACGGCAGGTCAGCCAGGCCGATTTCGACACCTTCGATCTCATCCTTGCCATGGACGGAGGAAATCTCGCGAAACTGCTCCGAAAGGCGCCCGAAAACCGGAAGCACAAAATCCACCTGTTCCTGGACTACGCTTCGGGACGCCACGAAAACGTGCCCGATCCCTACTTCGGTGGCGACGACGGATTTCTGGTCGTCTACAACATGCTTTTTGCGGGATGCAGCTCGTTGCTCGAGAAGATGGCGCTGGACCGCGCTTCGTGAAGCGGGAACACCTCTTCCACGATGTAGGGTCCGCCACCCACCGATTCCTTGGACGACATCAGCACGAAACGACCGACCGTGAAGGCGGATGTGCGGAAATTGCCGCGCCCGGAAAGATACTGCACCACATCGTCCAGCCGTGAAGAGCGCAACCGCGCCAGCGTCACATGCGGCATGAACTTGCGCGGATCCGGCGGCAGGCCGATCCTCTGACAGATTCTTTCGACCTCCGCCTGAAGCGCATTCATTTCCGGCGAGGGGGAAACCCCCGCCCAGATCGAATGCGGTTTCTTGGAGCCGAAGGAACCCATCCCGTTGAGACTGAGCTGGAATTCCGGCCTGTCGATCCGGTCCAGCCTGTCAACGACCTCATCGGCGGTTCTCCCGTCGATATCGCCGATAAAACGCAGGGTTATGTGATAATTCTCCACATCGATCCACCGGGCTCCCGGCAGACCACCGCGCAACAATGACAGGCTCATAGCCGCATTGCGCGGAATTTCGAGGGCGATAAACAGTCTCGGCATGGCGAGCTCCCCGAATCTCTTGGCAGAACAAGCATAGCGAATCATGCAATGCAGGCGGGCGCAAGTGCTTATTTTTTTTGCGCACCGATTGTCTTGATGAAGCTTTCAACAGCCGGCAAAGATTTCTCCACCATCATCCCCACACCCTGCGTATTGGGATGCATCTTGTCCTCCAGCTTCAACTTATCATCCGTCACCACGCCATCCAGAAAAAACGGATAAAGCGGCAGGTTGTATTTTTCTGCAAGCTTCGGATAGATCGGGTTGAAGCGCTTGGCGTAATCGTCACCCATGTTCGGCGGCGCCATAATGCCGACCAGCAGCACCGCTATGTTGCGTTTCTGAAAGCCGGAAATGATGGCGTCGAGGTTCTTTTCCGTCTGTTCCGGCGCAATACCGCGCAACGCATCATTGGCGCCGAGTTCCAGAATGACCCCGTCCGTGCCATCGGGAACCGACCATTCCGCCCGCGCCAGACCGCCTGAAGATGTATCGCCGGACACACCGGCATTGGTGACGGTAACATTGATGCCCTTGGCCTTTAATGCAGCTTCAAGCTGTGCCGTATAGCCATCGGTGGGGGGTAACTGGTAACCCGCCATGAGACTGTCGCCCAGGCCAACCAGTTGCAATGTCCGCTCCTGCGCCATGGCCGCCGAGGCGGAAAAGGCGGCGGCGAAAATGACGATGAAGTGAAACAGGGCAGCTTTAAATCTCATCACGGCTTTCCTAACTTGGTTTGCATTGTCTGAAATACCGTCCGCATCGACACCGCCAGACTGTTTTCATCATATATAGGAACGAGAATTGTGACGAAAAGCATCATAGAGCTTAAGAAGGCCGACCTCACGCTCGGCAACGCCGCCGCCTCCGTTCACGTTCTCAAGAGCATCGATCTTGCCATTGGCGAAAGCGAGGCGGTGGGCATCGTCGGCCCTTCCGGTTCGGGAAAATCGACCCTTCTGATGGTGCTTGCCGGTCTCGAAAGGCTGGATAGCGGCGAGATCGTCATAGCGGGCACGGAATTGCATAAGCTCGGCGAGGATGCTCTCGCGGATTTCCGCGGCAAGAATATCGGCATCGTTTTCCAGTCTTTCCACCTCATCGCCAATATGACGGCGCTGGAAAACGTAGCCGTTCCGCTGGAACTGGCCAACGTGCCGAACCCCTTCGAGATCGCCAAACGGGAACTCGTCGCTGTCGGTCTCGGCGAACGCCTCAACCATTATCCCGGCCAGCTCTCCGGTGGCGAACAGCAGCGTGTTGCGATCGCCCGCGCGCTTGCACCCTCCCCCGCCGTGTTGATCGCAGACGAACCGACCGGCAATCTGGATGCGGATACGGGCCAGCAGATCGCCGATCTTCTTTTCTCAAAACAGGCCGAACGCGGCATGACGATGATCCTTGTCACCCATGATCCGTCACTGGCCGCCCGTTGCTCAAGACAGATCAAGGTGCGCTCCGGCGAGATAGAGGGTGACAGCGCCGCTGCCCATATGGCCAGGGCGGTATCGGCATGATCGGCTCCATTCTCCCGTCTGTTGCCAACATCAAAAACGCATTGAGGCTCGCGCGGCGCGAAATTCGCGGCGGTTTGCGTGGCTTCTATATTTTCCTCGCCTGCATCGCGCTCGGAACCGGCGCCATTGCCGCTGTCAACTCCGTGTCACGCGCCGTCACCAGCGCGATTGCGACGGAAGGCCAATCGATACTGGCTGGCGATGTGCGCTTCGAGCTGCGCAACAGGGAGGCAACCGCAGAGGAACGGGCCTACCTCGATGGCCTCGGCAAAATTGCGGTTTCCACAGGGCTGCGCTCCATGGCCCGCCTTGCCGATGGTTCCGAACAGACGCTGACGGAAGTCAAGGCCGTAGACGGCGCCTATCCGCTCTACGGCGCGTTCGTGGCAGATCCAAACCGGCCTCTGAGCGAGCTTCTGGCTGCGAACGGCGATACCTATGGCGCCGTTGCCGCGCCGCTTCTCCTGGAGCGGCTGGGCATCAAGGTCGGCGACGACATCCTTCTCGGTAATGTGAAGCTGAAACTGACCGGCACGGTTGTCGACGAGCCGGATGCCCTGTCCGACGGCTTCGGTTTTGCCCCAAGGCTGATGGTCAGCCGCGATGCGCTTTTCGCCTCAGGCCTCGTTCAGAACGGAAGTCTGGTCGAACACGCCTACAAGATCATGCTGAACGATCCTGCAGCGCGGGCCACGATGACCGATGCGGCCAACAAGACGTTTCCCGATGCCGGCTGGTCCATCCGCACGAGTGACCGGGCAGCGCCATCGCTTACCGAAAACGTCAACCGCTTCTCGCAATTCCTGACGCTGGTGGGCCTGACCGCCCTCATCGTTGGCGGCGTCGGCGTTGCAAACGCCGTTCGCGCCTTTCTTGATTCCAAGCGCACCACGATCGCCTCGCTGAAATGCCTCGGCGCGCCGGCTTCCGTGGTCACCATGACCTATCTCTTCCAGATCGTGTTCATTGCCGCCGTTGGCATCATCATCGGCCTCGCTGTGGGCGCCATCGCCCCGCTGATCGCCATGCGGTTTCTGGAGGGTGTGCTTCCGGTGCCGAAAGAGCTTGCCTTTTATCCAGCAGCACTTGGTCTTGCCGCCCTGTTCGGCATCTTGACGACACTTGCCTTCGCCATCGTGCCACTCGGCCAGGCGCGCGAAGTTCCCGCGACCGCCCTTTTTCGAGAGCAGGGGTTCGAGGAGGGCAGCTGGCCGTCCTGGCCTTATCTTGCAGTGACGGGCTTGTTGTTGGCTGCGCTGGCCATACTTGCCATCTTTTCGGCAGAAGAACGTTTCATCGCCTCGGTTTTCCTTGCCGCCATCGCCTTCGCGTTTGTGGTGCTGCGACTGGTGGCGTCAGGCGTCAAGGCCATCGCCAAACGCAGCCCGCGCGTTCATTCCGCCGCCCTTCGCCTGGCGATCGGCAATATTCACCGACCGGGTGCGCTCACCCCCTCCGTCGTTCTCTCCCTCGGCCTCGGGCTGACGTTGCTGGTGACCCTGACGCTGATCGACGGCAATCTGCGCCGCGAACTGACCGACAGCCTGCCGGAACGAGCGCCGAATTTCTTCTTCGTGGATATTCAGGGCACCGAGTTGCAGGGTTTCCGCGATCTTCTCAGGCAAGAAGCGCCTCAGGGCACGCTGACCGAGGTGCCGATGCTGCGCGGCCGCATTCTGGCTCTTAATGGCGAGGACGTGACGAAGATAGACGTGCCGCCATCCGGCCGCTGGCTGCTGCGCGGTGATCGGGGCATAACCTATTCGCAGGATGCTCCCGAAAACGCCAAGCTGACCGAAGGAACATGGTGGGCACCGGATTATAGCGGCGAGCCGCTGGTCTCTTTTGCGGCGAAAGAGGCGCAGGAACTGGGCCTCAAGATCGGCGACACCGTTACCGTCAACGTGCTCGGCCGCAGCATCACGGCAAAGATCGCCAATCTGCGCAATGTCGAATGGGAATCGCTGTCGATCAATTTCGTCATGGTGTTTTCACCCAATACCTTCCGTGGCGCACCACATGCCTGGCTTGCCACACTCGCCGACCCCTCCGCATCCGCAAGCGAGGAGGGCCAGATATTGCGCGCCGTCACCAACGCCTACCCGACGATAACAAGCGTGCGCGTGAAGGACGCGCTCGATGTGGTCAACCGGCTGGTCGGCCAGCTTGCCACCGCGATTCGTGCCGCAGCGGCCGTTGCGCTCATAGCCTCCGTCCTCGTTCTCGCCGGCGCTCTTGCCGCCGGAAACCGTGCCCGCACCCATGATGCGGTCATCCTGAAAACACTGGGCGGTACACGCAGCCTGCTGATCCGCGCCTTCTCCTATGAATATATGATGCTCGGTCTCGCCACCGCCGTTTTTGCGCTTTTCGCCGGCGGCGTCTCCGCCTGGTTCGTCATTTCCCGCATCATGAAGCTGCCCTCCAGCTTCCTGCCGGATGTGGCGATCGGCACGGTCGTCGTCGCCCTCGTCATGACGGTAGGCATCGGCCTCATGGGCACATGGCGAATCCTCGGGCAGAAGGCCGCTCCGGTTTTGCGGCAGGCGGGTGAATAATCTTCGGTTGTGCGCTGCTTAACTTTAACGATTAATTCTTTGTAATGATCGCTGAAACGTGAGCGCTTTTCGCGCATATGGTGTCTTTTCGACTGCGAAAGGCCTTGTATCGGACACGTTCTGCCATCATATTCTTGGGCAGGCTTGCTGAAGCTCCGCAGCGGCGCCCGGGAGGTATCCCGACACCGTAGCAATTACGGAGCTCAAAAGAGGAAACAATGGCTGACTTCAATAACTACCAGAACCGCATGGCCCAGACCCGTGCACAGACTGGTGCGATGATCGATGAAGGTCTTCGCGCCTACATGCTTAAGGTTTACAACCTTATGGCGCTGGCTCTGGTCATCACCGGTGTTGCGGCGTTCGCTACCTTCACGCTCGCGACCACCAATCCGGCTTTCGCCCAGTTGCTCTATGCTTCGCCGTTGCGCTGGGTTGTGATGCTCGCACCGCTCGGACTGGTGTTCTTTCTTAGCTTCCGTATCCAGACCATGAGCGTTTCTGCCGCCCAGATGACCTTCTGGGTCTATGCCGCGCTGATGGGCGTGTCCCTGTCTTCGATCTTCCTGGTCTATACCGGCCAGAGCGTCGTACAGACGTTCTTCGTGACCGCTGCCTCGTTCGGCGCGCTCTCGCTTTACGGTTACACCACGAAGAAAGACCTTTCGGGCATGGGTTCGTTCCTGATCATGGGTCTGTTCGGCCTGATCATCGCGTCCATCGTCAACATTTTCCTCGCCTCTTCCGCGCTGCAGTTCGCGATCTCCGCGATTGGTGTGCTGATCTTCGCTGGCCTCACCGCCTATGACACGCAGAAGATCAAGGAAATGTATTTCGATGGCGACGAAGTTGCCGTGGCTGGCCGCAAGGCGATCATGGGTGCGCTGACGCTCTATCTCGACTTCATCAACCTGTTCATGTTCCTCCTGCAGTTCATGGGCAACCGTGACAAGTAAGGGCAGGAACCCAACTGGCAAACATGCAAAAGGCGGCCATACGGCCGCCTTTTTATTTGTCGAAATTGGAGACTTGATCGCCTCTCCACCCGCGTGTCCGCATGAAGCTGCGGCAGAGTAGCTCGTCCCGTCTCATCTCACTCGATGAGCTTCAGGACCTTGTCGAAAACCTTGAGAACCTGCGGCAGCTCGTGGCCACGTTTGAGAATGCGGCCATCCGTATTCACAACGCAATAGGCCCCCTGTTTCGCCGCCAGCTTGGGGTTCTTCTCGATCCTGTAGAGCGGCATTTCACCCGAGCGTTTAAACACTGAAAATACCGCCTTTTCCCTCAGGTGGTCGATGGCATAGTCGCGCCACTCGCCCTCTCCCACCATGCGGCCATAGATGCGCAGGATCGCATCCAGCTCACGCCGGTGGAATGTAATTGGCAGAGGGTCTTTGTCTTTTTTGTACTCGCGGAGATCGACAACGGTGGAACTGTCGCGTGAAGCGGTCTGAACCTGCTGCACATCCGGTTGATCGGTCATCCAATACCTCCGATTCCACCCAAGTCGTCCGATTAATGTGAGCCGGAGAAGACAAAATTGCAAGTCTCGAACAGCCATTGAACATGAGATCGCAACTTTGGAGGAGGGTTTTACGGTCTTAGGACGGCAGCGAAACCCGGCGTCTGCGACGCAGAAAGACACCCGCCGATGCCCATAAGGACGTTGCCTTAGAAAAAAGCAGGGGTAAAAAAGGTAACCATTTAGGCAGCCATTTTAGCATGGCCTGCCGTATTTCGGTCAAACCATGGCCCGAATTGAATGGAATAGTCCTATTGTCAATTGATGCCTAGGCACCAAGATGACCCGATCCGGTGCATTGACCCTTTACCCCCAGCCCCCAATGCCCGGATCGGATCTTCCATCGCCAGACAGGCGATTAGGGTGTTTCGTTCCCCAGTAAAATACTCGCACCGACGATTGCCGCCGGATCGCCGCTGGCATTTGCCGTTTGCAACAGCACGGCGCAGCCACCCTTTTTCACCTTTGCCACCACGCTTGCCGGAAGCTTCACCGTCATCGGTGAACCATCCCACATGCCGACGGTCTGCACGTCATAGACGCTGTGCCAGTAGGACATTTTCTTCCCCTGGTTTTCGCCTTTCTGCACGTCTACCGTCTGCTCGCGCGTGAAATAGGCGACCACGACATCGGCCTTGCCGCTACCGGCGCCAATATCGATCTCCACCTCGTCACCGGCAAATTTGGACGCAACCGGCACGTTCAGCCCCTGACCCTCGCGCTTGAAAGCATCCAGCCTGTCGTAAATCCCGCGGACATCCGCACCCTTGACGTGGTCGCGACCGTTCAGGATGGCCTGTGGCGTATAGACACCGTTGCGGCCGAGAGCGCGCATGTAGCCATATTGCCGCTCTGTATTTTCCTTCGATGCCAGGGAATCTGTCCAGCCAAGATAATTCCAGTAGTCGACATGGTAGGAGAGGCCGACCACATCACCCTTCTGGATCATCTTGCGCAACGCTTCGTCCGCCGGCGGGCAGGACGCGCATCCCTGCGATGTAAACAACTCGACAACGCCCTTCACAGCCTCCTGCGCATGCGCGGATGTGACGAGGAACGTGCAGAGAAGACATATCGACAGGGGCAATTTCAGCGGCATTACAAGAACCTTTGTCCGGAGCAGATATCCAGACGAATTGATGCGATCAACCCAACCGGATGCAAACCGGAAAATAGCTTCTATTCCACTTCAATAGAAAGTCACGAAGGGGTGAGTGGCAATCACAAAAAAAGAGATGATGAAACGCAAAGACGCCGGGAAAAATCCCGGCGTCCTTTGTTGGTCTGAGCTTTGTCAGGCAACCAGATCGCGAAGAACCGTCTGCAGAATGCCGCCATTGTTCATGTAGATCACTTCATCCAAGGTATCGATGCGGCATAGAAGCGGAACTTCCTTCACCGAACCGTCGCTGTAGGTGATCTTGGCGATCTTCTTTTCACGCGGCTTGATTTCACCTTCGAGACCATCGATCTCGACGACTTCATCACCCTTGAGATCAAGGCTCGCCCAGGTCGTGCCTTCCTCGAAGACGAAGGGAACGACGCCCATGCCGACGAGATTGGAGCGGTGGATACGCTCGAAGGACTGTGCGATGACCGCCTTGACGCCGAGCAGGTTGGTGCCTTTCGCCGCCCAGTCGCGGGAAGAACCGTTGCCATATTCGACACCGGCGAAGATGACGAGCGGAACGCCCTCCGCCTTGTACTTCATGGCAGCGTCGTAGATCGACATCTCTTCCTTCGACGGATAGTGGATGGTGTAGCCACCTTCCTTGCCGTTCGGGCCGAGCATGTGGTTGCGGATGCGGATATTGGCGAAGGTGCCGCGCATCATGACTTCATGGTTGCCGCGACGCGTACCGTACTGGTTGAAGTCGGCAACGCCCACGCCGTGCTCCGTCAGATAGGCGCCGGCGGGCGAAGCAGCCTTGATCGAACCGGCCGGGGAAATGTGGTCGGTTGTGATCTTGTCGCCGAAGAGACCGAGAACGCGGGCGCCCTTGATGTTCGTAAGGCCCGTACCGGTCTTGCCCATGCCCACGAAGTAAGGTGGGTTCTGAACATAGGTCGACTTGTCGTCCCAGGCATAGGTCTGGCCCGGGGGAACCTGAACGGCCTGCCAGTTCGCGTCACCCTTGAAGACATCAGCGTACTTCGATTCGTAAAGTTCGCGGGTGACGTATTTCAGGATAAATTCCTGGATTTCCTGCGAGGTCGGCCAGATATCCTTGAGATAGACCGGATTGCCGTTCTGGTCGTCGCCGATCGGCTCCTTCGTCAGGTCCTTCTGGACCGTGCCGGCAAGCGCGTAGGCCACGACGAGCGGCGGCGAGGCGAGATAGTTCGCCTGAACATCGGGCGAGATACGGCCTTCGAAGTTGCGGTTGCCGGAAAGAACGCCGGCCGTGATCAGGCCCTTGTCGTTGATCGTCTTGGAGATCGGTGCGGGCAGCGGGCCGGAGTTGCCGATGCAGGTGGTGCAGCCGAAACCAACGAGGTTGAAGCCAATCGCATCGAGATCCTTCTGCAGACCCGACTTGTCGAGATATTCGGCAACGACCTGCGACCCCGGCGCCAGCGAGGTCTTCACCCACGGCTGGGACTTCAGACCCTTGGCAACCGCGTTGCGGGCGAGAAGGCCGGCAGCGATGAGAACGGAAGGGTTGGACGTGTTGGTGCAGGAGGTGATGGCGGCAATTGCCACATCGCCATGGCCGAGATCGAACTCCTCGCCCTCAACCGCATAGCGGCTGTGGAGTTGGCCGGGCTTCTTGTAGTCGTTCTCGAGAGCCGTCGCGAAATTCGGTGCAATGGTTTCGAGCGGCAGACGGCCTTCCGGACGCTTCGGACCGGCCATGGATGGCACGACGTCGCCGAGGTCGAGTTCAAGGGTGTCGGTGAAGACGAGGTCGGAACCGTCGCCGGTCCGCCACATGTCCTGTGCCTTCGAATAGGCTTCGACAAGCGCGATACGGTCCTTGGTGCGACCGGACATGGTCAGATAGTTGATGGTCTCGCCATCAACCGGGAAGAAGCCGCAGGTAGCGCCATATTCCGGACCCATATTGCCGATGGTGGCACGGTCGGCCAGCGTCATCGAATCGAGGCCGGGGCCGAAGAATTCGACGAATTTGGAAACCACGCCCTTCTTGCGCAGCATCTGCACGACGGTCAGCACGAGGTCGGTCGCAGTCACGCCTTCCTTCACCTTGCCGGTCAGCTTGAAGCCGATGACCTCAGGCAGGAGCATGGAGACAGGCTGGCCGAGCATCGCTGCTTCAGCCTCGATACCGCCAACGCCCCAGCCGAGAACGCCAAGACCGTTGATCATGGTGGTGTGGCTGTCGGTGCCGACGCAGGTATCCGGATAAGCGATCGTTTCGCCGTCCTCTTCCTTGGTCCAGACGGTCTGGCCGAGATATTCGAGGTTGACCTGGTGACAGATGCCAGTACCGGGCGGAACCACGCGGAAGTTCTTGAATGCCTGCTGGCCCCACTTCAGGAAGCGGTAACGCTCGCCATTGCGCTCATATTCAAGCTCGACGTTTCGGGCAAACGCAGTCGGCGTGCCGAATTCGTCAACGATAACAGAGTGGTCGATCACGAGGTCGACGGGAACGAGCGGATTGATCTTTTCCGGGTCGCCACCGAGCGACACCATGGCATCGCGCATAGCGGCGAGATCGACCACAGCCGGAACGCCGGTGAAGTCCTGCATGAGAACGCGGGCGGGACGATAAGCGATTTCGTTTTCGGTCAGGCCCTTATTGTTCAGCCACTCTGCAACGGCCAAAATATGCTCCTTGGTGACGGACTGGCCGTCCTCGAAACGAAGCAGGTTTTCCAGAAGAACTTTCATGGAATAGGGGAGCTTGGAAACGCCCTTCAGGCCGTTTGCCTCAGCCTTGGGAAGGCTGAAATAGACGTAGTCCTTACCATCAACGGTAAGGACGGAACGACAATGAAAACTGTCGAGTGATTTGGGCATGGATAAAAAACCCCGCTTACTCTGATAGCCAACACGTGCGTGCGGACACCTATGCACTCATGCACATCAGGATGCGGGTACGACCATTTCCGCTGTCCGCACGTGAAAATTGCTCCTCGCAATCGTCAAGTCCGGCGCAAGATGATGTTCACGCCGGCCGCTGGCGTGGTTGACACCCATATAGATAATTTCTCAGAAACGTGCCAGACCATTCAGGAAATCAAATCGATTTTTTTATGCGAGACGATGAAAATCTTATACGGAAACGCAGCATGGATTTGACGGCGGAAAATCTTGGCGTGCGACGCGGCGAAGATTTCATATTCATGAACATTTCCTTCAAGTTAAGTGACGGCGAAGCGCTGGTGCTGACCGGCCGCAACGGCTCGGGAAAATCCACGCTTCTGCGCACTGTGGCCGGCCTGCTGCGCCCCGAGCAGGGCTGGGTAAAGATAGCCGGCAAAGGAATAGAAGCGGACATGCGTCCATCGGAGGCCTGCCATTACCTCGGCCATCGCAACGCAATGAAAACGGAACTGACGGTTTCGGAGAATCTGCGGTTCTGGAAAGACTTTCTCGGTGACTTCGCCGGCGGCGCCGGTGTCGATATCGATGAGGCGGCAGACATCGTCGGCCTTGCGGGCATCACCCACCTGCCCTTCGGTTACCTATCCGCAGGCCAGCAGCGACGTTTTGCCATGGCAAAGCTTTTGATCGCGTGGCGGCCGGTGTGGATTCTCGACGAGCCGACAGCGGCGCTCGACAAAGCAGCGGACGGCATGTTTACGGATCTGGTCAAGAGCCACCTGAGGAGAGGCGGCATCGTCATGGCTGCGACCCATCAGCCTCTTGGGCTCGACAATGCGCGGGAATTGCAGATGACGGGCTTTGCAGGTGTGGAGGCTTGGGCATGAGGGCTATGCGCGGGGGGTATACCCCCCTCTGCCCTGCCGGGCATCTCCCCCACAAGGGGGAAGATCAGCAGGAGGCACCTTCGCCGCTCCATCCGAAAACTGCGCGACGGGCGAAATCTTGCCGCAGATCGATCTCCCTCCCTGTGGGGGAGATGCCCGGCAGGGCAGAGGGGGGTGAAGACCCACGCACGGAGCACTCCCAATGACCGCCCTCTTCCTCCGCGACCTGAAACTCTCCATCCGCGCCGGCGGTGGCGCGCTGATCGGCGTCTTGTTCTTCATGACCGTTGTCGCCGTCATCCCCTTCGGTGTCGGGCCTGATCTCAATCTGCTTGCACGCATCGGCCCGGCCATCGTCTGGATCGGCGCGCTGCTCTCCACCCTCCTCGGCCTCGACAGGCTGTTTCAGGCAGAGCGGGATGACGGCTCGCTAGACCTCATACTCATGCAGGAAAACCCGCTTGTGCTGACCGTGCTCGTCAAATGCCTGGCACATTGGGTGGGAACGGGTCTGCCACTGGTCATCGCCTCGCCGCTCATCGGCCTGTTCATGAATATGGACGAAGTGGCGATCGGCGCGGTGATGCTCACACTCCTTGTCGGATCGCCCGCCATTACCTTCATCGGCGCGGTGGGTGCCGCTGTCGCCGTTGCCTTGCCGCGCGGCGGCCTTCTGGTCTCCATCCTGGTGCTGCCATTGGCCATTCCGGTTCTGATCTTCGGCGTCAGCGCGTCCTATGCGGCGGTGCAGGATCCGGCACCCTTTCTGCCGCCCTTCCTCATTCTCTGCGCGATCACGTTATTTTCAGCCGTGACCGGTCCTTTCTTTGCCGCTTTGGCATTGCGCAATGTTATGGATTGATGAAACCGCAATTGCCGATCTACGATTGACGGCGATCAATTGCGGGGCAGCCATTCTCGGGTTACACAAACGGCATGAACGAGCAGACTTTCACCATCACCAAATTCAGCGATCTCGCCAATCCCACGCGGTTTCTGGCGCTCTCGGCACGCATTCTGCCCTGGCTTGCGGTCCTGACGGCACTGGTGCTGGCCGCCGGTCTCTATCTGTCTTTCACGACAGAGGGCGACTACCAGCAGGGTTATACCGTGCGCATCATGTATGTGCATGTCCCGTCCGCCTGGCTTTCGATGATGTGTTATACCGTCATGGCGGTCTCAGCGATCGGCACGCTCGTCTGGCGTCATCCGGTTGCGGATGTCAGCCACAAGGCGGCCGCACCCATAGGCGCTGCCTTCACGCTGATTGCGCTTGTTACCGGCTCGCTCTGGGGTAAACCCATGTGGGGAACCTGGTGGGTATGGGACGCGCGGCTGACGTCCGTCTTCGTGCTTTTTCTGATGTATCTTGGCCTGATAGCGCTCAACCGCGCCATGGACGACCCTTCCAGAGCCGCCCGTGTCAGCGCCGTGCTCATCCTCGTTGGTTTTGTGAATATTCCCATCATCAAGTTTTCAGTTGAATGGTGGAACACGCTTCACCAGCCGGCAAGCGTCATCCGCATGGGCGGCTCGGCAATCGATTCGGAGTTTCTCTGGCCGCTTCTGACCATGGCGATCGGCTTCACGCTACTGTTCTTCACGTTGCACATCGCCGCAATGCGTAACGAAATCTGGCGCCGGCGCGTGGCAGCCCAACGGCGGCTTGCCGCCCGCATGGCAAACCGGGAGGCATGACAACATGACACACGCCTTTTATATCGGCATGTCCTATGCGGCGACCGGCCTTGTCGTCCTCTGTCTCATCGCCTGGGTCATTCTGGATGGTCAGGCGCGCAAACGGGAACTGAAAGAACTGGAAGCATCCGGCGTGCGCCGCAGGGCAAAAGCCGCTTCTGCGGGTGAAACCCGATGACGCAGGCCAGCCAGGACCAGAACACCAAAGCCAAAAGCACGGGGCGCACACGATATGCCCTGGCGCTTCTGCCGCTTCTGCTTTTCGGCGGTTTTGCCATTATCGCCGGCAAGATGCTCTACGATCAGGACGTCAACGGGCTGGATATCAGCGCCATTCCATCGGCGCTCATCGGAACCAAGGCGCCCGCACTGTCGCTGCCGCCGCTGGAAGGCTCAAACCTGCCGGCCCTCAACGATGCCGCCGTCAAGGGTAAGCTGACGCTGGTCAACGTCTTCGCCTCCTGGTGCATTCCGTGCCGTCAGGAGCATCCCATCCTTCAGGAATTGGCGAAAGACAAACGCATCACCGTCGTCGGCATCAACTATAAGGACAAACCGGACAACGCGCTTCGTTTTCTCGGCGAACTCGGCAATCCCTTTGCCGCGATAGGCGTCGACCCGAACGGCAAGGCCGCGATCGACTGGGGTGTCTATGGTATCCCTGAAAGCTATCTGGTCGGCGCCGACGGCACGATCCTCTACAAAAAGGTCGGCCCCTTCGATGCCCGCAGCGTCGAGCGGGATTTATTGCCGGCGATCACCGCTGCGGCCGGAAAATAGCCCGCGCGCCGAACGATACTATGCCTTGGAAATCACCCTTAGCGACGGCCCTTCGGCTGTCGCCTGCAAACCCATTCCTTCAAGCACGACCTGATTGCGGCCACCACGCTTTGCCGCATACAGGCTGTCGTCAGCGCGTTTGATCGCATCGTGAATTGAATGATCTCCCCTCGCGACAGCTGAAACGCCGAAGCTTGCCGTGACCTTGGTGGACACGCCACGGCTACGCCAATCCAGCGACAGAAGGTTCAAACGCATGGCATTGGCAAGGTGACCGGCCGCGGCGGCGGTGTGGCCGGGCAGGAAAACCACGAATTCCTCGCCACCGAAACGCGCCACCAGAGCGTCGCTACGCGCGCTTTTCCTGAGAAGGTCCGAAAGGCCGATGAGAACGATATCACCGGCGGCGTGGCCATAGTCATCGTTGATACGCTTAAAATGGTCTATGTCGCACGCAATTACTGCGCCTATTGGTGTCCCGCTGCGAAAATCGGGAACGCGCCGGTCGAACCCACGGCGGTTCAGCACATCGGTCAGCGGATCGTGCTCAGCCGCTTGCAGGTGCCGGTCGACAGTCACGGAAATCTGGCTCGCAAGTACGGATAGCGCAAGCAGAAAGCCGAATATGCTCGCGGCAAGCTGCATGTAGAAAGCATAATCGGATTCGAAGAATTCACTGAGTTCGATCATCGAACCGTTCGGCGTCATCACCAGCAACATGCCGATGCGCACCAGCGTTTCGAGCACCACGAGTGACGCAATCGCCACCATCAGCCTGTCTGCAAGCGCCAGGGGTCGCTTCCGCACGATCCAGACCGGGATGGCGAGCAGCAGGGCGCAGACAAGATCACCGATGACCAGCTCACGTTTCAGATCCGGTGTGACGAAGACATGGAACGAGACCAGCAAAACCGCCGCAGCCACGATCGACAGTCGCGCCGTTGTATAAAGCGGCCGTCCGAAATGGGTGAGCAGCGCATGGCCGTAGAGAAAAAAGGCAGAGAAAAACAACAGGTTCGAGACGATCGCCTGTACTTCGAAGGGCAAGCCGCCAAGCACCAGAGGTGCGGCAAAACCAAACGCCGCCGAAAGATATCCGAAACCCCAATATCGCGCCGAAGCGTGGCCGGTCCTCTGCAGGAACAGGAATACCACACCGAATGTCAGCATGATGAAGGGGAGAAGGTAGGCGAAATTATCTTGCACAGTGTTCTGCCGGACGGAAAGACGAGCCTTTAAGCCCGGACACTACCGCAATGCCCTTAAGAAAACTTGCATATAACGCAGGGTTTTCGTGCCTTTCCGACGCACGTACGCGCAGATATCTTCACATTGGCGGGAGCGCGTTCTGCCATTGCTTGATCGCTTCGACGGGCCAGACAAGCATCACTACGTTCAGCGTCAGATTATCGCGGATCAGCCAGCCGGTGAAGATTTCAAAGAAGATGGCGATCACAACCGTCAGCCACACCGGCACGCGGGCGGCGAAGAGGAAACCCAGCGCCATGAAAACGGTGTCCATCGCGGAGTTCAGGATGCTGTCGCCGGTGTAACCCAGCGCCATGGTCGCCGTGCGGTAACGATCGATGATGAGCGGCGAGTTTTCGAGAATTTCCCACGCTGCCTCTATCAAAACCGCAAAAGAAAGCCGCATGGAAAGGGGTTTCTTGCGAAACAGCAGCCAGGCGAGCCCGTAAAACAGGAAGCCGTGGATAATGTGTGAGGGCGTGTACCAGTCGGCAAGATGCTGGGAATTGCCCGGCGTGTTCACACCGGGTTCGAACAGCTTCACATAACCGCATTCGCAAATGGGAATGCGGCCCATGGCATAGAGGATGACGATCTGCAAGAGAAGAAGTCCGGCGGCGACACCGAACCATTTGAACGAGCGCGGACGGGAAGCCGGCATCTCTGCAACTGTCATTTTTCGTCCTTGTTCAGCGGTTCGAGCGAATGACGCATGACGAGCGGCATTTGCGCCATGGTGAAGATGATCGTGATCGGCATCGTGCCCCAAACCTTGAACGCAACCCATGCGTCGGTTGAGAACATGCGCCAGACCACCTCGTTCAGCACGGCGAGAAAGAGGAAGAACACGCCCCAGCGCAGAGTCAGCTTGCGCCAGCCCTCATCGTTCAGCCTGAAGGCCGAATTGAAGACATAGCCAAGCAGCGACTGGCCGAAAAACAGGCCGCCCAGCAGAATGACGCCGAACAGCGCATTGACGATGGTTGGCTTCATCTTGATGAAGGTATCGTTCTGCAGCCACAGCGTCAGCGCACCGAACACGAGAACCACAATGCCTGATATCAGCGGCATGATCGGCAGCTTGCGTGTCAGCATCCATGAGACGGAAAGCGCAATTGCGGTTGCGATCATGAACAGGCCGGTGGCGATGAAGATCGGCCCGCCGAACTCCGTCAGTACCGGAAAAGTGGAGGCCAGCCATTCGCCGCGGGAATTGGCGAAAAAGAACACCATAAGCGGGCCAAGCTCGAGCACGAATTTCAGGAGCGGGCTGATTTCCGCCACCATCTTTTCGCTTTCCTTGGAATTGCTTTCAATATCCATACTCAAACTCCCGCAATGGCCTTGGCGAAATCTTCCGCCTCGAAGGGCTCCAGATCGTCCACGCCTTCACCCACACCAATGAAATACACCGGCAGCTTGTGTTTGGCGGCAATGGCCACGAGGATACCGCCCCGCGCCGTGCCATCCAATTTTGTCATAATCAGGCCCGAAACACCCGCAACATTGCGGAATATCTCCACCTGGTTCAAGGCGTTCTGCCCGGTCGTGGCGTCCAGTGTCTGAAGCACGGTATGCGGCGCATCGGGATCGAGCTTGCCGAGCACGCGCACGATCTTTTCCAGCTCCGCCATCAGCTCCGTCTTGTTCTGCAAACGGCCGGCAGTATCAATGATGAGCACATCGCTTTTTTGCGCACGCGCCTGCTCATAGGCGTCGTAAGCGAGACCCGAGGCATCCGCACCGAGCTTGGTGCCGATGAATTGCGAGCCGGTGCGATCCGCCCAGATCTTGAGCTGCTCGATTGCCGCCGCACGGAACGTATCGCCGGCCGCGAGCATGACCTTGAGGCCAGAGCCCGAGAGCTTGGAGGCGAGCTTGCCGATGGTCGTGGTTTTGCCGGTGCCGTTCACGCCGACGACGAGAATGACATGCGGCTTGTGTGAAAGATCGAGTTCCAGCGGCTTGGCGACAGGTTTCAGGACCTTGGTGATCTCACCTGCCATGATGCGCGCCACGTCCTCGCCGCTGACATCCTTGCCGTAACGTTCCGAAGACAGGGCGCCGGTGATGCGCATGGCGGTCTCGACACCCAGATCCGACTGGATGAGAAGGTCTTCCAGTTCGTCGAGCGTATCCTCATCCAGCTTGCGCTTGGTGAACAGCGCCGAAATCTGGGTGGTAAGTTGCGAGGAGGTGCGCGCAAGCCCGGCCCGCAGGCGCTGGAACCAGCTTAGCTTCGGCTGCGGTGCTTCGGCGACAGGCTCTTCGCGCTCGCTTGCCGACGCAAAACCTTTCGGCAAGATAGGCGAAACGGCAGGGGCCTCGACGGCACCGGCAGCCTCCGCCTCATCGAGCAGCGCATCCATCGCATCCGCATCGAGCACGGCATCTGCAGCTTCGGACAAAACCTCGGCCTGTTCTTCGGCGGCGGCTTCGGCCTGCAACAGCGACAGCGGAACAACGCCGATGTCTCCGGCCTGCTCGGCACCGGGCAGAAGCGGCGCGTCCTCTTCCTCCTGGTCATCGGAAAGGGCCGCATCGGCATCCGGAGCGGGCCCACCGGCCGTCTCGATCTCGAGTTCGGAAACAGGGTCTTTCTCGACAATGGGATGCGCTTCGGCTTCGCTCAGCGCCTCATCGAAAGAGACATTTTCTCTGGCGCGTTCAAGCGCGGAATCCTCTTGCGGCTTGCCGTCAGTCCCGGCCTTGTCCTTGCCGAAAGAAAAGACTTTTTTGATGAAGCCGAGGGCCATGGTCGTTCCCGTGTCTTTTCCTGTGCCGCTTCAGGCCGCGTCCGCTGCGAGAAGCTTCATGTTCAGATGTTTGCCGTTGTGGCCGGTAATCTCAACCTGCGCAAGAGTGCGCGGGAGAAGATCGGGCGCCGCCACCAGCGTGAAATTGTCGGTATGCGCAAAACCGGTGTTTTCAACGAGGATCGTTTGCGTCGAACCGACCATGTTTTGCAGATGCACGAGCCTGAGTGCCTCGCCACGTTCGCGAAGCCTCGCCGCCCGCTCCTTCACCAGCGCACGGTCGAGCTGCGGCATACGCGCCGCCGGCGTGCCGGCACGCGGGCTGTAGGGAAATACGTGCAGGCTGGAAATGCCGCATTCTTCCGCAAGCGTCGCGGCGTTTTCGAACATCTCTTCGCTCTCGGTCGGAAAACCGGCGATCATATCAGCACCGAATGCGATATCCGGCCGGAGGGACCGCACCTCGTGACAGAAACGGATGGCATCGGCCCGCAAATGACGGCGTTTCATGCGTTTCAGGATCATGTCGTCGCCATGCTGGAGGGACAGGTGAAGATGCGGCATGAAACGCGCCTCACCGGCAATCAGATCCATCAGATGGTGGTCAGCCTCGATGCTGTCGATCGAGGATAGCCGAAGTCTCAAGATTTCCGGCACCTGCTTCAGCAATGTTTTGGCAAGAAGCCCTAGCGAAGGTTCGCCCGGCAGGTCGGCACCGTAGCTGGTAGCATCCACCCCGGTCAGGACGATTTCGCAATAACCGCTTTCCACCAGCCTGCGCGCCTGCTCCACCACAGCGCCCATCGGCACGGAGCGGGAATTGCCCCGCCCATAGGGAATGATGCAGAAGGTACAGCGATGATCGCAGCCGTTCTGCACTTGAATGAAGGCACGGACATGCCCGTCAATGTGCTTGACCATCTGCGGCGCCGTCGCCTTGATGCTCATGATGTCGTTGACGCGCAGCTTTTCTTCCGCCGAAACGCCGAAATCCGGCAGTGCGCGATAGGAGGCGCTTTTCAGCTTTTCCTCATTGCCCAGCACCGCATCCACTTCGGGCATCTCGGCAAAGGTCTGTTTTTCAGTCTGGGCAGCACAGCCGGTCACGATGATGCGCGCATGCGGATTGTCGCGCCTTGCCCGACGGATGGCCTGGCGCGCCTGGCGCACCGCCTCGCCCGTCACCGCGCAGGTATTGACCAAGACGGCATTGTTGAGCCCGGCCTTTTCGGCCTCCGCCCGCATCACTTCCGATTCATAGGTATTGAGACGGCAGCCGAAGGTTATGACCTCGACGCCGCTCATATGGCCCCCTGCTCAGCCACGGCATCGCGCGACCAGGCGCCGTTGATGGGATCGACCATGCCGGACCATTCCCACTCGGCCGGCCCCGTCATGATGACGTGGTTGTCCTCGCGCCACTCAATTGTGAGCGGCACACGCACGGGGCTGGAGGCGACATCGATGGTGACCTTCCTGCCCGTGCGGCCGGTGCGCGCAGCGGAAACGGCAGCGGCACATGCGGCAGAACCGCAGGCGAGCGTCAGCCCGGCGCCGCGCTCCCAGGTGCGTGTGCGAAGCGCACTGTCGGAAATAACCTGCGCCAGCGTGATATTGGCCTTTTCAGGGAACATCGGGTGGTTTTCCAGAAGCGGGCCGAAGCGTTCCAGATCGAACTCCATCGGATCGCGATCCACCCAGAAAATGGCGTGCGGGTTTCCCATGGACATGACGGCGGGCGAATGCAGAATTGGCGCGTCGATCGGCCCGATCTGCAACTCGATGCGGCTGGTATCGTGGAACTCTTCAGAAAGCGGAATGTCGCTCCAGCGAAAACGCGGCAGGCCCATATCAACGGAAATCATGCCGTCTTCATGCTCAACGGCGTTCAGGATGCCCGCCACCGTCTGGAAGGTGAAGGTGGTCTTGCCGGTTTCAGAAGACAGTGCCTGCACCACGCAGCGCGTGCCGTTGCCGCAGGCCTGCGCCTTCGTGCCGTCGCAATTGAGGATATCGATGAATGCATCGGTGCCGCCGACACGCGGATCGTGGATCGCCATGATCTGATCGAACTGCGTGGCGGGATCGGCATTGAGCGCAATGGCCGCCGCAGGCGTCACCATATCCCTGCGGCCGCGCATGTCGACAACGAGGATCTTGTTGCCAAGCCCGTTCATCTTCGCAAATTCGACCGTATCCGCCATCGTACTGAACCTGAAAACTACCTGAAACCGGAATAAAGACGGGCTTTGCCCGCACTTTCGCTCTATATGGCGGAAAGGACGGCAAATTACCAGACTGTTGCGGCGCAAACCGCTGAGCCGCTCAGGCGGAAGGTACGTCGAAGACTTCGCCGGGCCGCATGGGCTGGAAGCGGCTCTGGTCTATCCCCTGCTCTGCAAGCGCTGCCTTCAGCGCGACAAGAGGAGCTTCGACCGCTTCATCGGTCAGTTGCACAGTGCCCCAATGATGGCCGCAGACATGTGCCGCACCGCAGATCTTCATGCCTTCCACGGCTTCAGCAGGGTTCTGGTGCTGGCCCTTCATGAACCAGCGCGGCTCATAGGCGCCGAAAGGCAGGTTGGCGAGACGGAACTCACCGTGTTTCTTGCGCGCGGCGTGATAATTGAGGCCGTCGTGGAAGCCGGTATCGCCGATATGATAAATCTTGCCATAAGGCGTTTCGATGACGAAGGCCGCCCACAGCGCCATGCGCCGGTCATTCAGCCCACGCGCCGACCAATGGTGGCACGGCTCGAAATGAATTTTGACCGAACCAATCTCAAGGACATCGCCCCAGTCCCCCACCTTGATGCGCGCTGCCTCGACGCCGGTGCGGATGATGGCGTCATTGCCAAGCGGCGTGATGAAAAGCGGCTTGTGCGCCACATGCAGGCGCTTCAGCGTTTCCATATCCAGATGGTCGTAGTGATTATGCGTCACCAGCACCAGATCGATAGGCGGCAAATCCTCAAAACGGATGCCCGGCGGGTTGACGCGTTTGGGACCGGCGAAGCTGAACGGGCTGGTACGCTGCGACCACACCGGATCGATGAGAATATTCAGCCCTGCCGTCTGGATGAGAAACGAGGCGTGACCGACGAAGGTGACGCGAATGTCCTTGCCGTCGATGCGGGGCTCCGGCTTTGCGAACGGAAACGGGCTGGGATAGTTTTCCGGCCACGTGGCGCGCTCGCCGTTGAAGCGCCATTTCAGGAGGCCCATGAAATTGCCGGGCGGCGAGCCGCCCGGATTGAAGAAACGCACCCCGTCGAAATGATCGGAGACCGGCCCACTATAATAGGCGCTGGCGTTAGAGCGGCGCGCAAACAGGCCGCCGCCCGCAAGAGCAAGCAGACCAAGTGCGGAAAAACGAAAGAAGTTTCGACGTTTCATGGGAAAGGTATAAGAAGCCAGGCGACGCCGTTCAAGCACCGCCATCGCAGCTTTCGTCTGATCACGTAAAGATGACAAGGCATGCTTTGCCGCATGAAAACCGGCACTGTCTTGACTTTCACGGCACTTTCCTGTTTATCGCGGCCAATCAGCTGGCAGTTTCACGACTCCAAGCCGCCGACCGGGACCCGCAAAGGTATAAAGAGATCCCGGAGGTCAACACCCGACAGCGCGATGCGCCCTCGGGTGCTTTTTGGCTTTGCGTCTTGTTTTTGGCAGCGAAAGCACCGACGTTTCGGAGATCCCGGAACGAAGAAGGAAGAAACGATGTTTGAAAACCTCCAGGACCGCCTTGGTTCCATTCTGAATGGACTGACCGGCCGTGGCGCGCTGACGGAAGCCGATGTTGCCGCCGCCCTGCGCGAGGTTCGCCGTGCGCTTCTGGAAGCGGACGTCGCGCTGGAAGTCGTGCGTTCCTTCACCGACAAGGTGCGTGAAAAGGCTGTCGGCGCAGCCGTTCTGAAATCCATCAAGCCCGGCCAAATGGTCGTCAAGATCGTGCATGACGAACTTGTCGAGATGCTCGGCACCGAAGGCGTCTCAATCGACCTGCATGCGGCCGCCCCCGTCGTCATCATGATGGTGGGTCTGCAGGGTTCGGGCAAGACCACGACCACAGGCAAGATCGCCAAGCGCCTGACCGACCGCGACAAGAAGAAGGTGCTGATGGCATCTCTCGACACGCGTCGTCCGGCCGCACAGGAACAGCTTCGCCAGCTGGGCGTGCAGACCGGTGTCGATACGCTGCCGGTCATCGCCGGCCAGTCGCCGACAGATATCGCCGCACGCGCCGTGCAGGCCGCCAAGCTCGGCGGCCATGACGTCGTCATTCTCGACACCGCCGGCCGCACCCATATCGACGAACCCTTGATGCTGGAAATGGCCGACATCAAGAAGAAGTCCAACCCGCATGAAATCCTGCTGGTCGCGGATTCGCTGACCGGTCAGGACGCCGTCAATCTGGCGCGCAATTTCGATGAGCGCGTCGGCATCACCGGTCTCGTGCTCACCCGTATGGATGGCGACGGGCGCGGTGGTGCGGCCCTCTCCATGCGCGCCGTCACCGGCAAGCCGATCAAGCTGATCGGTATCGGCGAGCGCATGAACGAACTCGACGAGTTCCATCCGCGCCGTATCGCCGACCGTATTCTCGGCATGGGCGACATTGTCTCGCTGGTCGAGAAGGCCGCCGAAAACATCGATGCGGAAAAAGCCCGCGCCATGGCCGAAAAGATGGCCAAGGGCAAGTTCGACCTCAACGATCTCTCCGACCAGCTTGCCCAGATGAAGAAGATGGGTGGCATGGGCGGTATCATGGGGCTGATGCCCGGCATGGCCGGCATGAAGGACAAGATGGCTTCCGCAGGCCTCAACGACAAGATGTTCGACCGCCAGATCGCCATCATCTCGTCGATGACCAAGGCCGAACGCGCCAATCCCGATATCCTCAAACACAGCCGCAAAAAGCGCATCGCCGCCGGTTCCGGCACCGATGCCGCCGAAATCAACAAGCTCTTGAAGATGCACCGTGGCATGGCCGACATGATGAAAGCCATGGGCGGCAAGGGCAAGGGCGGCATCATGAAGCAGATGATGGGCGGCCTTGCGGGCAAGATGGGGCTTGGTGGCATGATGGGCGGCGGCATGCCTGATCTGTCGAACATCGACCCGAAGCAGCTCGAAGCGCTTCAAAAACAGGCTGAAGCTGCCGGTCTTGGCAAGCCGGGCGCAATGCCCGGTCTCGGTGGTCTGCCCGGCGGGCTACCCGGTCTGGGCGGGACAAAGCTGCCGGGTCTTGGCGGCATGCCGGGCCTGCCCGGCTTCCCGAAAAAGAAGTGAGGGCGACGCCAGTGAACAACGCAGAAGTGAAAGCCCAGCTTTCCGAATACCGCCAGTCGATCGACAATATCGATGCCGCACTGGTTCACATTCTTGCCGAACGTTTCCGCTGTACCAAGGCGGTGGGCGTGCTGAAGGCAAAATACAATTTGCCGCCGGCGGACCCGGCGCGCGAGGAATACCAGATCGAACGCCTTCGCCGTCTGGCAAAGGATGCCAATCTGGATCCGGATTTCGCCGAGAAGTTTCTAAACTTCGTCATCAAGGAAGTCATCCGGCATCATGAAGCAATAGCCGCCGAACATGGCGGTAATGAAAAGACCGCCTAACCGGCGGACAAGCTATCTCAAGGAGTAAATAACATGGCACTTAAAATTCGTCTCGCACGCGGTGGTTCCAAGAAGCGCCCGTACTACCAGATCGTCGTTGCTGACGCCCGTTCGCCCCGCGACGGCCGTTTCCTCGAGAAGGTCGGTTCCTGGAACCCGATGCTCGCCAAGGACAACCCGCAGCGCATTGAGCTGAAGGCTGACCTCATCAAGGAATGGATCGCCAAGGGCGCACAGCCGACCGACCGCGTTCTGCGCTTCCTCGCAGAGGCAGGCCTTGCCGATCGCGCCGCTCGCAGCAACCCGGAAAAGGCATTGCCGGGCAAGCGCGCTCTGGAACGCGTTGCAGAAAAGAAGCAGAAGGCTGAAGACGCAGCTGCTGCCGCAGCAGAAGCTTCTGCTGCAGAATAATCTGCAATAGAATTTTAGAGAACGGGTGGCGTGGTTTTCCATGCCGCCCGTTTTTTGTTTATTTTGGTATCAACAAACTTTAGAGCGTCAGGAACTATGCTCTAACGCGTTGGATCTGCGCATCGTGCCCTGTGAAAATCGATTCCGATTTTCACGCTGATGCTGTAAACCAGACGCAACCAACACCAGAAGACGGACGGCCCGATGGCAAAGCTGGAAAACCCGATACTCATGGCAAAGATCGGCGGCGCACAGGGATTGCGCGGCGAAGTCCGCGTCAGCACCTATACGGACGAACCGATGGCGCTCGGGGATTACGGCAATCTGGTCAGCGCCGATGGCCGCGTCTTCGAAATTCTGGAAGTGCGCGAGGGCAAGAATGTGGTTGTCGTCCGCTTCAGGGGTATCAACGACCGCAATGCGGCGGAAAGCCTGAACGGGCTCGAACTGTTCATCGAACGCGACAATCTGCCGGATGACGAGCTGGACGACGACGAATTTTATTATGCCGACCTCGAAGGGCTGGAAGCCGTCGATGCCGAAGGCAAAAGCTATGGCGCCGTCAGCGCCGTTTACGATTTCGGCGCAGGCGATCTCCTGGAGCTGAAAGGTGCGGGCCGCCGTCCCGCCCTCATCCCCTTTTCGGAAGCAGCCGTGCTTGAAATCGATCTGGAGGCGAGACGCATTCTCATCGATCCCATGGCCGCTGGCCTGATCGACAATCCGGACGACAAAGACGAAACCGGCGCATCGCCTTTCGGCAAGAAATAAGGCCATGACGTTCAAGGCTACAGTTCTGACCCTCTACCCGGAAATGTTTCCCGGGCATCTCGGATATTCGCTGGCGGGCAAGGCGCTGGAGCGCGAGCAATGGTCACTTGAGGCCGTGCAGATCCGTGAATTCGCCACCGACAGGCACAGAAGCGTGGACGACACCCCGGCAGGCGGCGGCGCCGGCATGGTGCTGAAACCCGACATTCTGGCCGCAGCCATCGACCATGTTTCAGATGGAGATACGCGACCGCGTCTGCTGATGAGCCCGCGCGGCAAGCCACTGTCGCAGGACCGAGTGCGCGAACTGGCGGCAGGCGACGGCGCGATTATCGTGTGCGGACGCTTCGAAGGCGTCGACCAGCGGGTCATAGAGGCGCGCGGGTTGGAGGAAGTGTCGATCGGCGATTACATTCTCTCCGGCGGCGAGCCCGCCGCCCTGACGCTTCTGGACGCCATTGTCCGCATTCTGCCGGGCGTCATGGGCAACGATCTCTCAGGCGTGCATGAGAGCTTCGAGGGTGGGCTTCTGGAGCATCCGCACTACACCCGTCCGCAGGTCTGGGAAGGCCGCGACATCCCAGCCGTTCTCACCTCTGGCAATCACGCCGTCATCGACAAATGGCGGCACGAGCAGGCGCTGGCGTTGACGAAGGAAAGACGGCCCGACCTGCTGGAAAAGGCCAAGGTTTAAACCGAGAAGAAATAATAGGCCGTCAGCACCAGCCCGACGGCAATGACCAGCCAGCGGATGATCCACTGCGGCACCCGCCTTGCCGTGTGCACCCCCACATATCCGCCAAGCGCGGCCGCCGGGAACATGATGAGGGCGGCCCACCAGGAAACGACGCCGCCGCTGACGAAGATCGTAATGGCGATGATCGCGATCACCACCGAGAGCAGGTTCTTCACGGCATTCAGATGATGATAGCTGCCACCCGAGGTCATTCCGAGGATGGCCAGCATCATGATGCCCATGCCCGCCCCGAAAAAACCACCATAGATGGAGGCGAGCCCCTGAAAGAAGAGGCTCGGCACATTACCGGGTGAACGCTCGGCACTGGCCTTCGGTCGCAGCCACGGGCCAGCGGCGAAAACAACGGTTGCGGCCATAAGCAACCACGGCACAAGCTGGCGGAAGGAGGGGTTGTCGAGCGACAGGAGCAAAAGCGACCCCGCCAGCGCGCCGACGATGGAGACGGCCGACAGGAGGATCGCCTCGCGCCAGTGGGCGCGGATTTCAGGCCCGTAGGCGATCACGGAGGTGATGTAACCGGGAAACTGCACGATCGCCGACGTGGCATTGGCGACAATCGGCGGCAGGCCTGCAAGCGTCATCGCCCCGAAGGTCAAAAAGGTGCCGCCACCGGCGATCGCATTGACCACGCCAGATAGAAAGCCGGTCGCAAACAGCATCATGATAATAAGTACGGACATGGCCCCTCCCAAGGTTTTCATGCCATAACCGGGGAAACGCACCTTCGCAACAGCCCGTACGTCGCCCACAATTGATAAAATATTGTCATGAAGGGATGACAAATGGCGCTGCCTCGTGTATGTGCCCGCGTGGAATTGGGGTTTTCCCCTTTAACCGCAAGCAAAGAATGGCGAACCCGCTCCTGCCGCACGGCATGGTCTGAAGGCATTGACCGACAGACGAAACGTTGAGCGCTCTGGCTGTTTCAGAAGAAATCAGAGGTTAACATGACCAATATCATTCAGCAGCTGGAAGCCGAACAGGCTGCCAAGATCGAAGCAAAGCGCACCCTGCCTGAGTTTTCTCCGGGCGACACGCTGCGCGTCAACGTGCGCGTTACCGAAGGTAACCGTACCCGCGTTCAGGCTTACGAAGGCGTTTGCATCGCCCGTTCCGGCGGCGGCCTTTCCGAGAGCTTCACCGTTCGCAAGATCTCCTACGGCGAAGGCGTCGAGCGCGTATTCCCGATCTACTCCCCGCTGGTCGAAGGCGTTGAAATCGTTCGCCGTGGTAAGGTTCGCCGCGCGAAGCTCTACTACCTGCGCGATCGTCGCGGCAAGGCTGCCCGTATCGTTGAAAACACCGGTACGCGCGCCCGCAAGCTGAACGAATCCGAGCGCCAGGCAGTCGCCGAAGAAAAGGCACGTCTGGAAGCTGAAAAGGTAGCAGCAGCACAGGCTCTCGCCGCCGAAAAGGCAGCAGCCGAAGCAGCAGAAGCCAAGGCAGCGGAAGAAGCAGCAAAGGCTGCGGAAACTGCAGCGGAATAAGATTTCCATTTTGATGGATTTACGGAGAAGGCGGTCTTTGGACCGCCTTTTTTGTTGCATCGATGCGCCATAACACTCTGGTGGGCGACATAGCGTCACGTCCAGCCTTCGACCCCATCTCCGTATCGACAGATCAAGATCAAAGTCGTATTGCTACTTATCTCTTTGCCTAATTTATTTAGAACATTCTCTAATAGCATTGCCTAGTTTCACTTATTGTGCAATTTTCGCGCAGTTTTAGGTGTTGATATGTTTTTTTTTAATTCTTTTTTAACAAAAAATAAGCGCGCTTTCTTAGCTGTCGGCCTTGCCAGCGCACTCATGAATATTCTCAACCTTTCCGGCTCCCTTTTCATGCTGGAGGTTTATGACCGGATTCTGCCGAGCAAGAGTATTCCTTCTCTGGTCGCTCTCGTTGTTCTGCTGGTTATTCTCTATGCCTTTCTCGTCGGGTTCGATGCTCTGCGCGGCAGGATATTGGCTCGCATCTCGGACAATATGGACGACGAGCTCAATCAGAAGCTCTTCAGGGCATCAATCAGCGCACCACTTGCCGCCTACGGCAAGGTAGACGGGCTGCAGATCGTCGGCGATCTCGATCAGATACGTCAATTCCTGTCCGGGCCGGGACCAGCAGCTTTCTTTGATATTCCCTGGCTGCCCATCTATCTGCTGATCTGTTTTGCCTTGCATCCCTGGATCGGTTTTGCCGTGCTTGGCGGCGCCCTGGTCCTTGTCGTGCTGACGCTCGTAACCAACTGGCTGACCGAAAGGGCGACCAAACAGGCCTACACCGTGCGCGGACAGAGAAATGCACTCGTCGGCAGCAGCCAGCGCAACATCGAGTCCATAAGAACCATGGGCATGATGAATGCGGTGACGTCGATGTGGGACGATCTGCACTCCAATTACCGCGCCGTCACACTCTCGACGTCGGACACGGCGGGCATGCTCGCCGCGATTTCCCGAACATTCCGCCTTTTGTTACAGTCGGGTGTGATGGCAATCGGCGCCCTGCTGGTTATCGAGGGGCATGCGTCAGCGGGTAGCATCATCGCAGGCTCCATCCTCTCGGCCAAAGCGCTGGGCCCTGTCGAACACGCAATTGCAAATTGGCGCAGCTTCATGACTGCGAGACAGGGCTGGAAACGCATCAACGAGTTTCTCGAACTCGTACCGGAACCAGCACAGCCGCTTTCCCTGCCGCCACCGAAATATACCGTTGCCATCGATCGCGTGACCGGCGGTCCGCCCAATGGTGCGCGAGATACCGTGGCCGATATTTCCTTCACGTTGAACGCGGGCGATGGCCTTGGCATCATTGGGCCGAGCGCTTCCGGTAAATCCACGCTGGCACGTTTGATAACCGGTATCTGGCCCTATGAGCGCGGCTCCGTGCGCTTCGATGGGGCCGCACTGAACCAGTGGGATTTCGAGGTTCTCGGTAAATCCATCGGATACATGCCCCAGCAGGTGGAGCTGATGCCAGGCACGGTCGCGCAAAATATCGCGCGCTTCGACCGTGACGCAACGGCGGAAGCCATCGTTTCGGCAGCCAAGGCCGCTCAAGTTCATGATCTCATCCTGAACCTGCCCAACGGTTACGACACCTATATCGGCGACCGAGGAGAGGCATTGTCAGGCGGGCAAAAACAGCGCATCGGCCTGGCGCGGGCGCTTTTCGGGGAGCCATTCTTTGTCATCCTCGATGAGCCGAACTCCAATCTGGACAGCGAAGGCGAGGCAGCCTTGCGCAACGCCATTGGCGACATAAGGGCGCGAGGCGGCATCGTGGTCGTCATTGCCCATCGCCCGAGCGCCATCGAAAGCGTCAATCTCGTGATGGTGATGAGCAACGGCCGCATGCTTCGCTTCGGCACCAAGGAAGAGGTGCTTGCGCAAATCCTGCGTCAAAATATTCGCCAGGTGCCGGAAACAGAAGAAGAAGTACGTAAGCTGGAAAGCCGGGTGGGTGAAAATGGTTGAGGGAGAAAAAACCGGCGTGACGAAAACATCTATCGTCAAACACTCAACCGCCGTAGTCGTTCTTGCTGCCGGCCTTCTTTTCGGCCTGGGTGGCTGGGCGGCTCTCGCGAAGCTTTCGGGGGCGGTCGTCGCCACGGGCCGGGTCGTTGTCGAAGGCAACTCCAAGAAAATTCAGCACCTTTCCGGCGGTATCGTCAGCCAGATCAATGTTGCGGAAGGTGACACGGTGGAGGCCGGTCAGGTTTTGCTGCGGCTGAGTGGCACGATCGTTCAGGCAAACCTGTCCATTGTCGAAAATACGCTCGCGCAGCTTTATGCACGCCGTGCGCGTCTGCGTGCCGAAATCTCCGACGCCACCTCTTTCATAACGCCGGAAGATCTGGCCGTCTTGACCAATTCGAAAGCTGCCAAAACATTCATCGACAGTGAGCAGAACCTTTTCAACAGCCGTCGCAGTGCACTGATCGGCATGAAGAAGCAATTGGTAACGCGCAAGGATCAGCTAGCCGATGAAGCGCGGGGCATGGACGTGCAGATTGAGGCGACCAACAATGAACTTGCTATCGTAAGGGAAGACGTCTCAAAGACACGGGAGCTGTATGCCAAGGGGCTTGTAACGCTTCAGCGCCTCAACCTTCTCAAGCGGCAGCTTTCCAATCTCGAAGGTCAGCAGGGCCAGTATATGGCCGCGCGTGCGCAGACGGTAGGCAAGCTGAGCGAAATGGACTTGCAGTCGCTTCAGCTTGACGAGGACCGCAAGTCCGAGGTCACTAAAGATCTGACCTCAATCGAAGCCACCGTTGCGGAATACGAGGAACGGCTTGCGGCAACACGCGACCAGCTCGACCGCCTCGATATTCGCTCGCCGATTGCGGGGCGTATCTACCAGCTGTCGGTACACAACATAAACGGCGTCATCCAGCCGGGCGAAGTGCTTATGCTGGTGGTGCCGGCAAAGGAAGATCTTGCAATCGACGCCAATGTTCTTCCAAACGACATAGACCAGATCTATGTCGGGCAGCCAGTGACCATTCGCTTCACGGCTTTCAATCAGAGCACGACGCCGGATGTAAGCGCTGAAGTCGCAGTCGTCGCCCCGGACTTGCAGACAGATTCCCGAAGCGGTGCGTCATTTTACGCACTGCGCATCAAGCCGAGCAAAACTGGAATGGACCATATACCAGGTGGACGGTTGTATCCGGGCATGCCGGCCGAAGTCTTCATACAGACAAGCGAAAGAAGCGTTCTTTCCTATTTTGTCAAACCGTTCCAGGACAGGCTTAGAAAGACGTTCCTGCAGGAATAAAAGACTTTCATTACATGCTTTCTTAGAAACGATTCGCAAATACACCAAGAGCGAGAATTTTTCCAAAAAAAAACAATTTCTCATATTGTCTTGCCATTTATAATGTACTAATTATCACCCGCAATATTTATTAAATTTAATTTCGATACATCGAATTCTCAAAAATTTATAGGAGAGTAAAATGGCGTTAAAAGTAACTTTTGGTAATGGCGGCGCGGCATCGGTTTCGTCGCTCACCAGCCTGATCGATCAGGAAGCATATAAGCTTCTCACGGAATCCACAGCACAGGTCAAAAACGGCTCTACGCTCGATTCAGGCGCTGTCAGCGTTGGCGCTGTGGCGGTTGCCGGTACCGGTGCTGGTGGCACTGTCGATGTCGGCTACGACCCCAACGCAAACGGCTTCACATTTGACGTATCCTCGGCATGGAATTCGGTGAAGAACGCTCTCGCCCAGTCTGACACCTCTGAAAACCTTAAGTTCAAGGATTTCGTACAGGTAGACGTTCACCTCGGCGGCACCGGTTCGTCCACCGTTGAAGTTCTCAATGCCAAGCGCGGTAACATCACGACCGGCGCAGGCAACGACACGGTTACCGTATCTGTCGTTTCGAACGAAAAGACCTGGGTCAACAATTTCAACATCGACACCGGCGCAGGCAACGACACGATCACCGTCAAGGCCGGCGCTGCCTTCAATGACACGTCGGCTGCGGGCACGGGCGGTCTTGCCGCCAATACCGGCGCTGTGAATGGTGGTGCTGGTGTCACCGACGGCAGCTACACCTCCGTCAAAATCGATGCCGGTGCGGGTAACGACTCTATCGACCTGAGCGGTGTAAAGCTCGCTTCGTCGCTGGTCACCGGTGGCAAGGGCATCGACCACATCATCGCAAGCGGTGGCGCCGATACCTTCGTCTTCAATCTGGGTGACATGGCGAAGAGCTTTGCCACAGATACCATCGAAGGCTTCAACGCCTCCATGGACAAGCTCAAGCTGGTCGGTACAGTGATCGATAACTGGGCGGTTTCGACCTTTGATAACGATACCGTCCTCAGCTACAACGTTACTGGCGAGCACAAGGGTGAGAAGATCATTCTCTCCGGCGTTCACCTGACCGGCAGCGATTGGTTCACGGCGTAATTTCTCTCGAAGAGAATTTCATCGGTTACCGTTTAAATGGATCATGGCCCGGACATATCCGGGCCATGATTTTTTACATATGCGGCGGTTCGGAAATTATACCTGCGCTTCGCAATCTTGCAGATCAGGCGGCCTCGGCCTGATTGCCCATTTTTCTCGCCGCGATGATGACGAGCACACCTGCCAGCGCAAGGCAGAAGGCAAGGAAGAACATCGGCGCAATGGTGCTGCCGGTCTGGTCCTTG
>NZ_BDLN01000004.1:137968-206241 GCF_001950375.1 Rhizobium sp. TBD182 | reverse complement strand
AGGGCACCACGTTCTGCGCCACGAAACCACCGAGATTGCCGACGGAATTGATGGCGGCGATGCCGGCAGCGGCACCGGCTCCCTTGAGGAAGCGGCCGGGCAGGCTCCAGAACACCGGTTGGCCGGCAAAAATGCCCGCAGCGGCGATGCAAAGGAAGGCAAACTGCAATACCGGATCGCTGAGCAGCGCCGACATCAGCAGGCAAAACGCGCCGACGAAGGCAGGGCCGACGATATAAGGCGTTTTGTTTTTTGCCTTGTCAGCCGCCAGGGGCACGACGAAGAGAGCGACGGCCACGATCACCCAGGGGATGATGTTGATGAAGCCGTTGGCGGTGTTGGAAACGCCGAAGCTCTTTACGATTGTCGGCAGCCAGTAGCTGAGACCATAGGCCGCCAGCGGAAAGCCGACATAGCAAAGCGCCATGAACAGCACGCGCGGATTGATCAGCGCCTTGAAGCCGTCCTCCGCATGCTCTTCCATGCCCTTGTTTTCTTCGGCCAGTCGGTTCTTCAACCAGTCCTTCTCGGCCTGCGTCAGGAACTTCGCTTTTTCCGGCGTATCGTCCAGATAGAAGAAGGTAACGATACCGGCGATCACGGCGGGAATACCCGTCGCCAGGAACACCCATTCCCAGCCGGCATAACCGAGGAAACCATCGAGATCGAGCAGCATGCCGCCAAGCGGTGCGCCGATGGCATTGGCAAGCGCACTGAAGATCATGAACAGGCCGATCATGCGGCCGCGATAATCGCGCGGGAACCACAGCGTCATAAGGAACAGCACGCCCGGGAAGAAACCGGCCTCGCAAAGCCCGAGCAGGAAGCGCAGGATATAGAACATCGTCGCATTCTGCGTGTAGGCAAGCGCGATGGTGACGGCACCCCAGGACACCAGAATGCGGGCGAACCATTTGCTGGCGCCGAAACGGTTGAGGAAAAGGTTGCTCGGAACCTCAAAGAGGAAATAGCCGATGAAGAACAGCGAAGCGCCAAGTCCGTAGGCATATTCGCTGAGGCTCAGCGCATCGACCATCTGCAGCTTGGCATAGCTGACATTCTGCCGGTCGATATAGGCGATGAGATAGAGAAGGCCAAGAAACGGCATCAGCCGCCAGGTGATCTTCGAGATTAGGGATTTTTCCGATACCATGTGCTTTTCCCTCCCTTCGATTGCTCGTCGAAATGCAAATGATAAGGGGACCCATCTATATGTGCGCCGCAAGATACGCAAGTTGCATTGCATCATAACCAATGCCGAAAGGGCTGCGAAACCGGCATTTTAAAGCCCTGAGTACATGATGCGGCGCACATCAAAGCCGCCGGGTCACCGTTTTACGGTCTGCGTGCATTCATATTGCCGCGAAACCGGCAATCTGCTATGAAGACCACTATGGGATCTAAATTCGGATGTCTCGCGCAGAATGTTTATGTGCTGCAGGACCACAAGCGTCTGCCGGCACGGTTTTTTGCGCGCATTTCCGGGGCGCTCAACAGCCGACTTAGGCTCGCCTGACAGCACCCGCTGTCCACCGCCTTACTGAACCCTGATTTTACCTTCCATGACAAGGCATAGAGCCATGAGCGCACCCCGCACCTTATACGACAAGATCTGGGACGACCACGTCGTCAATCGTGACCCGGACGGAACCTGTCTTCTCTATATCGACCGTCACCTGGTCCATGAGGTGACGAGCCCGCAGGCCTTTGAAGGCCTGCGCATCGCCGGCCGTCCGGTCCATTCGCCCACCCGCACGCTTGCCGTCGTCGATCATAACGTGCCAACCACGGCCGACCGGCTGGAAGGCATCAAGAACGAGGAAAGCCGTATCCAGGTGGAAGCGCTTGCGCAGAATGCCAAGGATTTCGGTGTCGAATATTATTCCGAGCGCGACAAGCGTCAGGGCATCGTCCACATCGTTGGCCCGGAACAGGGCTTCACCCTGCCGGGCATGACGATTGTTTGCGGCGACAGCCACACCTCCACCCATGGTGCTTTCGGCGCGCTGGCGCACGGCATCGGCACGTCGGAAGTGGAGCATGTGCTGGCGACCCAGACGCTGATCCAGAAAAAGGCCAAGAACATGCTGGTGCGTGTCGATGGCAAGGTTCCGGAAGGCGTCACCGCCAAGGACATCATCCTCGCCATTATCGGTGAGATTGGCACAGCGGGCGGCACCGGCCATGTGATTGAATTTGCCGGTGAGGCAATCCGCTCGCTCTCCATGGAAGGCCGCATGACGGTTTGCAACATGACCATCGAGGGCGGCGCCCGTGCAGGTCTGATCGCGCCTGATGAGACCACCTTTGACTACATTAAGGACAAGCCGCGCGCGCCAAAGGGCGAGACGTTGGAACAGGCCATCGCCTACTGGAAAACGCTGAAATCCGATGAAGGCGCCCATTACGACAAGATCGTGGTGCTGGACGCCGCCAATCTGCCGCCGATCGTATCCTGGGGCTCATCGCCTGAGGACGTGACGTCCGTCGAGGGCATCGTTCCCAATCCGGATGATATCGAGGAAGAAAACAAGCGTACTTCCAAGTGGCGTGCGCTGGATTATATGGGCTTGAAACCCGGTACGCGCATCACCGATATCGCCATCGACCGCGTTTTCATCGGCTCCTGCACCAATGGCCGTATCGAGGATTTGCGCGCAGCGGCAAAGATCGTCGACGGCCGCAAGGTCGCGCCCACCGTCTCGGCCATGATCGTGCCCGGCTCCGGTCTCGTGAAGGAACAGGCGGAAAAGGAAGGTCTGGACAAGATTTTCCTCGAAGCCGGTTTCGAATGGCGCGAACCGGGCTGCTCCATGTGCCTTGCTATGAATGACGACCGCCTGAAGCCTGGCGAACGTTGCGCCTCCACCTCGAACCGCAACTTCGAGGGCCGCCAGGGCTATAAGAGCCGCACCCACCTCGTCTCCCCCGCCATGGCAGCGGCGGCGGCCATCGCCGGTCATTTCGTCGATGTGCGCGAGTGGCGGTAATTATCGATAACGTCTGAAACGAAAAACCCCGGATCACAATCCGGGGTTTTTTGTTAGCATCTCATTCCGCAATGATCTTCACCCGCTGGCCGGGCTGAAGCGTGGCGGTGGCGCTCATCGCATTCATCATGCGGAACATGTCGAGCTTGCGGTCGGTCCCCATCATCCGTGCGGCAATCGTTGCCACGGTTTCACCGGGCTTGACCGTCACCACGCGCACGCGCAGAGGTTTTAACGATGCGATCTCCTGCGGCGTCATCTTGCGGAAACTCGTTCGCAACACGTTGGCGATGGAATCGAGCTGCGTGTTACCCTTCGGCACGGCCGTCAGGAAGCGGAATATCTGCTGACCGACACGGATGACGGTAACGTCAAAGTCCCATTTGTCCGCCGTCGCACGGGCTGTCGCAGCCTCCAGACCGTTGATCTGCGTTTCCTTCACGGTTTCCGGCATCAGGCCGGCAACCCAGCCGCTGGTAAGGTAATTGGCAAGAGTGGTCTGTTTCGGATCGGCCACGCCGTCGAAACGGATCGCCACATCGCCCGGACCCGTCGCAAGAACGGCCTCGACCTTGTTGTCGATGACGAAACCTTCCGGCACATCGAAACGGATACCGAGCGTTCCGTGCAGGAAGGTCTGGCCCCGGACATAACCCTCCTGCGGGCTGTCGCCGTAAAGCAGGCCGTCTATGCCATCCAGAAACCAGTCGCGACCCCGATCCCCGACCTGACCGTCCTGGCCGAAGGCGCGGGCATGCCGGCGTGCAAGCTCGATGCGCTGCGGCGTGTTGGGGTGGCTGGAAAGAAAGTCGAGGCTCTGGTCATTTTCGGGATCAGCCGAGGAGAAACGCGCATAGGCTGCCATGGAATCCAGAAACCGCGGCGATGCGAAGGGGTCGTAGCCGGCCTCACCCAACATGCGCACGCCAATCACGTCCGCCTGCAATTCCTGCTGGCGCGAAAAAGCCGCAAGCCGCAGCTTGCCGCGCGCAAGCGCCTGCTTGCCGGCGAGATCGCTCGACAGAACCTCGGCGACCACACGGCTTGCAATCACCTCTGCCTCTTCCCGGCGCTGGCGCTCGATGCCGTGGTTTGCGGTAACGTGGCCCATCTCATGCGAAAGCACGGCCGCCACTTCCGAGGCATCGTTGGCGAGAGCCAGAAGCCCGCGTGTCACGTAAAGATACCCACCCGGCAGCGCAAAAGCGTTGATAGCAGGCGAGTTGAGGATGGTGATGCGATAGGATTGCTGCGGATTTTCCGAAACAGCCGTCAGCGCGCCGGCGATACGGGCGACAAGCCGCTCCGTCTTGGCATCACGATATTCGCCACCATAACTCGCCACAATACGCGGATGCTCGCGCGCGCCCATCTGCGCACGGGGATCGTTCTTCTGCACCTCTTCCACGGTCTGCGGATTGTCCGAAGGCCGCAAGGTGGACTGGTAGGCCGGGCTGAAGAGAGACTGACACGATGACAGGAATACGGCAGACGCCGTCAGCACGGAACACACGGCAGCCATCCTGCCCGAACGGCGAAGGCCTGAACGGGAGAAAAGCCTCCACTGCGCAGTCATGCTATTTCTCATTCTCTATGCCTGCCCCTAACGTTCCTGATCATCCGTTAATTGCAGACCAGAATAACAGATTCGCCCCAACGAGCCATGAATGTCGAAACGGTAAAAACGATCCATCAAGTCCGGAATATTCCTGAAGAACGCAATAATTCTCGTCTTTTCTCGGGCAACGACTTAAAACTGGCAAGTGCAAATTAACGCCATTGAAGTTATCTAAAGCGATTGCCAGCGGCACGCGTCGAAAATAAGGCGATCAGCCGTTCAGAAAACTGTCGACCGCCTTCACATTTTGTGTGGCGAAGAAATCTGTGGTCGAGCCAGCATAGACAACGCGGCCACGATCAAGAAAAACCACCCGCTGCGCCAGCTTTTTTATGTCGTCTGGATGGTGCGTGACAATAATCGCCGTATTTTTTGTTTCGGCATGCAAGTCGAGAAGCAGGGAGGTCATGCCCGCCCGCAGCCCCGGATCTAGCGCCGCGAAAGGCTCGTCCAGCAGCATGACAGGTTTTTTCCGGACCAGCGCACGCGCCAGCGCCGCCCTTTGCCTTTCCCCGCCGGAAAGCGTGCCCGGCAAACGTTTGTCAAAACCCGCAAGACCAACGCGTGTGAGCGCCACGTCGATCCTCTGCCTGTCTTCCGCCCGCAGCTTCAGCCCGGGGCTGATGCCGAGCGCGACATTGGTGAAGATATCGAGATGGGCGAAAAGATTATTATCCTGGAAGATCGAGGAGACCGGTCGTTCGGAAGGATCGAGCGCCTTCATGTCCCGCCCGCCGATCAGGACGCGCCCGGAATCGGGCAATTCAAAACCGGCGATGAGATTGAGGAGCGTCGACTTGCCAGAACCGGATGCACCGACGACGGCAGTCATCTGGCCTTGCGGGAATGTACAATCGAGATCGAAATCCTGCGTTCCGAGCCGCAGCCTGACCTTGTCCAGCCCCACGGCAAATTCGTCACCCGTCATATGCTCGCCCTTGCTGATTGGGATTGCCGTGAAACGCCGCCCGCGGCAAGCAGCAGGCAGACGACGCCAAGGATGAACGCGTATCCGGCGGCATCATTGGTGCGGTAGCTGCCCATATTGCTATAGACCAGCCATGGCAAGGTGATGAAATTTTCCGATCCGAACAGGGCGACCGCCCCAAGATCACCGAGCGACAGGGCCATGGCAAAGGAAAATGCCATCAGCAGCGGCCGCCGCAGAACCGGCAGATCGGCGAACCGCAGCCGCGTCAGTCCCTGAAGCCCAAGGCTGGCGGAAAGCCGGGACGTGCGTAAAAAATGGCTGGTGAAGGCTGGCTCCAGCACCCGCATGGCAAGCGGCAACGCCATCAGCATGTTGATGAGTGCCACGAGAACGGGAGCGTAAAAACTGACATCTCCAAAGGGCCGCAGCAACAGGAACCACCCGCTTCCCAGCACGACGGGCGGCACCAGCAGTACCAGCGATGACCCCGCCCCGAGCGTGGCGGACAAAAGGCGCAAGGGCTGAGCCGCGTGCCGTTTGGAACCCACGGCCTGTCGCGCACCGATGATCGCAAAGCAGCAGAGCACGACGAGAGTTGCGGAGAACGCAGCGATTGCAAGGCTGGTCGCCGCTGCACGCAGGAAGATCGGCGCTGACAAAAGACGCGGCAGATCGGCCCCCAAACCCGAGACGGTTATGGCAACAAGCGGCAGGCCGACCAGCAGAACCGCAAAAATGATTGCCGCTCCGTCCCACAGGCGCGCGCCAACACGCTTGCCGTCGAAACGGCGAACAGGGCGGCCAAGCGAGGCAATTTCCGCCTCGGGCGATGGCAAAAAGGCAAGAAGGCCGAGCAGAACTGCTGTGATTGCAATCTGCAAAACCGAAAGCGCGATTGCCCGTTGCGGATCGAAATCAAACCGCAACACCTGATAGATTGCGACCTCAAGTGTCGTCGCCGCCGGTCCACCGCCCAGCAGAAGCACTAGCGTGAAGCTGGTGGCGCAAAGCATGAAGACAAGCCCGGCAATACCGGGAACAAGCCGCGAGACGGCCGGCCACTCGATGAAGCGGAAAACCGAAACCGGCCCCATGCCAAGACTTGCCGCCATCCGCCAATATTCGCCCGGAATCCGCTCCAGCCCGGCCAGCATCAGCCGCACCGCAAGCGGCAGATTGAAAAACACATGGGCGATGAGAATGCCGGAGAGGCCGTAAATACTGAAGGGCTGCTCCGCACCGGCAAAAACAAGGGCAATATTCAAAACACCCTGCCTGCCCCAGATCGTGATGATGCCGAAGGCACCAACGATGACCGGCAGCCCCATCGGCACAGCCATCAACCTGATAATCCAAATCCGCCCGGGAAAATCCTGTCTGCGGGAGAGCGCAAGCGCCACCGGCAGGCCGAGAACAATGGAAAGAACAGTGGACAACGTTGCCTGATAGAGCGTGAAGCGCAGGATTCGCAGCGTGTAGGCATCCACGATTCCGGCGGCGGATGTACCGGCATCGAACGACAGTAGTGCTGAGACAGCAAGCGCCATGAACAGGAAAACGGCGGCAAACGCCGCCGTTCCGCCAATGATCGACCATCTGTAGTCGCGACGCAGCATCATGCGCGGGCGTGCCTCTCGCTCAGTTCATGCTCATGGCCGCAAGCCATTCGTCGATCCAGGCCTTGCGGTTCTTGGCCACCTCTTCCGGGTCCATCAGGAAGGTCTTCTGCGGTACGACGAGTTTGGAAAATGCCTCGGGCAGGGGCGTGGACGTTGCCGCGACCGGCATCATCCAGTTGTTTTCCGGAATGGCATCCTGAAATCCTGATGTGAGCGTGAAAGCGAGGAACTGCTTCGCCAGTTCCTTGTGCGGCGCGTTTTTGAGAAGGCCGGAAACCTCGATCTGGATGTAGTGCCCCTCGGAAAAACCCGCGGCCTGATAGCGATCCGTCTTTTCCGAGACCATGTGATAGGCAGGCGACGTGGTGTAGGAGAGCACCATCGGCACCTCACCCTTGGTGAAAAGGCCATAGGATTCCGACCAGCCCGGCGTGACGGTGAGAATGCGCTTCCGGAGCTTCGCCCAGGCTTCCGGTGCCTTGTCGCCGTAAACGGACTTCACCCAGAGCAGCAGGCCAAGCCCCGGCGTGGAGGTGCGCGGGTCCTGAATGGCGATTTTCTGTGAAGGATCGCCGTCCACCAGATCCTTCAGGCTCGTCGGCGGATTTTTTATCGTCTGCGTGTCATAGACAACGGCGAAATGACCGTAGTCGTAAGGGACGAAAATGTCGTCCTTGTAACCGCCCGGCACCTTGGCCGCCGATGCATCGATACCGCTGATATCGAAGAGGCCGGTCTGTTTCGCTTCCGCGACCAGATTGGTGTCGAGACCAACAACGACATCCGCCTTCGAACCCGCCCCTTCAAGCTTCAGGCGGTTGAGCAGCGCCACGCCATCCGCCACACCGACGAAATTGACCGTGCAATTGCACACTTTCTCGAAGGCCTCTTTCACCTTGGGGCCGGGACCCCATTCGGAAACGAAGCTTTCATAGGTGTAGACGGTCAGTTCCTGTCTGTCCTGAGCAGTGGCAATACCGGGCAGAAACAACGAAACGGCAACGAGGGAATTCAGGAAAAGACGACGGCGCACGGGTATCTCCTCAAAAAACGAAAAGGGAAATAGCCGCTTGCCTTAAGCCGTCTAATCCCTCCGCCGGTATGAACCGGATCAGGTTCTTCGGGTTGGCAAGCCTCTCAGCCTTTTGCACGCAAGCACAAAAGACACCCCGTTAGATCAAGATGATGATGTAGTCCCGCTGTCTCTGATTGGCAAGATGGCTGCCGTCAGGCCTGCTGCACCATGTGCACCAGTTCCCAGACATGGCCGTCGGGATCCTGAAAACTACCGGCATACATGAAACCGTGATCCTGAACCGGTTTCCAGCTGCTGCCGCCCGAGGCGAGCGCCGTTTCGATCATCCGGTCGATTTCCTCACGGCTTCCCGCTGTGAGACAGGTCAGGACCTCGGTGCTGCGTGTGGCGTCGGCGATATCGCCATTGATGAAATCACGAAAACGCTCCTCCTGAAGAAGCATCACGAAGATGTTCTCCTCAACGATCATGCAGAGCGTGCGGTCATCCGAATATTCCGGATTGAATGTGAAACCGAGAGCCGTGAAGAAGCTTCTCGATGTCTCGATATTCTTGACCGGCAGATTGACGAAGATCATGCGCATTTTCTGAACTCCTCCGAACCCGCACAGGAAACGGCAATTCCGCCTCCCTGTCAAAGGTGGATGAGACCTCAGTCAAGAAATCGCGACCAAGTCACCCTTCAATTTCCTCGCGCAGCATCTCCAGCTCCAGCCATTCCTCTTCCATGGCTTCGAGCTTTTCGCGCAGCTTCGTCATTTCCTGCGCCAGCGTATTGAAGGTAGCCGGGTCCTTGGTGAACAGATTGGGATCGGCCATGCGCTGCTCACGCTTGGCGATTTCGCCCTGCGCCTTCTCCATTTCCTTTGGAAGGTTTTCGAGCGCAAATTTTTGCTTGAAGGAAAGCTTGCCCTTGGCCTTTGAAGGGTCCTGCGACGCGGAGGCGGAAGGGGCGGTCTTTGCCTTTTCCTGCTTCTCCGCCTTGCGCTTTTCTTCCGCAGCACCCTTGCGTTGCGCCATCATGTCCGAATAGCCGCCGGCATATTCGATCCAGCGTCCATCCGGCTGGTCCGGATTGGCGGGCGCGATTGTGGAGGTGACGGTACGGTCGAGGAAGTCGCGGTCGTGGCTGACGAGAATGACCGTGCCGGAAAAGCCCGCAACGATTTCCTGCAACAGATCGAGCGTTTCGATATCGAGATCGTTGGTCGGCTCGTCAAGGATCAGCAGGTTGGTAGGCCGCGCCAGAATGCGCGCAAGAATAAGACGGGCGCGCTCACCACCGGAGAGGTTGCGGATGGGCGTGCGGGCCTGTTCCGGCTGGAACAGGAAGTCCTTCATGTAACCCGTCACATGTTTCAACTCGCCATTGACCAGCAAATTGTCGCCGCGACCGTCGGTGAGGTAATGAGCGAGCGTATCGTTTGGATTGAGATCCTCACGCTTCTGATCAAGCGTCGCGATTTCCAGATTGGTGCCGAGCTTTACCGTGCCACTATCGGGCTGAAGCTGGCCGGTCAGCATCTTCAAAAGCGTTGTCTTGCCGGCACCGTTCGGCCCGACGAGACCGATGCAATCACCGCGATGCACCCGCAGCGAAAACGGCGCGATGATCACGCGCTCGCCGTAAGACTTGGTGATTGCGTCTGCCTCGATGACCAGTTTGCCGGATTCCCGCACCTCCGCAGCCGTCGCCTGCACGCTGCCCTGCGGTCCCTTGTGGCCGCGATAGTCCGCACGCATTGCCTGAAGCTCGCCCACGCGGCGCATGTTGCGCTTTCGTCTCGCGGTCACGCCGTAACGCATCCAGTGTTCTTCACGCTCGATGGCCTTGCCGAGCTTGTGCTGCTCCAGCTCTTCCTCTTCCAGCACCTTGTCGCGCCATTCCTCGAAATGCGCAAAACCGCGATTGAGACGGCGGGACTGGCCGCGATCCAGCCACACGGTCGAGGTCGAAACCTTCTCCAGAAAACGCCTGTCGTGCGAGATCAGCACCAGCGCGCTACGCGTCTGCTGCAACTCGCCTTCAAGCCATTCGATGGTGGGCAAGTCCAGATGGTTGGTCGGCTCGTCCAGCATGAGAATATCGGGTTCAGGCGCCATGACGCGGGCAAGGGCCGCACGCCGCGCTTCGCCGCCGGACAGGGTATCCGGATGTTCCTGTCCCGTCAGGCCCAGATGCTCGAGAATATAGGTAACGCGATAGGGATCGTCGCCAGGTCCCAGCCCCGCCTCGGCATAGGCCTGCACGGTGTCGTAACCGGCAAAATCCGGCGCCTGTTCCAGATAACGGATGGTGGCGGAGGGGTGACGGAAAACCTCGCCCGACTGCGCCTCGACCAGACCGGCGGCGATCTTCATCAGGGTCGACTTGCCCGAACCGTTGCGTCCGACAAGGCAGATGCGGTCGCCCGGCTCCACCTGAAGATTGGCGCCGTCGAGCAGCGGGGTCACGCCGAAGGTCAGCTTGATGTCATCGAGTTTCAAAATTGGGGGTGCCAAGGCGTCAGGCTCCGGTCAGATCATAAGGGCGGGCGAGCACGATGGCTTTTCCGCTTTTCAGCGAGAAATGCACAGGGCCGCCATTCGCGACATTGGAAATAGTGCGGGAAGAGCCGAAAGCAAGCGGGAAATCCTTGAGAGGATAACGCACATTGCCGATATCGAGCCCCACAAGGTCGGTAAACCCGGCAACGGAAAACAGCGTACCGGGTGGCAGATCAAGGTCGAACGACCCCGCCAGCAGCGGGCGGGCCTCCTCTTCGCCGGAGGTCAGCGTAACGTTGAGACCACGCTCAGTAAGCGCCACCGCGTAAAGTAGGTGCTGAAGTGCGTGGTCGCTTCTCGCTCCACCAAGCGCACCGGCAAGCACCAGAGAACGCGCGCCGCGGGCAAGGGCCTCCGACACCGCAATTTCGCCATCGGTCACAGCCTTTGCAGCGGGATAGGGCTGTCGCACCACATCGGGCCAAGCGTCCAGCAGGTTCTTGTCGGTGGAATCGAAATCCCCCACCCAGAGCTCGGGTGTGAGCCCGAGCGGTGCGGCATGGCGCATGCCGCCATCGGCCGCAATCACACGGCTACCCTCAACCGCCGCTTTGAGGCGGTCGGTAACGGTGACATCGCCGCCAAGCAGAATGGTGAAGCGTTCTCTATCCATGCCCTGCCTTATCGCACCTCAGGCAAAAATGGAAAGGCAGAAACCCGATGAAATCAGCCGATATTGATTTTCGTCGGCTTCGGGATTATGAAACGCCTCAGTGGTGATTTGCCGACCGGCTTGCAGCCACTTTAAAGAAGTCGCTAAAGGGTCGAGGAAAAGGGTAATTTCCTGGGACCGGCTGCGATTTCGCTGCCGGTTTTTTTGTTTTCGCAACGTTCTTTACGTCATCCGAAAAGAGAGTTCGACATGCCGATCAAGATTCCCGATACGCTTCCCGCCTTCGACACCCTCGTTCATGAGGGCGTGCGGGTCATGACAGAAACGGCGGCCATCCGGCAGGATATCCGCCCGCTCCAGATCGGGCTTCTCAATCTCATGCCGAACAAGATCAAGACGGAAGTGCAGATGGCGCGCCTCGTCGGCGCATCGCCGCTGCAGGTGGAGTTTTCGCTGATCCGCATTGGCGGCCATCGTGCCAAGAATACGCCGGAAGAGCACCTTCTGTCCTTCTATGAGACATGGGAGGAAGTGCGCCACCGCAAGTTCGACGGTTTCATCATCACAGGCGCGCCCATCGAGATGCTTGATTATGAAGACGTGACCTACTGGAACGAGATGCAAAAGATTTTCGACTGGACGCAAACCAACGTCCATTCGACACTGAACGTCTGCTGGGGCGCGATGGCCGCCATCTACCATTTCCATGGTGTGCCGAAATACGAACTGAAGGAAAAGGCTTTCGGTGTCTATCGTCACCGCAATCTCTGCCCCTCGTCGATATATCTCAACGGTTTTTCCGACGACTTTCAGGTTCCGGTCTCACGCTGGACGGAAGTGCGCCGCGCCGACATCGAAAAACACCCGGAACTCGAAATCCTGATGGAGTCAGAGGAAATGGGCGTATGTCTGGTGCATGAAAAAGAGGGCAACCGCCTCTATATGTTCAACCACGTCGAATATGATTCAACCTCGCTTTCGGATGAATATTTCCGCGATGTGAACTCGGGCGTTCCAATCAAGCTGCCGCATGATTATTTTCCGCACAATGATCCCGAGCTTGCCCCGCTCAACCGCTGGCGCAGCCACGCCCATCTGTTTTTCGGCAACTGGATCAACGAGATATATCAGACGACGCCTTACGATCTCGAAGCGATCGGTAAACTAGCGGCGTAAATTGCGGGATTGCGAATTGCCGGAAAATGACGCAACGTCCGCCGGCAATTCAAAGATATCGGGAGAATGACGCAATGAGCGACGCGGCGGCACGGGAGAATTTTGGTTTCACGGCAACCGGCGAAAAGGTTGAGCGCGTCACCATCTCGAAGGGCGGGCTGACGGCCAAGGTTATCACCTGGGGCGCCGTCATTCAGGACCTGCGCCTCGATGGGCACCAGCCGCCGCTTGTTCTCGGCTTCGATACATTCGAGGACTACAAATATTCATCCTATTTCGGCGCCACACCCGGCCGCAACGCCAACCGTATCGGTGACGGAAAATTCTCGATCGACGGGCACGAATACCAGTTGGAGCTGAACGAAAAAGGCGTTAGCCACCTGCATGGCGGCAGCGACGGCATGGGCAAACGTAACTGGATGCTGATGGAACACGACGAAAGCCATGCGGTTCTGCAGATCATTGATCCCGACGGCCGCGCCGGTTATCCCGGCAATTGCACGGTGACCGCGACCTATACGATCCGCGACGGCGGCGTGCTTTCGGTGGTCTATGAAACGGTGACCGACCAACCGACCATCGCCAATATCTGCCAGCATTCCTATTTCAACCTCGACGGTGCTGATACCGCACTTGGACATGAGATCAGCATCGCCGCTGACTTTTATCTGCCAACCAACGACAAACAGATCCCGACAGGCGAAATCCGCTCCGTCGAAGGCACCGTCTTCGACCTGCGCCACCCGACGCCGATGCGGCGAACGGAGGATGGCGAGCAGGTGCTCTACGACCATAATTTCTGCCTTTCGCCAGAACGTCGCGCCAAGCGCAAGGTTGCCCGCGCCTATTCGCCCGCCTCCGACATTGCCCTTGAGGTTCACACCACCGAACCCGGCGTGCAATTCTATTCAGCCTTCAAGCTGAATGTTCCCGTTCCAGGCCTCGATGGCCGCCATTATGGCCCCTTTGCCGGTTTTTGTCTGGAAACGCAGATATGGCCTGATGCCGTCAATCATCCCGATTTCCCCTACGCGATCCTGCGTCCCGGCGAGACCCTGCGTCAGGAAACCGACTATATTTTCAAGAAGGGTTGAGGCGGCGGGGCTGGGCTCAGTCCAGCACGCATCCCACATAACCGCCCGATGCTCGGGCACGCCGTTCAATAAGGCCAGCAAGCCGTTGCAAACCACGCCCCGGCTTGCTGGCAACTCGATCGATGGGATTGGGCAGGGAAACGGCAAGCAGTGCCGCCTGGCGGGAGCTTAGCTTTGCCGCCGGTACCTTGAAATGGTGCTGTGCTGCGGCCTCGATGCCGTAAATGCCGGGTCCCCATTCGGCAACGTTGAGATAAATCTCCATCATCCGTTTTTTGGACCAGACGAAATCGGCAGCAATCGCCAGCGGCAACTCCAGCCCCTTGCGCAAGAACGAGCGGCCGTTCCAGAGGAACAGGTTCTTGGCCGTCTGCATGGGAATGGTGCTGGCGCCACGAGTAGACGCGCCTTCGAGCGCATTGTTGACCACGGACTGCATCTGGTTCCAGTCAACGCCGCCGTGGAAACAGAATTGTCCGTCCTCGGACATCATTACGGATTGCACAAGGCGCGGCGAAATATCCTCGAGCGGCACCCAGCGCCGGTCATAACCCTGAAGTGTCACCAGATCGGCAAGCATCAGCGTCGAGACCGGCCGCATGAAAGGCAGGGCGTAAACCGGGATCAGCAGATAGGGCAGGATCAGCAACGCCAGCAAGGTCATGATGATACGCTTTGCCAACGTGCGAAAATCCACCTTCGGACTGCTCCGGTCTTCCGCCAGCACGGCGTAATCTGCGTCGCTTTCAGGCGTACTGCTCAATATTCGTCAAAGCCCCGCACCAATCGAAGCCTTTCATATTCCATTGCCGCCTTCAAGGCGAGTCCAGTCAAACAGTTGACCTCAGGAATCACGAAAAGGTTGCCTGGCCCCGCGCGCCATGCCAAAGAGCGCGGCATGGACGCTCAGATGACGAATTTCGAAACGAAGCTGCGCGATAACGCGGCACAGACCGAATCCCTGCTTGGTCGCCTGCTTTCCGCAGAGGCGCGTGCGGATGAGATTACACGCCCGCAAAACCTGCTCGACGCCATGCGTCATGGTGTGCTGAACGGCGGCAAACGCCTGCGGCCCTTCCTGGTCATAGAAAGCACGGCCTTGCTCGGCGGAAATGCCGAAGCAGCCCATCACGTCGGTGCCGCGCTGGAATGCCTGCATTGTTACTCGCTGGTGCACGACGATCTGCCAGCGATGGATGACGACGACCTGCGCCGCGGCCAGCCGACAGTGCACCGCAAATTCGACGAGGCGACCGCCATTCTCGCGGGCGACAGCCTGCTGACACTCGCCTTCGACATTATCGCATCGGACGAAAATCCTCTCGAGGCAGACCGCAAGGCGTCTCTCGTGCTCTCGCTCGCCCGCGCCGCAGGCATCGGCGGCATGGCGGGCGGTCAGGCGCTCGATCTGGCTGCAGAAAAGAACGCACCTGATGAGACCGGCATTATTACATTGCAGGCTATGAAAACCGGTGCTCTGCTTCGCTTCGCCTGCGAGGCAGGCGCGATCATCGCCGGCAGCGATGTTTCCGAAAGGCAAAGACTGCGCCTCTTCGGTGAAAAGATCGGCCTTGCCTTCCAGCTTGCCGACGATCTCCTGGATCTGACCGCCGATGCCGCCACCATGGGCAAGGCAACCGGCAAGGACGCCGCACGCGGCAAAGGAACGCTCGTGGCACTACGCGGTGAAGACTGGGCGCGCCTCAAGCTTCAGGAACAGGTGGCGGAAGCCTCCGAACTTCTGGCCCCCTACGGCGAAAAGGCCGCGATACTCATCGCGGCCGCCAGATTCATCGCCGAACGGAAAAGCTGAGCCGGTTTCCCGGCTCACCGTTTTTCAGCCAATCAGCCCTTGAGCGGCGAAATTAGCACTTCGACACGACGGTTCTGGGCGCGGCCATCCGGCGTTGCGTTCGAAGCGATCGGCTGCGAGGGGCCGAAGCCGAGCGTCGAAATACGGCGCTGGTCGACGCCGCGTGCGCCGAGATAGTTTGCAACAGACGCCGCACGACGCTCGGAAAGCGCCTGGTTGTGCTGCTGGCTGCCGGTGGAGTCGGTATGGCCGTTGATGTCGATGAGCGTGCGGTTGAACTTGTTCAGCACGATGGCGACGGAATCGAGTGTCTGATAGAAAGGCGGGATGACCTGATCCTGGTCCGTCGCGAAGGTGATGTTTGACGGCATGTTGAGAACGATGCTGTCGCCACGGCGGCTAACGGAAACGCCAGTGCCCTGAAGCTGGGCGCGAAGCTCGGATTCCTGACCATCCATGTAATTGCCGATTGCGCCACCGGCGAGTGCACCGATGCCGGCGCCGATGAGGGCTGCGTTGCGGCGACCGACCGGCGAACCGCCAACAGCCAGACCACCGAGAGCACCGACGACAGCGCCGATACCAGCGCCGCCCGCCGTGTTCGACATCTTCTGCTCACCCGTATAGGGATCGGTGGTGGTGCACGCGGAAAGATAGGTCCCGCAAAGGGCAACGATCGCGATTTTTTTGATCATGTGTTTTGATGCTCCGAAGGGTTCAGGCGGTATGACAGTGGAATTTCGGCATTTTCACGGTAGTTTTTACTCCGCCGCATCTTTCCGGCCAAAACGCTTTTCGATGTAATCGATCACAAGCGCTTCAAAATCCGCGGCGATGTTGGGACCGCGCAGGGTGAGCGCCTTCTCGCCATCGATGAAGATCGGTGCAGCGGGGCTTTCGCCGGTTCCGGGCAGTGATATGCCGATATCGGCATGTTTGCTTTCTCCGGGGCCATTAACGATGCAGCCCATGACAGCAACATTGAGCGCTTCCACACCGGGATACTTTTCACGCCAGATCGGCATGTTCTTGCGAATGTCATTCTGGATATTCTGGGCAAGTTCCTGAAAGACGGTAGAGGTGGTGCGCCCGCAGCCGGGACATGCCGCAACCACCGGAATGAACTGGCGGAAACCCATGACCTGCAGCAATTCCTGCGCCACCTGCACTTCGCGGGTGCGGTCGCCGTTCGGCTCCGGCGTCAGCGAGACGCGAATCGTGTCGCCAATACCGTGCTGCAGCACATAACCCATGGCAGCAGACGAGGCGACGATGCCCTTGGAACCCATGCCGGCTTCGGTAAGACCGAGATGCAGTGCGTGGTTGGAGCGTTCCGACAGCATCGAATAAACGGCAATCAGGTCCTGTACCTGGCTGACCTTGGCAGACAGTATGATGCGGTTGCGCGGCAGGCCGATTTCTTCGGCAAGCTCTGCGGAAATCAGTGCCGACTGGACGATGGCTTCGCGGGTGACCTGACGGGCAGAGAGCGGAAAACCCTGCTCCTTGTTCTTGTCCATCAGCGTCGTCAGCAATTCCTGATCGAGCGACCCCCAGTTCACGCCGATGCGAACCGGCTTGTCATAACGGATCGCCATTTCGACGATTTCGCCGAACTGCTTGTCCTTCTTGTCCTTGAAGCCGACATTGCCGGGATTGATGCGGTATTTCGCCAGTGCTTCGGCACAGGCCGGATGATCGGCCAGAAGCTTGTGGCCGATATAGTGGAAATCGCCAATCAGCGGCACGTCCATGCCAAGGCGTAGCAGCCGTTCGCGGATTTTCGGCACAGCGGCAGCGCTCTCATCGCGATCGACGGTGATGCGCACCATTTCAGAACCGGCCTGGAAAAGTGCCGCCACCTGCTGCACGGTGGCGTCGATATCCGCCGTGTCGGTATTGGTCATGGATTGTACGACGACAGGCGCACCGCCACCCACGATGACGCCCCCTACGTCGACGGCAACGGATGCACGGCGGGGCTTTGGATCGTAATCGGCGTGTGACGTCATGGCGGTCTCTGGAGCTTGCGGCAAGGTCTGGCAATTGAGGTGAAACAAGGGGGCCTGCTTGTCAACACCCAACGCATAAGAGCTTCTACTTTACCGCAATCATGGCAAAATTCGAGACGCCTATTCCTTGCCCGCACCATCCGCATGCCGGGCGAGCCGCGAAAGCAGCAAAACCACCACATGCAACAACGGCAGAGCGAGAAATACGCTGGCCAGGCCGGTATGTTCGGCAATGAAGCCGATGGCCGAGGGTGCTACCAGAATCCCGGAATAACCCATGGTGGTGACGACCGACAGGCCGATGCCGGGTGCCAGTCCCGGCATGTTCCCCGCCGCCGAAAAGGCGATCGGCACCATGTTGGAAATACCGATGCCGGCAATCGCGAAGCCGATGATCACAAACGTGGAATTTCCCGCAAGACCCGCAATCAGAAGGCCCGCAATCGACATGACCGAGCAGAACCGCAGGGTGTTGACCGCGCCGAACCGGTCGCGCACCAGATCGCCGGCAAAACGCATGGCCGCCATGGTCATGGAAAAGGCCGCGAAAGCAAAACCGGACTGGGACACGGAAGCGCCGAGTTCATTGCGCAGATAAAGGGCACCCCAATCGAGGATTGCGCCTTCCGGAATCATCGAAAACAGCGCCATCAGACCGATAATCCACGGCAAGGGCGTCAGCGGCAAGCGACCTTTCGGACGCTCCTCCTCGGCATGCGGGCGATCCGCAAGAACGCGCGGCCACGCAACGACGAGCAAAACAAGGGCGATGACCGTCAACGCGATCGCATGTCCCTGCACGCCAATGGCCGTGATGAGATAGCCGCCAAGACCGGCGCCGATCAGGCCGCCCAGGCTCCAGAAAGCATGGCACGACGACATGATGGCGCGGCGCATGTCACGCTCGACCGCCACCGCATTGGCGTTCATGGCGACATCCATCGCCCCTGTCAGCCCACCGAACAGGAAAACCGCAATCACACCTGCCCAGATCGTGTCTGCCCAGGAGATGAAAAGCAGTGTCGGCAAGAAAATAGCCGCACTCGCAAGGCTGACCGTTCGCGATCCGAAACGGGCGATCTGGGAACCGGCGATCGGCATGAAAACCAGCGAGCCGACGCCGAAAACCAGAATGATCAGGCCAAGCGCACTTTCACTGAGGGATAAGCGCGCCGCAAATTCCGGTATTTTGGGCGCCCACGATCCCATCATGAAACCGTTCATCAAAAACAGCAGGGATACACCGAGCCTGTGCCGCGTCAGATAGGACGAGCGCTTGACCGTCGGCGAAAATGTCGTGGGGCCGTTCATCGGTAATATCCTTCAGACTTGACCGTGAGAGAGTTGGACGGCGTCATCGTCGCCGAAATGAACTTGTACGCCTTTAGCCGATAGCGCCTCGACCAATGTGCGGTCGGCGTCATGTTCCAGCACCAGGGAAAGAGGCGGAGAAAAGTCGTGCACGTGAAACGCCGCCTTGTGGCCCAGCTTTTCCGTGGTGATGGCGGCAACAATCCGCTGGCTGGCGCTACAGGCAAGCCGCTTGAACACGGCATCCTCGAAAATATCCGCCGACAGGCCGGTCTCAGCCGCAACACCGCAAACGCCAAGAATACACAGCTCGGGCCGCATCAGCTCGAGTTGCCGCAACGCCATGGCGTCGATGGCCGCACCGACGGCCGGATCGACCTTGCCGCCGATCATGATCAAAGCGATATCGGCGCGCCCCGTGAGTTCAGCGGCAATAGCAGGCGTATTCGTTACCACCGTCAATTTGAGACCGGCGGGGATAGCCCTTGCAATGGCCAGATTGGTGGAGCCGGCATCGATGAAGACGACCATGCCCGGCTCAAGCAGCGGAATTGCTGCGCGCGCCAACGAAGCCTTGCGATCGGCATCCTCGGCGATCCGTGTCTTCAGCGGCACCGTCTTGCTATCGGAAAGCAACGCCCCGCCATAGACGCGCAGACACTCCCCGCGCGCCGCCATATCCCGCAGATCCCGGCGGACCGTGTCTTCCGAAACGCCGAAATTCTGGGCCAGATCCTGCGCAAGCACTCGGCCGCTTTGCCGCAACTGTGCAAGGATGAGCGCCTGCCGCTCGCTGACAAAATGATCGCTCATCGAGACTCATGCATAAACAGGAATAAACGTGCACGAACATGCATATTTGAGTTTCAGCGAAGGTGCAACAGCAAAACGCCCGCCGGGAGGGCGGGCGTTTATAACGAAAGACAAAATATCGCTGCTAGCGATGCCGTATGGGCATCATTCCGCGTAAGCGATCAGCAGATCCTTTGCGTCGATCTGGTCACCCGGGCGCACGAGAACCTCGGCGACCTTGCCATCGCGTTCGGCGTGAAGCGCAGTTTCCATCTTCATGGCTTCGATGGAGAGCAGCACGTCGCCGGCCTTGACCTCCTGACCCTGGTTGATGAAGACGCGGCTGATGACACCCGGCATCGGCGCACCAATATGCGTGCCATTGCCGAGTTCCGCTTTGCGGCGCACCGCAGAGCCGGATGCGCCATGAGCGCGATCCGGCACCTTGATGCGGCGCGGCTGGCCGTTGATCTCGAAGAACACCGTCACCATGCCCTTATCGTCAGTGCCGGAAGAGGCTTGATTGACGATGACCAGCGTTTTGCCGCGCTCGATATCGGCAAACAGCTCTTCACCGTCCTCCATGCCGTAGAAATACGCATGGGTGGGAAGCACGGAAACCGGACCGTAGGTCTCGGAGGTCAGGGCGAAATCGGTAAACACCTTCGGATACATCAGATAGGATGCGAATTCGAAGTCGTTGACGGAACGCTCGAGTTTGGTCTCGATCGCCTTTCTCTCAGCATCGAGATCGGCATCCGGCAGCAAAGAGCCGGGACGAACCGTATAGGGCGCGTCACCCTTCAGCGCCTTTTTCTGCAGGGCTTCCGGCCAGCCGCCTGGCGACTGTCCAAGATCGCCCTTCAGCATCGAAACCACCGAGTCCGGGAAGGACACTTCGCGATCAGGATTTTCCACGTCGGCGACCGTCAGATCCTGGCTCACCATCATCAGCGCCATATCGCCGACAACCTTGGAGGACGGCGTGACCTTGACGATATCGCCGAACATCCGGTTGGCGTCGGCATAGGCCTGCGCGACCTCGTGCCAGCGGCTCTCAAGACCGAGCGAGCGCGCCTGCTCCTTGAGATTGGTGAATTGCCCACCGGGCATTTCATGCAGATAGACTTCCGAGGCAGGGCCCTTCAGATCGCTTTCGAAAGCCGCATACTGGTTGCGCGCCGACTCCCAGTAGAACGAGATGCGGCGGATCCATTCCGTATCGAGACCCGTATCGCGTTCCGATCCGGCCAGCGCTTCCACGATGGAACCGAGGCAGGGCTGGGACGTGTTGCCCGAAAGCGCATCCATGGCGGCATCCACCGCATCCACGCCCGCATCGACGGCGGCAAGCACGGTCGCAGCCGCAATACCGGATGTATCATGCGTGTGGAAATGGATAGGCAGGCTGGTCGCCTCCCTAAGCGCCTTGAACAGCACCTTGGCAGCGGCAGGCTTCAGAAGTCCCGCCATATCCTTGACGGCGATGATGTGCGCGCCTGCACGCTCCAGCTCGGCGGCGAGGTTGGTATAATATTTCAGGTCGTATTTTGGACGCGCAGAATTGAGGATATCGCCCGTGTAGCAGATGGCCGCTTCGCAGAGCTTGTTCTCCTCGGCGATCGCATCCATCGATACGCGCATATTCTCCACCCAGTTCAGGCAGTCGAACACGCGGAACAGGTCGATACCGCCCTTCGCAGCCTGACGGACGAAATATTTCACGACATTGTCTGGATAGTTCTTGTACCCGACGCCGTTCGCACCGCGCAGCAGCATTTGCAGCAGCAGGTTCGGCGCACCCTCCCGGATCAGCGCCAGGCGCTCCCACGGGTCTTCCGTCAGGAAGCGCATGGAAACATCGAAAGTGGCGCCGCCCCAGCACTCCAGAGACAGAAGCTGCGGCAAGGCCTTGGCATAGACACTTGCGACGCCGGCAATGTCATGGGTACGCATGCGCGTGGCCAGCAGCGACTGATGGCCGTCGCGCATCGTCGTGTCCGTTACCAGCACCCGCTTTTCGTTGCGCATCCAGTCGGCAAAGCCCTTCGGCCCCAGCCGGTCGAGCAATTGCTTGGTGCCATCAGGCGTCGGCGCATCGATGTAGGGAACCACCGGCTGTGCCGCATTTGCCGGTGGCTTAACGCGGCCCTTGGTTTCCGGATGCCCGTTCACCGTCACATCGGCAAGATAGGTGAGCAGCTTCGTAGCGCGGTCCTGACGCTTGACCTGTGCAAACAGCTCCGGCGTCGAATCGATGAAGCGGGTCGTATAGGTGTTGTTGCGGAAACTCGCATGGCCAATGATGGCCTCGAGGAAGGTGAGGTTGGTCGCAACACCGCGAATTCGGAATTCGCGCAGCGCGCGGTCCATGCGGCTGATTGCTTCATCCGGCTGCGGCGCCCAGGCCGTTACCTTCACCAAAAGCGGATCGTAATAACGGGTGATGATCGCCCCCGAATAGGACGTCCCGCCATCCAGACGAATGCCGAAGCCGGACGCCGAGCGGTACGCCGTTATACGGCCGTAGTCGGGAATGAAATTGTGCTCCGGGTCTTCCGTGGTGATACGGCACTGCAGCGCATGGCCGTTGAGGCGGATATCCTCCTGTTTCGGCACACCCGATTCCGGCGTGCCGATGGCGGCCCCTTCCAGAATATGGATTTGCGCCTTGACGATATCGATGCCGGTCACGACTTCGGTGACGGTATGCTCCACCTGAATGCGCGGATTGACCTCGATGAAGTAGAATTTGCCGGTATCGACATCCATCAGATATTCGACCGTGCCGGCGCCGATATAATTGGTCGCAGCCGCGATCTTCAAGGAATAGGCGGCCAGTTCCTGACGCTGCGCTTCGCTGAGATAGGGTGCCGGCGCGCGCTCAACCACTTTTTGATTGCGGCGCTGGATCGAACAATCGCGCTCGAACAGATGAACGACATTGCCGTGGGTATCACCGAGAACCTGGCTCTCGACGTGGCGGGCGCGCTCGAGCAGCTTTTCGAGATAGACCTCGTCCTTGCCGAAAGCGGCCTTCGCCTCGCGCTTGGCCTCGGTGACCTCGCGTGCCAGATCCTCCTTTTTGCGGATGGCGCGCATGCCGCGACCGCCGCCGCCCCAGGAGGCCTTCAACATCACGGGATAACCGATCTCTTCGGCCAGCCGCTCCACCTCGGCCATATCGTCCGGCAGCGGCTTGGTTGCAGGAACAACGGGAACATTGACCGAGATCGCCAGATTGCGGGCGGCAACCTTGTTGCCGAGCTGGCGCATCGTATCCGCCGTCGGTCCGATGAAGGTAATGCCAGCCTTGTTACAGGCCTCAACGAATTCGGGGCTTTCGGACAAAAGGCCGTAACCGGGATGGATCGCGTCCGCGCCGGAAAGTCTGGCCACGCGGATGACCTCCTCAATCGAAAGATAGCTCTCGATCGGTCCCATATCCTTGGCGAGATGCGGACCCCTGCCGACCTGATAACTTTCATCCGCCTTGAAGCGGTGCAAAGACAGCTTGTCCTCTTCCGCCCAAATGGCGACGGTTTTTATCCCCAGCTCGTTCGCTGCCCGGAAAACTCGGATCGCAATTTCGGATCGGTTGGCAACAAGTATTTTCGATATTTTCAAGACGGTCTCCCCACACGCCAAAACAGAATTTCTGCTGCACTGCGGAATTAAGCAGCAAAACCCGGTCTTGAAAAGGGCAATTCGGGAGAGAAGCGTACTGTCGTAACTAGCTCAGCAAGCCGTTGCGAAAGGCGAGTGCTACAGTATGCTGCCTGTTCTTGGCGCTGAACCGACGCTGGATTCCATTGATATACCAGTCGACCGTGTGATTGGAGATCGATAGCTGGCGTCCAATTTCGGTTGAGGTCATGCCATCAGCCATCAGCGTCAGAACTTCCATTTCCCGCCTTGTAAGTTCAAGAGCGGAAACATTCGGCGCGTTGTTGAGGTTATGGACCTGGCCTGAAAGATCGAGCAGACGCCAGAACACCGCGCGCGTGGCCGCATCCAGCAGCTCAACGTGCAACGAGGGCAATTGCCGGTCCTCGCCGCCAAGGAACACCGCGCCGATGAATCCCGCGGCCCGTGCACCGGAAAGGCATACCCACCCTGCAGACCGTAACGCCCGGCATCGTGAAAAAACACATTCGCCCTTTTTCGATGCATCGCGCGGGGCAGGCCCTCAAGCGCCTCTTTCCACTGAAACGGCTTGTGCACCATGCCGATCACCTTACGGACGGGATCGACAAGATTATACTTCTTGGCGCGGTAGACCTCGATCCACCCTTCCGGGAGATGTTGTGCGAGAATCTGGCCGGTGGAAGCAAGCTCCCCGGTCATCCGCAGGCTGACGAGGAAATATTCGAAACCATATTCGCGAATAAGTGTTACAAATTCGGAGCGAACACGATCAGCGTTTCCCGCCTGGTAGCACGCAGAGATGAAGTGAAGAATATCATGCATAAAGACACATGCCCGGAGCTTGGCTGGAAGGGATGACATGAAGGACATGGTCCCGCGAGGACATCATGTTACTCGGGCGCCGGTCGGTTCAGACTGAACATATCGTCGTTAGCAATCCCTGAAACGAACATGCAAAATCTTGTGACGGCGTCCCCTAGAAACATCGGGTTCAGTTTTTTTTCGGTTCGCACGCGTGCTCGGTTTGTTAAGCCGCCATTCAGACTGAAAGAGCGATAATTACACAAATTTCGCCGTCTCATGCAACCTTGCTAAAACAGCATTGTATTGAGACCGAACAATCAACCGCTCGAAACAGACGCTGGACTGGATTGAAAATTTGACTTTGTTTCAGGTTTACACACGCGCCCTGCGCTATCTGACCGTACATAAATGGCGGGTGTTGATCGTTGTCATCGCCAACATCATTCTTGCAGCGATCACCATTGCCGAACCCGTGCTGTTTGGACGGATCATCGACGCCATCTCCTCCGGCTCCGATGTCACGTCCATCCTCATCCTGTGGGCGGGTTTCGGCGTCTTCAACACCGTGGCTTATGTCGCTGTCGCCCGCGAGGCCGACCGGCTGGCCCACGGTCGCCGCGCGACCCTGCTGACGGAAGCCTTCGGCCGGATCATCTCCATGCCGCTCTCCTGGCACCATCTGCGCGGCACCTCGAACGCGCTGCATACGCTTCTGCGCGCCAGCGAGACGCTGTTCGGCCTGTGGCTCGAATTCATGCGCACGCATCTGGCGACTTTCGTCGCACTCGTACTGCTTATTCCGACAGCCATTGCCATGGACCTGCGCCTCAGCTTCGTCTTGATCGGTCTTGGCATCGTCTACTGGTTCATTGGCAAGTGGGTGATGGGCCGCACCAAGGATGGCCAGGCTTCGGTCGAGGAGCATTATCACAGCGTTTTTGCCCATGTCAGCGATTCCATCAGCAACGTGTCCGTCCTGCACAGCTACAACCGCATCGAGGCTGAAACGAAGGCGCTGAAATCCTTCACCGAAAAACTGCTGAGCGCCCAATATCCGGTGCTCGACTGGTGGGCTTTCGCAAGTGCCTTGAACCGCACTGCCTCCACTGTTTCGATGATGATCATCCTCGTCATCGGCACCGTGCTGGTGAAGAACGGCGAATTGCGCGTCGGTGACGTCATTGCCTTCATCGGTTTCGCCAATCTTCTCATCGGCCGTCTCGATCAGATGCGTCAGTTCGTGACCCAGATTTTCGAGGCGCGCGCAAAGCTCGAGGATTTCTTCGTGCTCGAGGATTCCGTCAAGGAACGGGAAGAACCGGGCGACGCCCGGGAATTGTCCAATGTCTCCGGCACCGTGGAGTTCCGCAACGTCAATTTCGGTTTCGCCAACACCAAGCAGGGCGTCCACGACATCTCGTTTACGGCCAAGGCCGGCCAGACGATTGCCATCGTCGGACCGACGGGCGCGGGCAAGACCACGCTCATCAATCTTCTGCAGCGTGTCTATGATCCGGATTCAGGCCAGATTCTGATCGATGGAACCGACATCTCGACGGTGACGAAGAACTCGCTCAGAAACTCCATCGCCACCGTGTTCCAGGATGCTGGCCTTCTGAACCGCTCCATCCGCGAAAACATCCGCCTTGGTCGCGAATCTGCTACCGACGCGGAGGTCGTGGAAGCAGCAGCAGCTGCTGCTGCGACGGATTTCATCGACAGCCGTATCACCGGCTACCTGACCCAGGTGGGTGAACGCGGCAACCGCCTGTCCGGTGGCGAGCGCCAGCGTATCGCCATTGCGCGTGCTATCCTGAAGAACGCTCCCATCCTGGTCCTTGACGAGGCAACCAGCGCGCTGGACGTGGAAACGGAAGCACGGGTTAAGGCCGCCGTGGACGCGCTGAGAATGAACCGCACGACCTTCATCATCGCTCACCGCCTTTCCACGGTGCGCGATGCCGATCAGGTGCTGTTCCTCGATCAGGGCCGTATCATTGAAAAGGGCACGTTCGACGAGCTCAGCCAGCGTGGCGGACGCTTCACCTCGCTGCTGCGCACCAGCGGCCTGCTGACAGAGGAAGAGGGCCAGCCCCGGCCTAAAGCCATCGCCTCCTGACACTCTGGCTTACGGAATATAATAAGGGCGGGCACCGTGGTGTCCGCCCTTTTTCTTTGTCCGTTTTCCAAAGTCTGCGAAGCTGGAGACATGTGCCTTGATAATGCAGGAAAGGGCCAAGCCTTAGCCTTAGCCTTAGCCTTAGCCTTAGCCTTGGCCATCAGCATTCAGCGATCCAACAGCGCAGAAACATGGCCCTGTAAAACTGCTCTGCCTGTGTGCCACGTCGAGAGGAGCGCGGCTCACATTCTCGTTGGCCCTTGCAAGACCGTCGCGAGGCTGTGTCATTTCTCTCATGAGATGATGCTGGAGATACCCGCCAGGACAAAGCTGTTACCGCGCCTCCGTGCAGACAAACAATACTAGGGCAGCCACAATAAAAATTAAGGCCCCTGCGTCACCGCAGGAGCCTTATTTTAAAAGCAAACGTAGAGCCGGTCGTCAGTCGAACGGGATCACCCGATCGTCAGCCGACAGGGGCTTGCCGTCGACGGATACCGAGACCTCCGCCGTGCCAGCCTTACGGCTGACGACGATGTCCTTTGCTTTACCGTCCAGCGTGATCTTCACCGAGAAGCCGCTCCAGTCTTCGGGCAGCGACGGCGCGATGTGAAGCTTGCCTTCGGTTCGGGTGATACCGAGAATGCCCTCGATCGCGGCGCGATAGAGCCAGCCGGCGGAACCCGTGTACCAGCTCCAGCCGCCGCGACCCGCATAAGCGCCCTCACCGTAGACATCGGCGGTCACCACATAGGGTTCGACCCGATAGGTTTCGGAGGATGCCGCGTCGAGCGCATGGTTGACGGGGTTGAGCAGCTTGAAGCAGTTCCACGCCTCCTGCGCACGCCCCTGCTTGGCAAGGGCAAGCACTACCCAGGTCGCCGCGTGGGTATATTGTCCGCCGTTTTCGCGCACACCCGGCGGATATCCCTTGATATAACCCGGATCATGCGGTGCCCGCGAGAATGGCGGGGTGAACAGACGGATGATACCGGCCTTTTCATCGACCAGATGCTCAATGACAGCGTCCATCGCCTGCCGTGACCGGCCTTCTTCACCCTCGCCGGAAAGAACGCTCCAGCTCTGGCCAAGTGAATCGATCTGGCATTCCTCGCTGGTGGCGGAACCGAGCGGCGTGCCGTCGTCGAAATAACCGCGACGGTAGTAGCTGCCGTCCCAACCCGCAGTTTCGAGATCATTGCGAAGCTTTTCGCGATGCGCCGACCACCTGCCGACACGGTCTGCATCACCGCGCTTTTCGGCGATCGCTATGAAATCGCGAAGCGCTCCGGCCAGGAACCAGCCAAGCCAGACACTGGTGCCCTTGCCGCCGATGCCGACACGGTTCATGCCGTCGTTCCAGTCACCGCCGAGGATCAGCGGCAGACCGTTTTCGCCGGTGCGATGGATCGCGAGATCAAGCGCCAGCGCCGCGTGTTCGTAGAGGCTAGCGGATTTGTCGCTCGTCTCCGGCTGGAAGAAGGCATCGTGCTGCCCCGGCATCAATGCCGGTCCCTTGATGAAGGGGATGTTTTCATCAAGGATGGCCGCATCACCCGTAGCCGAGACATACTGGTTGATCGCATAAGCGAGCCAGACCACGTCATCAGAGATCGTCGTGCGGACACCTGCACCGGTCAAAGGCAGCCACCAATGCTGGACATCGCCTTCAGCAAACTGGCGGCCTGCCGCACGCAGGATCTGCTTGCGAGCGAGATCCGGCTGGTAGAGCAGGAATGCCAGCGTGTCCTGAAGCTGGTCACGGAAGCCGAAGGCGCCGCTCGACTGATAGAAGGCCGTGCGCGCCAGGATGCGGCACGCCAGCGCCTGATAGGGCAACCAGCTATTGACCATGTGGTTGAAGCCGGCATCGGGCGTGGTAACCTGCAACTGGCCGGTAAAGCCAGTCCAGAACGCCTTGCTGCCCTCCAGCACCGACTGGAAATCCGCCGCGCGGACTTGTTCGACCAGCGTTGCCGCCTCCTCCGCATTGTCGGCATCGCCGAGAATGAAGGTCATATGCCGTTCTTCGCCTGGCTTCAGGTGGATTTCCTGCATCAAGGCGGCGCAGGGATCGCCGTCCACCTCGGTGCTGCCACTGAGTGCCGCACCGGACACGATGCCCTGTGGAGCCTGTGCAGAACCGAAGCGGCCGATGAATTCACGGCGGCTGGTGGTAAAGCCGCTTGCCTCGCTGTCGAGCGTCAGGAAGGCAGTGCGGGTGCTATAGTCGATGCTGTAAGGGTTCGAAGCAAAAATCGCATTGCTGCCGGCATCGTGCCTACTCAGGATGAACGGCGCAGATTTCTGGCCATTATTGCCCAGCACCCATTCCACATAAGCATAGACTTTCAGGCGGCGGCTTTTCGAACCCTTGTTGCGTACGATGAGCTGCGAGAACTTGACCGGCTTTTCACGGTCTACCGTCTGTGTCACCTCGACTTCAAGCTTATCCGTCTTGCCGGTCATTACGGAATAACCGAGACCGTGACGGGTTTCGAACAGGGCTTCCGGATCACGCGAAAGGGCAGCACAGGGCGTATAGAGCTTTCCTGTTTCCACATCGGCAACATAGAAGGCCTCGCCCGGCCGGTTGATGACCGGATCGTTGCTCCAGGGTGTCAGCTGATAGTCACGGGAATTGCGGCTCCAGGTGAAACCAGCGCCTTCCGCCGACACATGGAAGCCGAAACTTTCGTTCGAGATGACGTTGATCCAAGGATGCGGCGTGGATTGCCCACCATGCAGGCGCACGACATATTCCTCTCCGCTTTTGGCGAAACCACCAAAACCGTTCCAGAAATCGAGATCGCCCGCATCCTCGACAGCCTCAGCGACGGGGAACGCAGGCACCGGCAGGCGAGCCTGCGCGGCCTCAGTCGCGCCGTCAGGACCGCGATGCGCCGCAAAAAGCGACACGGCGCGGTTGATCTGGTCGACAATCTTGCCATTCCGCACATGCAGCACGACACGGGAGGCCGCCAGAAGCGCGCTCCAGGTCTCTTCGTCCATCAAGTCGCGGCGAACGGAGAACACATGCGGCCTACCACCATCGGCGGGATTGATGCGACGCTGTGCCTCGGAAATATGATCCAGCGCATGCTGCATATCCTGTGCATACGACGCGGCCCGTTCGTTGACGATGACGAGATCGAAGATCACCCCGCGCGAACGCAGATATTCGTGGGCGCTGAGCGCCTCACGGGCAATATCCATGTCCATATCGTCGTTGATACGAAGGCTGAAGATCGGGAAATCGCCCGAAATGGCAAGCGGCCAAAGCGCCCGCTGCGAAGCGAGGCCCGTTTTCAGCGTTTCCGAATCCGCGCGCAGATGCATGTCCGGATAGGTCAGATAACGGCCGAGATGCTGGAAAGCGGCGGCCTGCTGCGAAGTGACACCCACATGGCGCATCTGCACCTGCGTGCGCGTCCATGCATGCACGAGTTCATGGGCAAATGCGTCAGGATGGCGATACCGATCGATCGCCTTGTCGACTTCCTCGCGGCTCGGCGCGGCAATCGTCCAGAAAATCACGCTCACCTTTTTGCCGGCCGGTACGCGCACAGTGCGGCGCAACGACAGGATTGGATCGAGCGTGAAGCCGTCGGTGTTGGAAAGCGTGGCACCCGTATCGAATGCAGCCGCTTCACCGAGCGATCGGCCACGGCCGATGAACTTGGCACGGTCCGTCTCGAACTCCGTCGGGCGCGATGGGCCGGCGTTATCGGCAGCAAGATGCGCGATGATCGTTCCGGGCTCATTCGGGCTGCGGCGGTTACGCCAGGCGCGGATGACATCGCCGCGCCGGCCGATCTCCGTCTGCACGAACATGCGCGAGAACAGCGGATGGGCGTTGTCGTCGTCTTCCGACGCAATGACCGGCTCCATATAGGAGGTCACTTCAATGTAACGATCCTCGGAACCGACATTGAGCAGCGTGACGCGGCGGCCATCGGCATCGTGCTCGGTGGCGACGATGCATTCAACGACGCTCTGCAGATCGCCGACATTCTTGTGGAATTCGGCCTTGTCGTCGGTGAAGATCGTCTTGGTCTTTTCGCCTTCGATGACACGCGGCTCAGCCGTCGCACTCCACCATTGTCCATTGGTGGTATCGCGCAGGAAGATGAAGGTTCCCCAACGATCTTCGGTCGGGTCGGCCTTCCAGCGGGAAATCGCCTGACCGTTCCATTTCGAATATCCAGCACCGGTTGAGGTGAGCATCGTCGAATAATGGCCGTTCGACAGGAACACCACTTCGCGGTCGCGCACGGCCGGGTCGGCGATGGAGCGCACTTCCGCACGCAGCAGGTCTGCCTGTTCCTTGCCTGGGGTTTCCGGCTCGTATTTGGCGCTCATGACAGGCACTTCGCGCGGTGCCTTTTCCTGCAACAGGAGTTCGGCCGCCTCGATTACCGGGTCGGAATGGAAGAGTTCGCGCAATACACCGTCAAAGGCGACGTTGGCGACAGCCGCGATCGACATGCCGTGGTGGTGGGCATAATAGTTGTAGACCACCGCGCAGACCTTGCCGTCAGGCACACGTGTCGGCGTGAAATCCACGGCATCATGGAAGCCGTACTGTCCAAGCGCGCCAAGCTTGCGCAGCTTGTCGAGGTTTTCCAGCGCACCGTCAGGATCGTACTGGCTGGCGAGGATCGACGCATAGGGCGCGATGACAGCATTCTGGCCGAGACCGCGCTTGAGGCCAAGCGTCGGCACACCGAAATTGGTGTACTGGTAGTTCATGTTGTGATCGCGGGCGTTGAACGCCGCTTCGGAAATGCCCCATGGCGTGCCGAGACGGCGGCCGTGGTTCATCTGTTCCTTGACGATCAGATTGTTGGTCTGGTTGAGAATGCCACCCTGACGCTCCTGCATGACGAGCGGAGGCATCAGATATTCGAACATCGAACCCGACCAGGAGACCAACGCGCCCTGCGCACCGATCGGCACGACCTGGCGGCCGAGACGGTACCAGTGCTCGGTCGGCAGATCGCCCTTGGCGATGGCAAACAGGCTGGTCAGGCGGCATTCGGACGCCAGAAGGTCGTAGCAGGCCTCGTCCAGTTCCTTGCTTTCGACGCGGTAGCCGATCGACAGAAGACGGCGATCCTTGCGATAAAGGAACGTGAAATCCATCGAGAAAGCGAGGTTGCGGCTGCGGTCGCGCAGCGATGCAAGACGCTGGCGTAGCGGCTCCATATTGGTGAGGTCGATGGCGCTGTCTGAAATATGCGCCTCGCAGCAATCCACGAGCAATTGTGCCCAGCGTGTCACTTCCGCGCTCTGCGCAGACTTTACTTCGTGATCGACATTGGTAGCGAGCTTCTGGATGTCGCGCGCGAGTACCGCAAGATTGATGACGCGGATCGATGCGAATTCATGCTCGCGCTTGACCGAGGCAAGAGCGTTCGAAAAACCGATGATGCGTTCTTCGAGGCGGCGATGCAGCGGACGCAGGTTCTTGCGGTCGTCAGGCAGCGCTTTCAGCGTTTCGCGCAGAATACCGGCGAGATCGCCGATACCGTCGAGATTACCCTGAAGATGCGCGGAAGTCGCTTCCGCCCACTGGCGGCAGGCAGACGAAACCGCAATCAGGTGACCGGCGAGATTACCGCTGTCCACCGCCGAAACGTAACGGGGACCAAGCGTCTGCAGCGTGTCCGTATGGTACCAGTTGTAGAGATGGCCGCGATGTTTCTCCATCTTCTCGACGGTCTGGATCGTGTTCTCGATCCGCTCCAGCGTATCGGCAAAGCTGATCCAGCCAAACTGGCGCGCCGAAATGATGGAAAGCAGGTAAACGCCGATATTGGTAGGCGATGTACGCGAGGCAACAATCGGCTCCGGCGTTTCCTGGAAGTTGTCCGGCGGCAGGTGGTTTTCCTGCGGCGTCACGAAGGCTTCGTAATAACGCCACGTGCGACGCGCGATCTTGCGAAGCTCGAAAGAGACGTGTTCCGAAACGAACAGCCGGTCTTCGGTTTCCGCCGACTGGCTGACATACCAGGCAACGGCGGGAGACAGAACCCAGAGCAGAGTAAATGGAATGCCGATCAGGAAGGCATTGTCACCGGGCAGCGCCGCAAACAACAGGCCGAGCATGGCCACAACAGGCGCATGCCACATCTGGCGGAAATAATAGGTGATGCCGCCCTGGGCGCTAGACTGCATGCTGGCGGCGGTGCGCCATTCCAGCATCAGCTTGTGGCTGACGAGCAGACGGTAGAGCGAACGGACAATTGCATCCGTCATCATGCAGGCAGAATCGGCAATGAAGACGATACGCAACGCAACCTGCGCATTGGTGGCGCGGATTTCCGACCAGATGGTATGGAAATGGGCCTGCGGCACGATATCAGTGGAGCGCGGCACGAGCCCGGAAAGCAGCGAGAGCGTCGGAGCGACGAACAGCGAGAAGATCAGCAGGATCTGCCAGATCAGCGCACCGAGCGGGTCCATGAAATACCAGCCGAGGATCGAGGCGAAGAACCAGGCAATCGGCGTCAGCGAACGGCGAAGGTTATCGACCATCTTCCACCGGCCGATCGCGGTAACACCACGGGCGCGGTCGAGAATATAGGGAAGCAGCTGCCAGTCGCCACGCGCCCAGCGATGCTGGCGCGAGACTTCCACCTCGTAGCGGGTCGGGAAATCCTCGACCAGTTCCACATCGGTCACCAGCGCGCAGCGCGCAAAGGATCCTTCGAGCAAATCATGGCTGAGGATGGAGTTTTCCTCGATCCGGCCCTTAAGAGCCGCCTCGAAGGCATCCACGTCGTAAAGACCCTTGCCGGTGAAGGTGCCTTCGGAGGTCAGGTCCTGATAAACGTCGGAAACGGTGAAGACGTAGGGGTCTATACCGCGATTGATCGAGAAGACACGCTGGAAGACGGAAGCATCCTTGCCCGTCGTCAGCGAAGGCGTAACGCGCGGCTGCAACAGGCCGTAACCTTCAACCACACGTCCCGAGACCGGATCGATGACGGGGCGGTTGATCGGGTGATGCATCTTGCCGACGAGCTTGGTCACCGCATCGCGCATCAGGCGCGTATCGGCATCAAGCGTCATGACGTATTTAACATCGGCCGGCACGATATTGGCGCCACCGAGGAATGTCGTGTCCTTGTCGCCGCGCAGCAGCATGTTCAGTTCATGCAGCTTGCCACGCTTGCGCTCCCAGCCCATCCAGCAGCCTTCGGACGGGTTGTAGATGCGGCGGCGGTGCAGCAGGTAAAAACGCGTCTTGCCATCGAAGGCATAACGGCTGTTCAGCGCCGCCAGTTCGCGCTTGGCATATTCGAGAATCTCGAGATCGTCGCCGGACTGCTCATATTGGGCATCGCGCCAGTCGCTGACCAGCGCGAAATAAATCTCGCCATGCGGATTGGCGAGATAATGCACCTCGATATTGCGCATCATCTCGTCGACGCTGTCGCGGCTGGTCAACATGCAGGGCACGGCAACAAGCGTGCGGGCGTCCTGTGGAATACCGTTCTTGAACTCGTATCCGACCAACCGGAACGGCTTCACGAAGAAAGTGACGAGCGTGTTGAACAGACCGGTCGCGCCTTCCGAAGCAGGCAATGCAAACATCAAGAGGAATGCGGTCACCACATACCAGGGCATGCCCGCTTCGGCCAGGAACCAGCCGACGGCAAGCATGACGAGCGCGGTGATGAGAAACACTGGCGCCGCAATTGCGAGCCAGTTGAACTTGCGCATTGACCGGACGATATGCTGCGAGACCAGCGGCCGATAAGCGAGCACCTTTTCAAGCTCGAACCGGCGCTCGCCGACGAGTACGGAGCCGACATTGACGCGATGGTTTTCAGACACCTCGGCAGGCTCGCCGGATCTCGCCATTTCCACGGCGGCACGCGCGACCTCTACCTCTGTCTTGGGGGAGCGACGCGCCAGAAGCTCGATCGTGTTGCGATAGGTGTTGCGCGAACCGAAATCGAGAATCTCGTAATCAGTTTCCTCGCGCAGGACCTTGTCGATATGGCTGACTTCCTCGAACCACACCGACCATTCGGTATCGTCGATTTCCCTCAGGCTCTTGACGATATTGCCCATCGTCACATTGCCTGAGGCCAGCCGGTTGTGTTCCGACATCATGACGTTTTCAGCGTCGGTGCCCGCAGCATGCAGGCGTTCTTCAAGCCAGGCCACCGCAAAACCCGAAGTCTGCGAGCCGTTTCTGAGGCGATAGAGGAACTGCGTCGCAAACGTCGGGTCATCGACCAGCGAATCGACCTGCTTGAGGAGCGCTGCGGAGGCTTCCGCATCGTTCAGGCGAATGATTTCGTCGACGACTTCATTCGCCTTCTGGCGCATGCGGCGCGAGCGTTCCACGCGAATGGAAATGCGGCGAAGATTTTCGATGAGGACAAAACGGATGATGGGGGGCAGCGCCCACAATTCGCCGATCTGCAGCGTCTTCGACGTCTGATAGCCATCCACCAGCGCCGTCATGTTCTCGCGCGAGACCGTGCTGTGGGTATGGGCGACATAAAGCCAGCCGAGCGCCATGACCCGCGGGATCGTCACGCCGCCCACCGTCATTGTCGGCAGCTGGCGATAGAACTTGCGAGGAAAATCGCGGCGGACTTCCTGGATCGCCTCTTCGATGACGTAGTGGTTGTCGAGCAGCCATTCCGCCGCCGGCGTTATCGTCGCGCCATTTTCCGCGTCGACGGCCGTTGTGCGGTAGACCCGCAGGATTTCCTTCTCGTTCTCACGGTGGCGCTCGAAGAAGTCGAACTCCATGAAGCCGGGAAGGGTATCGGCACCGTCGCGCGAAAGCGCGGCACCGGCATCATGCAGTTCCTCGACCGTCATATAGGACGCGCGGATCGAATCATTGTGATCGATCTGCTTCGTCTCGGAATCACGGGCGGCGGCGGTCGGGGTAATATGAAATGACATCGGCTCGTATTCTGAACTTTATGGAGAATTGTTCGACTTGACCGGCGTTTCGTCCGTGGCGGGAATACGCACGAAATCGGGCCACGCTATATTTATGACTTATCCTGAACCTTCGGTGAACCGGATCAGACGTTGTGTGCAACGCATCGTCAAACGGCGAATATCCGCAAGCACGGCGTTTTGCTGCGCGATCCCTCCGAGCATGCAAAGCCGGGGATCTCTGCGGAGAATGGATTTTCGACGACAGGAAAATTTCGCCCTATGGCCCGGCAATGCCGTTCCAACCGGATTTCGCACCTTCCCCCACGGCGAAAATTGTTCGCGCAACGTCAGATAGTCCCCCTTTGACACCTGAAGGGCAACGCGAGGCCGAGAAGGCCTGCGCCACATCCGAAACGCTAATGCCCCAGGACGTCTATAGTTCCATGCCACCTGTCGCGATACGATGCAAGCGATGAATTTCAAGGCATTCCGGCTCCGGGAACGCCCCTTACATGCCCGCGTATATGCTGCTATGAAATTTGCAAAAAGCGCTGGAAAAAAGCGGCGTAACCATGGACTTCGAAAATGAACAGACAGACCGCAAACATTGCCTCCTTCGCCAACCATATGCCGGATGTGGTGGCAATCCGCCGCCACCTGCACCGGCATCCCGAAATCGGTCTTTCCGAATTCCAGACCTCGGATTTCATTGCCGGACAGCTGGTGGAAATGGGTTACGAAGTAACGCGCGGACTTGCCGGAACCGGTATCGTCGCCACGCTCCGCAATGGCGACAGTGCCCGCACGCTCGGCATTCGCGCCGATATCGATGCCCTGCCGATCCGTGAGGAAACCGGAGCGGAATATGCAAGCGCCAATGATGGCGTCATGCATGCCTGCGGCCATGACGGACACACGGCCATGCTCCTGGGAGCCGCGAAGATCATCGCCGAACGCAGGAATTTCGATGGGACCCTGCATCTGATCTTCCAGCCGGCGGAGGAGAATTTCGGCGGCGCCCGCATCATGATCGAGGACGGACTGTTCGACCGCTTCCCATGCGATGCGGTTTTTGCCCTCCATAACGATCCCGGCGTACCCTTCGGACAATTCGTCCTGCGCGACGGTCCAATCCTTGCCGCCGTCGATGAATGCAGGATCACCGTCAACGGATATGGCGGCCACGGCGCCGAACCGCAGGATGCGGCCGACCCTATCGTTGCGGGCGCCAGTATCATCATGGCCTTGCAGACGGTGGTGTCCCGTAACATCCATCCGCAACTGTCGGCGGTCGTCACTGTTGGCGCATTTCATGCTGGTGTTGCGAGCAACGTCATTCCCGAGAAGGCGGAAATGCTCCTCACCATCCGTTCCTTCGACGCGGGTGTGCGCGACGAACTGGAAAAGCGTATCCGGGCGATAGCCGAAGGCCAGGCGGCCAGCTATGGCATGAGTGTCACGCTCGATTACGAGCGCGGCTACAATGCGACCGTCAACCACAAGGCGGAAACGGACTATGTCGCCGGTCTGGCCCGTCGTTTTGCCGGGGCGGAAAAGGTGGTTGAAATGCAGCGCCCGTCCATGGGCGCGGAAGACTTCGCCTACATGCTCGAAAAACGGCCCGGCTGCTACTTCTTCCTCGGCACCGCGCGCACCGAAAACGACCCGCCGCTGCACCATCCGAAATTCGACTTCAACGACGATATCCTACCAATCGGAACCGCCTTCTGGGTCGATCTGGCGGAGGATTATCTGAAGGCGTGAATGAATATAAAAAGGCCGGTCGGAGGAGCGACCGGCCTTTTTTTCTCAAGTTTCCTGATGAGAAAATCTGGGAGGATCAGGGAACGAGACCGAGTATGACCGCCGCGACAAAAGCCACGCACACGCCGACAAGAGCCGCGTGAACCGAATCTCTCCAGTTTCGCTGCGACTGGGGCTGCGAGACAAAGTCTTTTGCTTTTCCGGCCTTGGAATAAGACATTGTACAACTCCCTTCCCTGCTCGGCCCGTCAAAGCGGGCACTGCTCATTTCCCGTAAAGAATAGCTGTATTCCCCACTGTTTCAGTAGAGATAAAATTCCATAAGTTCGGCGCATTGGGAAAAATACGGATCGCGACTTGCCGCCGGACAAGCATCAATCTACCCATTGCGCAGGATCAACGTCGCAGACGGCATTTCCGTTCAAAATCATTGGCAGGCTCGGATAAGGACCATGACGGATATAGACGCCATCATCATAGGAGCCGGGGTGATCGGACTGGCGACGGCCCGCGAGCTGGCGATGCGTGGTCTTTCCGTCATCATCCTCGAAGGCGAAAAGGAATTCGGTTCCGCCACCTCTTCGCGCAACAGCGAGGTTATTCACGCCGGGCTTTATTATCCTGAAGGCAGCCTCAAGGCACGCCTTTGCGTTGAAGGCAGGGAGCGGCTTTATACGTTCTGCCAGAGCCATGGCGTTTCGCACCGCCGCTGCGGCAAACTCATCGTGGCAGCGAACGCGGACGAGACGGCTCTCTTGGCGGCCCTCAAGGAAAAGGGTAACGCCAATGGCTGCGACGACCTCGAACTGGTCGATGCCACGCAGGCGCTGTCGCTCGAGCCTGCGCTCACCTGCGTAGCGGCCCTGCTTTCACCTTCGACCGGTATCATTGATAGCCATGGTTATATGCTGGCGCTGCTCGGCGACGCGCAAGACCATGGCGCAGCCCTCGCCCTGAATGCACCATTCGAAAGGGCGGAAGCGACCGGCAACGGTTTCCGCGTTCACGTTGGCGGCAAGGAACCTCTCAGCCTGACATGCCGGCTACTCGTCAACTCCGCCGGCCTTCTGGCACCGCTGGCGGCAAAACAGATCGAGGGATTGCCGAAGCACACGATCCCGGAGGCGCGTTTCGCCAAAGGCAGCTATTTTTCGCTGACCGGCAAGTCGCCTTTTTCACGGCTCATCTACCCCGCTCCGCACACCCACGGCCTTGGCGTGCACCTCACCCTGGATCTTGCCGGTCAGGCCCGTTTCGGGCCGGATGTGGAGTGGGTCGACACCATTGATTATGCCGTCGATCCCCGCCGCATGGAGGGTTTTGGCGACGCGATCCGCCGCTATTGGCCGGGCCTACCAGAACACGCGCTGATCCCGGCCTATTCGGGCATCCGGCCGAAGATTTCAGGACCCGACGAACCGGCCATGGATTTTCGCATCGACGGGCCGGAAACCCACGGACTTGCCGGTCTCGTCAATCTTTTCGGCATCGAAAGCCCCGGCCTCACCGCCTCACTGGCGATAGCCAACGAGGTTGCGGCACGGCTCGAGGCCTGATCCCACCCGGATCTCAGCCGAAACGGGACAGTGCGCTCGCCATGATCTCCGGATCGACATTGCCGCCGGAGGCAACCGCAATCACCGTTTCGCTCTCCAGCTCGTTGCCGTGAAACAGCGCCGCCGCCAAGGCCACCGCGCCGCCCGGCTCGACGACGACCTTCAGCCTGTTGAAGGCGAGAACCATGGCCCGCAGTGCTTCCTCTTCGGTCACGGCAATGCCTTTTCCGCAAAGCCCAACCATAATCGGGAAGGTGATGTTACCGGGCTGAGGCGTGACGATTGCATCGCAGATCGAACCGGAAGTCGTTGCATTCCGCTCGATCTTGCCCGCTGCGAGTGAGCGCGCCACATCGTCGAACCGCTCGGGTTCTGACGTCCTGACCTTGTAGTTCGGCGCTTTCGCCGCAAGGGCAAGGGAGATGCCGGATGTGAGGCCGCCGCCGCCGCAGGGCACGAGAACCTCGGCCGCATCGATACCGAGTTCCAAGCCCTGTTCGGCGATTTCCAGCCCGACAGTCCCCTGCCCTGCAATCACCAGCGGTTCGTCGTAGGGCCTGATAAGGGTCAGTCCGCGCTCGCTCGACAGGCGGTCGCCAATGGCGTCGCGATCGTCATTCGCCCGGTCGTAGAGCACCACTTCCGCACCATAGTCGCGGGTATTGTCGATTTTGATTTTTGGTGCATCGGACGGCATGATGATGACGGCAGGAACGCCGTGCAGACGAGCAGCAAGCGCGACGCCCTGCGCATGGTTGCCCGAGGAAAAGGCGATCACGCCACGGGCGCGCACATCGGCCGGCAGACCGGATACCGCCGACCAGCCGCCGCGAAATTTGAACGAACCCGTTCTTTGCAGGCACTCGGCCTTCACGAACAGCTTTCGCCCGGCAATCTCATCCAGAAAATGCGACGACAGAAGCGGTGTCCGCACCGCATGTTCGCCGATGCGCTGGCGCGCTGCCTCAATCATCGAAATATCTGTCATGCCCTGCCCCTGTAATGCGGATGTTGGGTGTACATTAGGAGGTCGCAATTAATAGTGAAACCGGCTGGACAAGAAAAATCCCCGGTCTTGGCCGGGGATCTTTCGTCATGCGCTTGCAAATGAATGGTCAATGGTTGTGCCGGGGCATCTTCTCGGCAATCCGGCGGAAATCCGCGGCCCCTTCCAGAACCGCACCGTCCGAAAGCTGGGTCACCGATTGACGATAGATGCGCTGCCAGGGCGTGGCATCCGCAGGCACCGCAGGAATGCCATCGGCCTTTCGGGCAGCAAGCTCTGCATCCGGTACCAACGCGTCGCACTTGCCCTGATTGAAGTCGATGCGGATTACATCACCCGTGCGAAGCCATGCCAGTCCTCCACCGGCGGCACTTTCTGGCGAGGCATTGAGGATCGACGGGCTATCCGCGGTTCCCGATTGCCGGCCGTCGCCGATTGTCGGCAGGCTGGTTATGCCTTTTTTCAACAGCGCGTCCGGCGGCTGCATGTTGACGACCTCAGCCGAACCCGGCCAGCCGAGCGGTCCGGCCCCGCGAATGACGAGAATGGTGCGCTCATCGATATCGAGAGACGGATCGTTGATACGGGCGTGATAGTCTTCCGAACCATCGAAAACCACACATTTGCCCTCGAAAATCCCCTCACGACCCGGCTCGCTCAGATAACGCTGCCGGAATTCCGCCGAGATCACGCTCGTCTTCATGATGGCGAAATCGAACAGATTGCCCTTGAGGACGAGGAAACCGGCCCGTTCCTTGAGCGGCTTATCGTAAGGCAGTATCACGTCGCGGTCGGTCGATTCCCGCCCGTCCAGATTTTCCGCCACGGTCTTGCCGGTCACGGTCGGACAGCTCCCATCAAGCTTGCCTGCCTTCAGAAGCTCCCACATGATGGCGGGCGTACCGCCGGCACGGTGATATTTCTCGCCCAGCCATTTTCCGGCGGGCTGGACATTGGCGATGAGCGGAATGTCATAACCGTGAACCTGCCAGTCTTCCTCGCGAAGTTCGACGCCCGCATGTTTCGCCATCGCCGCCAGATGCGGCTGGGCATTTGTCGAACCGCCGATCGCCGAATTGACGCGGATCGCGTTCAAAAACGCCTCGCGCGTCATGATATCCGAAGGCTTGATATTCTCGACAACCAGTTCGACGGCGCGGCGGCCGGTGCGATAGGCCATCTGGCCGCGTTCGCGGTAAGCGGCCGGGATTGCGCCGCAGCCGGTCAGCGACATGCCGAGCGCTTCGGCAATGGCATTCATGGTAGAGGCCGTGCCCATGGTGTTGCAGTGGCCAACCGACGGAGCGGATTCCAGCGCCGCCTGCAGGAATTCCTCGCGGGTGATTTCGCCGGCGCCATATTTGCGGCGCATGCGCCAGATGACCGTGCCGGAACCAACCAGATCGCCGTCATGGTACCCGTCGAGCATCGGCCCGCCGGATAAGACGATAGCCGGAATATCGACCGTGCTTGCCGCCATCAGCGCCGAAGGCGTGGTCTTGTCGCAGCCCGTGGTCAACACGACGCCATCGAGCGGATAACCGTAAAGCACTTCCACCAGGCTGAGATAAGCAAGATTGCGGTCAAGCGCCGCTGTCGGTCGCTTGCAGTTTTCGAACATCGGATGGGTCGGAAACTCGATGGGGATGCCGCCCGCATCACGGATACCATCGCGCACCCGCTTGACCAGCTCGACATGGACGCGGTTGCAGGGCGTCAGGTCGCTGCCGCTCTGCGCGATGCCGATGACCGGCTTGCCGGAACGCAGCTCTTCCGGCGTCACGCCATAATTCATGAAGCGCTCCAGATAGAGCGCCGTCATGTCGAGATGGTCAGGGTTGTCGAACCAGTCCTGGGATCGCAGCCGCCGCACGGGTGTCTTGTCGTCGCTCATGAGACCGCCTCAGCCCTGTTCCCGGTTGTTGAGTTTTTCGAGGTAAAGCAGGATACCGCTATGGTCGATATCGGCTCCACCATCGCTGACGAAATCATCGAACTCCCGCGTTACCTGCTGGGTCAAAGGCAACGTCAGGGACAAATCCTTCGCAGTCGCCAGCACCCCGTTCAGATCCTTGAGCTGGAACTTGGAGGGTCCGCCTGGCGCGAAATTGCGCTTCACCATGCGTTCGCCGTGCAATTCCAATATCCGGCTTTCGGCAAAACCGCCACGTATGGCGTTACGGAACCCTTCGCGGGATGCCCCGCCCGCTTCCACAAGCATCATCGCCTCGGCAACCGCGCCGATGGTGATGGCGACGATCTGCTGGTTTGCGAGTTTGCATAGCTGGCCCGCACCGGAGGGGCCGACATAGGTGAGCCTGCCCATCGGCGCGAAGAAATCCGAAAGACCAGAGATCAGCGCCTCATCGCCACCGGCCATGATCGCGAGCGTACCCGCCGTTGCGCCCGGCACACCGCCGGAGACCGGCGCATCGACATGATGAATGCCCATTGCCCGTAGCCGGGAGGAGTGTTCGCGCGCAATAGGCGGCGCAATGGAGCTGCTGTCGATGACAACAGCGCCTTTTTCCAGCGCTTCGGCCACACCCGCCTCGAACAGCACCTCGCCCACGGCTTTGCCATCGCTCAGCATGGTGATGACGATATCGGCACCCCTGGCGGCTTCGGCCGGCGATGCCGCGAGAACCGCGCCATCGGCAACCAGCGCCTCAGCCTTTTCGACGCTGCGGTTCCACACCGCAACCGAAAAGCCCGCGCCCAGCAGACGCCGGGCCATCGGCCCGCCCATCAGGCCTGTTCCGATAAAGGCAACCGACCGCTTCTTCTCCTCCCCGCCGACACTCATTTCAGTGAACCTCCCAGTTCGTCCTCGATATGAACCTGAATGATCTCTTCGAAGGAGCTTTCAGCCGTAAAGCCAAGTTCACGGGCGCGCTTTGCTTCGAAACCGGGCGCCCAGCCTTCGCACATGCGCATGATCATCTCATTCGGCTCGCGGCGAATGAGGGCAACGGCCTTTTCGCCTGCAACCTTGCGCAGCGCTTCAATCTGTTCGCCAACGGTGGCGCTGAGGCCGGGCATGGACAGGTTGCGGCGCGGACCGACATTTTCCACGTCGATCGTTGCGCCATGAAGAAGGAAACCAACAGCGGAACGCGGCGAAGCGTGCCAATGGCGAATGCTTTCCGGCACCGGCAGAACCGCTTCCTGGCCGACCAGCGGCTCGCGCAGGATGTTGGAGAAGAAGCCGGAAGCGGCCGCATTCGGCTTGCCGGGGCGAATGCAGATCGTCGGCAGGCGAATGCCGATACCGTCGAAGAAACCGCGACGGCTATAGTCAGAGAGCAGCAGCTCGCAGATCGCTTTCTGCGTGCCGTAGCTGGTCAGCGGCGTGGCGTGGAACTCATCCGGAATCGGATAGGGGAGCGGCGCACCGAATACGGCGATCGACGAGGTGAAGACCACGCGCGGCTTGTAACCGTCCTTGCCGTTGGCAATGCGGATGGCGTCGAAGAGATAACGCGTGCCATCGAGATTGATACGGTAGCCCTTGTCGAAATCAAGTTCGGCTTCACCGGATACGATGGCAGCAAGATGAAAGATCACATCGGGGCGGGCTTCGACCAGCTTTTCGGCTTCGCCCGGCGCGGACAGATCGGCTGCGCGCGCATCAACCGCACCGGAGAAGCCGGCGGGCGCTTCAGGCTGAAACACGTCGATAAGCGTGAATCTGTCAATCGACTTGCCGCCAAGCGATCCATCCTTGACGAGACGCTGCGTCAGCTTACGGCCAACCATGCCTGCAGCACCGATGATTGCGATATGCATATCTTCCTCCTCTTTGGCCCGGTCATTCTCCCGAGACCGAAAAAACATCATCGGCTCATGAACCGATAAATTAGCTTGTAAGGTTGTCTGATAACCTTATATGGTTTGATTGAAAATAGTATTTTTTCACAAACCGGCAAAAGCAAGGGCGAAAGACCTTTGCCCGGATATTTTAGGGCGGATTGGACGGAGAGGGTGGAATGACGATCGTGAGCGAACACGATATCGAGGAATTGCGGTTCTCGCTGAAGAACAGGCTGGGCGAGGCGTTGCTGCTGACATCGCAGGAAGACATGCTGCGCTATTGCCGCGACTGGCATGGCGACGTCACCAGTTCGGCGGTAGCCGTCATCCGCCCCCGTTCGACCAAGGAAGTCTCCGATACGGTTCGCGCCTGCGCCGAACTCGGTCTCGCCATCATCCCTCAGGGCGGCAATACCGGGCTGGTGCTCGGCGGCATTCCCGATGAGCCAAAGCGTCAGGTCGTGCTGAGCCTCGAGCGCATGAACGCCATCCGCACCATAGACAGCGACGATTTTTCGGCTGTCGTTGAAGCCGGCTGTATTCTGTCGGAATTCAAGGATGCGGTTCAGGACAAGGGAATGTTCTTTCCGCTGTCGCTCGGCGCGCAGGGCAGCTGCCGCATCGGCGGCAACGTCTCCACCAATGCTGGCGGCATCAACGTTCTGCGTTACGGCATGACCCGCGAACTGGTGCTGGGTCTCGAAGTGGTATTGCCTGATGGCACGATCTGGAATGGCCTGTCGACGCTGCGTAAGGACAATCGTGGCATTGACCTGAAGCAGCTTTTCATCGGCGCGGAAGGAACACTCGGCATCATCACGGCCGTGTCCGTAAAGCTCTACCCCAATCCAGAACATGTCGAGACGGCACTGCTCGGCCTCAATTCGCTGGATGACGCCATCAAGCTTTATCGCCGCGCCCGCCGCGAATGCTGCGACCTGATGTCCGCCTTCGAATTCATGCCGCCCGTCGCCTTCACGCTCGCAATCGAAGCAATCCCTGACCTTAAAATGCCGATCGCCGGAGATTATCCGGCCTATGTGCTGATGGAAATTTCCGGCTCGGGGCTAGTAGACACTGCCGACCTGATGGGACGGTTCCTCGAGGGCGTCATGGAAGACGGTCTGGTGCTGGACGGCGTCATCGCCTCCTCGCGAGCACAGGCGCAATCTCTGTGGCTTTTCCGCGAGGGCATGAACGAGGGTCAGGCGCTGCGCGGCAGCCATATGCGCACCGATATTTCCGTGCCGCTGTCAAAACTTGCGGCGTTCGTGGCCGAAGCAGAGGCTGAACTGGCGGAAAAACTGCCGGAATGCCTGGCGGTTTCCTATGGCCATGTCGGAGACGGCAACGTCCATCTCAATGTGCTGCCGCCAAACGGAGCAACGCCGCAGGAGCGCGAAACCTTCATCTACAAATCGAAAACCCTCGTCAACGAAGTCCTTGACCGTTACGTCGGCAGCATCAGCGCCGAGCACGGCATCGGCCGCCTGAAACGCTCCGATTTCGAAAGCCGGCTATCTGATGTGCAGCGCCGGATGATCACGGGTTTGAAAAATGCCTTTGACCCCGATTTGCGTATGAATCCCGGTTGCCAGATAACCCTGCAACCGGATAGCTAATCGAGAAACAGCAAAGGCGGCGGAATACGCCGCCTCTGAAAACCCCGCTGACGGCGAAGGAGGAAGTCGCCTGCCGCGGGAAAAAACGGACCAATCGTTTCTGTGGAACGGGAGCAATCATGACGCTGGAGTTCAGTCAGATACATCGCAACGATCATCTGCCCGGCCGGATCGCCGCGGAGATCGCCCGCGAAATCAATGATTCGAAACTCGGGCCGGGCGACAGGCTGCCGACGGAACATGTTCTGGCGAAAACCTTCGGCGTCAGCCGCTCGGTCATTCGTGAAGCGATCGCGCAATTGCGCAACGAAGGTTTTGTCGAAACACGGCAAGGCGTGGGCGCTTTCGTCACCGATCCCCGGCAGAGACTGTCAATTCGCATCGAGCGGTCCCGTCTGAACGATCCGGAAAATTTCCGCGATCTCTTCCAGCTTCGCATGCCGATGGAAATCGAGGCGGCGGGTCTGGCAGCACTCCACCGCAACCCGCAGCAGCTGGCGCGGCTGGCGGCGGCACTGGAAAAGATGCGAACGACCGACGACTGGTCGACGGAGGGCGTTGCGGCCGATCTCGACTTTCACCGTATTCTGGCGGAAGCGACGCAGAACGAATATTTCCTGATGTTTCTCGGCTTTATCGCAGAACGCATCAGCTCGGCTATCAACATCGCCTTCTCCCGTGCTATTTTCGGGGAAATCCTCGAGGTGACGATCGCCGAACACGTGGCAATCTTCGAAGCCGTCGAACGCGCCGATGCGACTGCGGCCAAGGATGCGATGCGCAAACATCTGCTCGGGGCAGCAAGCCGGGTCAATCTGGAACTGGATATCTTCTGAGCCGCAAACAGAAGCTTAAACGGCAAAGCTATAGGACAGGTTTCGCTGCTTTCCGGCAATCCAGAGGCGAAAGACGATAATTTTGTCTGCGGTGCCGCTAGACTCGCTGTAAAAGTCATACTAAGAAGAATGAGATTAGGTTGTCAGACATCCAGACAATATGACCGCAGGAGGCGGCTGTCGGAGGGCTGAAGGGGAGGATATATATGACCGGCTCAAGGTCCATCGACGCTACCGCTATTTTGCCTGAAGACTTTGAAAACGCCCTGCTCGTCGGCCGCGTATGGTCGAAAAGCGAAGGCGGCCCCTGCCCCGTTCTGCTCAAAGGCGGCGTGCTTTACGACCTCACCTCTCTTTCGCCGACCATGTCGGAACTTCTGGAAAAGACGGATCTGGTGGAGCTGCTTGCAGACACCGGCACATTCGTAGCGCTTGGCGCGCTCGAGGCCTTTCTGGATGGCTCCGCTGGTGAACTTCTCGCCCCCAACGATATTCAGGCCGTCAAGGCTGCAGGCGTGACCTTCGCCGACAGCATGCTGGAACGCGTGATCGAGGAGCAGGCCAAGGGCGATCCACTTCGCGCGCAGGAAATACGCGGACGGCTGGCGCCGGTTCTCGGCGACAATCTCAAGGGACTTGAGGCCGGTTCGGAAAAAGCAGCCGAAGTGAAGAAACTGCTGCAGGAAATGGGCCTGTGGTCGCAATATCTGGAAGTTGGCATCGGTCCGGATGCGGAGATATTCTCCAAGGCGCAGGCCATGGCCTCCGTCGGCTGCGGCGCGCTGATCGGCGTTCACCCGAAGTCGCAGTGGAACAACCCGGAGCCGGAAGTGGTGCTGGCCATTGCCTCCGACGGCCGTATCGTTGGCGCGACGCTCGGCAACGACGTCAACCTGCGTGACTTCGAGGGCCGCTCCGCCCTCCTGCTCAGCAAGGCAAAAGACAACAACGCATCCTGCGCAATCGGTCCCTTCATCCGCCTGTTTGATGGACGCTTTACCATCGAAGACGTGAAGAAGGCGCAGATATCGCTTCTGGTCGAAGGCGAGGACGGCTTCACCATGACCGGTGCAAGCGCAATGCAGGCGATCAGCCGCACGCCTGAAAACCTCGCTTCCCAGCTCTTGAACCGCAACCATCAGTATCCTGACGGCGCCGTCTTTTTCCTTGGTACGATGTTCGCGCCGGTAAAGGACCGCCATGGCCCGGGTCTCGGCTTCACCCACTCCAAGGGCGACCGTGTCGAAATCTCCACGCCCAAGCTCGGCAAGCTGATCAACTGGGTCACGACGACAGACGAATGCCCGGAATGGACATTCGGCACCGCGGCCCTCATGCGCAACCTGGCGAAACGCGGGCTGCTCTAGGCAATCCAGCAAAACTGCATCGCGGTTTTGCGCCCAGAATTGCGAAAACCCATAGGTGGAGCATTGAGGGCGATCCTTCGTCGAAAATGCTCCAGATATTTCTTCGGGAGGGGAAAATGCAAAAGACCATCAATCTCTTTTACCGGATTCTCGAAATCATTCTCGTCCTGCTGCTCGCCGGCATGTCGATCATGGTCTTCGTCAACGTTGTCATGCGTTACACGATGAATTCCGGCATCAATATCTCGGAAGAATTGTCGCGATACTTCTTCGTATGGCTGACCTTCATCGGCGCCGTACTGACCTTCCGTGAAAACAGCCATATGGGCATCGAAACTCTCGTGATGTTCCTGTCGCGCCGCGCCCGTGTTGTCTGCATGGTCTTGTCGAACATCATCATTCTGGGCTGTTCCGCCATCTTCTTCTGGGGAACATGGAAGCAGTCTGCCATCAACGCCAGCATGCATGCGCCTGTCACCAAGCTGTCGATGATCTGGGTCTACGGCATCGGCATGTTCACCGGCGGCCTGATGTTCATCATCGCTTTGGAACGCCTCTACCGTTATGTGACGGGCCGCGTGACAGAGGATGAAATCGCCCAGTTCGCCGGCGAGAACCTCACGATCGAACAGCTTTCGGAGCGCTGATACCATGACACTTTTCGTTTTTGTCGGCTCTCTTCTCGGAGCCATGGCGATTGGCGTTCCCGTCGCTTTCTCGCTGATGTTCTGTGGCGTCGTGCTCATGTGGTACATGGGCATGTTCAACACAGCGATCATCGCCCAGAACATGATCTCGGGCGCGGACACCTTCACGCTGCTCGCCATTCCCTTCTTCATTCTGGCTGGCGAACTGATGAACTCCGGTGGTCTTTCCCGCCGCATCATCGACTTTGCGATTGCGCTTGTGGGCCATATCAGGGGCGGTCTCGGCATCGTGGCGATTGTCGCGGCCATCATCATGGCCAGCATCTCCGGTTCGGCCGCTGCCGACACCGCAGCCCTTGCCGCAATCCTCATCCCGATGATGGCGAAAGCTGGTTACAACATTCCGCGCTCCGGCGGCCTCATCGCTGCAGGCGGCATCATTGCCCCGGTCATTCCGCCTTCCATGGCCTTCATCGTCTTCGGCGTCGCCGCCAACGTTTCGATCACTCAGCTTTTCCTTGCCGGTATCGTACCCGGCATTCTGATGGGCATTTCGCTGATCATCGCCTGGCTGATCGTGGTCCGAAAGGATAACATCAAGCCGCTGCCCAAGACCTCGGGCAAGGAACGTCTGGTTGCCACGGTCCGCGCCGGCTGGGCGCTTGGCATGCCGGTCATCATTCTGGGCGGCATCAAGGCAGGCATCATGACGCCGACGGAAGCCGCCGTTGTCGCTGCCGGCTACGCTCTTTTCGTTGGCATGGTGATCTACCGCGAACTGAAGCCGGCGGATCTGTTTCACGTTCTTCTGCGCGCCGCCAAGAGCACCTCGATCATCATGTTCCTTGTCTGCGCAGCCCTCGTCTCCGCATGGCTCATCACGGCTGCGAACATTCCAAACGAAGTCGCCGGTTATATCGAGCCGCTGATCGATCGTCCGATGCTTCTGATGGTTGCCATGATGGTGCTGGTCTTCATCGTGGGAACCGCGCTCGACCTGACACCGACCATCCTGATCCTGACGCCCGTTCTGATGCCCATCGTCAAGCAGGCAGGCATCGACCCGGTCTATTTCGGCGTCCTCTTCATCATCAACAATGCCATCGGCCTGATTACCCCGCCGGTCGGTGTCGTGCTGAACGTCGTCTCAGGCGTCGGACGCATCCCGCTCGGCAAGGTCACGATCGGTGTCTGGCCTTTCCTCGTTGCAGAAACCATCGTTCTGGCGTTGCTCGTGGTTTTCCCGGACATCGTGATGGTTCCGCTGCAGTACCTTCGTTAATCGCCACTTCTCAACCAAAATCCAAGGGAGGATATTATGAGAAAGCTTCTTCTGACCACCACGGCCATCGCTTTTGCGGTGGGCGCCGCAGCCCCGGCAATGGCTGAATTCAACAGCCGCAACATCCGCGTTTCGAACGGCATCAACCAGGACCACCCGGTCGGCAACGGCATCAAGGCCATGCAGGCCTGCCTCGACGACAAGTCGGGCGGCAAGCTGAAGCTGACGGCATTCTGGGGCGGCGCTCTCGGCGGCGACCTTCAGGCGACGCAGGCCCTGCGCTCCGGCGTTCAGGAAGCGGTTGTTACGTCCTCGTCACCGCTCGTCGGCCTGATCCCGTCGCTCGGCGTCTTCGACCTGCCGTTCCTGTTTTCCAATGCCAAGGAAGCCGATGCAGTGATGGACGGCGCCTTCGGCGACATGATGAACAAGAAGCTGGAAGAACAGGGCCTCGTAAACCTGGCCTACTGGGAAAACGGTTTCCGCAACCTCTCGAACTCCAAGCACGCCGTGAACAAGTGGGAAGACTTTTCCGGCCTGAAGGTTCGCGTGATGCAGAACAACATCTTCCTCGACACCTTCCAGAACCTCGGCGCCAATGCAACGCCGATGGCTTTCGGTGAAGTGTTCTCGGCTCTTGAAACCAACGCGATCGACGCACAGGAAAACCCCTATGTGACGATCGACACCTCCAAGTTCTACGAGGTGCAGAAGTACATCACCGAGACGAACCACGCCTATACGCCGTTCCTCTTCCTCTTCTCCAAGCCGATCTTTGACAGCTACACACCCGAAGAACAGACGGCCCTGCGCGAATGCGCAGTCGTCGGCCGTGACGAAGAGCGCAAGGTCATCCGCGAACTGAACCAGAAGTCGCTGGAAAAGATCAAGGCTGCAGGACTTGAAGTGAACTCGCTGTCTGCGGAAGAGCAGGCACGTATCCGCGAAAAGTCGATGGTCGTTTACGAAAAGCACAAGGCTGAAATCGGTGCCGACGTCGTTGACGCCGTTCTGGCGGACCTGAAGAAGATCCGCGGCCAGTAATCCTGTCTGGGTAAAATTAAAACACCCGGAGGTCAGCCTCCGGGTGTTTTTGTTTATGCGAATACAGAAAAGAAAAAGGCTGCCAAAGCAGCCTCTTCCAGAAAATCAGGACGCCGTGCGGTTTTGCCGGTTGGCGATGAGATCTTCGACCACCGCGGGATCTGCAAGCGTCGATGTATCCCCAAGCGCGCCGAAATCATCCTCCGCGATCTTGCGCAGAATACGCCGCATGATCTTACCCGAACGGGTCTTCGGCAGGCCTGGCGCGAACTGGATCTTGTCTGGCGTCGCAACCGGCCCGATCTCGTTGCGGACGTGCTTTACCAGCTCCTCGCGCAGCGCATAGTCGCCGCTCTGGCCCGCCATCAACGTGACATAACAATAAATGCCCTGCCCCTTGATGGCATGCGGGTAACCCACGACCGCCGCTTCCGAAACCTGATGATGCGAAACAAGTGCCGACTCGACTTCGGCGGTGCCGAGGCGGTGGCCGGAGACGTTAAGCACGTCATCGACGCGGCCAGTGATCCAGTAATAACCGTCCTCATCGCGCCGGCAGCCGTCACCGGTGAAGTACTTGCCCTTATAGGTCGAGAAGTAGGTGTCGACGAAGCGCTGGTGATCCCCGTAAACAGATCGCGACTGGCCCGGCCAGCTATCAATGATGCAGAGATTGCCGTCGGCCGGCCCCTCCAGCACGTTGCCTTCGGCATCGACCAGCTGCGGCTGCACGCCGAAGAACGGCCTCGTCGCCGAACCCGGCTTCAGGTCCGTAGCACCCGGCAGCGGCGAGATGAGAATGCCGCCCGTTTCCGTCTGCCACCAGGTATCGACGATGGGGCTCTTATCCTCGCCGACCACATGGTAATACCACTCCCACGCTTCGGGATTGATCGGCTCGCCCACCGTGCCGAGAAGCCGCAGGCTTTCGCGCGACGAACGCGTGACGAACTGGTCGCCCGCCCCCATCAGGGATCGGAGCGCCGTCGGTGCGGTGTAGAAGATGTTGACCTTGTGCTTGTCGATGACTTCCCAGAACCGTCCCTGATCCGGGAAGTTGGGAACGCCTTCGAACATCAGCGTCGTCGCACAGTTCGCCAGCGGCCCGTAGACGATGTAGGAATGGCCGGTGACCCAGCCGACATCGGCGGTGCACCAGAAGACCTCCCCGTCCTTGTAGTCGAAGACATATTCATGTGTCATCGACGTATAAACGAGATAGCCGCCCGTGGTGTGCAGCACGCCCTTCGGCTTGCCGGTGGAGCCTGACGTGTAGAGGATGAACAGCGGATCTTCCGCCCTCATCTTCACCGGCGGGCAATCCGGTTTCACCGTGGCGATTTCCTGATGGTACCAGATGTCGCGGCCGGGCGCCCAGCCGGTCTTGCCGCCGGTGCGGCGCACGACCAGAACCTTGTTGACGATGACATATTGCTTGGCGGCAATATCGATCGCCTTGTCGGTATTTTCCTTGAGCGGGATCGGCTTGCCGCCACGCACGCCTTCATCGCAGGTGATGACGAAGGTGGACTGGCAATCGACGATGCGGCCGGCCAGGGCTTCCGGCGAGAAGCCGCCGAACACGACCGAATGAATGGCGCCGATGCGGGCGCAGGCGAGCATGGCATAGGCCGCCTCGGGTATCATCGGCATATAGATGGTGACCCGGTCGCCCTTCTTGACACCATGCTTCTTCAGCACGTTCGCCAGGCGGCAGACATAATCATAGAGCTGATTGTAGGTGATCTTCTTGTCGATATAGGGATTGTCACCTTCCCAGATGATCGCCGTGCGTTCGCCATGCGTCTTCAGGTGCCGGTCGATGCAGTTGTAGGAGACGTTCGTCAGGCCGTCCTCGAACCACTTGATCGGCACTCTTCCCTTGAAGGACGTGTTCTTGACCTTGGTATAGGGCTTGAACCAGTCGATCCGCCGGCCGTGCTTGTCCCAGAACTTTTCGGGATCCTCGACGCTCTCCTGATACCATTTCTGGTAACGCTCATTGTCGATGAGCGTGCGGGCTTTCGCCGATTTGAGCACGGGGTAGATTTTGGCAGACATGAACTCCTCCTGGAACCAGATATGGCTTGATATGCGCGACCTTGAGACTCCCACCTCAGGCATGTGTTGAATTCATAGCAGTTCAAATGCACACGGCAATTAGACAAAGGCATTTGTTTCGCAAAGAATTGCAATTATGATGCAATCCGGTTATAGAGCGCCAATATCCCGGAAATCAGTGGTTGATACCACGCCCGCGACCCCGGCGCGGACGGACAGAAGGACTGTATCTATGGCTCAACAATTGCTCATGCCAAAAGCTACGGCTGTATGGCTGGTAGACAACACCGCGCTGTCGTTCGATCAGATCGCCACGTTCTGCAAACTGCATCCGCTCGAAGTCAAGGCAATCGCCGACGGTGAAGCCGCGCAGGGCATCAAGGGTCTCGACCCGATCGCGACCGGACAGCTTTCCCGCGACGAGATCGCCCGCGCTGAAGGCAACCCGAACCACAAGCTCAAGCTTTCCGAGCCAAAGGTTCGTGTGCCGGAATCCAAGCGCCGTGGCCCGCGCTACACGCCGGTTTCCAAGCGTCAGGATCGTCCGAACGCCATTCTCTGGCTGGTCCGCAATCATCCTGAGCTGAAGGACGCGCAGATTTCGCGTCTTGTTGGCACCACCAAATCCACCATCGAGCAGATCCGCGACCGCACCCACTGGAACTCGGCAAACCTCACCCCGATGGACCCGGTAACGCTTGGTCTCTGCAGCCAGATCGATCTCGATCTTGAAGTTGAACGCGCATCGCGCGGCCGCCCGCTGCCGACAGCAGAAGAACTTGGCAACACGCTGCAGCCGGCAACGGCGACGGAAGGTCTGGATTACAACTTCCAGCGCGACGAAGAAGAAAAGCAGATCGACGCGGACGCCGTCTTCAAGAAGCTCAGCTCGTTGAAATCGGCTCCGAAGGACGAAGACGAGGACGATCACTACTGATCGAAAGTCTTTCCGTTTATGAAAACCCGGCCGTCGTGCCGGGTTTTTTTGTTTTCAGAGCTTCAGGGCATTTCCAGTAAACCGGCTATGCGCTTTTAACGGAAATGCTCTAGCGGGCACCGAAGATTGCCGAGCCGACACGCACGCTGGTGGCGCCGAATTCTATCGCCGTCTCGAAGTCCCCCGACATGCCCATGGAGAGCTTCTCGAGGCCGCATTGTCTGGCAAGCTTCGCCAGAAGCGCAAAATGCGGACCGGGATTTTCATCCGCAGGCGGAATGCACATCAGGCCCTCGACCGACAATTTCAGCTCGTCCCGGCAAAAAGCCACGAAGGCGACGGTCTCGCGTGGATCGATGCCAGCCTTCTGTGGCTCCAGCCCGGTATTGACCTGCACATAAAAACGAAGGCTGCGGCCCTGTTTGACGCATTCCTCGGAAAGCGCACGGGCGATCTTTTCCCGATCAACGCTCTGTACGACGTCGAACAGCGCAACGGCATCCGCCGCCTTGTTGGATTGCAGCGGCCCGATCAGGTGCAGCTCTATACCCGATGTCTTTTCTTTAAGCGCAGGCCACTTGCCCTGCGCTTCCTGTACGCGGTTCTCGCCGAACACGCGCTGGCCGCTGTCGATGACCGGCTGGATCTCTTGCGCATCGAACGTCTTCGAGACGGCGACGAGAGAAACATCCGTCGCCTTGCGGCCGGACTTTTCCGCTGTCTCCGCTATGCGTTGCCTGACATCCTCAAGACGTGCTTCGATTTCCATCACAGGACCTCTATTTGAAACATTCTGAACGCTAACTAGACGCCGATTGCCTTGATGCCAAGCGGGTTTAGCACCATTTGAGGCACGCTGGCCAAGATTGAACGCCCGGAGGCCCCGCCAAACTTGACGCCCCGGTCGTTTCATGGTGAAGGTCAGCGCAAATTTTTCCCCTCGATACCCGGAATTCTAAACAATGGCCATCGAACGTTACAATCCTCGCGACGCCGAGCCGCGCTGGCAGCAGAAATGGAACGAAGACAAGGTTTTCGTGACCGACAACAGCGATCCGCGCGAGAAGTATTACGTTCTAGAGATGTTTCCCTACCCGTCGGGACGCATTCACATGGGCCACGTCCGCAACTACGCGATGGGCGATGTCGTTGCGCGCTACAAGCGCGCGCGCGGCTTCAACGTTCTGCACCCCATGGGCTGGGACGCCTTCGGCATGCCTGCCGAAAACGCGGCTATGCAGAACAAGGTTCACCCGAAGGACTGGACCTATCAGAACATCGCCACCATGCGTGGCCAGCTGAAATCCATGGGCCTGTCGCTGGACTGGACCCGCGAATTTGCGACCTGCGATGTGGAATATTACCACCGCCAGCAGGCGCTGTTCGTCGATTTCATGGAAAAGGGTCTGGTCTACCGCAAGCAGTCCAAGGTTAACTGGGATCCGGTCGACCATACCGTTCTGGCCAATGAGCAGGTCATCGACGGCCGCGGCTGGCGTTCCGGCGCGCTGGTCGAACAGCGCGAATTGACGCAGTGGTTCTTCCGAATCACCGATTTCAGCCAGGATCTGCTGGACGAGCTGGACACGCTGGATCAGTGGCCGGAAAAAGTACGCCTGATGCAGAAGAACTGGATCGGCCGCTCCGAAGGCCTTTCGCTGCGCTGGCAGACCGTTGCTGGCACAGTGCCGGAAGGCTTTGCCGACATCACTGTTTATACCACGCGTCCCGACACTCTGTTCGGCGCATCCTTCCTGGCAATCGCCGCCGACCATCCGCTGGCAAGAGAGCTGTCGGAGAAGAACCCTGATATTGCCGAGTTCTGCGACGAGTGCCGCCGCCATGGCACGTCTCTCGCAGCGCTGGAAACAGCGGAAAAGAAGGGTATCGATACCGGCGTCAAGGTCGTGCATCCGCTGGACCCGACGTGGGAACTGCCGGTCTATGTCGCCAACTTCGTGCTGATGGACTACGGCACCGGCGCGATATTCGGCTGCCCTTCGGGTGACCAGCGCGATCTGGATTTCGCCCGTAAATACGATTTGCCGGTGGTGGCCGTCGTTGCACCGGAAGGCCCCGACGCTGCCAGCTTCACCATTGAAGACGTCGCCTTCACCGATGATGGCGTGATGATCAACTCCGGCTTCCTGAACGGCATGAACACCGCTGACGCCTTTGAAGCGGTCGTGCAGAAGCTCTCTGCCCAGACGCTGGGCAACACGCCGCAGGCCGAGCGCAAGGTCAATTTCCGCCTGCGCGACTGGGGCATTTCCCGCCAGCGTTACTGGGGTTGCCCGATACCCGTCATCCATTGCGAAGTCTGCGGCGTAGTTCCGGTTCCGAAAAAGGACCTGCCGGTCAAGCTGCCCGACGACGTGACCTTCGACGTGCCCGGCAACCCACTGGATCGCCACCCCACATGGCGTCACGTCGCCTGCCCGCAATGCGGCCATGACGCACGCCGTGAAACCGACACGATGGACACATTCGTCGATTCCAGCTGGTACTACACGCGCTTCACCGCGCCTTGGGAAGATGAGCCGACGGATCCGAAGGTCGCAAACCACTGGCTGCCGGTGGACCAGTATATCGGCGGCATCGAGCATGCTATTCTGCACTTGCTCTATTCGCGCTTCTTCACCCGCGCCATGCGCGAGACCGGCCATGTCGGCGTCAAGGAGCCCTTCAAGGGCCTTTTCACGCAGGGCATGGTTGTGCACGAGACCTACAGCCACGGTGAAGGCCTGACCCGTGAATGGGTAGCGCCCGCCGACCTGCGCATCGAAGAGACTGACGGTGCCCGCCGGGCATTCCTCTTGTCCTCCGGTGCGGAAGTGAAGATCGGCTCGATCGAGAAGATGTCGAAGTCGAAGAAGAACGTGGTCGACCCGGATGACATCATCGCATCCTATGGTGCGGATACCGCTCGCTTCTTCGTCCTGTCGGATTCTCCGCCCGACCGCGACGTCATCTGGTCCGAAGCCGGTGTGGAAGGCTCAAACCGCTTCGTACAGCGCGTCTGGCGCATCATCGGCGAAGTCGCGACCGAACTGAAGAGCGTCACGCCGAAGCCCGCGAGCGAGGGCGAGGGCCTGGCAGTATCCAAGGCGGCCCACAAGACGCTGAAGGCCGTTCAGGAGGATCTGGACAAGCTCGCCTTCAACAAGGCGATCGCCCGCATCTACGAACTGGTCAACGCGCTCGCAGCTCCGCTGGCGGATGTCGCGGCTGGTGGCAAGCCTGATGACGTCAAGGCGGCGGCGCGTGATGCCGTCGAAATCCTCATTCGCATCATTGCCCCCATGACGCCGCATCTGGCCGAAGAATGCTGGTCGGCGCTGGGCAACGAGGGTCTCGTCGCCCAGACGCCGTGGCCAACTTTTGTACCCTCGCTGGTCGAGGAAAACGATGTGGTCATGCCCGTTCAGGTCAACGGCAAGAAGCGCGGCGAATTGACAATCGCGCGCGATGCGGATCAAGATGCGGTCCGAGCGGCTGCCCTTGCGCTGGATGCCGTCAAATCCATTCTTGCCGGTGGCGAGCCCAAAAAAGTCATCGTGGTTCCGCAGAGGATTGTGAACATTGTTGTCTGACGTTTTTTCGAGATGGAGCCGCGTTGCGGCAGCAGTTTCCGTCGTGATGATGGCCGGTCTTCTGGCAGGCTGCCAGGTCCGCCCGCTTTACGGCGAGGCTTCCGGAACCAAGGAGAGACTGGCGGCTGTCAGCATCTCGAATGCCGGCGACCGCATAACGCAGGAAGTGCGCAATCAGCTGATCTTCCTGGTGTCCGGCGGTGCGGGTGAACCGGCTACGGCTCAGTACAACGTCAAGTTATCCGTAAGCTCGAGCGCCACGTCCACGGAAGTCGAGAACTACGATCTGACGACCCGTACCAACAGCAATTATAACGGCCCTTACCCAGGCCGTGTTGTGATGAACGGTAATTACGTCCTGACGCGTATTTCCGACGGCCAGATCCTGCGCTCCGCGCGGCGTAGCGTAACGGCGCAGGTGGATCTGCCACAGCAGGAATTCGCCAAGATCAGGGCGATCCGCGACGCAGAAAACCGTGCGGCCCGGGAACTGGCTGAAATCATCCGTACCGATATCGCTGCCACCCTTGGCCGCTGAGAGCGGCGGCCGTGGCAGAGATAAAATCGCATGAATTTGATCGCTTCGCCGAAAATCCGGCGGAGCGCTTTCGCGTTTTCGTGCTCTACGGCCCGGATCGCGGCCTCGTGTCGGAGCGGGCCAACCTCATCGCCAAAAAGACCGGCATTGACCCGGATGACGCCTTTGCATCGTTGAAGCTGAGCGCATCCGACCTGCAGGGCGATCCCGGCCGCCTTCTCGACGAGGTGAACGCCATCGGCCTTTTCGGTGGCGAAAAACTCGTCTGGATCAAAAGTGCCTCGGCTGAAAAGGCGCTGGTGGATGCTCTCCAGATTCTGGCTGAGACGCCGCCCGAAGCCAGCTTCCTCATCATCGAGGCCGGCGACATCAAAAAAGGTACGGGCCTGCGCAAGATCGCAGAACCCGCTCGCTCTATCGCAGCAATCCCGTGTTATGCGGATGACGCCCGTTCGTTGAATGCGTTGATCGATCAGGAACTGTCTGCCGACAATCTGCGCATTGCCCCGGCCGCACGGCAGAGGCTGATCGAGCAGTTGGGCGGCGACCGGATTGCCTCGCGCAACGAGATCCGCAAGCTTGCGCTCTATTGCCGTGGTGCAGAGGTGATCGAGGAAGATGATGTGCTGGCAATCATCGGCGATGCCAGCACGGTTTCGGCTGACGACGCCGTCGATGCCATCCTGAAGGGCGACAGAAACGCCTTTTTCCACGCCACCCAGAAGATCGTCTCGTCGAAGACGCCGATCTTTCTCGTGCTTCAGGGATGCCTCAAGCAATTTCAGTTGCTGGATCAGATGCGCGCCGAAATGGATGAGAAAAAGCAGCAGGCCGGGCAGGTCATGCAAACGCTTGGACGCCACATCCATTTTCGCAGGAAACCGGTTATCGAAAGGGCGCTGCGAACCTGGCAGCCAGCGGCGATCGCCCGTGAGATGAACCGCCTGCAAGCGGCCATATTGCAAAGCCGCCAGCGCCAAAGCCTGGAAGACAGCGTGGCGCTTTTGACCCTGCTATCGACCACATTGCAATCAGGCCGCGGCGGATAACTCGCTGAAGATCGGCAAAAAGCCCTCACGCTGACGCTCCGAGGGCTTTTAAAATCATGATACCAAGGACACCAGTCGTTGAGAACTCAGTCGCCCTTACCCGGCTCGGCAGAGAAATAAAGCTCGAGCTTGCCTGTCACGCCATCCATTTCCTTGGCTTCCGGCAAGGGGTCGCGCTTGATGGTGATATTCGGCCAGATCGCCGCATATTCCGTATTCAGCTTCAGCCACTTGTCGAGACCCGGCTCAGTGTCAGGCTTGATCGCTTCGGCAGGACATTCCGGTTCGCACACACCACAATCGATGCATTCGTCAGGATTGATAGCGAGGAAATTTTCACCCTCGTAAAAGCAGTCGACAGGGCAGACTTCAACGCAATCGGTGTATTTGCAGCGGATGCAATTGTCGGTCACGACATATGTCATGATGAACTCCAGAATATGCAGGCCGGGTCTGTGGGCTTCGGAACACAAGCCGTCGCCCGGAATTCAGACAGGGCAATTTTGCAAGTGAGGTAATGCCTTTGCCTTCAGATAGCAAGGATAAACAATTCTGAAAAACCGCTAAGACTTGAAGGTTTATTCTATTCTTTGTTTCCGTCGCTGTCCGACAGGAACCTGTCGAGCGCCCTGCGCTCTTTTTTGGTGGGGCGACCGCTTCCGGGCTGACGTATCGCCTGCTCCAGCGGGCTCAGCCTGTCGGAAGGCTCACGCGGCGGCGTCAGATCGTCGTAGAGAAGTTTGGCCTCTTCATAGGGCCCGCGCCGCTCGCCCCCGGATTTGACGACAAGCACCTTGTCCATGCGCTCGAAACCGATATCGAGCCTGTCACCAGCCTTTACCAGATGGCTGGGCTGGCGAATGGAGACACCGTTGACCTTGACCTTGCCCGACTGAATGTAGCTTTGGGCAAGTGAACGGGATTTGGCCATGCGGGCAAAGAACAGCCACTTGTCCAGACGCTGACGCGTGCTTTCGAGTGGCTGTTCGTTGCTCCCCATAGCTTACTTCTTCAGCTGCTCCTTGAGAGCAGCAAGCTTGGCGAAGGGCGAATCCGGATCGATCGGCTTTTCCTTGCGCGGCGGCTTGGCTTCGAAACGCTGCTGACCCTGCGGTTTCCCGCCACGGTCATTGCGGTCCGGCCTGTCCTTGCGCTCCCCGCGATCCTGACGATCATTATTGCGGTTGCTGCCACGGTCGGGACGTCCGCCATCACGCTTGCGCTCGCCGTCACCGCCACGATTGGCAGCCTCGCGATTTGCTCCGTCACGATTATCGCGACGGCCTTCGCCACGACGTTCACCCTGTTCGCGTGGCGCCTGATCGCGACCCTCGCCACGGCCTTGACCGCGGTTGCCGGGACGACGGTTTTCACCACGCTGGTTTTCGTTGCGACCACCCGGACGCCACAGAAGAACAGGCTTCGGCTCGGCAGCCTCGGCGCTTTCCGTCGGCGCAGCCTCGCTAACAGCAGCCTCTTGGCCCACAGCTTCCGCAACCGGCGCTTCTTCAGCAGCTTCGACAGTCGTCGTCTCGGAAACCTGCTCTTCCGAAGCCGGTTCCTCGTGTTCGGTCTCTGCGCTCTCGTCTTCCGTCACCGCTTCAGAAGCGGCCGGAGCGGCAGCACCGGTCTGGTTGGCGAGGAAGGCCTGCGCCTCTTCCGCCGTTACCTGATCGGCACGATAACCGAGACCCTTGAGGATTTCTTCCATGTCGTCGAGCGTTGCGCCGAGAATGGAAAGCATCGCGGTCGTCGTCGTGAAACGGCGGCCGTCATAAGCGCCTTCCGGACGCGGCTGCTGACCGGGCTTCCACTGCAACAGCGGACGGATGAGATCGGCCAGACGCTCGAGAATGTCGATACGCACGGCGCGCTTTCCAAGGAAACGGAAACCGGCGAGCTTGTAGAACATCCGCTCGAAGGTCGGGTCCGTCACGACAGAGGTGCGACCGGCGGCCAGCACCGGAATGAGATCGCCGTAACCCGGCTTGCCGAGACCATCGTTCTTCAGCGCCCAGAGCAGCGTGACAAGCTCCGCCGGGGCGGGCTTGAGAAGCGCGGGCAGGAAGACGTGATAGGCGCCGAAACGCACGCCGTAGCGGCGCATGGAGGCACGCGCATCCTGATCCAGCGACTTCACGTCTTCGGTGACGTCACGGCGGAACAGGACACCGAGATTTTCGACCAGCTGGAACGCCAGCCCCTTCGCCAGACCCTGAAGGTCTTCGGCGCGCGAAATATCGTCCAGCGGCTTCAGCACGGTCGCAATCTGATGATTAACGAAACGTTCGACGCGCGCCAGCGCATGATCGCGGGCATTGCCGCTCAACTGCTCGTCGGCAAAGAGGATCACGCGCGGCTTCATGATATTGTCGCCTGCCGAAAGGCGGGCCACCGGTTCGCCCAACCAGCGAACCAGACCATCGGAGCTCAAAGCGAGATCACCGTTTCCGCTGGCGTGCAGACGCGCGGCACGCGCCTCGTATTCGAGCGCGAGCGCCTTCTGCGCAGCAGCCTGCACGGCCTTCTGATCCGGCCCTTCCATTCCCGGCACCGGCGTGAACCGGAACCCGGCCAACTGGCCGACGTGATGTCCTTCTACGAAGACATCACCATTTACACTGATTTCAGCTTCAAGCATCGCATTCTCTCTCAGGCGCCTCATGAGCACAGATGTCCTGCGATCAACAAAGCGTTTCGTCAACCTTTCATGTAGAGCATCGGACAATCGATCTTCGATTTCCCGCGTCTTTTCTTGCCAGTGTGTCGGATCGGCAAGCCATCCTGGGCGGTTCGATACATAAGTCCATGTTCTGATCTGCGCAATCCTTGCAGACAAGGTATCGATCTCTCCATCGGTACGATCGGCGCGGCGCACCTGTTCGCCCATGAAATCTTCGTTCACCGTGCCACGTTTTACCAGATCGAAATAGAGCGTTGAGATCAGATCAGCATGTTGAGCGGGCGCAATGCGGCGATAATCCGGAAGCGCGCAGGCCTCCCAGAGTTTTTCCACCCGCGCCTCCGTCGTCGCCACGTCGATGATTTCAGGGTAGCGCGACAGATATTCGAGCGCCTGCTGGTCGATCGCCGGCAAGGCCCGTGACAGTCCCTGGATCGCCGGGGCGGCTTCGAGGCTCAGACGCAGATTGGTGATGGAGGAAAAATCGAAATTTTTCGTCCGCCATTGCAGCACCTTCACCGAGTCGAACTGATGGGTTTCGATACGCTCCACCAACTCGTCGTCAAATGGATCAACGCGCCCCGTCACGCCAAAGGTGCCATCGCGAAGATGGCGGCCGGCGCGGCCGGCGATCTGGCCGATCTCGCCCGGATTGAGATTGCGGAACTGATAGCCGTCGAACTTGCGGTCCTGCGCAAAGGCGACATGATCGACATCAAGGTTGAGGCCCATGCCTATGGCATCCGTCGCCACGAGATATTCGACGTCGCCGGACTGGTAGAGCCCCACCTGCGCGTTGCGCGTACGCGGCGAAAGCGCGCCCATCACAACGGCTGCGCCACCACGCTGGCGGCGCACCAGCTCGGCAATGGCATAGACCTCTTCCGCCGAAAAGGCGACGATTGCCGTGCGTTGCGGCAGGCGGGTTATCTTCTTCTGGCCCGCATAAAAAAGCTGTGACAGGCGCGGACGTTCGACCACGGTAATTCCCGGCAGCAGCTTTTCGAGGATCGGGCGCATCGTGCCCGCACCCAGAAGCAGCGTTTCCTCCCGCCCGCGCAGATGCAGCACGCGGTCGGTAAAGATATGCCCGCGCTCCAGATCACCGGCCAGCTGCACTTCATCGATGGCGACGAATGCGGCCGTTGTCTCGCGCGGCATGGCTTCCACCGTGCAGACGGAATATTTGGCTTTAGGAGGGGCGATCTTTTCTTCGCCGGTTATCAGCGCCACATTCGGCGCGCCCACCTTTTCGACAAGACGGGTATAGACCTCACGCGCCAGAAGGCGCAGCGGAAGGCCGATGACACCGTTGCCATGTGCCACCATGCGCTCGATGGCGTAATGGGTCTTGCCGGTATTGGTGGGGCCGAGAACGGCCGTGACACCGCGGCCGCTCAGGATCATGGGGCGAAAATTCAACGTACTATCCGTGAATCGACTTCATCTGCTTGCTGTACCGCCCGCCATTCACTGATACGGGCCGCACACGCAACACACATGGCAACGCCCGCCGACAAAGGCAATAGGCCTTGTCCGCAAAGTGGTAACAGGTCCTTCCCCGCCGGAATTTTCCTTTTTGATTCAGATACTTGAAATATTAAAAAGAATCCGGCGAAACCGGAATCGATTCGGATACGGAACAGTCTGCGAACGAATCGAATACGAATCGCTGACTCCAATGGATTCAGCTTTTGTTCTCCGCAACATCTGGTTGGCAGATGCCTGCCCTATACCAGATTGTGAATCCGGGTAAGTCATTGTCCGGATTTAGCTTTGCGGCACCGGCTTCCGGCGGAAAACACCGGAATCGACTGTCAAGCGGCAATCGCTGGAAAGCCGCTCCGGCACAGGCAGGAACGGCAGTATCAGAGCGCCTCGCCGGCAAGCAGGCGCGGCGCGCCCGCATCTGTCGTGCCGGCAGCCTGACCGATGAAATAGGATTTCAGACCCGGCAAACGATCGACTACACCCAGACCGAAATCACGCATGACGCGAATGGGACCGACATCATTGGAGAAAAGCCGGTTCAGCACATCCGTCGTCACGCCCATCCGCAACGTGTCGAAACGCCGCCAGGACTGGTAACGGTCGAGAACGTTGAGAGAGCCGATATCAAGGCCGAGACGGTCAGCCTCGACCACGGTTTCGGCCAGTGCCGCAACATCCTTGAAGCCGAGATTGAGGCCCTGACCGGAAATCGGGTGAATTCCATGCGCCGCATCGCCGGCAAGTGCAAAACGTGGCGCGACGAAGGAACGCGCCAGCGTCAAGCCCAGCGGAAAGGCGCGACGGGGACCGACGGGACGGACCGGACCGAGCTTGTGGCCGAACCGGCGTTCAAGTTCCTCCTCGAACACCAGATCGTCGGCAGCAACCAGCCTGTCGGCATCGGCCGTACGTTCGGTCCAGACAAGCGAGGAGCGGTTCCCTTTCAAGGGAAGCACGGCGAAAGGCCCCGACGGCAGAAAATGTTCCTCCGCGCAGCCCTCATGCGGCCGCTCGTGTTCAACGGTGGTGACGATCCCGGACTGATCGTAATTCCAGTGCACGGTTTTTATTCCTGCCATATCCCGCAAAGCCGAGCGGACCCCATCGCAGGCTATGAGCAGTCGCGCCTCAAGCGACGAGCCGTCGGAAAGTGAAATAGCCGTCGATTGCGGGCCGGCGGAAAAGCCGGAAACACTGAGACCATGGCGGATTTCGACGCCGAGGCGCTCACACAGGCCTCGCAGCGCACCCACCATCGCGACATTCGGGACCATATGAGCGAAGGGCCTGCCCTCCTCCACCGCGCCGTCGAATGTCAAAAACACCGGGCGAACCGGATCGGCGGTGTTCGAATCGGTGACGATCATCTTGTGGATCGGCTGGGCCTCCGGCTCGATCTCGTTCCATATGCCGAAAACGTCGAGCATGCGCGTGGCCGCCGCGATAATGGCGGAGGCGCGGACGTCCTTCTTCCAGACATCCTCGGGAGCGGCTTCAACCACCTGCACATTAAGATGTCCGGCTGCCTGCTTAATTGCGACAGCAACGGAAAGGCCGACATAACCGCCGCCTGCCACCACCACGTCCAGCATCGCGCTTCTCCTCAAATCTTGTGCACGCATCATCGGCGCACTATAGACCATGTGACGTCTTCCTACAGCCGGAGCAGGCCGAAAAAATGTCGCATCCCTCGCAAACGTCAGATCCGATGGCCAATCTGATCTCCACACTCGATCTCGAGAAGCTGGAAGAAAACCTGTTTCGGGGTGAAAGCCCGCAAATCGGCTGGCAGCGCGTTTTCGGCGGCCAGGTCATCGCGCAGGCATTGATTGCAGCTCAACGAACCGTGGATGATGACCGTTTCGTTCATTCACTGCATTCCTATTTCATGCGCCCCGGCGACCCGCTGGTGCCCATCCTCTACCAGGTGGAGCGCATTCGCGACGGTGCGAGCTTCTGCACCCGGCGCGTGGTCGCCATCCAGCATGGCAAGGCGATCTTTTCCATGTCGGCGTCGTTCCAGATCGTCGAGGACGGATTCGATCATCAGATAAAAATGCCGGATGTGACGCCGCCCGAAAGGCTGATGAGTGAAGATGAGATGCAGGCGGCCTTCCTCGCCAACGCACCCGCTTCGATCCGCAAATACTGGAGCAACAAGCGCCCGATAGAGATCAGGCCGGTTTCGCTGACCCATTATATTTCGAAGGAAAAGCTGGAACCGCAGCAGGATATCTGGGTTCGCGCTGTCGGCAATGTGCCGGACGATCCACGTTTCCAGTCGGCCATTCTCGCTTATCTCTCGGATATGACGTTGCTCGACACGTCGCTCTATGCCCATGGGACGACAATCTTCGATCCGGCCATTCAGGTGGCGAGCCTCGATCACGCCATGTGGTTCCACCGTCCCTGCCGGCTGGACGACTGGCTGCTCTACACGCAGGACAGCCCCAGCGCCTCGGGAGCACGCGGTTTGACCCGTGGCAATATTTTCACCAGACAGGGTGAACTGATCGCCTCCGTCGCACAGGAAGGTTTGATCCGCAAAAGGGCAAATGCTTAAATAATGCGCTTTTTTAAAAAATCGCACATTTAATAGACGAAAATTGCGCCACCCGATGCCCGTTTTTCAGACGCCTGTCATATAATTTTTATATTTCAATAACTTAGATGCCGCATCAAAACTGGCACGCCCCTTGAATGTATGTCCGTGGTCGCTGTTACTGATCTGCCAGCGCGAGGAGAGTCGGCTCCGTGCCGAGGACAAACAAAGGATGGGAAACCAGATGAAAATTGTGATGGCCATTATCAAGCCGTTCAAGCTGGATGAAGTGCGCGAAGCGCTCACCGGCGTCGGCATCCAAGGCCTGACCGTGACCGAGGTAAAGGGTTACGGACGCCAGAAGGGACATACCGAGATTTATCGCGGCACGGAATATGCGGTGAGCTTTCTTCCCAAACTGAAGATCGAGATCGCGGTTGCATCAGACGTCGTCGACAAGGCTGTCGAGGCAATCGCGTCGGCTGCAAAAACCGGGCAGATCGGTGACGGCAAGATCTTCGTCTACTCTATCGAACAGGCCGTGCGCATCCGTACCGGCGAAACCAACACAGAAGCGCTTTGAAGCACGGCTGACAGGGAGTTTTCTAGCTATGCAACTCAACAAGTTTTCAACGCTCGGCAAACTGGGTGCCGGTGTGGCAGCCCTGATGGCCCCGGCAATCGCCTTTGCGCAGGATGCCGCGCCGGCAGTAGCAGCGGCGGCCCCCGTTCCGGAAAAAGCCGATACCGCATTCATGTATGTCGCGACGATCCTCGTGCTTTTCATGATCATTCCGGGTCTCGCCCTGTTTTATGGCGGCCTCGTGCGCACAAAGAACATGCTCTCCGTTCTCATGCAGTGCACGGTCATCGGCGCGGTCATGATGCTCGTCTGGGTAATCTACGGTTACTCCTTCGCCTTCGGCGGCGGCACCGGCCCGTATTTCGGCGGTTTCGGCAAGCTGTTCCTGTCCGGCGTTTCGCTTGACAGCACCTCGGCAACCTTCTCCCAGGGCGTCGTGATCTACGAATACACCTTCATCGCCTTCCAGATGACCTTTGCGGCCATCACGCCCGCGCTGATCATCGGTGCATTCGCGGAACGCGTGAAGTTCTCGGCAGTCATCCTGTTCACCATCCTTTGGGCCACCTTCGTCTACTTCCCGATCGCTCACATGGTCTGGGACGCGAACGGCCTGATCTTCGGCATGGGCGCTCTCGACTTCGCCGGCGGCACCGTCGTCCACATCAATGCCGGTATCGCCGGTCTGATCGGCGCGATCATGGTCGGCAAGCGTACCGGCTTCGGCAAGGACATGATGGCCCCGCACTCCATGACGCTGACGCTGGTTGGCGCAGCCATGCTGTGGTTCGGCTGGTTCGGCTTCAACGCCGGCTCCAACCTCGAAGCATCTGGCGGTGCGGTTCTTGCAACCATGAACACCTTCCTCGCCACTGCAGCAGCCATCGTTTCCTGGTCGCTGGTTGAAAGCTTCACCCGCGGCAAGGCTTCCATGCTGGGCGCAGCTTCGGGCATGATCGCCGGCCTCGTCGCCGTAACGCCTGCGGCCGGTTCCGTCGGACCCATGGGCGCTATCGTTCTCGGCCTCATCGTCTCGCCGATCTGCTACTTCTTCGTCTCGGTTGTGAAGAACAAGTTTGGCTACGATGACACAGCTGACGTCTTCGGTGTCCACGGCATCGGCGGCATCATCGGCGCCCTCGGCACCGGCATCTTCACGTCTCCGCTGCTTGGCGGCACGGGCAAGGCGGACTTCTCCATCTCCTCGCAGCTCTGGACGCAGTTCGTTGCCGTCGCCATCACCATCGTATGGTGCGCAGTCGTCTCGGCAATCCTCTACAAGATCGTCGACGTGATCGTTGGTCTGCGGGTTCCGGTCGAAGCGGAACGCGAAGGTCTCGACCTTGCGACCCACGGCGAAGCCGCCTACCACTCCTGATATCCGGGAAAAGGGGTTCTCCATCCCCTCTCCCAAAAGAAGGCCCGCTTCGGCGGGCCTTTTCTTTGCCGCAAATCCGGAAGCGGCTTTTAAAAAACCGCATGGTTAACACGACATTAACCAGCAGGCTGTTAGTTTTCCCTGTCAATCCGGGATCTGGTCAACTGCCGGATCTTGCCGAAACCACAAAAACTACGGGTTCAGGGACATGGGCAGAATGAATTCTCCGACATTCGACGGTCGTCACACGCGTTTCGTGCTGACGGCGTTTTTCGTGCGGCAGGTCATGGCTCTTGCCGGTTTTGCCTTGCTTGCCACGATTGCGCTGGGGATTACCGCACTTGCGACATGGAACGTGGCGGACCCGAGCCTGTCCTATGCAACAGGCAACCAACCCACCAATCTTCTCGGTTACGGCGGCGCAATCTTCGCCGATATCGTGATGCAGTTCCTCGGCCTTTCCGCAATCATCGCGCTTTTGCCGGTGATTGCCTGGGCGATCGCCCTGATCGCCGGTCGCAAGTTCAACCGGATACCCGCCCGCCTCGTCGCCTGGATCGCCGGCGCCATCGTCTGCGCCGCCTCGCTCGGCTGTTTTCCCGCGCCCGTGACATGGCCGCTGCCGAACGGCATCGGTGGCGTCATCGGCGATATGATCCTGCGCTTCCCAGCTCTCTTCATCGGCGCTTACCCCACCGGCACGATTGCGACGGTGCTGGGCGCTATATTCGCTGCTCCCGCCGCCTTGATGATGCTGTTTGCCGCCGGTCTCGTGGGACGCCCGGAAGATGACCTGGAACAGGAAGAACGCGCGCCGGTCGCAAACAAGGCCCGTGCCACCCGTCAGGTCGACGAAGAAGACGATGACGAGGGCGAAGGTTTCTTCGCCAATATTCTCGCCTTCGGCGCAATCGCACATTACTGGTACATCTCGCAGGCCCGACTTCGCCGCCTGTTCGGCCTGAAGTCGAAATCCCTGCACGGTGAATTCGAACACCCTTACGATTTCAACGAATATGAATTCGGCACGCTGAACGAACCCTCTCGCCTCAAGACGGCGATCAACCGCCTCGACCAGCGCGCGGAACCGTCTTTCGAAGAACGCGCCGCATCCCGTCGCCAGATGTCGCCTCCCTCCATCGCGCCCGATCATGATGCGGACGGGGACGACGAACCGTCGTTGGACGCAGACAGTCGGCGGTTGCCCAACGGCATTCTCTCGGACGACCACAGCCTGGACGAGAACGACCCGAAGTTCGTGGCAAGACAGGCACCTGGGCGCGGCCAGCCCAGAATAACCGCCCCTTCCGCACGCCCGAAGCCCAGCGAGCGCGTGGCAAGGGAAGCGCAGGCCTCCTTTATTGCCGCAGACGGTTTCCAGCTGCCCACCGTGCATCTTCTGGCGGAACCCAAGAACGTCGTTCGCGACCATACGCTGA
>NZ_BDLN01000004.1:137053-137958 GCF_001950375.1 Rhizobium sp. TBD182 | reverse complement strand
GGAAGTGCTGGAGCAGAATGCCCGCCTTCTGGAAGGGGTTCTCGAGGATTTCGGCGTCAAGGGTGAAATCATTCACGTCCGCCCCGGCCCGGTCGTCACGCTCTACGAACTGGAACCAGCACCCGGCATCAAATCCTCGCGCGTCATTGGCCTTGCCGATGACATCGCCCGCTCCATGAGTGCGATCGCCGCGCGCGTTGCAGTCGTGCCTGGCCGCAACGCCATTGGCATCGAGCTTCCAAACCAGACGCGTGAAACCGTGTTCCTGCGTGAACTGGTCGGCAGCCGCGACTTTGAAAACAGCAAGGCCAAGCTCGCTATGGCGCTCGGCAAGACCATCGGCGGCGAACCCGTCATCGCCGATCTTGCCAAGATGCCGCATCTTCTCGTTGCCGGTACCACGGGTTCGGGCAAGTCGGTCGCCATCAACACCATGATCCTGTCGCTGCTTTACCGCATGTCGCCGGAGCAATGCCGCCTGATCATGATCGACCCGAAAATGCTCGAACTATCGATCTATGACGGTATTCCGCATCTGCTCTCCCCCGTCGTTACCGATCCGAAAAAAGCCGTCGTGGCGCTGAAGTGGACGGTGCGCGAGATGGAGGAGCGCTACAAGAAGATGTCGAAGATCGGTGTGCGCAACATCGATGGCTTCAACAGCCGTGTGCAGCAGGCGATCGACAAGGGCGAAATCCTCACCCGCACGGTGCAGACCGGCTTCGACCGCCAGACCGGCGAGGCAATGTACGAGACGGAAGAATTCGACCTGAAGCCCCTGCCCTATATCGTCGTCATTATCGACGAAATGGCGGATCTTATGATGGTGGCAGGCAAGGATATCGAAGGTGCCGTACAGCGCCTCGCTCAGATGGCGCGTGCCGCTGGCATCCATGTCATCATGG
>NZ_BDLN01000004.1:88217-137043 GCF_001950375.1 Rhizobium sp. TBD182 | reverse complement strand
CCCGTCCGTCGACGTCATCACCGGCACCATCAAGGCGAACTTCCCGACCCGCATCTCCTTCCAGGTAACGTCGAAGATAGACAGCCGCACCATTCTGGGCGAACAGGGCGCCGAACAGCTGCTCGGCATGGGTGACATGCTCTATATGGCCGGTGGCGGCCGCATCCAGCGCGTGCACGGTCCCTTCGTCTCCGACAATGAAGTGGAAGAGATCGTCGCCTATCTCAAGACGCAAGGCACGCCGGAATATCTGGAAGCGATCACCGAGGAAGACGATGAGGAAGGCAATGGCGGCGGCCCGGCCGGCGCCGGCAATTTCTCCGATTCGGAAGACCCCTATGATCAGGCCGTGGCTGTCGTGCTGAGGGACGGCAAGGCCTCCACTTCCTACGTCCAGCGGCGTCTCGGCATCGGCTACAACCGCGCCGCCTCGCTGATCGAACGCATGGAGCAGGAAGGCATCATCGGCCCCGCCAATCATGCCGGAAAACGCGAAATACTCGTACCAACGGAAGCAGACATCATCGAGCGGTAATGCCCGTCGCCCACAAGGCTGTCGTGGTTTCGGGATAACGACACGCGTGAGGCGAAGACGGCAACCAAGCGGGGCGAAGAAGCGTTAATACACGCTTTCAACGTCATGAAGCCGCCGCCTTTATGCGGAAAATCGCTGCGATGAAGGAGAACAGAATGAACGACCTCACCACCGGCGAGATTGCCACCGCAAACACACCAGAGAACGGCGTGACGCGACGTGGCGTGCTGACGGCGTTTTCCATGGCTGCGGTCATGGCCGGCCTGTCGCCGCTCAACGCATTTGCTCAGGCTGCCGGTAACAGCGCGACCGCGCAGAAAATTGCCAATCACTTCTCGTCGGTCAAAACCATGATGGGAGAGTTTGTCCAGTTTGGCCCGCGCGGTGAACAGACCGGGGGCAAATTTTACATCGAACGGCCCGGCAAGCTTCGATTCAATTATGAAGACCCCTCGCCCATGCGGGTCATCTCCGACGGCAAGAATGTCGTCATCGGCAACATGAAGCTGAAGACATGGGATTTGTATCCATTGTCAAAGACCCCGCTCAGCCTGCTTTTGTCCGACAAGATCGATCTGAGCAACCAGAAGGTCCGGAACGTGAAGGAAGAGTCGGACCTGACTACCATCGTACTGGGTGACAAGAGCGTGTTCGGCGATTCCACCATTACCCTGATGTTTGACCCGAAAACCTTCGATCTGAGGCAATGGACGACAACCGATGCCCAGAACAAGGACACGACTGTCATGATCTTCAACGTGCAGACGGGCGTTAACCTCGACGAACGCGTTTTCAACATCAACTACGAAGAAGTCCGCAAACGCGGCTAAAGGCCGGGCGGTCCACGGCGACAGTTCAAAAGGCGGCCCTGCGGTCGCCTTTTTTATTTTGCCGCTAAAATGCATTCCCGTTTTCATCGCGATGTTATAAGCCTGCGCCCCGGAAACATGTCTCGAAACAATCGGCTTCGAGGCTATAGAAGCGGAGCACATGCATGTCGTTTTCGATAACCACCTGGAACATCAACTCGGTCAGGCTCAGAATGCCGATCGTGGAGCAGTTTCTGGTGCGTTACAAACCCGACATTCTCTGCCTGCAGGAAACGAAATGCCCCAATGGCGAGTTTCCGATGAAGCCGCTGAAGGCGCTCGGTTACGAGCACGTCATCATCCATGGCCAGAAGGGCTACCACGGTGTGGCGATCGCTTCGAAAATTCCGCTGACAGAAGATCATCGTCAGGACTATTGCGGTATAGGCGATGCACGACACATTTCCGCGATTTTTCAGGTTGGATCGCGCCGCATACGGCTGCATAATTTCTATGTTCCGGCTGGCGGTGACGAACCCGACCGGTCGATAAACCCGAAATTCGGCCACAAGCTGGATTTTATCGAAGAGATGAAGGCGCTTCGCGCCGACGGCGTGCCCGGCACCTCGTCCATTCTCGTAGGCGATCTCAACATCGCGCCGCTTGAAAATGACGTCTGGTCGCACAAGCAACTGCTGAAGATCGTTAGCCATACACCGGTGGAAACCGACGGCATGCTCGATATCATGAAGAAGGGCAACTGGCTCGACCTGATGCGGCTGAACGTGCCTGATAGTGAAAAGATTTATACCTGGTGGAGCTACCGCGCCAAGGATTGGGAAGCCGCAGACCGTGGCCGCCGTCTCGACCATATCTGGTCGTCGCAGGATCTCGGCCCTTCGCTTGAAAAGATCGATATCTTGCGCGAAGCACGCGGCTGGAACCGGCCATCCGACCACGTTCCGGTTACGGCCCATTTCCGTTTCTGAAGCGCTGGCTCTTTAAAATCAGGAGAAACGGTTCTGCAAACGGGCCGCGCCCGCCGCGAGTGCGGCGATATTATCGCGAATGCGTGCCGTCACGATATCGGCAACCTCCGGAAACTCCTCCACCAGCCGGTGAAAGAGAATGCGCGTTATCCGGATGACCTCGGAATCCTCCGCGGCAATGGCGGTAAATTTCCTCTCACAGAGCGTGAAAAGCGCCAGCTCAGAAAGAAGCGCCCCCTTGCCCGGTGTCGCCTGCAACGCGGGTTTTCCATCCCGCCCGGCCGTAAATAGCTCGAAATGGCCTGACGTCACCGCGAAGGCGCACTCGGCCGGGGAATGTTCCCGGAACAAAGTCTGACCCGCCGCCACGCGGCGGCGTTCCGCGCCGAAGGCGATCAGCCGCAACTGATCGTCGCTGAAGCCCGCAAACAACGGCACTTGCCCCAGAAGCATGATGTCATCCGTCAAGGCCATGTCGATTGCTACTCCAGAAAACCGCCTGCACCACTATAGCGGTTTTCGGATATCGGCCTTCAAAATACAAGATGTTAGAATATTCTGCGTCCTCTCGGACGCAGAAAGGGCGTTCGTTCAGGGAACGATCTTGTATCCGCCGTTCTCGGTCACCAGAATTTCGGCATTGGAGGGGTCTCGCTCGATCTTCTGGCGCAGACGATACACATGCGTTTCGAGCGTATGCGTCGTCACTCCGGAATTATAACCCCAGACCTCTTCCAGCAAGACGTCGCGGGTAACGACGGCGCTCCCGGCGCGGTACAGATAACGGATGATCGCCGCTTCCTTTTCCGTCAGCCGGATTTTTTTGCCGTCTTCAGTCGTCAGCAGCTTCTGGCTGGGTTTGAACTGATAGGGGCCAACGGTGAAAACCGCATCCTCGCTCTGCTCGTATTGACGCAGCTGCGCCCGGATGCGGGCCAGAAGGACGGCGAAGCGGAATGGCTTCGTCACATAATCATTGGCGCCCGCTTCGAGACCGAGAATAGTGTCGGAATCGGTATCGTGCCCGGTCAGCATGATGATCGGTGCCTTGAAGCCACCCTTGCGCAGCAGCTTCACCGCCTCTCGGCCATCCATGTCAGGAAGGCCGACATCCATGATCAGGAGATCGACCTGGGCAGTCTTTGCGGTCTGCATCGCCTGCGCAGCGTTTGCTCCGCTCAGAAGCGAGAATTCCTCATAGGGAGATAGTTGCTCAGTCAGCGTCTCCCGAAGATCGTCGTCGTCGTCCACCAAAAGGATAGTGCGAGCCGTCATTCGGATTCTCAGCCTTTCTTACTTTAGCGCATAGGCCCAAAAATCGCCGTTGATTTTCGGAAGGCGCAATGCGTAGTTTAAAAGAGTTAGAGCATCCATTGTGCCTCCGAAATAAGGCACGGCGCTCTAATTGTCAGCCAATTCAGCGGTTTGCCGATAAAAGGTCAACCCATTGCCATGATATTACGAAGTGCTATGACTTCACGTTAGATAACCTGCAAAGCAAAATCTCGTGAAAAACATGAGCAGACAGCCCGTAAAGCAACATAAACGCGCATCAACGCTCATGGTTCGGCCTGCGCCTTTGAAAATAAGCCGGGCCATCGTTCAGCTCGGGCATCTCACCTTTCCCGCAGCGATCGGGCGCAACGGCCGCACCGTGCTCAAACGCGAGGGAGATGGAAAGTCACCGATTTCCGTCACGCGTCTGCTGCACGGATTTTATCGCGGCGACCGTAACCCCGCCATCGCCACGACATTGCCGATGCAACGGACGCAGCAATCCATGCTTTGGTGCGACGAGCCACGCAGCGCCAGTTACAACAGGTTGGTCAAGTCCCCTTTCGCACTGAGCCACGAGGAGATGATGCGAAAGGACGGCCTTTATGACGTTTGCCTCGTGCTCGATTGGAACATCACGTCGAGAAGTCGGAACCGCGGTTCGGCAATCTTCATGCATATGATCCGCCCGGGATATGAGCCGACCGCCGGCTGCGTCGCTCTCCATCCCCGCGACATGAGGCGCATTCTGCCTTATATGCGCAAGGGTACGAAAATTCGCATCGTGTAGATCAGGCACAAAAAAACCCGCCATTCTTGGCGGGTTTTTTTAAAAAAGGAGAAAGCCGGTGATTACGCGGCTTCTTCCTGAGAATCGTCCTCTTCGACGGCCTTGCCGCGCTTCGGACCCTTGGCAAGGTTGACTTCCACCAGGCGAACAGCCTCGGTTTCAGACATCTTGTTGACAGCAGCAATTTCGCGCGCCATGCGATCAAGAGCAGCTTCGTAAAGCTGACGCTCGGAATAGGACTGCTCCGGCTGGTTTTCCGCACGGTAAAGATCGCGCACAACTTCAGCAATCGCGATAAGATCGCCGGAATTGATTTTCGCATCATATTCCTGGGCGCGGCGCGACCACATGGTACGCTTCACACGCGCCTTGCCCTGCACCACTTTCAGCGCCCGCTCGACAAAATCGCCTTCGGAAAGCTTGCGCATGCCGATGCTCACGGCTTTAGCGACGGGCACTTTAAGACGCATCTTGTCTTTTTCGAAATCGATGACAAAAAGCTCAAGCTTCATGCCGGCAACTTCTTGTTCCTCGATGGCAGAAATGGTACCGACACCATGAGCGGGATACACAATCGCTTCACCGGTTTTGAAACCGTGATGTGCTGGAGATTTCTTCTGCTGGGTCGTCATTCGTTCTAAAAACTCCCTGTTACATACCCGGCAACGCCGGGGTTGGGTCGGTCAGGCCCTGATGAGACGGGGGAACCGTCAGGTGACTCCGCACTGGTCCAGCCGTGCACGCAAAAACACACCATCCCGCATTGCGGGCTTCGATAACGTAAACGCTCGATATGTCACGGAAACCGCGTGCAAAAGAGGTGTTGCTTTCGTGGTGTTTTTGGGCACACAAATGCCACGCTGTGGATCAGTATCGTTGGTGTACCACAAAAATAGGCACAAATCAATAATTTGCTTCGACCGTGGCCGCAACATCACATGGCGGCCAAAGAACCACCTATAAATGGGCTACCGGAATACTGTCAAATGCTTCGTAACCGGTCCCTACCGTATAAGAAGCAAAAAAATTTCACTTCCCAACTGAAGAAACACGAAAGCCTCTTAAACTCTTCGTAATTACACGCCAATATCCGATTCGAATGAAAAGGCAAAATCCGCAAATTGACGGTGCTTTTTTACGTTAAAGTGTGATTTTTGGAGGAATCCACATCAAATGGGCTACAGAAATAATCCAAAACGCGAAAAACAGATCGAAAAAGCACGACAGCAGGCACTTGCCGAAAACGCGCCATTTCTTGATCCGGGTATACTCTATGGAAGAGCAAGCGCCGACGACATAGAATATTATTCCGCCGAAATGTTGGCCGCAAGCGCGGCGCACAGTTTCGAGGCTCTTTCGCGCTGGACTGGAGACGCGCCCCATATCAGCATCGCCCAGGTGGAGGGCGTCACCCCGCGGGATATTCCGGTAACGGTTCTGACGATTATCGGCCGCAATATGCCCTTCCTCTACGATTCCGTCATGGGTGAGGTCACAAGCAGCTATCGCGGCCTCTATCTCGCGGTCCACCCCATTCTGGTGCCGGATGCAACGGCGCAGGCGGGTTATCGCCTTGCGGAGCCTGATGACGATCCCGCCGGGAATATCAGCCTCATTCAGCTGCACATCGCCCCACTGACCCAGCAGGCCGCAACGGCGCTGGAAGAAAGATTGCGTTTCGTGCTGGCGCAGGTTCAGTCCGCCTATAGGGACTGGCGGCCCATGCTGTCGAAACTCGACGAAGCCCTAGACGAATTGTCCAAACGCGGCTCCTCGCGGCGCAAGACCGAGCGCGCGGAAGCCGTCGAGTTTCTCAACTGGCTTCGCAACGACAATTTCACCTTCCTCGGCATGCGCGATTACACCTATTCCGGAACGGGAAAGAACGCGAAAATCGAACGCGGTGACGGCGTCGGCCTCGGCAGCTTGAGCGATCCGGATGTGCGCGTGCTGCGCCTTGGCAAGGACGCCGTGACAACGACGCCTGAAATCCTCGCCTTCCTCGACGGTCCGGATTTCCTCATCGTCACCAAGGCAAATGTGAAGTCCATCGTGCATCGCCGCGCTTATATGGATTATATCGGCATCAAGCGCTTCGACGAGGATGGCAATGTCATCGGTGAATTGCGCATCGTCGGCCTTTTCACCGCCACCGCCTATACGCGTTCGGTAAAGCACATCCCGCTGCTACGTGCCAAAATTGCGGATGTCGAGCGGCATTTCGGTTTTGATCCGAACAGCCACTCCGGCCGCATTCTGCAGAACACGCTGGAAGCCTATCCGCGCGACGATCTCTTCCAGATCGAAACGGATCTTCTGATCCGCTTCATCGAGCAAATCATGGAACTGAGCGACCGGCCACGCGTGCGCGTTCTCGCACGTATCGACCGTTTCGACCGCTTCGTCTCGGCCATCATCTTCGTGCCGCGCGAGGAATACAATTCCTATGTGCGCGAGAAGATCGGCGACTATCTTAGCAAGGTCTATGACGGGCATATTTCCGCCTATTACCCTGCCTTCCCCGAAGGCGCTGTCGCCCGCGTCCATTTCATCGTCGGCCGCACGGAGGGCAAGACGCCGCGTATCGCGCAGGACAAGCTGGAGGATGCCGTCAGCGATATCGCAGCACGCTGGATAGACCATTTCGTTGCCCTTTCCGAACCTGGTGCGCCGGTGCTGGAGGTGGATCAGGCCTATCAGGAAGCCTTCACGCCGGAAGAAGCGATTGGCGATATGGCGGATATTCTGGCCACTGTGAAGGGTGAGCCGGTCCGCATCGAATTTTACCAGCAGGAAGGCCAGTCAGCTGAGACGCTGTCGCTGAAGATCTTCCATCGGGATGGCCATCTGCCACTGTCGCGCCGTGTGCCGCTGCTGGAAAACCTCGGTTTCAACGTCATCAGTGAGCGCACCTTCGACATCGGTGTCATCTCGGATGGCGAAAAGCGCGACATCGTGCTGCATGATATGGAACTCGCCGTCGCCAAGGGCGTGACGCTCGATCTGCCGCAATACGGACAGAAACTCGAAGAAGCATTCCTTGCTGCCTTCTCGGGCAAGGTCGATAATGACAACTTTAACCGGCTGATCCTCGCCTGCGGCCTTACCGTGCGCGAAGTGTCCGTCCTGCGCGCTTATGCCCGTTATCTGCGCCAGACCGGAATCGTTTATTCCCAGGAGCATATTTCCGAAACGCTCTTTAAATATCCGGCCATTTCACGGAATATTTTCGCGCTGTTCAAGGCTGGCTTCGATCCGTCCATCGACGAGAAGAAGCGGCTGAAGAAACTGGCAGAGATGCACAAGACAATCGAAGCTGCATTGAGCGGTGTTCCAAATCTCGATGAAGACCGCACCTTGCGGCGTTATGTCAACGCCATCGACGCCACGCTTCGTACCAACTACTTCCAGAAAAACACCGATGGCACGCCGCGTGACCTGTTGGCGTTCAAGTTCGATCCCAAACATCTGGACGGCCTGCCCGATCCACGTCCTTTCCGCGAAATCTTCGTCTACGGAACGGAAGTAGAAGGCGTGCATCTGCGCTTCGGCAAAGTGGCGCGCGGCGGTCTGCGCTGGTCGGATCGCGGCCAGGATTACCGCACGGAAGTGCTCGGTCTCGTCAAGGCGCAGCAGGTCAAGAATGCGGTGATCGTTCCCGTTGGCGCCAAGGGCGGCTTTTTCCCGAAGAACCTGCCTGTTGGCGGCTCCCGCGACGAGGTCTTCAATGCAGGCCGTGAAGCCTACAAGACCTATATCCGCACTCTTCTGTCCATCACCGACAATATCGTCGACGACGCCGTGGTACCGCCGGCCGATACGTTGCGGCTTGATGGTGACGATCCCTATTTCGTCGTCGCCGCCGATAAGGGGACCGCGACATTCTCCGATACGGCAAACGGCCTCGCCCACGACGCCGGCTTCTGGCTGGACGATGCCTTCGCATCGGGTGGTTCCGCCGGTTACGACCACAAGAAGATGGGCATCACCGCGCGCGGTGCCTGGGAAACGGTAAAGCGTCATTTCCGCGAAATGGACACCGACATCCAGACCACGCCCTTCACAGTGGCAGGTGTCGGCGACATGTCCGGCGACGTTTTCGGTAACGGCATGTTGCTGTCGGAAAAGATCAGGCTGATCGCAGCTTTCGATCATCGCGACATCTTCATCGATCCGGATCCCGATACCGACAAATCCTTCGCTGAGCGCAAGCGGCTTTTCGAATTGCCACGCTCAAGCTGGCAGGATTACGACCGTTCAACGCTCTCTAAAGGCGCAATGATCATCTCGCGTTCCGAAAAATCGGTGACGCTGACGCCGGAAGCCGTCGCTGCCATCGGCATCGACAAATCCGTCGCTACACCCTTCGAGATCATGACCGCCATTCTGAAGGCGCCAACCGATCTTCTGTGGTTCGGCGGCATCGGCACCTATATCAAGGCGGCGGTGGAAACCAACGCCGAGGTGGGTGACAGGGCGAACGACCCCATCCGCGTCAACGCCACCGAGCTGCGCGCCAAGGTCATCGGCGAAGGCGCCAATCTCGGCATTACCCAGAAGGGCCGTATCGCCTATGCGCTGGCGGGTGGGCGTTGCAATTCCGACGCCATCGACAACTCGGCCGGCGTGAATTCCTCCGACGTCGAGGTCAACATCAAGATCGCCCTCGCCTCCGCAGTCAATAGCGGTCGCCTGACGATGCCGAAGCGCAACCAGCTTCTTGCCTCCATGACGCCGGAAGTGGCGCAGCTCGTGCTGCGCAACAACTACCTGCAATCGCTGGCAATCTCGCTGACCGAGCGGCTTGGGCTTGCAAACCGGGAAGAACTCGGCCGCCTGATGAGCGCGCTGGAGGCAACCGGCCAACTGAACCGCAAGGTCGAAACCTTGCCGAGCAATGCCGAGCTCAGCGAAAGATATGCCACCGGCAAGCCGCTGACCCGGCCGGAAATCGGCGTGCTGCTTTCCTATGCCAAGCTGACACTGTTCGACGCTCTGGTGGCAAGCCCGCTGCCCGACGAACCCTATCTCCAGCATCTGCTCGCAGACTATTTCCCGGCCAAGATGCAGAAGAACTATGCAGACGATATCAAGGCGCATCGCCTGCACCGCGAAATCGTTGCGACAGCGCTCGCCAATGCCGTGGTAAACCGCGGCGGCCCTGGCTTCGTGCAGAAACTCGCCGATGCGAGCGGCCTCCTGTCGGCGGATGTCGTCAAGGCAGCGGTGATCGTGGAGGACGGTTTCGGCCTCAAACGTCTTTGGAGCGAGGTCGACGCGCTTGACGGAAAGATCGGCGGAGAAGTCCAGAACGGACTTTATGCCACGATCACCCGCATCTACTCCGATGCAAGCAGGCTTTATTTGCAAACCGGGAGCGTGGGCGCTGGAACGAGCGACATGGCAACCGAAATCGAGCGCCTGAAAACTGCCATCAAGACGCTATCGCCGGCAGCGGCGAAATATCGCCGCGAGCTTGGCGTCACGGAAATCGACGGTGTTCCCTCTGGCCTTCTGGAGGAGCTGGATACGCTTTCCCTGCTGGTCTATGTGCCAGAGATCATGCGTATCGCCGAAAATGCGGGCACGACGCTTGCCCGCGCCGCCGAAAGCTACGCCACGGTCTCCTCGACCTTCCGTGTCGCGCGGCTGCTGGATGCCAGCCAGCGCATCACGCCGGCAGATCACTACGAGAGCCTGGCTCTTCTGCGCAGCCAGGACCAGATCGCCTTGTCGAGACGCCGGATCGTCATCTCGGCCCTCACCGAGTATGCGAAGGAAAAGGACCCGGTTCAGGCCTGGTATGCGGCCGACCGCGTGCGCGTCAATCGCATCGTCTCGGAACTCGGTGCACTGAGCGAAAGCGGCGATACCAACCTCGCCCGCCTGACAGTGGCGGCGGGGCTGCTTGGTGATATCGTTCAGACGCGCTGATCGACCATTCGACGAACGCCATCCGGGTGACTGGCCCGGATGGCCATAAATGAAGCGTTTGCGCCGGCATCACGCATTTTATCCCCCATATCCGATAGGACGATGAATGACTGTCCCCTCCCCAAATGCGGAAACAGTGGTTGCCAAACGCGGCATCTGGGGCTGGGTCATGTTCGATTGGGCGGCACAGCCCTTTTTCACGGTCGTTACGACCTTCGTTTTCGGACCCTACTTTGTCGCCCGCCTCACCGATGATCCTATTTCGGCGCAGGCGACATGGAGCAACATGGCGACGGTCTCCTCGATCATCATCGCCCTCTTCTCGCCCATCCTCGGCTCCATTGCCGACCAGTCCGGCGCGCGCAAACCGTGGATCGCCTTTTTTGCCGCCATCAAGATCGTCAGTCTTTTATTCCTCTGGTTTGCAGCACCGGGTTCGCCGATCATCCTGCCCATCGTCTGCATGATATTCGCATCCATCGCGGCGGAGTTTTCGATCGTCTTCAACGATTCCATGATGCCGCGACTGACCAATCCGCAGAATGTCGGACGCATTTCCAATCTCGCCTGGGGGCTCGGTTATCTCGGCGGCATGGTGGTGCTAATTGCCGTGGTGACGCTTCTGGCCGCAAATCCACAGACAGGGCTGACTATCGCCGGCATCAAGCCGCTTTTCGGTCTCGATCCCGCAACCGGCGAGGACGCCAGAATAACCGGCCCGATAGCCGCAATCTGGTATTTGCTATTCATTCTGCCGATGTTTCTGCTGACCCCGGATGCGGACAGGGGCCTACCCTTCGGAGCGGCGATCCGCTCTGGTCTTGCGGAGCTCAAGACCACCCTGCGCGAACTTCGAGACAGACCCGTCCTGTTGCGGTTCCTGATTGCACGTATGCTTTATCAGGACGGCGTCAACGGCGTGCTCATTCTGGGTGGCGTATTTGCGGCGGGAATGTTCGGCTGGGCGACGATGGAAATCGGCCTCTTCGGCATCCTGCTCAACGTTGTCGCCATCGTGGGCTGCTTTGCGGCCGGGCGCGTCGATCAGAAACTTGGCTCGCGGATCACCATCCTCATCAGCCTGGTTCTTCTGCTCATCGCGACGGTCGGCATCGTCTCGACAGAAAAGGGCTCGACACTGTTTGGCTGGATCCAATTGCCGACAGCGGATAATGGCGGCATCTTCGCAACCGGCGCGGAAAAGGCCTATCTGCTCTATGGCATATTGATTGGCCTCGCCTTCGGTCCCGTTCAGGCCTCGTCGCGTTCCTATCTGGCGCGCAACATCACCGTTGCCGAGGCGGGACGCTACTTCGGCATCTATGCGCTATCGGGCCGCGCCACTAGCTTCATGGCGACGCTGTCCTTTTCAATAGCAACCTACCTTAGTGGCTCCGCACACATCGGCATGGCCACCCTCATCGTGTTTCTGGGGTTGGGGTTTGTTCTGTTGTTGCGCGTCCCGGAACGGGCAGCAAACTGAAGAACCGGAGAGAGCATTTGAGGGGTCTCACCCGAAATGCTCCAGCCTCCTTCAGAGCTGATCGAGTTTTTGCTGCAATGCGCGCAGCTGCGACTTCAGCTCGTCGATTTCGGATGCATTCGGCTTGCGCGTTTCCTTGGGCGCCTGCGGCATTGCAAAAGGCGTGAACCCCTGCATTGCCTGCCGGAACAGTTCCGTATTGCGGCGGATCTGCTCTTCCATCATTTGCAATGGAGCCTGGAAATTCCGGGCAAGCGACCCGTCACCGAACGCCTTGGCCATATGCTCCTGCATCTGGCTCTGCTGATCGGAAAAGGTTTTCATCGAATGTTCGAGAAATGTCGGAACGACCATCTGCATCTGGTCACCGTAATAGGAGATCAACTGCCGCAGAAACGCCGTTGGCAAAAGCGTATTGCCGGTTTTGGCTTCCTGTTCAACAATGATCTGCGTCAGAACCGCATGGGTGATGTCTTCGGATGATTTGGCGTCCTGAACCTTGAAGTCCTCGCCGCGTTTAACCATCTGCGCCAGATCATCCAGCGTCACATAGGTGCTGGTTCCGGTGTTGTAGAGCCGCCGGTTGGCATATTTTTTAATGATTGTTTCGCCGTCGTGTTTTGCCATGCCCGCCTCCTCGCGATGATGGTATTTTCTTGTTTTTTGGTGTTATTGCTCTTCCCGCGCGAAGTGTATGCGCAAAACAAGCCCCGTGACAAATGTTTTGTGCATCGCAACAGTTTGTTTTTTGCGCAGCAATTTTCCGCAAGATTCCGGCTTGATTTAGCAACATCTTTTAAAGCAACTTTCGGCATTTGACTTGTATTCAAAGCTTTGCCAGTCTCCGCCCGCAAGTGAGGAGAAACAGATGACGCCTTCAATCGTGATTGCCAGCGCTGCGCGCACTGCCGTCGGTTCTTTCAATGGTGGCTTTGCCAATACGCCCGCCCACGAGCTTGGGGCAACCGTCATCAACGCCGTCCTGGAGCGCGCCGGTGTCGCAGCCCATGAGATCGATGAGGTCATCCTTGGTCAGGTGTTGACGGCAGGCGAAGGGCAGAACCCGGCGCGGCAGGCGGCGATGAAAGCCGGCATTCCGCAGGAAGCAACCGCCTTCGGCATCAATCAGCTATGCGGTTCCGGCCTGCGCGCCGTCGCACTCGGCATGCAGCAGATCGTTACCGGCGACGCGGCCATCATCATTGCCGGCGGGCAGGAATCCATGTCCATGGCGCCCCATTGCGCCCATTTGCGCGGTGGCGTGAAGATGGGCGATTTCAAGATGATCGACACCATGCTGAAAGACGGCCTGACGGATGCCTTTTACGGCTACCACATGGGCATAACCGCCGAGAACATCGCCCGGCAATGGCAGCTTTCCCGTGATGAACAGGACCAGTTCGCTGTCGCATCTCAAAACAAGGCCGAAGCCGCGCAGAGCGCCGGCCGTTTTGCAGATGAGATCGTGGCTTTCTCGGTCAAGGGCCGCAAGGCAGATATCATCATCGATGCTGACGAACATATCCGTACCGGCGTCTCGCTGGAAACCATGGCAAAGCTGCGCCCCGCCTTCGACAAGGAGGGCACGGTAACGGCCGGCAACGCCTCCGGCCTCAATGATGGCGCTGCTGCCACACTTTTGATGTCGGAGCAGGAAGCGGCAAAGCGCGGTATCAAACCGCTGGCGCGCATCGCCTCCTGGGCGACGGCGGGTGTCGATCCGCAGATCATGGGAACCGGCCCCATCCCCGCCTCACGCAAGGCGCTGGCCAAGGCAGGCTGGTCGATCGGCGATATCGGCCTCGTTGAGGCCAACGAAGCCTTTGCCGCCCAGTCATGCGCTGTCGTGCGTGAGCTTGGTCTTGATCCTGATATCGTCAACGTCAATGGCGGTGCGATTGCCATCGGCCATCCGATTGGTGCATCCGGCGCCCGTGTGCTGAACACGCTGATTTTCGAGATGCGCCGCCGCAACGTATCGAAGGGCCTCGCGACGCTCTGCATCGGCGGCGGCATGGGTGTTGCCATGTGCATCGAGGCGCTCTGAAAACCGTCGTGCGGCCTTCCAAAAAGCAATTCCGGTTCAGCGGCCAATAGGGTAGAAGCGGTCTCCCATTGGCCGCATTTCTGTGGCCGTTGAGCACGGCTAAAACAGTTCAGGAAATGGAGGCCATATGAGCCGGGTTGCGTTGATTTCGGGCGGGACAAGCGGCATAGGCGCAGCAATAGCCCGCGCCTTGCAGGCAGCCGGCTACCAGGTGGCCGTCAATTACGCCTTTACGACCGATAGGGCAGAGGCCTTCCAGAAAGAAACCGGCATACCCGCGTTTCAGTGGGACGTGCGTGACTATGATGCCTGCGTGAAAGGCATAGCCCAGGTTGAAGAGGCCTTCGGCCCCGTCGAGGTTCTCGTCAACAATGCCGGCATCACCCGCGATGCGATGTTTCACAAGATGACACCGCAGCAATGGCGCGAGGTGATCGACACCAACCTCACCGGCGTCTTCAACATGACGCATCCCGTCTGGCCGGGTATGCGCGACCGCGGCTTCGGTCGCATCGTCAATATTTCCTCCATCAATGGCCAGAAGGGCCAGGCAGGCCAGGTCAACTATTCCGCCTCAAAGGCTGGCGATATCGGCTTCACCAAGGCGCTCGCCCAGGAAGGCGCAAGCCGCAACATTACCGTCAATGCCATCTGCCCCGGTTACATCGGCACGGAGATGGTGAGGGCTATACCGGAGAAAGTGCTGGCCGAGCGGATCGTGCCGCAAATCCCGGTCGGGCGCCTGGGCGAACCGGAAGAAATCGCGCGCTGCGTCCTGTTTCTCGTGTCGGACGAGGCTGGTTTCATAACCGGCTCCACGATGACCGCAAATGGCGGGCAATATTTCGCCTGAGATCGGCACCCCTTCTAACGGGAAGGAAGCAGGTAAACTTTTCGTGATATCCGCCCTGGTAATATCGCCACGCACAAAAACTTGATCGAAAAATACCGCAATATAGGAACTGCTAAACTAATGAAAATACGACAGTTTTCGTATAGTTTAGAATGAATCCAGAGTTAACTTTCGGATATCCTCGGAGGTTTTTCTTGACAGTGGGTGTCCTGTTTTGGTTTAAGAACGAAAACAACGTGTTGCGTCATACAGGCAGTCGATCATGCTGGTTTGCAGCTGCAATTACATCACCGACCACGATATCCGGGACGTCATTAACGAGCTCCTCGATGAGGACTGTTGGCAGCTTATCGTTCCGGCAAAAGTGTATCATGCCATGGAAAAACGTGGCCGCTGCTGCGGCTGTTTCCCGACTGTCGTCGACCTGATCATACAGACAACCGAAGAATATCACGCCCGTCGCCACTCGACGGAAGCAGATGTTTTTGATTTTATGTCCCGCTTGAAGCGATTCCATGAAGAGAACAGGAGAGCGGACATTGAAAGGCGACACAAGAGTCATCGAGCGGCTTAACGAAGCCCTTTTTCTAGAACTCGGTGCGGTAAACCAGTATTGGCTTCACTACCGACTTCTGAATGACTGGGGCTACACCAAGCTTGCAAAGAAGGAGCGTGCGGAATCCATCGAAGAGATGCAGCACGCCGACAAGATCATCGATCGTATCATTTTCCTGGAAGGTCATCCCAACCTCCAGACCCTGGCTCCCCTGCGCATCGGTCAGAACGTCAAGGAAGTGCTCGAAGCCGATCTGGCGGGCGAATATGACGCACGGACGTCCTACAAGAAATCGCGCGACATCTGTTCCGAGGCCGGAGACTATGTCTCGATGAAGCTCTTCGAAGCACTGCTGATCGACGAGGAAGGTCACATCGACTTCCTTGAGACCCAGCTCGAACTGCTCGGCAAGATCGGTGCGGAAAAATACGGCCAACTCAACGCCGATTCCGCCAACGAAGCAGAATAAGCTTTCGCAATCGACCAAAGAAAAGGCGGCCAGTGGCCGCCTTTTTTATTACTTGCCGGCAAGGTGCCGGAATTCCGCAACCACTTTCTCGTAGACCGCGCGCTTGAAGGGCACGATGAGCTCTGGCAGGCTTTCCATCGGCTTCCAGTCCCAGGCGTCGAATTCAGCCGTATGCCCTGTTGGAGGTGGGTCGATCTGGATTTCGCTTTCGTCGCCATCGAAACGGAAGGCAAACCAGCGTTGCGCCTGCCCGCGATACTTGCCTCTCAGGCCGATGCCGATCAGTTCGGGCGGCAGATCATAATGGATCCAGTCGCTCGCTTCCGCCAGCAACGTCACCGTTTTCATCCCCGTCTCTTCGTAAAGTTCGCGAATGGCGGCCGTCAAAGGCCGTTCACCGTCATCGATGCCGCCCTGCGGCATCTGCCACAATTGCGGTGAACCGTCATATTCCGAATTGCCTTCCCTGATGCGCCGGCCGGCCCAGACAAGGCCTTCGGCGTTCAGAACCATAATCCCCGCACAGGGACGGTAAGGCAAATCTTCTGCTTTGATTGTCATTGGAAACCCGCACTGTCTGCGCGCCGAAAAGGCGCTAAGGAATGGCCGCGCAGAAGGTTTACTGCCCCGCCTGCTGCGAGACAAGCGCAGAAACACCAACGATCTCAATACCACGACCGCCCGCCTCCCGCGACCACTTCGAGATTGCAGCGATGCTTTCGTCAAAAGCCGAGGCAACGCCAATCGCCTGACCGTTACGTCGCGCGATCCGCTCCAATTCGTCCAGCTTGCGCAGGATAGTGGCTTCGGTGACCTCACCGTCAAGCAGAACATCGGCAAAGCCCTGCGGCGCGGAAATGGCTTTGGCAATCCCGCCGCTCAGCGACTGCGCCGAAGAGGCATCGTCCAGAAAAAGCAGCCCGCGCTTGCCGATATCGCGCATGACCGGCTCGAGCGCCGCCTGCTCGGAAAGGAAACGCCCGCCGAGATAATTCATGATGCCAGTATAATTGGTAATTTTCGCCATGGAGCGATGCAGCCGGTCGATATTGACCTTCGCGGGATCGCCCGCCAGTAGCGTGTCCGGGCCGGGATTGGTGCCGGGATACCCGAAGGGCTCCAGCGGTATCTGGAGAAGGATTTCATGCCCCTCACGGCGTGCTTCCTGCATCCAGCGCTGCAGGCTGTTGCCGCTTGCAGCAAAACCGAGCGTCACCTCCGGCGGCAGTTCCCGGATCGCCTTTTGCGAACCCGTCTGGCTGAGGCCGAGACCACCGACCACGATCGCCACCCGGGTGCCGCGTGCGCCGGACCATGGCCGGGCATATTGCTCCATCGGCCGCAAACCATCGGCACCGACGACCGGCAATCTGCCGAATGCGGTTTCTTCCAGCAATGCATCATTCGGCCGCGTGGCCATGCGCGGATCCTGACCGTAGGTCTGGCCGCTCATCAGCACCGGTCCGTCGCTGTCACGGGGGCGAGGAGAATAGACCGACACCACATTGCCATCCGGCATCGTCGCCCGATTTATATTGGCGCCGGAGCGGCCGCTTTCCGGCTTCAGACCAGCCGTGTCGTTGGGATCCGCCACATCGGCTGCTGCTGTTTTCGGAGCATCTTCGGGGAGCTGGGGCTGGGTGTCCGGCCCGGAAGCCGTCTTCTGCAGATTGCCGGGCGACAGGGCCGTATAGACGGAAAGCCCGCCGATCGTCAGAACTGCAAGCGCGGACAGAACCATAATGACGGAAAAGCGCCGGTTGATACCGGCGCTTTTTTTCTGTCGACCCAGAAGCGGTTTTCGCAGGTCAGAAGGCAATGAACGATCCGTCCAAACGGTTAGGCAATCGAGAAAATGCGCCGGCTGGCCGGCGCATCCATCTTACTGCTTGTTGACCACAGCCTTGTCCGGGTTCGGCGGGAACGACGGATCGGTCTTGGCACCGCGCAACAGGTCCAGCGCATAATTCAGCTGGATATCGTCCTTGGCTTCCGGCGGAACGTAAGCTGAAGAACCCGAACCTTCGTCCGTTTCGCTCTGGCCCTTGATATGGCCGGTCAGGCTGGATTCACCTTCGGTCGTGACACGGCCCTGCAATTCCGGCGGCAGCGGCTGTTCGACCTTGATATCAGGCGTAATGCCCGTGCCCTGGATCGATTTGCCAGACGGCGTGTAATAAAGCGCCGTGGTCAGACGCAGCGCGCCGGCCTCGCCGAGCGGGATGATCGTCTGGACCGAACCCTTGCCGAAGGAGCGCGTGCCGACCACAGTCGCGCGACGCAGATCCTGCAGCGCACCGGCGACGATTTCAGACGCCGAAGCAGAGCCACCGTTGATGAGCACGATAACCGGCTTGCCATCGGTCAGATCGCCAGCTGTCGCATTGAAGCGACGGGTCTCGTCCGGGTTACGGCCGCGGGTCGAAACGACTTCGCCACGCTGGAGGAAGGCGTCGGAAACATTTATCGCCTGATCGAGCAGACCACCGGGGTTGAGACGCAGATCGAGCACGTAGCCCTTCAGCTTGTCAGCCGGCACATCCGTCTTGATCTTCTTGATCGCCTTTTCGAGATCGTCATAGGTCTTCTCGGTAAATGAGATGACGCGGAGATAACCGACATCGCCCTCGACACGGGACTTGACCGCGCGTACGGCAATGACATCACGCATGACGGTGAATTCGAGCGGTTTGTCGGCGCCCTGGCGGATGATCGTCAGCTTGATCGGCGTCTTGACCGCGCCGCGCATCTTCTCGACCGCCTGCTCCAGCTTCAGACCGCGAACCGGCGTACCGTCGATTTCCGAAATATAGTCGCCGGCAAGAATGCCTGCGCGCGAAGCCGGCGTGTCGTCCATCGGCGAGATGACTTTGACCAGTTCATTTTCCATGGTCACTTCGATGCCGAGACCGCCGAACTCACCCTTGGTCTGGGTGCGCATGTCGTTGGCGTCCTTGGCATTCATGAAGCTCGAATGCGGATCAAGCGAGCTGAGCATGCCGTTGATGGCATTTTCGACCAGCTTCTCGTCATCCGGCGGCGTCACATATTGCGCACGCACACGTTCGAACACGTCGCCAAAGATTGACAGTTCCTTATAGGTCGAAGGCCCGGCCGCCTGTGCCGGCATGCTCGCCGAATAAATCACACTCATCGCCGTGGCGCCCATAAGCCCACCGATAAGGAGAAGCGAAACCTTACGAATCATTGTGCGCCCTTCCGGTATTTTTTGCGGTCCACCAAGGTTGGGAATCAACCGGCACACCATCTTTCCTGAACTCAATGTAGAGCGTTGGCCGGTCGGTTTCCAGCGCCAATGCTGCTGCACTCGCTACTCTTTTTGCACCCATGGAGGCGATTGGCTCTCCGGAGAACACAAACATTCCCTGCCGTGTCCTCACATTGTCCATTCCCGTCATGACCACATGGTATCCGTCACCCGTATTGAGGATGATCATTCGGCCGTAACTGCGAAAATCTCCGGCAAATACAACAAAGCCGTCTGCGGGTGCCGTCACGATGGCCTCAGGTCCGGTCGCGACGACAATTCCCTTGGAAAAGTGGCCCGTACCATCCGCATCGCCGAACCGGCGCAAGACATCTCCAGCCACCGGCAGGTCCAGCTTTGCCTTCAAACTCGCGAAGGGATATGCGGGCGCAATACGGTTTTTATCGGGCATTCCCGCCTCGGCTGCGGCACGCTCCTTCTCACGTTCCGCTTCGGAAAGACGGGCCACGCGCTGCTCTTCCGCACGCGCCCTTTCCATGGCTTCCCGCACCGAACTGATCTCACTTTCAAGCGAACCGACCAGACCCTCCAGGCTTGTCGCCTTGCTTGCAAGCTCCTCGGATCGCTTGCGTTCCGCCTCCAGCGCCGCGGCCGTCTGCGAATTTCTGCGGTCGTTTTCAGCAAGCAGCAGGTCGAGGCGTTTTTCCTCTTCCAGACTTGCCGTCATCATACCCGTAAGATCGTCCTTTTCGCGAGCGATTGCCTGCCTGACGTCGGTCAATTCTTTGAGAGCAGAAACCAGCTTGTCGGTCTCACCGCGAATGCCGGGCACGACGGCGCCGAGAAGAATGGCGCTGCGCACCGAAGCCAGCGCATCATCAGGCGAAACGAGAAGGGCCGGGGGAGGGTTTCTGCCCATACGCTGCAGCGCCGCCAGAACCTCCGCCAGCACACCACGCCTCTCGCGCAGGGATGCCTTGACGCCATCTTCGCGGACCGAAAGCTTGGCCAGACGATCCTCGCCATCGCTGATCTTGGTTTCCAGCGCCTTGCGGCGTGCAGCCGACGCGATCAGCTCGTCGCGGATACGGGCGCTATCCTGATTAAGGGAAGCAATGCTTTCCTCGAGATTTCGGGTCTTGTCTTCCGAAAGTCCGATGCTGTCGACCAGCTCTTCCAGATCCTGGCGGTTCTGATCACGGCGCTTTTCCAGCGTCTGAAGCGCCTCCGGCGACGTATCACCCTCACCAGCAGGCGCAGCACCCGCATCATCGCGCGAAAAGGCGCGTTCAACGGGGGAAATCCCCAGGACAAGGACAGCGAAAACCGCGCCCGCAAGGGCAGCGTGGCGTTTTCGTTGAGACCTCTTGTCCATTTGAACTTTCTTTGATGCCGAAGCAGGAGCGCCGATACTAGGGATTTTGCCCCAATCTTCCAAGAGGCCAGAAACAGGCTGGCTGCAAAGCCTTCCACGCCTTTCCGTCTCGCGAAGCTTCATGTTGAAATTGAGACAATTTTCCACATGAAGATCACGCTCAAACGCGATGATAGGGATGACCGGAGAGGATGGTGACGGCGCGGTAAAGCTGTTCGGCGATCAGAATACGAACGATCTGGTGCGGCCATGTGAGCTTGCCGAGATTAAGAACGGCCGCCGCTCTGTCGTAAAGTGCAGGATCTAGCCCGTCGGCGCCACCAATCGCGATCACGAGGTCGCGCTTGCCGCTATCACGCAGATCGCCAAAAAATGAGGCAAAGGCCGGGCTATCCAGCGCCTTGCCGCGCTCGTCCAGCAGCACTAGCACGGTACCATCAGCCAGATGTTTTTCCAGCATCGCCGCTTCTTCGCGCTTGCGCGTCTCCGCGTTCGATGCCCGGCTTTCCGCGACCTCGATCACGCGCGAAAACTCCAGCCCGATCGCCGGGCCGGTCTTGGCAAGGCGTTCGATATAACGCGTCGCAAGATCCTTTTCTGGGCCGGATTTCAGCCGTCCCACCGCAAAAATCGAAATCCGCATCGCAAACCTGCATCCATCGTGACCCAACAGGGTCACGCTCTTAACAGCATAGCCTACGGATTCCTATGCGGCCGGCTTGCTTTCCGACCAGACACATCGACCCGAAATCACACAGGATATTCGGGAGGCCCGATGTGCGACGTCAAAGGCTCACCGCATCAATGCAGCGTGTCTTCCGGCATTTCCGGCGTCGCCCACATTTTTTCAATGTTGTAGAAGACACGGATTTCCGGACGAAACACATGAACGATGATATCGCCGGTATCGATCAGCACCCAATCTCCGGTCTCCAGACCTTCGACGCGGGCGCTTCCAAACCCTTCATCCTTCATATCCTTGAGAAGATGCTCGCAGATCGCCGAGACATGCCTGTTCGATCGCCCGGAGACCACTACCATGTAGTCCGCAAGCGCCGATTTTCCGGCAATGTCGAGAGATACGATATCTTCAGCCTTGGAGTCCTCGAGGCTCGCGAGGACGGTTTCGAGGGCGTGGTCGGCGGCATCGGCGCCACTGTCCTGACCCTTCGGGATAGCAACAAATGCTCTTCCCTTGGCGTGTACTGTTGTCAGAGGTTTTCCCTTTCCAAGAATGACAAAACAGGCACTGGCGACGCGAATCTGTGCGTCACCAGATTAAGGTGGCACCAAAGCATTAACTTTTCAAGATATGGAGCCTTCAACGGCTGTCGCATACATCATTTGTGATTATTGCGGAGCGCCGTCGAACTGAGCGTCGAACGCGGACCATGGATAAAGACCCAGGCAGGCGCCTTTTTTTTCCACAAAACACCCGCATCATCCTCATCGATCCGCGCCTGGCTATAGGCCTGCGCCATGGTGGAGGAGAGGTAGGAGAGGGTGGAACCCGGCCGGTCGATCACCGCAATCGGAAATGTCTCGGCGATCCTTCGCCATTGTTGCCAGCGATGGAAGCTTTTCAGATTGTCGGCTCCCATGATCCAGATGAAGCGAACATGCGGATTTTTTGCTTTCACCTTGGCAAGCGTATTGGCCGTGTAGCTGATCCCCAGCGATTTTTCAAAAGCCGTCACCTTGATGCGGGGATCGCTGACCAGCCTTTCGCAGGCAGCGATACGATCCTCCAGAGATGCCAGCTCCGAGCGGCTTTTCAGCGGATTGCCTGGCGTCACCATCCACCAGAGCTGGTCTAGACCCAGCCTGCGAAGCGCTATTTCGGCAACAAGGGCATGGCCGGCATGCGGCGGATTGAAGGAGCCGCCGAACAGCCCGACGACCATGCCGCGCTCCGCATGCGGCATGGTGAGATAACGTCTGTCGAGGTGTGTTTCGACCAGCAACTATCAGGTCCGCGTCTGACCGGTGCCATGCACGCGGTATTTGAACGACGTGAGCTGCTCGACACCAACCGGGCCGCGTGCATGCATCTTGCCCGTGGCGATGCCGATTTCCGCACCCATTCCAAATTCACCGCCATCGGCAAATTGCGTGGAAGCGTTATGCAGCAGAATGGCCGAATCGAGTTCGTTGAAGAAACGCTCGACCACCGCTGGGTCCTCGGCGATCACCGCCTCCGTGTGGTTGGACGAATAGGTGCTGATATGGTCGATCGCGCCTGAAATACCGTCCACGACAGCAACCGAAATGATCGCATCGAGATATTCGGTGCGCCAGTCATCTTCCGTTGCGGCTTTCAAGCCCTCGACAACATTACGCACGGCCTGCGAACCGCGTACTTCACAACCGGCCTCGATCAGGCCCTTGACGAGCGGTTCAAGATGCGTGGCAACAACAGCGGCATCCACCAGCAGCGTTTCCGCCGCGCCGCAAATGCCGGTGCGGCGCATCTTGGCATTCACGACGATGCGTTTCGCCATGTCGAGATCGGCCGATCCGTCGACATAGATATGGCAAATACCTTCCAGATGCGCAAAGACCGGAACCCGCGCCTCAGACTGCACCCGCGCAACCAGGCTTTTGCCGCCGCGCGGGACAATCACGTCAACCGCGCCATTCAATCCACCAAGAAGCGTGCCCACGGCAGCGCGGTCGGTGACCGGTACCAGCTGAATGGCATGCTCGGGAAGGCCGGCAATCTTCAGGCCCTCGACGAGACAGGCATGGATAGCACGCGATGAATGTTGCGAATCCGAGCCGCCGCGCAGGATGACCGCATTGCCCGCCTTGAGGCAGAGCGCGCCGGCATCTGCAGTCACATTCGGGCGGCTTTCGTAAATCACGCCGATGACGCCAAGCGGCGTGCGCACGCGCTCGATCTTCAGACCGTTCGGGCGATCCCAGGCGGCAATAACTTCGCCAACCGGATCAGGCAGCGCGGCAACCGAGCGGATGCCTTCGGCGATGCCGGCGATCCGCGCATCGTCAAGCGTAAGCCTGTCGATGAAGGAAGCGGCAAGGCCGCTATTATCCGCCGCCGCCAGATCTTTCCTGTTGGCGGCAAGGATCGTTTCCCTCGACGCCTCGATGGCGGACGCCATGGCGAGAAGCGCACGGTTTTTCTGATCCGTACCTGCGATGGACAACGGTCGCGAAGCAGCTTTTGCCTGTGCACCGATGGTCATCATCAGTGCATCAATATCATGGCTCTGCTTCACGGCCTGTTCAGGCATGGACCTCATCCTTTTCAGTATTTTTAACTTTCACGGCGGCACCCGTCATTACCAGATCGTCGCGATGGATCATCGCCGCACGCCCGACATAGCCAAGTATCGCCTCGATCTCGTTGGACTTGTGACCGATGATAAGACGCGCCTCTTCCGCATCGTAGCCTGCAAGGCCGCGCGCGACCTCTCGGCCTTCAACGCCGATAATGGCAATCGCATCGCCGCGTCCAAAATTGCCCTTCACCACCCGCACGCCCGCGGGAAGCAGGCTTTTACCGGCATAGAGCGCTTTTTCCGCACCCGCATCCACATGAATCTCACCTGCCGGCTGCAACTGACCGGCAATCCAGGTCTTTCGCGCCGTCACCGGTGTGCCTGATGGCGCAAACCACGAGGAGCGGGCGCCGTTTTCGATGGCCTTCAACGGATTGAGCGTCTTGCCGGAAGCGATGATCATGCCGCAGCCGGCAGCGGTCGCGATCTTGCCGGCATCGATCTTGGTACGCATGCCGCCGCGTGAAAGCTCGGAAGCCGCACCGCCTGCCATGGCCTCAATCTCGGGCGTAATATCTGCAATCGTCTCAAGGAACTTCGCATCCGGATCAAGATGCGGCGGAGCCGTGTAAAGCCCGTCAATATCAGACAGCAATACCAGAAGATCGGCACCGGTCATGGTGGCCACGCGGGCGGCCAGACGGTCATTGTCGCCGTAGCGGATTTCGGTGGTTGCCACCGTGTCGTTTTCATTGATGATCGGAATGGCACCGATCTTCAGCAGCTGGTTGATGGTGGCGCGCGCATTGAGGTAACGGCGGCGCTCCTCGGTGTCGGACAGCGTCAGCAGAATCTGGCCAGCAACGATCTCATGCCGCGACAGGCTTTCCGACCATGCCCGCGCCAGAGCGATCTGGCCAACGGCCGCCGCTGCCTGGCTTTCCTCCAGCTTCAATGCGCCGGAGGGCAGACCGAGCACCGTGCGGCCGAGCGCGATGGCGCCAGAAGACACCACCTGAACATCTGCGCCGTTTTTCTTCAGCGCAGCGATGTCCTCGCAAATGGCGTCGAGCCAATCTTTCTTGAGCCCGCTTTTCCGGTCCACCAGAAGTGCCGAACCGATCTTGATGACGATCCGGTGGTGGCTACCCAGCGGTTTGCGGGTGAGGCTCATAGGCGATCGTCCTCTTCCTCGGCCTCGCTATCCACAGGCATTGAGCGGTCGGGAAGGGCGGTCTCGCCGCCATTGCTTGCCGAGACGATGATGTCGCGAAGGGCGCGCAGCGCCTCCGTCATACCAATGTGGGCAGCGGCAGACAGAAGGAGCGGAGGACGGCCGCAGGCCTTTTCCAGTTCCTTTGCCTTCTTTTTCAGTTCTTTTTCGTCCACCACGTCGATCTGCGAAAGCGCCACGATTTCCGGCTTGTCGGTCAAGCCGCCGCCATAGGCATCCAGCTCGGCCTTAACAGTCTTATAGGCCTGCCCGACCTTTTCTTCCTGCGCGGAGACGAGATGCAGAAGCACACGGGTGCGCTCAACGTGGCCGAGGAAACGGTCGCCGATGCCCACACCCTCATGCGCACCTTCGATCAGGCCGGGAATATCGGCCAGCACGAATTCACGGCCGTCAATGGTCGCGACGCCGAGGTTCGGATGCAGCGTGGTGAAGGGGTAATTGGCAATCTTTGGCCGCGCGCGCGTCACGGTCGCGAGGAATGTCGACTTACCTGCATTTGGCAGACCAACGAGACCGGCGTCAGCGATCAGCTTCAGGCGAAGCCAGAGCGTCTTTTCTTCGCCCGCAAGGCCCGGATTGGCATGGGTCGGCGCCTGATTGGTCGAAGACTTGAAATAGGCGTTGCCGAAACCGCCGTTACCGCCAGCGGCAAGACGAAAACGCTGGCCTTCCTTTGTCAGGTCGACGATCAGCGTCTCGTTGTCTTCCTCGAAAATCTGCGTGCCGACAGGCACTTTCAGAACCACGTCGGAACCCTTGGCGCCGGTGCGGGTCTTACCCATGCCGTGCTGTCCGATCGAGGCCTTGAAATGCTGCTGGAAGCGGAAGTCGATCAGCGTGTTGAGACCGTTGACCACCTCGATCCAGACATCGCCGCCGCGTCCGCCATCGCCGCCATCAGGGCCGCCGAACTCGATGAATTTTTCGCGCCGGAAGGAAACGGCGCCCGCGCCGCCATCACCGGACTTGATATAGATTTTTGCTTCATCGAGAAATTTCATCGGACTGCCGTTCTGTCGGTTTGCGGGCACATCAGCTCAAGGAGTTGCGCCAAACAAAAATATCGTCGTTTCGAATACAAGCGCTTCTCCACAAGGTCAAAGACTATCGTGCGGGAAGCGCCTGCGTGAGACAAGGCCGGTTTGCGGCAACCGGCCTTGTTTTGATTGTCAGCCGTGCTGCGGAACGAAATCCTCAGCCGTGATCGCCGTATCGATATGCGCCACCATCGCAGCACGCGCCGTGGCGTAAATCTGGTGGCAGCCGGTCACCCGGAAGCCCAGTTTTTCCTGCACGCGCAGCGAAGCCGGATTATCCGCAAACACACCGGAATGGAGAACCACACCGGGCATGCGGCGGAAGAACCGCTCGACCACGGCGGCCACCGCCTCGGTCATATAACCCTTGCCCCAGTAGAACCGGTTCAGCCAGTAGCCGAGATGCCACTCGCCGTGCCGCAATTCGACCGAGACGACGCCGATGAGTGTATCGTCACCGCTTGTGATGGCGAAATCCCAATCGGGCAGGGTGCCTGAAGTACGCAGGACCAGCCATTCCAGCGCATCCTGTCGATGATACGGCGCGGGAACACGGGCCAGCATCCTGGTCACGGCAAAATCGCCAAGCGATTCCGCAATGCCGCCAGCATCGGAAAGCCGCTGCGGACGCAGCACCAGACGCGACGTTCCGATGACCGGGCAGGGGCCGGGCGGCGCGACCGTCGCAGTTGCACGGTGACGGGTAAGCTCGATCGTGCTCATCCCATGTCCCCCCAGCTCTTCAGCGAAACCCAGGTCTTGCGGTCCAGCCTGTACCATTCGACCGGTACCATGCCACCCAATGCCAGCGAACCGACCATGCCGGAGCCCTGGAACTGGAAACCGCACTTCTGGATGACCCGGCGCGAGGGGATGTTGGTGACCCGGCAGCGGGCATCGATCTGGTCGATTTCACGCGTGCGGAAGGCCATGTCGATCAGCGCATGCGTGGCTTCGGTCATGTAGCCCCGGTTCCAGTAGGGTTCCCCCAGCCAGTAACCGATTTCCAGCGTCTTTTCGTCTTCCTGCGGTTCAAGCGCGCAGCAACCCAGAAACTCGCCATTGTCCATGCGGGTAATCGCATAGACGCACTTGCCGATCTCGCCAGCATTGGTGCGTCGCACGAAGTCCGCGGCGTCTTTGGCCGTGTACGGGTGCGGCATACGCGACACCATGGTCGCGATATTGGCATTGTTGGCAAGATGGGCAAGGGCGTCGATGTCTTCTTCGTGAGGCTTGCGTAAAACCAGCCTCTGCGACAGTAAAACGGGGCAATCGCTCCTCGACCGATCGGGCCTCGGCCGCTCTTCGGGTGACCGTGATTGGTCAACCCTCAACAATTCAGCTTGCATGGTTCAGTCCCTCCTGGGGTTAAAGAAAAAGGGGAGTTGGGTGGTACCCCATCTCCCCTGTTTTCTTGACTGAACCTGATACGTCTCAGCCGGGTCGATGGGACACCGGCTGCATATGACGCTTACCGGCTTATTCTGCGGCTTCCGCTTTCGGGGCCACGGATACGAATACGCGGCCGTTGGCCTTCGTACGGAAGTTCACGTTACCTGCGGTCAGTGCGAAAATCGTGTGGTCCTTGCCGATGCCAACGTTGGCGCCCGGATGCCACTGGGTTCCGCGCTGACGCAGAATAATGTTGCCTGGAATGACAGCTTCGCCGCCGAACTTCTTTACGCCAAGGCGCTTGGATTCGGAATCGCGACCGTTACGCGATGAACCGCCAGCTTTTTTGTGTGCCATTGGAGTTCTCCTTTAAACCTTGTTTCCCGTGTCGCGCCGATCAGGCAGCAACGATGTCCGTGATGCGGACGACAGTGTGATGCTGACGATGGCCGCGCGAACGCTTGGAGTTCTGACGACGACGCTTCTTGAAGGCGATGACCTTCTTGCCGCGATTGTGCTCGACAACTTCAGCCTTGACGATGGCACCCTTGACAAAGGGAGCACCGAACTGAGCGTCGGCGCCTTCGCCGATCACGAGAACTTCGGTGAATTCTACGGTTGCGCCTGCCTCTGCTTCCAGCTTTTCGATGGTCAGCACGGCATCGGCCGCTACGCGGTACTGCTTACCGCCGGTCTTGATGACTGCGAACATTTGTTATCCTTTCATGTTCGTTCCGGCTCTGCCCGCCAAAGCAAGCTGGCCGTCTTTTTATCAGTCGGAGTAGCGGAAATCCGTCAGGACTGAATGCCCTTTTGAAAGTCTGCCGGTGAAGCCGCCTTTGAGGGGCGGAATAAACAGAAGGCGCAATACGCCATCAATTTGGGTGCGAATTACGCGAGACATCAGTTTATGTCAAGATGACGGATGTTTGAAAAGTAACTCTAACGCCAAGAATTTCATGCTTTTTTGGCAAGCGAAGCAGTCAGGTCTCGAAATTTGCGCAGCAAGTGTTTATATGGGCCTTCAACAAGGAGCAGAAATGGCCCGCATAGACCAGACCGACGATTGGCGGGACCGCCATGCGCCGACACTTTCCGCCTTCGAGTCGCTTGCGATCGAGGCATATGGCCACCTGCCAGAAGAATTCCGTGCATTGACCAAGGATCTCGTCATCGAGATCTCTGATTTCCCGACAGACGAAGTGTTCGAGGACATGGCGCTCGAAACACCGTTCGACCTGCTGGGATTGTTCGAGGGGCGCGGTATCTCCGAACGTTTCACCATGGAAACCGGCGAGATGGTGAACCGCATCACGCTTTATCGCCGCCCCATTCTCGACTACTGGGCCGAGAATGAGGAAACGCTAGGCGACATCATCACCCATGTCCTCATCCACGAGATCGGCCATCACTTCGGCCTGTCGGATGACGACATGGAGCGGATCGAGGAAAGCGCCGACGAGGCCGCGGCGGAGCGCTGAGCCCGCCGGCAGCCACGCCTCTTATTGCTCGCCGAGCTTCATATCCGGGTGGTATTCCTTGCCCTCGACCACCTTGGTCACGGCCTGGCCGCAATGCATGACGCCGCTTGCGGCGTTGAAGGCGTAGCTGGGTGAACCGGCAAGTTCCCACCCCTTGTTCAGAGCTTCGGTGACCCGGTGACAGAACTTCGCGTCATCGGGACCTGTAATGAAACGATAGACCTTCACGTCTTTTGCGCCTTTCGTTGTGCGATGATGTCGGCCATGGCAACCAGCCTTTCGGCTTGGCTCACATGCAGCCGTTCGATCATCCGCCCGTTCATGTTGATGACGTTCAATTCCACAGATTCGGGTTTTGCGAAAGCGTCAATAATCGCCCTGGCTTCAGCGACAGCGGCCTCATCGGGGCCGAAGTGGCGATTGGCGGGCTCGATCTGGGCCGGGTGGATCAGCATCTTGCCATCGAAGCCCATGGCGTGGCCCTGCTCGCACTCGGTGCCAAAAGCCGCGATATCGCGAAAATCATTCGACACGCTATCGATGACATCAAGCCCATAGGCGCGGGCGGCAAGCACCACCTGCATCATCCATGGCACGAGGTAGGTTCGCCCAGGCACGGAAGGAACCCGTGTCTCCTTGCGCAGATCGTTCAGTCCGAGGACGAAAGCGGCAAGCCGTCCATCCGGCGTATGGGCAGCGTCAGAAATGGACGCTGCGTTCAACACACCGAGCGGCGTCTCGATCATCGCCCAGATTTTCAAGCTCTGGGGCGCATCGGCCTCCGCCAGAAGGTCGGCCACATCGTTAATATCGGCGGGCTGCTCTACCTTCGGTAATAATACCGCATCCGGCCGGCAGGAAAGCACGAGCTTTAAATCCTCCATACCATCCGCCGTTGAGAGCGGATTGATACGGATAATGATCTCGCGTCCCGCAAAGGGCGCATCCGAAAACAGCCTGCCCAGATTCTCTCGCGCCTCGCCCTTCACATCGGGTGCAACGGAATCCTCCAGATCGAGAATAACCCCATCGCAATCTAGATCGCGGATTTTTTCGAGCGCCCTGACATTGATGGCCGGAACCGACAGCAGCGAACGGCGCGGTCTCACAGGAATATTTTCGAAAAAATTAGTCATGCCGCACTTGTGTCAAGCTTTTGTGACATCTGCAACACGACAATCCACTGAATCCTCTTGCAAGCCGGAAGAAGAAGGCCCACATTCGTCTGGAAAGAAAGGTTGAATCATGCAAGGCATCCGTTCATTTTTCATTGCCGCATCCGGCATCGCACTTCTGGCTTTGGTGGCTCTTTTTACCGCCTCGCTTACGGTCGCTTTTATCGGCGTGCTCGCCGTTCTCAGCGCTGCCCGTCTGCTTTCGGCGCGTATGAAGCCGGCACCCATTCCGGTCAAGCCCCGTAACCAGCGCGACATGCGCGTCTGGAACGACGGCAAAGGCACGATCATCGATCTCTGAGATCGTTAATCCTGTCAAAATGCGAGAACGCTGCACGCGGCGTACCGAAGAATGCGGGTTTGCGCTTCTAAAGCGATCCGTTTTGCAGTATTTCCCGACAGAAAATATCCGGCGGGCTTCAGTCCACGCCGGATTTTGTGACCAGGGAAACACGGGAAGCGACAGATGGAAAAATTCACCAAGCTGACGGGCGTTGCTGCGCCCATGCCGGTCGTCAATATCGACACCGATATGATCATTCCCAAAGACTATCTGAAGACCATCAAGCGCACGGGTCTTGGCACCGGCCTTTTTGCCGAGTCGCGTTATCTTGAAGATGGCTCGCCCAATCCCGATTTTGTGCTGAACAAGCCCGCTTACCAGAACGCCCAGATCCTCGTCGCGGGCGACAATTTTGGCTGCGGCTCTTCGCGCGAACATGCACCATGGGCGCTTCTCGATTTCGGCATCCGCTGCGTGATCTCCACCAGCTTCGCAGATATCTTTTATAACAACTGTTTCAAGAACGGCATCCTGCCTGTCGTCGTCAGCCCCGAGAATCTCGAAAAGCTGCTGGACGACGCCTCGCGCGGCTCGAACGCCGTTCTGTCCATCGATCTGGAACGTCAGGAAATCAGCGGCCCTGATGGCGGCACGATCACCTTCGAGATCGATGAATTCAAGCGCCATTGCATGCTGAACGGCCTCGACGACATCGGCCTGACACTGGAGCATTCCGGCGCCATCGACACGTTCGAAAAGGCAAATGCCTCGGTCCGCCCCTGGGCCTGACCGCACTTCTATCCTCTTTTAAAAGCCGATCCCGTACAAAACCGTACCGGATCGGCTTTTGCTTTGCTTGAAAAGCCGTTGAGGCGGGGATAAGAAGCCCCCGATCCCGTTCGGCTGGCGATGTGACTTGTGAGGCGGCAGGACGGAAACGAGTTTGACGCCGCGCTCGCCGCAATCGAAAACCCTTCATGATGGTTTCCGGCGCGCCGCCCAAGGAGGGTTCTCATGACAGTCCGCACGCTTTTCCTTTTGCCCGGTGACGGTATCGGCCCCGAGGCCATGGCCGAAGTCCGCAAGCTGATCGACTATATGAACAGCGCGAAAAATGCCGGCTTCACCACGCAGGAAGGTCTGGTCGGCGGCTCCGCTTATGATGCCCATGGCGTCGCGATTTCCGACGCAGATATGGAAAAGGCCCTTGCCGCCGATGCGATCCTGTTTGGCGCCGTGGGCGGCCCGAAGTGGGATGGCGTTCCCTACGAACACCGCCCGGAAGCCGGCCTGCTTCGCCTGCGCAAGGATCTCGAACTTTTCGCCAACCTGCGCCCCGCCATCTGCTACCCGGCACTTGCCGAAGCCTCCTCACTGAAGCCGGAGCTGGTAGAGGGTCTCGATATCCTCATCGTCCGCGAATTGACGGGCGGTGTCTATTTCGGCGAGCCCAAGCAGATCATCGACCTCGGCAACGGCCAGAAGCGCGGTATCGACACGCAGATCTACGACACCTTCGAGATCGAGCGCATCGCCAGCGTCGCTTTCGAACTGGCACGCACGCGCGATAACCGCGTCTGCTCCATGGAGAAGCGCAACGTCATGAAATCTGGCGTTTTGTGGAACCAGGTCGTCACCGAAACCCACGCTGCGAAATACAAGGACGTTCAGCTGGAGCATATGCTGGCCGATGCCGGCGGCATGCAGCTGGTGCGCAAGCCCAAGCAGTTCGACGTGATCGTGACCGATAACCTCTTCGGCGACATGCTTTCCGACGTCGCTGCCATGCTGACGGGCTCGCTCGGCATGCTGCCGTCGGCATCGCTTGGTGCGCCGGATGCCAAGACCGGCAAGCGCAAGGCCATGTACGAGCCGGTGCACGGTTCGGCACCTGACATTGCCGGCAAGGGCATCGCCAACCCCATTGCCATGATCGCGTCATTCGCCATGTGCCTGCGCTATTCGTTCAATATGGTTGATGAGGCAACGAAGCTCGAAACTGCAATTGCGAACGTGCTCGACAAAGGCATCCGCACCGCCGACATCATGTCCGACGGTTCCCGTCAGGTCAGCACCTCCGAAATGGGTGACGCGGTTCTCGCAGAATTCAAGGCGCTTTCGGCGTAACACTCACCGAAACCGGTTGGGCAGGCGGCACGGTCGCTTGCCCATCTTCCTTTGGCAAAAGATGTTCATATCTTTTGTCAGTCAGCGTCTTCAAAAAGGCGACGATGGCGTCCACACGCTTGTCGTCTAGCGCCGGTGCGGAAGTCAACTCTGTCATGGCGATGTTATCAGGCACTTCCGGCGCATCCCAGGTTTTACCCGTTTCAGGGTTGATCTGCCGGCTGGGTTTCTTGCTTTTGTATTTCACGTAAAACAGCACCACCGTGCGCAGATCCTTAAACACGCCATTGTGCATGTAGGGACCAGTGACAGCGACGTTGCGAAGGGTAGGCACCTTGAACTTGCCGCGCTGAGCCGGATCGCCGGCCACGGCGGGATTTTGTGCCAATCCGAGATCGACCGCATCCGGCTTGGAGCCGTTGGCTGCCCTGACCGACGTGTTGGCCGGAACACCGATGTTGAAATATTTGTGGTTGGTGAAGAGGCCGTCTTCCAAACCCTTGGCGCCACGGATTTCATGGCAGGTATTGCAATTGGTGAACTGCGTCGAGGAGATCAGAACCCGGCCCAGCTCCTCCTGATCGGTCAGCTTTTCTTCGCCGCGCAGGAAACGGTCATACCTGGAATCGAAGGTGGAGAATTCATCGGAACGCTCGAAGCTTGCCAGCGCCTTGGTCATCGCAGCAAAGGCGCCTTCGTCACTCTGGAAAACATCGCTGCCGAACTGTGTGCCGAACGCCGCAACATAATCAGGGTTTTCCTTGAGCCGTTTGACGACAGAGGCTTTATCCGGCATGCCCATTTCGATCGGGTTGAGCGGTGGTCCACCCGCCTGGTCTTCCAGCAGGGAGGCACGACCGTCCCAGAATTGCCCGCCGACATACTCTCCCGCAGCGTTCCTACCGAATGGCGGCGTGAACCGGGCATAGGCTGCAGTAGGCGCATTGCGGTCGCCCAGCGAAATCCCGTCATCGCCGAGAGAGACGTCCCGCCCGACCTTGTCGCTTTCGCGCGCATCGGAAAAACCCGCCGCCTGCATATGGCAGGTGGAACACGCCATCGTGCGGTTCATGGAGAGATTGGCATCATCGAACAGCGCCGCGCCGAGTTTTTCAAGCGTTGCATAATCTTCGCCGCCATGAGCCTGCATTTGACCAGCACCGATCTCGAGCGGAACCGGTATCATGGCCACGGCAAGGGCGGCAGAAATGAATAGGCACAGTCTTTTCATTGAAATAGCGTTTCGGAAACTCGGGACGACAGTGGCTATATAGCACTTACCTATCGCACCAGACTACAAACTTTCTCAGCCCGCTCCACTTTGACGCAACCCCGCATCCGGACGCCAAATTGCTTACCGGGCTTTGGCTATCGCGTGGAAGAAAGTGCCTGAAACAAGACCCCGCCTGCCACCGGAGGGGCCGAGCGGACGACCCTGCCCGTCAGCAATCTGAGCGAAAGGCTCATCGTGACCCGGATCGATAACACGCGCATAGTGAAACTCGTGACCGCGCAGAACCTCGCCCGCCTTGCCCAGCGGCCCATCTGCCACGATTGCAGCCTGCCGGTAACCGAGGTTCATCTTGCGCGTGGCGAAACTGGTGGCATGTGACAGAAGCCCGGTCATGGCATGGGTGACGCCATCGGCATCTTCCAGCGCCGCTCCCAAAACCATATAGCCGCCGCACTCGCCATGCACCGGCTTCGTCTCGGCAAAACGGACAATCCCCGCTTTAAACCCGGCAGCATCGGCAAGCCTTCCAGCGTAAAGTTCGGGATAACCACCTGGCAGCCAGCAAATGTCGCAGGTCTCATCGGGCGCCTCGCTGGCCAGCGGTGAGAAGGGCACGATCTCCGCCCCCGCTGCATGCCAGTGGTTCTTGAGGTGCGGATAAAGAAAGGTGAAAGCCGCGTCGTCTGCAAGCGCGATGCGCTGGCCGGGCGGCGCAATCGCTGCCTCCACCGAGCCGGAGGGCACATCTACAGGCGCAGCGAGCGAAAGCAAGGCATCGAGATCAATGGACCTTTCCATCGCATCCGCCAGCCGTTCTATATGCGCGTCGATTTCTGGATGTTCGCTGGCCTGCACCAGCCCCAGATGCCGTTCCGGCAGGATGAGTGACGGATCACGCAGGACGCATCCTGCGACAGGCAGACCGATTTTTTCGATGGCCTCCGTGCACAGCGTCCGGTGTCTTTCGCTGCCGGCGCGGTTCAGCACCACCGCCGCCATGGTCACAACAGGATCATAGTGGGCAAAACCATAGGCAACAGCAGCGGCTGTCTGCGATTGACCCGACACATCCAGCACCAGCAGCACGGGAATGCCGAACAGCCGGGCCAGATCCGCCGCAGAACCAGTGCGGTTTTCCGCCACGGGGATACCGTCGAACAGGCCCATGGCGCTTTCGATCAAAACGAGGTCGGCACCATCAGCCTGTTGCAACAACAGGTGTCGAAGCAATTCCGGCTGCATGGCCCAGCTGTCGAGATTGAGGCCGGATGTGCCGGTGGCGAAGGCATGGAAGCCGGGGTCGATATAATCCGGCCCCGTCTTGATGCCGCGCACCTTGATGCCGCGCCGGGCAAAGGCCCTGAGCAAGCCGATTGTTACGCTGGTCTTGCCGGATCCAGAGCGCGGTGCGCCGATGATGATTGCCCGTGTGGTCATAAGGTCGGCACCCCAAGTCGGTCGCGCATCGAAACGATCTCGCCAATAACGATCAGCGCCGGCGCCTCGAATTTTTCCCGTTTTGCATCGTCAGCTATGCTTTCCAGTGTGCCGATTAAAATACGTTCCTGCGCGGTCGTTGCCGACATGATGACGGCGACCGGCGTCTTGCCCGAACGACCGCCCTGCATCAGAAGACCCGCGATCGAGCCTATGTTCTTAAGCCCCATATAAACGACGATGGGTTCCTGTGTCTTCGCCAGTGCCAGCCAATCCAGATCCTCTTCGGTCCCGGCGGCATGGCCGGTGGCAAGCGTGACAGCGCGGCTGATACCGCGCATGGTGGCGGGAATGCGCGCTGAAGCAAGGGCTGCAAGCGACGAGGTCATGCCCGGCAAGATACGAAATGGGATGCCGGCGCGGACAAGCGCCTCCGCCTCTTCGCCGCCACGCCCGAAAATAAACGGATCGCCACCCTTAAGCCGCAACACCTTCTTACCCTGCCGGGCGAGATCAATCAGCGAGGCAGTGATGTCGTCCTGCGTTGCCGACGGCTTGCCGCCGCGCTTGCCGGCAAACACGATTTCAGCCTGAGGCCCCAGGGAAACGACATCGTCGCTCACCAGCGCGTCGCGCACGATCACATCGGCCTGCGAAAGGGCGAGCGCCACTTCGAGCGTCAGATAACGCACATCGCCCGGACCCGCGCCTGCGAGCCAGACATGCCCGGCCTCAAAGACCGGACCTTTTGCGGCGATGCTGTTCAAAACCTGCGCTATCGACATTCTTCTCGGCTGCTTTTTTAACGATGACGGAAATAGCCGTCCCAGCTATAGGAATTCATATGGAAACGGATGGAAAGACCCTTCGCCGCGGCTGGACCACGGGCACTTGCGCGGCAGCCGCCACGAAGGCGGCCTGCGCTGCCCTTCTGACCGGCGAGTTTCCTTACCCTGTCGAAGTCGAACTTCCAAGCGGCGTGAGGCCGGCATTTTCTCTCGCCACCGAGGAAAAAGGTGAAAACTTCGCAAGAGCCGGCGTCGTCAAGGATGCAGGCGACGATCCCGACGTGACCCATGGTGCGCTGATCGAAAGCACCGTGCGACGGGGAAAGCCCGGCAGCGGCATCACCTTCAAGGCTGGAAAAGGCGTCGGCACCATCACCCGGCCTGGATTGCCCCTGCCGCCGGGCGAACCCGCGATCAACCCCGTACCGCGCAAGATGATCGAAACCGCCATTCGCGAAGTAGCCGGAGACGATGCAGATTTCGAAGTCGAGATTTCCGTTCGGGACGGCGAGAAAATCGCGGAAAAGACCCTGAATGGCAGGCTCGGTATTGTCGGCGGCATTTCCATCCTTGGCACCACCGGCATCGTCATCCCGTTTTCCTGCTCGGCATGGATCCATTCCATCTGGCGCGGCATCGATGTGGCGCGCGCCACCGGCTGCACCCATCTGCTCGGCGCGACCGGCAACACCTCGGAAAAGGCGGGGCAGGCAGTGTACGGCCTGCCAGAGACCGCACTGATCGACATGGGTGATTTTATCGGTGGCATGCTGAAATATCTACGCAGCCACCCCGTCGAACGGGTAACCATTGCCGGCGGCGTCGCCAAGATGACGAAGCTCGCCCAGGGCATGCTGGACGTGCATTCCAAGAAAGGCCTGGCCGATCTTGATGCGCTGGCGGTACTCGCAACCGAGGCTGGCGGAGATGAAAATCTTGCCCTCGCCATTCGTCAGGCCAACATGGTTGCGCACGCCTTTGAGCTGGCCGAACGCGCGGGGATAGACCTCGGTGCGATCGTTGCGGAAAAAGCCTGGGTAACGGCGGCTGCCGCTTTGAAGGTGCCCGGCATCGAGCTTGATATTCTGGTGTTCGATCGTCAGGGCACGCTCAAGGGACGCACCGCCTCCACGCCGTCGCATCAGCCCTTCGCATCTTCCTTCGGGGAGCGGAACCGCCGGACATAATCGGTACTATAAAGTGCGCTCTCGCGAAAATCCGTCGAGGCAAGCCCATGCCCGACGAAAATCAGCGCCGTCCGCTCCACCGGTTCGGCCGCCAGTTTTCCTTCGATGTCGAACAACGTGCCGCGAATGACCCGCTCATCCGGCCAGGAGGCTCGGACAACGATGGCGACTGGGCAATCGGAACCATAAAGCGGCGTCAGTTCTTCCACCACCTGGCCGATGGCATGGATGGCGAGATGGATGGCAAGTGTTGCCCCCGTCGCACCGAAGGCTTTCAGCGTCTCGCCCTCGGGCATTTTCGAAGCGCGGCCCGAAATACGGGTCAGAACAAGGCTTTGCGCCACTTCCGGCACCGTCAATTCCCGCTGCAGGGTGGCAGCGGCAGCAGCGAAAGAGGGCACACCTGGAGTCACGGTATAATCGAGACCCAGCCGTTCCAGCCGGCGGATCTGTTCACCCATCGCGCTCCAGACGGATAGATCACCGGAATGCAGCCGTGCCACATCCTTGCCCGCCTTTGCCGCCGCAACGAACTCTGCCTCGATCTCATCAAGCGACAGTGCTGCCGTATCGACAATGCGTGCATCCGTCGGGCAATACTCGATCAGCGCCTTCGGCACCAGCGAGCCGGCATAAAGGCAGACCGGGCAGGCAGCGATAAGATCGCGCCCGCGCACCGTGATGAGATCGGCGGCGCCCGGACCGGCGCCGATGAAATGAACCGTCATTTTTGTTCTCCATGTTCGATGGCGAGGTCATTTCGCGCGTCGTTCGTCGTGGCGATGGCTACCGTCACATCGCCAACCACGAGACGCGCCGCGACCAGCCGCGCATTTTCTCCGACGGCAGCAAGTGCCGCCGCTTCACTGACGCTGGGCGTCCCGGCATGATCAAGGCTTGCCTGTGAAAATGTCATTGTTTTCGAAGCAGCCGCCTCGAGCTGTTCCTTCGATACGATTTCAAGCGGCAGCGCCAGACGTTTCGCCGCTTCCGCAAGACCAGCTTCTTTTGCCTTGAGCGGCGCAGTCGCCAAGCATTCAACGGTCATGCCAAAAGCAAGCTCGGCAGCGTGCACGGCTGCAATAATTGCATCTGAACCCGTGCCCTTGCGGCAGCCTATGCCAGCGACAGTCACCATGGCTTGACCCATCTCCATTGCGTCACCGGCATGGCCGGACGCCAGCCCGACATGGAGCCGACAGCAACAACGCGCGACACATCGAGACGGATCATCGAACCGCCGAACCTGGCATGGGCCGCAAGCAGCACCGCTTCCATTTCAAGCGTCACCGCATTGGCAACCAGCCGCCCGCCTGGCTTCAAGGCCTCCAGAGCAGCCTCAAACACGCCCGTTTCGCTGCCGCCACCACCAATGAAGATCGCATCCGGTTGAGGCAGGCCTTCAAAAGCCGCAGGTGCTGCACCGATCATGACTTCAAGCCCCGGAACGCCAAATGCCTCGGCATTGCGGGCGATACGTTCGGCTCTTTCCGGATGCTGCTCTATGGCGGTGGCACGGAGCGAGGGGTGCGACAGCATCCATTCAATGCCAATCGAACCCGAACCGGCACCGATATCCCACAGCAGCTCGCCCCGGCGCGGAGCCAGCGATGAAAGCGTCACGGCACGGATTTCACGCTTGGTGATCTGCCCGTCATGTTCGAACAGGCTGTCATCCAGCCCCTGCACAAAAGGCAGGACGCGTGCGCCCTCAGCAGCAACGACATCGATAGCCACGACGTTCAAAGGATCGATGTCGTCAAAGGTAAAATCGACCGCCCTGATTTGCCGCCGCCTCTCCCGCTTTCCGCCCAAAGCTTCGAGCAGGACAAATTCCGACTGGCCGAAACCGGATTGAGACAGCAATTCCGCAATGAGAGCGGGCGCGCGCTCATCAGAAGTAAGCGCGATGATCCTCACTCCGGGATGCAGATGCGGTCGCAAAAGATCGATGGAACGCCCGTGTAATGATACGCATTCGGTCGACTGCAAGGCCCAGCCAAGCCGCGCCGCGGCCTGGGAGAAGGCTGAAGGTGAGGGATAGCAGACTGTCTCCTCCGACGGTATCCGCCGCAGAAGTGTGACGCCGGCGCCATAAAAGAACGGATCGCCGGAGGCGAGCACGCAGACCCGTCTACCGCGCAACGCCACGACATCGCTCATCTCCGCATCGAACGGCACCGGCCAAGGGCGCGCCTCACCACGAATGGCTGCAGCCGCCAGTTCCAGATGGCGTTTGCCACCGAAAACAATCTCGGCCGCCTCTATTGCCGCCACGGCATTGCGACCGAGCCCATCCAGCCCATCTTCGCCAATGCCGACGATGAAAAGCCATGGCTTGCCTTTCTTTTCAGTGGAAGCCTTCTTTTGAGTGGAAGCGTTGCCCGTTCCGGAATATTCAGACGTCATGACACGCTCCATACTCATCCTTGGCGGCACGGCGGATGCCCGCATTCTGGCCGGCAAGCTGGCGGTGGACTCCGGCTACCGAATCCTGCTTTCCATGGCCGGGCGTACGCTTTCGCCAGTGGAACAGCCTGTGCCGATGCGCAGTGGCGGGTTTGGCGGTGCTGCGGGTTTGGCGGATTTCATCCGCACCGGGAATTTCGATATTCTGGTCGACGCCACCCATCCCTATGCGGCGAGGATTTCCGCCAATGCCATCGAGGCGGCACGACTTGCCAAAGTTCCGCTGATCATGCTTTCGCGCCCCGCCTGGGAGCGCCAACCGAATGACAAATGGCAGAGGGTCGATACCATCGAACAGGCTGTTATTGCGCTCGGCGCTGAAGGCAAGCGGGTGTTTCTGGCGCTCGGCCGGCAGGAACTTCTTCCTTTCGAGGCCGCACCCCAACACAGCTATCTCATTCGCAGCGTTGATCCGGTAGAGCCGCCGCTGAAGGTGCCGGATGCTCGCTATATTACAGCGCGCGGCCCCTTTGCGCTGGATGAAGAGATCCGCATGCTGGAGGAAAACCGTATCGGCACTGTGGTTTCCAAGAACTCCGGCGGCAACGCCAGTTACGGCAAGATCGAAGCGGCGAGGCGGCTTGGTGTGCCGGTTATCATGATCGAGCGGCCGCCACAGCTGAACGCCGCAATCCCCGATGGCGCGAACGTGCCGGATATAGCGACTGCGCTCACCGCCATCCGCCATCAGCTTTCTCTTTTCGAAAAACGTGGCGAATAGACCAGCGGGTCTTTGTCAGAACGTTCAATCAAACGCGTTTCCACCGAACCGACGATGATGCAGGTTGCCATATCCGCCATGTCGCTCGATGCTTCCGACAAAGGCACGACCCGGATGCGCTCATCCGCACGGCCTGCCGCACGGCCAAAGATCACCGGCACCGAGCCGGGCAGATGTGCCCGCAAAAGATCGAAGGCGGTGCCAAGCTGGTGCGGGCGCGCCTTGCTGACGGGATTATAGAAAGCCATCACGAATCCGGCTTCCGCAGCCGCGATCAGCCGCTTTTCAATAATGCCCCAGGGCTTCAAATTGTCCGACAGCGAGATGGCGCAGAAATCATGCCCGAGCGGCGCGCCGGCTCGTGCAGCAACCGCAAGCATGGCCGTCACGCCCGGCACGACCGAGAAGTCTATTTCGCGCCACTCGCGCGGGCCATGTTCAATCGCCTCGCAAACCGCTGCCGCCATGGCAAAAACGCCGGGATCGCCGCCCGAAACCACGCAGACCTTGCCGCCCCCGGCTGCAAGCCGCAGAGCCTGTTCGGCACGGGAGATTTCCTCGCGATTGTCAGAGGCATGGCGACGTTGGTCGGGTCTGAGCGACAGCCGATCGAGATAGGGAATGTAACCGAAGAAATCCTCCGACGCCTCAACGGCGGCGAGCGCCTCCGGTGTCACCTGCGCAGAACTGCCAGGGCCGAGGCCGACAACGACCAGCCTGCCGGTCATGGCGCTTCACCGCCAGCGGGTCTGGTTTTCCAGCCAGGTACCAGAACCAGCGAAAAATAGGGGGCGGGCGATGCGTCCCGCTCGATCAGCGGCACCGCATGGCTGTTCACCATGGTGCCGCGCTCGACATACAGCGCTTCATTAAGCTTGCCGGCCTTTTCCAGCGCCCGGCGGATCTTCGGCAGGTTGCGCCCGACCTTCATGATCACGGCGCCATCCGTGCCGGACAGACGCTCTGTCAGAACATCTTCGGCAAGCGTGCCGGGAAGCACGCTCAAGATATCGTCACCCTGCACCAGCGGTAGACCGGCCATCGACCAACAGCCGGACATGGCGGTAATGCCGGCAACGACCTCCGCCTCATAGGAAGGCGCAAGCCGCAGATGAAGATGCATATAGGAACCGTAAAACAGCGGATCGCCTTCCGACAGCACGGCGACATTGCGCCCGGCATCGAGATGAGCGGCAATATCCATGGCCGACTGATCAAAAAATGCGGCGATCGCACCGCGATAATCCTCGCCGTTTTTATCGCTCTCGACGGTTACCGGATAGACCAGCGGCATTTCCAGTGTGCCCGGACGAATGAAGGCCTCAACGATACCGCGACCATTGCCGCTGCTGCCTTTCTTGCAGAAGAAGGCGAGGACATCGGCATTTTCGATGGCGCGTACGGCTTTCAGCGTCAGAAGCTCTGGATCGCCGGGGCCGGTGCCGACGCCCACGAGTTTACCCTTGGAATTTTCGAAAAGAGCCGCGCTCACAGACCTGCCCTCGCAACGGCGTTGACGGCAGCGGCCGTCATGGCCGATCCACCCATGCGTCCCTTGACGATGGCATAGGGAATGCCGAGCAAACTAGCCTCCAGCGCATCCTTCGATTCCGCCGCACCGACAAAACCGACCGGCATGCCGATGATGGCAGCTGGTCGTGGAGCGCCTTTTTCAAGCATCTCCAGAAGATAGAACAGCGCTGTCGGCGCGTTGCCGATAGCAACGAGAGCACCGTCCAGCTTTTCCGCCCAGAGATCGAGTGCGGCGGCGGAACGGGTATTGCCAATCGTTTTCGCAAGCTCAGGGGTGCGCGGATCGCGAAGGGTGCAGATCACGTCATTATTGGCCGGAAGGCGGGCGCGGGTCACGCCGTGGGCGACCATTTCCGCATCGCACAGAACGGGCTTGCCCGCCAGCAAAGCACCACGTGCAGCGACAACGAAATCCGGAGAAAAACGGAAATGGCTGGTCGCTTCCACCAGCCCGCAGGCATGGATCATGCGAATGGCGATATCCGCCTGATCTTCGGTAAAAGCGGACAAATCCGCTTCCTCGCGAATGATGGCGAAGGAGCGCTCGTAAATCGCATTGCCGTCGCGAATATAGTCATGGTCGGTCATCGGTTATCCTGTCGAAGCGCGGCAACGATTGCCTCCTTACCCAGACGGGCAAGCAGGTCGGCAGCGTTTTCCCCGGGCTTATGTTCTTTTTCGCAAAGACGGGCAAGCCGCGAAAGCGCCGTCCTCTGTTGCTCGAAAGGTAAAATACCGTCCTGCGGGTCGCAGGCGCGGCCCGAAAACGAAAAGGCCAGACCATCGGCGGTGCCGGAAAAGGTCAAAAACGAGGGGGCGGGATGCGCGCAACCCTTTCCGCAGCCGGAGAGATGCAGTGTGAAGGAGCCATCGAGCATGGAAGCTAATTCCCGCGATGCAAAGGCCGCCAGATCATGTGTGGGAAAGAAAGCCGAAGCGCATCCCGGCGTGCCGGGACAGACAGCGATGGAAGATCGCGCATCACCTGCCCTTGTGATGAAACCGGCACTGTCCGCAATTTGCATCAGCGCATCGCAAGCATCCCGCGACCCGAAAAATAGCAGGCTATGATTGAGCGACGACCGCAATGTTTCGATATCAAATGCGCGCGCCAGTCCACAGAGCCGCGACAGATCGGAAGCACGAACTTGCGCGAAAGCAGGAGTGATACCGGCAGCAAAAGTACCGTTACCGGCCGCCATCAGCCCCAGTGGCGAAGAAGGCGCAGACGTCTCGCCTTGGCTCTCTCTATCTACCAAGCGGTCTCCGCAAATCGCCTTTATCGTCCGCAAATCCAGATGGCGGCCACGGGCGAGCGGTCCTTTGCCGGCCAGATGGACGAGCAGCAACAGGACCACATCGGCTGCCTTGTCGGCCTCAACAAATCCCGCCCGCAACGCCTTGCTCTCCGGACCTCCGACAAGCAATTGCCAGAAAACTCGATGATCGAGCCGCACCGCCTTCAGACGGATATCGGCCAGCAAATCGCCCATGGAAAGACGGCCGCCCCCATCGATGATGACGGACATTTTTGCGGCGAGCTTTTCGTGCAGCGCCAGCGCGGCAGCTTCTCTGCGAATCTCATCCGCAATAGCACTGCCATCGGCGATTTCCCGATCGTCCCGGCCGGAAAGAGGTGAGGTCTCGACTGCTAGTCCGTCGCGAAGCGGCAAACCGAGCGCCAGAACATCATTCTCCAGGTCGCAGGCGCTTTCCCGCGTCAGGCCGCGAAATTGCAGGCTGCCGCGTGCCGTGATGTCTATCAGCCCGTTGCCGTGCTGCTCGGCAAGTTCGCAAAGCGCGATCATATCGCGGGGCGCAATATCCGCCTCGAATGCGATGCGTGACAGGTAGCCGTCACCGGTCAGCATCGGGGTCGATAAGGCCGGACACGTGCCACGGCGGCCAAACGGCAGGACCGGATCGGAAGGGGCCGTCCTCATGCGCCGACCCTTTCAGAACGGGGCAGGATCAGCATTTCAAGTTCCGCATCCACCGCATTGCGGCGGCTGTGCCACAACCCGCGACGACGGGCGGATAAAAAGCGCGTCGCCATGACCTCCGCCGCCTTCGGATTTTCCCGCAGGATGAAATCGCGCACGTCCTCATTGCCGAAATAGGCGTCGTAAAGCGCCTCGATCAGCGAGGAAGATACCGCATGGGTGGTTTCCGCAAAACCGATCAGCCGGTCAACCGTCTCGGCAAATTCCGCCGCCCCGCGCGGGCCGTGCCGCATCTGGCCGGCAATGAAGCGCGGATTGACGGCGCGAGCCCGAACAACGCGCGTCAGCGCCTGTGAAATGGACCGCGCGCGCGGACGCGCGGGATCGGTCGTATCCAGCGCCACGATATCGGCAACGCCGCCAAGGAGTGCTTTTGCGGCGGAAAAACCACCAATGAAGGCGACATCGGAAGAGCCGTCGAGAAGATCCCGGCCCGGATCGTCACCGGTGTGAATGAGAAGATCGGCCCGGCGCACCAGCTCGACAAAACCGGCATCCTCGAAAATCTCAAGCCCATCCGCACCGCCAAAGGCATGGCTTGCCGCATCCAGATAGGCTTGCCCTAGTTCCTCACGTTCTTCCCATTTTCCGCTGGCGAGTTTTTCCTCTGTGCCCGCACCATAGGTGCCGGGTGCCGAGCCGAAGATGCGTGCCGGTATGTGCCCGAGCACGGCCGCCTCTTCCGCCAGCGGATTGTCACCTGGAGCTTCCTCCCGCCGCGCGACAGCCTTGGCGGCGGCGTCTAGAAGAGCGATCAACGCCGGAAACATGTCGCGGAACAGGCCGGAAATCCGGAATGTAACATCAACACGCGGCCGCCCGATACTCGCCGGCGGTAGAACCTCGATGCCTGTGACGCGGCCCGTCGCCAGGTCATGGATCGGTCTCGCCCCCATCAGATGCAGCGCCTGCGCCACATCCTCGCCGCCATTGCGCAGGCTGGCGCTGCCCCAGAGGTCAAAAACCAGATGTTTCGGCCAGTCGCCATGGGATTGCAGATGGTGCCGAAGCACTTCTTCGCCCGCCATGCGGCCCAGCTCGAAAGCCGTCGGCGTCGGCATGGTGCGCGGATCGGCAGCATAAAGATTGCGGCCCGTCGGCAGGACATCGAGACGCCCGCGCGCGGGTGCGCCGGAAGGACCGGGGACAATATGGCGGCCATCGAGCGCGGCAAGCAGCGCTGTTTTTTCCGCCGCAGCACTTTCAAGCCTCAGAAGATCGGTCTCGCCTTCGGGGCTGCGGCCAAAAACATGCTGGCCATCCTTGATGGCGAAGTCCTTGAGGTCGCAGAGGAAGGCGTCGATGCGCGACAGCGCCGTATCGGCATCGTCCTTTGCACCGACACCGGCATCCGCCGCAAGACCGGTTTCCAGCGCCTTCTCTACGATCAGTTTCGCCAGCCGGTCGCGGCGGCGGCGGTCGAGCCCATCCGCCTGCGCATATTCGTCGACGAGCTGTTCAAGAGCCGATTGTTCCGGCGAAAGCCCGGCATCTACCAGCACAGGCGGAACATGGCCGATCGTGACAGCAGCGATCCGCCGTTTGGCAACCGCCGCTTCGCCCGGATTGGAAACGATGAACGGATAGACCACCGGCAAAGACCCGGTGACGATTTCAGGAAAACAATCGCGGGAAAGCGTAACTGTCTTGCCGGGCAGCCATTCCAGCGTGCCATGCGCACCGACATGCACAATGGCATGCGCCCCTGCGACACGCTGTATCCAGGCGCCGAAAGCGACCAACGCATGACGTGGCGGCAGGGCAGGGTCATGGTAATCCACCCGCCGATCCTCATTTCGCCCACGATCCGGTGCCAGGGCCACGAATATCTGGCCGAAACGGGCGACGCGAAAACGGAATGCGCCGTCGGCTAGTACGTCGTCCTGTTCGGCCGAACCCCACGTGCTATCCACGGAGGCGGCAACCCCTTCAGGCAAACCCAAAAGAAAATCACGGTAGTCTGAAAGTCCGACAGCCGCTTCCTGCTGCTCGACACAATCCAGCAAAGCCCGCGCCGTTTCGGGAATATCCGAAACCACATATCCTGCCGCGGCCAGATCGCGCAGCATTTCAAGCACGCTTTGCGGCACATCGAGACCAACGGCATAACCCGTGCGCCCCGGCGCAGCACCGGGATAATCCGGCATCAGAATGACGATCCGCCGTTCCTGTGGCGTGGACTGTTTTAATTGCAGAAAGGCAGCGATTCGGTTTGCCACCTGTTCGACGCGATCAGCCTCCGGTACATTGATGAGGCTGATACCGCCATCAGTCCGCACCTGCTTGAATGAGATTGCGCCAGCAAGAATCCGGCCATCGAGTTCCGGCAGGACCACATGCATGGCAAGATCGGAAGGGTTGAGACCGCGCGCATTTTCCGCCCAGCCGTCCCGTCGCGTCGTTGCCATAACCACCTGAAACACCGGCACGCCGAGGCGGTCAAACAGGGTTTTACCGCTGTCGTCCATCTGGCTGGCAAAAGCCGTGGCGGCAACGATGGCGGCGGGCTGGAGTTCGGGCAGTACGGTTTCGAGAAAGCGAATTGCCTCCCCATCCTTGAGGCCGCTGACGAAAATCGGCAATGGCGCAAAACCACGCTGAGAGAGCGCGCTAAAAAGCGCATCCACGGGCGCCGCATCGGCCGCAAGAAGCATGGAGCGGTAAAAGAGAATAGGAAGGACAGCTGCACCGGCGGGAAAACCGGCGCAGGCTTCCGCCTGATCCACGACGCCTTTACCCGGCCGGTAAAAGCCGGCTTTCGGCAGCGGTTGAGCCTCGATATCTGGCCATGCGCCACCACTTACAAGGGCAGCAAGACCAATGGCAAGCCGGTCCATATTTTCCCGCCCACCCTCGCGGAAGAAGGCGAGGACCGACGCCAATGTCTGGCGATCAACAGTCGAAGCTACTTCGAGCTTTTCGTCTCTCTCACTGCATTCACCCGGCAGGAGCATAAGTTTTATGCCACGTCGCCGCGCCATCGTGCTGAGCTGATCGACGCCATAGCGCCAGCGTTCCGCGCCGCCGAGAATCCGGATAAGGATGACACGGGCATGTTCGGCCGTCTTTTCAATCCACAGATCGACCGACATCGGATGCCGAAGCTCGGAGAGGTTGGCGGCAGACAGGGACGGAAGCGCGCCCTCTGCCTGCCGCCATGCCTGTTCCAGCCCGGCAAGATCGCTTGCCGAAAAAGACAGCATCACCACATCCGATCGCGGCTGGTTGAGATCAACCGGCTCGATCAGGTCGTCCAGAGACGAAGATGTGGTGGCGAGAATGTGCATTTCTATCAGGCGGCCAGCATCTGTTCGATCTTTTCGCGGTTGAGGCCCTTTTCGCCTATGACGACGAGGCGGCTGCGGCGCTCTTCACCGGCCGCCCAGGGACGGTCATAATAATGGTTGACGCGGCTACCGACTGCCTGCACCTGCAGGCGCATCGGCTTGGTAGATACTTCGACGAAACCTTTGATGCGCAGAACATTTTCCGCAGCCGCTGTCTCGGCGATACGAGCCGCCAGCGCTTCCGGATCGGTCACGGCCGGCAGGTCGATGACGAAGCTGTCGAAATCGTCATGTTCGTGGTCGAGTTCACCATCGTGATGGGTGCGGCGGTTTTCGATATCCTCTTCAACCGCAAGACCGAGGCCGATCAGCACAGCCGGATCGATGACGCCATTCGAGGCGACGACGATCTTTGCGGCCCGCGGCAAATGCTCGAGAATATGAGCCTTCGCCTTGTCCAGACCGGCGCTATCGAGCAGATCCGCCTTGGTCAGCACGATAAGATCGGCACAGGCGATCTGGTCCTCAAAAACCTCTTCGACCGGATCGTCGTGATCGAGGGCTTCGTCATTTGCGCGCTGGGCGGCAAGGGCTTCCATGTCATGCGCCACCTGACCCTCGGCAAGGGCAGCGCCATCCACAACAGCTACCACAGCGTCAACCGTCACGCGGCTCTTGATGGCCGGCCATTGAAATGCCTGCACCAGCGGCTTGGGCAGGGCAAGGCCGGAGGTCTCGATGAGGATATGCTCCACCTTCGGCTGGCGGCTCAGAATCTGCTCGATGGCCGGCTGGAAATCATCCGCCACCGTGCAGCAGATGCAGCCATTGGCCAGCTCAACGATGTTTTCCTCCGGGCAGCTCTCAATGCCGCATCCCTTGAGGATATCGCCATCGATGCCGATATCACCGAATTCGTTGACGATGATGGCAAGCCGCTTGCCATCAAGCTTTTCGAGAAGACCGCGCAGCAGCGTGGTTTTTCCAGCCCCCAGAAAGCCAGTGACGATGGTGCAGGGAACGCGGTCCAGAAGGGTGCTCATGATCTCTCCTCGGTAAAATCGAATGGGGGAATGCGCGCCACCATGCCGCGCTTCAATGTGTCGGGGCGGCCGCGCCAGGGCATCAGGCCATCTGCGGAGGCGGCCAGCATTTGCGCGCCCGTGAGCAGGTCTTCCGCATCGTTGGGCGTCAGCCCGCCGAATACATAGGACCAGCCATCGGCACCGCGCAGCACGGCACTGAGGCCGCGTTTGCAATTGGCAAGGCAATTGACGGAGCGAACATCGATGCCGGAGTCACGCGCTTTTGCGATGGCAGCTTCCGCAAGGATGGTGCCGGGGCGCGGCTCCGCATTGGGATCGGTGTCGTCGCGACAGCTTCGGCAGACAAAAACGACCACGCCAGAAGCTGTGTTGGCTTCCATTGTCCCGTCCGCACAAGAAGATGTTGTGGTAATATCCAAACCGTTCCGCTTTCCGCGCCTTTAAACTCATCGGGGTGCGGATGTCGAAAACAGCGCACTGAAAAGCGCGGCTGCAAATCAATTCGACCGGCTGACCGGAGCACCCCGCCCGGGAGACGTTTTTTCCTGAAACGGCAGGTCTCCTGGCTTGCGGCTTTAAAACACCCTGCACCACCTTCCCGGGCCAATTTTATGGTCCAGTGGCTTCATAGTGCGGGCTTACCGCTTACAGTTGCGGGGGCAGCCACGGAATGACCCGTTATGGGGTGGAACCGTGTTCCCTCTTAGCTTTTCCCGTTGCCGGGAAAAGACCGTCAGTGCCTTACCCTTAGGCTGAACGGGCGTGACGGTCAATGCTGCCGGCTTGTCGATTGCCGGGTG
>NZ_BDLN01000004.1:0-88207 GCF_001950375.1 Rhizobium sp. TBD182 | reverse complement strand
AATTGAGTATAGTCGCCGCTCCGAATGGCGGGGGCATACGGTCCCGCGCCTCTGGACGAGAAGGAAAACGCGATGACACGCGATATCAGCGACAGCGAAGCCGAACGCCACCGGCAGAAAATGGTCAACCGCAAGACGGTTCAGGATGCCGAAGTCGCGGAAAAGACCATCGAAAAAGGTCTGCTGATGATCAATACCGGCCCTGGTAAAGGCAAATCCACGGCCGCTTTCGGCCTTGCTTTGCGCATGCTCGGTACCGGTCGGCGGGTCGGCGTCGTCCAATTCATCAAGGGCGCATGGTCGACGGGTGAACAGCAGGCCCTGACTTTGTTCGGCGACAGGGTGGAATGGCGCACCATGGGCGAGGGGTTTACCTGGGACACGCAGGACCTGAAGCGCGATGTCGCGGCAGCTACAAAGGCCTGGGAGGAAGCGAAAGCACTGATGGCCGACGAGACGATCGGATTGCTGGTTCTCGACGAACTGAACATTGCGCTCCGCTATGAATACCTGCCGCTGGAAGAGGTCGTCGAAACGCTTTCCAACCGTAGATCCGACCTGCATGTCATCGTTACCGGCCGCAACGCCAAACAACCGTTGATCGACGCTGCCGACATGGTGACGGAAATGACCCTCGTCAAACATCACTTCAAGGCGGGCGTAAAGGCGCAGGCCGGGATAGAATACTGACATGACTGCACGTGTGCTGATGTTTCAGGGAACCGGCTCGGATGTCGGCAAATCGCTGATGGTGGCTGGCCTTGCCCGCGCCTTCGTCAGGCGTGGCCTGTCCGTCATGCCGTTCAAGCCGCAGAACATGTCGAACAATGCGGCGGTCACTGCCGATGGCGGCGAGATCGGTCGCGCGCAGGCGCTGCAGGCCCGGGCAGCAGGCGTTCCGCTGTCGGTTCACATGAACCCGGTGCTTTTAAAGCCGCAGAGCGAAACCGGCGCACAGGTCGTCGTACAGGGCAAAATTGTCGGCAATGCCAAAGCTGCCGATTACCAGCACATGAAAGCCGGGCTGCTGCCGCGTGTGCTGGAGAGCTTCGAGCACCTGAAACAACAGGCCGATCTGGTGCTGGTGGAAGGGGCGGGAAGTGCTTCCGAAATCAACCTCCGCGTCAACGACATCGCCAATATGGGTTTTGCCCGCGCCGCAGATGCTCCCGTGATCCTGATCGGCGATATCGACCGGGGCGGGGTCATCGCCAGCCTCGTGGGCACAAAAACCGTTCTCGAACGCGATGATGCCGCGATGATAGAGGGCTTCATCGTGAACCGCTTTCGCGGTGACCCTACGCTGTTTTCAGACGGCATGCGGATGATCGCGGAAAAGACCGGCTGGGCGTCCATCGGGCTATTGCCGCATTTTTCCGATGCCGCGAAATTGCCAGCGGAGGACGCCCTTGGGCTTACTGGCCCAGCGCAACAAAAGCCCGGCGCGAAAATCCGCATTGCGGTGCCGATCCTGCCGCATATCTCCAATTTCGACGATCTGGATCCGCTCGACATGGAGCCGGATGTGGAACTGATCCGAGTGCGGCAGGGCGAGACCATTCCCGCCGATTGCCGGCTGGTTCTGCTCTGCGGTTCGAAATCCACCATAGCTGATATCGCCGTGCTGAAAAATGCGGGCCTCGACATCGACATCAAGGCACATGTGCGCCGCGGCGGTTATGTTCTCGGTCTCTGCGGCGGATACCAGATGCTTGGAAAAACCGTTGCCGACCCTGACGGCATCGAAGGACCACCAATGACGGTCGATGGGTTGGGCCTGCTGGATGTGACGACGGTTTTGACGGGCGACAAGAGGCTCGTTTCCGTGCAGGGACAGAGTTTCGACGGAATTCCCTTATCCGGCTATGAAATGCATGTTGGCGAAACGACGGGTGCTGCGGGCAACCTGCCATTTTCGACCATTGACGGGCATGCCGATGGCGCAATTTCGCCCGATGGCCGCATCTTAGGCACCTATATCCATGGCCTGTTTGCGGATGACCGCCAACGCGGGGCGTGGCTTGAGCGCCTTGGTGGGCGGAGCACGCAACTGAACTATGATGCGCAGGTGGATGCCGTTCTTAATCGCCTGGCGGCCCATATGGAGAACCACCTCGATCTCGACAGACTGCTTTCTATAGCGCGATAAGGATTGCCAGCAATCCGAACAGCCCGATCAGCAAGAAGTCTGCGATCCTCGCCAGCCTGAGCGCTGTGCGAATATCGCCAGCAACCAGTGTCGCTCTTCCGCCTTCGCCCATGAAACGAGCGTCGATCATCTGCCCGCCATAGGAGCGCGGCCCGGCCAGCGCAAAGCCCAGTGCCCCGGCCAGTGCCGCCTCCGGCCAGCCGGCATTGGGAGAGCGGTGATGCCGCGCATCGCGGCGTATCGCGGCAATTGCCCCTTTCGGTGATGCACCCTTCACGAAAAACGCGGCGACCACGAAAAGACCGCCGCTCAGTCTCGATGCCGGCAAATTGACCAGATCGTCCAGCCGGGCCGACGCCCAACCAAAGGCCTCATGGCGTGGCGAGCGATGACCGATCATGCTGTCGGCCGTGTTGATTGCCTTATAACCCGCACCGCCTGGCAGCCCCAGAAGACCAAGCCAGAGGGAAGGGGCGACAATGCCGTCAGAGAAATTCTCAGCCAGACTTTCAATCGCCGCCCGGCAGATTGCCGCCTCATCCAGCGCCTGCGGATCGCGCCCGACGATCATGGAGACAGCTTTGCGCCCGCCGTCAATCCCCTCGCGTTCCAGCGCAATGGCGACGGCCTCCACATGCTGTTCCAGACTTTTTTGGGCCGGAAGTGACGCCCCAAGCACCGCAACAAGCAACAGACCAAGGGGCAATAAAAGCAGAACCGATTGCACTAACCATGCAACAAGCACCGTCAGCGCCAGAAAAACGGAAAGCGCCAAGACGCCTGACGCCTTGCGCTGCGAAAATGAAGCACTCTCCCGGTTCCATTTTTTGTCCAGCAGCGCGATAAGCGAACCGATCCAGGTGACGGGATGACCGATGCGTTTGAACAGCCAGTCCGGATATCCAGTCAGGCGTTCGATCAAGAGCGACAGGAAAGCGAGAGCGAAGAACATGGGCGATAAGGTACCGGAAAAAGCGCAGGCTGCGATCCGTCACGGCGGCAATCTCGGCAAGGCGCGTCTGATGTTTTCTGAAGCGCCGGAACCGTGGATCGACCTGTCGACCGGGATCAATCCGCACTCCTACCCGCATTCTCCCGTTCCCGCCAGCGCATTTGCCCGCCTGCCGGAGCCTGACGCGGCCGAAGAATTGAAAAGGCTGGCCGTCGCCTCTTTCGGCGCACCATCAGCCGGGCATGTGGCTCTGTCCCCCGGCACCCAGATGCTGATGCCATTGCTGGCTCACCTGGCACTCGAACGCGGAGCGAAAAGCGGAGCCGTGCTCTCACCCGCTTATGCCGAACATGCCCGCACCGCGCGCATGGCCGGACTGACCGTGACCGAGGTAGACCATATCAGTGATCTGTCAGCGTACGACTATGCGGTGGTGGTCAATCCCAACAACCCCGATGGTCGCATCACGGATCGAGAAGCTTTGTTGTCGCTGGCCGAGGCGATGCGCCGCAAAGGCGGCCTGCTCGTCGTAGACGAGGCCTTTATCGAGACAGGACATACGGAAAGTCTTGCAAATGTCGCAGGGCGTGACGCGCTGATAATACTGCGATCCTTCGGCAAGTTCTACGGCATGGCAGGGGTCCGACTCGGTTTTGCGCTTGCGCATCCCGACATCGCTGCCGAACTGGAGGCAAGGCTTGGCCCCTGGGCAGTATCCGGGCCGGCGCTCAATATCGCGACGCAGGCTTTGGCGGACAGGGAATGGCAATCATCCATGCGCCTCCGGCTTGCGGCAGAAGCACAGCGTATGAGTGAATTGCTGGAAAAAGCGGGCCTGAAGATTGCCGGCGGTACGTCCCTGTTCACCCTGGTGCGGGACCACCGGGCCAAAGAACTGTTCGATCACCTTGGCCTGCACGGCATTCTGGTGCGCATTTTTGATGAAAGGCCGAACGACATGCGTTTCGGCCTTCCCGGCAGCGAAGCGGAGTGGCAGCGCCTCACGGAAGCGCTGTCATCCTTCAATCATCCCTTGAACGTGTAGGTCGCAATAGAATCCGGCTTCATTTCAATGGAGAAACCGGGCAGCTTCGGCGGCATGTACGCGGCATTGCGAATATCGCAGGGTTCGATGAAATGCTCGTGCAGATGGTCGACATATTCGATCACGCGGCCTTCCTTGGTGCCGGAAACCACGAGATAGTCGATCATCGACAGATGCTGCACATATTCGCAAAGGCCGACGCCACCGGCATGCGGCCAGACCGGCAAATTGTATTTGGCAGCAATCAACAAAACCGCCAGCACCTCGTTGAGACCACCCATGCGGCAGCTGTCGATCTGCACGACGTCGATTGCACCTTCGGCGATGAACTGCTTGAACATGATACGGTTCTGGCACATTTCGCCGGTTGCCACCTTCACGGAGCCGATGGCTGCACGGATCTTGCGATGGCCGGCGACATCGTCCGGGCTGGTCGGCTCTTCAATGAAGAAGGGCTTGGCGAAGGCAAGTTGCTTGACCCATTCAATCGCCTGATCCACTTCCCACACCTGGTTGGCGTCGATCATCAGATAACGGTCGGGGCCGATCACCTCGCGGGCGATGGTGAGGCGGCGGATATCGTCTTCGAGATCACGGCCAACCTTCATCTTTACATGGTTGAAACCGGCATCGATCGCTTCCTGGCAAAGACGGCGCAGCTTGGCGTCGTCATAACCGAGCCAGCCGGCTGATGTGGTGTAGCAGGCGTAGCCTTCGTTCTTCAGCGTCTCGATACGTTCCTTTTTGCCGCTTTCGGCTTTTTTGAGGATCGCAAGTGCATCGTCCTTCGTCAGCACGTCAGTCAGATAACGGTAATCGACGATATCGGCGATTTCTTCCGGGCTCATATCGGCAACAAGCTGCCAGACGGGTTTGCCCGCCTTTTTGGCCAGCAAATCCCAGACAGCATTGACGACAGCGCCGGTGGCGAGATGCATCGCGCCCTTGTCCGGGCCGATCCAGCGCAGCTGGCTATCACCAGTCAGGTGGCGCCAGTATTTGCCGGGGTTCTCGGTCACCGTCGCCAGATCGGTTCCCACCACCAGATGGCGCATGGCCTTGATGGCCATGCAGCAAATCTCATTACCGCGGCCAATGGTGAAAGTCAGTCCGTGGCCTTTCAGTTCCGGTTCATCGGTGTCGAGAATGACGTAAGCCGCCGAATAATCCGGGTCGGGGTTCATCGCATCCGAACCATCAAGGCTCTGGGAGGTCGGAAAACGCAGGTCGAAAACTCGCAGATCAGTAATTTTGGTCATGGCCGTTCACTCGCGGTCAGTGTCAAAGGAAATCGTTCAGTCGTGGTGGAAGGTTTCTTCCATCATTGCCCACCACTCGCCCTCCTTGCGGCTTTCGAGTGGTTGCTGGCAGGGAATGGTGAAAGACCACCATTCCTGGTTCTTTGGGCTTGCCGCCATCTTCGCCATATCGGCGCTGAAATCGGTGCCGTGATATTCCCAATATCCGAACAGCAGATTTTCCGGTTCGCGCAGGAAGATCGTGTAGTTGCGGATGTTGCAATCGCTGATGAGCGCCAGAATTTCGGGCCAGACGGCGGCGTGGAGCCTTCTATATTCCGCAATCATGTCCGGTTTGACGCCGATGACCATTCCCATGCGCTGCATACAAAACTCCGTTATTGCTTGATGGTGGCGAGCGCCGCACGCAGTTTCTGCTGCGGCACGTTTAACCCCAGACGTTCCGCCGCAGCGATGACCGGGACAAAACGACGGCGTTTCTTTTCATCGTGATTGCCTGAAATGTCCGCGAGCCGGTGGGCGAGAAAGGGGTTCAGGAAACGCTCCCGCACCGCACGGATATAGGCTTGCGCTTCTTCCCCCATGCCTTCTGCGACAAAGACCGGCAGAACCTCGTCCCGCCAGAGCGTTTCCAGATCTCCCGAAAGCGCATCGTCGGCCATTGCCTGCCGCACGGTCTCGTTTTTCGCACGGGCATACCGCAACCATCGCTCCGCCAGATAGGAATGGCCAAGATTGAGCAGGAACAGCTTCAGCTTTTCATAGCGGTCGAGATCATCAGTCAGCACCACCGCAGGGTGGGTGCAGGGCAGAACAAGGCCCTCCTGCTTCTCGATTGCCCAAAGCGCATAGGGCTCGGCAACTGCGCCAACCGGATCGATCGGCTCGGAAACGATGCGGTCTACAAGGCTGTTGGCAAAACGGCATTTCTCATTCAGGTAGAAGCCGAAACCCGCCGGCAGCTGCCATTCGTCGGCAAGCTGGCGAACAACCTCTTTCAACCGGTCGCCGTTGCGCGGAACAAGCTCGCAAGGAAAGATCGATACAGGGGCTTCCGGATTGGTCTGAAAACGTTCCAGCAGCAACAGGCAGAGCTTTGCAGGAAAACTCTTTGGTACAAGCGTGAAGTCGTCGGCAAGACCCGGCCCGTCGAACGAATCCAGCTCATAACCGCGGTCACCCGTATTGGACAGAATGACCCCTGCCCCGCAGGCGATGCGCCGCACCTCGGCCCAGTCGGCCGCCGCCGTCAGCGCGCGCGCGACAGCCTTACCTGGAATTTCCTCATCCACCTCTTGCCCGTCGCGAATGCCGCGAATGCGCACCGGATAGGGCGTGCCATCGTTCAATGCTACCACACGCTTCAGGCTCTCCGCATTGCCGGTCGTCTGAACGATTGTGATGCGCCCGAGCGCCTCGCCTTTTTCCAGCGCCTGCGAAATGAACAAATCCGCATGCGCCAGAAGAAAGCGGCTGGTACCGAATTGCAGGATGGGTGTGTCGGTCGTCATGCGACCTCCACCATGCCCTTGATGACTCCGGCTTTCGGATCGGTCAGCCCGGCGAATTTGGAAGGCACATCGGCAAGTGTCATGCGGTGAGTAATGAGTGCCTCCGGTACCTTGCCTTCCCGCAGCGCCTGCAACACCCGCTCGAAATCCTCCGGCGTGGCGTTGCGGCTGCCGAGCAGCGTGGTTTCGCGCTTGTGAAACTCCGGATCGTTGAAGGAGATATCGCTGGCAACGATGGAAACCAGCACATAGGAACCACCGTGGCCGACGAAGGAAAAGCCACGCTCCATGGCTTTAGGATTACCGGTCGCATCAAAAACGGCATCGAAGAAATCGCCGCCGGTGATATCCGACAGGCGATCCTTGTCGCCCTCGCCAAGCGTCACCGTATGGGCAACGCCGAGATGGTCCTTGCAGAAATCCAGCCGGTCGGTGCGCCCGTCAATCATCGTCACCTCACCGCCATCGAGAACGGCGAAAACCGCAACCGCCATGCCGATCGGACCGGCACCGACGATCAGGACCTTCTGACCCTTTTCCACCGACCCACGACGCACGGCATGCGCGCCAATCGCCAGAAATTCGGTCATTGCCGCCTGATCGAGGCTCAAGCCCTCCGCCTTCAGCACGAATTGCTGCGGAACGCTCAGATATTCGACCATGCCGCCATCGCGATGAACGCCAAGCACACCGATGTTGCGGCAGCAATTGCTCTTTCCTTTGCGGCAGGCGCTGCACTCACCACAGGAAATATAGGGTATGACGGTAACGACATCGCCCGCCGAAAGATGGCTGCCTTCCGGCGCCTCTTCCACCGTGCCGGAAAGCTCGTGGCCCATGATGCGCGGATAGGAAAGATAAGGCTGATTACCGGTGAAAATATGCAGGTCCGTGCCGCAGACACCAATGCGACGAATACGCACCAGCACTTCACCTTCGCCACGGGCCGGCTTTGGTAGTTCCTTGGGGACAAGTTGACCGGGGGTCTCGCAGAAAATCGCCAGCATGCATCACCTGTTGGGAAGGGAATAAAAACGAACGGCGTTGCCGCCAAAGACGGCCGCATGGTCGTGCTCAGGCACGATTTCGCGGCAGAAGTCCAGCCATTCCTGATAGTCGCCAGCCAGCCGCAATACCGGCCAGTCGCTGCCGAAGATCACGCGTTCGCCGCCGAACAGTTCCAGAATGGTTTCGGCATAGGGCCTGACGGCTTCCGGTCTCTGCTCGCCACGCTCGGTCAACAGGCCGGACAGCTTGCAATGGAGGTTGGGAAGGGCCGCCAAAGCTGCCATGTCCCTGCGCCAGTCGCCATATTGGCCCGTGGCGATAAGCGGCTTCGCGCCGTGATCGATGACAACAGGCAATTGCGGATGGCGGCGCGCGAAGGCGAGAAGATGCGACAGATGCGGCGGCAGGACCAGCGCATCGAACACCAGTGCGTGTTTCACTAGCGCATCCACGGCGGCATCGAGCGCGGGATCATCGATCCAGGTCACATCATCCATGCCTTGCAGCATCGGCCGTACGCCCTTGAAGGCCGGATGTTTTGCCCGCCGGGAGATTTCCGCCGTAGCATCCACGGACTTCATGTCCACCCAGCCGACAACGCCCTTGATGAAATCGGTGCTGCCAGCCAGATCGAGCATGAAATCCGTATCGGCCGCACTTTCCATCGTCTGCACCAGCACCGTTCCGGAAACTCCGGCCTTTGCCAGCAGAGGAGACAGATCCTGCGGAAGAAAATCCCGGTAGATGGCAGCCAGAGACGGTGGCGGCCATTGCCCGGCACGATCCTTCATCAGCCAGAAATGCTGGTGGGCATCGATGATCATCGCTTCAGGCCTTTGTGCCGGGCACGGGTGCGCCTTCGGAAATCAGGCCACGCTTTTGCAGCTCCGACCAGAATTCGTCCGGAACAACCTGTTCGAACCATTCGATGTTTGCGGCAAGTTGCTGCGCATTGCGCGCGCCGGATACGACCGTGACCGAAGCCGGATGCCCGAGCGGAAACTGCAGCGCAGCCGCCTGCAACGAAACACCAACGTCGTCACAAACGCCCTGAAGCGCATCCACCCGCGTGATGATGTCGGCAGGCGCATCGGCATAGTTGAATTTGCGGTTGCCTGCCAGAATGCCTGAATTGAAAGCACCGGCGACCACGATCGCAACGCCGGTTTCCGCGCAGCGGTTCATGAAGGCAAGGCTCTGCTGCTCCAGAAGCGTATAACGGCCGGCAAGCATGGCAACGTCGATGTCGAAAACATCCATGGCGTCGCCGACGATTTCCCACTCGTTGACGCCGAGGCCGATAGCACCCGTCGACCCTTCCTCGCGCAGCTTGCCGAGTGCCCGGAAGCCGCCGCCGGTGGTCAGCTGCTCCCAGTAGTGCTGGTGCTTTTCGCCATGCGTGAAAGAGCCGATATCGTGCACATAGAGAATATCCGGCTTCAGAACGCCGAGCCGCTGCTGGCTCGCTTCGAAGGAGCGCAGAATACCGTCATAGGAATAATCATAGACCGGGCGGAAAGGCAGCGGCGCAATATAGGCGTCCTCTTCCGGGCCCACAGTTTCATCGGGAACCATGACGCGACCGACCTTGGTGGAGAGGGTGTATTCGCTTCGGTCATGCTCCGTCACCATGGTTCCAAGACGACGCTCCGAACGCGTGTAACCGTAAAAAGGTGCGGTATCGAAATAGCGAATGCCGCTTTCCCATGCCTTGTCGAACGCACCTTTGGATTCCTCGTAGGGCGTAACGCGGTAGAGATTACCCATCTGGGCGCAACCAAGGCCCATGACCGTGACTTCAACGGCACGGCGCGGCAATTTACGTGTATCGGAGACTTTCATCGCAAGGGCTTCCTGAATTTTTCGGTAGAGCGGATGTTGAAAACCGTATGCGGTATTGACTGAAATCCCGCTTCTGAAATTTGTGAGGCGCGCCGCTCAAAGAGCGGCGCGCCGTCATGCGTTAATAAAGAACGTTCTTGGCTTCCGGCTTCTCGATATTGTCCTTGGTGACAACAACAACGCCGGTGTCGACGAACTTTTCGACCTTTTCCTTGCTGATGAGCTTGGAAACGGTCTGGATGCCCTTTTCGCCCATCTGATACGAACCCTGAACGACGATGCCGGCCAGCGTGCCGTCCTTGACGAAGCCCTGAAGGTCCTGGTTACCGTCAAAGCCGATGCCGACGACCTTGCCTGCCTTACCGGCCTGGGCGAGCGCGCGACCTACGCCGATTGCGGTGGGTTCGTTGGCGCCGAAGATGCCCTTGAGATCGGAATTGGCGGCCAGAACGTCGGTTGTCTGGTTCAGCGCCGTCGCCATCTGCGACTGCGAATAGAACGGACCTACGATCTTAAGGTTGGAATGCATCTGGATATAGTCGGTGAAACCGCCAACGCGTCCGATTTCCGAACCGGCACCGGCGACGTAGGACATCACGGCGATCTTGCCTTCCTTGCCAACCTTGTCGATCAGCGCCTGAGCAGCCAGTTCGCCGGCTTTCTTGTTATCGGTCGCCAGGAAGGACTGATAATATTGCTCTGAACCCTTGGCGAGCTGTGAGTCGATCAGAACCACGGGAATGCGGGCTTCCCAGGCTTTCTTGACAGCCGGAACCAGCGCATCAGGATCGGAAGGAGCAAGAACGATACCCGAAACCTTACGGTTTACGGCGTTTTCAACCATGTTGACCTGATCGGCGATGGCCGATTCAGAAGCCGGACCCTGGAAGGTCATGGTGTTGCCGGCAGAGTCCTTCATCGCCGCATCGGCGCCCTTCTGAACGTTCTGCCAGAAGGTGGAATTGACGGTCTTGACGATGACGGCGATTTCGCCGGCCTGCACGGTGGAGACGCTCCACAGCGCGATTGCGGATGTCAGAAGGGCGGTCGTAAGCTTGTTCATTTCTTCCTCCGTGATGTCGGCATACCGGGCCTCCCGTGCCGATCTTGTTTGCGGATAGGGTCCGCAGCCCTGTATCAGCGGCGGTTGCGCAGCTGGTCGATCCAGACGGTGACCAGAATGACAAGACCGATGATGATCTGTTGCGTGAAGGCGGACACGCCATTCATATTGAGACCGTTGCGCAGGATGCCGATGACGAAGGCGCCGATTGCCGTGCCGGAAATCGTACCCACGCCGCCGATGAGCGATGTGCCGCCGATAACGGCGCTGGCAATGGCGTCCAGCTCATACATCACGCCCTCATTCGGCTGGGCTGTGACGAGGCGCGACATCAGCACGCAACCGGTCAACCCGGCGAGCGTACCGGACAGGATGTAGGTGAAATTGGTGACGCGTGCGACGTTTACGCCGGACAGACGCGCAGCATCCGCATTCGAACCGACGGCATAGATGTGACGGCCAAGGATGGAGCGGTTGAGCATGAAGGAAACAGCCAGCGCAATCACCACCATAAGGATGACGGGGTAGGGGATGCCCGGAAACACCACGTTCGGAAAACCGTCATCACCAATATTGACGATGCGGAAGAGGGCGCCGTTGCCGAGTTCACCGAAGGATTCGCCGAGGCCGGAAACCGCTCGCGCACCGGTGATCTGCAGTGCCACGCCACGGGCGATCAACATCATGCCGAGCGTGGCGATAAACGGTGGCAGCTTGAAACGCGTGACCATTAGGCCATTGATGAGACCGCAAAGCGACCCTGTCAGAATGCCAAGCAGCATGCCGACCGGCACCGGCATACCCAACTCCTTCACCGCAAGCGCGGCAACGACCCCGGCCAGAGCAAGCACCGAACCAACGGAAAGATCGATGCCGCCGGTGATGATGACGCAGGTCGCACCAATGCCGAGAAGGGCTATGGAGGTCACCTGAAGCGCAATGGTCATGGCATTGTTGACGGAGAAGAAGGCGCTGCTGGTGGCGGAAAACACCATAACCAGCACAACGAGACTGCCAAGAGCCGCAAACTTCTGGATGATGTCCTTCTGGCGGTCGCTGAAAGCGAAGCTCTTCTTGGGTTCTGCAATATTAGCCATGTCGTTCCTCACTGCGCGGCCCGGCCGTAACCGGACGCGTACCGCATGATTTCTTCCTGATTGGTCTTGGCGGTCTCAAGCACGCCCGTGATCCGGCCCTGGTGGAAAACGGCGATACGATCCGTCAGCCCCAAAATTTCCGGCAGTTCCGAACTGATGAGAATGACGCCGATGCCCTGTGCAGCCAGCTCGTCCATGATCTTGTAGATCGCGAATTTCGCGCCGACATCGATGCCGCGCGTCGGCTCGTCGAAAAACAGCACGCGCGACTGCCGGAACAGCCATTTGCCAATGATGATTTTCTGCTGATTGCCACCTGAAAGCAGCCGCACCGTCTGTTCGATCGAAGGGGTACGGATATTGAGGAGATCGACGTAACGCCTGGCGACATCGTCGTGCTTCTTGAAGTCGATCAGCCCGAAGCGGTTGGAGACCTCGCCGATATTGGCAAGCGTCGTATTGGCCGCAACCGACATCTTGATCGCAAGACCATCGCTTTTGCGGTCTTCGGACAGATAGGCGATACCCTCTTCGATGGCATCTCGCGGGGAACTGATGGAAAGCTCCCGCCCGTTGAAAACGACCTTGCCAGCATCCAGAGGATCGGCACCGAAGATCGCCCGTGCGACTTCCGTGCGACCCGCACCCATCAGTCCGGCAAAGCCGAGAATCTCACCGCGCCGCAGCGAGAAACCGACATCGTGGAACACACCCTTGCGCGTCAGCCCTTCCACCGAGAAAATAACATCATCCGTAGGGCGCGACGTGCGTTCCGGGAACTTCTCCTCTAGCGAACGCCCGACCATGCGCGTGACGATATCGTCAACGGTGATCGATGCAAAATCGTCGGTCGAAATATAACGCCCGTCCCGCAAAACCGTCACGCGGTCGACGATTTCGGCCATTTCATCGAGCCGGTGGGAAATATAGACGATGCCGACGCCAGAAGCCTTGAGATCGCGGATCACCTTGAACAATAGCCGCGTTTCCTGCTCGGTCAGCGAGGAGGTCGGCTCATCCATTATGAGGACTTCAGCATCCAGGGAAAGCGCCTTGGCAATTTCGACCATCTGACATTGAGCGACCGAGAGGCCGCGGACAATCTGGTCAGGGTCGATATCGACGCCCAGCCGATCGAGACAGCGCTTTGCATCAAGCCGCAGCTTCTTGCGGTCGACGAGGAAACCACGGCGCGGCTCGCGGGCGAGATAGATGTTCTCGGCAACGGAAAGATGCGGAACGAGGTTGAGTTCCTGATGGATGATGGCGATGCCGGCGGCTTCGGATTCCAGCGGCGATGCATATTGCACTTTGACGCCCTTGTGCAGGATGGTTCCGTCGCTTGGCTGGTAAACGCCGCTGATGATTTTCATCAGGGTGGATTTTCCGGCACCGTTTTCGCCGCAAACAGCGTGAACCTCGCCGCTGCGCAAGTCGAAATGCACATTCGACAACGCTTTGACGCCCGGAAATTCCTTGCTGATGTTTTCGAGACGCAGGAGGCCTGAACCAAGGCCGCGCGCCGTCTCCTCAGGCGAAAAATCGCCTCGAATTGTCGATGCGCCCTGCGACATCAAGAAACCTCCACCCGCGCTCCCCGCTCCACCGGGGGCAATAATGAGCCAAATGGTTAGGCCGCTTTTTTAAAATGGTCAAGCCAATTAGCCCAAAATTTGAATCCCGCGTCTGGTACACGCAAAATCATCTCAAAAGACTTCTTGAAATAATACTGTAAATTCATGTGTTTAAGTAATTTCTTGCGTATTGATGCGCTTGGCGCTACGGTAAGGCCAAATTCAGATAACAGACAAGGTTCGTCAGAAAACACATGAATGGTCAGGCCAAAATAGCGGAACCACGCAGGCTTTATCAGCAGATTGCGGACCAGATACGCGAGCTGATCGATCTGGGAGAGTTTCTGCCTGGAACACGACTTCCCGCCGAACGGGAACTGGCACAGAAGCTCGGGGTTTCGCGACCATCACTGCGCGAGGCACTGATTGCGCTTGAAATCGACAACACCGTCGAAATCCGCATGGGTTCCGGTGTCTATGTCTCCGCCGAGGCCCTTCAGACAACCCACAACACCAAATCCTTGGGCGACAGCCCCTCCGAACTGATGCAGGCGCGCGCAGCGTTGGAAGGCGCGACAATCGTACTGGCGGCGAGCCGCATGACCGATGAAACGATTGCAAACCTTCGCCAGATTCTCAACACGATGCAGCAGGAAATTGAGGCCGCGCGCAAACCTCTCGATCAGGACCGGCTTTTCCACGTCACCATTGCCGAACAATCCGGTAACAGCGTTCTGGCCCGGCTGGTGGCAAACCTCTTCGATGAGCGCCACAGCCCGATTTCGGCACAATTGCGTGTGAAATTTGAGGATCGCGATACCTGGACCCACGCCCTTCAGGAGCACGAGGCGATTCTGGCGGCCCTGGAGTTGAAAGATCCGCTGCTGGCGCAGGCGGCCATGCATACCCATCTGGAAGGTTCCAAGAGACGCTGGGTAGACGGCTGAATTCAAAACATAGCAGGCAATGTACCGGGGAGGAGAAAAACCCGTGAGTGAGAATTCCGAGGCAACCATTTTGCTGAACGCCAACGACAATGTCGCGGTGGCACGCCGGTCGATACCGGCCGGTGGTGCGACGGGCAGAGGCGATCTGACAGCGCGGGAGCTGATCGGACGCGGCCACAAGGTGGCCCTGACGTTTATCAGATCCGGAGACGAGGTCCTGAAATACGGACAGGTGATCGGCATCGCGACACAGGATATCGAGCCTGGCCGGCATGTGCATCTGCACAATCTCGCCATGGTGCCTTCCGAACACACGCATCAGTTCAGTGTCGATATCGAGGAAAAAGGCATGCTGCCCGAGGGCGAGCGCCGGACCTTCAAGGGTTTTGACCGGGGTCTCGGTGGCGTTGGCACACGCAACTACATCGGCGTCATCGCATCCGTGAACTGTTCCGCCACCGTGTCGCGTTACATCGCCGATTATTTTAACAAGCAGGGCGGCCTTGAAGGGTTCGACAATGTCGACGGCGTTGTGGCACTGACCCATGGCGGCGGCTGCGCGCTCAATACGAAATCGGAAGGTTATCGTCTTCTGATCCGCACCATTCAGGGTTATGCCCGCCACCCGAATTTCGGCGGTATTCTGCTGATCGGCCTCGGCTGTGAGACCAACCAGATCGCCCCCATCCTCGAACATTACAAGATGGAGGAGGGCGAACGGCTGCGCACCATGACGATCCAGCAGCACGGCGGCACACGAAAAACGATCGATGCCGCCATTGCCGAGATCAAGGCGATGCTGCCAATGGTCAATGCTGCCCAGCGCACTGAACAGCCGCTTTCAAAACTGAAGGTCGCGCTGGAGTGCGGCGGTTCGGATGGTTACTCCGGAATATCGGCAAACCCGGCCCTGGGATATGCATCAGATCTCATCGTCCGCAACGGCGGTACAACGGTTCTTGCCGAAACGCCGGAGATTTACGGCGCTGAACACCTGCTGACGAAGCGTGCCGTCACGCCTGCTGTTGCCGAAAAGCTGTTGCAGCGCATCGACTGGTGGCGGGATTATACCGCTCGCAACGGCGATGAGCTGAACAACAACCCATCCCACGGCAACAAGCTTGGTGGACTGACCACCATTCTGGAAAAATCGCTGGGCGCAGTGGCCAAAGGTGGCTCCATGCCACTGAAGGCGGTCTACGAATTCGCGGAAACCGTTACTGAACAGGGCTTCGTCTTCATGGATACGCCCGGTTACGATCCTGTTGCCGTCACCGGCCAGGTCGCTGGCGGCTGTAACGTCATCTGTTTCACCACCGGCCGCGGCTCCGTATCGGGATTCAAGCCGGCACCCTGCATCAAGATCGCCACCAATTCCGAAATGTACGAGCACATGAAGGAAGACATGGACCTCAACTGCGGCGAGATCGTTACCGGCGCGGAAACCATCGAGGAATCCGGCAAACGAATTTTCGAGCACATTCTTGCAGTCGCTTCGGGAGACAAGACCGTCAGCGAGATTTACGACTACGGCGACAATGAATTTGTGCCGTGGCAGGTGGGCGCGGTTACCTGACCCGCTTCCAATACGTGCATCGGACTGTCCCACGTGAAACAAAAGGCCCGGAAATCACTTTCCGGGCCTTTTAAATTCTGTGCGCCGTTTCTGCTTAATGGCGGAAGTGACGCATGCCGGTAAAGACCATCGCCACATTGTGCTCATTGGCCGCATCGATCACGTCCTGGTCGCGCATGGAACCACCAGGCTGAATGACTGCGGTGGCACCTGCTGCAATAGCTGCAAGCAAACCATCGGCGAAGGGATAAAACGCTTCAGAAGCCACGGCAGAGCCGCGCGTCAGCGGCTCAGCAAGGCCGAGTGCCTTGGCCGCATCTTCCGCCTTCTGGGCGGCGATACGGGCGGAATCCACCCGGCTCATCTGTCCGGCGCCGATACCTGCCGTCTGGCCGTCCTTGGCATAGATCACCGCATTGGACTTCACGTGCTTGGCAATTTTGAAGGCGAACTTCATGTCTTCAAGTTCCTGAGGTGTCGGCACACGCTTGGTGACCACCTTCAGTTCCAGATCCTCCACCATGCCGTTGTCACGGCTCTGAACCAGAAGACCGCCGGAAACCGTCTTGGCCGTAATGCCGGCAGCGCGCGGATCTGGCAGGCCACCAGCTGCCAGCAGTCGCAGATTGGGCTTGCGGGCGATAATGGATTTTGCCTCTTCCGTCACATCGGGTGCGATGATGACTTCGGTGAAGAGCTTAACGATCTCTTCTGCCGTTTCCGCATCGAGCGTGCGGTTCAAGGCGATGACGCCGCCAAAGGCCGAAACGGAATCGCATGCCAGCGCGCGCCGGTAGGCTTCTGCAAGTGTGGGACCCGTCGCGACACCACAGGGGTTGGCGTGTTTGATAATCGCTACAGCCGGCGCATTTTCCGGCAGGAATTCCGCTACCAGCTCGTAGGCTGCATCCGTATCATTGATGTTGTTATAGGAAAGCTGCTTGCCCTGAAGAAGCGTCGCCGTGGAAACACCGGGGCGCTTTTCGCCGGTCAGGTAAAAACCGGCGCTCTGGTGCGGGTTCTCGCCGTAACGCATTTTTTCCTTCAGCGCACCGCCGATGGCACGGTAATCCGGCGTCTCGATAGCCAGCGCCTCAGCAAACCAGTTGGAAATCACCGCATCATAAGCGGCGGTGCGGGCATAAGCCTTGGCGGCGAAGGTCTGGCGCAGCGCGTAGGAGGTTTGACCGTCATCGGCCTGCAGGGCTTCCACCAGCGCAGGATAGTCGGACGGATCGGTGACAACAGTGACATAGGCATGGTTCTTGGCCGAAGCGCGGATCATTGCCGGGCCGCCAATATCGATATTCTCGACCGTCGTGGGGTAGTCACCACCCTTGGCGCGAACTTCCTCGAAGGGATAGAGATTGATGACGGAGAGATCGATCGCCTCGATACCGTGAGCCTTCATTGCCTCGACGTGATCAGCATCATCCCGGATAGCCAGAAGTCCACCATGCACGTTGGGATGCAGGGTCTTGACGCGACCATCCATGATTTCCGGAAAATTGGTCACATCGGAAACATCCGTTACCGGCAGTCCCGCGTCAGAGATGGCCTTTGCCGTGCCACCCGTCGACAGCAGCTTGACGCCAAGTTTGGACAGGACAGTTGCCAGCTCGATAATGTCCGTCTTGTCAGAAACGGAAAGAAGGGCTGTACGGATTTTGACTTTATCGGGAGCGGGGATTTTTTTGGAAACGACAGCCATCGGGCATACTCCGTTTAACGGGGAGGACAGGCTGGACTGGGATTGATCCAGCAATTGCCGCCGCGTTAACACAGCTTGCCATATTAATAAACAGCGGGGACGCGGAACGGCGAAAACTATGGCGGTTTTTGCCTGAAACTCGCCAGGAATCCTCTACGCCTTGCGTTCGATGATCCAGCGGATTTCCCGAGTATTCGCCAGATTGAATGGCAGCTCGATCTGTTGCGAAGGCCGCATGCCGGATGCATCCGCCATAAAAACATCCTCGGTCACGAAAAGCTCCAGTCCCGGCGCCGAAAACAGCCAGGTCGTTCCATCCGCTGCCTCCAGATAAACCGACTCCTCGTCCTGTTGATATAGCTGGATGTGGGGGTGGATATGGAACCGCGATACGGCCGATATGGATTGCAATTGCGCCTTCACCACATTCTCGTCGGCACGAAGCAGATCACGGCCCTTTATCTTCGTACCGGCAACATTCAGCTCAATTTCCCGATCGTGATAGCAACCGAAATTCTGCAAATAACCGTCATGCGACGCCCACAGGACATCATTGCCATTTGCATCCGTTCCGCGGCGGCTCTCCACCTGACTGACACCGGAAATCATGATCGGCCCGAGCAGTTTCGAGCGGGAAAGTCTGCAAGACGACGTGTCGGCGAGCGTGACCGTTGAATGGGCCGCCGTCGAGCGGCTCGCCCGCTGATATTCGGGTGCTGCGTTTTTCGGGAAGCCCGAATTGACGATGAACCGGCTCTTGCCACAGGACATCTCAAAGGACAGGCAGCCCGAATGGGCGTTACGCGAAAGCTCCGCGGAGCCTGGATGACCAGTATCGACGATGATGACCGTCTCATCGGTTGCAAGACGATGATAATTGACATCCGGCAGCATTTTGGACGGCCGGCCGGCTGTCTCATCGTAACGAAGTACCGACACAAGTTCATTGGCAAGCGTGGCGGTGGCGCCATTGAACAGCGCCAGATCGCCGCCCTGATGGCGGAAAAACCGGATGGCCGGAAACATCCTGTCAATCGCCGGCACCAGCCCCGAGGGCAGATCGTGACCGAGATTGATGTAGCTTTGCCTAAGCGGCAAAAGATCGAGCAGCAAATCCAGCATGACCCTCGGATTGCGGGAAACATGCCCGCCATCTGGAAGAATCTGGCGTTCCATTTCCTGCGCCAGCTTCATTCCGTGCCGAGTAATATGGGAAAGGCGGGTCGGCATGGCGATGGACGCGACGGCCAGCGCAATCCTGATCCGCAGCCTCGCTTCGCCATCCGGCGCATGTTTGACGATCCTGTCGAGATAACGCACGTGAAACGCAAGACTTTTCAGGAAACGACGATAAAAACCCGCATCGGCCTCATGTAAAACGACGGGAGAATGGGACAGCCAGGCAATCAGCCTCTGTGCCGCGATCTCCGGAGACCAGGCAATCCCCGCAACCCGCTTGCCGTGAATAGTCATCCATTCGGCGACGATACGGCGCGCCCGCTTGCTGGCCTCACTCGATCTATCGGAACGGATATGCCGCAGCCAGCCAAATGCATGCAGCCGCTCTTCAAAAACCAGCGAGGGATAGTCCACCTGAAATGGCGATAGACCGCCGGTTTCGACGACGCGGCCGGCGAGCGCAATCCTGCCCCGCAGCAATTCCTCGGCAAAATACGGATCGATTGCCCTCAGATCAGTCGGCGCCGCCACCAGACCATCGGGAACGCGATTGGCAAACCGGGATATGCGCAGGCGCAAAGGAGCGAGGCCCACACACAGATGACGATACGCCATCCGCGAGAGAAGACCGGCGGCATTGATGCTGCCTGCAAAGGACCCTGACAAGCTGTGTTTCCCGTTTCACATGTTTTGTTTTTATGAGTGAACCGTGATGATCGGAACGTATCGGCAATTATCCAATGATTCGCGGAAGCTTGGCTTTTTTCTACTTCTTACGCAAGACACTGCTAAAAAACCCGTCGATGCCGCCGAACATATCCGGCGTTGTACGAAGATCGCCTTCGGCAGTGACGGCGGCTTCCATTCCTGGCCAATCGTCCTTGCGAACGGCAACACGCTCGAAGTCCGGGTTTTCCGCCAGGACCTTTGCAATCATCGCTTCCCCTTCAGAGGGATCGAGCGAGCAATTGGAAAACACCACAATGCCGCCAGCTCCCACCAGCGTGAGCGCGTGTCGCAACATTTGTCCCTGAAGAGCGGCAAGCTTGGCAATATCATTCTCGTCCTTCGTCCAGCAGACATCGGGATGTTTACGCAACGTGCCGGTAGACGAGCAGGGGGCATCCAGAAGAACGGCGTCGAAAAGCTGTTCCGGCTGGTACTTTAGCATATTGGCTTCAACGGTTTCGGCGTGAAGACCAAGCCGGTCGAGATTTTCCCTGAGGCGGCGAAGACGATTGCCGGACTGGTCCAGGGCAGTCACCTTCGCGCCGGCAAGCGCGAGCTGGGCAGTCTTGCCGCCCGGAGCTGCACAGAGATCGGCAACACGTTTTCCGGAAATATCGCCCATCAGCTTCACAGGCATGCTGGCCGCGAGATCCTGAACCCACCAGGCACCCTCGGCAAAGCCTTCAAGCGAGGGAATCTGGCCTTCAAATTCACCGAGACGGACACTGCCATTCGGCAAAACCGTACCGCCCAGCTTTTCCGCCCAGACAGCCGGATCCTTCTTCACCGTGAGATCGATGGAAGAGGGCGTCAGCTGCGCTTCGGAAATCCGTTTGGCAACCTCATCTCCGTAAGCTGAAACAAGCCGAGCGTAGAACCAGTCCGGCAGCACGGGCACATCCGCGATCGCCTTTTCGATTTCTGCTTTTTCCCGGCCCAATCGCCTGAGGACGGCATTCACCAGCTTGGCAAAACGCCTGTTGCGCGGGTCGCGATGGGCCTGTTCCACGGCAAGATCGACCGCAGAATGATCGGGGACATCGAGATGAAGCACTTGCGCTGCGCCAACGACAAGGACGTGATGAAGCGACCGGGCGCCCTGCGGCAACGGTCCGTCAAGCAGCATCGACAAGGCGGCTTCGATACGCGGAAGGTGGCGAAGCGCGCTGTTGACGATCGCTCTCACCAGCGCCCGGTCGGCAAGGGATAGCGCGCGATAGACGGGATTGCCGTTTTCGCTGTCCAGCATACCGTCCAGCGAGGTTTTCTTTTCCAGAACGGCCGCCAGAATGCGGGTTGCGGCAACGCGTGCAGCAAGGCCGGGTTTATCCTGGAAAGACGAAGGGCCGTCTTCGCGGCCCCTTGCATGGTCCTGTCCCGGTTTTTTAGACCGCGATGGCTTATTTTGAGTATCGGATGTCAAGACCACGGTCCCTTGCGCTCGTTTTCTTTGCCGCGCCCCCAGCCGGTATTGGGAACGGAGCCTGATTTGCGCTGAGGTCTATCACCCGATGGCGCTGGCGTCGATCCTCGCGGGGAAAACTCCTGCGCCATGGCGTGAAGTGCCGCTACCCGGTTTTCCGTATTCGGATGCGTAGAAAACAGGTTGTCCATGCGCTCACCGGACAGGGGATTGATGATGAACATATGCGCCGTCGCCGGGTTACGCTCCGCATCCTCATTATGAATGCTCTGCGCCATGCCCGAAATTTTCTGCAGTGCCGAAGCGAGCCAGAGCGGATTGCCGCAAATTTCCGCGCCCCGGCGGTCCGCAGAATATTCGCGGGTGCGGCTGATGGCCATCTGCACCAGCATCGCGGCGAGCGGCGCCACGATCATCGCAACAAGTACGCCGATAAAGCCCAGCGGATTATTGTTGTTTTCACGATTGCCACCAAAGAAAAACGCGAAGTTGCCGAGCATGGAGATGGCGCCTGCCAGCGTCGCGGTCACAGTCATCGTCAGCGTATCGCGGTTCTGCACATGGGCCAGCTCATGCGCCATGACACCAGCCACTTCTTCAGGGGTGAGGCGCTCCAGCAGGCCCGTCGAGGCGGCGACAGCGGCATTCTGCGGGTTTCTTCCCGTCGCGAAGGCGTTTGGCTGCGGGCTGTCATAAATATAAACCTTGGGCATCGGAAGATCGGCATTATGCGAGAGATCGCGGATCATGTGGAAAAATTCAGGCGCATTCGCCTCATCGATCTCGCGTGCGCGATAGGCCGACAGGACCATCTTGTCCGAATTCCAGTAGGAGAAAAGATTCATACCAGCGGCAATAAGCAAGGCAATCATCATGCCGCCCTTACCGCCGATCAGAAAACCGACACCCATGAACAATGCCGTCATGAAGGCCAGAAGCATTGCCGTGCGCATCATGTTCATATGTCAAATTCTCCTTGTTACCATTCAGGAAATATTCCGGGGTTTATAAAGCCCATCTGTTTATATAATCTGGTGAACGGCAAACATATTTCAATATCCCGTCATAGGGAGGATTACTCATGCAGGATGCGGATAATGACAACGGCGCAGAAATGCTCAAGCGGCTTTCGCCGGCGGCGGAACGTGCGTTGAAGGAAGCGGAAGAACGGCGCAAACAAACGGCGGATCTTCAATTGCCGCAGGAAACCGGCGGTCGCGGCGGCGCGGAACCTGTTCGTTTCGGTGACTACGAAATAAACGGCCGCGCTATCGACTTTTGAGCACCACGGCATAAAAATACCCGCTAAACGCGGGTATTTTATCAATTAAAACAGATACTTGCTTATTTTTGCTCTAGAAGGCGGCACACGGCTTCCAGCTGCTCTAGCGTGCGGTATCCGATGCGGATTTGTCCCGATCCGCCTTTGTGGCTAATCTTCACATCCAGACCGAGAGCATCCGAGAGGCTGCGTTCAAGCGCGACCGTATCGGAATCCTTCTCAGCCGAAGGCCGCTTCTCCAAGACGTCACCCTGTGACTTGATGTCGTTTTGCGCCAGGCGCTCGGCATCACGCACCGAAAGACCCTTGGAAACGATAGTTCGAGCCAGACCTGACGGATCGGAAGTGGAAACAAGCGCGCGCGCATGGCCAGCGGAAAGCGAACCGTCCGCCAACATGTCCCGAACCGGATCGGGAAGTTTCAAAAGGCGAAGGCTGTTTGCAACATGGCTTCGGCTCTTGCCGATGATTTCACCGAGGTCGTTCTGGGTGTAGCCATGTTCGGCGATCAACTGCTCATAGCCCATCGCTTCTTCAAGCGGATTGAGATCGGAACGCTGGACGTTTTCGACGATAGCCAGCTCCAGAGCCGTGCGGTCGTCTACATCCCGAACGATGACAGGAACGTCCGTAAAACCGGCCAGCTGTGCCGCGCGCCAGCGCCGTTCACCAGCGATTATCTCGTAACGGTTGACGCCAATCGTTCGCACGACCACAGGCTGAACAATGCCGTGCTGACGAATGGACGAGGCAAGATCCTGCAACTCATTTTCGTCAAAGTGACGACGTGGGTTTCTCTGGCTGCGAGCGATGAACTCGATCGGGATGGCGCGATCCGCACTAACGGCGCGCTGCGGTTCACCCACCGGCACAGGCTGATCCATTTCGCCGATCAACGCCGCAAGACCGCGTCCGAGTCGACGCTTGGAAAGATCATCACTCATAAGATATTACTCCATATAGTCCGGCAAAACGTCAGGCCGCCTTGCGCAGACGCTCTCTCTGGATCACTTCGGACGCCAATTGCAAATAAGCCTGGCTGCCGGCGCATTTCAGATCATAAAGAATTGCCGGTTTACCATAAGACGGCGCTTCGGAAACCCGAACATTGCGCGGAATGAGAGTGTGGTAAACCTTTTCTCCCAGATGCATCCGCACATCGGAAACCACCTGCTGGGCAAGATTGTTGCGCGCATCGAACATCGTGAGAACGATACCCTGAATATCAAGCTGCGGATTGACGGAGCCGCGTATCTGGCTAACCGTATCCAGCAGCTGGCTGAGGCCTTCCAGCGCAAAGAACTCGCACTGCAACGGTACCAGCACCGAATGGGCGGCGGTCATGGCATTCATCGTCAAAAGATTAAAAGAGGGCGGGCAATCTACCAGAATATACGAATAGTCTCTCGCTTCCTGCGTCTCCATGGCGGTACGCAAAAGAAAGACGCGGTTGGCAACATTCGCGACCTGCATCTCAAAGCCCAGAAGATCCATCGTCGACGGAACGATATCGAGGTTCGGAACTGCTGTCGGAACCGCAACTTCGGCAACGGTGTGATCACCCACCAGAAGATCATAGGAAGAAAGCTTGCGCTCTTTGCGGTCGATTCCCAAACCTGTGCTGGCATTACCCTGCGGATCAAGATCAATGATCAGCACCCGCTCACCAATAGCCGCCAATGCAGTAGCCAGATTGATGGCCGTCGTTGTTTTGCCAACGCCACCCTTCTGGTTTGCGACTGCGATAATCCGGTTTTTTTCAGAAGTCATACCGCACCTGACCAGCTCGTCAGTGCCTCTTAGTGAGGTTACTGATTTCAAGAACAACAGAATCTGCCTCAATGGCACTCTGGTGTTTTATCAGATCAAACTGCCAGCGGCCATGCGCTTTCTGCAGTTCGGATTCATAATCCCTGCCTTTATTGAAATATGCCCTGAGATTTGGATTATTCTGCGCCCACGGGTGAATATATTCGAAAAGTAAATTCATCTCGGCGAGGGCTCTTGCCGAAACCGCATCGCAATTTTCAACGGTTTCAGGCGCTTTTTCAATTCTGACTGGATGAACCGCGCCTCTTGCGCCGGTTTCCTTCAGCGCAATTCGCAAAAACGCAGCCTTTTTATTGTTGCTCTCTACCAGATCGACCCAACCATCACCCAGTTCCGCGAGAAAAATCGCTGTAATGACGCCCGGAAAACCGCCGCCGCTTCCCAGATCAATCCATTTTTGCGGTTGAGGGGCGAGCTGAAATATCTGTGCACTGTCCGCGACATGCCGGCTCCAGAGCTCAGTGAGAGTCGAAGGCGCAACCAGATTTGTGGTTTTGTTCCACTTCTTGAAAAGCTCGACGAAATGCTCGAGCCTCTCCTGTGTTTCACGTGAAACACTCTGGCCGTTTATCTTCATGGTCCGACTCGCTATTGGTGCATGCGCAATTTTTCACTTCCTGATGCGGAGCCTTTCCGCAGAAGTGCGAGAAGCAGCGATATCGCAGCAGGTGTCATACCGTCAACACGCGCAGCCTGGGCAATGTTCTCTGGACGTCCCTTTTCCAGCTTTTGTTTTAGTTCGTTGGAGAGGCCGGACAAAGACTGAAAATCAAAATCATTGGGGATTTTTCTGTCTTCATCTCGCTTGATATCGACAATATCCGCGCTTTGGCGCTGCATATAGACAGCGTAACTCGCTTCGATTTCCAAAACCTCAGCGACCTTGGTATTAAGCGCCCGTAGTTCAGGCCAATGAGCGGTAAGAGTTTCCATTGTGATATCGGGGTAGGCGAGCATTTCATAAACCGAACGACGCTGACCGTCCTGGTTGAGTTTCAATCCCTGTTTAGCAGCCTGGGAGGGACTGATGGAAATGCTCTTCATCAGCTCGCGACCCCGATCCAGATCTGAGATAAAATCTGTGAAGCGTTTTTGGCGGTCATGACCGATAATGCCAGCCATCTGACCAATAGGTGTAAGTCGCAGATCAGCGTTGTCAACGCGAAGTGAAAGCCGATATTCCGCTCTCGACGTAAACATGCGATAGGGTTCGCTGACACCCTTGGAGGTGAGATCGTCGATCATCACACCGATATAGGATTCGGTACGACTGAAATGAATGGGGTCTGCATTGCCTGCATATAGCGACGCATTCAACCCGGCAACCAGACCCTGGGCGCCCGCCTCTTCATAACCCGTCGTGCCATTGATCTGCCCTGCCAGGAACAATCCCGGAATTTTCCGGCATTCCAGAGAAGGCTTCAGCTCACGCGGATCGACATAGTCATATTCAATCGCGTAGCCGGGCTGAATGATGTTGACTTGCTCAAGGCCGGGGATGGTGCGGATAAACTGCTCCTGAACTGAGGCCGGAAGCGACGTCGAAATTCCATTTGGATAAATTGTGTGGTCATCAAGGCCTTCTGGTTCCAGAAATATCTGATGACCGTCCCGTTCACCGAAGCGTGTAATCTTGTCTTCGATCGACGGACAATAGCGCGGACCAACACCCTCGATCTGTCCCGAATACATCGCTGACAGATGAATATTATCCTGAATGATCTTGTGTCCGGCCGGCGTCGTTCGGGTTACGCCGCATTCGATCTGTGGATTGACAATGCGATCCGTCATAAAGGAGAACGGAACGGGATCTTCATCGGCCGCTTGCCGATCCACAGCGTTCCAATCGATCGTGCGACCATCAAGCCGGGCAGGGGTGCCAGTCTTCAATCGCCCCATGGCAAGGCCGAGGCGGGCAAGTGTTTCGGAAAGACCGACAGACGGTTTTTCACCAACACGGCCTGCGGGAATCTTTTCGGAGCCGATATGAATAAGGCCGCGTAGAAAAGTGCCGCTTGTCAACACAACAGCACCACAAGGAATCCGGCTACCGTTCGCCATTATAACGGCAGATACCCGATCATTGGTCATGTCAATATCGAATGCATCGCCTTCAATAATGCTAAGGTTTTCAATCGCATTGATTTCCCGCTGCATTGCCTCGCGATAAAGCCGCCGATCAGCCTGCGTGCGCGGCCCGCGGACGGCGGGGCCTTTTTTGCGATTGAGCATACGGAATTGAATTCCCGCTGCATCAGCAACCCGGCCCATCAAACCGTCCAGCGCATCAATTTCGCGGACCAGGTGTCCTTTACCGAGACCACCGATTGCCGGGTTACAGGACATCACCCCAATAGTCTCTCGCTTATGGGTAACGAGAGCGGTTTTAGCGCCATGTCGTGCAGCGGCCGCCGCAGCTTCGCTGCCGGCATGTCCACCACCGATAACAATGACATCAAATGACTGGTGCATATCTCTGCGCCTTATCCCAAATCATCGGCTTTGCCGTATTGGCCACCAATGTTTCACGTGAATCATTTTCCTATGCAGAATTCCGAGAAGATCACGCCCAGCAAATCTTCCACATCGACGCGGCCAGTAATGCGTCCAAGCGATGTTGTTGCGAGTCTCAAATATTCCGACCTTATCGCAAGGTCCATGGTCTCGGAATTGAGCGCATCACTAACATAGTTCAGCGTCTCTTCAAGTCGTTTTTTGTGCCGGGCGCGGGCAGGGACCAATGTCTGCGCAACACCAACCCTGCTTTCAATCTCTCGCTTGATCAATAAACGCAATTCGTCGAGACCAACGCCTTCCCTGGCGGAGATGGCGAGATCAAAAACAGCGTCAATTGTAGAAGAGGAAATCGCGGTTTTTGTCCGTAGATGCAAATGGCGAGCATTTTCCAGCGAAATGATCGATTGTTTCGGAGTCGAATCGTTATCTTGCAATATCAAAATAAGATCCGCGGTTTCCGCTGTCAGAACGGCCCGCCTTACACCTTCCTTTTCGACCACATCCTGCGTCTCCCGAATTCCGGCCGTATCGAATATGCGGACCAGGTAACCATCGAGATTAATATCAACGCTCAGCACGTCTCTGGTCGTACCAGCAATGTCAGTGACAATAGCAACGTCACGGCCGCTCAGAGCATTAAGAAGCGTGGACTTGCCAGCGTTAGGCTCTCCCACCAGCGCCACCTTGAACCCGTCACGAATTATCTCACTGCTTCCGCCGTTCTTGAGATGGCTGTTGATTTCACTATGAAGTTGCATCATCGCGTCCCACACCTGCGCGGCAACTGAATCCGGCACATCTTCCTCGTCGGCGAAATCCAGCTCCGCCTCGATCAGGGCGCGAGCACGCGTCAACCGGCCTGCCCAGCCATCGTAGAGCGCTGACAGCTTACCAGTGCTCTGCTCAACCGCCAGACGCCGCTGCATCTCCGTTTCAGCCTGCAGCAGATCCGCCAGACCTTCGATCTCGAGAAGATCCATCTTGCCGTTTTCAAACGCTCGGCGGGAGAACTCGCCGGCATCCGCCGGCCGAAATCCTTCGAGCAGTTCGAGCTCGGCAAAAATTGATGCGACAACCGCGCGGCTTCCGTGGCTGTGGATTTCGATGCAGTTCTCACCCGTGAAGGAATTTGGTGCAGGGAAAACAATCATCAGCGCCTGGTCGATGATCTCATTGTTTCGGTTTCGAATCGAACATAGAACCGCCTGCCGCGGTGCGGGAAGGTCACGACCGGTCAACGTGACAAAGGCTTCGAAAGCGCCGGGCCCACTGATCCTGATAATTGCGACGCCGGCCGGCAATGCTCCACTGGAGAGCGCATAAATGGTATCGGCGGAAGCTGGCATCATTCACCTCGGTTAAAACAGTCAAGCCGCATCCGAATGAACGGATGCGGCTTTAAAGCTTTGTCGATGGGACCGGTAAAACTCCGGATCAGGTATTCATCGATTCGAAGAAATCCGAATTGGTCTTGGTCTGCTTCAACTTGTCGATCAAGAACTCGATGGCATCCATCGTTCCCATCGGCGCGAGAATGCGGCGAAGCACGAAAATCTTCTGGAGATCCTGACGCGGCACGAGCAGGTCTTCCTTACGCGTACCGGACTTGAGAATATCGAGCGCCGGGAAGATACGCTTGTCAGCGACCTTACGGTCAAGCACGATTTCCGAGTTACCCGTACCCTTGAATTCTTCAAAGATGACTTCGTCCATGCGGCTGCCGGTGTCGATCAGCGCGGTCGCGATAATCGTCAGCGAACCACCTTCTTCGATGTTACGTGCGGCACCGAAGAAACGCTTCGGCCGCTGCAACGCGTTGGCATCCACACCACCGGTCAGGACCTTGCCGGAAGACGGAACGACCGTGTTATAAGCTCGGCCGAGGCGGGTGATGGAATCGAGCAGGATAACGACGTCGCGGCCATGTTCGACAAGGCGCTTCGCCTTTTCGATGACCATTTCGGCCACCTGGACGTGGCGTACAGCTGGTTCGTCGAAGGTTGACGACACCACCTCACCCTTGACCGAGCGCTGCATGTCGGTGACTTCTTCCGGACGTTCGTCGATCAGAAGAACGATCAGGTAACATTCAGGATGGTTAGCCGTGATGGAATGCGCGATGTTCTGCAAGAGAACAGTTTTACCGGTACGCGGCGGCGCGACGATCAATCCACGCTGGCCCTTGCCAAGTGGCGCGACCAGATCGATCACACGCGACGACAGATCCTTCGATGTCGGAAGCTCCAGCTCCATCTTGAACCGCTCATTCGGATAAAGCGGCGTCAGGTTATCGAAGTGAACCTTGTGACGGATCTTTTCAGGATCGTCAAAATTGATCGTGTTGACTTTGAGAAGCGCGAAATAACGTTCGCCTTCCTTGGGTCCACGGATCGGCCCCTCGACAGTATCGCCGGTCTTCAGAGAGAAACGGCGAATTTGCGAGGGCGAAATGTAGATATCGTCCGGACCCGGCAGATAATTTGCATTTGCGGACCGTAGAAAACCGAAACCGTCCTGCAGGACTTCAACGACGCCTTCGCCGATAATTTCGATGTCCTGGCTCGCGAGAACCTTGAGGATTGCGAACATAAGCTCCTGCTTGCGCATGGTGCTCGCATTTTCAACTTCCAGGGATTCAGCAAAAGTTAGCAAGTCGGTAGGCGATTTGCTCTTAAGTTCCTGAAGCTTCATTTCAGCCATGAAGGAAAGACCGTTTGATAATGTAATGTCGGGGGAGGGCGTGTTCGCGAATCAGATGCTGAGGGAGAAGCCGCAGATGACTGAATAATTCACATGCCACGAGATGAGTGGTCCGAAAATAGCGATTGAATAGGGCTACTGCAAGAGGAAAGCACGAATTCCGCGAAATTTATCGGTGCGACCTCTTAACCGAAGGGTTTCACAACCACAAGTATGACTATGAGGATCATCAGTACCGTCGGAACCTCGTTCATCAACCGCCAGTGACGGGCGGGCCTGATATTTTCATCCCGGGCGAACCGTTTGGCACTGCGGGTGAAATAGACGTGGGCGATGGTTAGTAGCACCACCAGTGCGATTTTCGCATGTAGCCAGCCGCCGGAAAAACCATAAACCGACCATGCGAGATAAAGCCCCAATATCCAGCTTATCATCATCGCCGGGTTCATGATGACCTTGATCAACCGCTGTTCCATCACCTTGAAGGTTTCGGATTGCTGCGAACCGGTGGGTGCATCGGTGTGGTAAATGAACAGGCGCGGCAGGTAAAAAATCGCCGCCATCCAGGAAATCACCGCGATGATATGAAGCGCCTTGATCCACAGATAGAGATCGGCCGGATCGGCGTAAAACAAAAGCGCGACAAAAGCGGCAAAGACACCGAGCGCCATACCTGCGCGAAGGGCAGCCCTGTTTCCTGAGCGGGCGGAGGTCTGCTTCTCGCCGCTCATGCCCCGGCTCCGCCGGCACGCACCCGCTGCACCAGCCTTGCAACGTTTTCCGGATCGGCCTGCGGCGTGATGCCATGGCCGAGATTGAAGATCAGCGGGCCCTGTCCCAGAGCCTGCAGCACAGCGTCGATACCGTCCTCCAGAGCCTTGCCACCCGCCACCATCAGCATGGGGTCCAGATTGCCCTGTACCGGGCCTTCCTTCTGCAAGTTCCTTGCGAAACCGAGTGGCACAGACCAGTCGAGGCCGATGGCGTCTGCGCCCGTTTTGCGGCGATAATCCTTCAAAAGATAACCGGCCCCCTTGGCAAAGGCGATGATCTTCGCGGAGGGGCGGCGAGCGCGCACCGAAGCGATGATACGGGCGACGGGTTTTACCGCATATTCCTCGAATTCCTTCTCGCCGAGCACCCCGGCCCAGGAATCGAAAATCTGCACCGCATCGGCCCCGGCATCAATCTGCGCCACAAGGTAGTCGGCGGAAACCTCAGCCAGCAAGGCAAGAAGCTTTTCCATGGCTGCCGGCTCCCGATAACCGAACAACCGCGCCGGCGCCTGATCAGGCGTTCCGTGGCCGGCAATCATGTAGGTTGCAACCGTCCAGGGCGCACCGCAAAAACCGAGAAGCGTCGTCTCATCCGGTAAGGTCTGGCGCAAGCGTGAGACGGTTTCGAAAACGGGCGAAAGATGCGCAATGACATTGCTCGCATCCAGCCTGTCGATGCCATCCGCGTCGATCGGATCCATGGCCGGACCCTTTCCCTCGCTGAAGGAAACATTGCGATCAAGCCCATCCGGTATCACCAGAATATCGGAAAAGAGGATAGCGGCATCAAGACCGAACCGGCGAATGGGCTGAAGGGTCACTTCGGTTGCCAGTTCGGGATTATAACAGAGATCGAGGAAACTGCCGGCGTTCTTTCGCGTTTCCCTGTACTCCGGAAGGTAACGCCCTGCCTGCCGCATCAGCCATATGGGCGGAGGTGTGACCGTCTGCCCGTTCAACACCTTTAAAACCTTACGCTCGCTCATGCCACCCAACTTCCAAAAAATAAAATCTAAGAGATTTAAAAGATTTTCTATTTCTTAGAGTCGGTGAGTAGCAAGGATTAAAATCTTTCCAGTCGATATGCCGCAGTCGGGTGTAAGCGCCAAGACCTAAACACGACATTTCATCACTTCATCGCAATAAATGGGATAATAGATATTTATATAATTTTTTCAGCTATTTAAGTTCTATCCTCTGAAGCCGTTGCCTGTGGATCATCTGTGGACAGTTTTGAACAAGTTCAGAGTTTCCAGACAATTCACAGGCATGCCTGATAGCAAGGACGCCACTTGCGGATTGTGGAAAAAACCCACTTTATCCACGAGGCGGCTCGGCCCGCGGAACAATTCGGAAGTTTGTCCCGGTTTATCAACAGCGAGAGAAAAACAGCGTGGAGAACAAAAAAAGTTTCTTCCATTTGCACCTGATTTCGGACTCAACCGGAGAGACTCTCATGTCGGCCGGTCGTGCCGTCTCGGCGCAGTTCCACGCTTCGATGCCGGTGGAACATGTTTATCCGATGATCAGGAACCAGAAGCAGCTCGCCCAGGTGGTGGATCTGATCGACAAGGAACCGGGCATCGTTCTTTATACGATCGTGGATCAGCAGCTGGCCGAGTTCCTGGATTTGCGCTGTCACGCGATCGGGGTGCCCTGCGTCAACGTCCTCGAGCCGATCATCGGCATTTTCCAGACCTATCTCGGCGCACCTTCGAGACGGCGGGTCGGGGCGCAGCACGCGCTGAACGCGGATTATTTCGCGCGGATCGAAGCGCTCAATTTTGCGATGGACCATGATGACGGGCAAATGCCGGAAAGCTATGACGAAGCCGATATCGTCATCATTGGGATCAGTCGAACGTCGAAAACACCGACAAGCATCTATCTCGCCAACAGAGGCATAAAGACCGCCAATATACCGGTCGTTCCAAACGTGCCGTTGCCGGAAAGCCTTTATGCCGCCACCCGTCCTTTGATCGTTGGTCTCGTCGCGACATCGGACCGCATATCGCAGGTACGTGAAAACCGGGAACTCGGCACGACCGGTGGATTTGACAGCGGGCGCTACACGGATCGCGCCACCATCATGGAAGAGCTGAAATATGCGCGTGCGCTCTGTGCCCGTAACAATTGGCCGCTGATCGATGTTACACGCCGCTCCATAGAGGAAACGGCCGCGGCAATCCTTGCCCTTCGCCCGAGGACACGATAATCCGGATCGCACCATTCGGAGCAGATAGTCGATGAAACAAGAGTTGATCCTCGCCTCGTCCAGCGCATCCCGTCAGATTTTGATGCGCAATGCGGGGCTGACCTTTTCGGCGATCCCGGCGGATATTGACGAGCGCGCGCTCGACGAGCAGCTGGAAAAAAATGGTGCAAAGCCGGAAGAGGTTGCGCTGGAACTGGCCAAGGCCAAGGCGCTCGCGGTAAGTGCCCTGCATCCGCAAGCACTCGTTCTTGGATGCGACCAGACGATGGCGCTCGGTGCCCGGGTGTACCACAAGCCAAAAACCATGGCCGAAGCCGAAGGACATCTGCTCTCATTATCCGGCAAGGTTCATCGATTGAACAGTGCAGCCGTTCTTGCCCGCAGGGGTGATGTCGTATGGCAGACGATCTCCAGTGCCGAACTTTCGGTGCGAAATTTGAGCGCCGAATTCGTCTCTCGCCACCTGCAACGCGTGGGTGAAAAGGCCTTGAGCAGTGTTGGTGCCTATCAGCTCGAGGGCGAAGGAATCCAGCTATTTACTTCGATAGAGGGGGATTATTTCACCATTCTCGGCCTGCCGCTTCTGCCTCTCTTAATGAAACTGCGCGACATGGATGTCATCGATGGCTGATTCACGTGAAACATTAACTATAAACGCCTTCGTTGTCGGTTATCCGATCAAGCACTCCCGGTCGCCGATCATCCATTCCTACTGGCTGAAGAAATTCGGGATACCCGGCTCCTATAGGGCAATAGAGGTTGCCCCCGATGACTTCCCCGATTTCATCACGGCACTAAAGAAACAGGGACGTGGTGCAGCGGTGGGTGGCAATGTCACCATTCCGCACAAGGAAGCGGCCTTTAAGTTGGCGGATAGTCCCGACGAGCTGGCGGAGGAACTGGGTGCAGCCAATACCGTCTGGATGGAAGAGGGCAGGCTGCATGCCACCAACACGGATGGCTATGGCTTCGTTTCCAATCTCGATGAGCGCCATCCTGGATGGGAGAAAACCGACCGGGCGGTGGTGTTCGGAGCCGGCGGTGCAAGCAGGGCCGTCGTTCAGTCGCTGCGGGACCGAGGCATTGCCGAAATCCATGTCCTGAACCGCACGGTCGAACGTGCCCGTGAAATGGCCGACCGTTTCGGTGCACGGGTTTTTTCTCATCCTCAGGGCGCGCTTCATGAAGTCATGCAGGACGCCGGGTTGTTTGTGAACACGACATCACTGGGTATGGACGGAACGGAAGCGCCCGAGATTGATTTTTCGCCGCTCGCTGCAAGTGCTGTTGTAACCGATATCGTCTATGTGCCGTTGAGAACCCCCATCCTCCAGATGGCGCAGACACAGGGTATTGCGACGGTCGATGGGCTTGGCATGCTCCTTCATCAGGCAAAACCCGGCTTTAAAAAATGGTTCGGCAAAACGCCGGAAGTTGATGACACTCTTCGTTCCCTCATCATTGAGGATATGGAGAAACATTGATGATCGTCATCGGTCTCACCGGCTCGATCGGAATGGGAAAAACGACCACGGCGAAACTGTTTGCCGCGGAAGGGATACCGGTTCTCGATTCTGATGCGGTTGTGCACGACCTCTATTCAGCAGAAGCCGTGCCGATGATCGAAGCCGCCTTTCCGGGCACGACCATTTCCGGCACGGTCGACCGTCTTGAACTCGGTAACATCCTCAGGGAGAATCCGGATAATTTTAGAAAGCTGGAAGCAATCGTCCATCCGCTTGTTCGTGAAAGACAGGAAGCTTTTCTCCGTAAGGCGAGAGAGGAAAATCAAAATTTCGCCGTTCTCGATATCCCGCTGCTGTTTGAAACCGGCGCGGAAACGAGGGTCGATAAAATAGTCGTTGTTAGTTGCGCGCCGGAAATACAGCGCCAGCGGGTTTTGTCCCGTCCCGGCATGACGGAAGAGAAATTCGAAATGATATTGGCCCGGCAAATGCCCGATGCCGAAAAGCGCCGGCGCGCCGATTTTATCATCGATAGCGGAAATGGTGTCGAAGCTGCACGGGATCAGGTAAGAGAAATTCTGCAGAGACTAAGTGCCGGTTCGGGCAACGGAGAGAAAAATGCGTGAGATCATTTTCGATACGGAAACCACAGGCCTTGAATCGAAACTGGACCGCGTGATCGAAATCGGCGGAATCGAGCTCAACAACCATTTTCCGACCGGCCGCACGTTGCATATTTATATCAACCCGGAAGATCGCAAGGTTCACCCGGACGCGCTTGCGGTGCACGGCATCACCGACGACTTCCTGAAAGACAAGCCGAAATTCGCCGAAGTCGTCGACGAAATCCGCGAATTTTTTGAAGGTGCCCGCTGGGTGGCGCATAATGCGACATTCGACATGGGTTTCATCAATGCGGAATTTGCCCGCCTCGGCATTGCGCCGGTCTCATCTGAATTGGTGACGGATACGCTTTCGCTTGCACGCCGCAAGCACCCGATGGGTCCGAATTCCCTCGACGCACTTTGCCGGCGTTACGGGATCGACAACTCCCACCGCACCAAACACGGCGCGCTTCTCGACTCCGAACTGCTCGCCGAAGTCTACATAGAAATGATTGGTGGGCGCCAGACAGCGCTCGGTTTCGGTTCCGGCTCCAAACAGCAAGCGGTCACTATCGAGGATGATGATGTCCCGCATGAGCCGTTGCAAAGGCCGCATCCTCTACCATCAAGACTGGATGCGGAGACCATCGCGGCACACGGCAAGCTCGTTCTCGGCATGGGCGACAAGGCGATCTGGAACCGTTACCAGAATTAAGCGCGCCTGGCGCTTAGATGCGCCGTTGAAAACTGACGAGAACCGTCAAATAAATAACCCGGGCGATGAACCCGGGTTGTGTTTTGTCTGAACTCTAAAAAGAGCGGCGTCGCGTGCAATTCAGTTCGGTACGGCCTGAACCTTGGCTCTGGCCTGTTCCTCGGCAACGCGCTGCGAAAACATCTGCGCGAAATCGATCGGATCGATCATCAGCGGCGGGAAGCCACCATTGCGAGTGACATCGGCGATGATCTGGCGTGCGAAGGGGAACAGCAGGCGCGGGCACTCAATGAACAGCACCGGCAGCATATGTTCCTGCGGGAAACCGGCAATGCGGAACACGCCGCCATAAACCAGCTCGGCTGCAAACAGAACCTTGTCGCCATCCTTGGCTTCGGCATTCAGCGTCAGCACAACGTCGAAATCCGAACCAGAAATCGGGTTTGCGTTGACATTGACATTGATGTTGATCGACGGCGCATTGTCACGAGCCTGAAGCGAACGAGGAGCACCCGGATTTTCGAAAGAAAGATCCTTGATGTACTGGGTAAGAATGTTGAGGGAAGGACTAACTGCGCCCTGTGCGCCATTTTCAGCGGTCATTACGTTTCCTCGCGGCGTGATTTCGTGGAAGGCGGTCTATCATTTCGACTTGAGCCTTACAACCCTCGTGCTCTCGCCTCTCTAACCCTTTGCCGTGCTTCAGGGTTTGGGCAGGTTGCGATCATCCGGCTTTTGGGACCAGGGAGAATCCTTGGGCCCTTCGCGGTGAAACTCTTCTTCGTCGAGGTCCACGACCTTGGAGCTACCCTTATTTCTCTGACCGTTGCTGAACCCGGAAAAGTCACCGGGTTGCGGCCCGGTCTGGCCGCCGGGTTGACCCGACTGGCGAAAAGAACCGGCCACGACGACGCGGGGTCCGAGGATATTCCAGAAAAAACGTCTCACCGTTTTCGACAGAAGCAGGAGACCGAGGATATCGGTGATGAAACCCGGGATGATCAGCAGGATGCCCGCCACGACACGCATGGCGCCATTGACCAGCTCATCGGCAGGCTGGGCGCCGGTACGACCTGCGGCCTGAAGATTTCTCACCATGCCGATGCCGCCGAGCCGCAGGATCAGCAACCCCAGAAACGACGTGAACAGGACGAGCGCCAATGTCAGCCACAGACCGATTGTCTTGCCGACGATGATGAAACCGGCAATTTCCAGGATTGGCATCATCAGGATGACAATGGGGAGAAAGGAAAAACGCATCTTCTAGCCTTGCGTGTGCATCTCTGGCAGATTGCCGGTCCCCGAGAACACCGATGATTGAATCTGCACATTTGAATGATGATAAGATGCAGACTATATGATGTTCAGGTTTTTGAATTTAAATGGCGGTTTTGGTAAAAGATGGGCTTTAGCGACTTTATCACATTGTTTTTTCTCGTTGCAGCGGTGCTGATCTTTCTTCAGCTGCGCAGCGTTCTTGGTCGCCGAACCGGCAATGAGAAGCCGCCATTCGACCCTTACACGCCGCGCGATGTCGCGAAAGGCCCCGTCACGGACGATAACAAGGTCGTGACCCTGCCCAAACGCTCTGAGGCGGAGGACGAAAACCGCTTTGCCGAGGCGGATGCTCTGGCACCCGTCGATACTGCCTTGAATACATCCCTGCGCGAGCTGATGACCAAGGACCCGACCTTCCGCCCCAAGGAATTCCTGAACGGCGCCCGCATGGCCTATGAGATGATCGTCATGGGTTTTGCCGATGGTGACCGCAAGACGTTGAAGAACCTTCTGTCGAAGGAAGTTTTCGACGGGTTCGAGGCGGCCATTTCCGAGCGGGAAAGTCGCGGCGAGGTGGTCAAGTCCACTTTCGTGGGAATAGAGAAGGCCGATATCACCCAGGCCGGTATCCGCGATTCCGAAGAGCAGATCACGCTCAGAATAGTCAGCCAGCTGATTTCGGCCACCTATGACAAGGATGGCAAGCTGGTGGACGGCGATCCCGATGCGGTTGCGGAAGTGGACGACATCTGGACCTTCTCGCGTGATGTCCGCTCGCGCGATCCCAACTGGAAGCTGATCGCCACTGAATCCGAGCAATGAATACGCCCTTTTCGTTCGAAGAAGTTTCTTTCGGTGATCTGCCGGGATGGCAGGAGGACGATCCGCGTAAGCTGTTTCCGGCGATGCGGACGATCCTGTCACATCTTCGGAATTCAAAACCCTACAGGACCGGCGCGCTGGGTCTCACCGCCGGCGAACTGGCCTCGCTTCTAGAACTGGCCGATGAGGAACAAGCGGATAGTCCCCAGCAGGCCCGCCGGTTTTTCGAGACGAATTGTGTACCTTTCAAAATTTCACCACCCGGCGGAAAACGCGGTTTTGTAACTGCCTTTTATGAACCGGAGCTTGAGGTATCGTCAGTCCGCGACGATGTCTGGAAGTATCCGGTCTACCGCCGCCCACCGGAGCTGGTGGATATCGATGACGAAAATCGCCCGAGCGGTTTTGATCCGTCCTATGCTTTTGGCAGAGAGGGCGAGGACGGCATTTCCTATTTTCCCGATCGCCGCGCGATCGACGAAGGATATCTGCAGGGCAGGGGGCTTGAGATTGCCTGGGCGAGATCGAAGGTCGATCTGTTTTTCGTCCACGTTCAGGGTGCTGCCCGTCTTCTGTTTCCTGATGGAGAGGTGAAACGCATCACCTATGCCGCCAAGGCCGGGCATCCGTTCTCGCCGATCGGTCGGTTGCTTCTGGATCGTGGGGAACTGGATCCGAAAACGATCTCGATGCAGACAATTCGCAAATGGCTCGCCGACCATCCGGATGAGGTGGATGGGGTGCTATGGCATAATCGCTCCTATATTTTTTTCCGGGAGGCTGATGTTGCCGGCCTGGATATGGGACCGATCGCCGCCGCCAAGGTGCCGCTGGTCGCCGGGCGGGCGCTTGCGGTGGACAGGCTCATCCACACCTTCGGTTTTCCCTTCTTTATCCATGCGCCGTCATTGACCCACCTGGATAATGGCAAGCCCTTCGCGCGGTTGATGCTGGCGCTAGATACCGGCTCGGCCATCGTTGGCCCGGCACGCGGCGACATTTTCACCGGCTCGGGTTTTGAAGCCGGGGAACTTGCAGGCACAGTGCGCAACGACGCCGATTTCTATATGCTGCTGCCGCATGTTGCTGCGAAAAGGTATCGGCGATGAAGGGCAGTCGAAAGCTTGGCAAGGAAGAACGCATTCTGTGGGGTAAGGTCGCAAGAACAGCCCGACCCATCTCCGGCAGGCTGGAGGATTTGCTGGCTTTCGACGATATCGAGGAAGCCGCGGCGGAACCTGTCGTCCCGCAAACGGCAAACGCCGTCTTCCCAAGGATGCTCGCGGAGCCGGTGGACGTTTCGCCCTTTACGCCGGACAAGAAGCCAAAAATTCATCAACCGATGGAAAAGCCGGTTAAGCGCAAGTTGACGCGCGGGCGGTTGCCGCTGGAAGGCCGTATCGATCTGCATGGCATGTTTCAGAGCGAAGCCCATGCGGTTCTGCTCGATTTTCTATTGCGGGCGCACGAACGGGGCCTCCGGCACGTGCTCGTCATCACCGGCAAGGGTCGCTCCATCGGCAGCGATGGTGCGCTGAAAAGGGCCGTGCCCATGTGGTTCGCCAAACCGGAATATCGTTACTTGATTTCATCCTACGAGGACGCATCCGCCAATCACGGCGGCGATGGCGCTCTCTATGTCCGGTTGGCGCGCCGCAAGGGTGAAAAATCATGACGCCCTTTGCAGAAGCCGTGCGGCTGCTTCGTGAGCGCAAGGGCGTGACTCAGAAGGAGATGGCAGCGGCAATCGGCGTTTCCCCCGCTTATCTCTCGGCACTGGAGCACGGCAAACGCGGCAAACCGAGCTTCGATCTCCTCCAGCGCATCGCCGGATATTTCAACATCATCTGGGATGAGGCGGAGGAATTGTTCTTTCTCGCCGGCTCCTCCGACCCCAAGGTGGCGATCGACACGGTCGGTCTGCCGCCGCAATATACGGCTTTTGCCAATCGGCTGGCGCGGGATATTCGCAAGCTGCCGCTGAGTGTGATAGAGGAACTGTCAGCGGTGCTACAAAAAAGCCGTTCTTGCGATTGAAACCCCTCTATCCCCTGCTTTATGCAGCGTTCTGAGGCATGTGGCCTTTGGGATTGAGTGTAGAATTTCTATAGTCGTATGTCGGATTTGAGTGATTCGCGGGCTTCAGGCCTTCTCACTGAAAACTTGGCCAGGAAATTTTGGAAAGAGTACTTATGACCGAAACATCGTCAAGCGAAGTCGGCGCCAACACTGAATACGGAGCCGATTCGATCAAGGTCCTGAAGGGTCTTGATGCTGTGCGCAAACGGCCCGGCATGTATATCGGCGATACCGATGACGGCTCCGGTCTGCATCACATGGTCTACGAGGTGGTTGACAACGCCATCGACGAGGCGCTTGCGGGTCATGCCGATCTGGTGACGGTGACGCTCAACGCCGATGGTTCGGTGACGGTAACGGACAACGGACGCGGCATTCCGACTGATATCCATTCTTCCGAAGGCGTTTCCGCCGCGGAAGTCATCATGACCCAGCTTCATGCGGGTGGAAAATTCGACCAGAACTCCTACAAGGTTTCCGGCGGTCTGCATGGCGTGGGCGTTTCGGTCGTAAATGCGCTCTCGGTTTGGCTGAAGCTCAGAATCCGCCGCAATGGCAAGCTGCACGAAATCGGCTTCACCCATGGGGTTGCCGATGCTCCGCTCTCGGTCATTGGCGAATATGAAGGCCGCTCTGGCACGGAAGTCACCTTCCTGGCGAGCCCCGACACCTTCACCATGACGGATTATGATTTTGGTACGCTGGAGCATCGCCTGCGCGAACTGGCGTTTTTGAATTCCGGTGTTCGTATCGTGCTCACCGACAAGCGTCATTCTGATATCAAACAGGAAGAGTTGCTCTACGATGGTGGTCTTGAAGCCTTCGTGCGTTATCTCGACCGGGCCAAGAAACCGCTGGTGGACAAGCCGGTCGCCATTCATGGCGAAAAGGACGGCATCACGGTTGAGGTCGCGCTCTGGTGGAACGACAGCTACCATGAAAATGTGCTCTGCTTCACCAACAACATTCCGCAGCGCGATGGCGGCACCCATATGGCTGGCTTCCGCGCGGCGCTCACGCGTCAGATGACATCCTATGCCGAGACTTCCGGCATCATGAAAAGGGAAAAGGTCAGCTTGCAGGGTGAGGACTGCCGCGAAGGACTGACTGCAATTCTTTCCGTCAAGGTTCCCGACCCCAAGTTTTCTTCGCAGACGAAGGACAAGCTCGTTTCGTCCGAAGTGCGCCCTGTCGTGGAAAGTCTCGTCAATGAGGCCCTGTCCACCTGGCTAGAGGAACATCCGTCCGACGCCAAGATTCTTGTCGGCAAGGTGGTGGAAGCGGCCATTGCCCGTGAAGCCGCCCGCAAGGCGCGCGAACTGACGCGCCGCAAGGGTGCGCTCGATATCGCCTCTCTGCCCGGCAAGCTCGCCGATTGTTCCGAACGCGATCCGGCGAAATCCGAACTCTTCCTCGTCGAGGGTGACTCCGCAGGCGGTTCGGCCAAGCAGGGCCGCTCGCGCGAAACGCAGGCCATCCTGCCGCTACGCGGTAAGATCCTGAACGTTGAGCGCGCCCGTTTCGACAAGATGCTGTCCAGCCAGGAAATAGGCACGCTGATTACCGCGCTCGGCACGTCGATTGGCAAGGACGAATTCAACGCAGACAAGCTGCGCTACCACAAGATCATCATCATGACGGATGCTGACGTTGATGGCGCCCACATTCGTACCCTGCTGTTGACCTTCTTCTTCCGCCAGATGCCGGAACTGATCGAGCGTGGCCATCTCTATATCGCCCAGCCGCCGCTTTATAAGGTGACGCGCGGCAAATCCGTGCAGTATCTCAAGGATGAGAAGGCGCTGGAAGAATATCTGATCTCGATGGGCATCGAGGATACGTCGCTGACGCTCGGCTCCGGCGAAGTACGCATCGGCGCTGACCTTCGTGAGGTCATTCTCGATGCGGTGCGCATGCGCACGCTGATCGACGGTCTGCATTCCCGCTACAGCCGTTCCATCGTGGAACAGGCCGCCATTGCCGGCGCCCTGAACCCCGAGCTTTCGGCCGATGCTGCCCGTGCCCAGGAAACCGTTGCCGAAGTGGCCCGGCGTCTGGACATGATCGCGGAAGAAACCGAACGCGGCTGGTCCGGCATGGTGCTCGAAGATGGCGGCTTGCGCTTCGAGCGCATGGTACGCGGTGTCAAGGAAATCTCGACGCTCGATATGGGCCTGATCGGTTCGGTCGATGCCCGTCATATCGATCAGCTCGCGGCCCGCACGCGCGATATTTACGTCACTCCGCCGGTTCTGCAACGCAAGGACGGCACTATGGAACTGGCCGGACCGCGTGCGCTTCTGGATGCTATTTTCGCCGCCGGCCGCAAGGGTCTTTCCATGCAGCGTTACAAGGGTCTCGGTGAAATGAACGCCGAGCAGCTGTGGGAAACCACACTCGACGCCAATGTACGTTCGCTGCTGCAGGTCAAGGTCAACGATGCGACGGATGCCGATGGTCTGTTTTCGCGCCTGATGGGCGATGAGGTGGAACCGCGCCGCGACTTCATTCAGGAAAATGCGCTCAGCGTTGCCAATCTCGACATTTAATCCTGTGGGACGTCTCGCGTGACGATTCACGTGAAACGAAACTTTAACGAAAGGCCCGGCGGTCAATTTCCGCCGGGCCTTTTGTCATCTGTGTTGTCGGATATCAATCGGCCTTGCCGGTGAACCGCCCCTTGAAAGCTACGTCCGAAAGGGGGAGGCGCTTGCTGGGTACTTCCCGTTCTGCCAGATCGTCAGGAAGAACAGCCTTGTCGGTCAATGTGCCGATAGCAACTGCGGCCTCCACCTTATATCCATCCGGAACATCAAGCTTTTCCACGATCTGGTCTTTAAATATGCCTGCCATGCCATGGGCGTGGTAACCGAGCAGATGCGCCTGCATGGCGAGTGAAAACCATGCCGCACCGGCATCGAAGGAATGGGTCGCTGAAGGCTTTTTCTCACCCTCTCGTGAAATATTGTAGTCGCGGGAAAGGACGAAGAGTAGGACCGAGGCATTTTTTGCCCAGCGCTGGTTTCCTTCCATCAGCAGTTCCACGAAGAGCGGCCAATCCTCGCTATCCTTGTGCGCGTAGACAAACCGCCACGGCTGCTGGTTGGATGCCGATGGCGCCCAATGCGCGGCATCGAGAATGGTCAGCAGATGCTCGTTTGGCATCGCATCTCCATCGAATGCGCGCGGAGACCAGCGATCGAGGAAGAGTGGATCGACGGGATATTCGGATTGCCGGGAATTGCTATTTGTCACGGGCGTGTCCTTTTGATTGTCGGGAGGGAAAAGGTATTTTTCGAAAGTCGAAGCAGTCAAGGGGTGACAAGTATGAATGTATCGTTCATATATGCATCACCTTGTCTGACAACCGGGAGAGAGTTCCATGAAATTGATGCGCGTTGGCCAGCCTGGCCAGGAAAAACCTGCGATCCTCGACGCGGAAGGAAAAGTCCGCGATCTGTCTGCTCATGTCAAAGACATCGGCGGTGAAGCCATTTCTCCGGAAGGCCTGAAGAAGATTGCCGCCATCGACCTCGGCACTCTTCCCGTTATCTCCGAAGAGCGCATTGGCGCTTGCGTTGCCGGAACCGGAAAATTCATCTGCATCGGCCTCAATTTCTCTGACCACGCCGCTGAAACCGGTGCGACCGTACCGCCGGAACCGGTCATTTTCATGAAGGCGACCTCGGCAATCGTCGGTCCGAACGATGACGTTGTCATTCCGCGCGGTTCTGAGAAGACCGACTGGGAAGTCGAACTCGGCGTCGTCATCGGCAAGACCGCGAAATATGTATCTGAGGCCGATGCTCTCGACTACGTCGCCGGTTATTGCGTTTCGCACGATGTTTCTGAGCGCGCGTTCCAGACGGAGCGTGCAGGACAGTGGACCAAGGGTAAATCCTGCGACACCTTCGGTCCGATCGGCCCCTGGCTGGTCACGAAGGACGAAATCACCGATCCGCAGAACCTCGGAATGTGGCTGAAGGTCAACGGCCAGACAATGCAGGACGGCTCCAGCAAGACCATGGTTTACGGCGTCGCGCATGTCGTTTCCTATCTCAGCCAGTTCATGTCTCTGCATCCCGGCGACGTCATTTCCACCGGCACGCCTCCGGGCGTCGGCATGGGCCAGAAGCCCCCGCGTTACCTCAAGACCGGCGATGTCGTTGAACTCGGCATTGAAGGCCTCGGTTCCCAGAAACAGACCTTCGTTGCCGACATCTGATTATCAACAAACGTTCAACTGAAATTGAGGCGCCGGAGGGAAACCACCGGCGCCTTCGATTTTGTGCAGTTGCGAAAAGCTGCTATGGTCAAAAAAAGAGCTTGATCCGCGAGGAGGCGTAATCAGTGTTCTACCACCTCTATGAAATGAACCATGCGGCGATGGCGCCACTGCGCGCCGGTGCAGATATGATGCGCCAGGCATGCAGCAATCCTTTGAACCCGCTTTCCAGCACCGCCTTCGGGCGAAGCCTCGATGCAGGCTTTGAGGTATTCGAGCGCCTGACGCGCCGTTACATCAAGCCGGAGTTCGGTCTGGCGACTACCACCGTCGATGACCGGACCGTTGCCGTCACTGAAGAGATCATCTGGTCGCGTCCCTTCTGCAATCTCGTTCATTTCAAAAAAGAACTCGATGCGGCCCGCAAACCAGATCCGAAGGTGCTGCTGGTGGCGCCTATGTCAGGCCACTACGCCACATTGCTGCGGGGAACGGTCGAGGCGTTGCTGCCATCGGCGGATATCTATATCACCGATTGGATCGATGCCCGCATGGTGCCAGTTACCGAAGGGACATTCGATCTTGACGATTACATCAGCTACGTCATCGATATGCTGCGCGAGATCGGGCCCGGCGCCCATGTGGTCGCCGTTTGTCAGCCCTCGGTTCCGGTTCTGGCCGCAGTGTCCCTGATGGAAGCCGATGGTGACGGTTTTGCGCCTGCATCCATGACGCTGATGGGCGGTCCGATCGATACGCGCATCAATCCCACGGCTGTCAACGGTCTGGCCACGGCCAAGCCAATCGAATGGTTCCGCGACAATGTCGTCATGCAGGTGCCGTGGCCGCAGCCGGCTTTTGGCCGGAATGTCTATCCCGGCTTCCTGCAATTATCCGGCTTCATGTCCATGAACCTCGACAAGCACATGACGGCACACAAGGATTTCTACCTGAACCTCGTCAAGAACGACGGCGATTCCGCTGAGAAGCATCGCGATTTTTACGATGAATATCTGGCCGTGATGGATTTGACGGCGGAGTTCTACCTGCAGACAGTGGAAACCGTCTTCATCGAACACGCGCTTCCCAAGGGAAACATGCAGCATAGGGGCAGGGCGGTCGATCCCGCTGCCATTCGTAACGTCGCGCTGTTCACCGTGGAAGGCGAAAACGACGATATTTCCGGTGTGGGCCAGACCAAAGCCGCACACGATCTTTGCCGGAACATCCCCGATGAAAAGCGTGGGCACTACATGCAGCCCGACGTCGGTCACTACGGCGTTTTCAACGGGTCGCGTTTCCGCAAGGAGATTGTGCCGCGCATGGTGGAATTCATCCGCAAGAACCAAACTGTCTAGCGCTGGAAGCTAGGCGATGCCGCGCATTTGCGTGGCCAAGCCGGTGTCGAATCGGCTATGAACAGTCCATGTTTTCGTTCCTCAGAAAATCCGTGAAGTCGCCGGCGCCGAAAAAGGTAGCGCCCAGCCAGCGCACCGTCGAGGTGGCTGGCCGTCATGTGCCCATTACGGTGAAGGAAAATCCGCGCGCCACGCGCATCACCTTGCGCATCGAACCCGGCGGCCGGGCCATGAAGCTGACGATCCCGATGGGGCTTCACCATGGCCAGGTGGATGATTTTCTCGAAAGGCATCAGGGTTGGATTGAAGGCAAGCTTTCGAAAATCACCCCAGATGACGGTTTGTGTCATGGTGCGTCGGTTGATATTCGCGGCGTATCCCATCGTATCCATCACACTGGCAGCCTGCGTGGCCTGACTCATATCTCCAAAGACGAGGACGGCACGGCGGTATTGAAAGTCAGCGGAGCGCCCGAACACCTGCGCAGACGGGTGGCCATGTTTTTGAAAAAGGAAGCGAAGGCTGATCTGGAGAGGCTTGTTGCGGTTCACGCGAGCGCGGCCGGAAAGCCAGTGCGATCCATCAGCATGAAGGACACCCGCAGCCGCTGGGGTTCGTGTTCCCATGATGGAAATCTGAGTTTCTCGTGGCGTATCGTCATGGCTCCGGAAAAGGTCATCGATTATCTCGCAGCCCACGAGGTTGCGCATCTGCGGGAAATGAACCACGGCCCGAAATTCTGGGCCCTGTGCGAAAAACTCTGCCCGCATACGCAGGAAGCCAAGGAATGGCTGAAGCGTCACGGCTCTAAACTCCACGCCATCGATTTTGATTGAAAGTGGAGGCGTGCATCGCCATCTGGATTCACGTGAAACATTCCATGGAAAACGGGTGCGATTTGGCTCGACTCTTGTCGCATTTCGTGTCAGGTCGCGGGTATGAAACCGGATATCAAGATTTGCGGATTGAAGACACCGGAAGCGCTGGAGCGTGCCGTCAGGCGCGGCGCCTCCCATGTCGGCTTTATTTTCTTTGAAAAGAGCCCCCGCAACATCGAGCCCGATATCGCCGGCAGGCTGGCAGAAGCCGCCCGTGGCGCCGCAAAGGTTGTCGCCGTTACCGTCAATGCCGACAATGATGATCTGGACGAGATCGTTGATCTGCTGAGACCGGATATTCTGCAATTGCACGGCAGTGAAAGCCCGGAGAGGGTGCTGAACATCAAAGCACTCTACGGCCTTCCGGTAATGAAGGCGCTTTCCGTTCGCGACGCCGCTGATCTTGCCAAGATTGATCCCTATATAGGTATAGCCGACCGTTTCCTGCTGGATGCCAAGGCGCCTGCGGGTTCCGATTTGCCGGGCGGCAACGGAGTATCCTTCGACTGGACCATCCTGCGCTCTCTTGACGGAAGTATCGATTACATGCTTTCCGGGGGATTGAACAAGGACAATGTCGCGGAGGCTCTGGCCGAAACCGGAGCTGGCGGACTGGATTTGTCGTCCGGTGTGGAGAGCGCGCCGGGCGTCAAGGATCTTGCGATGATTGATGCATTCTTCGATGTGGTGAATGATTGGTCGAAAGGCCCAAAGGGAGCTTGAAGTGAACGACGCGCCAACACCCAATTCTTTCCGCGCCGGTCCCGATGAGGACGGCCGTTTTGGCATTTACGGAGGCCGCTTCGTTGCCGAAACGCTGATGCCGCTCATTCTGGATTTGCAGGCGGAGTGGGACAAGGCAAAGACCGATCCCGAATTTCAGGCAGAACTCAAATATCTCGGCGCTCATTACACTGGCCGCCCGAGCCCGCTTTATTTCGCGGAACGCCTGACGGCCGAACTGGGCGGCGCCAAGATCTATTTCAAGCGCGAAGAGCTGAATCACACCGGCTCGCACAAGATCAACAATTGCCTTGGCCAGATCCTGCTTGCCAAGCGCATGGGCAAGACCCGTATCATTGCCGAAACCGGTGCCGGCCAGCACGGCGTTGCCTCGGCGACCGTCGCCGCACGCTTCGGCCTGCCCTGCGTCGTTTATATGGGCGCGACGGATGTTGCCCGTCAGGCGCCGAATGTTTTCCGCATGAAGCTTCTGGGCGCTGAGGTAAAGCCGGTAACGGCTGGCCACGGCACTCTGAAAGACGCCATGAACGAGGCGCTGCGCGATTGGGTTACCAATGTCGATGACACCTATTACCTGATCGGCACAGCTGCCGGCCCGCATCCCTATCCGGAAATGGTTCGCGATTTCCAGGCCGTCATCGGTGAGGAAGCAAAGGCACAGATGCTGGAGGCGGAGGGCCGTCTTCCGGATATGGTCATTGCGGCTGTTGGCGGTGGCTCGAATGCCATCGGCATCTTCCATCCTTTCCTTGATGACAAGAGTGTCCGTATCGTCGGCGTCGAGGCTGGCGGCAGGGGTCTTTCGGGTGAGGAGCATTGCGCTTCGATCACGGCCGGTTCGCCGGGGGTTCTGCACGGAAACCGCACCTACCTTCTTCAGGATGCGGATGGCCAGATCAAGGAAGGCCATTCCATCTCCGCAGGTCTCGATTATCCCGGCATCGGCCCTGAGCATTCCTGGCTGAACGATATCGGCCGCGTGGAATATGTACCGATCATGGACCACGAGGCGCTGGACGCCTTCCAGATGCTGACCCGCCTCGAAGGCATCATTCCCGCTCTGGAGCCAAGCCACGCGCTGGCAGAAGTCATCAAGCGCGCACCGAAGATGGGCAAGGATGAGATCATCCTGATGAATCTTTCGGGTCGTGGGGACAAGGATGTCCACACCGTCAGCAAGTTCCTCGGAATGGAAATGTAAGACCATGACTGCACGTATGGACAAGCGCTTTGCCGATCTGCGCGCTGAAAACCGCCCGGCTCTGATTACCTATTTCATGGGCGGCGACCCGGATTTCGAAACCTCGCTCGGCATCATGAAGGCACTGCCGGAAGCAGGCGCCGACGTTATCGAGCTCGGCATGCCGTTTTCCGACCCCATGGCGGATGGCCCGGCGATTCAGCTGGCAGGACAGCGCGCGCTGAAAGGCGGCCAGACGCTGAAAACCACGCTCGATCTCGCCCGCGAGTTCCGCAAGGAAGACGACGCGACCCCGATCGTGATGATGGGATATTACAATCCGATCTACATTTACGGCGTCGACAAATTTCTGGACGATGCGTTGGCGGCTGGCGTCGATGGTCTGATCGTGGTCGATCTGCCGCCTGAAATGGATGATGAGCTCTGCGTGCCCGCCTTGGCGCGCGGCGTGAATTTCATCCGTCTCGCCACGCCGACGACGGATGGCAAGCGCTTGCCGACCGTTCTTAAAAATACCTCAGGTTTCGTTTATTACGTATCGATGAACGGTATTACCGGTTCCGCACTGCCCGATCCCTCGTTGATCTCTGGCGCGGTCGGTCGTATCAAGGCGCATACGGAACTGCCGGTTTGCGTCGGTTTTGGTGTCAAGACGGCCGATCATGCCAAAGCGATCGGTGCCGTGGCGGATGGCGTGGTGGTCGGTTCGGCCATCGTCAACCAGATTGCCGGCAGTCTGACGAAGGACGGGCAGGCAACCGCCGATACCGTGCCATCCGTCACGACGCTGGTAAAAGGACTTTCAACGGGCGTGCGTGCGTCGCGCCTTGCCGCTGCGGAATAAGCGCGCGGCCCAGTCAGGAGTAGTCAGTTGAACTGGATCACCAATTACGTACGGCCCCGGATCAATTCCATGCTTGGCCGCCGCCCGGAGGTTCCTGAGAACCTGTGGATCAAGTGCCCGGAAACGGGCGAGATGGTCTTCCACAAGGATCTGGAAGATAACAAGTGGGTCATTCCCGCTTCCGGTTACCACATGAAGATGCCGGCAAAGGCGCGTCTCGTCGATCTTTTCGATGGTGGCGTCTATGAGGCCTTGCCGCAGCCGAAGGTAGCGCAGGATCCGCTGAAGTTCCGCGATTCCAAGAAATACACCGACCGTCTGCGCGACAGCCGCACGAAGACCGAGCAAGAAGATACCATCCTTGCCGGCGTTGGCCTCCTGAAAGGCCTGAAGATCGTTGCCGTTGTGCATGAATTCCAGTTCATGGGCGGTTCTCTCGGCATCGCGGCCGGAGAAGCCATCGTCAAGGCATTCGAGCGCGCCATTTCAGAGCGTTGCCCGCTGGTCATGTTCCCGGCCTCCGGTGGCGCCCGCATGCAGGAAGGCATTCTGTCGCTGATGCAGCTGCCGCGCACCACGGTTGCTGTCAATATGCTGAAAGAAGCAGGCATGCCCTACATCGTGGTTCTGACGAACCCGACGACGGGTGGTGTCACTGCTTCCTACGCCATGCTGGGCGACGTGCATATTGCCGAGCCGGGCGCCGAAATCTGCTTTGCGGGCAAGCGCGTGATCGAACAGACCATTCGCGAAAAGCTGCCTGAAGGCTTCCAGACATCGGAATACCTGCTGGAGCACGGCATGGTGGATATGGTGATCGATCGCCGCGAAATTCCCGATACGCTGGCAAGCCTTCTCAAGATCATGACGAAGGCTCCGGCAGAAGCAAACGCGGTCATTCCGCTTGCGGCTTCGGCCTGACGGAAAAATATGTCGCCCGGAGGCAGGAAGCGCCTTCGGGATGACGTTACACGTTGCATGATTTCATCTCGGGTGCGGCGGACAAATGGCTAATACAACGCCTGAAAGGCGAACAGAAGATATGACGAAGCCCGCAATCGGCGAGGCCGAACAGATCATCGAAAAGCTGATGCAGCTTCACCCCAAGGGTTTTGATCTTTCACTGGACAGAATTTCCCGTCTTCTGGAAAAACTAGGCAGCCCTCAGAAAAGGTTACCGCCGGTTATTCATGTCGCAGGCACCAACGGCAAGGGTTCGGTTACGGCCTTTTGCCGCGCATTACTGGAGGCGGCAGGACTTTCCGTGCACGTTCACACCTCTCCGCATCTCGTGAACTGGCATGAACGTTATCGCATCAGCGTTTCCGGCGAAAAAGGCCGTTATGTCGATGATGCCGTCTTTGCGGATGCGCTGCGCCGCATCGAAGCTGCCAACGGCGGCCAGATGATAACGGTTTTCGAAATTCTGACCGCCGCGATGTTTCTGCTCTTCGCGGAGCATCCGGCAGATGCTGCCGTGGTCGAGGTTGGGCTCGGTGGGCGCTTCGATGCGACCAATGTGATCAACAACCCGGCCGTTTCCGTTATCATGCCGATATCGCTCGATCATCAGGCCTATCTCGGCGACCGGGTGGAACTGATTGCCGCTGAAAAGGCCGGCATCATGAAGTCGGGTTCCCCTGTCGTTATTGGTCATCAGCAGTATGATGCGGCGCTGGATACCCTCGTTTCCACGGCTGAGCGTCTTGGTTGCCCGGCATCAGTCTATGGGCAGGATTTTTCCGCCCATGAAGAATTCGGCCGTATGGTCTACCAGGATGAATTCGGCCTGACCGACGCGCCGCTGCCACGTCTTCCCGGTCGACACCAGCTTGCCAATGCCGCTGCCGCGATCCGGGCCGTCAAGGCTGCCGGTTTTGAGGTGACGGAGCGGATGATCGAAAAGGCCATGACAACAGTGGAATGGCCCGGCCGTCTTCAGCGTGTCCTAACCGGAAAAATCGCTGAAATCGCTCCGAAGGATGCGGAAATCTGGATCGATGGTGGTCACAACCCAGGCGCGGGCGAAGTCATTGCCGAGGCAATGGCGGGGTTTGAAGAAAAGACACCGCGCCCGCTCTTCATCATTGCCGGCATGATCAACACCAAGGATCCGGTGGGCTATTTCAAGGCTTTCGCCGATATCGCGGAGTATGTCTTCACGGTTCCAATCGGCGGTACAGATGCCGCGATCGATCCCGTCGTGCTTGCCCATGCGGCCTTTGATGCCGGTCTGGTTGCGGCGCCTACATCTTCGCTGACCGAGGCGCTGGACGAGCTATCGCGTCGCTTCGATCCCGAAGGGCCGCCGCCGCGCATCCTGATCGGCGGCTCGCTTTATCTTGCCGGAAACGCGCTTGCATTGAACGGTACGGCTCCCGAATAAAAAAGCCCGGCATCGCTGCCGGGCTTTTCTTTATTCCACGGAAAATCGCTTACGCGGCGCCGGAAATCCAGGCCGAAAGCGCTGTCTTGGGCGCAGCGCCGACCTTGATGTCAGCCACTTCGCCGCTCTTGAAGATGGCAAGAGTCGGGATGGAGCGAACGCCGAACTGGGCAGCCAGTTCCGGGTTTTCGTCGATGTTGAGCTTCGCGACCTTGACCTTGCCGGCAAGCTCGGACGAAATTTCTTCGAGGCTCGGCGCGATCATTTTGCACGGGCCGCACCATTCGGCCCAGAAATCCACCACGACTGGTTCGGAGGATTCGAGGACTTCGGACTGGAAGTTGGCGGCGTCGACTTTTACGGTAGCCATATCTGGCTCTCCTTTCAGTGAATCTTTTCCACTATCGATGTGATGCGGGCGCGTCGAAATTTCAATGCCCCGGTATCTCACTTTGTCTTTATTGCGGCAAGGGCTTGCATCATGGCATCGTCACCAACCGCCATAAAAGCGGCATTTTCCGTATAAATCAGCGCGCAGACAAATTCCTTGCCGGGATAAAGCGGTGACAGAATTTCGCGATAGATGGCAAGCTGTGCCGTGTGGGAGAAGGGTATCTCGTGCGCGTCGCGCGGCGGAACTCGGTTCGTCTTGTAATCGACCAGAATGACGCGGTCGCCATCCACTGCCAGCCGGTCGATACGGCCGGAAACCGCATAATGCTGCCTGCCGATCGTCATGGTCCCCATAATGGAAACTTCTGCGCGGCTATTGGGCGAAAATGCCGGCTGTACAGATGGTTCGGACATGACCCGCAAAACCGCCCGTATCAGATGTTCGCGCTCGGCAGACGGCCAGAACCGTGCGGCACGTTCGGCATAACGGCGGGCTGCCTCTTCCCGCTCACTCTCGGCAAAATCCGGCAGGGCCTGCAGCATGCGATGCACCAACCGACCGCGTTGCAATGCCAGCGAGGAGACATCGGCTTTTTCGCCGAAAAGCGGCGAACGCACGGCAAGATCGTCCGCACCGTCATCAATGATGGTGCCCGCGCCGGAAGGGCTGAGTGGCCTCGGCAATGATGGCGGGGCGGGCAAGGGGGTAAGAAGCCCCGCCGGGAGAGCATATTCTTCTTGCGTCTGTGGTTCAGGCAGCCTTTTCGGAGCGGGGGTCGAACGAGCATCGGACTTGCGCCAGACAAGCCCCTGCCACTCTTCACCATCGGCCATAAACTGTTGCGGCTGGCAGTGCTTTTCATTGTCGGCAAGTGCTGCCTTGACGATGGCGTGCCAGCATTCGGGATTTTCCTTCTGGCCGCGATAACCGCAAACGACGAGATGATCGGCGGCACGTGTCATCGCCACATAAAGCAGCCGACGATATTCGTCTTCCGCGGCCGTCTTCAGGCGTTCCTCATCGGCGCGAATGAGATGATTGGAAAAACCGCTGCCAGGCAGCCAGACGGGGAAGGCATCCCCGTCTGCTTCAACGAAGCGCAGTTTCGGGACATGGCTGTGGTTGAAGGCCTTCGAACCGCCATCGACCACAAAAACAACCGGCGCTTCTAGACCCTTGGAGGCGTGCACGGTCATGATCCGCACTTCACCGCGATCCTTGTCCTGTTCGCGTTTCACCTCCGGCGAATCCGTTTCCAGAACGGATAGGAAGGCTTGCAGGCCGGGCAAGCCGGTCCTTTCATGGTCAAGCGCAAAGGACAGGAACTCGTCCAGGACATCGCTCGCCTCGTTGCCGAGACGACCCAGGAACTTTTTGCGCCCGTCATGCAGGGTCAGAACCGCAGCGAAGAAATCATGCACCGTTGCCGTTTTCGAAAGCGCGATGAAGTTCTTGAGCTTGTTGGCGACTGCGAAGAAGCGGCTGTTCTCGTCTTGCGAAAGCGTCTGCAATCTTTGCCACACGCTCTCCGTATCGGATCGTGTGGCAGCGACGTCGAAAACATCGTCTTCGGAGAGATTGAAAAGCGGGCTTTTCAACAGCGCGGCCAGAGAAAGGTCATCCTCAGGCAGCACGACAAAACGGCCAAGCGCCAGAAGGTCCTGCACGGCGATGTGATCGGTCAGGCGAAGACGGTCGGCACCGGCGACTGGAATATTCTTGCGCCGTTTCAGCTCACGGGTCAGCGCATTGACGAAAGCATGGCGTTTTCTGACCAACACAAGAATATCGCCGGGCTCAATAGCGCGTTCCACGCCCTTTTCGACGATTGTCTGGTTGCCGATCATGCCGGCAATGCGCGCGGCGATCCGGCGGGCAACGATGGTGGCCGGCGCGCTTTCCCGAAGTGCATCGAAAGGTGCCGTCCAGTCTTCTTCGTCCTCGGCGGTTTCCGGCGCCACCATATCCCAGACTTCCACGGTGCCGGGGTGGCCGGCGCGGTTGGAGCGGTGTTCGACTGGCTCGTTATCGGCGCTGAGGCCGCTGGCATTTTTAGGGTCCGAAAAGACCTGATCGACGGCGGCCAGCACATCTTCCGTGGAACGGAAGGACAGCGGCAGGCGGATGCGGTGAAATGCCTGCTCCACCGAATCGACACGCCTTTTGGTCTCGTCGCGCTCCTGCGAAAACCGCTCCGGTCGTGCGCCCTGGAACGAATAGATCGATTGCTTTTCATCACCGACGGCAAAAAGCGTGCGCCGCCCCATGCGGGCGCTCTCGCCGCTGAAGAAGTCCGCCGCCAGCGACTGGATGATCGACCATTGCACAGGGCTGGTATCCTGCGCCTCATCGACGAGAATATGGTCGATACCCTGATCTAGCTTGTAATGCACCCAGGCGCCCGCCGTATCGCGGTTGAGGAGATTGGCGGCGCGCTCGATCAGATCCTCAAAATCGAGCTGGCTTCGCTGCTTTTTCAGATCCTCGAAATCGCCGATCAGTCTCTCAGCCAGAACAAGCGCGCATTTCGTCGCCTCCAGCATTCGCACCAGACGATAGCGGTTGCGACAGGCCACGACATGGTCCCGCGCAAGCGTCAGCGCGTCGACGAGATCGGGTGCGGATTTCTGCATGCCCTTGTTGATGACATAGGCATCGGATTTTTTTTCGCCCTTGGCTGTCAAAAGCGCAGCTTCGATGAATTCCATGCGCCGCACGGAATCCGTCTGCCGTTTCGCTTCCCGCAGGGCATAAGCGACATCTATGACGCGCGATCCGCCCACTTCGTCGGCAAGCGTCAGATAGGTATCGAGGGAAAGCCCCGAGAGACCGGGCAAGGGCCAGAATGACGCCGCTGCCGTTTCTTCGGTTTCACCCGCGTCTATCTGCATTGCCTGCCGCAATTGGGCATCGATGCCATCAGCCTGTTTTGCATCGATCAAAAAGGCACGAAGGGCGCTGCGATTGGCGATGATGGCGGTGAGTAGCGATTCGAGCCCGCTTTCGTCCGCCAAATCAAGCACATAAGCGAGAGACTGCGCGAGATCGGTGTCTCCCTCCGTCGAAACCGCCGTTAAAAGCGACCGACGTGCCTCGGCCAGCAGGGTTGTTGCGGCGCGGTCATCAAGGACGGAGAAGTGGCCGGCGACATTGGCCTCCAGCGGGAACTGATGCAACAAGGCTTCGCAGAAGGCGTGGATCGTCTGGATTTTCAGCCCACCGGGCGTTTCCAGCGCCTTGGCGAACAGCCGCCGCGCTTCGGCCAGCTTGATGCGATCCGGCATCTTTCCTTCGATGGCAGCGACGCGATCCCCAAGATCGTTATCCGGCAACGTAGCCCATTCCGCCAGACGGTCGAAAACGCGGCTCGACATTTCGGACGCCGCTGCCTTGGTATAGGTGAGGCACAGAATTGCGGAAGGTCGGCACCCGGCCAGAAGCAGGCGGATGACGCGCTGGGTCAGCACATGGGTCTTGCCGGAGCCGGCATTGGCCGAAACCCAGGCGGAACTTGCCGGATCGGAGGCGAGCCGCTGCCGGTCGCTCGTCCAGTCTATCCAGCTTTGCGGGGTGTCCGTGGCAGGCCCGTGATCGATAGGGTCAATCATCATCGCCGTCTCCCGGTTCTGCCGTCGACCATTCCGAAACGCGGGCGAGGTGGTCATATTCCCCCCCATAGGACTGCTGCTCCTCCGGCACCAGCCGCGAGGCAAAACCGTTCTCGCCATCACGCAGCGAACGCACGAACTTGGCCAGCTGATCGATTGATTCGGTTGCCAGCTCAATTGCCGATTTCGGTGCTTTTTTGCCACCCCGGTTGGAGTGTTCGTTATTCACCTGGTCGGCAAAAAAACGGGTACCCGGCCGCAGGCGCACATAGATAAGGTTTTCCGGTGTCTGCGAACCCGCCTCGCGGAAGGCGCCCCGCATCAGTGCTGCCGCTTCCAGCGCGAGCTGCGGGTCGAGCAGCGCGCGCGCCTGATTGACTGAAGGCGCAAGCCCCGTTTTGTAGTCGATAATATCCGCCTGACCGCCGGTCTTGATATCTATGCGGTCGGCGATGCCGGTCAGCCTTATGCCTGCCTCGGGGATTTCCTGTCCGGCACGCGCCTCGAAAAAGCTGCGGCGGATGGATGGATGTCGTTCTTTCTCCCAGTCGATAAAGGCGCGTGCCACCGCCTCGAATCGCGGGCGCCAGATGACATCGACATGTGCAGGAAGATCTTCCGCGTCGAAACTCTCATCCAGAATACGCTGCATGGCCTCGAGCGATGCCGGTGTGCCGGGAATATGCCCCTCGCGGGAATAGCGCTCAATGATTGCATGATAGAGCGTGCCACGGTCGGCGGCATTGGGATCGCGGTTGAAGCCATCAAGCGGGTTGAGCTTCAGGATACGCCGCGCGTAGATCGAATAGGGGTCACGGCGCAGCCTGCCCACTTCGCTGAAGGAATAGCTCTTCGGCTGCAAGTCGGCCGGCGGTTTGGGGGCAGGGCGCTTTGCTGCTTCCTGGTCGATGGTCGCATCCATCAGGGCTGCCCAGTGGCGATAGGTCTCGCCGCGCTTCTTCAGCTGTTCGGCAAAATCCTCGCCGCCGAGTGCCAGCAATCGCTGCAGCCAGCGCGATGCGACTGCGGGTGTCGAGCCCTGTCTGAGCGCGCGGCTGTAGAAAATCTGCCGTGTCCCGTTCGCCATCTCGAAATCGTGCGCCAGCTGGCCGATGCGCCGCTCCGGCGGTTCCAGACCGATGGCTGTCTTCATGTTGCGGGACAGAAACGGGTTGTTTGCCGTCTGGCCCGGCCAAAGCCCTTCATTGAGACCGCCGATCACGACAGTGTCGACGCTTTGCAGTCGTGCCTCAAGGGCACCGAAAATGAAAATGCGCGGATGGCGCATGGATCGCGGCTTGATCGATTCGCCAGCCACCAGTGCCGCGAAGATATCAGCCCATTGCGGACCATCCGCATCCAGGATTTCGCCGCTTTCCATCAATTCGCCAAACAGGCCGGAAAGCTTGTCGCCTGCCTCGCCGGACCAGAGAGTGGCAAGATCGTTGTTGTCATCCGCGCAGATGGCTTCGATCACCCGGCCCGTCCGCTCGGCCCAATCGGAAAGCGGCAATTTGTCCGTGAAAGACCGGCCTGAGCGGTCGCTACGAACGAATGCGCTGCCAAGCGGCTCTGTCGAAACGGCGATCCGGCGTGCCAGATCGCGCGCGGCGTCTACGCTTCCCTCGGGCAGTGCCAGCCTCCAGGCAGGCGGATGCCGGTCATCACGCTGCGCCGCCAGTTGCGCATCGAGAACCGCCTCCAGATTGCCGATTTCCGTTTCGACGCGGCCGCCTCTAAGTGCGATCAATTCCAGCGCCTTTGATGCTTTTGTAAAAGCCTCCAGCGAAAGCCCGAAACGGCTGAGCGGATGTTTCAGAAGGGAAATGACCGGCACCGGATCTCCGGGCCTGAGGATAGCTTCCAGTGCGAGTTGCGTCAGTCCGGCCTGCGGCGTGGCGGAAAGCGGCGTACCGGCGGAATCGTCGGCTTCGATACCGAAGCGTTGCAATTCCGTCGCCACGCGCCTGGCCAGTCCGCGATCGGGCGTGATCAGCGCGGCCTGAGACGGGCGGCCAGCGCCCGGCGCTTCAAGCGCCAGCCGCAGCGCCACCGCAATTGCGGTTGCCTCTTCGCGCTCGTTTGCAGCTTCTATCAGGGTCGCTGCCGCAAAAGCATCGTCGAAAAATCCGGGTTGCTTGTCCTCACGCCAGCGGTTCCAGTCGCTGGTGGATTTGGCAGGAGCAAGTGCTGCCGAAAAAACCGCCGCGCGTTTTTCAAGATCGCTATCGATAGCGCCAATCTGAACGACATCGTCTCGCATGATATCGAGCTTCTGCAACAGCATGTAGAGTCCGTATTGCGAATGGGTGCGGCTTGAAGGATCGGTAGGGTCCTCGGCAATAGCCTCCCATTGTTCCTCCGGCATCGTAAGATCGAGGCCCGGAAGCACGACGACGCCCTGGGGCAGGGAGGCGACAGAGGCGATAAGGTCTGCTGCTGCCGGAATTGAGCCCGTGGAGCCCGCAACGATGATTGGTCCGGTGTCCGGCAGGTTGGCAAGCCGGTTCGCCTCTGCCCTCAGGATGCCGTTGCGATGTCGGCCTGCGGAAGTTCGATTGAGTTCGGCAAGACGGGCGGGCCAGAACACGCTGGCGATTTTCAGGAAATCCGCCGTCAGCTGCCACCATTGGGCGTGATCGCCGGTATCGAGATGCGCGAGCGCCTCCCATTCTTTTTCTTCCGTATCCATCGCATCGATCACTTCGCCAAGCGCGCGCGCCAGCCATATGGCGTCGGCAGGGCTGGCGGGGGCGACAAGTGGTGAGTCCGAATGGATGGCCCTGATGGCGTCGGGCAGGCTGTTGCGCCATGCCAGAATGAGGCGCGCCAGCTCGATTTGCCGGCCGGTGCCGGAAATCGGCGGCGCCAGATCCATGATCTCAGGATTTTCGATCTCGAAGAAGCCGCTGTCGTCATCGGTTTCGCCGAGCGGCCGGATCAGTGGCAAAATGGCGGAACGGCCGCCCAGAAGATCGACAAACTCTGAGCGCAGCACGCGGGCGGAGCGCCGGGTCGGAACATAGATCGTCACCTTGGCAAGCGAAAGCGGATCCGCAGGGTCGTATTTATAGCCGGCTGTCAGTGTCCCGTCACACAGCGTTTCCGCGAGCGTTTTGAGGAACGGTGTTCCCGCAGCGATCGTCAGGACGCGCTTTGCGTGATGGGTGAAAGTCATGCAGAGCGCTTTTCCCTGTATTGCCGGATGATACTTTCGGCATCGTCTATCGCATCGGGAGTGCCGACGGTTATCCAGTGGCCATCCAGTGAAAGCCCGAAAAGCCGTTCTTTCTCGATGGCGCGGTCGAAATAGATATTCAGGTTGAAAGCATCCCCCGGCGCATCGTCCAGCAGGTGCGAATCCATGGCAATGGCCCCGGCATAAACCACCGGGTTCGTGTCCCCGTCGCGATACCGCGCCAGTCTACCATCCGAAGAGAGGTTGAAATCCCTCTTGCCGTTATGACCGGTGGTACGGTCCATATCGACGCAGAGCATCGCCATATCCATGCGCGTCGCATCGAAGAATTGCGCAAGCTTGCGCAGGTTGCTGACGGCATTCAGCTGTTCGCCAATCCAGAAAAGATCGGCATTCATGACGAAGACGGGGCCTGGCTCCAGAAGTTTCAGGCCCTTGGCAAGCCCGCCACCGGAATTCATCAGCTGCGACCGCTCGTCGGAAATCAAGATTTCGGCGTCGTTACGGGTTTCAAGATGGGCGATCATCTGATCGGCATGGTGATGGACGTTGACGACGATCTTCTCGGCGCCGGCCTCGACAAGGGCGTCGAGCGCGTAGTCGATCATCGGTTTGCCGGCGATCTTGACGAGCGGTTTCGGGGTCGTATCCGTGATCGGGCGCATCCGGGTGCCGAGCCCGGCGGCCAGCACCATCGCGTTCTTGATCGTCATCGTGGTCAACCGTCTTTCAGTCTTTAAAATTCCATGCCCATATGGACGCACCAGTCTTTGAGCGGTGCCAGTTCGGGATGCGAAAGCGCTGCGGAAAGATAGCGAAACGTCCTTGGCATATGTTTCATATAACCGGGTTTTCCATCGCGTTCCAACAGCCTTACCCAGATACCGGCCAGCTTGCAGTTGCGCTGCGCCGACATGATGGCGAAAGCCTTGAGAAAAGACGTCTCATCGAAGGATGGCTCGTCTCGTCTAATGTCGAGATAGTGCGAAAGCAGGCGTTCCTGCAGTTCGGGCGAAATGGTAACCCGCGCATCCTGCACGATGGAGGCGAGATCGTAGGCCGTCGGGCCGATCATCGCGTCTTGAAAATCGATCAGTCCGACTTGCCGGATGCCTGCATTATGCTCTTGCCAGAGAATGTTCGGCGAATGGAAATCGCGCAGAAGTAGCCCGCTTTCGCAGCCACTGAGCGCGTCTATCAGGCCGTCCCAGAGAGCATAATAGTCACGCTTCTCGGTATCGGACAGTGATTTGCCGCGTTTGTGGGGCAGATACCATTCCACCAGCAGCGACACCTCGATCTTCATCGCCGGTCGATCGAAAGGAGGCACTTCGTAGGTGCTGCCGTCACCGACCGGCAGCTTGCGCGGTTCCGGAGATTTGTGAAGGGCGGCGAGGCAGGCGACGCTTTGCAGATAACGTTCCTCAATCGGCGTTCCGTCACGCGCAAGCACCCCATCTCGCCCGAGGTCCTCCAGGAGGAGAATGCCCTGATCGGTATCCGCCGCCAGTATTTCAGGCGCGCAAAAGCCGCTATTTCGCAGATAATTGCCGATCGCCACGAAGGAACGGGCATCCTGGGCAAGATGGGCGATTTCCGCATAGGTCTTGCCGTCAGCAACGATCGCACCTCTCAAAGGGCGTCGCCAGTCCATCAGGATAAGGTCCGGACCATCGGTGGAAATGGTCTCATAGGCGCGTGTGGAAGCATCGCCGCTTAGAAAATGGCGTGTCGCATCGCCCTTGCCATTTTTCGCAAGAAAATCGCGAATGGCAAAAACGCGCTCAAGCCGTGCTTTCTGTTTCTCGGGAGCATCGATTACGGCCAGACGCCCGTCACCGGAGTGCTCCAGCCGCAGGCTGATGGTCTGGTTTGGCGGGAGGATTTCGGCGGCGATATCAGGCCACTCGATCAGGCAGATACCGTCTTCCAGCATCTCGTCGATGCCGAGTTCGTCCAGTTCCGAGACGTCAGACAGTCGGTACAGATCAAGATGGGCAACGGGAATACGTGTTGGATAGGTCTGGATGATCGTGAATGTGGGGCTTGGAACTTCAAGATCAGGTGCATCCGCCATCGCCCGGATGAAGGCGCGGGCGAGAGTGGATTTGCCCGCGCCGAGATCTCCGATCAGCGCGAGGCAATCGCCAGCTCCCAAAGCCAGCGCCAGATCTTCGCCTAACCGGATGGTGTCCTTTTCCCCATTGAGGGAAAGGGTGATCGGCAGGATATCGTCACTCATTCTGCGGCGATGGAATGCGGGTGCACACCCGAAGGAATGCGGCAGGTAACGATTGTGCCGTTGCCGGGCCGGCTGTCGATGCTGACAGTGCCGTGATGCAGGCTGACGAAGCTTTCCACGATAGAAAGGCCAAGGCCAGCGCCGGTCCGCCGCCCGCCGTTGCCGCGCGTCTCGAAGCGGTCAAACACGGCCTTGAGCATGTCTTCGGGGATACCCGGTCCCTTGTCCGCCACCGAGAACAGGAAGTCACCCTCGCTGCGCTGGCATGAAAGTTGAACGGAAGACCCTTCCGGCGCAAAATTGATTGCATTGGTGAGGAGCTTGATGAGGATCTGCTTCAGGCGCTGGTGATCCGCCACCAGACTGCCGAGATGCGCGGGTGCGACGATCTCGAGCGAAATACCGCTTTCCTGTAGCCGGTCGGCAATCTGCACCGAAACGTCATCGAGCAATTCGTTGAGATCGTTTTCCGAATAGTTCAGCTGCATGATGCCAGCATCGACGGTCGCGAGATCGAGGATGTCGTTGACGATGGTCAGAAGAACCGAAGACGAGGTGGAAATATGGTCGAGATATTCCGCCTGCCGGTCCGTCAATTCTCCAATACCCGGGGTCTTCAGGAGATCGGTGAAGCCAATGATATTGGTCAGCGGCGAGCGCAACTCATAAGAGACGTGCTGTACGAAATCGTTCTTCAGCTCGTCGGCCTTGAGCAGTGCGTCGTTCTTTTCCTTGAGCGCCCGCTCGGCCCGCACGCTGTCAGTCATGTTGACGAATGTCAGCATGGTCTGCGCATCCGGCAGCGGAATAATGGCGTAGTCGAGGACCAGGCCGGAGAGTAGTTCCAGCGTTCCCTGTCTCGACGGGCGTTCATCGTCAAAGCTGGTGATGAACTGGCTGAAAGAGCGCCAGCCATCCGGCTTGTCGTAGGATTGCGTGCAGGCGGCCTCCACGGCGCGGATGTGGGTTCCAGTTTCCGCCTGCTCGGCGGTAACGCCCCAGAGGGCCCTGAATGCCGGGTTGGAAAGGCGAATACGTCCGTCCGCACCAAACACGGCGACACCTTCGGCCAGATGGTCGATGGTTTCGCCCTGCACCTTCACCAAGGTGTTGTAACGCATCTGCAGATCGACCTGTTCGGTCAGGTTCTCGAAGACCCATGTCGCGCCACCCTGCGGGTGGGCGGTCGCGATAACCCGCAACGTCTGGCCGTTGGGCAGGTGCCACAGATCGGTCTTGGTATCGAGAGAGCGGTAAACGGAGAGTGCCGTCTCTTTCCAGTTTTTCCAGTTCAGCTGCTCGGGCAATTTGCCGGCGGTGCGCAGCCTGTCGAGAAGCTCGGAATTATCGGGGCCGGATTCCAGAAAAACCAGATCGAAGCCCCACAGGGTGGCAAAGGCCTGATTGTAGAATTGCAGCCGCTGCCGGCCGTCGAAAATGGCGACGGGCGTTGCGAGATGATCCAGCGTTTCGGCGTGGCTTTTCAGAACCCGCTTCATTTCCTCGCGGGTGGTTTCCGCTTCGGTGGCATCGATGGCGATGCCTGCAGAACCGCCCGCCGTCTTGATATCCACAACGTCGAAGAAGGTACGGTTTCCTGAAACCACCGTCGAAATGCGATCATGGTAGGGGGAGCTCGGCGTCGCGGCCGCACGTATCTTCTGCCGGGTAACGGTGTTCAGAAGCTCGCGTTTCTCCTGAATGGTCTGTTCGGCATCGCGCGCATCCACAGCGTGCGCATAGGCGTGGTTCACCCATATGAGTTCGCCTTCGCCATTGCGCCGCCAGACGGGCTGTTCGATCGAATCGAGAAGTTCCTGAAAGGTGGAGACCGAGGCGATCAGGCGCTCGCGCTCCACCTGCAATTCGGCCAGTTCGGCGCGCAGGTTGTTGAGGGCGACGAAACGCGCGAAGGCATTGCCGCCGGAAACCCGGCCTTGAACTTCAATGACTTCGCCGCGCTGCGTCTCGATGGTCAGATCGAAACTCTGTGCGTGGCTGCGAAGTTTTTCGAGGGATTTTTCAAGCTGGCTCGCGGATGATGGCTTCAGCCAGCGCCCGAAGGCCAGAAAATCGTGATCCGCCTGCGGTGCGCCCGTCTCTACGGGCAGCTGCCCCAGAAATTCGGGGCGATTGTCCACGCCGTCCCAGATGACGATGCGCCGGCTCTTGTCGGAGATAAGCGCCTCGTATTTCGCGATCTTGTGGTGGGATTCTGCCAGCGCCTTGCGGTATTCACCGCTCTCCGCCTCGATATTACCGCGCTGGCGCACCAGCCAGACGACGGAAAACAGCGTTGCCGAAAGCATGCCGACAAAAAGCGAATAGGTGATGGTTTCTCCGGATGAAAACAGCCGCGCTCCGGTCTTTGCGACAAGACCGTCCTGCGCCAGCGCCACATTTGCAGAGCCGGCGAGAACCGTGCCGGACATCAGGACGGGAAGCCGTGAAAAGCCTGTCCGCACAGCACTGATCGCCAGCCGGCAACGCGCCATGGCCGCGCCCAATGCCACGCCAGCATGCGTGTTTTCAACGCGTTGAACTGTCTGCTCGCGCAGATCCGAATTGTGAACCGTCATCCCCGGTCTGTCTCCGTCCTATGTGCCGCATCTTCGACAAGACATCCCATTTCGTCCCCGCCGCCCTTTGGCGTGTCCGAATCAAGTTCGATGACAATACCGTCTTCATAAATTTGCGGAAAGGGAGCGCGCAAAAAAGATGCCGCGCGCTTTGTCAAGCGCACGGCATCTACATATTGTGTAATTTCAGTGGATATTAACTATGAAATTAATATCTGTAGTGTTCTGCCTTGAACGGACCCTGCTTCGAGATGCCGATATAATCAGCCTGAAGGTCGGAAAGTTCTGTCAGGCGCACGCCAAGCTTATCGAGATGAAGGCGTGCAACCTTTTCGTCGAGGTGCTTCGGCAGCACGTAGACTTCATTCTTGTATTCACCCGGCTTGGTGAAAAGCTCGATCTGGCCCAGCACCTGGTTGGTGAACGACGCCGACATGACGAAGGAAGGGTGACCTGTGGCATTGCCAAGGTTCAGCAGGCGGCCTTCGGACAGCAGGATGATGCGGTTGCCCTTCGGGAACTCGATCATGTCGACCTGCGGCTTGATGTTTGTCCACTTGAGGTTACGCAGCGAAGCGACCTGAATTTCATTGTCGAAATGGCCGATATTGCCGACGATGGCCATGTCCTTCATTTCGCGCATGTGCTCGATGCGGATGACGTCCTTGTTGCCGGTGGTGGTGATGAAGATGTCAGCGGAAGACACAACGTCTTCCAGGCGAACGACCTCGAAACCGTCCATGGCGGCCTGAAGCGCGCAGATCGGGTCGATTTCCGTGACCTTCACGCGGGCGCCAGCGCCCTGCAGCGAGGCGGCGGAACCCTTGCCGACATCGCCGTAACCGCAGACCACAGCAACCTTGCCAGCCATCATCACGTCGGTTGCGCGGCGAATGCCGTCTACCAGCGATTCCTTGCAGCCGTATTTGTTGTCGAACTTGGACTTGGTGACACTGTCGTTGACGTTGATGGCCGGGAAGGGCAGGAGGCCCTTCTTGGCAAGATCGTAGAGACGATGAACGCCTGTCGTCGTTTCTTCCGTCACGCCCTTCAGCGCGTCACGCTGCTTGGTGAACCAGCCGGGGGAAGCCTTGAGGCGCTTGTTGATCTGCGCGAAAAGAATTTCCTCTTCTTCCGAACCGGGGTTGGAAAGAACGTCCTCACCGGCTTCGGCGCGCGCGCCGAGCAGAATGTACATGGTGGCATCGCCGCCATCGTCGAGGATCATGTTGGAGAGGCCGCCATCGGTCCACTGGAAGATCTTGTCGGTATATTCCCAATATTCCGTCAGGCTCTCACCCTTGACCGCGAAAACAGGAATGCCGGCCGCTGCAATGGCTGCTGCGGCATGGTCCTGCGTCGAGAAGATGTTGCAGGACGCCCAGCGGATGTCCGCGCCCAGTTCCTTCAGCGTCTCGATGAGGACACCGGTCTGGATCGTCATGTGAAGAGAACCGGTGATACGTGCGCCCTTCAGGGGCTTGCTCTCGCCGAATTCCTTGCGGCAGGACATAAGGCCAGGCATTTCGGTTTCGGCGATGTCCAGTTCCTTGCGGCCGAATGCGGCAAGGTTGATATCGGCGATGATGTAGTCCTTCTCAAGGCTCATGAAGTTCTCCAGATCAGAAATGCCATGCCTGCTGGCCCGGCTTTTAAACGTAGCAGCGGTTTAGCAGGCCAAAAACGATCTGGCAATAACGATATAAAGAAGTCTTTATGTCTTTATATGGGGGTGGGGGTCAGGCTTCTTCGCCGAAGCGGTCGGCAACAAGTGCCTCAAGTGCGGCGAGCGCCTCTTCCGCCTGGTTGCCGCTCGCCTCGACATAGACACTGCATCCCGGGCTGGCCGCCAGCATCATCAGACCCATGATGGAGGTGCCGCCAACGGTCATTCCGTCCTTCGACACCGTAATCGTCGCGTCGAAACCCTCGACCATCTGCACGAATTTTGCAGATGCCCGGGCGTGGAGACCGCGCTTGTTGATGATCGGCAATTCCCGGGAGTGAGGCGACATGGGGCTGACTTCTTATTTGCCGCTTAAAACGCGGCTGGCGACGTTGATGTATTTGCGACCGGCGTCGGATGCGTCCTGGAGCGCCTTGTCCATGTTGTCTTCGCTGCGAACGCCTGCGAGTTTTATCAGCATGGGAAGATTGACCCCGGCGATGACTTCGACATTACCGTTGTTCATGACGGAGATGGCAAGATTGGACGGTGTGCCACCGAACATATCCGTCAGAATAATAACGCCATTTCCATCATTGACGCGCGTAACGGCGTCGATGATATCCTGCCGGCGCTGATCCATGTCGTCTTCGGGACCGATACAAACCGTCTCGATCAATTTCTGGGGACCGACGACATGCTCCAACGCATGGCGAAACTCCTCAGCCAGCTTGCCATGGGTGACAAGCACTAGTCCGATCATGAAATGCTCCCTTGCACACGCACTCTCATTGCCGACTATCGCAACGCGGCAATCCTGTCCATCGGTGGGATTTCATCTTGATGAGGAAAATGCGAATCGCAAGCCTAAAATCGCCTGAATCGTGGTCACTTCACGTTCGTTTTAAAAAGATTTTGAGCAAGTGCAGCAAATTTTCCATAGGGCGTAAGACTGGAAAGCGGAATACGCAGAAGCGGAAGATGCCCGCCGCAGGGCAGCAACAACACCTCGTCATCTTCCGGAAGTCTTGGATTTTCCGGTGAAAGAACTGTCGTAACGGCGAAATTTAGTCCGGCGCTCGGGACGCTGTTGACGTTAACGATGCCGCTGCCGCGCAATTCCAGTAGTCCTGCAATCGCTTCCGGCCGCTCGGCGATAATGTTTTCGCCGTCGCGATACACGAAAATCTGATCATCCGCGACCAGTGCCGCCGGCAATCCGCACCGTTGCGCCTCCGTCAGAAAGCTGAAAGCAAGCTCGCTTTTGCCGCTGCCGGACGGTCCGGTGAAGAGAATGCCGGTGTTGTCGACGACAATGGCGGTTGCGTGCAGGTTGAAGCGTTCAGCGTTCATGGGTTTCGGCCGCCGGCAGCGACAGGGTGAAGCGCGCGCCTGATATCACGCCGTATTTGTCGACGACATTTTCTGCCCTCAGGCTGCCGCCATGGGCTTCGGCGATCTGGCGGCTGATGGAAAGGCCAAGGCCGGAATTCTGGCCGAAACCTTCGCTTGCCGGTCGGTCGGTGTAGAAGCGCTCGAAAATCCGGTCGATATCCTCGGCCTGAATGCCGGGGCCATTGTCTTCCACCTGCACGATGCAGCGGTCCTTGTGACGGGAAAGGCGCACGGTGATGCGGCCGCTTTCCTCGGAAACGAAAGAGCGCGCATTCTCGATCAGGTTGGTGACGATCTGCCCGATGCGAAGATCGTGACCGTTCACGACGAAGGAGGTTTTGGCTCCCGCCTTCCGGTCGGCGACATAGTCGATCGCCACGCTCTTTTTCTTTGTGCTGATCTGGCGGGAGATATCCACCAGACCCTTCATAAGAACGTCGAGATCCAGCGGCGATGCATCGACGCGCGCCAGTTCGGCATCGAGCCGCGAGGCATCCGAAATATCGCTGATGAGGCGGTCGAGGCGGCGGACATCGTGGAAGATGATCTCGGTCAGCCGCTGTTTGGACTCTTCCGTCTTGGCACGCGGCAGGGTTTCCACGGCGCTGCGCAGCGAAGTCAGCGGGTTCTTGAGCTCGTGGCTGACATCGGCGGCGAAACTTTCGATTGCGTCGATACGGTCGTAGAGCGCCGTCGTCATTTCACGAAGCGCTATGGAAAGGTTGCCGATTTCATCCTGACGCGCCGAAAAGTCCGGTATCTCCTCGCGGGTTCTGGCCCCGCGACGCACGCGGATAGCAGCCGCCGAAAGCCGCCGGAGCGGCGTGGCGATGGTGGAAGACAACAAGAGGGAAAGTACGATGTTGACGAGCGTGGCGATGCCGAACACGCGCATGATGGCGAGGCGCTCCGCACGCACGATCTTGTCGATATCGCCGGCCTGCGTGGACAGGAGCAGAACCCCGAGCACGGCCCGGAAGCGCTGCACCGGCACGGCGACCGAAACGATCAGCTCACCCTTTTCGGTAACGCGAACGACTGCGCCGCGCACGCCGGTCAGCGCATTCATCACCTCCGGATAGATCGAGCCGTCGCCTCCTGGCGCTTCCTTGTATTGCGGCAGGCTGCTCGGTTGCAGCATGCGGTTGAACATGCTGGTGAACCATTCACCCCAGGTCTGGGTTTCCGGCGTCACCGGCGGCAGATCGAAGCGCAGGACCTGGCCGCGGGAATAGAGATGGCGAGAATCGAGAAGCAGGTTGGCATCGGCGTCGAAAAGCCGAGCGCGGGTCCGTGTCGGCGAAATCAGCCGGCGCAGCACCGGCGCCACCCGTTCCGGATTGATCGGGAAACTCAAGTCCTCGTCATTGGGGGCGGGCGTGATGCTTTGCCCCGCCTGCAATTCCAGCAGCTTTTCCGGATTGATGGTGATGGAGTTGGTATCCACCGAGGCGGAGGCCGAGATGGCACCGGCGATGATCTCGCCCTGCGTCAAAAGGCTTTCCACCCGCGCATCGATCAGCCCCTCGCGGAACTGGTTGAGGTAGAGAATGCCACCGACCAGAACGACCGTCGCGGCCACGTTGAAGAACAGGATGCGGCGCGTGAGGCTGGAAAACACAGCATTGCCAAAAATGCGTCGGACGATCGTCAGCGGATGGATACGATGGCGGCGTTCGCTGCCGCGATCTTCGGCATCGTCACTGTCCGAGACGGTTTCCGGCGTTTTCTTCAACAAGTCTATGTCCTCGCCACCACAATTCCGGTGGTCTCTCCCGATTGCGGCTCGTTCAAGCCGCTTCGCGGAAGCGATATCCTACGCCATAAAGCGTTTCAATCATATCGAAGTCACCATCGACCAGTTTGAACTTCTTGCGAAGGCGCTTGATGTGGCTGTCGATCGTGCGGTCGTCAACATAGACCTGTTCGTCGTAGGCTGCATCCATCAGCGCGTCGCGGCTTTTCACCACGCCTGGCCGCTGTGCAAGCGAATGCAGGATAAGGAATTCGGTAACGGTCAGCGTCACCGGCTCGCCCTTCCAGGTGCAGGTGTGGCGTTCCTGATCCATGGCCAGCTGGCCGCGTTCGAGCGTGCGCGCCTGTTGATCAGCCGTCGGCTTCAGCGTGCTGCCGCCGGTCGCAGCGGAAGCCTCGCGGCTGCTGGCGCGGCGCAGGATGGCCTTGACGCGTTCCACCAGAAGGCGCTGCGAGAAGGGTTTTGTGATGAAATCGTCAGCACCCATCTTCAGGCCGAACAATTCGTCGATCTCTTCATCCTTGGAGGTCAGGAAGATAACCGGAATATCCGATTTCTGGCGAAGACGCCGCAAAAGCTCCATGCCGTCCATGCGCGGCATTTTGATGTCGAAAATGGCGAGCTGCGGCGGACGGGCAATCAGTCCGTCAAGCGCGGAGGCGCCGTCCGTATACGTTTCGACCCGGTAGCCTTCGGCTTCGAGCGCGATCGATACCGAAGTGAGAATATTCCGGTCGTCGTCGACAAGCGCGATCGTCTGCATGTAGTTGGTCTCCATCGTCATTTTCTCGTAACTCCCGACATCCACCCAGCCAAGGTTGCGCGCCGCGAGCCACTCTCATGAGTATAAAGGTGGAACAAATTGTGGCAAAGGAAAACTCACAACCAAATCGCCTAGTATGACTAGGGCAATTCCGGGAAAACGCCGCAGCTGGATTCTAATGCGTCTTCAACCGATTTAAAAAGAAATAAAATCTTTTAAATCGATTAATATATTGAAATCACTAAGTTATTTAAAGTTTCACTCTTGCGTTTCTAAAAGCCGCCACGTATTTTCCGTGAAAATTTCAACGGCCTTATCGTCATTTACAAGGAACGCGTCATGAACGAGCTTGGGGTTCATAATCCTGCCAATGGAGTTGCGGAACTCGGACTGGGCGAGGCCTCCCGCGTCTTTTATAACCTCAACGAAAGCGAATTGTACGAAGAGGCGATCCGCAACGGCGAAGCCGAGCTGACGGCGGATGGCGCACTTCGTGCCGTTACCGGTCAGCATACGGGCCGTTCTCCGAAGGACAAATTCGTCGTCCGCGACGCTTCCACCGAAGACACTATCTGGTGGGACAACAACAAGCCGCTGTCGCCGGAAAACTTCGAGTTGCTGCGTCAGGACATGCTTGCGCACGCCGCCGGCAAGACGCTCTATGTTCAGGATCTGATCGGCGGTGCCGATGAGGAAAACGCCCTGTCGACCCGTGTCGTCACTGAGCTTGCCTGGCATTCGCTGTTCATCCGCAACCTGCTCATCCGCCCGAAGCGGGAGAAACTGGCAGGCTTCAAACAGAGGCTGACCATTATCAATCTGCCGAGCTTCAAGGCTGATCCGGCGCGTCACGGCGTCCGTTCGGAAACCGTCATCGCGTGCGATCTCACCAATGGTCTCGTCCTCATCGGCGGTACCTCCTATGCCGGCGAGAACAAGAAGTCGGTCTTCACTGTGCTGAACTACCTGCTGCCGGCCAAGGGCGTCATGCCGATGCATTGCTCGGCCAATGTCGGTCCCGAGGGTGATTCCGCCGTGTTCTTCGGCCTGTCCGGCACCGGCAAGACCACGCTGTCGGCTGATCCGTCGCGTACGCTGATCGGCGACGATGAGCACGGCTGGGGCGAACACGGCATCTTCAATTTCGAAGGCGGCTGCTACGCCAAGGCGATCAAGCTGTCGGCCGAAGCTGAGCCGGAAATCTATGCCGCGACCCGCCGTTTCGGCACCGTTCTCGAAAACGTCGTGCTGGACGAAAACCGTGTTCCGGATTTCAACGACAACTCGCTGACGGAAAACACCCGCAGTGCCTATCCGCTGCACTTCATTCCGAATGCATCGGAAACGGGCATTGCCGGTCATCCGAAGACCATCATCATGCTGACTGCGGATGCCTTCGGCGTGCTGCCGCCCATTGCCCGGCTGACGCCGGAACAGGCCATGTACCACTTCCTTTCCGGCTACACGGCAAAGGTCGCCGGCACGGAAAAAGGCGTGACTGAGCCGGAAGCGACATTCTCCACCTGCTTCGGCGCACCCTTCATGCCGCGCCACCCGGCGGAATACGGCAACCTGCTGCGTGAGCTGATCGGCAAGCATGGCGTGGACTGCTGGCTGGTCAACACCGGCTGGACCGGCGGTGCTTACGGCATCGGCAAGCGTATGCCCATCAAGGCGACCCGCGCGCTTCTGACGGCAGCCCTCACCGGCGAGCTGAAGGGTGCCGAATTCCGCACCGATGCGAATTTCGGTTTCGCCGTGCCCCTGTCGCTGGAAGGCGTCGATGCCGCGATCCTCGATCCGCGTTCGACCTGGGCCGACGGCGCAGCTTATGACGCGCAGGCGAAGAAGCTTGTGTCGATGTTCGTTACGAACTTCACCAAGTTCGAAGATCACGTCGACAGCAAGGTGCGCGATGCAGCACCGGGTCTGCTGCTTGCTGCAGAATGAATAAGCCTCGTTTATGAGGAGGAGGGGAACCCGGCCTTGTGCCGGGTTCTTTCGTTTCGTGCCTTGTTTTCATTTTTCCCGATCTGTGGCATCACCGGCGCGGAGAAAAAACATGGCCAGCGCCCCGCTTTACATCAGCAACCGAATTACCATCGCCGGCTGGGAGCTGACGGAGCAATTCGTGCTTGCCGGCGGGCCTGGTGGCCAGAATGTCAACAAGGTCTCGACGGCGGTTCAGCTGTTTTTCGACATCGCCAATTCTCCCTCACTGCCGGAACGGGTGAAGGCGAATGCCCTGCGTCTGGGCGGGCGGCGTGTTTCGAAAGAAGGCGTGCTCATGATCGAGGCGAGCCGGTTTCGAAGCCAGGAGCGCAATCGCGAAGACGCGCGTGAACGGCTGAAGGAACTGATTCTTGAAGCGGCAGCGCCGCCGCCGCCGGTGCGCAAGGCCACCAAGCCGACCAAGGGTTCCGTCGAGCGCCGCCTCAAGGCAAAATCCGGCCGGTCGGATGTCAAGAAAATGCGTGGCAAGCCATCAGGCGACTAGGTCGCAGCTGGATGGCAAAATGTTTCGCACTTGTCATAGACCTTCAGATATCGTCTGGTAGACCTCCTACAACCAAGGAGGGTGCTATGGGTCTGTTCAATTTCATCAAGGAAGCGGGAAAGAAGCTTGGTATCGGTGGAGATGATGCCCCCGATGTCGAAGCCGTCAAAAAAGAACTCGCTTCCCACGATCTCGGCACCGACAAGGTTCAGGTCGAGGTGGTGAACGATAAGGTCGTTCTGAAGGGCGAAGTGGCCGACCAGTCGATTTTCGAAAAGGCGGTCATCGCCGTTGGCAATACGCTCGGCATTTCCAAGGTCGAGGCCGGCGAACTGACGGTGGCAGAAGCGCCGGCGAAGGAACCCGTTTTCTACACGGTCAAGAAAGGCGATAATCTCTGGAAGATCGCTGAAGCCCAGTACGGCAAGGCAAATGGCGGCAAGAACAACATCATCTTCGAAGCCAACAAGCCGATGCTGACCCATCCCGATAAAATCTACCCCGGTCAGGTTCTGCGCATTCCTGACCTTGCCTAATAACGGATTTTAACCGCTGCGATGGAGATGCCGCTTTTGCGGCATCTTTCACAACTTGCGAAGCGCAACCGTGTCGATCAGGTGGTTTTTGCCCTTGCGCAGGATAAGATCGGCGCGTGGACGCGTGGGCACGATGTTCTGGCGCAGGTTCTTCAGGTTGATGTTCTGCCAGAGGCCCTCGGCAATGCTGAGCGCCGCCTCTTCGCTGATCGACGCATAGCGATTGAAGAATGAATTCGGGTCCCGGAAGGCGGTTTGTCGCAGATTCATGAACCGGTTCACATACCAGTTGTGAATGAAGTCCTCATCCGCATCGATGTAGATCGAGAAATCGAAGAAGTCGGAAACGATCGGCACGATCCGCCCGCCCGCCGGCAGGTCGCGTGATTGCAGCACGTTGATGCCTTCGAAGATGAGGATATCCGGCTGGTCGATGACAGTGAATTCGTTCGGCAGCACGTCATAGGTCAGATGCGAGTAGCGTGGCGCCTTCACATTCGGCTGGCCCGCCTTGATCGCCGAGAGGAAACGCAGCAGCGCACCGATGTCGTAGCTTTCCGGAAAGCCCTTGCGCTCCATCAGGTTTTCGCGCCGCAGCACCTCGTTCGGGTAAAGAAACCCGTCGGTGGTGATGAGATCGACCTTCGGGCTGGAAGGCCAGCGGGCCAGAAGCTCCTTCAAAATACGCGCCGTTGTCGATTTTCCAACCGCCACCGACCCGGCAATGCCGATGACGAAGGGCGTTTTGTTGACATCCGCCATGTTCAGGAAGCGGTTGCGCTGTTCGAACAGCAGCTGCGATGCTTCCACATGCGATGACAGGAGGCGCGACAGCGACAGGTAGATACGCCGCACTTCGTCCAGATCGATCGGGTCGTCCAGCGAACGCAGTCTTTTGACCTCGTCGGCGGAAAGGGTGAGTGGTGTGTCGGCGCGAAACTTTGCCCATTCTTCCGAGCTGAAGAAGTGATAGGGCGAATATTCATCCGGGCGGAAATGATCGAGTGTGCTCGGCATGCCTCTCTCCCCGCTGCCTGCCTTGACATTCATGATGTCGGCCTCGCTGCCTTTTCCGCAAGTCCGGTCTGTCCGGTCCGGCGCTCCAGCTCCGCAAACACGTCGGCAAGGGGAATGTCGGCGATCTTCAACACCACCAGCAGGTGATAAAGCAGATCGGCGGCCTCGTTTTTCAGCCCGTCGCGGTCTTTCGCGATGGCGGCGATCACGGCCTCAACAGCCTCTTCGCCCAGTTTTTTTGCCGCACGTTCCTGGCCCGCCGCAACAAGTTTGGCCGTCCAGGATTCATCGGGAGAGGCGGCGGCGCGTGTCGCGACGATGCGTTCCAGATCGGAAAGGGAAAATGCGCTCATGGAAAGGTTCCTGCAATCAGTCGAGACGCATGGCGATGCCATGCTCGGCCATGTAGCTCTTGGCTTGCCCGATCGAATAGGTGCCGAAGTGGAAGATGGAAGCGGCAAGCACTGCGGTCGCATGGCCATCGCGAACGCCGGCTACCAGATCATCCAGCGTTCCGACGCCACCCGAGGCGATGACGGGCACGCGAACCTGATCGGCAATGCTGCGTGTCAGGCCGATATCGTATCCGCTTTTGGTGCCATCGCGGTCCATCGAGGTGACGAGCAATTCGCCGGCACCGCGTTCGACCATCTTGATGGCAAATTCCACGGCGTCGATTCCGGTTGGCTGACGTCCGCCATGGGTGAAGATTTCCCAGCGGCCGTCTTCCCCGTCCTTCGAAACCCGCTTGGCGTCGATGGAGACGACGATACACTGGTTGCCGAATTTGTCGGCAGCCTGCGCGACGAAATCAGGATCTTTCACCGCTGCGGAATTGATGGAGACCTTGTCTGCACCGCAGAGAAGCAGCTTGCGGATGTCAGCCACGGCGCGTACGCCGCCGCCGACGGTCAGCGGCATGAAGCAATGGTCGGCCGTGCGCGATACCACGTCGAAAATCGTGTCGCGATTGTCGGACGAGGCGGTGATGTCGAGAAAGCAGAGTTCGTCCGCTCCCGCCGCATCATAGGCCTTCGCCGCCTCGACTGGGTCGCCGGCGTCGATAAGATCGACGAAGTTCACACCCTTGACGACTCGGCCGTCTTTTACATCGAGGCAGGGAATAACGCGGGCTTTGAGGGTCATGCGCTTATCTCCTTGGCAGCCTTGATGAGGGCGAGCGCCTCGGCAGGATCGATGCGCCCGTCATAAAGCGCGCGGCCCGAAATTGCGCCCTCTATCTTTGCGGCATCCGGCTGCAACATGCGCTTGATGTCTTCGATGGAAGCAAGGCCGCCGGAGGCGATGACCGGGATCGACACGGCATCTGCCAGTTCGAGTGTAGAGGCCCAGTTGATGCCAGCCAGAATGCCGTCGCGATCGATATCGGTGTAGATGATGGCGGCAACGCCGGCACCTTCGAAACGTTTGGCAAGTTCGATGACGCCGAGTTCTGAGGCTTCCGCCCAGCCCTCAACAGCAACCTTGCCGCCTTTGGCGTCGATGCCGACGGCGACCTGACCGGGGAAACGCTTGCAGGCTTCGATAACCAGAACGGGATCGCGCACCGCCACGGTGCCGAGAATGACGCGGGCAAGCCCACGGCTGAGCCACGCCTCAATATGATCGAGAGTGCGGATGCCGCCGCCAAGCTGCACCGGGTTTGTCGTGGCCTTGAGAATGGCATCTACCGCTTCGCCATTCACCGTCTGGCCAGCGAAGGCGCCGTTGAGATCGACGACATGCAGCCACTCGAAGCCTTGGTCCTCGAAGGATTTCGCCTGCGCGCCGGGGTCCGTATTGTAAACGGTTGCCTGCTCCATATCGCCGAGTTTCAGGCGAACGCACTGGCCGTCTTTAAGATCGATTGCGGGAAAAAGAATCATGTCAGGGCTTCCAGCGCAGGAAATTGGAAATCAGGGCGAGGCCGAGCGTCTGGCTTTTTTCCGGGTGGAACTGCGCGCCAGCCATATTGTCGCGACCAACGAAAGCCGTCATCGCGCCACCGTAATTGGTGGTGGCGATGACATCCGCCGGATGTTTCGCCGCCAGATGATATGAATGCACGAAATAGGCATGCAAGCCGTCAGCGCCGGTTCTGATACCGTTGAACAGGGGATGCTGATGCCGGATTTCCAGCGTATTCCAGCCAATCTGCGGGATTTTAAGCGTCGGATCGGAGGGCGTCATTTCAATGACATCGCCTTCGATCCAGCCAAGCCCCGTGCTGACAGTCTTTTCGAGACCGCGCGAAGACATCAGCTGCATTCCGACGCAGATGCCGAGGAAGGGATGAGCTTTTTTCTCGACGGCTTCGATAAGCGCCTCATGCATGCCGGGCACAGCTTCGAGACCGGCGCGGCAATCGGCATAGGCGCCGACGCCTGGCAGGACGATGCGGTCCGCAGATGCGACGTGATCCGGCTTATCGGTCAGGTCAATGGTTGCATTGATGCCGGCTTCGCGGGCGGCGCGCTCGAAAGCCTTGGTGGCCGAACGCAGGTTGCCAGAACCGTAGTCGATAATCGCGACGCGCATGTCAGCGCCTTCCATTCAAGTCGAAAAGAAACGATCCGGAGGGATCGTTGACGAAGTTTTTGTCACCGCTCTTCTGCGGCGAGGGGGTCCATACCGGCTGCGACAGCTGTCCCGACGGCTCGGTATTTTCGGAAAGATCGGAGAAATATATCTCTTCGGCACTCGAAAGATCAGGGGCGGAAATGACCGAAGTCATCTTCCAGCCCTTGCCTATCAGGTGCCGGACGAGAAAATCGCGCCCCTCCAGTGCAGTGATGAGGGCAATGGCGACGCTGCACAAAATGCCCACCGGTTCGAATCCGGGTAACATTGATGCCCAACCGGCCAGAACAAGAACTGCAAATACGACGATCGCGGCCAGCCACAGCCGGTTTACGGCCAGCCACAGCCAGGGCGCAATAAGTGCCAGCCAGACGAAACGGTCTGCTATGAAGCGGGTCGTCTTGTGGTCCCTGTCCGGCCCGTTGGGGGCTTCCAGAACGAGATAGCTTGTCATGGGCTTCCTGACAGCTTTGGCGGTCAGGCCAGCATGCCCTTTGTCGAGGGAACGCGGCCTGCCTGCCGGGGGTCGATCTCGGTTGCCGCGCGAAGAACGCGGGCAACGGCCTTGAAGCATGTTTCGGCGATATGATGGTTGTTGGCGCCGTAATGGTTCAGGATATGCAGCGTGATGCCGGCATTCTGGGCCAGCGCCTGAAAGAATTCGCGCACAAGCTCGGTGTCGAATGTGCCGATCTTCGGCGCGGAGAAGTTGACATTCCACACGAGGAAGGGACGGCCGGAAATATCCACGGCAGCCTTGGTCATCGTCTCATCCATGGCAAGATCGAGCGAGGCGTAGCGGGTAATGCCGCGCCTGTCACCCAACGCCTTCGCGATGGCCTGGCCGATGGCGATGCCGGTATCTTCCACCGTATGATGATCATCGATATGCAGGTCACCTTGAACCTCGATATCCATGTCGATCAGCGAATGGCGGCTCAGCTGGTCCAGCATATGATCGAAAAATCCCACCCCGGTGGAAATTGTCGACTTGCCGGTGCCGTCGATATCCACGCGCACCGAAACCGAGGTTTCGTTGGTCTTGCGGATAATCTCGCCTTTACGTTCTGCCATCTGTGGCCGCTCCGTGAAAATGTCGCCGTTCCTTATCAGCACGAGACACAAATATCCAGTTGTTCCATCGTCTTGCATGATCTGCGCAAAACAGTGCAGTGCGGGCAGGATTTGCAATCGTGAAAAGCAAACTTACATAGATGCCGAGAAGGGCCGGATGCCGGTCCGTTAACCGCAGGCCCGGTAGGGCAGACAGGTGTTTGATGACAACGATTATTACAGTCAGGAAGGGCGGCAAGGTCGTCATGGCTGGCGATGGTCAGGTAAGTCTTGGCCAGACCGTCATGAAGGGCAATGCCCGCAAGGTTCGACGCATTGGCAAGGGTGAAGTGATTGCCGGTTTTGCCGGCGCAACGGCGGATGCCTTCACGCTGCTCGACCGTCTCGAAAAGAAACTCGAGCAATATCCCGGTCAGCTAATGCGCGCGGCCGTAGAGCTTGCAAAGGACTGGCGCACGGATAAATATCTGCGCAACCTCGAAGCCATGATGCTGGTGGCCGACAAATCCACGACACTCGCCATCACCGGTAATGGTGACGTGCTGGAACCCGAACATGGCGCGATCGCCATCGGCTCCGGCGGCAACTACGCCTTTGCGGCTGCCCGCGCCATGATGGATACGGACAAGTCGGCAGAGGAGGTAGCGCGCAAGTCGCTCGATATCGCCGCCGATATCTGTGTTTACACCAACCATAACCTCGTCATCGAAACTCTCGACGCCGAGTAAGCATATTTCTCACCCCCATTTCTCACCCAAGGGTCCTGTGGGCCGGGCCAGAATGGCCGGCCGGAACAGGAAAGCCGAGAGGACAGAATGACCACTTTTTCTCCCCGGGAAATTGTCTCGGAACTGGATCGCCACATCATCGGCCAGCATGATGCGAAACGTGCGGTCGCGATTGCGCTGCGCAACCGTTGGCGTCGCCAGCAGCTCGATGAGAGCCTGCGCGACGAGGTGATGCCGAAAAACATCCTGATGATCGGACCGACCGGTGTCGGCAAGACGGAGATTTCCCGCCGTCTCGCCAAGCTTGCCGGCGCGCCCTTCATCAAGGTCGAAGCGACCAAATTTACCGAAGTCGGTTATGTCGGTCGCGATGTCGAGCAGATCATCCGCGATCTGGTCGAGATCGGCATTGGCCTCGTGCGTGAAAAGAAGCGCGCGGAAGTACAGGCCAAGGCGCATCAGAGCGCCGAAGAGCGGGTGCTCGACGCACTGGTCGGATCGACCGCGTCACCCGCGACACGTGAGAGCTTCCGCAAGAAGCTGCGCGATGGCGAGCTGGACGACAAGGAAATCGACATCGAAGTGGCCGACAGCGGTTCGGGCATGCCCGGCTTTGAAATACCCGGCATGCCGGGCGCCAATATCGGCGTTCTCAACCTGTCGGAAATGTTTGGCAAGGCGATGGGCGGACGTACCAAGAAGGTGCGCACCACCGTCTCGAAATCCTATACTGATCTCGTTCGCGACGAATCCGACAAGCTGCTCGACAATGACATGATCCAGCGTGAAGCGGTGAAGTCGGTGGAAAATGACGGCATCGTCTTCCTCGATGAGATCGACAAGATTGCCGCCCGCGACGGCGGCATGGGTGCCGGCGTCTCGCGTGAAGGCGTGCAGCGCGATCTTCTGCCGCTCGTTGAAGGCACGACTGTCTCGACCAAATACGGGCCGGTTAAAACCGACCACGTTCTGTTCATCGCTTCCGGCGCGTTCCATGTGGCAAAGCCGTCCGACCTTCTGCCGGAGCTTCAGGGCCGCCTGCCGATCCGTGTCGAGCTTAAGCCGCTGACGAAGGAGGATTTCCGCCGTATCCTGACCGAGACGGAAGCAAGCCTCATCCGCCAGTACAAGGCGCTGATGGCGACGGAAGAACTCGATCTCGACTTCACGGACGATGCGATCGACGCTCTGGCCGACGTGGCTGTTCATCTCAACTCGTCGGTCGAGAATATCGGTGCGCGCCGCCTTCAGACAGTGATGGAGCGTGTTCTCGACGAGATTTCCTTCAACGCACCCGATCGTGGTGGCTCTGCCGTCAAGATCGATCAGGAATATGTCAAAAAGCACGTCGGCGATCTTGCCGCCGATACGGATTTGTCCCGCTATATTCTCTGAATATCTTGGAGAGCAAAGACACGAGAGTGCGGCCACATTTGCCGCACTCTTTTATTTTACGGCCTTGTCTCGCATTCAGCCCCCTTTTTGTTTATGGGAAAGGCTGCATTCCGGTTGGAACCGCTTTATGGAATGGTCCGGTTTTCTCTTGGTTCGGGAGAGGTCGGCTTGAGAAAAGGCATTCGCTCGTGCGCAAAACTCTTCTGGCATTTGCCGCCGCTTTGACGTTCACCGTCGTCTCGTCTTCTTATGCCGAGGCCGCGACGGTCGTCCCGCCTGGCAATCGCAATGCCGAACAGCCGGGCATTCCGGGGGCTTCCGCACGTCGAACCAAGGGTTCCAATACGTCTTTCGAGCGTAAATACCAGAAGGTGATCGACCTCCTGTCTTCCGACAAGGCACTGATCGGCAAGATCAAGTCTACCGCCGGGCGCTACGGTATCGATCCGATCCACATGATCGGGGCGATTGTCGGCGAGCATACCTATAACGTCGACGCCTATGACCGCCTGCAATCCTACTACGTCAAGGCCGCCTCCTATGCCGGCAGCAGCTTCCGTTTCGGCTACAAGGACGAAACCATCGCGCAGTTTCTGACGCATTCGCAATTCGCCAGGTGCCAGTCGAAAAAGGATTCCTATAGCCTTTGGAACTGTCGGGAAGACGTCTGGGACGACAGCTTCCGCGGCAAGACGGTAGATGGCGTTGCCTATCCGAACAATCGTTTCAGCGCTGTATTTTTCCAGCCCTTTTATGCCGGACAGACCTTCGGTCTCGGCCAGATCAATCCGCTCACGGCATTGATGTTGTCCGACATGGTGTCGAAAACCTCAGGTTATGAGAAGCTCGACGAAAACGATGCGACCGCCGTTTATACCGCCATCATGGACCCGGATCGCTCGCTCGCCTTCATGGCAGCCTCCATCCGCAAATCGATCGACGACTACAGGTCGATTGCCGACATGGATGTTTCCAAAAATCCTGGTGTAACGTCCACGCTTTATAATGTCGGCGGATCCGCGCAGCGCGCTGCCGCTCTCGCCCAGAAAAATCGTCAGCGCGCCGCAGGTGGGGAACAGCCGCTTTTGCCGGAAGAAAACTATTACGGCTGGCTGGTGAACGATCGCATCAAGGATTTGCAGGCGCTTTTGTAGAAAAAGACGATTATCGTCGGTATTCTTTCCAAAACGGAAATAATATTTGGTTGCCTCTCGCAATTGACGAGCGCCTGCCTCAGCGTCCAATCTGCGCCCTTAAGATGAAGAGGAGGCGCATGTGAGCCGCACCAATAAATTCGGTCTTTCCATTGATGACAGGCTTTATGCTTTTTTGACGGATGACGTTCTGCCGGGCACGGGTCTTGATGCAGAAACTTTCTTCGAAGGCTTTTCCGCCATCGTCCACGAGCTTTCCCCCAAGAATCGTGAATTGCTCGCAAAGCGCGACGCCTTGCAGGAAAAACTGGATGGCTGGTACCGGCAGAATGGCGCCCCGACGGATTTTGATGTCTATGAGGGCTTCCTGGAGGAAATCGGCTATCTGCTGCCGGAAGGACCCGGCTTCAAGGTCGAAACCAGCAACGTCGATTCGGAAATTGCCGCTGTCGCAGGCCCGCAGCTTGTCGTGCCGGTCATGAATGCCCGTTATGCGCTGAACGCCGCCAATGCCCGCTGGGGTTCGCTTTACGATGCGCTTTACGGCACGGATGCCATTTCTGACGCCGATGGTGCGGAAAAGGGCAGGGGCTATAATCCGAAACGCGGCGAAAAGGTCATTGCCTGGGCGCGGAACTTCCTCAACGAATCAGCTCCGCTCGAAACGGCAGGCTGGTCGGATGTGACCGGATTCAAGATCGTTGACGGCCTCTTGCAGCTTGCAATCGGTGACAGCAAAACGGGCCTGAAAGATGCCGAGCAATTCAAGGGCTTTACCGGCGATGCGGAAAAGCCGGCAACGATCCTGCTTGGCAAGAATGGTCTGCACACCGAGATCGTCATCGATCCCTCGACGGAAATCGGCAAGGGTGACAAGGCGGGCATCTCGGATGTCATTCTCGAATCGGCGCTGACAACCATCATGGACTGCGAGGATTCCGTTGCCGCTGTTGATGCCGAGGACAAGGTGCTGGTTTATGGCAACTGGCTTGGCCTGATGCGCGGCGACCTGACGGAGAAGGTGTCCAAGGGTGGTAACACCTTCACCCGTAGTCTCAACCCGGATCGTTATTACACCGCCCCCGATGGTGGAGCACTTACTCTGCCGGGGCGCTCCCTGATGCTGGTGCGTAATGTCGGTCACCTCATGACCAATCCGGCGATCATTGACAAGGATGGCCGCGAGGTGCCGGAAGGCATCATGGACGCCGTCGTCACAGCGCTGATTGCGCTTTACGATGTCGGCCCCTCCGGCCGTCGCCAGAATTCCCGTGCCGGTTCCATGTATGTCGTCAAGCCGAAGATGCACGGGCCGGAGGAAGTCGCCTTCGCCAACGAGATTTTCACGCGGGCCGAAAAGCTTGTCGGCATGGCGCCGAACACCATGAAAATGGGCATCATGGACGAGGAACGCCGCACCACGGTCAACCTCAAGGAAAGCATTCGCGCGGCAAAAGACCGGGTCGTCTTCATCAATACCGGCTTCCTCGACCGCACGGGCGACGAAATTCATACCTCGATGGAAGCGGGTCCGATGATCCGCAAAGGCGATATGAAACAGGCGGCCTGGATTGCGGCTTACGAGAACTGGAACGTCGATATCGGTCTGGAATGCGGCCTTTCCGGCCATGCGCAGATCGGTAAGGGCATGTGGGCCATGCCTGACCTGATGGCCGCCATGCTGGAGCAGAAGATCGCGCATCCGAAGGCAGGCGCCAACACCGCCTGGGTACCTTCACCCACGGCTGCGACGCTACATGCAACGCATTATCACAAGGTCGATGTCGCAGCCGTTCAGGACGACCTGAAAAGCCGGGGCCGGGCAAAACTCTCCGATATTCTATCGGTGCCGGTCGTGCCGCGTCCCAATTGGACGCCCGAGGAAATCCAGCGCGAACTCGACAACAACGCGCAGGGTATTCTGGGATATGTCGTGCGCTGGGTCGATCAGGGCGTCGGCTGCTCCAAGGTGCCTGATATCAACAATGTCGGACTGATGGAGGACCGCGCCACGCTGCGCATCTCCGCGCAGCATATGGCAAACTGGCTACGCCATGGCGTGGTTACGCAAGAGCAGATCGTTGAGACCATGAAACGCATGGCCGCCGTGGTCGATAGCCAAAATGCCGGAGATCCGGCCTATCTGCCGATGGCGTCCAACTTTGAAGGATCGGTCGCTTTTCAGGCCGCCGTCGAACTTGTGCTGAAAGGCCGGGAGCAGCCTAACGGTTATACGGAACCGGTTCTGCACCGCCGTCGCCTCGAACTGAAGGCGAAGCAGGCGGCTTGAGGCCGACAGGCACTCCAGAGCACGTCTTGTCTGAACGGAATGTTCGACGTGCTCTACCTTAAAACCGCTATGCACTTTTACTGGGAATGCTCCAGAAACAAAAAAGCCGCCGGGAATTCCACGGCGGCTTTTTCTTTGTCTGGTATCTGATCTTACTGGATCACGACAACCTTGGTGCTGCGGCCGGGACGGACGCGGCTGTAAAGGTCGATGACGTCCTGGTTGATCATGCGGATGCAGCCGGAAGAGGCGGCGGTGCCGATCGATGCCCATTCAGGCGAACCGTGGATACGGAACAGCGTGTCCTGTCCCTTTTCGTTGAAGAGATACATGGCGCGCGCGCCGAGCGGGTTGGAAAGACCCGGACCCATGCCTGCCTCGACATACTTTGCGACTTCCGGCTTGCGGTCAGCCATTTCCTTCGGCGGATGCCACATCGGCCATTCCTGCTTCCAGGCGACATAGGCTTCGCCGGCCCAGGCAAAACCAGCCTTGCCAACGCCGATGCCGTAACGAACTGCGCGGTTGCCGGGCAGGATATAATAAAGGAAACGCTCACGCGTATTGACGATGATCGTGCCCGGCCGTTCGTTATTCTGGAATTCGACGATCTGACGACGGAACTTCTCGTTCACACGATTGATCGGGATGGCGGGCAGCGCATAGCCCGCGTCGGTCACAGGGCCGTAAACATCGTTGAAGATCTGGACGGTTTCGACCTTTGCCGGAACCGGGTTAGCGACCGGCACTGACGCCGCTACCTGGCCGGATGATTGGGATGTGGTTTCGGCGCAGCCGGCCAGAGCCAGTGCTGCCGTCAGACCGAGTGCAGTCAATGAGGTACGGATGCGCATATCGTTCTCGCGGAAAATTCGCCAAATTGTGCGAAGGAGTAGGCTTAATTGGATAAATCGGTTATTTTCCATTAAGCCGTTCTTGGCAAGCCGATACGCTGCTGCAGGACGAATGTGACTTTAAAATTGCCGGTTGATTGCCTTTTTGCAACAATAGGCCAAACGCCTCAGTAGCCTTTATCCATGACTATTCTTTCGCTTACCAACAATAATCCGTTAATCGACGGTCGCCAGTCGGACAAGGCGATGCTGGTGCGCCGCGGCGTTCAGGTGCTTTTGCACGAGATGCGACATTCGGTTTTGCCGGAACTGCCGCTTGCAAGCGGACGACGGGCCGATCTCATCAGCCTTTCGGCAAAGGGTGAAATCTGGATTATCGAAATCAAATCCTCGATCGAGGACTTCCGCGTCGATCGCAAATGGCCGGAATACCGCCTGCATTGCGACCGGCTGTTTTTCGCCACCCATCCGGAAGTGCCGGTCGAAATCTTTCCGGAAGAATGTGGGCTTATCCTGTCGGATGGCTACGGCGCCCATATGCTTCGCGATGCGCCGGAGCATAAATTACCGCCCGCAACCCGCAAATCGGTGATGCTGGATTTCTCGAGAACCGCTGCAACCCGGCTGATGCTGGCGGAGTGGACGACCGGGCGCAGCTTCGGAGAGTGATACCCGGTTTCAGACCATATCCAGACGTAAAACCGCTTCTCACTTGTACTGTAAATGCTCTACTTCGGCGCGCGTTTCGCCAGAATGCGCTGCAGCGTTCTCCGGTGCATGTTAAGCCGGCGGGCGGTTTCCGAGACGTTGCGCTCGCACATTTCATAAACGCGCTGAATATGCTCCCAACGAACCCGGTCGGCCGACATCGGGTTTTCGGGCACTTCAGTCTTTTCACCCTTGCGCTGCGTCAGCGCATTGAAGACATCGTCCGCATCGGCCGGTTTGGCAAGATAATCCAGCGCCCCAAGCTTCACGGCGGTAACGGCGGTTGCGATATTGCCGTAGCCCGTCAGGACGACAATCTGCGTATCGTCCCGGTACTGCCGGATGGCTTCGATGACCTCGAGACCATTGCCATCCGTAAGCCGCAAATCAACGACCGCATATTTGGGCGGCGCAGCCTTGGAACGGGCAATGCCTTCGCTGACCGTCTCGGCGGTATCGACGATAAATCCGCGTGTTTCCATGGCCCGGGCAAGCCGGCGCAGGAAGGGACCGTCGTCATCGACGATCAGCAGCGATCTGTCAGCTCCGATCGGGTCGTCGTCATCCGTTGTCGCGCTGATGGGGGTCTGGTCTTCTGTCGTCATGTCTCAGGCCTTTCGGCAACTTAGTCGGCTTTTTCTTCTTATCGCCGCTTCCACGTGGATGGTAAAGTCAACGGTCTCTTTTATCGTCCATAAGCGCTCGAGGCCAGACGATTGTGACCCGCGCTCCGGTTCCGCTCAAACCGCGATTTTCGAAGGTAACGGTGGCGCCGGAGCGTTCCAGCAATGTCTTTGCAATGAAAAGCCCGAGTCCCAGCCCTCCCGCCCGGGTATCGTTGTGACGTTCGGTCACATAGGGTTCACCAATGCGGGCAAGCACGTCATGGGCATAACCCGGTCCATCATCCTCAATGGTGACGGCGACATTCTGCGAATCGTAGTCCACGGTCACGGTCACTTTTTCCCGCGCATAGTCCACGCCGTTTTCGATGAGATTGCCCAGCCCGTAAATAACGCCGGCATTCCGGATGCCAACCGGCTCGTCGATCCGGTTGTTCTTTTCGACGAGATCGAGACGGATTCCGAATTCCCGGTGCGGCGCCATCACCTCCTCAATCAGCGAGGAGAGCGGCAGGCGGCGCATATGCTCCTCATCATCGGTGGAAAGCGATGTGAGGCGGCGCAGAATATCACGGCATCTTTCGCTCTGGCTGCGCAGCAGCGCTATGTCTTCGCCAAACCTTTCATCATTTCCGAGTTCCCGTTCCATTTCCTTGGCGACGACGCTGATTGTCGCCAGCGGCGTGCCCAACTCGTGTGCCGCAGCGGCGGCCAGACCGTCTAGCTGCGAGAGATGTTTTTCCCGCTCCAGCACCAGTTCGGTCGCAGCCAGCGCATCGGCCAGCTGATTGGCCTCGTGTGAAACGCGATAGGCATAAAAGGCCGCGAAAGAGGTCGTGGCAATGATCGCGACCCAGGTGCCCACATGTAGCAGAAGCTGGATCGGCAGCACCTCACCGGGATACCACGGAACCGGAAACGGCGAAAAAGCGATTGCCGTCGAGCAGATGACGGCAAAGGCGAGCAGAATAAGCGAGTGCCGAAGCGGCTGCGACGCGAAGGCGATGATGACCTGCACGCAGATCAGCGGTGCGAAAGGATTGGAAAGACCACCGGTGATGTAGATGAGCGCCGTCAATTGCAGCAGGTCGAATGCCAGCAGCAATGTCGCTTCCCAGGGCTCCAGACGATAGGTGGAGGGAAAACGCGCAGTGAGAAACAGGTTGGCAAGCGCCAGTGCACCGATCAAAAGGCTGCAAGCCAGAAGTGGCAGGGGGAAGTTCAAGCCGAAAGCAACAAGCAGGATCGTCGCACTTTGCCCGGCCACCGCCAGCCAGCGCAACCATACGATGGTTTGCAGCCTTATCCTGCGGCTGGCGCGGCCAAGCCTTGTTGTTTCGATCGGATGGCCAGCCACCTTCATCTCCTTTGTGCTTTTCATCGTCATCACGTTCCGCGCGGTTTTGCGCGGCTGGTCGGCAATGCCGATGCCGGGTCCTCAGGCCATGGATGGCGCGGATACCTCCCGCGCATGTCCGCCCGCACATCTTTCCACGATCCTGCCCAGAAACCGGGAAGATCGCGTGTCGTCTGTATCGGCCTGTGCGCCGGCGAGGTCAATTCCAGCAGCAGCGGCAACCGCCCCTGCGCGATGGCGGGATGAGCCGTCAGCCCGAAAAGCTCCTGCACACGAATGGAAAGCGTCGGTTCGCTGGCATCGTAACGAATAGGATGTCGCTGGCCCGTCGGCGCTTCGAAATGCGTCGGCGCAAGCCTGCCGAGATCGCGTGCGACCTCATAAGGCACCAGGGCTAAAAGTCCCTCGGAAAGGCTGCCGGGCCGGATATCCTGAAGGCTGCGGGCGCCGTGCTGGAAGGGCACGAACCATTCATCCAGCCGTAAAAGCAATGCAGCATCGCTGACATCCGGCCAGGGGTCGCCGATGCTGGCATTCAGAAAGCCTATCCTGTCGCGCAACTGCTGGGTTTCTTTTGTGAACGGAAGAATTCCGACACCAAATTCCCGAACGCCGTTGGCAAGTGCCTGCGCCGCCTGTTCACCCTCCGGGCGGGGCAGGGGCGTTTCGTCGAGGATGATGGCGCCTAGGCGCGTGACGCGGCGTGCACGCGCCTGACCGCTTGCCTTGTCAAACAGCAGCTGGTCCTGCTGCACAATAAGATGCGGCATCCGCTCTTCTATATCGGTGCGCTCGATGCTTGCTGCGGAAAGGATGCGCGGCTGTGCCGCACGCCCGGTAATATCGGCAACCACCAGCATCCTGCTCGCCGCCAGCCGTTCGGTTTCGGCAAGTTCTGCACCCCGGCCGTTCGCCATCACATAACGACCGCGCGCTCCTCGCTGAAGCGCAATCCGGTCCGGATAGGCGTGGAGCAGCAAGGGGCCGGCCTCGCTTGGCTGTTCGTTCATAGTCTGCGCATCGCCGATCGCATCTAGAAGTCTCGAAGCCAGCTTGCGTGCCGCTTGCGCCCTTTCGCTTCTCTCGGAAAGAAAGCGCCGCAATCTTTCATCGAGATCGATGTCGGTTCCGCCCAGTCCCTGTTCCGTCAGCATGACGGCGAGCATCGCCGCCTTTTTTCCCGCACCTTCGCTCCCCGCTGCAATTACCATTGCCGCAAGCCGTGGCGGTAGTGAGAGGCTGCGCATCAGGTGGCCGCGTCGCGTCAACGCGCCGCTTTCATCGAGTGCGCCCAGATTTTTGAGAAGCGCGATCGATTCCTTCAATGCCGCTTCGGGAGGGGCATCCAGAAATGAAAGCGCGGAAGGATCATGAACGCCCCAATGGGCGAGGTCGAGTGCAAGGCCGGAAAGATCACTCGCCAGAATTTGCGGTGGCGTGAAGGCGTTGAGCGCTGCCGTCTGTCCCGAATGCCACAGGCGGATCGCAACGCCGGGTTCCGTTCGTCCGGCTCGGCCCGCCCGCTGGTCGGCGGAGGCGCGCGAAACCCGCACTGTCTCCAGTCTCGTGATTCCCGTTGCCGGTTCGAAAACCGGTAGTCGCTGCAACCCGCTGTCAATCACCACACGCACGCCGTCTATGGTGATCGATGTTTCTGCGATCGACGTGGCAAGCACGATCTTGCGCCGTCCGGCCGGTGCCGGCTTGATCGCCGCATCCTGCTCCTTTTGCGAAAGATTGCCGTAAAGCGGGATGATATCTGTATCGTCGGAAAAACGCCCCTCCAGCCGGTTAGCCGTGCGAGTAATTTCTGCCTGCCCCGGAAGGAAGGCAAGAATGGAGCCTGTTTCCGATGCATGAGCTTCGGTAATCGCCTTTGTGACTTTCTCTTCGACAGGCACACCCTGCCAGCGGTCCTCGTAGCGTATGTCGATTGGATATGTGCGGCCGAGGCTCTGAATGACAGGGGCATCGCCCATCAGCGCACTGATGCGTTCCACATCAAGGGTGGCGGACATCACGAGGATGCGCAGATCGTCTCTCAGTCCCTCCTGAACGTCGAGCGCAAGTGCGAGTCCGAAATCGCCATCGAGTGAGCGTTCGTGAAACTCGTCGAAAATCACCGTCGAAACGCCGGCAAGTTCCGGGTCGTCCAGAACCATCCGGGCAAAGACACCCTCAGTCACCACTTCAATCCGGGTTCTTGAGGAGATGCGATTGTCGAGCCGCATACGATAGCCGACGGTTTCTCCAACATTCTCCTGAAGAAGATCAGCCATGCGTCCAGCCGCGGCCCGGGCGGCAAGCCGGCGTGGTTCTAGAAGAATGATCTTGCCGTCGCCCCGCCATTCCATACGCAGGAGATGAAGCGGCACCAGCGTTGTTTTGCCCGCACCCGGCGGAGCCGAGAGAACGGCACGCTTTGACCCGTCCAACGCTTGGGCAATCTCGGCCAGAACGTCGCTGACGGGAAGTACGGGCAGATCGATCTTTATATGGGCTGGCGTTCTGGTCATGCAAACAGGCCTGGGGCAATCGGGTTGATGTCTAAGCGTCTCTTTTGCCGTTTCTAAAGCACGGCCCGGTGCTTTGACAGCCGGCGGAGAGGGTTTCGCAAGAGCTCTTCCGGCAAAATTGCGGTTCTTCGCAAGCTATCTGTCGTGAAGGGTGGGAAGGGGTTCCCGCATGCGCCGCCAAAAGAGACGAGGATTCCGCCCTTTCTATGCCTCCCTGGCGGTCCGCCTTGAAACTATCTTTTATTTTCATAGGTTTAGCAAAAATGTCAGTTTTTTGACGATAGGTGTGT
>NZ_BDLN01000003.1:416828-421819 GCF_001950375.1 Rhizobium sp. TBD182 | reverse complement strand
CGATACCGTCTTCATCACACCAGATGATGCCAAAATCCACAGGTTCGATGACAAGGGCATCGCGATATGACGCGAAGACCGGAAGGCAAATCCGCGCTGCGTGCCGGGTATCTTTCATCCGGTCCTGGCACAAACAACGTTTCCCCTTCGAGGATCGTGACATGACATGCAAACTCTCCCTCGCCACGCTTGATGAAGCCAAAAAAACCGCGGCGATTCCGGCCTATTCCCGGGCCGATCTTTCCGCCGGAATCGTGCATTTCGGCGTCGGCAATTTCCATCGCGCCCATCAGGCGGTCTATCTGGACGACCTGTTCAACACCGGCGCGGACCACGACTTCGCCATCATTGGTGCGGGTGTACTGCCATCGGACGCGGTAATGCGCGAAAAACTTGCCGCCCAGGATTTCCTGACCACGGTGGTGGAGCAGGACAATAATCGCACCGGTGCGCGCGTCACCGGGCCAATGATCGACATTCTGAAGGTTGGCGATACCCAAGGCATTATCGACACGCTCGCAGATCCGAAAATCCGAATTGTTTCGATGACGATTACCGAAGGCGGTTATTTCATCGATGCTTCCGGCTCCTTCAATCCGCAGCATCCCGCGATAGCCGAGGATGGCAGGAACCCGTCTTCCCCGAAAACCGTGTTCGGCCTTATCGTTGCCGGGCTGAAGGCGCGGCGCGACAAGGGGCTTTCACCCTTCACCGTCATGTCCTGCGACAACATTCCCCATAATGGCAAGGTCACCAAAAACGCGGTGGTCGGTCTCGCCGCCTTGTTCGATCCGGCCTTCGCCAACTGGATCGGCGATAACGTCGCTTTCCCCAATTCGATGGTCGACCGCATCACCCCCGCCACGGGAGAGCGCGAACGCAATATCGCCCGTGACGATTTCGGCATCGAGGACAATTGGCCGGTCTTCTGCGAAGAGTTCAAGCAATGGGTGATGGAGGATAATTTCCCGGCGGGCCGCCCGGCGCTCGAAAAGGCGGGCGTTCAGTTCGTCAAGGATGTTGCGCCTTACGAGCACATGAAGATCCGCATCCTCAATGGCGGCCATGCGGCGATCGCCTATCCGGCAGCGCTGCTCGACATTCATTTCGTGCATGAGGCGATGGAGCATCCGCTGATCCGGGCGTTTCTGGCAAAGCTCGAAAAGGAAGAGATCATCCCGGTCATTCCGCCCGTGCCCGATACCGATCTTGGCGAATATTTCGGCCTGATCGAACGGCGTTTCCTCAACCCGAAAATCGGCGATACCATTCCGCGCCTCGCGCAGGATGGCTCCAACCGCCAGCCGAAATTCATCCTCCCCTCCACCGCCGACCGTCTGGCGCGCGGTGAAGATATTGTCGGTCTGTCGCTGGTTTCAGCACTGTGGTGCCGTTATTTCTACGGTACCTCCGACAGCGGCAGGCAAATCACCTTCAACGACGCCAGCGCCGAGCGGCTACAGGCGGCAGCCACAAAGGCCAAGGACGACCCGATGGCATTCCTTTCACTTGACGATATCTTCGGGGAGGTTGCCGAATCGGAGCTTTTCCGTAAACGCTTCTCTCATGCATTGACGACACTGTGGCACGAAGGCACGGCGAAGACCTTGCAGCTATATCTGGATGACAAGCTGGCTGAAAAGTGACGTGAGATGCGAGACGGAACCGGACCTCTTCTGATTTTCGACTGCGACGGCGTTCTGGTCGACAGCGAGCCGGTCTCCATCTCGGTTCTTCTCGACATGCTCTCCCATCTTGGCGTGGAGATGGGGGAGGAAGAGGCCTACAACCGCTTTCTCGGTCGCAGCGTTGCCAGCATGACGACGACTTTGTTTGAGGAATACGGTATCGAGACCGACATCGATTTTCTCGAGCATATGCGCGCGACGCTGTTTGAGCGTTTCCGCACCGAGTTGCGCCCCATCGACGGCATTGCCGAAACGCTGGACAGGCTGGTGGCCTTCAAACGCTGCGTTGCCTCCTCAAGTCAACCGGAACGCATCCGTTACTCGCTGGGGCTGACCGGCCTCATCGATAAATTTGAGCCGCATGTTTTCAGCGCCACCATGGTGAAGAACGGCAAGCCGGCACCCGACCTTTTCCTGCATGCGGCGAGGCAGATGGGCACTGATCCGCGTCAGTGCATCGTGATCGAGGACAGCCCGGCGGGCATTGCGGCGGCGAAGGCAGCCGGCATGGCGGTTTTTGCCTTCACCGGCGGCTCGCATGCGCGGTTTCCGGCATTTCGCGAAAAGATCGCGGAGCTCGGGGCCAATGCCACGTTTGACGCCATGGAAGATTTGGTTCAACTTGTCGGCGATTATATGGGGAAGGGCGGTTTTGACAGCCAGGTGGAACGTGACGCAGGCTGAAGGAAACCATGCCTGCCACCGCCCGGAGGTCGTTACGCAAGGGATGGAACTGAAGTCTTGATGCGTCAAAATCTCGTCGCTGTCGATGTCGGAACGGCGAGCGCCCGCGCCGGGATTTTCGACCCGACCGGCAGGCTTCTCGCCCGCTCAACCCATCCCATCCTGATGCAAAGGCCGCAGGAAAACCACGCCGAACACGATTCCACCGATATATGGAACGCCGTCTGCCTTGCGGTGAGAGCAGCGCTTGCCGACGCGGGTGTGTTAGCGGACAGCATAGCGGCCATTGGTTTTGATGCTACCTGCTCGCTCGTTATCCGTGATGAGCGTGGGGAACCGGTTTCTGTCTCCGTCACGGGCAAAGACCGGTTCGACACCATCGTCTGGCTGGACCATCGGGCAATCGGCGAGGCCGACCGGCTGACGGCATCCGGCCACCGCGTGCTGGATTTCGCCGGCAAAAGCGTGTCACCGGAAATGCAGATGCCGAAGCTGATGTGGCTGAAGGCGAATTTGCCGGCAAGCTGGGCGCGCATGTCTTTCGCCTTCGATCTGGCGGATTTCCTGACATGGAAGGCAACCGGTTCCACTAAGCGTTCAAATTGCACGCAGACGGCGAAGTGGAATTTTCTGGCGCAGGAAAATCCCGGCTGGCAGGCGGATTATCTCAATCTTGCCGGGCTTGGCGATCTGAAACAGCGGGCAGGCCTGCCCGAAACGACCGTGATGCCGGGCACAGCCATCGGCCCGCTTTCGCCCGAGGCTGCCGCCGAACTCGGCCTTGACACCGGCTGTCAGGTGGCGGCGGGCATGATCGATGCTTACGCCGGCACGCTGGGTGCGCTTGGCGGATGCCTTTCTGATGATGTGGGTAAACATGTGGCGCTGATCGCCGGCACCTCTAGCTGCCTTGTCGCCATGTCCGAGCGGCAGATGCCAGGCCACAGCCTGTGGGGTCCCTATTGGCAGGCGGTGCTGCCCGGCCACTGGCTGGTGGAGGGCGGGCAATCTGCCACCGGCGCGCTGCTCGATCATATCGTGCGCATGCACGCGGCGGGCGGAGAGCCGGATACGGCGCTGCACGCCCGCATCGTTGCGCGGGTTACCGAATTGCGCGCGCTCGAGGGCGCGGCCTTTGCCGAACGGCTACATGTACTGCCGGATTTCCACGGCAACCGCTCACCGCTCGCCGATCCGCATGCGGTGGGCGTCATCAGCGGGCTGACGCTCGATACATCCTTCGACAGTCTCTGCCGGCTCTACTGGCGCACTGCCGTGGCGATTGCGCTTGGCGCGCGCCATGTGCTCGATGCGATGGAGCGTTTCGGTTATGCCGTCGAAAGCCTGCACGTTACCGGCGGCCATGTGAAGAACCCGCTGTTGATGGAGCTTTACGCTGATGTGACCGGCAAGCGCATCGTCGTGCCTGCCACAGCCGACGCCGTTCTTCTCGGCACTGCAATGACGGCGGCAGCCGCCGGCGGTGTGCATGCGGGCCTTGCAGCGGCGGGTGCCGCCATGTATCCGGGCAATACGGAAATCCCAGGCAATCCGGCGCTCACACCGCTTTACGAGCGGGATTATCGCCGTTTTCTCGCCATGCACCGCCATCGCCAGGAGCTGGAAAGCCTCTGATCTTTGCCGACAACGGCAGGTAAGGTCGTGGCGGACGGGCGCGATCCGTTTCCTCCCGCCGAGGGTCAGATGCCAAGCGAGCGTTTCAGGCCGGTTAGGTTTTTCATGCGTGCCGTGCGCTGCTCGTCGGCTCCGGCAATCAGGCTGCAGAGGGTGAATTCCATCAGCGCAACGAGCTGCAGCAGGCCTTGTCCGCCGGTCTGGGTGTGCGGCATGGCAAGACAGATATCGGCGCTTTCCGGTCCCCATTCATAAAACCGGGTGGTGATCAACAGGGTTCTGTAGCCGCTCTTTCGCGCTGTCGCAGAAAGGCTCTGCAAGGGCGTGATGCTGCCGCCGCAATCCATGAGGATGAGAAGCGCTTCTGCGGGATCGAAGTCCCAAAGGGCGATATAGGCGGCGCTGTCGCTGCCGAGGAAGTGCACGCGTCTGCGATACTCCAGCAACCGCCCGTGAAAGTGCCTTCCGGTGCCAAGGCCTTCCGGTGACGTTGCCAGAAAAACATCTGCCGCCGAAGCGATCTCGCTCATGGCGACGCGCCATATCGGCTGGTCCGTCATTTCGAAAGCAGCCTGAATGGCCTGGATCTGTTGGGAAAGGAGTTGCGAAAACGGATTGGACTTCTGATCGCCGCTTTCAACAATAGCGGGCTGGTCTACGCCCGCGGTCTCTTCGGCGTGGCGCAGATCGATGCGAATATCGCTGAATTGCCGGTATCCGAGCGAGCGCAGAAAACGTCCAACCGTCATCGGACTGAGACTGAGCTTGGCAGCCAGCGTCTGCGCCGTCTCAAACGGCAATTCGTCCAGATGCTCGATCAGATATTTGGCGATCTTGCGCTCTGAAGGCGTACCGGCCTTCATGGCACGGGTCAGATTCAACAGTAGCTGTTCCACCAACGCCTCATTCTTTTATATTTATGAACGATGATGCATCCGCGCGCCCGGGCGAGCGTGCGAACCGCGACTTGTCGGTGGGGGCGAG
>NZ_BDLN01000003.1:393563-416818 GCF_001950375.1 Rhizobium sp. TBD182 | reverse complement strand
TCCGGCCTTGTCCTCCACCGGACCGGAATGCGAATTCTAATAGATAGATTATTATATTTTAGAGACGTCTTTTATTCAAGGGAAATTCCATCAGCGGTTTAATTCCCAACAGCGACGTCTTCATTCCTGTCTTGCGGAGCGGATGGGCGGCGCCTATCTCTCCTGAACGCCAGTTTAAAACGCGAGAGGCGTCACAGGAGTTCCGAATGATTTTTAATGCGGCGAGGCTTGCCTTCAGCAATCTTTTTGCCACCGAGACCCGGTCGGTGTTCTGGAAGGTTCTAGGGCTGACGCTTCTGGTGCTGGCAGCGCTGTGGTTCGCCATCCGCTCTGTCTTCATCTATTTCGCCTTGCCGTGGGTGGATACGCTGATCCCCAGCGTGCCTGACTGGGCGGGATGGCTGACTTTCGTTTTCGCCATTTTCGCCGGAATCGGGCTGGCTTTGGCGTTGGCCTTGCTGATCTCGCCCGTCACTGCCGTTATTGCCGGATTGTTTCTCGACGATGTCGCCGAAGTCGTGGAGAAAAAGACCTATCCCGATGATCCGCCGGGCAAGGCGATGCCCATCGGTGAGGCCGTGGTGTCATCGATCAAGTTCTTTGGCGTCGTCATTGCCGGCAACCTGATTGCGCTTTTGTTGCTGCTGGTGCCGGGCGTCAACCTCATCGCCTTTTTTCTGGTGAACGGTTATCTGCTGGGCCGGGAGTTCTTCGAATTTGCAGCCATGCGTTTCCGCTCGCCCGCTGACGCGCGGCTTTTCCGGCTGAAACACCGCACAACCGTGTTCATGGCCGGGCTGGTGATTGCAGCGTTCCTTGCAATCCCCTTCCTCAACCTTCTGACGCCGCTTTTTGCGGCTTCGATGATGGTGCATCTGCACAAGGCCGTCAGCCGGCGCGATCCGTCATTCGCCGCTGGCCGCACCGAACAATTGCGCGGGTAGTTCCACCAGCGGAGCTGGAATATCGAAGGTCTTTTCCGGTGACTTGCAGATATCGGCAATCACGCAGCGCTCGCATTCCGGTTTGCGCGCCTTGCAGCAATAACGCCCGTGCAGGATCAGCCAGTGATGGGCATGGAACAGATATTCTTCGGGAATAATGCGGACGAGCCGGTCTTCCACTTCATCCGGGGTTTTCCCCGGCGCAAGACAGAGCCGGTTGGCGATACGAAAAACATGGGTGTCCACGGCGAGTGTAGGCACACCGAAGGCCATCGACATCACCACATTGGCCGTCTTGCGGCCCACGCCGGGCAGGGTCACCAGCTCCTCGCGCGTCCTCGGCACCTCACCGCCGAAATTGTCGATCAGCATCTGTGACAAAGCGATAACGTTCTTGGCCTTGTTGCGGTAAAGCCCGATGGTCTTGATATGGCCGATCAACTCCTCCTCGCCAAGTGCCAGCATTTTTTGCGGCGTATCGGCTACCTTGAACAGCGCCCGCGTCGCCCGGTTTACGCCCACATCGGTCGCCTGCGCCGAAAGCGCCACGGCCACCAGCAGGGTAAAGGGGTTGGTATGTTCCAGCTCGCCTTTCGGCTCCGGCCGCTGAATGGAGAAACGGCGGAAGATCTCGTTCAACTCGTCCTTCGAATAGATCGTCTTCACACGCGCCGGTCTGCGGGCGGATGTCGCATTTGACTTTTTCAATGTTTGGGTGCTGGATCGTTTTTTGGCGACTGTCATGACCTATCTATAGCCAGCCCGCCCTGAGGAAATCAACGTGGATACGCTCAACGATCAGCCGATTTTTGCGGCGGAACTCGTTCCGCACCGTTCGCTCGGAAGAAGGGGTTTCCGGCTGCTTCTCGCCTTGTCCGGGCTTGCCTGCCTCCTCCATGGCGGCTTTTTCCTCACCACTGGCGCATGGCCCGTCGGCCTGTTCCTCGGGTTGGATTTTCTGCTGCTTTATGTCGCCTTCCGCGCCAATTACCGGGCAGCGAAGGCGCGGGAAGAGGTGAGCGTCTCGCGCACCAGCCTGTCTATCCGCAAATTCTCCCCGACTGGCCGCGTCGTCGAGCATCGTTTCAACCCCTTCTGGGCCCGCTTCAGGGTTCAGCGGCACGAGGAAATCGGCATCGTCTCCATGCATGTAACGGGTGAAGGCAAGGCAACGGATATCGGCTCGTTTCTCAATCCGGATGACCGGGAAAGCTTCGCCAAGGCTTTCGGCGGTGCGTTGGCGACGGTGCGGCGGATGTGAGCGGATAATTCCGCTTAAAACCCGTCAATCGGCTCGAGGCCGGTATCTCGGCAGAAACTGAGTACGGCGCAAGAAACGGGTGGAGACCGACGCGCTTTGATGGTTTTCTGTGAGGCGTTAGGAGACATGCGATGAACGCCAATATCATGCTGAATGAAGACATCACCCCCATCGGTTCGGATTACGATACGGTGCGCGGGGTTATCGAGCTTTTGACGCTGGATTATCGCGACCAGCCCTCCCTTGAAGCCATTGCCGCAAGGCTCGGCCAGTCGCCGACGCAATTGCAGAAGACCTTCACCCGCTGGGCCGGTCTTTCCCCCAAGGCGTTTTTGCAGGCCGTAACGCTCGATCATGCCAAAAGGCTGTTGCGCGAAGAGGATCTGCCGCTGCTGGAAACCTCGATCGAGGTCGGCATGTCTGGGCCCGGCCGCCTGCACGATCTGTTCGTCACCCACGAGGCCATGTCTCCAGGCGAATGGAAGGCCAAGGGCGGTGGATTGACGATCCGGTACGGTTTCCATGTTTCACCCTTCGGTCTTGCATTGGTCATGGTGACCGATCGCGGCCTTGCCGGCTGCGCTTTCGCCGATCCCGGCGAGGAAAGAGCCTGTTTCGAGGACATGGCCGGTCGCTGGCCGAATGCGGATTATGTCGAGGATCGTGAAGCCACCGCGCCCTATGCCGCACGTATTTTCGAACCGACGCTGTGGTCGGCGGACCGGCCATTGCGGGTCGTGCTGCTCGGCACGGATTTTCAGGTGCGGGTATGGGAAAGCCTTCTGAAAATTCCCATGGGCCGCGCCGTTACCTATTCGCACATCGCCTGCGATATCGGCCAGCCAACTGCCTCCCGTGCGGTCGGTGCAGCTGTTGGCGCGAACCCGGTCTCCTTCGTCGTTCCTTGCCATCGCGCTGTGGGAAAAAGCGGGGCGCTCACGGGTTATCACTGGGGCCTTACCCGCAAACGGGCGATGTTGGGATGGGAAACAGGGAAGGTGTGAGGCAGCTCCCCCTCATCCCTGTGGCAGGCGCAGGAATGAGGAACAGCCTGGGTCGCCTGTCGAGGCCTAAACCAGTTCCATCAACGCTCTTGCCGCCGCCTCGTCTGTAATCAGCGTATTGCACCCGATGCGCTTGATGGTGGCGCGGATGGCGATGGCGCGGTGGGCGCCGCCGGAGGCGAGCACGATGTGTTTGGCCTTGCGCAGCGTGTCTAGATCGATCGCCATGGCGCGCTCGTTGATCGGGTGATCGACGGAACGGCCTTCCGCGTCGATGAAGTTGAACATGGTGTCGCAGACGCAGCCGGCATCGATGAGTTCCTGAAGCGTTTCCTTCGAAATGAAACCTTCCGACAGCGAAGTGGAATGCGGGCCGATATCGCCGCAGGATACGATGGCGAGGTCGAGCGTTTCGGCCAGATCATAAAGTGTGGCAAGTCCGCATTTCTCAATCAGCGCCCGTTTGGTCTCGACGGAGTCCACCAGCAGCGGTGCAAGGAACATGTAACATTCCGCCCCAAGCGCGCTTGCCAGCCGCCAGGTGTAATCAAGCGGGTTTGTCTGGTGCACGGCGACGATACCGCCGAGCAGCGAGACGACCTTGCAGTTTTCCCGGCGCGGCGGGCGAAAGCTGGATAGCGAGGCGGTCATGGTGCGGCCCCAGCCGACGCCGATGGTGGCGTCGTTCGGCACCGCTTCGGAGAGGAATTGCCCGAGCGCCAGGCCAACGGCCTTGGCCGTGCCTTCGGCATTCGCCTTGCCGGGGGATGGGCCGGGGGAGGGAATGATCACCGCCTCATCCAGCCCATAAGCTGCCTCCAGCCTGCCGGCCAGTTCGACGAAATCCTCGATGCCCTCGTTGATCCAGATCTGTACTTCGGAGCGTTTCATCGCCTCGTCCAGAAGGCGTATGACGGTGGAGCGGCTGATGCCGAGCTTCTCGGCGACATCTTTCTGCGTCAAACCCTGATTATAGTAGAGCCATGCGGCACGCAGCCTCAGCGAAGCCGCTTCCGAATAGGCCGTATGGGTTTCTCTTCTCAGTTTCGCCACGGTTTCTGTCACTCTCTTTATGGGGCGGAGTATCGCAGGCATGAAACTTATGTCAATTGCGATGCGCAAATGTCTTGACTTTCGACCTTGCCGCTTGCGATAGTCGGAGCCGGACAAAACCGTGATTTCGGCCTTGGGCGCACCATGGTGCGGGAACGAAAAGACGGCTGTGCAAGTTTACAAGAGATCATGAAGGATCATTCGCCATGACGTCCAAACTCGAACAACTTCGCGCTATCACCACGGTCGTTGCCGATACCGGCGACATCGAGGCGGTTGCGCGCCTGAAGCCGGTGGATTGCACCACCAACCCCACCATCGTTCTGAAGGCGCTCGGCACCCCCGCTTTTGCGGATGCGGTGAAGGAAGCCGTTGCCTGGGGCAAGAAACAGGGCGGCCAGTCTGACGCTGTCGTTGCGGCCGTTGCCGACCGTCTTGCCATTTCCGTCGGTGCAGCCCTTGCAGGTCTGGTTCCCGGCCGCGTATCGACGGAAGTCGATGCCGACCTGTCCTTCGACACACAGGCCTCCATCACCAAGGCACGCCACATCATCGCCTCCTACAAAGAGCGCGGTATCGAGCGTGAACGCATCCTCATCAAGCTGGCTTCCACATGGGAAGGCATCAAGGCTGCAGAAGTCCTGCAGTCCGAGGGTATCGACTGCAACCTGACGCTGCTGTTCTCGCAGGCACAGGCCATCGCCTGCGCGGAAGCGAAAGCTTTCCTCATCTCGCCCTTCGTCGGCCGCATCCTCGACTGGTACAAGAAGTCGACCGGCGAGACCTACACTGCCGAGACCGATCCGGGCGTCGTTTCGGTGCGCAGCATCTACAATTATTACAAGGCCAATGGCATCGGCACCGTCGTCATGGGCGCATCGTTCCGTAATGTCGGCGAGATCGAAGCGCTTGCCGGTTGCGACCGCCTGACGATCAGCCCGGCGCTGCTGGAAGAGCTGGACAAGGACACCGGCACGCTTGAGCGCAAGCTTTCGCCCGACAATGTGAAGGCCGAGCCGCTGCAGTCGCTCGATGAAAAGGCGTTCCGCTGGGCAATGAACGAAGACGCGATGGCAACCGAGAAGCTCTCGGAAGGCATCCGCCTGTTCGCCAAGGATCTGGTAACGCTGCGCGAAATGGTCCGCAAGGAACTGACGCTGGCTGCCGCCTGATAACAAAAAGGGGAACCATCCCGGTCCCCTTTGCGTTTAAGATACAGAAATCTCCAGTCACTTTAAACGCGATCGGTCCCTGCCGGTCGCGTTTTTTTGTGCGTCTCAGATGGTTCCCTGACCCGTCGCCACTTCGGAAATGCGCCTTGCCGCATCGCGGATCAGTACCTCGCAGGCCTCGCGCGTCGGGGCCTTGCCGCCAAGTGGGGTGATATAGGGGCAGGTGATGACGGCAAGTGCGGTACCATCAAGTGTCAGCACGGGGGCGGAAATATTGCGCACGCCTGCGGTCTGCATGCTGTCCATGGATTCGAAACCATTCCTGCGAACTTCCGCCAGCCGCTCCTCAAGGTCTGAAGGCTCGGTTTCCCCGCCACCGCGCACCTGCTCGGTGATCATGATCTTGCGCTGTACCTCGTTCTGGAAGGCCAGCAGCACATGGCCGGAACCGGTCTGGAAGAGGCTCATCTGCGCGCCCACCCGCATGGACATAGCCCAATAGGTGGAGGACTCCTGTTGGGCGATGACGACAACACTGCCGCGGTCGTAAACGGCCAGATGACAGGCCTGCTCGGCGCTTGCGGAAAAATCGCGCATCACCGGGGCTGCGAAAGAGACCAGCCGGCGCACCGGCGCGTGAAAATGTGCGAGCCCGAACATTTTCAGCGTCAGCGAAAACCGGTCACCCTCCAGCCGCTGTACGTAACCACGGCGCACCAGGCGGTCCAGCATGCGGTAAAGCTCGTTCGGGGTTTTGCCTATGGCCTTGGCAATCTCGATCTGCGTCAGCCCGCCATCCGTGCGGGCGAGAAGCTCCAGAATGTCCAGACCCTTGTCGAGGGCGGGGGCGCGATATCTTTCGCTGTCGTCTTCGGTCATCTTGCCTCGGTGGCGTTTTGCAGGCTTGCCTGGCGGGAAATGCACTTTTTAAATACCGTTGCCGCACGCTGCCCTTTTGCGCAAGCCTGCTTGACGTTACATGAATACCGCGTTTACATATGAATTGTCGATCCATATTTGAGATCAATGAAATTCACTGGCGAAATTCAGCGGCTCGGCCCCAGCGGGCGGGTGCGCCGTAGCGGGAGGCTATTCATGGTGCAGGATTTTAACGGGCGGACAGTGGTAATCACCGCAGCCGGCCAGGGTATCGGCCGTGCGACGGCGGAGCGATTCATATCGCTCGGCGCGCGCGTCATCGCCACTGATATCAACGAGCAGGCGCTCTCGACCCTGAAAGGTGCGGAAACGCGGGTTCTGAACGTGCTGGATGGCGATGGTGTGAAGGCTTTTGCTGCCGATATCGGCCATGCGGATGTTCTGTTCAACTGCGCCGGTTTCGTTCATTCCGGCACCATTCTCGATTGCGAGGAAAAGGACTGGGATTTCTCCTTCGATCTCAATGCCAAGGCCATGTACCGCACCTGCCGCGCCTTTCTGCCAGGCATGCTGGAAAAGGGTAAGGGCGCAATCGTCAACATGTCCTCCGTCGCATCCAGCGTGAAGGGCGTGCCGAACCGTTTCGCCTACACCGCCTCCAAGGCGGCGGTTGTCGGTCTGACCAAGGCAATTGCTGCTGATTTCGTCACCAAGGGTATTCGCTGCAACGCCATTTGCCCAGGCACAGTGGATAGCCCGTCCTTGCACGACCGCCTGCGCGCCACCGGCAATTACGAACAGGCCCTGGCCGACTTCATTGCCCGCCAGCCTATGGGCCGCATTGCCACGCCGGAAGAAATCGCCGCACTCGTCACCTATCTCGCTTCGGATGAGGCAGGTTTCACCACTGGCCAGATCCATGTGATCGACGGTGGCTGGACAGGCTGATAATTCCATACGGGAGAGAGGAGAAGGCGACCGGCCCAAAAGCCGGTCGCCTTTTTTATTACGCCACCACGCTTCCAGCGATCAGTGCAAGCACGAGGAAGACCAGGAAGATCACGACGGCGATGAAGAACAGGATACGGGCAATGCCCGAAGCCGCTGCCGAAATGCCGGTAAAGCCGAATACGCCCGCGATCAACGAAATAACAAAGAAAATAAGAGCCCATTTCAGCATGGAGCTTCCCCTTTCGCTTAATTTTCATGAGTTTGCCGCTTGAGGGCAAGCTCATAAAAATGACGCGCAAAAGGGGAAAATGTTCCACGCGCCCGCAAAAATCGTTCCTTTACACCACCGTTTCATTGGCGGCGTCGATCCGGCGGGCCTTGAGGCTGGTGCGAATGAATGTCGCGACGAATGCCAGGCTCATGAACAGTACAATGGTCGGGGCCGGCGCGCTGTCGATCAGGAAGCTTAGCCATATTCCTGCAAGCGAAGAGAGAACCGCAACCGAGATGGCGACCAGGAGCATGGCGGAAAAGCGCCGCGCCAGCAGGAAGGCGATGGCGCCGGGGGTGACCAGCATTGCGACGGAGAGGATGATACCCACAGCCTTCAGCGCGCCGACCACGGCAAGCGACAAAACCATCAGCAAACCGTAATGTAGGATGCGAACGGGCAGGCCGATTGCCTTGGCATGCTGCGGATCGAAGGCATTGACCAGCAGGTCTTTGCGCAGCACCCCGAGAAACAGGGTGGCAAAAAGCGCGATCAGCCCGGTCTCCAGCATGTCTGAAGGCGCAATGCCCAGCATGTCGCCGAAGAGGATGTGATCCAGATGCATGTCGCTCTGCACCTTCACGTAAAGCACCAGCCCCAGCCCGAACATGCCGGAAAAGACGATGCCGAGCACCGTGTCTTCCTTGATGCGGCTGTTTTCCTTGATGAAACCGGTTCCGAGAGCGCAGATCATACCGGCGGTGAAGGCGCCGATGGAAAGGGGAATTCCGGCAATGTAGGCAATCACCACGCCGGGCAGCACGGCGTGCGAAACCGCGTCCCCCATCAGCGACCAGCCCTTCAGCACCAGAAAACACGAGAGCATGGCCATCGGCACGGCAATCATCAGGGTGATGATGAAGGCATATTGCATGAAGGGCAGCTGAAACGGCAGTATGGCGAGTTCGAGATATTCGCTCATTGCGCTTCTCCCAGTGCCTTGCGCGCTTTGGCGCGCGAAGCGAGCAGCCCGTGTTTGGGTGCAAACACGAAAGCGGAAAGGAAGATCGCTGTTTGCAACACAACGATAACGCCGCCGGTGGCGCCGTCGAGGAAGTAGCTGAGATAAGCGCCGACGAAGCTGGTGGTCGCGCCGATCACAAGGCTCATCAGGATCAACCGCTCGAAACGGTCGGTCAGAAGATAGGCAGTCGCGCCTGGTGTCACCACCATGGCAACGACAAGGAAGGCGCCGACGGTTTGAAGGGCGGCAACCGTGGAGGCGGCAAGCAGGGTGAAGAAGATCACTTTCAGCACTTCCGGTTTCAGCCCCACTGTGCGCGCATGGTTCTCATCGAAGAACACCACCATGAAGTCGCGCCATTTCAGCGCCAGTACGATGAGGCTGATGCCGCCGATCAGGGCAAGCTGTATCGTGTCTTCGGTGGTAATTGCCAGAATATTGCCAAGCACGATGGTCTGGATATTGATCGAGGTGGGCGACAGCGACACCATGAACAGCCCCAGCCCGAAGAACGAGGTGAAGATCAGGCCGATGATTGCGTCTTCCTTGAGCCGGGTTTTCTGATTGAGGAACAGCATCGAGCCAGCCGCAAGCCCGCCGGAAAGAAAGGCGCCGAGCGAAAAGGGCAGCCCCAGCATATAAGCGCCCGCAACGCCGGGAACGATGGCGTGCGAGAGCGCGTCGCCGATCAGCGACCAGCCCTTTAGCATAAGATAAGCGGAAAGAAAGCCGCAGACGCCGCCCACAAGTGCGCTGACCCAGATGGCGTTCAGCATGTAGCCATAGGTGAAAGGCTCAAGAAGGCTGTTTATCATCGGCTTTTTCCTTCGGAGCCTGCGGATTTTGTCCGTTCTGGCCGTTCTTTCCGTAGATCACGAAAGGCCGCTCATCGTCGGTAATCACCTTCACCCGGCGAGGATCGGCATCATCATGCAGTTCGGCCCCGCCGAGAACGAAGTGGCGCAAGCTGCCGCCAAAGGCTTTTTGCAGGTTCTCTTCGTTAAAGGTGTCCGCTGTTTTGCCCGACGCCAGAACGGTACCCTTGACGAAGACGGCGCGATCGCAGAATTCCGGTACGCTACCGAGATTATGGGTGGAAACCAGCATGACGCGGCCCTCGTCACGCAGTGCCTTCAACAGCGCGACGATCTGTTCTTCCGTCGTCACGTCGACACCGGTGAAGGGTTCATCCAGCAGGATAACCTGACCTTCCTGCGCCAGCGCGCGGGCCAGAAACACCCGCTTCTTCTGTCCGCCGGAAAGCTCGCCGATCTGCCGCTTGCGATAATCAAGCATATTGACGCGCGTCAGCGCTCTCTCGACCATCTCGTGATCGTGTTTCGACGGAATACGGAAGAAGTTCATGTGGCCGTAACGGCCCATCATCACCACATCCTCAACCAGTACGGGAAAACGCCAGTCCACCTCTTCAGCTTGCGGCACATAGGCGACGAGGTTTTTTCTGAGTGCATCCTTCACGGGTAGGTCGAAAATAGAGACAGAACCGGCGGCCAGCGGCACAAAACCCATGATTGCCTTGAAAATCGTGGACTTGCCGGCGCCGTTGACGCCGACAAGTGCAGTGATCGTACCGCGTGGAATGGAAAAGCTGGCATTTCTTAATGCGGTGTGGCCGTTGCGATAGGTCACTGTCGCATTTTGAACCGTCAGGCCGCCGCCGCTTTTTTTGCTGCCCATTCTCATGAAGACAGTCCTTTGGCGATGGTGCTGCTCGTCACGCGCAGCAGGTCGAGATAGGTCGGAACAGGGCCGTCGGCCTCGCTCAGCGAATCCACGTAGAGTATGCCGCCATAGGCCGCTCCGGTTTCCTTGGCCACCTGCCGGGCGGGATCGGCGGAAACCGTGCTTTCGCTGAAGATGACCTGAATATTATGTTCGCGCATGGCGTCGATCACGCCGCGCACCTGTTGCGGCGTACCCTGGCTGTCGGCATTGACCGGCCACAGGAACAGTTCCTTCAGCCCGAAATCCCGGGCGAGATAGGAGAACGCCCCCTCGCTCGTTACCAACCATCGCTTGTTCTCAGGAAGCGCGGAAAGCTCATCGCGGATGGGCTGCACAGTGGCACGGATCTTGTCGGAATAGGCCTTGGCATTGGCGGCGTAAATCTCGGCGTGGGCGGGATCTATTCCAGCGAGTCCCTTGCGGATATTTTCCACATAGATCAAGGCGTTATCGGGTGACATCCAGGCATGCGGGTTGGGTTTCCCCTGATACGCCCCGCCATTGATCGCCATCGGTTCGATGCCGTCGCTGACAGTCACATCAGGCACGCCTGAAAGATTGGCCAGAAACTTCTCGAACCACAATTCCAGATTGAGGCCGTTGCGCAGCACCAGATCGGCCTTGCGGGCCTTGAGAATGTCGCGAGGTGTCGGCTGGTAGTTGTGAATTTCAGCGCCTGGCTTGGTGATGCTCTCCACCTCTGCCGCATCGCCCGCCACATTGCGCGCCATATCGGCAATGATCGTGAAGGTGGTCACCACCTTCGGTTTTTCCTGCGCGACAGCCGCAGCAGGCAGGAAAAGCGAAAAAGCAAAAAGGGCATGGCGGATTTTATGGAGATTCACGTCTGTCACCGATTTTTGTTGCGATCAACTCGCAACACCATCTGTCATGGAATCACACTTGTCAACGCTATTGCAAATCATTCGCAATTTAGCGGATTTCAAAAATGTCTGAAAATGGTGCGCTTTTGCCCGCACGGCGCCGGGGGGATTAAACTTTTTTCAATGAGAAAGCGGCACTATCGCAAGGCTCGGACAACGAGGTCCCGAGCTTATCCCGCGTGTGTTCCTCATCCTTCGAGCCACGTTCCGGGGTGAGGGCGATAGGCGGGGTACTGAATGTCAGGATTTTGCGCGTGAAGGCTGTATTCGGACGAATGCGGTTTTCGCGCAAACTCGTTATGATCGGAGGCGGGATCCTGCTTTTGGCGGGTGCGACCGGTTCTGCTGCCGTGTTTATCGGCAGCGAGCGGCTGCTCGGGTCCACCTATGCCTCCGCCAACGGGCTTTCCTGCGACGCAGTCCAGACAGTCAACATCCGCAAGAACGGTTCCCTGTGGGTCCGCAAATTCATTCGTACTGACGGCGGCAACGGCACGGACCGGTTGAAAACGGCGCTGCGTGTCGCCAGGGCAGTTTACGACAAACAGAAGCCTGATCTGGTCCAGGTTTCCGTGCTGGATAAAAACGGCCCGCAATTGCGCTCGGAAATGCGCGGCCGCGCCATCGCGGCCCAGGTGGTCTTCATTGCCGACCCGGCGAAAATTCCCGAAGGCGCCGATGCCCAGCGTTATTCCGCCTTTTATTACGATGGTGCATCAAACGGCAGCGGCCAGTTTTACGGGCTGCGCATCGATCTGCCGCTGGAAGATGCCGAAGCAATGGCCGCAAGCCTGAGCGATGCCGCCGACTGCGCAACCCCCGCTTCGGACGCCGCACCCGAAGGGCATGGCGGAAAAGCCGCAAAAGGCTCGGGCGGACACGGCGAAACCAAGGGCGAAGGCGGCGGCGGCCACGACGCTGCGCCGGCGCAAACGCATGAGGGCGGACCCGGTGCGGAAGCCCACGGCGAACCCGTAGCCGACGAAGAACTGCTTACCTCGACCCCGGAAGCCGATGGCGGCAGCATCCTCAGCATCAGCTATCTGAAATCACTGATCTTCGGAAAAGGCACAACGACCGCGCAGGCGGCGGAAGAGAAGCTGGCTGAGGGTGAGGTTGCGCCTGCCGAAGAGCCGGGCGCGGCAAAGGCGAAGGCGGGGCATTAGGAGCGTTTGAGCTCTTGCTGACACCTCGGAATTAAAACCATCTGGAAAATTGATACGGCTGTGCCGACGTTTGTAAAATATCGTCGCAGCGCCTTCTTTCGTGATGCCGGACCTGATCCGGCATCCAGCCGTTGCGCGTCTGCGCCATGAGACGATCTAGCAGGAAATTTTGCTATAGGGACGCAATGTTCGGTAGAGGCCGAGCGCATGAGGGCAAGGGCGGCCATGCGGCCGCCTTCGCTTGAGTGTCCTTAGTCCGCCTTGTTGCGGCGGGCCGGGAAGAGGATGACGTCGCGGATCGAGGGGGCGTTGGTCAGGAGCATGATCAGACGATCGACGCCGATGCCGAGGCCGCCGGCGGGTGGCATGCCCTGATCGATGGCGTCGAGGAATTCGTCGTCCAGCTGCTTGTCCTTTTCACCGCGGGCATGGGCCTGCTCAAGCTGCTCCACCATGCGGCGGCGCTGCTCTTCGGGATCGTTGAGTTCGGAGAAGGCATTGCCCACTTCCCAGGCATTGCAATAGCTCTCAAAACGCTCAACGAGGCGCGGTTCGCCCGGCACTTCCTTGGCGAAGGGCGAGATATCCTTCGGGAAATGCGTGACGTGGCTCGGCTGGATAAGCGTACCTTCGACCTTCTCTTCGAAGATGAAGGCAAGGCATTCGCCCCAGGTCCAGTCCTTCTCGACGGCAAAACCGGCGGCCTTGGCGGCGGCGCGGGCTTCCTCGTCAGTCTTGATCGCAAGGAAGTCGATGCCGGTCGCTTCCTTCACCGCATCAGGCATGGGCACGCGCTTGAACGGACCCTTGAAGGAAATTGTCTGGCCCTGGAATTCCACCTCGGTCGTGCCGTGCAGGGCAATCGCCAGCGTCTCGAACAGACGCTCTACGAGACCCATGATGTCTTCGTAGTCGGCATAGGCCCAATAGCACTCCATCATGGTGAATTCAGGATTGTGCCTTGTGGAAACGCCTTCGTTGCGGAAGTTGCGGTTGATTTCGAACACCTTGTCGGAAAGGCCTGATACCAGCGTGCGCTTCAGGAACAGTTCCGGCGCGATGCGCAGATACATGTCCATCTTCAGCGTGTTGTGGAAGGTCTTGAACGGATCGGCCGTCGCACCGCCATAAACTGTCTGCAGCATCGGCGTTTCCACTTCGAGGAAGCCTTCGGCCTCCATGAAGCGACGGATGCCGGACAGGATCTTGGAGCGCTGCAGGAAGCGCAGCTTGGAGTCCTCGTTCGCCAGAATATCGAGATGGCGCTTGCGGTAACGCAGCTCGATATCGGAGACACCGTGCCATTTTTCCGGCATCGGCAGCAGCGACTTGGTGAGCATGGTGATTTCTTCGGCGTTGATCGTCAGCTCGCCGCGCTTGGTGCGGCGCACCTTGCCGGTTACGCCGATGATGTCGCCAATGTCGATCATCGGCAGAAGATTGCGCGCTGTTTCCGGCGTCGTATCTTTGTGAGAGAAGATCTGCACCTTGCCCGAGGCGTCATGGATATCCATGAACATGCCGGAATTGCGCGACGAATAAACGCGGCCCGCCACCGTTACCGTGTCGCCGGTTTCCGTGTCCGGTTCGATATCGGCATATTTTTCCGCCAGCTCCGCATTGGTCAGCGTGCGATGGAAATGCGCCGGATAGACATCGCCGATCTGCTCGCGCAGCAGCGCAAGTTTCTGGCGGCGCACTTCGGTGGCGTCGGAGGAAAGGGCGGTGGTTTCGGTTGTCTTGTCGTTCATTGTTCAATCCTGTTGCGGCGTTGCCGCGGCGACAATTGCCTCCCGTATCCCTCATTCCTGTGCTTGTCACAGGAATCCAGTGCGCCCAAGTCCTTGGCGCGGGAGACCTCAATTCATTCTTTCACGGCGCCGACGCGCCGTGGCTGGATTCCTGTGACAAGCGCAGGAATGAGGGGTGGATTTAGAACCCGCCCCGGCAGGCATCAAGCACCGCTGCCAACCATCGTGGTCACAACGGCAATAGCGACCTTCAGGCGCTGGCGCACCACGGAGCGGCCGAGCAGCGCCATCGAGTCAAACAGCGGCAGCGAGCGCGAGGAGCCGGAGACGGCGACGAAGAGCGGCGGCGTGACGACGCGCAGTTTCTTGCCCGTGCGTTCGGCAATGTCGCGCAGCTCGGCCTCGATGGCTTCAACGTTCCAATCAGGCATTTTTTCCAGATCGGTGGCAACCGTGGTGAGGATTTCGTGGATTTCCTCGGGCTTGCTTTTGAGACCGGCAAAGGAGGCGGGCGTCAGGCCAACGTCGCTCGAAAGCAGGAAGCCGGCAAGGTTTGGCAATTCGCCGAGCTTGGAAATGCGGCTCTGGGCAAGCTTCAGGCCTTCGGTCAGGCGGGAATTTTCCATCGCCCATTCCAGCGTGCGGGCAATGAAGTCCTCAGGCGTGAGCTTTTCGCGCAGCCAGCGGCCGTTCAGCCAGTCCAGCTTCTGGATATCGAAGATGGCGCCGGCCTTGGAAAGTGCTTCCGGATCGAACTTCGCGGCCAGCTCTTCCATGGTCAGCAGCTCTTCGCCTTCGGCGATCTGGATGAAGAACAGGCCGAGGAAGTTCATCAGCGCTTCCGGCAGGTAGCCGAGCGCGGAATAATAGGAGATGGACGTCGGGTTCTTGCGCTTGGAAAGCTTTGATTTGTCGGCGTTGCGCATCAGCGAAAGATGCATGAATGTCGGCTGGTCCCAGCCGAAATAACGATAAAGCAGGATGTGCTTGGGCACTGAAGCCAGCCACTCTTCGCCGCGCGCCACATGGGTGATCTTCATCAGATGGTCGTCGATGACGTTTGCCATGTGATAGGTCGGCATGCCGTCGGCCTTGATCAGCACCTGCATGTCAACCGAATCCCAGGGGATCGAGACATCGCCGTAAACGCCGTCATGGAAATCGCACGAACCTTCGGTCGGGATTTTCATGCGCACGACGTTGGCTTCGCCGGCGGCGACGCGGGTGGTCACTTCTTCAGCCTTCAGGTGGAGGCAGAGACCGTCATATTTTGGCGGCTTGCCAGCGGCGCGCTGCGCTTCGCGCATCTGCTCAAGCCGCTCGGGCGTGCAGAAACAACGAAAGGCATGGCCTTTTTCCAGCAATTCTTCGGCATAGGGCCAGTACATCGGCTTGCGCTCGGACTGGCGGTAGGGACCGTAGGGGCCACCGACGTCAGGGCCTTCCGACCAGGTGAGGCCGGTCCAGCGCAGCGCCTCCAGAACCTTCTGCTCATATTCCAGCGTCGAGCGGGTGGCGTCGGTATCCTCGATGCGCAGGATGAACTCGCCGCCGTGTTTCTTGGCGAAGAGGTAGTTGAACAGCGCGATGTAAGCGGTGCCGACATGCGGCTCGCCGGTGGGGGAAGGTGCGATGCGGACGCGAACGCCGGAAGTGGTCATGAAATTCACTCGTCGTGACGGGGTGGTGACATCGGGGCGGCTTCACCCTTCTATCACGAAGTTTTCGTTTGAATGCGGCGGGAAAGGGTGCGGAAAGGCGTGTTAAACACACCTTTGCATATTTCCGTTCGGCATCGGCTTAGGCCATATTATGCCGCAGGCGTCAAGGAAATATGGCGCTTGCGCTGTCTCCGCCCGGACGTAAACCGCCCCTAATTCACCGGCCAGACATAAAGCAGCATCGGAATGCTGGCAATGACGATCATGATCGACAGCGGCAGTCCAAGGCGCGGATAATCGCTGAAGCGATAACCGCCCGGACCCATGACCAGCGTGTTGCACTGGTGGCCGATAGGCGTGAGGAAATCGCAGCCGGCGCCGATCGCCACCGCCATCAGAAAGGCCTCCGGCCGAAAGCCGAGCGTGGTGGCGAAACCGGCGGCGATGGGTGCCATGACCAGCACGGTTGCAGCATTGTTGAGGAAGGGCGTTACCGCCATGGCAGTCAACAGGATCATGCCGAGCGCTGCGAAGGGCGGCAGTCCTTGTGCGGCATGGCCGAGCCAGGCGGCGATCAGCTCGCTGGCGCCGCTGGTGCGCAGACTGTCGCTGACGGGAATGAGGGCGGCGAGCATGACGAGGATCGGCCCGTCGATCGATTTATAGACTTCGGTCAGCGGTATCGCGCCGACGACGATCATCAGGAAGGCGGCGGCGAAAAAGGCGACGGATACCGGCACCAGCCCGCTGCCGGCGGCAATCATGGCCGCGGCAAGCACGATGACGGGCAAAAGCGCGCGGCGCTGCACCCCAAGCAGGATCTCCCGCTGCGCCAGGGGCAGCAGCGAAAATTCCTGCAAGACCTGTGGCAGGTTCTTGCGGCTGCCCTGCAGGAGTATGACGTCGCCCGCCTGCAAGGTCAGGTCGGAGAGCCGCTGGCTGACGCGCTGGCCGCGACGGCTGACTGCAATCAGATTGACGCCGCGGGTGTAGGATAGCGCCAGTTCGCGCGCGGAAATCCCGTTGAGAACGGATTCGTTGCTGATAACCGCTTCCATGGAAATAAGGTCAGCGGTCTTCTGGCCGTTCTCGGTGAGCGGCTTGCCTGACAGCAGCAGCTTGGCCTGCGAGACGATACGGTCGAGGCCCTCCGGGTTGCCTTCGAGAAGAATGGTGTCGCCCGGCTTCAGATTGACATCGGGGAAGGGGGAGATACGCCGGGGTCCGCGCAGGATCGTGCTGGCGATTACGTCGCCATCCGCCTGTTTCAACAGCTCCCGCAGCGGCTTGTCGGCGTAGGTGCTGTCGGCGGGAAGCGTCGCTTCGGCGGTATAGGCCGACTGGTCCAGAATATCCTCCATCGATGCCTGCTGGCGGTTGCGCACCGGCAGCAGGCGGTAACCGAAGGTCAGGAAGATGATGCCGATCACGGTCAGCCCGGCACCGACCGGGGTGAAATCGAACATCGAGAAGCTCTGCCCGGTCATTTCCTCACGCAGCCTGGAAACGACGATGTTGGGCGAGGTGCCGATCTGCGTCATGAGCCCGCCCAGAAGGGCGGCGAAGGCCATGGGCATCAGATAATAGGAAACAGGGCTGCCGGATTTGCGGGCGAACTGGAAAGCAACCGGCATCATGATGGCAAGCGCGCCGATGTTCTTGATGAAGGCCGACATGATGGCGACGACGATCATCAGAAAGGCCAGTTGCAGGGTTTTGGAATGCATCTCCGGGAAATATTTCTTGATCGTCATATCGACGACCCCTGAACGCGCCACGGCTGAACTGACGATCAGCGCGCTGCCGACGATGATGACGATATCGTCCGAGAAACCGGAGAACGCCTTGTCGAAAGGCACGACCCCAACCGCCACCGCCACCAGCAACGCGCTGCACGCGACCACATCATAGCGGAACCTGTCCCATATGAACGCGACCATCATGCCGGCGATCACGGTAAAGGCGAGGATCTGGTCGGTCGTCATGCTTGCTTATGCTTTCGAAGGAGAGACGGCGGGACGGACTCTTCCGGTAGGGATGTCGAAGAACGCGAGGCGGGGCATGCGGTTCCGACTGGCCGGCGCGTTCCACACGTTCGCGTCATACCAGCCTTGAGCCGGAATCAGCCGCCGCGCGTCGGCGCGGCGGAAAGTGTTCAGCCCAAGGGCTTGGGCTGAAGGGATGCCGGATCAAGTCCGGCATGACGGGTCGGGGCAATCAGTGCGGTTTGGCCGCCTGTGCTTTCTTGCGCTGTCTGGCGTTACGCGCCAGCATGTTGAGCAGTTCCACCAGCGCCGAAAACGCCATGGCGGCATAGACGTAGCCCTTGGGAACATGGAAGCCCATGCCTTCGGCGATCAGGGTGGTGCCGATCATCATCAGGAAGGCGAGTGCCAGCATGACGATGGTGGGGTTGCGCTCGATAAAGTTGGCGAGCGGCGTTGCGGCGAGCAGCATCACGGCAACGGCAAAGATCACGGCCACGATCATGATCGGCAGATGCGGTGTCATGCCAACGGCGGTGATGATGCTGTCCACAGAGAACACGAGGTCGAGCAGCAGGATCTGGCCGATGGCGGAGCCGAAATTCATCGCAACCGGGCCGCCCACCATGTCTTCCTTGTGATCTTCAGGATCGACATTGTGGTGGATTTCCTTGGTGGCCTTCCACATCAGGAAGAGACCGCCGGCGATGAGGATCATGTCCTTCCACGAGAAGGCGTGGCCGAAGATTTCGAAGACCGGCGTGGTGAGCTGCACGATCCAGGCCACAGTGCCGAGAAGGCCGAGACGCATGATCAAGGCAAGCCCGATGCCGATCTTGCGGGCTTTTTCGCGCTGTTCAGGCGGAAGCTTGTTGGTGAGGATCGAGATGAAGATCAGGTTGTCGATGCCAAGCACGACCTCCATGACGATCAGGGTGACCAGCGCCACCCAGGCAGCGGGATCGGACAGAAGAGGGAGAACGGACTCCATCAGGGAATTTTTCCTTTCAGCAACAAGGCCACCCGAAACATTCGGTTCGTGGAATTTATAGCGCAATACGCGAGAAACAAGGAGACCGCGCCTGTGATAGGCAAGATTTCATCGAAATTTCGCGCAAACCGCGTATCAGGCCCCGTGCCGTTGCCGGTCCAGTCGCCCGTTGCTGAATGATTTCAGGCCTTGTCGGTTCCGTAAGCCGCCATGAACACCATGATGGCGCTGTCGATCACCCGGTCCAGCTCCTCTTCGGGAACCGGACCTTCGAGTTCTCCGAACAGGCGCAGCTTGAAGAAAGTGCCCGTGGAAAGCTCGATATATTGCCGGGCGGCAAGTTCGACGTCATCGACCTTGAGATGGCCGAGCGAGACCTGATGCTCGATGAAATCCTGAAGAACGGTGCGCACGTTGTTGGGTGCTGCGATGAAGAAACGCTGCGCCAGCTTCGGCATGCGGTCGATGACGCCGATCACCGAGCGCATGGCCGGTATCATTTCGGAGCAGATCATCTTGTTGGCGAAGGCCTTGCCGAACTGTTTCAGGCCGTCGCGCACCTCTTCGGTGCCGGCCAGAATGTTGCGCATGGAGGTCGCGAATTCCTGGCGGTGATGATCGACAAGGGCGGCGAACAGGTCTTCCTTGTTGGAGAAATAGACATAGATCGTTCCCTTGGAAACGCCGGCTTCCCGCGTGATGTCGTTCATGCTGGCGGCATCGAAGCCCTTGCGCTTGAACACGCGCCAGGCGCCGGCAACAATCTGCTCACGCTTTGCCGGGTCTTCGCCCGCAGCAAAACGCCCGGCGGGGTTTCCCGGACAGCCCGTTTCGGTTTCCGTCTCCATATCCATGTCCATGTCTTCACCTGCCATCGTTACCGGTTCCTAGCACTGCAATGGCGTAAAAAAAATTAACCGAACGTCGAACCAATCAGTTCGATTACACTTGATATGTGTCAGGAAAGGGATTATGTCAATCGAACCGAACGGTTCAGTTCGAAAAACTTTCTTCAATTTATCACGGTACAATCTCATGTCGGCCCAGAAGAATAGCGCGGTTCGCGCCGTCAACGATGCGGAAGAGGCGGACGTTTCCGCCAAGGCTGAGACCTCTCCGGCAAAGCCGGTGGAGGCCCCGCCGCAACAGCCGCCACAGACAATTGCCGCACCGAAGAAGAAGAAGCGTTCGCCGCTTCTGCCGATCTTTGCGATCGCCCTTCTCGCCGGCGCCGGCTGGTACGGTTATAACTGGTGGATCGACGGTCGCTTCATGGTTTCGACGGATGACGCCTATATACAGGGTGATATCGCGGTCATCGCGCCCAAGGTTTCGGGTTACATCGCCAAGGTGAACGTTGTCGAAAACCAGGAAGTCAAGGCGGGTGATCCGCTGGTCACTCTGGATGACGGCGACTATCGCATCGCGCTTGAACAGGCCGACGCGCAGATCCGCACTGAGGAACTGTCGCTGAAGCGCATCGACGCGCAGATCATCGGTGGCGAGGCAGCGCAGGAACAGGCCGTTGCCCAGAAGGGCGCTCTGGATGCGGCCCTTCGCGGCGCGGAAATCACCCAGAAGCGCGCCACCGAATTGCAGGCGAAAGATGTCGGCACCGTTGCCGCTTCCGACAGCGCGCAGGTCGCGCTCGATCAGGCCAGGGCGAATGTCGTAGCCGGCGAGGCGGCGATCTCGTCCGCGAAAGCCAATGTCGAGCTTCTTCGCGCCCAGCGCGAGGAAGCCGAAAGCACCATCCGTTCGCTGCAACTTTCCAAGGACAAGGCGGCCCGCGATCTGGCCTTCACCGTGCTGAAAGCGCCCTATGACGGCGTTATCGGCAATCTGGCGGTGCAGACGGGCGATCTCGTTTCGGTCGGCAAGCGCCTTGCTTCGCTGGTGCCGTTGAACGAGCTTTATATCGACGCCAATTTCAAGGAAACGCAGCTTGCCCGCGTGGTGCCCGGTTCGAAGGTCCGCGTCCATGTGGATGCTTTCGACGACGAGACCATTGAGGGCACGGTCCAGTCGATCTCGCCCGGTTCCGGTTCGGTCTTCTCGATGCTGCCGCCGGAAAACGCCACGGGTAACTTCACCAAGGTCATCCAGCGCGTACCGGTGCGTATCGTCTTCTCCAAGGAAGATCTCGCCAAGCACAATCTGCGTGCGGGCCTGAGCGTCGTCGTCGATGTGGATACCCGCACGGCGCCGGAAAACACGAAAACGGCGCACGTTAACCCATAGGCCAACCAGGGCGTCGTTGAGGGCAAGATCATGGCGGCTACGGTTGTCGGCACAGGCGGGGTATCTGTCCCCGTCGATCCACCCATGGACAAGCGCAGACTCATCGCGTTCTTCGCGATGGTCTTCGGCATGTTCATGTCCATTCTCGATATTCAGATCGTCTCCGCCTCGCTTGCGGAAATCCAGGCAGGTCTCGGGGCGGGCTCCGACGAGATCGCCTGGGTGCAGACATCCTATCTGATCGCAGAAGTCATCATGATCCCGCTGTCGGGCACGCTGGCGCGCATCCTGTCCACGCGCGTGCTGTTTGCCACCTGCGCCGCCGGCTTCACCCTGTCGAGCGCGCTCTGCGCCACCGCGACCAATATCGACCAGATGATCGTCTACCGGGCGATCCAGGGCTTTATCGGCGGCGGCATGATCCCGTCGGTCTTTGCGGCCGCCTTCACCATTTTCCCGCCCTCCAAGCGTTCGGTCGTCTCGCCGATCATCGGTCTCGTCGCCACGCTTGCGCCCACCATCGGTCCCACGGTTGGCGGTTATCTTTCCAATGCCTTTTCCTGGCACTGGCTGTTCCTCGTCAATATCATTCCCGGCATCATCGTCACCATCCTGACATGGAGCCTGATCGATTTCGACAAGCCTGAAACCTCGCTCTGGAAGAAGTTCGACTGGTGGGGGCTGATCTCCATGGCCGTCTTCCTCGGCTCTCTGGAATACGTGCTGGAAGAGGGCAACAACAAGGACTGGTTCAACGACGAGCATATCGTCATCGGTTCGGTGGCCATGGTCATCGGTGCGGTGGTGTTCTTCTGGCGTGCCTTCAAGGTGGACTTCCCCGTTGTGGACATCCGCGCCTTTGCGGACCGAAATTTTTCCATCGGCTCGCTGTTTTCCTTCGTGATGGGCATAGGGCTTTACGGGCTGACCTATCTCTACCCGCTCTATCTCGGTCGCGTGCGCGGTTACGATGCGCTGATGATCGGCGAGACCATGTTCGTTTCCGGTCTTGCCATGTTCTTCACCGCGCCGATTGCCGGCAAGGTGTCCACCAAGCTCGATCCGCGCATCATGATGGCCATCGGCTTCATCAGCTTCGGTTGCGGCACGTGGATCATGACGCATGTGACCACCGACTGGGATTTCTACGAGCTGCTGATTCCGCAGGTCCTGCGCGGTTTCGGACTGATGATGTGTATGGTGCCGATCAACAACATCGCGCTCGGCACGCTTCCGCCCGCGCGCATCCGCAATGCCTCGGGCCTGTTCAACCTCACCCGCAACCTCGGCGGTGCAGTTGGCCTTGCCGTCATCAATACGCTGCTGTCGCAACGCACCGACGATCATTATGTGCGGCTGGCGGAACATGTCAGCTATTCCAATCCACAGGCGCTGGAGTGGCTGAACAATGTCGGCGCGAACTATGATTCCTACGGGCTGGACGGTGCTTCCGTCGCGATCAAGAAGCTGGTCGGCATGGTTTCGCAGCAGGCGTGGATACTCGCCTTTGCGGATGTGTTCTTCGCGCTGACGCTGCTGTTCGGCAGCCTGATCTTCATGACCGTGCTGATCCAGAAACCCAAGGCGGCGCCGCCACCAGACGCGGCGCACTGAACAAAATCCCCTCCCATCCACCGCAGAGCTGGGGCCGTCGGAAATGACGGCCCCTTTTTTGTCTGGTTGCGATACTTTTCCGTCATGCCGGCCTTGAGCCGATATCCAGTAAGCCCAAGTCCTTGGCCCAGGGCTAAAATGACGGAAGTTGTTGGTCAGCCCCGATATTCTGCAGCCTGTTGATTTTATTGATGTGTCTAAATCCTTGGGAAAAGCCGAGGGATGATGCCGGGCAAAGGCGCGTGCCGGCAGTTCAGAGATGGAAATAAAGCGAAATCATCATCTTGCTGAAAATGTGAGGTACGTACATCATTTTTCGGTTTACGACGGCGGCAAAGCTGGATATTCAAATGGCACGGGAGGAAACATGAAGCCGACAGTTCACGATATCGCCGAGCGGGCGGGTGTCAGCCTTGCCACCATCGACCGGGTGCTGAACATGCGCCCCGGCGTTCACGCCGCTACTCGAGCGCGGGTGGAGGCGGCGATTGCCGAGCTTGGTTATGTGCGCGATATCGCCGCCGCCAATTTGGCCAAAGGTCGCAATTATTCACTGGTCTTCATCCTTCCCGGCAACGACAATTCCTTCATGGCGACGCTGCGAGCCGAAGTTCGTGCCGCAGCCGCCCGCGCCCATCTGGAGCGCACGGCGATCCGCGTTATAGAGGTGCCGCCTTTCAATGCCGCGGCACTGACGGAGGCGCTGGAAGTCGCGCG
>NZ_BDLN01000003.1:363495-393553 GCF_001950375.1 Rhizobium sp. TBD182 | reverse complement strand
AAGCCGTCGGGCGTCGCTTTCGTCGCCACCGATTCTGAGGATGTTGCCGAAGCCGCAGACCGGCTGGCCGAAGATGGCATCGCCACCGTCACGCTGGTTTCCGATCTCTCCGGTTCGCGCCGCGACCATTATGCCGGCGTCGACAACGTTGCGGCCGGGCGCACGGCGGCTAGCCTCATGGGGCGCTTCCTGTCCGGGCGCGGCGGCGATATTGCGGTCGTTGCCGGCTCCATGCTGGTGCGCGACCATCGCGAACGCCTAGACGGCTTCCGATCCGTCATCGAAAGCGAATTTCCGGACCTGCGACTATTGCCGGTCCTCGAAGGCCGGGACGATCCCGTCACCGTCGAGGCGCTGGTCACCAAGGCGCTTGCGAGCGACGCGCTGTCCGGCATCTACAGTCTCGGCGCCGGTAATCGCGGCCTCATCCGGGCGCTCAGGGCGTCATCGGGCGAAAGGTCGCCATCCGTCATCGCCCATGAGCTCACCGAAAACACGGCCAATGCGCTGCGGGAAGGCGTGCTCGATGCCGTGCTCAACCAGGATGCAGGGCATGAGGTGCGCAGCGCCATTCGCGTGTTGAAAGCGCGCGCGGATGGTCTCGCTGTCATCGCCGCGCAGGAGCGTATCCGTATCGACATATTCCTCAGGGACAATCTGCCCTGAGGAGAGCATTTCCAGGAAAAGTGGCCGCCGGTTTTCCGTCCGGAAATGCGGTGACTCTTAAAACCGCTGAAGTGGCGCAAGGAGCGCCGGAATGGAGAATTACATGTATCTCGGTCTCGATCTTGGAACATCCGGTGTCAAAGCCCTGCTGATGGACGGCGATCAGAAGATCGTCGGCTCGGCCAACGGCTCGCTGGAGGTCTCGCGTCCGCATCACGGCTGGTCGGAACAGGACCCGGCGGACTGGATCGCCGCGACCAAAACCGCAGTCGAAGGTCTGAAGCAGAAGTTTGCGAAGGAACTCGCTGCCGTGAAAGGTATCGGCCTTTCCGGCCAGATGCATGGCGCGACGCTGATAGACGCGAGCGGCAATGTGCTGCGGCCGTGCATTCTGTGGAACGACACGCGCTCCTATGCCGAGGCTGCCGAACTCGATGCCGATCCACGCTTCCGCAAGATCACCGGCAACATCGTATTCCCAGGCTTTACCGCACCGAAACTGGCTTGGGTCGCGAAGAACGAACCTGAAATCTTCGCGAAGGTGGCCAAGGTACTGCTGCCGAAGGATTACCTGCGACTGTGGCTGACGGGTGAATATATCTCGGAAATGTCGGATTCCGCCGGCACATCGTGGCTGGATACCGGTGCGCGCAAATGGTCTGCCGATCTTCTGGCGGCGACCGGCCTTGAAGAAAAACACATGCCGTCGCTGGTCGAAGGCACCGAGGAGGCAGGTGTGCTGCGTGCCGAGCTCGCCTCCCAATGGGGCATTGCGGGCAAGGCCGTGGTGGCCGGCGGTGCGGGTGACAATGCCGCTTCCGCCTGCGGCATGGGCACGGTGAAAGAGGGCCACGCGTTCGTTTCGCTCGGCACTTCCGGCGTGTTGTTTGCCGCTAACGCCTCCTATCTGCCGAAGCCGGAAAGCGCCGTACACGCGTTCTGCCACGCGCTTCCCAACACATGGCACCAGATGGGCGTCATCCTGTCCGCTACCGATGCACTCAACTGGTATTCGCGCCTCACCGGCAAGTCCGCAGCCGAACTGACGGGTGAACTGGGCGACGAGCTTCTGGCGCCGAGCGGCGTCACTTTCGCACCCTATCTTTCCGGCGAGCGCACGCCGCATAACGATGCCGCCATTCGCGGCTCTTTCATTGGCCTTTCGCATGAAAGTGACCGCAGGGCGCTGACGCAGGCCGTGCTGGAAGGCGTGACTTTCGCCATCCGTGACAATCTCGAGGCGCTGAAGTCGGCCGGCACCTCCATTTCCCGCGTCACCGCCATCGGCGGCGGTTCGCGCTCGGCCTATTGGCTGGCCTCGATCGCGACTTCGCTCGGTGTGCCCGTGGATATTCCGGCCGAGGGCGATTTCGGCGCCGCTTTCGGCGCCGCCCGCCTCGGTCTCATCGCTGCAACAGGTGCAGATCCGGTTGCAGTCTGCACGCAGCCGGAAACGGCGCGGACGATCGAGCCGGTGGTGACGCTTGGCGATGCTTATGAGGAGGCTTACCAGCGGTATCACGCGCTTTATCCCGCTATTCGGCAGCTTTCGCATTGAGGTTTTGCGTGCGCCGTTCACCCCTCTCTGCCCTGCCGTGCATCTCCCCCACAGTGGGGAGATCGACAAGCGGCTAGGTCACGTCCTCCTGTGAGGTCGCGATCGAAGCGATTGAGCGCAACTTGCTGATCTCCCTCCTTGTGGGGGAGATGTCCGGCACGACAGAGGGGGTAAGCGGCCCGCGCAGACCTCGAATTTTTGAACACCACCTAAACCCACCCCAGAGGAGGAACCATCCAATGAGCACAGGCTTCTTCGGCGATATCGCCAAGATCAAATATGAAGGCCCCGACAGCACCAACCCGCTCGCCTTCCGACATTACAACCCCGACGAGATCGTTGCCGGAAAGCGTATGGAAGATCACCTGCGCTTTGCCGTGGCTTACTGGCACACCTTCACCTGGCCGGGCGGCGACCCATTCGGTGGGCAGACGTTCCAGCGTCCCTGGTTTGAAGACACCATGCAGGCCGCCAAGCTGAAGGCCGATGTCGCCTTTGAATTCTTCTCGCTGCTCGGTTCGCCGTTCTATTGCTTCCACGACGCCGATGTGCGCCCGGAAGGCAGGAACTTTGCCGAAAACACCAGGAACCTCAACGAGATCGTCGACTACTTCGCGCAGAAGCAGGCTGATACCGGCGTAAAGCTTCTGTGGGGCACGGCGAACCTGTTCTCCAACCGCCGCTTCATGTCGGGTGCCGCGACCAATCCGGACCCGGATGTCTTCGCATTCTCGGCTGCGACGGTGAAGACCTGCATGGATGCCACCAAGAAGCTCGGCGGCGCCAATTACGTACTATGGGGCGGTCGTGAAGGTTACGAAACGCTGCTCAACACCGATCTTTCGCGCGAGCTGGACCAGCTCGGCCGCTTCCTCAATCTGGTTGTGGAATACAAATACAAGATCGGTTTCGAAGGCACGATCCTGATCGAGCCAAAGCCGCAAGAGCCGACCAAGCACCAGTACGACTACGACGTCGCAACCGTTTATGCGTTCCTGCAGAAGAACGGTCTCGAAAAGGAAGTGAAGGTCAATATCGAGCAGGGTCACGCCATCCTCGCCGGCCATTCCTTCGAACACGAACTGGCCATGGCCAATGCCTTCGGCATTTTCGGCTCCATCGACATGAACCGCAACGATTACCAGTCTGGCTGGGATACCGACCAGTTCCCCAACAACGTACCTGAAATGGCGCTGGCCTATTACCACGTGCTGGCCGGCGGCGGCTTCACCAATGGCGGCACCAACTTCGATTCCAAGCTGCGTCGCCAGTCGCTCGATCCGCAGGACCTGCTGATCGGCCATATCGGCGGCATGGATTGCTGCGCCCGCGGTCTGAAGGCGGCGGCGAAGATGATCGAGGACGGGGCGCTGTCGAAGCCGCTGTCGGAGCGTTACGCGAAGTGGGACGCACCTGAAGCCCAGAAGATGTTGCGCGGCGAGCTGAAGCTCGAAGAAATCGCAGCGCTGGTCGAGCGCCAGGATATCAACCCCGAGCCGAAGTCCGGTCGTCAGGAATATCTGGAGAACGTCGTCAATCGTTACGTTTGACGGGCTGGTACGTTCATAAACACAGGACGGGGGAGCATCCCCCGTCTAGAGGCTGGTTAAAGCCGCAAACCTCTCCTCCGTCATCCTCGCGACACGCCCGAGGATGACGTCGTATCTGCGGTGTACGGCCCCGTGCGGTCTCCGGGCCCGATGCTGCAGATAACATTCCATAAAATGAGACTAAGAAGGTTGCGATAGCCGGATTAGCGGGCATGCTCTCCGTCTGCTGCCAAAGGCGAGAACATTTCCGCGCGACCCCTCCTTTCTTTCCAGTCACTTACCGCAAAACCTTTCCCCGCATGTCCCCACCCGTCCATTTCGCTGCATCATTCCCCTGCAACCGGAACGGAAGGGCGATACGCGCGGCGCCTTTCGCGGACCGGCTGCCGGCATCGACAAGCGTGGTTCTGGCAAACCGCGTTCCGGAAAGGCGTCCCGCAATTGCCAGCAGCGGGAAGGGCCGATCTGGTAGGTGTCGTGAAAAGGCTGTCACCGATCGACCGGCATTCCGGTCAAACAAGGCGCGGCCCGGCAGATGCAAGACTTTCCACCACACTCAACTCCCATCCGCATTTGCCGGGCTGTCGTTTCTCCCGCCGCCGGGAAACCGTTGCGGCGACTTTCGTGTACCTAAAGCGCTTTGGATATCTTAACCGCGCTGCTGAAACGTTGCAGATTTTGCGTGCCTGCGGCTGTACCTCATTGCTGACTTGGTCTAAACCGCTCTCCATCTTTTGACGCTCGATGGATGACGAAAGGGCCTATCCGATGACCGATCACAAAGCGCTTGCAGCCCGTTTCCCCGGCGATTTCCTGTTCGGCGTGGCGACCGCCTCCTTCCAGATCGAGGGTGCCACCAAGGTTGACGGCCGCAAGCCATCCATCTGGGATGCCTTCTGCAACATGCCGGGACATGTCTTCGGGCGCCACAATGGCGACGTTGCCTGCGATCACTATAATCGCTGGGAGGATGATCTCGATCTCATAAAGGAAATGGGTGTCGAGGCCTATCGTTTCTCCATTGCCTGGCCGCGCATCATTCCCGATGGATTCGGCCCGATCAACGAGAAGGGGCTGGATTTCTACGACCGCCTCGTCGATGGCTGCAAGGCGCGCGGCATCAAGACCTATGCGACGCTTTACCATTGGGACCTGCCGCTGACACTGATGGGCGACGGCGGCTGGGCCTCGCGTTCCACCGCCCATGCCTTCCAGCGTTACGCCAAGACCGTCATGGCACGGCTGGGCGACCGGCTGGATGCGGTGGCGACCTTCAATGAGCCCTGGTGTGCGGTCTGGCTCAGCCATCTCTATGGCATTCATGCGCCGGGCGAGCGCAACATGGAAGCAGCCCTTGCGGCCATGCACCACATCAACCTTGCCCATGGTTTCGGCGTCGAGGCGTCCCGCCATGTTGCGCCCAAGGTGCCGGTCGGACTGGTGCTGAACGCCCATTCCGTCATCCCGGCCTCCAATAGCGACGCCGACATGAAGGCAGCTGAACGGGCATTCCAGTTCCACAACGGCGCGTTTTTCGATCCGGTCTTCAAGGGCGAATATCCGGCCGAAATGATAGAGGCCCTGGGCAGCCGCATGCCGGTGGTGGAGGCGGAAGACCTGTCCATCATCAGCCAGAAGCTCGACTGGTGGGGTCTCAATTATTATACACCGATGCGCGTTGCCGACGACGCCACCGAAGGTGCGGAATTCCCTGCCACCAAACAAGCCCCGGCCGTCAGCGACGTCAAAACCGATATCGGCTGGGAAGTCTATGCGCCGGCGCTGCATTCCCTGGTGGAGACGCTTTACGAGCGCTACGAGCTGCCCGATTGCTACATCACCGAAAATGGCGCCTGCTACAATATGGGCGTCGAAAACGGCGAGGTGGACGATCAACCCCGTCTTGACTATTACGCCGAACATCTTGGTATCGTTGCTGATCTGGTGAAGGACGGTTACCCCATGCGGGGTTACTTCGCCTGGAGCCTGATGGACAATTTCGAATGGGCGGAAGGGTACCGCATGCGCTTTGGTCTCGTGCACGTGGATTACGAAACGCAGGTTCGTACGTTGAAGAACAGCGGCAAATGGTACAGCGCGCTGGCATCGGGTTTTCCGAAGGGGAATCACGGTGTGATGAAGGGGTGAGGCTTTCTCCCTCATCCCTGTGCTTGTCACAGGGATCCAGCCAGCCCAAGTCCTTGGGCTGGGATAAGTATTTCCGCCACGCAGACGCGTGTCGGCCGGATTCCTCTGACAAGCACAGGGATGAGGGTGGAAAGGCTGGCTCGTGTGTGAACTTTACCCGCCGTATTCCTCACCAGGAAAGCACACGATCGCTCTCCCCAATAAAGTTCTTCCACCTTACTATCAGTTTTCCAAACTTTTTTGCCAGTTACCCGGCGGTGCCTGCTTGCGCCTGCCATCCTGTCTCCTATGTCAGGCAGGCTACGCAGACGTAGCGCCTGCTGCTGCCTCATCCGGAGCGGTGCGGGCTGGTCCTCCCAGGGAAAACGAACATGCTTATCGAAAAACTCAACTGGCGTTATGCCACCAAGAAAATGGATCCTTCCAAGACTGTTGCGGAAGACAAGGTCGAGCGCATCGTCGAAGCCGCCCGGCTGGCGCCCACTTCCAGCGGGTTGCAGCCGTTCGAAGTCATCGTCGTTACCGATCCGGAAGTGCGCGCAAAGATCCGCGAGATCGCCTGGAACCAGGCGCAGGTGACTGAAGGTTCCCATCTTCTGGTGTTTGCGGCGTGGGATAACTACACGCAAGAGCGGATCAACCATATGTTCGATCTGGTCAACGAAGAGCGTGGCGTCAAGAACGAGGGCTGGGAAGCGTATCGTCAGAAGCTTCTCTCCTCCTATCCGCAGCGTGATGAGCAGGTGAATTTCGAACACGCAGCCCGTCAGGCCTATATTGGTTTCGGCATGGCGGTGGCGCAGGCTGCTTTCGAGGGTGTGGATTCCACACCGATGGAAGGTTTCGATCCGGCCAAGCTGGATGAAATCCTCGGCCTGCGTGAAAAGGGCCTGCGCTCCGTCACCATCCTGCCGCTCGGATACCGCGAGCCGGAAGGCGACTGGCTGGTGAACCTGAAGAAGGTCCGCCGCCCGCTTGAGGAATTCGTCAGCCACGTCTGATTTCCACGCACTCGCGAAGTCTTGACTGCCGCAGGGCCGCACAGACGGCTTTGCGGTAGATTTTTTCTCTGATTTCAGATAATTGAAAAATCATCCCTGTTAAAAGATGGCGCCTGCGGGCAAGTATGCGCCATCGAATTGCCGATCCCCGGCATTTCTGAGTGAAAGCCTGACGAAATGACCCGGAAAATCAGCTGTCATCGAATGTGCCGGAAGGCTGCATGAAGAGAGCGGTTCAGCACCGCAACAGGATTTTTTGAGACCCGATCCGTCAAGAGTTTTCGCAGAGTTCCCAATGAGTTTTTCATCCAACGCGACATCGCTCGCGCGCGCACCGCAGACTGCCAAGGACGCGATGGTCACGTTTGAAGGCGTGACCAAGACCTTTGGCGGCAGCGATGGCAAGCCGGGCTTCGCAGCCCTCGCCGGCATTGACTATGTCGTGCCGAAGGGTTCCATCACCGGCATAATCGGCCGCTCTGGTGCCGGCAAATCCACTCTCATCCGCCTCGCCAACGGCCTTGAAAAACCGTCGTCCGGCCGGGTGGTCGTCGACGGCGTCGATGTTGCCGCCCTTGATGAGAAGAGTCTGAGGACCCTTCGCCGTTCCGTCGGCATGATCTTCCAGCACTTCAATCTCCTGTCGTCGCGCACCGCTTTCGACAATGTGTCGCTGCCGCTAGAAATTGCCGGTCTCGGTAAAAAAGAGATCGAAACGCGGGTAACGCCGCTGCTCGAACTCGTCGGCCTTTCCGACAAGGCGAAGCGTTATCCGGCGGAACTGTCGGGTGGGCAGAAGCAGCGTGTCGGCATCGCCCGCGCGCTTGCGACGCAACCCAAGCTGCTGTTGTCGGACGAGGCGACGTCCGCGCTCGATCCGGAGACGACCCAGTCGATCCTTGAACTCCTGAAGCGGATCAATGCCGAACTTGGGCTGACAGTGCTGCTCATCACCCACGAGATGGAAGTGGTGAAGACCATCGCCTCGCAGGTCGCCGTCATCGACAGGGGCCTGATCGTGGAGGAGGGGCGCACCTTCGATATTTTCACCGCGCCGAAACACGAGACGACCCGCAGCCTGCTGTCGTCCTCGGTCGGGGTTAAGCTGCCGCACTGGGTTACATCAGGGTTGAAGCCGGAAGCCGCGGAAGGTGACCGCGTTCTCGTGCGGCTGGTGTTCTTCGGCGAAACGGCATTCCAGCCGCTGACCGCGCGTCTTGTTGCAGAAATCGGTCCTGACGTGAACATCCTTGCCGGCACCATCGAGGAAATTTCCGGTGAACCATTCGGCTCGCTGGTTGTGTCCTATCCGGCCACGGCGGAAATCACCGCCCGCGCCGGCCGCTTTTATACTGAGACCGGTCTTCACACGGAGGTGCTCGGTTATGTCGCCTGATATGCTTTTCAACCTTCTGTCGAAGGGTCTTCTGCAGACGCTGCACATGGTCGCGGTCGCCGGCATCGTCGGCTCCATCATCGGCGTGCCGATGGGCGTTTTCCTTGCCACCAGCGGCAAAGGCGAACTCTTCCCCGCGCCGATGACGAACCGCATCCTCGGCCTTGTCGTCAATGCGGCGCGCTCCACGCCCTTCATCATTCTGGTGGTGGCGATCATTCCCTTCACGCGGCTGGTCGCCGGCACCTCCATCGGCACCAGTGCGGCCATCGTGCCGCTGACGGTTGCCACCGTGCCTTTCATCGCGCGGCTGGTGGAAGCGGCGATCCGCGAGGTCGACAAGGGCCTGATCGAAGCGGCCCGCGCCATGGGCGCAACACCGTTGCAGATCGTCACCAAGGTTCTGCTTACGGAAGCAAAGCCGGGCATCACGCTGGCGCTTACCCTCACGCTCGTCAGCCTCATCGGTTATTCGGCCATGGTCGGTGCTGTCGGCGGCGGCGGGCTGGGTGATCTCGGCATTCGCTACGGCTACCAGCGCTTCATGCCTGACGTGATGCTGGTCGTGGTGCTGGTGCTGATCGTGCTCGTGCAGCTCGTGCAGAGCGCCGGCGACCGGCTTGCCCGCAGCTTCGACAAGCGCACCCGCAAGAACTGATAAAACCGTTCAAGAACAACAAACCCAAGAACAACAAACCCAAGGAGACATCCATGAAGAAAATCATCCTCGCGGCTTCGCTCGCCGCTCTCTTTACCGCCGGCCAGGCGCTGGCTGAAACCATCAAGATTGGTGTTACACCTGCCGAGCACGCGCAGATCATGGAACAGGTCAAGAAGATCGCCGCCGCCAAGGGACTGGACATCGATATCGTCGAGTTCTCCGACTACGTCGTGCCGAACCAGGCGCTGGCAGACGGTGAGCTTCAGGCCAATTCCTTCCAGCACCAGCCTTACCTCGACAACCAGATCGCTGACCGCAAGTTTGATCTCGTCAGCGTCGGCACCACCATCACCACCCCGATGGGCGTTTATTCGAAGAAGGTGAAGAGCCTTGACGAGCTGAAGGACGGCGCGACGGTCGGTATTCCGAACGACCCGACCAATGGCGGCCGTGCGCTTCTCGTTCTCGCTTCCAAGGGTGTGCTCAAGGTCAAGGAAGAAGCCGGTCTGAAGGTAACGCCTGCCGACATCACCGAAAACCCGAAGAACATCCAGATCGTCGAACTTGACGCTGCGCAGTTGCCGCGCTCGCTGGATGACACCGACGCGTCAGTCATCAACACCAATTATGCCACGGCAGCAGGCCTGAACCCCAAGAAGGACGCCATCGCCATCGAAAGCGAAAAGTCCCCTTACGCAAACGTCATCGCCGTTCGTGCGCAGGACAAGGACAAGCCGTGGGTGAAGACGCTGGTGGAATCCTACCACAGCCCGGAAGTGAAGGCCTTCATTCTGGAGAAGTTCAACGGCACGGTCATTCCGTCCTGGTAATCAGGCCTGACATGATTGAAGTTGCAGCCTCTCCCGTTCGCGGGGGAGGTTTTTTGTTTGCGGGGCGAACGCATCCGCGGTTTTTATGAAAATCCCCCACCATTGTGGGGAGAATTTTTCTCTATTTCACCCATACTGTCGTTTTATACCCGTTGTTTTTTGTGGCGTCGCCACAATCCAACTTAACGGCTTTTGAATGTTTCCTTCGCAAGATGATGCTTTCGAAGGGGATTTTATGCGGATTGCGCCGCGAAACATTGGGGAATATTTGCCGGTCGGGCGTAGAACCGCCGTCGGCGTCGTGTTGTCCACATTTGCGCTGGTGCTTCTCATCGTCACCGCGCTGGTCTTGTCTGCTCTGAGCCAGGTCAGGGAAAGGGCGAACTCGCTCGACAATGCCCGCTCGCGCGAGACAACGGCGGGCGCCCTTGTCACCTTCCGCGACCAGCTTGGCGCGACGCTGAACGACTACGCCGCCTGGGACGATGCCGCCGACTATGTCTACGCCCCCGACAGGTTCGACTGGGTGGCGAGCAATTACGGCGAGATGACGGTCAACAGCGATCTTTTCGATACCGCCGTCGTCCTCGACGAAGACGGCAAGGTCCGCATGGCCTACCAGAACGGCAAGCCGGTTGCCTGGAAGCCCCATGACTATTTTGCAGAAGGCCTCAAGGAGATGATCGAACGGGTGCGCTCCATGCGTCCCGGCATCGCGTCGCAGGTCACCGGTTTCGTGAAAACCCGCGACGGCGTCGCGGCTACGGGGGTCGCGCTGGTGCGGCTCAAATCCGGGGTCTTGCCTCCGGTTGGATCCGAGCGGCGATATCTGATTTTCGCGCGTCATCTCAAACAGGCGACGGTAGACAAGCTGGCCCGCAACTACGTCATCGATGGTCTGCAACTGCAATATGGCGACGGACCGGCGACCAACCATGTGGATGTCGTCAATCCGCTTGGTGATGTGCTGGCGCGGCTCGTCTGGCGCTCGCAGCTGCCGGGGGACGTGAGCTTCCATGAGGCCCGGCCGGTCGTCTTCACGGCACTCGGCATTGCCGGAACGTTCTTTCTCGTACTTCTCATCATCGGTTCGGCGACGCTCGACCGGCTGAAGGCTGACGAGGCGGCGGCGAGGGAAGAGGCGCTGCGCGATCGTCTGAGCGGGCTCAGCAACCGCGCCGGGCTGTTTTCCAAGCTGAACCGCATGGTGGGCAAGGCCCGCCACGACAAGACCGATATCAAGCTGCTTTACCTCGATCTTGATGGTTTCAAGGAGATCAACGATTCCTACGGTCACGCTGCCGGCGATCGACTGATCAAGGGCGTTGCGGCGGCGCTCAGGGTGCTTGTGCCGGAAGATGCCGTGCTCGCGCGGCTCGGCGGCGACGAATTCGCCATCGCCATTCAGGGCGACGACGTGTGGTCGGAAGGCCGCAAGCTCTGCCAGGCGCTGCTCGAACTGTTCACCGAGCCGTTCAGCATCGGCGAGCGTGTGGCGAGCATCGGTTGCAGCATCGGCACTTCCGTCTCCAGAGCCGGTGATATCAACGGTGAGGAACTGCTGCGTCGCGCCGACATGGCCATGTATCAGGCCAAGGAAAACGGGCGTGGGCGTTACGTCGCCTACGAGCTGAAAATGGATGCGCTGCGCGAGGAAAAGCTGCAGCTTGAGGCCGATCTGCGTTATGCCATCCTGAATGACGAGATATCGGTGGTCTACCAGCCGGTCGTCAATGCCGCCACGCGCAGTATCACCGGGGTGGAGGCGCTTGCCCGCTGGCAAAGGCCGGGATACGGCTTCGTGCCGCCGGATATATTCATCGCCGCTGCCGAAACCAGTGGCCTTATCGAGCGGCTCGGCCTTCTGGTGCTGCGCAAGGCCTGCGAGACGGCGGGTCAATGGCCCTCCATCAAGCTCTCGGTGAATATTTCACCCGTTCAGTTCCGCAATCCGGCCTTTTCCGGCAACGTGGCGGATATTCTCGCCGCCACGCAGACGCCGACCGCAAGGCTGCGGCTGGAAATGACCGAGGGCTATTTCATCCAGAATCCGGAGCGGGCAAGTGCGGCAATCGACAAGCTGAAACAGCTTGGCCTGCATATAGCGCTCGACGATTTCGGAGCCGGTTTCGCCAGCGTCGGATATCTGCGCCGCTTCGGTTTCGACCGCATGAAGATCGACCGGTCGCTGGTCATGGCGCTGGAGCAGGGTGGGCGGTCGCTGGAAATGTTGCAGGCAACCGTGGCGCTTGCGAAATCTCTCGATATTCCGGTTACGGCGGAGGGCGTCGAGACCGAAGAACAGGCGGCTATCCTGCATCTGTGTGGCTGTGACGAATTGCAGGGCTACCTGTTCTCAAAACCCGTCGCCGCTGAAGAGATTACCGCCATGCTGGAGGAGCAGACGGCGCCGCTGTTTGCGCTTCGGGCAGGGGCAAAAGGGTGATCCAGACTCCGTCACCCCGGACCTCATCCGGGGGCAGAGCGATCAAGTCGTTAATCGCGTAAGAGCCTTCTCACCGTGAAGACGTGCCGTGGCTGGCCGCCGATCCGCTTTAGCGCCCCAGATGGCGCTCGCCGCGCTTCTTTGCCAGTTCGATCTGCTGCTGCCGGTCGCGGAACCGCTGGCGGTCTTCTTCTGTCCGGTCGTCGTAACAGCTCGGGCAGGACACACCTTCCTCGAACAACGGGGATTGGCGCACCTGCGATGTGATCGGGTTGCGGCAGGCGTGGCAGAGCTTGTGATCGCCTTCGGCAAGACCGTGGACGACGGAGACGCGCTCGTCAAACACGAAGCAGGCGCCTTCCCACATGCTCTCTTCTTCCGGCACCTCTTCCAGATATTTCAGGATGCCGCCCTTGAGGTGAAAGACCTCATCGAACCCCTGTTCCTTCATGAAGGCGGTCGCCTTTTCGCAGCGGATGCCGCCGGTACAATACATGGCGATCTTCGGCTTGTTGTGCAGGCCGGGATTGTTCTTTACCCAGTCGGGAAACTCGCGGAAGGTCTTGGTCTTCGGGTCCACCGCGCCCTTGAAGAGACCGATCGCGGTCTCGTAGTCGTTGCGGGTGTCGATGACGATGGTGTCCGGGTCGGAGATCAGCGAGTTCCAGTCGCGCGGATCGACATAGGTGCCGACGATGCGGTTGGGATCGATGTCCGGCACGCCCATGGTGACGATCTCTTTCTTGAGCTTCACCTTCATGCGCACGAAGGGCATGTTCGATGCCCGGCTTTCCTTATGTTCCAGCGCCGTAAATTCCGGCTGCGCACGCAGGAAGGCAAGTATGGCGCGCACACCCGCATCGGGCCCGGCAATGGTGCCATTGATGCCTTCCGCCGCCAGAAGCAGCGTGCCCTTGACGCCGTTTTCCCGGCAAAGCTGAAACAGCTCGTCGCGCAGGCTTTCAAACCGCGGCAGGCGGGCGAAATGATAAAGCGCAGCCACGAGAAAATCGCCAGTGGGGTGAGGGGCGGCTTCCGGGCGGGGGAGAATGGTGGTGTCGGTCATGGGCGCTGAAATACAGCGGCGGCGGCCGCAAATCAATATTTATCCGCCGCTGCCGGTATTTTGAAAATCGTCAAATTCTCAGTCTCTTCGGGCTTTCCGGTCTACTTCGCCGCCTGCCGCCATAAAAGGCCGACGATGCGGCTTTCGGTTCTGGCGGATTCGGAGAAGACTTCGTTTGCCAGCTCAAGGCCATCTCCGCGCAGCGCCTGTTGCCTCTGAATGATTGCATCGAGAAGCAGAGCCAGTCGCTCGCCATTGCCGAAACGCTCCGGTTCCCGGTCCGCAAAGGCTGCAAGGACCGAAAGATCGTGCTCGTGGCCGAGGATGTCGACCAGCCGCTTGGTGTCGGCCCGCTTGGCGCGCATGGCCGATGGCCAGAGGCGGCGCAGAAGGCCGAGATGCATCCAGTAGGCCTGGCCCGCCTTGCGCAATTCGTGGAAATGTTCGACGTCGGCCTGCTCATGGCAGTCGGCAAGTGCTTTACGCGCCCTCTTCCTCTGCTTCGCCCACCCGGTCTTCACCAGCCTTGTCACATCCTTAAGCTCGTCCGGCAGCGACACTGCCTTCAGCTTCTTGCGTGCTTCCTCGCAGCCGGCGATGGCGGCCGCAATGGCCTCGTCGAGACCTGCCTCATGTTCGATGGCGTGGTCGCGGCGCTTGCGCAGGACTGTCGCGATCGATCGCAGCGCCTTTCCTTGCGTCGTGGAGGCCGCGAAAGTCTCGAGATACTCCACCGTCTCCACCAGCGCCGTCGCTTCCCGCGCAAAAGCGAGCGAGCGGGCGATGTCGCGAAAGCGGGCGTTTTCCTCTTTGCTGAAATCGGGTGCTGCCCTGGCGATGAGGCGGTAGAGGGCGCGCAGCCGCTTGAACCGCTTGCGGGCATCGTGCACCGCCTCATGGCGCCCGGAAGGCTGGTCGCGAAGGCTGATTATCGCCTCTTCGATGAGTTCCAGTCCCGCGCGGCGGATTTCATCGTCGAACGGTTTGTTCGGGTCAATCCTGAAGGGCATCCGCCAAGTCTCCGTGGGGACAGTCCATGGCGAGCGACTGGTTGGAGAAGCGACGGTCGCCCGTTACCTCCTTGCCAAGCCAGGAGGGCAGATCGGGGTTGGCGTTCTCGTCGTCCATCTCTACCTCCGCCACGATCAGCCCCTTGTATTTACCCTCGAAAACATCGACTTCCCAAGTGAATCCACCGTGATCAACCGTGTGGCGCATCTTCTCGATCACCACGCCGGGGGCGCTGGCCATCAATTCTTCCGCGTCATTCAGTGGAATGGAATATTCATATTCATCGCGGACGAGCGAACTCGCGCCGATCTTGATGGTCAGTGTCGCGTCAAGCCCGTTGACGATCCTGACCCGGACCGAACGATTTTCCAGCGAGGCGACATATGCCTGCCGGAAAGCCATGCTACGCGTCACTTCATTACGCCATTCATCGCCTGCAACCAGAAACTTCCGCTCGATTTCCTTGGCCATGCTGTCTCCGTAAACCGGTGCGCCAGATTATCGCATGAAGACGTCATAAAGAAGCGAATAGATTGAAGTATCTGGATAAAAATGGTCTTGCCATGCCTCGACATCAAGGCCGGGGCAGGCTAATCGATAAACCGGATTTCAATCGTTTCAATCGCGCAAGGGAGGCTTATCTTGGCCCAGGACTCCGAAAAACTGCTCTCCATCCTCAAGCTGCAGCCGGTTGTGCCGGTGCTGATCGTGGATGATGCCGCTTCCGCCGTGCCGCTCGCGCGCGCTCTGGTCGCAGGTGGCCTGAAGGCAATCGAGATCACCATGCGCACGCCCGCGGCACTCGATGCCATCCGTGCGGTTGCGGCGGAAGTGGAGGGCGCCCATGTCGGCGCTGGCACCATCCTCAACGCCAAAGATTTCGAGGCGGCCGCTGAAGCCGGTTCCACCTTCATCGTCAGCCCCGGCATCAACAAAAGCGTGCTGGAAGCTGCGCGCGCCTCCAACGTGCCGCTGCTTCCAGGGGCCGCCACGGCAAGCGAAGTCATGGCGCTGCGCGACGAAGGCTACAAGGTGCTGAAGTTCTTCCCGGCGGAACAGGCCGGTGGCGCGCCATACCTCAAGGCACTGTCCTCGCCGCTCGCCGGCACGGTGTTCTGCCCGACCGGCAGCGTCTCGCTGAAGAATGCCAATGACTATCTTTCCCTGCCGAACGTCGTCTGTGTCGGCGGTTCCTGGGTTGCTCCGCGCGAACTGGTGGCAACGGCTGACTGGGCCGGCATCACCAGGCTCGCCGCCGAAGCCGCAGCACTGCGCGGCTGATCTACTACTTCTTCAAGCCCGTTCACGAAGGCGTGAGCGGGTTTGTCATTTGTATTCGTGCCATGGCTCCCTATCTTCCCGTGTAGACTTTACCCTCACAGGAGATTTTGATGTTCGACGCCAAGAAGCTTCTTGAACAATTCCTCGGCTCACAGGTGCCGGGCCTTTCGGGAAGCGTCCGTGACAGAGCCGGGCAGGCCGCCGATATCGCCAAGAACAATCCGATGAAGGCCGGTGCGCTCGCCGCCGCCATTCTGGGCACCAAGACCGGCCGCAAGCTCGCCGGCAATGTCGCCACCATCGGCGGCGTCGCGGCCATCGCCGGTCTCGGTTATCTCGCCTACAAGAATTACAAATCCGGGCAGGCGCCTGAAGTAGCTCAAAAACCCGAGCCGGAGCTTCTCGCCCCGCCCGCCGATTCCGCCTTCCATCCGCAGTCCCCCGCCCTTTCCAACGATTTTGCGCTGAAACTCATCCAGGCGATGATTGCCGCTGCCAAGGCAGACGGCCATATCGACGAAAAAGAGCGCGCCAACATCATGGATAAGGTGCAGGTGTCCGGCCTCGACACTGAAGCCGAGCGGTTCCTCGAAAAGGAACTGGCCGATCCGCTGGATATCGACGCACTGGTGGCTGCTGCCCGCACAGAGGAGCAGAAGGTGGAAATCTACACCGCCTCGCGTCTTGCCATAGAGGCCGATACGCGGGCGGAGCGCGGTTATCTCGATCTGCTTGCCGGGCGGTTGGGATTGCCCGATGCGCTGGTCGATCATATCGAGTCGACGGTGGTGGCGGCGAAGGTTTGAGGTTAGAAGAGGGGGGTGAACCACGCCCCCCTGCCGTATATGCACTGTTGTCATCCAGCCCCGCTTGGCCTAATCCTTCTCCCAGACAATGGGGAAGAGAATGCGCGATCTGAGTGATTTTAAGGGATGTCCGGCGCCGCAGCCGGTGACGCTGAAGGGCCGTTATGTGACGGCGGAAACGTTTGATCGCGACAGGCATCTTGCAAGGCTCTGGACTGCGCTTGGTGGTGAGGGGGTCAATGCGCTTCTCAAATATTTCCCGCAAAGCGGCTTTGCCGATGCTGCAGCCTTTGGTGACTGGCTTGTCAACGCGGGTGATAAACTCAACTGGGTGACATTGGTTTTCGTTGAAAATGCCACCGGTGACGTCGTCGGAATGGCAAGCTACATGCGGCCCGATCCCGCCAATGGCGTAGTCGAGGTCGGTTCGGTTGCCCATGGCGCCAGGATGAAGCGCTCGCCGCTTTCGACCGAAGCGCATTATCTGATGGCGAAACACGTTTTCGAGGATCTGGGTTACCGCCGCTACGAGTGGAAATGCCACAATCAAAACGAACCCTCCAAGATCACGGCGAAGCGTTACGGCTTCACCTTCGAGGGTGTGTTCCGCCAGCACATGATCTCCAAGGGTGCCAACCGCGATACGGCGTGGTTTTCCATGATCGACGGCGAATGGCCGTTGATTGGCAAGGCGTTTGAAATCTGGCTTTCGCCGGAGAATTTTACGGCCGATGGCGCGCAGAAGCGCAAGCTTGAGGATATCCGCGCGGAGCTCGCCCATGACCACGCCTGAAAAGAAGGCTGGCTCTGGCCGTAAAGACTGGTCGCCGGGCCTTGCAGCCGCTGGCATCATCCTTGGTTTTGGGCTGGTGTTTTACGTGATGCCGAAAATCATGCTGTGGCTGGGGGATTATTCGCCCTTTCTTGCCGCGGCGTTTGGCTCGGTGGTGGTGCTGTGCTTTTTCCTGCTGTTCTGGCTGCGCGCCCGCTACCAGCGCCGCCGCGACAGTCAGAACTGAAGCGACGCGCCAAGCAGCATAAGGCCCATTAAAAGCACGAACAGCGCACCGGCAATCTCGATCGCGTGGCTGATGCCCGCTGCCCTGCGGCTTCCGGGGCCGGCGAAGCGCACGGCAAGCCCCTTGGCCGAGACGGCCATGATGGCAAGCAGCGATACGGTGATGGCGGTACCCAGCGACATGGCAAGCACGGAAAGCACGCCGCCGAGAAAAATCCCGTTCAAGAGCGCAAAGCTCATGACGATGATGGCGCCGGAGCATGGCCGCAGGCCAACTGCGATGATGGCCGACCACGCTTCGTGCAGGCTGAAATTCTTGCCTTTGAGAAGCAGCGGATCGGGCGCGTGCGATTTTCCGCAGGAGACGCAAAGATCACCTGTGCCGCTATGGGCGTGGTCCGCGAAAACCGGCTTGCCCTGAAACCTGAGGCCCGTGCCCATGCCCGTGGTTCTGACTGCTGTTGCTTCCCCCGCAACGGCGAAGGCGGCAACCGGTACGCGCCGGATGCGCAGCGACCAGAGCTTGCGTAGCAGAAGCCAGGCGCCGAACAGCGCCACCATGGCAAAGCTGGCGATCTCCATTGCCTGCGTGGCTTTCGTCATGGTGATGGAGGTGCCGCGCAGCACGAGCCAGGCTGCGACAACGAGGCCGATGGCCATTGCGCCCTGAATGAGTGCTGAAATGAAGGAAATGAGAATGCCGCGTTTCAGCTGCGTTTCATTGGCGATCATATAGGAAGAGATGACAGCCTTGCCGTGGCCAGGACCGGCGGCATGAAAGACCCCGTATGCAAAGGAGAGGCCAACCAGCGATGCCATCGCCCAATTGTCTTCGCGCATGGCTTTCAGGGCACCGGTCAGCGCCCGGTAGAACATCTGCTGGTGCACGTTGATCCATTGCATCAGCGGCGCGAACGGCCCGCCAGGGGCAAAGGACGGCTCGGCCGAGCCTATGCCGAGCGGCGATTGCGCATGGGCAGCACCTGCCACAGCCAGCACGCAGATCGCGGCGATGGTCAGGTGTCCGCAAAGGCGCCCGTTTCGGCTCAGCATGTCACCTCCAGCCGGGTGGCGAAGAGTTTGGTCATGTCTGTGCCGGTCGGGTCGTTGAAGAAAGCGTCGGTGAGCGAACTCTGGTTTTGTGAGATCACCTCGTCCGGGTCGGGGCGCACGACATGGTGCTTGCAGGCGGCGAGATCCTTGCCGACGGTCGCCAGATCGCCGTCTTTCGCAAAATCGATCGCCGTATACATGGTCGGGTCCCACGCGCCGAAGCTGAGCTTGCCCTTGATGGAAAGCGGCGTGTTTGGCTTGACGGAAAAGAACATCAGGATCTGCTTGTCCTTGTAGTCCACATGAATGGTGTCGGGCTTTGCGAAATCCACCTGTTTTCCATTGGCGGTAATGAAGGTGTAATAGGAATATTCGCCAAGCGATTCACGCACGGTGTTGCCGATTTCGGCCAGCTCGTTCTTGTCCAGCTTCAGGTCGCCGTTCTTGTCGTAATCCATCACCACGCTTGCCGAGAACATCTCGTCGAAACGCCAGATGTTGCGCACCTCCTGGATGGTACCGTTCGGCCCCTCGACGATTTCCATGCGCGCTTCGGCGAAAATATGCGGATGTGCCGCGGCGGCAACGGGAATGGAGGTCAGGCCAGCCGCAAGGAGCAAAAGTCGTCTGTTCATTATCCGGTCTGTCCTGCCTTCGAATCTCGGAGCTGGATTCTAGCAGAAATTGGGACCGAATTTCGACCTGATATGCGCTTTGGTGATGTGGCTGCCCTATGTTTCAGAATGTGCCGGTGAAACGCGAGGTGACGCTTGATCCGCTATAGGACAGGTCGGTGTCGCGCTCGCCATGCAGAAGGCGGTTGAATTCCACCTCCAGCTTGCTGTTCTTGCCGGTATCGAAGGACAGTGTGGCCACCAGCCTGCGTTCGCTGGTATCGTAATTGTAATAGATCCAGTCCTTGTGGACACGCTGCAGCGCCAGGTCCAGCCCCACCTTGTCGGTGAGCTTGCTTTTAACCACGAACTGCCAACGGCGGTGGAACTCGGCAATGGGATCATCAGGGTCGAAAAGCGCATAATCCTGGGAGAAGCCAGCACCGAAGGCGATGCGGTCGGTAGCCTTCACCTCGGCTTCGGCCCTGAGATAGGGCCGGGTGCGCTTCACCTTGTCGCTGATATCGTCGCCGGAAATGGACGTCAGGCCCCCTTCGGCCAGAACGGCAAAGTGTTCGGAAAACTTGAAACCGTAGGCAAGTGATCCCCGCAACGTGCTGGCCGGAAAACGCTCGTATTTCTCCTGCTGGCTTTCCGGCACGACAATGCGGTCATAAGCAATTGTCAGTCCGGCCTCGCCGCCGGCCAGCGGGCGCACATGTTCGGCCTTGAGCGACAAGAGCGCTTCATTGGCCTCCAGGCGGGTGGGCTCGAAATAGGCCGGACGAAAACGCGCCCTGCCTTTCATCAGGCTGGCAAAACCCGCCGTCAGCGTGTTCTTTCCGCCAAGAGCAAGGATGCCGAGCTGTGTCGATGCCTCCAGCTTGTGGTCCAGTCGCCGGTAACCGATGTCTTCTTCCGGCAGATGCAGGAAGATATCGCCGGCATCGCTGCGTGTGCCACGCAGTTCCACGGCCCATTCCAGCCGCTCCGACAGACGCCTGGTCAGCCCCAGGCTGGCAATGGTGTTGTGTTCATTGGCAAAACGGTAACGGGGGAGGCGAACCTCCTCATGCTCGAGCGAATAACGCAGTTCCGTGCCATCAAGCACGAACTTTCCGTTAAGCCCGAAGCCGGCGCGCAGCGAAATCGCCTTCAGCCGGTTGGTATCGCCGAAGTAATTGGTGTCGTAGCCGATGCCGGTTTTATAGGTGATATTGTGTTCATCGGCGTTTTCCCCCGCCTGCGCACCGCAGGTGCAGGCAAGCCCAAGAACAAGCGCGATGTATCCTCCCAGCCGCATTTGCATCTCCGGTCTCTAATTAAGCAATATCTTATATTTGGATGGTTAATAAAGTTTCAGGGGCGATATATTGTCGAGGCCGGAAGTCATGGTGTATTCCACGGAAATCCCAAAAGAATACACCGGCGCCAATCGCGTAAAACTTGATTAAAATCACCAGTATTAAAGTTAATTATTTATTGTAATATTAGACTTTGCTTGAATTAGAATCCTCTAAATATACAGTTCGACTACGCCATGGGGCGTGATCAAACATAAGAGGAGAGAGAAATGATTGCCAAATTTGCTTGCATAGCCGCTGTTCTTACTGTCGCTTCCGTTGGTCAAGCCAATGCCGGTGGTCTGCTGGGCGGTATCCTGTCCGGAAACAGCAACAAGGGCGGCGCACTCGTCGTCGTGTCGCCAAGCATCGATCTGGGTGTCAGCGGTATCCTGTCCAATAACGGGATTTTGAACGGCAACAAGACCGGTATCCTGAATGGCCTTCTCAACGGCAACAAGACTTCCGTCGATGTCATCGACAACAAGAACGATGGCGGCAAAAAGCGTCGCCACTAATGGTGCAGATCGAAAATCGACAGGGATTTTCGGCGTGAACGATGCGCGCAGGATATAAGCCGGAAGCAGTCCTCCAGCTACGTGTGTATGACACACGGTGCTTCCGGAAATAACAAACGGCGCATCGCATGACTGCAAGGGGGCCTTCGGGCTCCCTTCTTTTTGTTTTATGTGGCCGCCAATGACTGCACACACAAAACTGCGAGATGGCCACTACTCATGAGGGTTTTGTGACGCGATCGCTGTCGTCATATGTCGGGACGCACGGTTCGGGATCATCCGCGCGAGTTCTAATCTATATTTGATAAATATTGGCAATATTAACGGGAATACGTTCTGCAAGGGCCTTTTTGTCCGTGCCGTTTACGCGATTTTAACCACGATGTTCTTCAATCTAGGGGTGCGTCAACCCCGTCATTACGCTGCGTTTCTGGTCGCGAAAACTCGCATCACGCAGGTGCCGGGATGGTATTTTCAAGGAGCTATCGCATGTTGAAACGATCTCTTCTCGCCCTCGGCCTGCTCGGCATTCTTTCTGACGCATCCGTTGCCGCCGACGCCGTCGGCGATATTCCAGCGGCACCGGTCGTCAACGATGTTGCACCTGCCTTTTCCTGGGACGGTGTTTATGTCGGTGCTTCCGCCGGTTATGGCTGGAACCGCGTGAAGTCGACCACTTTCGGTGTCACCACGAAGCATGAATTTGACGGCGGCCGTTTTTCCGGTTTCGCTGGTTATAACGCTGAAGTGGCCCCCTCCATCATTCTGGGTGTCGAGGGCGATCTCGGTTATGCCTGGGGCGACAAGACCATCGTCACCAGCGAGGTTTCCGCAGGCCTGAACGGCTCCGCGCGTCTGCGCGCCGGTTATGCGATCGACCGGGCGCTGATCTACACCGCTGCCGGCTACACCGCGACGGACAGCGAAGTGAAGGCGCCCTTCGGTGAGGACAGCAAGGTGCTGCACGGCTGGACGGTCGGCGCGGGTGTAGACTATGCCTTTACCAACAACCTGTTTGGACGCGTCGAATATCGTTACAACGACTTCGGCAAGGCAACCTACCATACCGGTCCGATCACTTCGACCGGCGATGTCAGCGAACACGTCGTCAAGGTTGGCCTTGGCGTGAAGTTCTGACGGTTTTTCCGTCTTCGACAAGGGGCGGCGCAAGCGCTGCGACGCCCCGGTGCTCAGGGAAACAGGGGTGGCGTGCTTCGTGACGAACGAAAACACACATCGCCTTCCGCTCGGGCTTGAACAGCATACCCTTTTGGTGTGATGGTGGCATCAATCCACTTCCCGCTGCCGATCTCCAGTCGATTCCCCCATGCTACAGAAAAACACCTCGCCGGGCGTTTTTGATCGTCAGGCCTATATGATTGCCGTGCTGGTCTTCATCGCCGGCGGCACCAATGCGGCTGTTGTGCCATTTATCGGTTTTTACATCATACAGGTCCTTGGTCACCCGCCGGCCACGCTTGGTCTCTACAGCGTGACGGCAATGGTTGCTTCGATCATCGCCAGCCGCACTTATGGCGAACGTGTCGATGCCGGTGTGCGCGTGCGGCCATTGCTGCTGCTCTCTGTGTTTGGTGCTTTTATCGCAGCGGCGGCGGCGACCTCCGGGCATCTGGCATTGCTCGTGGCGGTGACGGCAACGGGAATGGGGCTTTCCAACGCCGCCAGTACCCTGATTTTCAGTTATGGTCGCTATTATGGCCGGGTAAAAGCACTGGATGCACCTGCCTATAACGCCTTTCTGCGGACAATGGTGTCGCTGGCATGGATGCTGCTTCCGGCCGCCGCCTATCTGATCCTCGATCTTGCCGGTGCGCAGGCCGTGTTCATGAATGCCATGCTGATGGCGGCCATCTGGGGCGGGCTTGCCCTTGCCTTCGTGCCGCGCGGTCAGACATGCCCGATGGAACGACGGAAAGAGGGCGACAACGATACGCGGCGCAACCTGCCATTGTTGATGGCGGCAGCGGCCAGCTTCTGCATGTCTTTCGCCCACGCCCTGTGCGCCTCGGCCCTGCCGGTATTTCTGGTGCGCGAGGTGGGCCTGCCGGATTACGTGCCGGGCCTGTCGCTCAGCGTCAAATGCGCGATGGAGGTTCTGCTGATCCTGCTTGCGCCAAGGATCATGCGCCGGGTCAGCGCCCGCATCCTTCTTTGTATCTCTGCGGCGATGGCAATCGTCGCCTTCAACGTCATAGCCTCGGTCCAGACCCTTCCGGCCATGTTGTTCGGAGCAGCACTTGAAGGGGCCTATTACGGGCTTTGCGCCGGAACGTGCCTCACCTTCGTGCAGGGCTTTGCGCGCGGCCGCACCGCGCGGGCGACCGCGCTCTACATGAATTCCATCTTCCTTGCCGGGTTGTTTGCAGTGCCGCTTATGGGGTTTGTGTCGCAATATGCGAGCTTCGGTACGTCGATCAGACTTGCTTCGGTTGGTGCAGGGGCAGCCCTGCTGCTGCTGTTCCTGACGCGGCGTCAGGTCAGCGAATAGCGAGACAATGCCGAGGTTTTCTGGCGCTGACACCTACCAGCCCTCATGCCTGTGCTTGTCACAGGAATCCAGTCGATGCGCGTCTGCGTGGCGAAAACAGTCCCTTGCAGCCCAAGTACTTGGGCTGTCTAGATTCCCGTGACGAGCACAGGAATGAGGGCGGAGATTGAGCCGTATCGAGCCATCCGTCGAAACCGGACGTGCGCCTGTTGTTGTCGTTACGCTGAAATATCGACAATGCCGCAGTCGCCTGCCTCGGAGGCAAATGCGAGCAGTTTGCCGGTGGCGCTCCAGTCCATGCCGGTAATGGCGCCCTTGCCGGGGCGGCGAAGCAGGGCTTCCTTGCCATCCGCAAGCCGCACGCCAAGGATCATGCCGTCAATGAAGCCAATGGCCAGCACATCTTCCAGCGGGTGAAAGGCGACATTGGTAGCCATGATGTTGGCGCGGCTACCAAGTTCTTCGGGTGCCTTGCCCATCGGGCCGTCCTTGCCGGAAAACGGCCAGACGATCGCGGCCGGGGCACCTGATGAGGCGAGCCACTTGCCCTTTGCCGACCACGAAACGGATTTCACCTTGGCGGGATAGCCCGTCATGCGCATATGGCGGGCTTCCATGCCGCCCTTGGTGGCCTCCATCTTCCAGCCATGCAGGGCGTTTTCCTGCATGGTGGTGACGAGGAACTTACCGTCAGGCGAGAAGGTGACGCCGGTATGGGCACCTTTCCATTCCAGATCGACCGGATCGCCTGCACTCGCCACCCAATGCAGCGTCACGCCGTTATAGCGTGCAACAGCAATGCGCAGGCCCTTGGGCGCGAAGGCTATTGCCTCCACCGTGCGTTCTTCCTTGAATTCCTTGACCGTGCCGTCCGAGAGGCGCACGAAGCTGGACTTGCCGACACCATAAGCGACCGCCTTCTGCGGACCGCCGGCAACGACGCCCACCCATTTGCGCGGCACATTGGCCAGCTCGCTGAGGCTGCCATCATGGCCAATGCGCAGCACGCGCCCGTCCTCGCCGCCCGACAGCAGCGTGGCGCTATAGGGATCGCGGATGCAGGTCAGCAGACCCTCATGCGCCTCAGTGACCTTCTCGCCGCCATCCAGCCGGTGAATGGTGCCGGCGGCGGTGGCAAACAGCGGAATGTCGCCGAGAAAATGGGTCGAGACCACGTGGCCTTCGATATCAAGCGGGGCAACAGTCGGCATGGGGCATCGGTCTTTCGTCTATGTGTTTGTCATTGATGGATTTCGGTCGCAGACCAGGTCGGGAAGACCCGTTGGTGCGGTTTCAACCCGTGGCGTCAAGGTCGGTCCTCGGGTCATACCCGGGGGATCACTCGACCATCCATATGCTGGCCGCAATGGCTCCTCGGGTCAAGCCCGAGGATGACGTCGAAAGCGAGGAAGGGCACCGAAAACGCCAAGGGTGGCACGGTGCCCCGTCAAGGATGTCAAGCCGTGGCAAGGCAGGCGTTGAAGCTCTTTTCCAGCTTTTCGCGGTCGAGTTCGCGGCCGATGAAGACAAGGCGGCTTTCGCGCTTTTCGCCTTCCTTCCACGGGCGCTGGTGATCGCCCTCGATGATCATGTGCACGCCCTGCACCACGTAACGTTCCGCATCGCCCTTGAATGCGATGATGCCCTTGAGGCGCAGGATGTTCGGGCCGTCCGTCTGGGTGACCTTCTGGATCCACGGGAAGAAGCGCTCAGGGTTCATTTCGCCGCCGCGCAGCGACACCGACTGCACCGTCACGTCATGGATCGGGGAGGCCGCGCCATGGTGGTGGTGATCGTGGCCGTGGTCATGATCGTGGTGCGCGTGATCATGGTCGTGATGATGGTGGTCATGGCCGTGATCGTGCCCATGATCATGGTGGTGGTGGTCGCAATCAGGACCGCACGCGTGATCCTCGTGGCCGTGCTCGAGGAAGTGCGGATCGTTTTCGAGCGCACGTTCCAGATTGAAGGCGCCCTGGTCGAGAACGCGGGCAAGATCGACGCCGGAACGGGTGGTCTTGTAGATGCGCGCAGAGGGATTGATGGCGCGCACGATATCCTCGATGCGGGCGACTTCTTCCGGCGAAACGAGATCGGTCTTGTTGACGATAACGACATCGGCAAAAGCGATCTGGTCTTCGGCTTCGCGGCTGTCCTTCAGGCGCAGCGGCAGGTGCTTGGCATCGACAAGTGCGACCACCGCGTCAAGCTCGGTCTTGGCGCGCACGTCGTCATCCATGAAGAAGGTCTGGGCGACCGGAACGGGATCGGCAAGGCCAGTGGTCTCGACAATGATGCCGTCGAATCGGCCGGGCCGGCGCATCAGGCCTTCGACCACGCGGATCAGGTCGCCGCGCACCGTGCAGCAGACGCAGCCATTGTTCATTTCGTAGATTTCTTCGTCGGATTCGACGATCAGATCGTTGTCGATGCCGATCTCGCCGAATTCGTTGACGATGACAGCGTATTTCTTACCGTGGTTCTCGGACAGGATACGGTTGAGAAGCGTCGTCTTGCCGGCGCCTAGATATCCCGTCAGGACGGTGACTGGAATGGGCTTGGCTGGTGCTGTTTCGGTCATGGAAACCTCGCGTGGAGAAAGGCCGGTTGAGGCCTCAAGGAATAAGTGTCGACGTCCATATAGGCGCGACGTTCGGGCAGTTCAAAGGGATTCTGGCCGGTTTCGGCGCAGTTTTTCAAATTTTGTTATGAAATAACGTTATGTCAAAAGCGTGGACGTCTTCAAGCAGTTCGACAAGGCCCGAAACGGCATGGGAAATGATCCTTTCGCCCTTCTCGGCTGAGGCGGCGGCGGCGTTTCCGGCAACGCCATCAGGGTTGAGGTCGCTCATAAGCCAACCGAAAGCGTGTGGACCATAGGCACGCAGATGCCTGAAACGGCTGGCGAAATCGCTCTGGCGGGAGGGGAAGTTGACGGCTTTTTCCATCGCCACCCGCTCCGGGCAAAGCGCCAGCATGACCGACGTCTCGATATCGCCACCATGGATATCGATCGCCTTGTCTTCAGGCTTCACGATATCCGCCGGCACGCCGAAACGAGTCCAGCTGGTGGCGACCGCCAGCATACCGAAGCGGGCGCGCGCCTCGGTGGCGACGATGGTCATCAATGGCGAATTGCCGCCATGGGCGTTCAACATCACGAATTTGCGCACGCCTTTTTCATATTCGGCCTTAGCAATGCCGAGCCAGCGCTCAACGGCCTCATCGTAACGCAACGACTTCGTGCCCGGCACATTCATGTGCTCGATGGAATATCCAATGGGCTCCACCGGCAGGAAGGAGACCGGCAGACCGGCGGGCAAAACAGCAGCCAAACGGGAGACAATGCCCGCCGCAATCAGCGTGTCTGTCTCGAAGGGCAGGTGCGGCCCGTGCTGTTCGTGCGCACCGAGCGGCAGCACTGAAATTGCACCTGTTGCGCGAAGATGAGGGTCTGTTACGTTTTCGTCGTGATAATGCGTGTATGAGTTTGGCATCTGGCAGTCCGCGCGTGCATTCGGTAAGGATTTCCAGCAACATATATCGGTTCCGCCACAGGGTAAAAGGCACTCGCATATGAGCAAGGACAAAACTGGGCATAAGGACAAGGGCGCCAAAAAGGACAAGGGCACCAAGAAAGTAAAGGACGCCAAAAAGAGGGATGAGAATTTCAACCCTGAGGAACTGGCGCAATCCATCACCCAGGCCGCCCGTTCCATGCGCACGGCGTTGAGCCACAGCCTTGCCGAAAGCGGCCTTTATGCCGGGCAGGACGGCGTTATTCTGGCGTTGGCGCAGGAAGGCAGCCTCACGCCTGGGCAGATCGCCCAGAAACTTGGTGTCAAGGCGCCGACCATGACGCGAACCATCGGCCGCATGGAAGCCCAGGGCTTCGTGGAGCGCAGTGGCGATGACGAGGATGGCCGCGTAACACTGGTGAAACTGACGGAGACAGGCCTGAAAAGCGTCGAACATATCAACGTATCCATCGCAAATTGCGGTGCGCGGGCGATTGAGGGGCTTTCGGCCAAGGACATCAGGACGGTGGTTAAACTTCTCAAGGTGATCGATACCAACCTTCAATAATTTGTTGAGTTTTTAAAAACCACTGTCTTTTTGTTGATATTCCTTAAACCGGTTGCGGATTTTGTTTAAATTGTTTAATTGCGATTTAAACAGAAACGTCTGTCAATGACATGGGTTTGGGGAGAAATGCCGTGGCACAAAAGATCAAACTGTCGACAATCGCCGAAAGCCTCGGTCTATCGACTGCCACCATCTCCCTTGCATTGCGCGACAGTCCGCTGGTCGCCTCTGACACTCGCGACAAGATCAAGGAACAGGCACGGGCGCTCGGTTACATCTACAACCGCCGGGCCGCCAGCCTGCGCACCTCGCGCTCCGGCATTATCGGCGTGGTGTTCCACGATGTGATGAACCCGTTTTATGGTGAAATTCTCAAGGCCATCGAAACCGAGCTGGATCGCAGCCGCCAGACCTTCATTCTGTCCAACCATTATGATTCGGTTGAAAAACAGCGCACCTTCATCGAAACGCTGCTGCAACTAGGTTCTGATGGTATCATCATGTCGCCCGCCATCGGCACGCCGATCGAGGACATGACGCTGGCTGAGGAAAACGGCATGCCCGCCATTCTGGTGGCCCGCTCGCTCGAGGGCGTCGACATGCCGACCTATCGCGGCGACGACAGCTATGGCATTTCGCTTGCGACCAATCATCTGATCAGTCTTGGCCATCGCACCATCGCCATGGTTGGTGGTACCGACCAGACCTCGACCGGCCGCGATCGTTATCAGGGTTATGTCAACGCGCTGCGCAAGGCGGGAATCGAGGTCGATCCGAACCTGCGTATTCCCGGCCCACGCTCCAAGCAGGGCGGTTTCGAGGCCGCCGTGCATTTCCTGTCGCTGCCGCAGAAGCCCACCGCTGCCGTCTGCTGGAACGATCTGGTCGCCATCGGCCTGATGAACGGCATTTCGCGCGCCGGACTGGTGGCGGGCGTGGATATTTCCGTGACGGGTTACGACGATCTGGAGGAGGCTGCCATCGCCACGCCGGCGCTGACCACGGTGTCCAACGGACAGGCCGAGGTGGGGCGCCTTGCGGCGCGAGCGCTTCTGGACAGGCTGGCGGGCAGCCACGAGCCGGATGGCGTGCACCTCATCAAGCCGGAAATGCGCATCCGCCAGTCGACAGGGCCGGTGCGTCCGAGGGTTTGAGCAGCGTTTCCCTCTCTTTCGTCATTCCGGCCTTCAGCCTAAAGCCAGCCAGCTCAAGCCCTTGAGCTGGAAAGACTCTTTGCGCCCCGCCGACGCGCGCCTGAAGTCCGGCATGACGGAGGCGGGCGCGTAAAAAAAACGGCATGAAACTTCCGTCTGCCCCCATAGCTTCCCCTTATTGCCCTTTTCACGGCCGCCGTTGTTTGAAAAGATCGCGGCCCAGAAGAGCGGGATGGCGAGTGGTTCGCCCATGCATCAGCTCTGACGATATCGGAATGCAATCAGGAGGAATATCCACCCATGTCTGACAGACAAGCCGTCGTTCTCGTTCCCGGCAAGATCAACCCGCGCGTGCTCGAACGCCTCGAAGGCAAGGTCGAGATCGTGACAGTGCCCGCCGGTGCTGAGCCGGTTCTGCCTGATGGTGCGGCTGAGCGCATTAATGCCATCGCCGTTTCAGGCGTCGTCAACGCCAAATGGATCGATGCGCTGCCGAAACTCGAGATCATTGCCAATTTCGGCGTCGGTTACGATGGCGTTGATGCCAAACATGCCGCCACGCGCGGGATCGTGGTGACCAATACGCCCGACGTGCTGAACGACGAAGTTGCGGACACGACGATTGCGCTGCTGATCAACACGGTTCGTCGTCTCTATCAGGCCGAAACCTGGCTGCGTGAGGGTAAATGGGTTGGCGAAGGGCCCTTCGCGCTTTCGCCGTTTTCCCTGCGCGGCCGCAAGGTCGGCCTGTTCGGCATGGGCCGCATTGGCCAGGAAATCGCCAAGCGGCTGGAGCCATTCAAGGTGGAGATCGGCTATCATACCCGCAGCAAGCGCGATGGCCTGCCCTATACCTATCACGGTTCGCTGAAGGAGATGGCGCAGGCTGTCGACACGCTGATCTGCATCGTGCCCGGCACCCCGGAAACGCACAAGGCGATCAACGCGGAAATCCTCTCGGCACTTGGTCCGCAGGGCGTGTTCATCAATGTCGGACGCGGCTCCAGCGTCGATGAGGATGCGCTTTTGCAGGCCCTCAAGAGCGGTGCGGTGGGTGCTGCCGGTCTCGATGTGTTCTACGCAGAACCGAAGGTGCCGGAAGCGTTCCTGTCACTGCCGAACGTTTCCCTGCTGCCGCACGTCGCCTCTGCGTCCATCCCGACGCGCAACGCGATGGCCGATCTGGTGGCCGACAATATTCTCGGCTGGTTTAGTGATGGCAAGGTGCTGACGCCGGTGCCGGAAACGCCGGTTAAGGTATAACACCTCTCCGCCGTCATCCTCGGGCTTGTCCCGAGGATCCAACCAGGTAGCGTTAAATCAATCGGTTGCAGATGCTCGGG
>NZ_BDLN01000003.1:290677-363485 GCF_001950375.1 Rhizobium sp. TBD182 | reverse complement strand
GAGCATGACGAAAGAGGCAAAGTTCCGCGCTAACCCCGCCTCTGCCTATTCCGCAATCTCACTCGTCGCGACCCATCGTCCCTCGGCGAAGGACCGGGCCATGGCATGAATGCTGCGCTCGATCTTCAGGCCTTCCTCGAAGTCGATGATATGCGCCGTCTTGCCCTCGATGGCCGCGATCAGTTCCCGGCACTCGATCACCTTCAGATCGTTGAAGCCGAGCCCGTGGCCGGGTGCGGGGATGAAGCGGTCATACGGCTTGTGGTGAGGGGCGGCGAGAACGGTTCTGAAACCCTGCTCCTCCGGGCGCCCGTCCGTGGTGTAGAGCTGGAATTCGTTCATCCGCTCCTGGTCGAAAAGGATCGAGCCGGTGGAGCCGTAAATCTGGATGGCGATACGGCCCTTGCGACCCCAGGCCGAGCGGTTGGCGATCAGCACCGCCGAAATGCCGCCTTCGAGTTTCAGAAGCACGCTGGCAAGATCATGCGTTTCCACAGCGCGCTCGCCGCCGCCACTTAGCGGCCGCGTCTCGTAAGGCTTCACCATATCGGTGATCGCGCTTTCGGCATGGCCGAAAAGGGAAAACAGAAGTGACAGCGGATGAACAGCGAAATCATCCAGCGCGCCATAGCCGGAGGAGGCTTCGCTCTTCCAGTAGAAGGGCTGGGTGGCATCCGCCATGAAGTCCTCATCCATTTCCGCACGGACATGGTAGACATTGCCGATCGCGCCTTCATCGATAAGGCGGCGCATATGGCGGATGACAGGGTTCTGGATGTAGTTGTAGCCCATGGCCGCCGCCTTGCCCGAACGGCGGGCCGCATCGCGCATCTTCACGGCATCCGTGAAGGCAGGCGCCATCGGCTTTTCGCACCAGACGTGTTTGCCGGCATCAAGGGCGGCAATCGCCATTTCGGGGTGAAAGGCATTGGGTGTGGTGACCGAGATCACATCGATTTCAGGATCGGCAAGCAGATCGCGCCAGTCGCCGGTCGAGCGGGCGAAACCGAACTCGGCGGCTTTCTTCGCCGCAAGCTCGGGATTGACCTCTGCCAGTGTGACCAGTCGTGGACGCTCCACATCGCCGAAAACGCTGGTGACGTTGTTCCACGCCAAAGCGTGGCACTTGCCCATGTAACCCGTGCCAATAAGGCCAACGCCAAGAGCGGCCATGGTCTCTTCTCCCCTAAATCATTACGATGAAATCAATACGTTCGATTGCTTTTTTCTCTACGGCAATCGCGACGCGGACCTTCCTCGCTCCTCATTCCTGTGACAGGCACAGGGATGAGGAGGGTGCCGTGGACGCTGGCATGCCTCAGGGATTGTCGCGCTTGAAAATCCAGTCGTGATCGGGGTGGTTCTTGAAGCGCCATTTGCGCATCGGCCCGGCCATCACGTTCAGATAATACATTTCGTAGCCATAAGGCGCGCCGCAGGGGTGGTGTCCCTTGGGAACCAGCACGACATCGCCGTCCGCTACAGCCATGGTCTCGTCCAGCGACCCATCCTCGGTGAAAACGCGCTGGAAACCGAAACCCTGTGCCGGGTTGAGACGGTGATAATAGGTCTCTTCCAGATAGGTCATATCGGGGTAATTGTCTTCGTCATGCCGGTGCGGCGGATAGGACGACCAGTTGCCCGACGGGGTGAACACTTCCGTCACCAGGAGACTATCGGCGACATCGCGCTCTTCCATGGCGATGGGGAAAATGTAACGCGTATTGGCGCCTTTGCCGCGCTCGGTCAGTTGCACGCCATCGGGACCGATCTGTTGCGCTTCGCGGCCACCTTTTTCACCCGGTGCGGTGCAGACACCGACGGTGCAATCCGTCGTGGCCGTCAGCGACCATTCGGAGCCGGCGGGGACATAAACGCAGTGCGGCGGCTTCCGCTCGAACACGTTCATGCGGTCGCCGAGTTCACCGAACTCCTTGCCCCCGGCGGAAATCTTCGCCTTGCCTTCGACAAGCACCAGAATGACTTCCGTATCGCCAGTCTTCTCGGCTGCGGCTTCACCGGGCTTCAGACGATAAAGGCCGAAACCGACATAACCCCAATCCGCGCTTTGGGGCGTGATGTCGTGCACCTTGCCGCTTGTCGCGACCGGCTTGCGCAGAAGTGAGGTCATGGTGGTGTTCCTTTTTGGTCAGTCGTTCAATTTATCGGGCGGCTATTCCCGCGTTTCCCTCATCCCTGTGCTTGTCACAGGGATGAGGGGGTAAAGGGCCTCAAGCCGCCTGAGCCTTGTCCAGTCCGGCCTCACGGGCAAACGCCTTCAGCGATTTCAGGCCGAGGCTCTGATATTCGAAGGGGTTGCGCACATCCGGGTCCTGTTCGGCCTCGATGACCAGCCAGCCGCTGTAATTGTGCTCGGCGGCAATTTTCAGAACCGGCGGGAAGTTCACGCCGCCTTCGCTGTCACCCGGCACGGTGAACACACCGCGGCGAACGCCTTCGAGGAAGGAAAGCCGCTCGTTCCGAACCTGATCGGCAATCACCGGCCGCACGTTCTTGGCGTGGATATGGCCGACCCGGTGCATGTATTTCTGCGCGACGCGCACGGGATCTCCGCCGCCGAACAGGCAATGGCCGGTATCGAGCAGCAGATGGGTCTTCGGCCCGGTATGCTTCATCAGAAGGTCGATCTCGTCTTCGCTCTCGACCACGGTTCCCATGTGGTGATGGTAGACGAGGGTGATGCCCTGTTCGGCAGCATAGGCCGCCAGCGCCTCCACACCCGCGCCGAACTTCGCCCAGTCCTCGGCCGCAAGGCGCGGACGGTCGACCAGCGCCGTGTCGTCGGCACCGTGAATGGCGTTCGAGGTCTCGCAGACGATGATGACTTTCGAGCCCATGGCTTTCAGCAGATCGAGCGCCGGCTGCATGGCCTTCTTTTCGGATTCGATGCTGTCGGTCAGAAGGTTCAGCGAATGCCAGCCGGAGACGAAGGAGAGGCTACGCGGCGCAAGCACACCCTTCAGGCCTTCCGGGTCAGTCGGGAACTTGTGGCCCTTCTCGATGCCGTCGAAGCCGATCTTGGCGGTTTCATCGAGGCATTGTTCAAGGCTGATATGGGCGCCCAGCGTGCGGTCGTCGTCGTTGGACCAGGCAATCGGGTTGGTTCCGTAACGGATCATCTTACTGTCTTTCCTTGATATGGTTTTCGTAGCGCGCGCGCGCCGGTCCGATTTCGGCCCGGTCGGAAACTTCGGGTACCGCCACATCCCACCAGTGGCCACCGGCCTGCGGGGTCGGATAGGGGTCGGTATCGATGACGATGACAGTCGTGCGGCTGGATTCGCGAGCGGACGCAAGCGCCGCTTCCAGCTCGGCGATGGTGGAAACCTTGCGCGCATCCGCGCCCATAGAGCCGGCATGGGCGACGAAGTCGATGGCGATGGGGTTGACGTTGGTGTGGGCGTAGAGGTTGTTGAACTCCGCGCCGCCGGTTTCCATTTGCAGCCGGTTGATGCAGCCGTAACCCCTGTTATCGGTGATGACGAGCGTGATCTTGACGCCCATGGCAACCGATGTCGCAAGCTCGGAATTCATCATCATATAGGAGCCGTCGCCGACCATGACGATCACGTCCCGGTCCGGTTCCGCCATCTTGATGCCGAGGCCGCCGGCAACCTCATAGCCCATGCAGGAGAAGCCGTATTCCATGTGATAGGAAAGCGGCAGCTTGGATTTCCACAACTGATGCAGCTCACCCGGCATGGTGCCCGCTGCACACATGACGACGGTATTGTCGCGCGACTGGCGCTGCACGGCGCCGATCACCTGCATGTCGGTGGGCAGGCTGTTGGCGTTTTCCTCACCCGGTGCCGCCGTATCGGCATCGGCCTTCTCGAACCATGCCGCCTTGAGCTTGGCATCCGGTGCCGTGAAGCGGTGGCTGCCAAGCGCGGCCGACAGTTTTTCGAGACCGATCTTCGCATCCGCCGTCAGGCTGATCGCATCATGCTTGGCGCTGTCATAGGGCTGCACGTTGAGGGCGAGGATCTTGCGGTCCGGGTTCTTGAACAGCGCCCAGGAGCCGGTGGTAAAGTCCTGAAAGCGGGTGCCGACGCCGAACACCAGATCGGCTTTCTCGCTTATGATATTGGCGCTTTCGGCACCCGTGACGCCGACCGGGCCGAAATTGAGATCGTGATCCCACGCCAGTGCCGATTTGCCGGCCTGGGTTTCGACGACCGGGATGGAATGGGTTTCCGCAAAACGCTTCAGCGTTTCGGTGGCGCCGGAAAAATGCACACCGCCGCCGGCAACGATGACGGGGTTCTTCGCAGCCTTCAGCGCGGCGACGGCCTCTTCGAATTCCACCACATCCGGTTCCGGGCGGCGTTGACGCCAGACGCGCTTTTCAAAGAAGCTGACGGGATAATCATAAGCTTCCGCCTGCACGTCTTGGCAGAAGGCAAGCGTTACCGGGCCGCAATCGGCAGGGTCCGTCATGGTGCGCATGGCGCGGGGAAGAGCGGTCAGCAATTGTTCCGGGCGCATGATACGGTCGAAATAACGGCTAACCGGGCGGAAGCAGTCATTCACCGTCATCGTGCCGTCGCCGAAATCCTCCAGCTGCTGGAGCACGGGGTCGGGACCGCGATTGGCGAAGACATCGCCGGGGATGAGAAGAACCGGCAGGCGGTTGACATGGGCGAGCGCTGCCGCCGTTACCATGTTGGCAGCACCGGGGCCGATGGAGGAGGTGACCGCCATTGCCCGCCGGCGACGCAGCTGCTTGGAATAGGCAATCGCAGCATGCGCCATGGATTGCTCGTTCTGGCCGCGATAGGTCGGCAGTTCCTCGCGAATGCCATAAAGCGCCTCGCCGATGCCGGCGACATTGCCATGGCCGAAGATGGCCCAGACACCGGCAATATAGGTCTCGCCATGCTCATTCATCTGCGCGGCGAGGTAACGAACCATAGCCTGCGCAGCCGTCAATCTGATTGTCTTCACGCTGCCTCTCCCTTTTTGGCGCGCGCCTCATCCCATATGCGGCACAGGCTGGTATAGCGCTGCGCCATGTCCTTCACCGCTTCCTCATCGGTGATCTTGCCACCGAGCCAACCCCGCGCGGCGTCGGCGAAAATCGTGCGGCCAACCGCGAAACCTTTGACCAGATCGAAACCGGCGGCAAGGCGGAAGCTTTCCTCCAGCTCGCTTTGCGGTGCGTCGAGACCAAGAACGACGATGCCGCGCACGTAAGGATCGTTGCGATGCACGGCGTCGCAGGCATTTTTCCAGGCGGCTCTGGTTTTCATCGGCTCCAGTTTCCACCAGTCGGGGTAAACGCCGATCTCGTAGAAGCGTTCGATGATGCGCGCGGCGGTCAGATCGTCGGTCGGGCCGACCTTGGAGGGAATGACCTCGAGCAGCATTTCCAACCGGTTGCGGCGTGTCGCCTGGAACAGACGCATCACCGTCTCCTCCTGCGCGGCGCGCATTTCGTCGGTATCATCCGGGTGATAGAAGCACAGAACCTTGACGACATTTTCCAGCGGCCATTCGGAAAGCCCGCCGAAATCCTTGCCGAGTTCCGGTTCCAGCGTCAGCGGGCGCGAACCCGGCCATTCCACCGGCCTGCCGATCCACAGACCGGAGCCGCTGGCTGCAAAGAGTGCATCGCGTCCGAGGCGGCCATCGCAGAGAATGCCGTAACCCGCCTTGCCACCGGCGACCGTTTGCGCGGCCTCGAGGCAGAGCTTCTTGAAGGCGCCGATGCGCTCATGTTTAATGCCGAGTTCGTCGGCGATCGCTTCCAGTTGCATGCGATGGTCGAAGGCGAAGACGCGCATTGTGTCCCATTCGCCCTTGCGATTGGTTGACCAATGCACCTGTTCCAGAGCCTCGTCCTTGCGCAGCGCCTTGTTGCGGATGCCGGCCTTGAAGAAATATTGCAGCTCTTCCCAACTCGGATAGGCGGGCGTGCAGCCGTGGCGGGAAACGGCAAAGGCGCCACAGGCATTGGCGTATTTCAGCGTCGTCGGCCAGTCCTCGCCGCGCAGCCAGCCACGGAAAAGCCCGGCCATGAAACCATCGCCCGCGCCGAGAACATTGAAGACCTCGATCGGGAAACCTTCGCCCGTCTCGCCATCGTCCAGGCTTGCCGGAATTTCGCCGGCGAAAACCGAAGCACCCATCGGGCCACGCTTGCACACCAGCGTCGCGGTCGACACCTTGCGTACGGCGTTCAGCGCGGCCAGCGTATCGGTCGAGCCGCCGGCAATGTGGAATTCTTCTTCCGTGCCTACAATCAGATCGAAGAGATGCAGGGTGGATTGCAGCTTGGCGGTGACCTTCTGCGATTCCACGAAGCGGCTTTCGCCATCGCCATGGCCGGCAACACCCCAGAGATTGGGTCGATAGTCGATGTCGAGCGCTGTTTTCGCACCGTTTTCGCGGGCAAGTTTCAGCGCCTTCAGCACGGCCGCTTCCGTCTTCGGATGCGACAGATGCGTGCCGGTGGCGCAGACACAGCCTGCTTCGGCAATAAAGGCGGGATCGATGTCGTCTTCGCTGAGCGCCATGTCGGCACAGTTCTCGCGATAGAAAATCAGCGGAAACTGGTTCTGGTCGCGAATTCCGAGAAGCACCAGCGCCGTCAACCGTTCCGGGTCGGTTTTCACGCCGCGTACGTCCACGCCTTCGCGCACCAGCTGTTCACGGATGAAGCGGCCCATATGCTCGTCACCAACGCGCGTGATGACGGCACTGGCAAGGCCGAGCCGCGCAGCGCCGGCCGCAATATTGGTGGGAGAGCCGCCAATATATTTGGCAAAGGAGGCCATGTCCTCCAGCCGGCCGCCGACCTGCGAACCATAAAGGTCGACCGACGAGCGCCCGATCGTGATAAGGTCAAGTTTTTTCAAAAGCTTCCTCCTTCGGACCCCGCATTGAGGGAGCCTGATGCCAGTGGGCCTCCTCCGCCCACTTTCTGTCTCACCACCTTCGGGTGCATTCACGAGACGGACAATTATGGAATGCCCGTTTCATGAATTTGGATCATAAATTCTATTTTTTATGTTTTCAATAAAAATATTCAGGCTGTTTTGCGTGTTCCCACAGCGACAGCGAGTGTGATGGCGAGACAGAGCGTGGCGGAAAGCGAGCGAAATGCACCAAAATCGATTTCCGTCACCGTGAGCAGCGTCGCGCCGGACTTGCGCAGCGGATTGACGGCCGAATCGGACATGGCGACAACGGGAATGCCGTTGGCGCGGGCCATCTCGGCCAATTCCAGCGTTTCCGCCGAATAGGGGGAGAAGGTGATCGCAATCAGCGCATCGTCGCGGGAGATGGCGCTCAGATTGCCAAGGCCACCGACGGCGCTGTGCAAAACCGCAGGTACCTTCATTTTCTCGAAGGCGTAAGCGAGGTAACTGGCAATGGGGAAGGAGCGCCGCAAACCGATGATATGCACGGTGCGCGCCTGTGCCAGCGCCGAGACCGCCTCGTCAAGCTGCCGTGTATCGACCGATTTCAGCAGCATTTCCAATGAAGAACGGCCAGCCTCCACGAACTCCGCCAACAGGCCCGACGCGCTCTCGTCGCCCTTTTCGCGCAGGTGGTCCAGCCGGGTCGCATAATCCGGCCAGCCGCCGACATAGGAATCGCGAAACAGGCGCTGCATCTCCGAAAAGCCGGAAAAACCCATGATCTGGCAAAAGCGCATGAATGCAGACGGCTGCACGCCGGCACCTTCTGCCATTTCGGCGACGGTGGAAACGGCAATGCGATCCTGATTGGACGCGACATAATCTGCACATTGACGTAACCGTTTCGGCAGGCCTTCCGCGACCTGAAGCAACCGCTCCTCAAAAGCCTTCACGGAGTCTGGCGCATCGATTGCCGTCATTGTCGTTCCTTTGTGCAGATTGAAATCGTGTGCACTTTAACTGCAATGGAATTTTTATTCCATTGTGTTTTTTACGAACGGATCATGAAGCGGGATCGGGGTTTGTTGCGGTGTGTGATCGGGTTAACTTTCATCATTCCGGCTCGAGGCCGGAACGACGAAGAGGGGGTGATTGACGCTTTTGGGTCAGTGCAATCCACCCACGCCAAGATGCGTATCAATAATATCCGGGTTCGCCGCAAGATCGTCGGACGGTCCTGACCAGACGATGCGGCCGCGTTCCATGATGATGGCGTGGTCGGCGAAGTCGATGGCCATCTGGATGCGCTGTTCGATGAGAAGAATGGTCATTTCGCCCGATTGCGCGAGTTTCGAGAAGGCCGCCATCAGTTCCTCGCAGATAACAGGGGCGAGACCTTCGAGGGGTTCATCGAGAAGCAGCACCTGCGGCTGGCCGAGGATGGTGCGGGCGGTGGAAAGCATCTGCTGCTCGCCACCGGACAGTTGTGAGCCGAGATTGCGGCGTCTTTCCTTCAGGCGCGGAAACAGCGTGTAGGCTTCCTCGATGGCCGATTTCGGCCGGCCCTTGAGGCCGACGAAGAGGTTTTCTTCGACTGTGAGTGTCGGAAAGACATCGCGGGTCTGCGGCACGTAACCGAGACCGGCGAGGGCGCGGGCAGCACTCGGCAGGGCGGTGATGTCCTGCCCGCCGAGATGGATATCACCGGCAAATCGTTTCGTCTGCCCGGCAAGCGTGGCAAACAGGCTTGTCTTGCCAACGCCGTTACGTCCGAGTACCGCGAAACGCGAACCGGCGGGAACGGAGAGCGACAGACCCTCGATGACACGGGTGGGGCCGTAACCGGCGGTCAGGTTGGCGATTTCAAGCGGCGCTGCGGGCATTGGCGTAACTTCCGAGATAGGCTTGGCGGACTTCTGCGTTGCTGGTGACTTCGCCAGGCGAACCATCGAATATGACGGCGCCTGCGGCGAGCACGACCACACGTCTGGCGAAACGGAAGACCAGATCCATGTCGTGTTCGATCATCAATATGGCGAGGTCGGCGGGCAGGCGATCGAGCGCCTGTTCGATACGCGCCGTCTCCGTCGAGGGAACGCCGGCGGCAGGTTCATCAAGCAGCAGGATTTTGGGCCTGAGCGCCATGGCAAGCGCGATCTCGATCAGCCGCTGCTGGCCATAGGCGATTTCACGAACGCGGGTTTCGGCGATGGCAAGCAGGCCAAGCGTTCCGAGAATGTCTCGCGCCTCGCTCATCACCGTTGGCTTGGCGCGGTAACGGCCGAAAATCCGGCCCGTCCTGCCTTCCCGTTGCAGAATGGCGAGTGCGACATGTTCCTCCGGCGTCATGTCCTGGAACAGCCGCGTCACCTGAAACGAGCGGACAAGTCCGCGCTTCACGCGCTGACTGGCGCTGAGCCCCGTCACGTCTTCTCCGGCAATCCGCACGGTTCCGGCGGATGGCTTGATGTTTCCGGTAACGAGGTTGACGAATGTGGTCTTGCCGGCGCCGTTGGGGCCGATCAGCACGGTGCGATCGCCGCGCGAAAGCGACAGCGAGACATTGTTGGTAACGACGAGACCGCCGAAATTTTTCTGCAGGCCGGAAACTTCGAAAATGGCGCTCATTTGCGATCTCCCCACAGGCGCGCGATGATCTGTTCGCCCGCGCCATAAAGGCCGCGCGGCGCAAACAGCACGACGGCGATCAGAAGCAGGCCGACGATTGTGAGCCAGTGGAACGGGTTGGCGGCGGAAACGACGTCCTCGAACCACATGAAGGTGACGGTGCCGATCAGCGCGCCATAAAGCGAGCCCGCGCCACCGAGAACCAGCATGACCAGCGCTTCGGCAGACAGCGTGAAGCTGAGGCTGTCGAGGCCGACCACCTGCGTGGATATGGCGTTCAGCGCGCCGCCGATTCCGGCGACGATGCCTGATATCACGAACATCTTCAAAATCGTGCCATTGACCGAACCGCCCATGGCCTGAATGCGGATGCTGTCCTGCTTGACGCCGCGACACAGCATGCCGAAGGGCGAATTGACGACGACGCGAAGTGCCAGAAAAACCAGAAGCAGCAGGCAGACGCCGTAGATATAGGCGGTGCGGCCGTAAAGATCGAATTCGAAGGTGCCGAACAGCGCATCGGGCGAGACGCCGGCAAGCCCGTCGCTGCCGCCCGTCCAGTCCGACGCCTTGTTGGCCGCCTCATGGAAAAGATGGACGACGGCGATGGACAGCACCAGTTGCGGCAGGCCGTGCGCGCGCAACAGAATGGTGCCGGACAGCAATCCCGCGATGCCGCCCACTGCTGCGCCGATGAGGGTCATGAGAAGCGGGTCCGTGATACCGTAGTGGGCAGCGGCTATGCCGGCGGCATAGGCGCCGGCACCGAACAGGGCCGCATGGCCAAGTGTCGCCACGCCGCAATAGCCGGTAACGAGATCGATGGAGAGCACGAGAAGCGCTATCGCGATGATGCGCGTCAACAGCGCCAGATTATCCGGAAACAGGAAGTAACCGGCGATGGCGGCGATGATGATGAGCAGCGGACCGCCAATCGCGCGCAGGGGCGAGCGGGCCTTCGGCGGTTTTGCTGTTTCAGTGAGGTCGTTCATGAGCACCGCCATCTCATTTCGCCCTTCCAAGAAGGCCGCGCGGAAACAGCGTGATGATCACGATGACCGCCAGATAGAAGAAGAATTCGCCATATTCGGGGGCAAGATACCGCCCGGTCGTATCGATGGCGCCAAGCAGCAGACAGGCGATCAGCGCGCCGGGGATCGAGCCTGCGCCGCCGACGGATACGACCACCAGGAATGTGACCATGTAGCGCAGCGCATAATAGGGTTCGACCGGCAGCAATTCTGCGCCGATGACGCCGCCCATGGCCGCAAGGCCGACGGCGATGGCGAAGCTTACGGCATAGATGATTTCGGTGCGCACGCCGAGGGCTGCTGCCATGGCCGCATTGTCCACCGCTGCCCGCAGCTTGATGCCGAAGGCGGTCTTTTCGAACGTGAACCAAAGTGCCGCCGCCACCACGAGGCCAGCGACGATGGCGAAGATGCGGTGGGTGGCGATGGTGCGAAAACCGAGATCGGTGGGACCGGCCAGTTCCTGCGGCAGCGGAATGGTTTTGAGCGTTGGCCCGAACACGAAATTGGCGATGCCGATGATGCAGAAGGTGATGCCGATGGTCATCAGCACCTGCGTCAGTTCGGGCGCGCCGTAGATGCGCCGGTAGAGAAACCGTTCAAGCGGTATGGCGATCACGATGGTGCCGATAATCGCAACGAGGATTGCCGCCGCGTAACCAAGGCCGAGGCCATGGGCGGCATAGGAGGCGAGATACCCGCCGATCATGGCGAAGGCGCCGTGGGCGAGATTGACCACACGCATCAGCCCCATTGTCACGGATAGGCCGATGGAGATGATGAAAAGCACCATGCCATAGGCAAGCGCATCGACAAGGATGCTGAAGACCGTCTGCATGTTCGAAAGCTCCTCCCGATGCGATTGCACCCGTGCCGGAGCCGCCCGCAAAAGGCGGCGCCGGTCATTTCCGTCTCAATGCTTACTTGGCGGCGGCAAGGCCCGGATCGCCCTGTTTTTCGAAAGTCTGGACTTCCTTGTTGTAATAATTGCCGTCATCGCCCTTGGAGACTTCGCGCAGATAGATGTTCTGCGTGATGTGGCGGCTCTGCGGATCGATGCTGACAGGGCCGCGCGGGCTTGTCCAGGAAAGACCCTTCACCGCCTCGACAGCCTTTTCCGCATCCTGTTTGCCGCCGGTCGCCTCGATCATCTTGGTGATGACATACATGCCGTCAAACGCGCCGACTGCGGGGAAGGACAGTTCCTTGGGATTGCCAATGGCCTTGGTTGCGGCCTCCACGAAGGTCTTGTTTTCGGGTGAATCGTGGGAGATGGCATAGTGGAAGGTAGTCTGCATGCCGAGTGCTGCTTCGCCAAGGGCCGGCAGATCCGATTCCTGTGTAAGATCGCCCGGCGCGAAAAGCTTGATGCCTGATGATTTCAGGCCGTTGTCGTTGAAGGCCTTCACGAAGCCGAGCGTCGTCGGGCCGGAGGGCAGGAAGGCGAAGACGCCTTGTGCGCCGGAATCCTTCACGCGCTGCATGATGGGGCTGAAATCATTGGTGGAAAGCGGCATGCGAATGCTTTCCACAACTTCGCCGCCAGCGGCGGTGAAGGCTGCCTTGAAGGCGTTCTCCGCGTCAACGCCCGGGCCGTAATCGCTGACCAGCGAAATGACCTTCTTGACGCCGCCATCGAAAGCCACCTTGGCGATGGGCGTGGATGTCTGCCATGTCGTGAACGAGGTGCGCACCACATAGGGGCTTTTGGTAACGATGGCCGATGTGGCCGCATTCATGATGACCATGGGCACATTGCCCTGTTTCAGAAGCGGCGTAACCGCCATGGCGTCGGGCGTAAAATAGAAGCCCGCGAGATATTGCACGCCTTCCTTTACAACCAGCTCCTGCGCCAGCGCCTTGGATTGCGCCGGATCGGCCTGCGGCACATCGCGGTAGACGACTTCGACAGTGTCATTGCCCACCTTGTTGCCGTGAAGCGAAAACCAGGCGTCTATGCCGGCCTTGAAGTTCTTGCCCTGCAGCGCGAAGGGGCCGGAGAACGGGCCGACCACGCCGACCTTGATCGTCTCGGCATAGGCAACGGAACTGAAGCAGATGGCCGCGATTGCGGCGGTGATCCGTAATTTCATGATTTCCTCCCAATTGATCCGTGGCTCCCTCCACCGATCCAGCCAGTCAAACTGGTAAGTGCGATGGCCAAAGTAAAATGAAAAAAAGGGGGCAATAAATAACCTGATGGTTATGGATCGCCGCCTTATCCGGTTCTGCCCGATATTGGATCATACAATAGGGATAGTCTGGCGATTCTCAATTGCCGCAGCCGCTGCAGCCATCACGAGTGGTCCCGTTTCAGCATGCTGCTTCCAAATGCCGCCGTTATGAAAAATGCCCTGCTCCACGCGGCCGGAAAATGACGATAATATGCACGTAATCCCGGTGCCTTAACCAGTTCTAAGGGGATTGTCCGTAGTCTCCCGAAGCATATTTTGAATTTCATTTGGTGTCTTGATGGGCGAATATCAGAATAAAGCCGTTGATCTTATGCGGAATCGCGTTGGCGACAGTATACTCAACAACAAGATCGAGCGCCGCGAAGCTTTTCTCCGCAAGGCGCTGGCGCTGTATCACGTCATGGGCGGCGCGGCGGATGGCATGCGCGCCGCGGTGGAAGATGTTGTGCACCTGCCGAAGCCGAGCGTCGATGTCGCTGTTGGCGACGTGATGCATGAACTGGCAGCGATCGGTCACGTCGCCGATCTCGATATTATCCAGGCCGGATATAACAAACTCGATGCCGCCAATCTGCATATTTTGAGCAAGGGCAAGCGGCTTTTGCAGAAGCAGCAGGAAAAGAAGCTTGCCGCCACGGCTGAGAAGTAAGCCGGACAAAGGCAACTGAGGGTGATGACAAAGCTCCCCCACACCCGGCGTCATCCCTGGGATTGTCCAAAGGATCCAATCACGTCCAACTAGACCAAGACGTTGCAGCTGCTCCGGACAAGTCCAAGCATGACGGACGAGGGCTTCGGGACTTCGCCATCATTCTGAGGCCCCCAATCGGGGGCGCTTCGAAATCAGGCAACGTCCGCGACGAAAATATCCTGCCAGGCGTCGTAAGCGGAAAGAACCGTTTCCATCTGCGCCGTGTGACCGGTGATGAAGTCATCGCCGTAGATCGTCTCATCAGGATATTCGGTAATCAGCGTCATCGGCACTGTGTGGCGGTCGTCGATGGACGACAGGCACGGGAAACCGTTGATGATGCGGAAACCGGTTTCACCGGCGTGAATCTCGTAAAGCGCGATCTGGCGGTTGTTGTAATCCAGCAGGCCCGGAATGGCGCCGAGATGGCGGGTAACCCGGTCGAGCAGGGCTTCCGCCTGCTTTTCCCAATCCGCATGGTGGCGGATGATGAGGAAGAAACCCTTCGGCAGCGTCCACATGGCGAAATTGCGCGGCACATAACCGGAAAGCGGACGGGTCCATTCGTGCGAGGGATAACCGTGCAGGTTTACATGCAGGCTCGCGCCGCTCATCTCCTGCGCGCTGAAACGGATTGCCCTCTCGTTGAGATGGACGCCCGAATTTTCCCGCGTGCGATATTCGAGATCGTCGCCGAGCGCCGTGTACCGCGCCGCATGGTGCATATGGCGTGGATTGTCGGCGCGCAGCCGCTGGTGCAGGGCATAACCATCGGGGTTTTCCAGCGGCGAAATGGTGAAATGCGCGCCCTGTCTTTCCGCAAGTTTGCGGGCGGCGCGGACGGCGCCAACGATGCCGGTGGTTTCATTGGGATGCTGGCCGCCGCTGATCATCACGGCAGCATCGCTGCCCGCGACATAACGGGCGGCAAGAACGCGGCCCGACCGCGAGCGGGCCTCGAACGCCTCGCCGCCGATCTCGGCAAGCATCCGCGCGATCTGACCCGCCGCCACCGGTTCGCGGGCCTCGTCGATCCGCTGTTCGCCGCCATCCAGGAAAGTGGTGGTGAGTGCACGGGTCTCGATACGGACCGAAACGTCGCCGTTGCTTTTGACGACTTCCGGAACGATCTGGCCGGGTTTCAGGCCCCGGTCGCCCAGCGGCCGGCCGGACTTCTTCTGGAAGAATTCCAGGAGGGAGAAATAGAAATCCTCGTGCAGCGCTTCACGCAGGCTGATCACCTCGTCCCCGACCGGCAGCGCCATGTCTTCGGACGGGTGCGTGACGCGGATGTTCAATTCCTCGAAATAGGGTTCCTCACCGCCCCAGCCGTGGTTGGCAACGGCATTGATTGCCGCTTCGAAAAGCTGCTCGTAATCCGTCTCCAGCCGCTCGCCCGTAGCGTCACCGGCCGGACGAAACCAGCCGGTTGGCGAGACATTGGTTTCGCCGACGATATCGGTATGAACCCGGTTGGGAGCGAGAATCTTCAGGGTTTCCTTCTTGCCGTTGCGGCTCAGCGTAACGTCATAATGAAGGGCGTCGTCGTCGCGGGCGATAAAATCGATCTTCGCGTCGCCGGCTAGTGCCGCCAGCGGATAGGCCTCCAGCCGGAAACGATTGGCGGGTGCATTGGCGTGCACCGGGTAATGCACCTCGATGGCATCGACGCCAACAAGATTGACCTCTTCCAGAAAGGTGAAGAGAAGCGGCTTGTAGGCGCTGCGGATGCGGGCACTGACGCCTTTTTTCTTCAGCCTTTCTTCGGCTTCGCGGCGGCTTTTGGCGTCATCGAACGTCCATGCCTCGAAGGACTGGCCGGGCGCGGCATTGGCGAGAAGCACATCCAGAGTACGCTTGAAGGTCTGGTCGAAAATCTGGCTCATCACGATCACCTTGAGGTTCTGCCGGTGGGGTCGAGGCTGTCGCGCAGCCAGTCACCGAGAAGGTTGAGGCCAAGCACGGTCAGAAGGATGGCAAGACCGGGGAAGACGCTGACCCACCATGCCGTTTGCAGATAGGTGCGGCCATCCGCCAGCATGCCGCCCCAGCTCGGAATGGTCGGATCGACACCGAGGCCGAGGAAGGTGAGGCTGCTTTCCAGCAGGATGTTGTTGGCGACGTTGAGCGTCATCAGCACGATGACCGGGCCGATCAGGTTCGGCAGAAGGTGCTGGAGGATGATGCGCCAGTCCTTCACGCCAATGGCGCGGGCGGACAGGATGAATTCCCGTTCGCGCAGCGTCAGCACCGAGCCGCGCACCAGGCGGGCATATTGTACCCATTGCGAGACGATCAGGAGGATGATGGTGTTGGTGAGGCTGCCGCCAACAATTGCGATGAAGGTGATCGCCAAGAGAATGAAGGGCATGGCGAGCTGTATATCGGCAAAGCGCATGACCAGCATGTCCCAGAAGCCGCGATAATAACCGGCGACCAGGCCGACGATCACGCCGAAGACCACGGCACCGATGACCGAGGTGAAACCGACGAGCAGCGAAATCTTGCCACCGGCCACGACACGGGCCAGTACGTCACGGCCGAGCGGATCGGTGCCGAGCGGATGGGCGGCGCTAGTGAAGGGCTTGGCAAGGCGCGCCATCAGGTCGATCTTTTCGGCACCGCCCGGAAACAGCACGTCGGAAAGAAGAACGGCAAGGCAGATGACGACGGTAAGCAGGGCGCCGAGGATGAATTCGAGATTGTTGAAGCGCGACAGGCGCGAGGTTTTGGCAGCCATCGTCAATTACTCCGTGCGGATGCGCGGATCGACCAGCCCGTAGGCGATATCGACCAGAAGGTTGATGCCGACGATCATCAGCGACAGCACGGTGATGACGGCCTGAAGCACGGGATAGTCGCGCGCGCCCACCGCATCGAAGGCGAGCGTGCCGAGACCCGGCCAGTTGAAGACGCGCTCGATGACGACGATGCCGCCGAGAAGTCCGCCGAATTGCAGGCCGAAATAGGTAATCAGCGGAATGGCGCAGTTACGCAGCGCATGCTTGTAAAGCACCTTGTTTTCGCTGAGGCCCTTGGCGCGCGCCACCATGACATATTGCGAGCGCAGCGTATCGAGCATCGCCGTGCGCACCAGACGCACATTGGTAGCCGTCAGGATAACGCCCATGGTGACCGATGGCATGATGTAGCTTGCAAAGCCGCCCATGCCGCTTGGCGGCAGCCAGCCGAGCGTGATGGAGAAAAGCAGCACCAGCATGGTGGCCAGCCAGAAATTGGGGAAGGACAGGCCGACGAGCGAGAAGATACGGATCACCTGATCGGCCGTCTTGCCGCGCGAGGTCGCGGCCTTGATGCCGAGCGGAATGGAAAGCGCAATCGACACCGCCATGGAGATGAAGGCGAGAAGCAGCGTGGCGGGCAGGGCATCGGCGATGAGCCGTGATACCGGCGTGCTGCCGGTGAAGCTGCGGCCGAAATCGAGCGTAACCAGACCTTTCAGGAAGCTGAAATATTGCACGAAGAACGGCCGGTCGGTTCCAAGCGCCGCACGAATGCGCGCCAGATCGTCTTCCGTCATGCTGCCGCCGCCCTGGAACATGGTGACAGCCGGATCGCCCGTCAGGCGGATGGCGAAGGAAACGAGAAGGGTGATGGCGATGACGACGAAAATCGCCTGCAGCAATCGCTTGATGAGGAAACCGGCCACGTTTTTTACCTTGAAGAGAGACCCGACCTTGCCCGCGGGATGGCGGGCAAGGCGCTTTTAGGGAGGATAAGCCTGATTATTCGACGGTGACGTCTGTCAGCTTCAGGCGGTTATCCGGCGGTGCCACGAAACCCTTGACCCGCTTGTTGATGCCGTAAATGGCATTGGTGTTGTAAAGCGGAATTTCCAGCGCGCGCTCGGCGGCATAGGCGCCGACTTGCTTGAGGATCTTTTCGCGCTCGGCTCGGTCAGTCAGTGGGCGCTGCGATTCCAGCAGCTTGTCCAGCTTCTCGTCCTTGTCGTAAGGATTCCACTTTTCACCCGAGTGGTACATGGAATAGGCCGTGTTGTCGTAATCGAAGGTCCAGCCGCCCCACTTCTGCTGGAACATCGCGCCGGTCTTGCCCTGCGGGATGATGTCGTTCAGGAGCACGTTGGTCTCATAGGGCTTGATGGTGGCGGTGATGCCGACCATGGACAGATAGCTGGAGATGACCTGCGCGACTTCGTTCATCGTCGCATCGTTGCCTCTGATATCGATCTGCAGCGCCGCACCCGGCTTGACGCCGGCTTCCGCGAGCAGCTTCTTTGCGCCTTCCAGATCATAAGGCAGCGGCTTCAGATCGGCGTCGTAACCGAAGGACAGCGCGCTCTGGAAGCTGGCGATTTCCGAGGCCTGACCGGCAAGGATCGACTTGACGATCGTGCCGCGATCAACGGCCATGATGATGGCCTTGCGCACCTTGGGATCAGCGGTGATGCCGTCACGAGTGTTGAAACGCAGCGCATCCACCGTCGGGCCTGGAACGCTGACGATCTCCAGCTTGGAATCGCCTTCGATGACCGGGATCATGCCGATCGGGATGGTGGGCGGAATGACGAGATCGACGCGGCCGGCCTGCAATTCGGCAACTGCGGTCGCCGGCTCGGCGATGAAGCGGAATTCCAGTTCGGAGAGCTTCGGTGCGCCGCCCCAGTAATCCGGGTTGGCTTCCAGCTTGATGTTGGTCTTCGGCGCATAGGAGACGAATTTGAACGCGCCGGTGCCGACCGGGTTGAGGTTAAAGTTGTCCTCACCCTTTTCCTGAATGTATTTCGGCGGAACGATCATGCCGCCATAACCGGCAAGCTTGGTCAGAAGCACCGGATCGGGCGCCTTGAGCTTCATGTCGACGGTGTAGTCGTCGATGACGTCGACGCTTTCGATGGCGACATAGTTGGAGCGCTGCGGGCCCTTGGCACCCTGTTCGCCGAGAAGGCGCTCGAAGGTGAACTTGACGGCGGCGGCGTTGAAGGGCTCGCCATTATGGAACTTGACGTTCTGGCGCAGCTTGAAGCGGATGCGCTTGCCTTCATCAAGCTCTTCCCAGGATTCGGCAAGGCCGGGCACGAGTTTCAGGTCCGGACCGCGATAGGTCAGGCCATCGAAGATGTTGGTGGCGACAGCTGCCCATTGCACCAGGAAGGTGTCGATCGGATCCCAGCTGCCGGGGTCCTGCGGGCTGGAAATGGTCATCTTGCCAGCGGCGAAAGCCGGCGCTGCGGTGAAGGCCGTGCCGGCCAGCGCAAGCGCGACGAACGTTGCCGTCATCCCCTTTTTGATTTTTGTCATCTACCTGTTCCTCTTCAGATGGTTACGGTTTTGGTTATTGTTCAGGCACTCTTCGCGATGAAGTGGCCTGGATTGATTTCCTCATGGGCGAGAATGGCGGGCTCATCGCCGACGCGGCGCACGGGATTGGGAATTTCGCCCTCGATCATGGCGATGCGGCGCTCGATCAGGGGATCGGCAACCGGCACTGCGGAAAGCAGCCGGCGCGTATAATCATGCGTGGGCGTTTCGAAGACCTGCTGGCGGCTGCCCATTTCCATGATCTGGCCGAGATAAAGCACCGCGACGCGGTGGCTCATCTTTTCCACCACCGCCATGTCATGGCTGATGAACAGGTAAGCAAGACCACGTTCCGCCTGCAAATCCATGAACAGATTGATGATCTGCGCCTGGATGGAGACATCGAGCGCCGACAGCGCTTCGTCGGCGATGATGAGTTTGGGATCGGAGGCGAGCGCGCGGGCAATGCAGACACGCTGCCGCTGGCCGCCCGAAAACTCGTGCGGATACCGCGATGCATGTTCCGAACTCAGACCCACCCGTTCCAGCAGTTCATCCACCCGGCGGCGCACCGCCTTGGCATCGTTGATCAGGCCGTGGGTGTTGATCGGTTCGGCGATCGAGAAGCCTACCGTCTTGCGCGGATCGAGCGAGGCGAAGGGGTCCTGGAAGATATATTGCACTTCCTGCCGCATGCGGAAACGTTCCGCTGCCGACATCTCAGAATAGCTGCGGCCGTTGAAGGATATTTCGCCTGATACCGCCGATTGCAGCTGCTGGATTGTGCGGCCGATGGTGGATTTGCCCGAACCGGATTCACCGACCAGCGCCAGCGTCTCTCCGGCGTGGATGTCGAAGCTGACCTTCTGCACGGCGCTGCAACGGTGCGTCGCCTTGCCGAACAGGTTCTTGCGAATATCGAAGCGAACGAACAGGTCGCGAACCGAAAGCAGCGGCTTCTCGTCGTATTTTGCGGTGTTCTGCACCCGTTCCTCGCCCACCACGACCGGCTGGCCATCCTGCAGGACGGTGAGCGGAAGGCGCTTGGGAAACTCTTCGCCGGTCATGCTGCCGAGGCGCGGAACGGCGGAAAGCAGCGCCCGCGTATAGGGATGCTGCGGATTGGCGAAGATGTCCTTGACCGGGCCTTCCTCAACCTTCCTGCCCTTCCACATGACGACGACGTCATCGGCCATTTCCGCCACCACGCCCATGTCATGGGTGATGAAGACCATGCCCATGCCGAGCTTCTTTTGCAGGTCGCGCATGATGTTGAGGATCTGCGCCTGAATCGTGACATCAAGTGCCGTCGTCGGTTCGTCGGCGATCAGCAGCTTCGGCCGACAGGCAAGCGCCATGGCAATCATCACGCGCTGGCGCATGCCGCCGGAAAGCTGATGCGGATAACGGTGCAGAAGCTCAGCCGCATCCGGCAACCGCACCATGTCGAGCAACTTTTTTGCCTCGGCCATGGCCGCCGCCTTGCCCATTTTCTCGTGCAGGACAAGCACTTCGCAGATCTGGTCACCGATGGTGAAGACCGGGTTCAGCGACGTCATCGGCTCCTGGAAGATCATGGCGATCTCCTTGCCGCGGATCGACCGCATTTCCTTCTGCGATGCCTTCAGCAGATCCTTGCCTTCGAACATGATGCGACCGGCGGGGTAAGTCGCGCCCATTATATCCGCAAGACGCATGGTCGAGAGCGACGTGACCGATTTGCCCGATCCGGATTCTCCGACGATCGCCACTGTCCTGCCGGCTTCCACGGCAAAGGAAATATCGTCCACGACGCGGCTGTCGCCGAACTCAACGCTCAGGTTTTCAACCGAGAGGAGGGCGTTGCGGTTTGCGGCAGTCATATCAGCGTCTCCGGCTTGGCATGCGCGGCAATGCCGGCGCGGCCATCTGAAATAGTGAGGGGGCAAGGGCGTGGGGCAGGCGCGCGGGATGAAACGCTGTGCCGGAGGATGGGAGTGTCAAAAGAAAGCGCATGGCGTTTCAGGCGCGATGTAGATTGGCTGCTGCCGGTCGATACGGAAATTGCGACCTGGTCGAAGCGCTACGGGCGACCTCACCGGTGCCGGTAAAATGCCTGATGCCAGTCTCAGAATCGATGATGCGCATGAACTTGTATTCCCCACCCCTTGTTTTACAAAAAAGCTAACAAAACAGGACAATCATGTCCAGAGTGTTGAACAATTTTTGTATACTGCTCTACAAATACGCAAGTGCATTTATTTTGGGCGCGGGTGTGCCGAAGGGCCGGACCCCGATTAAGGGATGTTTTTAGTCTGTATTGAGGATGTATCGATTTCAGTGGTTGCGGGTGCCGCTGCCCGTGATACAGGCCGGACGAAGACCATTGAAAAAGGATACCGGGTATGACGAATAGAACGGGTGCGGTCAGGCTATCCGGCTTCCTGCGTTGCGCATCGGTGCAGGATGTCCAACTTGTAGAAAGCCATCTCCCCGATCACATTCGCCTGACCAGAGCGGAGCCGGGCTGTATTTCCTTTGAGGTATCGCAGACCGAAGACCCCCTGATCTGGAGGGTGGAAGAGCTTTTTGTGGACCGCGCTGCTTTCGATTTTCATCAGCAGCGCACGCGCGCATCTAAGTGGTTTGTTGCCACCTCCGCCATTCCACGGGACTATGAGATAGTGACGCTGGCGTAAATAAAGACAGGCCGCAGCGGCATTCCTGCCGGCTGCGGCCTGTTTGGATTTTTGGAGCACCAGTGGACTGGTGGACTGGTGTCTGCGCCTATTCCTTCGGCATGCCGATCGGTGGCGCAAGACGCCGCTGCGCAGCGATGCGGAAGGGGGCGTTCATCGCGCCATATCCGCCGTAGGCACCGCGCCTTTCGACGATTTCGAAGAAGAACCCTTCGCCGAAGGTGCGGCTGTAGATCTGGAAATATTCGCCGTTGTCGTCCCGGTCGTAGAGGATGCTTGCTTCCCGGAGTGCGTCGGAGAATTCCGGTTCCAGCCCGAAGCGGGCCTCCAGATCGTCATAATAATTGCGCGAGATCGGCAGGGCGTGAAAGCCGCGCGCATGCAGAGCCTTGGCGGTGGCGAAGATATCGTCCGTGGCGAACGCGATGTGCTGGATGCTGGTGCCGAAACCTTCCGCCAGAAATTTGCCGGCGAAGGTCTTTCGGTTGTCGGCGCCGTTCATGGTCAGGCGGAAACGCGGGGAGGGCACGCTTTCTATGGCCTGGCTGCGCACCAGACCGCCGGGATCGACCACATCCACCATCGGCGTGCGGCGCGTTGAAAACAGCGATGTGTAAAACAGAAGCCAGGTCAGCATTTCATCGTAATGCGTTGTTTGCGCAAGATGGTCGATGCGGGTCAGTCCGGTATTGCCTGCCGGTGCCGTCGCATCTACCGGTGCGAATTCATTGTCCCAGATGGAGGCGAGCGCCGTGGACCCGTCGAGGAAATAGATGACGCCATTGCCCACGCCCTGAATGGCTGGAACCGCGACTTCGCCGGATTTGCGCGGTTCGGCGAATGTCGGCGCGCCCAGCGCTGCCGCACGCGCAAGCGCTGCCTGCGCATCATCGACCTTCAGGCCGAACGCATAGGCATTGGTGCCGTGGATGGAGTAGGATGCACCGGCGAAACTCTCACCGGTACCGCCGGTATTGATGACGATGCGAATGTCGCCCTGCGTATAGAGGTCGACATCGCGATTGCGGTGCCTCGCGGTTTTATCAAAACCGAGTGTGGCGAGCAGCGCTTCCAGATTGGCCTTTTCCTCCGGTGCCGTTGTGAACTCGACAAACTCCACGCCTTCCGTCTGCACCCGCTCAGGCATGGCGGGCGCCTCGATGCGGATGTCGGGCTCCAGACGGCGCACCTGATCCATGAGGTTGATGAGCGAACGATGGCCGTCCTCAGCCAAAAGGCGCGCCGAGCCACCGCGGAACTGGTCGTTGAAGATTTCGAGCGACAGCGGGCCGCTATAACCGGTTGCCGCGACAGCGCGCATGAAATCCACCACCGGCAGATCGCCTTCGCCGGGCATGTTGCGGAAATGGCGGCTCCAGTACAACAGGTCCATGTCGATCAGCGGTGCGTCGGCCAATTGCACGATGAAGATCTTGTCGCCGGGAATGGAGCGGATGGAGTTGGGATCGATCTTGCGCGACAGCGTGTGGAAGCTGTCGAGGATGATACCGACATTGGGGTGATCGGCGCGGCGCACCACTTCCCACGCATCGCGATGATCGCTGATGTGCCGGCCCCAGGCCAGCGCCTCGTAACCCACGCGAACACCATGCCTGGCCGCAAGTTCGCCAAGCTCATGGAAATCGGCGGCGGCGCGGTCTATGCCACCCAGCGACACCGGCGAGACATTCGAGCAGATCAGCATCAGATCGGTCCCGAGTTCGCCCATGATGTCGAATTTACGCCCTGCGCGCTCGAAGGCGCGGGCGCGGTGCGGTTCCGGCATGCCTTCGAAATCGCGGAACGGCTGGAAAAGCGTGATATCCAGCCCATGATCTGCCGCAAGGGCCTTCACCTCGCGCGGCGAGGCGTCGTAGGTCAGGAAATCGTTCTCGAAAATCTCCACGCCGGTGAAGCCGGCCTTGGCAATGGCCGCCAGTTTCTCCGGGAATTCGCCGCTGATGGAGACGGTGGCGATGGAAGTACGCATTGGCACACCCTGTTTGCCTGTGTCATAGCTCGCCATATTGCGTTCCTTTTCAGCGTTATGTACTAATTGGTTAATAATAGGGGTGCGGCGGCAAGCCGTATACCCTGCTGATGGATGGATCATGACAAAAAGCGCAACTTCGAACGGCACCAGCGAAACCCGGCAGGCGAAGCGCGATCCGGAAGGCGTGCGCCGAGACATTCTTTCCGTTGCGATGGAGGAGTTTTCGCAAAACGGCCTGTCGGGAGCGCGCATCGACGAGATCGCCGCCCGCACGCGTACGTCCAAGCGGATGATCTATTATTATTTTACCGACAAGGAAGGGCTTTACCAGCGCGTTCTTGAAGAAGCCTATGCCAAGGTGCGTGGCGGCGAGAGCGATCTGGAGCTGGACGGTCTGGAGCCGGTTGCGGCGCTCGAAAAGCTCTGTCGGTTCACCTTCGATCACCATCGCCGCAACCCGGCTTTCATCCGCATGGTGATGATCGAGAACATTCATCACGGCCGGCACATGCAATCGTCCGGAACGATCCGCCAGCTCAACCGGCCGGCCATCGATGCCCTGGAAAGCGTGCTGCTGCGCGGCCAGAAGAGCGGCATTTTCCGCAACGGCATCAATGCGCTGGAACTGCACTGGCAGATCAGCGCGCTGTCCTTTTTCAACGTCTCGAACGTCGCAACCTTCTCTTTCATCTTCGGCGACGGGCTGTTTACCGAGAAGGGTCAGCAAACATTGTCGCATCACGTCAGCGACATGGTGTTGCGATATGTGCTGAGCCCTGACCATATCACGAAGATCGGGAAAGACGGCCGATGAGGTGGCTGAGCGCCACCCCGTAACCTTCGATGCCGAGACCGGCGATCACGCCTTCGGCGCGCGTCGAGATATAGGAATGGTGGCGGAAGATCTCCCGTTTGTGGATGTTGGAAATGTGAACCTCGATCACCGGTGCCTCGAAGGTATTGAGTGCATCGAGGATCGCCACCGAGGTATGGGTAAAGGCACCGGGATTGATGACGATCCCTGCCGATGTGCCGCGCGCCGCATGGATCCAGTCTATCAACTCGTATTCCCGGTTACTCTGGGCAAAGAATACCTCGTGGCCCGCCGCCTCGGCAATCGCGCGGCAATTGGCCTCCACATCGGCCATCGTCTCGTAGCCGTAGATTTCCGGCTGGCGTTGGCCGAGCAGGTTGAGGTTCGGTCCGTTAAGTATGGTGAAAAGGCTCACGCCACACCCTCTTTCGTGCAAATTTCGGTAAAATGTGCCGTCATGCGCTCGGCATCAGGTTCACGGCCGCAGAACAGCCGAAACGCGCCAACAGCCTGAAACACCGTCATGCCGCCGCCGGGCAGGGTGCGACAGCCTTTTTGGGCCGCCGTCGCAAGAAGCTCGGTCACCAGCGGCATATAAACGATATCGGCCACCCAGTGCCGTTGTTCAAGGAGGTCGGCCTTGACCGGCATGCCGGGATGGGCGGGCATGCCCATCGGTGTGGCGTGGATCAACCCATCCGCGAAGGGCAGGGAATCTGCCGGGTCTTTCACGGCAAAGGCGTGGCCTTCGCCAAAACGGGCGTTGAGCTCGGCAGCCAGATGCTCGGCGCGGCTGAAATCGCGGTCGCAGATATCGAGGTGGGTAATGCCGAGTTTCAGCGCCGCATGGGCCACCGCAACGCCTGCACCACCAGCACCGACCAGCAGCGCCCGGTCGCGTTTCGCATCCGGCAGGCCGCGCATGAAGCTTTCGTAAAATCCGTACCAGTCTGTATTGTGCCCAATGCGACGTCCGTCCTTGAAGACGACGGTGTTGACCGCGCCGAGCATGCGGGCATCATCAGACAATTCATGCAGGTGCGGAAGGACCGCCTGCTTGAAGGGATGGGTAATGTTGGTGCCGGCAAAGCCGCGCGATTCCAGCTCATTGAGCAGATCGGGAAGCGCGCTTTCCGGCAGCTTGCGCGCCACGACATCGACAAGCTCATAGGAATAATCGAGGCCGTGGGCAGCCCCTTCGCGCATGTGCAGCGCGGGAGATTTGGAAAGCTGGATGTCGGCGCCAATCAGGCCGACCTTGAAGGATTTGGTGTCTGTCATGATCAGGTCATCGCTCATCGAACGTGGTGGGAGAGGCGGGGGTCATCCCCGCCTGCCTGTCGGCTCCGGGTGAGCCTTAGTGATGGGCGAGAATTTCGCCGAGGAATGTGCGGGTACGCTGGTGCTTGGGATCGCGGAAGAACTCGTCCGGCGGGCCTTCCTCGATGATTTCGCCTTCCGACATGAAGACCACACGGTCGGCAACCTGCCGGGCAAAGCCCATTTCATGGGTCACGCAGATCATCGTCATGCCGTCGCGGGCAAGACCGATCATTGTGTCGAGCACTTCCTTGACCATTTCGGGATCAAGCGCCGAAGTCGGCTCATCGAACAGCATGGCTTTCGGCTCCATGCAGAGCGCACGGGCAATAGCTGCGCGTTGCTGCTGGCCGCCGGAAAGCTGCGCCGGATATTTGTCGGCCTGATTGAGAATGCGCACGCGCTCCAGATATTTGCGCGCGGTCGCTTCCGCATCGGCTTTCGACAGGCCCTTCACCCGCATGGGCGCCAGGGTGCAGTTTTCCATGATGGTCTTGTGCGGGAAGAGATTGAAGCTCTGGAACACCATGCCCACTTCACGGCGAACCGCATCGATGGCGCGGGTCGAATCCGAAAGCGTGGTTCCCTCGACCGTGATCTTGCCCTCCTGGATTTCTTCCAGATGGTTGATGCAGCGGATAAGGGTGGATTTTCCTGAACCGGACGGGCCGCAAAGAACGATTTTTTCGCCTTTGCGAACCGTCATGTTGACGCCTTTCAGCGCATGGAAGGCTCCATACCACTTTCCAACCCCTTCAAGGGCGATCAGCGGAGCCTGTGCGGCGGAGGATTGCGACATGGAACTTTCCTTCATGCTGCGAAGCAGCGTTAGTTAACGGTGTAGGGAATGTCAGGAAGCGAGGCCGGGAAGTCCGGAACCGGGCGCTTCATCCATTTGGCATAGACTTTTGCGAGCTCGCCATTGGCCTTGGCTTTGTCGAGCCAAGCGTTGAGTGCCTCGTTCCAGTCCTTTTCACCGGGGCGCGTGGCGGCGCTGTTGTAGAGGGTCACGAGGTCGAACTTCACCTCGTAATCCTTGCCGCCAGCCGCTGCGAGACGGTCACCATAAAACTGGTTGCCGCCGATTGCCTCGATCTGGCCCGACAGGATCGCCTGAATGGTGGCGGCGTCATCGTCGAAACGCAGAATTTTTGCCTTGGTGCCGGCACCTGCGGTCAAAGCCGTGTCCATCGGACTTGATTTCGGCGCGCCGACGGTCATTCCCGTGAGATCGTCGAAGTTGGCGATCTTCTTGTCCTTGGTGGCATAGACCGACATGACGTTATGCGCGTAAGGCTGCGCATATTGTACGTTTTTCGCGCGTTCCGGCGTCATCCCCATCGACGCGAACAGGGCATCGACCTTTCCGGTGCGAAGCGACGGGATGCGGTTGGCGACTGCAAGCGGTACGAACTCCACTTTCAGTCCAAGATAGTCCGCAAACCCGCGGGCCAAATCCGCATCATAACCTTCCTGAACACCAGAGGAATTTATGAAGCCCCAGGGCGCGTTGTCGCCCTGAATGCCGATGATGATCTTGCCGCTGGACTTTGCTTCTTCAAGTGTTCTGGCTTCTGCGCCTGCGGGTGTGAGGATTGGCAGCAAAGCTGCTGCCAATCCGACGGCGATGGCTGTTCGCCAACGCGTCTGTCTGTTAAAGATTCCCATTGGTTACTCCTCCCAATCCAGCCTCTTCCGGTCTTCACTTCACGGTGAAAGGAATATCCGGCAGGCTTTCCGGGAAAGCGGGAACTTCGCGCTTCATCCACTTGTCGTAGATCTTGGCAAGCTGACCATCCGACTTGATCTTGTCGAGGAAGGCGTTGACGGTCTCGTTCCAGTCCTTTTCACCCGGACGGGTGCCGGCGCCGTTGTAAAGCGTCGTCAGGTCGAACTTCGGCTCGTATTTGCCGTTGGCAGCCTGATTGAGGCGGTCGCCATAAAACTGGTTGCCACCGACAACCTCGACCTGGCCGGAAATCAGCGCCTGAATGTTGGCGGCATCATCGTCAAAGCGCAGGATCTTGGCCTTGGAGCCTGCACCTGCCGTGATCGCCGTGTCCATGGCGCTGGACTTCGGAACGCCGACGGAGACGCCGGTCAGATCGTCATAGTTACCGATCTTCTTGTCCTTGGGGCCGTAGACGGAAAGCACGTTACCGGCATAGGGCTTGGAATACTGGATGGTCTTGGCGCGCTCGGCGGTCATTCCCATGGTTGCGAACAGCAGGTCGACCTTGCCCGTCAGAAGGGCCGGAATGCGGTTTGCCACGGCAAGCGGTACGAATTCCACCTTGACGCCGAGATATTCGGCAAACGCCTTGCCGATATCGGCATCGAGGCCGTCCTGAACGCCGCTCGAATTGACGAAGCCCCAGGGCGAATTGTCGCCCTGAATGCCGATTACGACCTTGCCCTTGGCCTTGGCCTCATCCACCGTGCCGGCGAAGGCGTCGACCGGTGCGATAAAGGGCAGGGCGACCGTTGCTGCGGCGAGCGCGAGCAGGGTGCGACGTGAGAATTTACCGTTGGATTTCATCTTTTGCTCCTCCTTACAAAGCTTGATGACATGTTGATGGGTATTAGCGGGAAGCGGCTTGCATCCGCTTTTCTACACTGGCGCCCCACAGGGAAAGCGGCCAGCAGATCAGGAAATACATGATGCCGACGATGGCAAAGACCGTCAGCGGACGGAACGTCTGGTTGGAGACGATCTGGCCGGCGCGGGACAGTTCGACGAAGCCGACAATGGCGGCAAGCGACGTGCCCTTGATGAGCTGCACCAGAAAACCGATGGTGGCGGGCAGCGAAATCTTGAAGGCCTGCGGCAGAACCACGTCTTTCATACGCGACACGTAGTGCAGGCCAAGCGCGTTGGCGGCTTCGGTCTGACCCTTCGGCACAGCCTGGATGCCACCGCGCCAGATTTCACCCAGAAAGGCGCTGGCATGCAGGGTGAATGCGATGGCGACCGCAATCCAGGCATCGACATTCAGGCCCGCAAGCGCCACGCCGTAATAGACGACGAAAAGCTGCATCAGGAGCGGTGTGCCCTGGAAAATCGCGATGAAGCCGGTGCTGGCGCGCTGGATCGCCGGGGTTTCGGCAACGCGGCCAAGCGCGACGCAAAGGCCGAAAATGCCGCCGCCGATGAAGCCGATCAGGGTCAGCGCAAGGGTCCATTTCAGGCCCTGCAGCAGGAAGAACAATTCGTTGGAACCGATGGATGCCATTGTCTTTTCCTCACTTGACCGGATAGCTGAACGATGTGCGGGAGATGAGGGAAAATACCCCCATCATCAGCGAGGAGATGACCAGATAAAGCAGCGTGATCGAGAAATAGACCTCAAAGGAGCGGAAGGTGTCCGCTTCGATCTGCTGGGCCACCGAGGTCAGCTCGTAAGCCGCAATCGAGGTACAGACCGAAGTGGTCAGCGTCAGCATGATGAACTGGCTGGTGAGTGACGGATAGACCGCCCGAAGCGCCGGCTTCAGAATGATGTGCCGGAAGATCTGCGCCCGGTGCAGGCCAAGCGCCAATCCCGCCTCAACCTGGCCCTTGGGAATGGAATCGACGCCGCCGCGAATGATTTCAATGGCATAAGCGCCGCCGTTCAACGCAAGCGCAATGATTGCCGTGACCGTGGGGTTAAGCTTGATGCCGATTTGCGGCAGGGCGAAGAAGATGAAGAATATCTGCACCAGAAACGGCGTGTTGCGAATGGCTTCCACGAATCCGATGACCAGACCGCGCAGCAGCTTGAAGCGCGAGCGGCGGGCCACGACGCCGAGAACCCCGATGACGGTGGCAAGCGACATGCCGGCGATTGCAAGGCCGATCGTTGCAAGACAGGCCAGAAGCAGCTCGGGCAGACGGTCTATGACCGCCGAAAAATCGAGACTGTAAGACATATTTCCTCCCAACCCGTTCGGGTCCGAACAGACGTTTCGCCTTGTTCGCATCGCTTTGGAAACCCTGTGGCTCCAAAGCCCTCCGTTTGTTTTTACCGTGCCGGGGAAGCTCCACACTTCTGTGCCAGCATAGCGTTAACCTGAATGTTTGTACCAGTTAGTTCAATTTTGTGTCAAGCGCCAACTCCGGTTAGAAACAGCTTAAAGATCACTTTTTCTTCATTCATCTTGTTCAAGAAAGTCGTTTTTTATCAACGACTAATGTGATTGGTCGCAAGCGTTTTCATCGCCCGCCCGCGCCATTCCCATCTCGCTGGCAAAAGCGCCCGAAGGCCGCTCAGTCTTCGCGAAAATCTGTCATTCCCTCTTTATTCTTCGCTTGCTCCCAGCCGGTCGATCTGCCCCGCGAGGCGCTCGGCGATCAGGAGTGAGGACCCCGTTGCCGTCACCATTTGCGGCAGCGACAGCCATTCGAGCATCCAGCCCGCGCCCGAACGTTCCTGTTCGTGAACGAGAGACTGGTGCAACGCCGAAATCTGCACGGCGTTGAAGCGTGCCAGCGTCACCAGCGTTTCCGCATTGACCGGGTTCTGCTTGTGCGGCATCGCCGAGGAACCACCCCCGCCGCTCATGCGAATTTCGGCGCCGACTTCGGCCAGAAGCGCGATATCCTGCCCGAACTTGCCAAGCGTGCCGGTGACGAGCGACAGCAGATTGGCAAGCTCGGCGATACCGTCGCGCTGGCTGTGCCACTGCGGCCTGTCAGAAAGGCCGAGCCACTTTGCGAGATCGGCGCGGACAGCGCCGGCATTGTCGCCGAGCTTTTCCAGCGTGCCGGCCGCGCCGCCGAACTGGACGGCAAAACCGTGCTGCAAAAACGTGTCGATCCGAACCAGATGCCGTTCCAGCGGATCGATCCAGCTTGCCACCCTGTCGCCGACCGTGATGGCGATGGCGGCCTGCATGCGGGTATATCCCGTCAGCGGGTTGCTGCCATCGCGGGCCGCAATATCACCCAGCGTATCGATGAGGCGGCCGAGCCGTGCCGCGATGATTTCCGCTGCCGCCTTCAGCCGGAGCATCAGGCTGGTATCGATGACATCCTGGCTGGTGGCGCCGAAATGCAGCTTTTCCGCCGCAGTATCGGCAACCGCCGCCCGCATCTGCCGGACAAGTTCCGGCACCACAACGCCGTCCTTGGCGACGCCATGGCGAAGCGAGGTGGTATCGGCGGCAAAATCGGAAAGGCGGGAGACGATCGCATCCGCCGCATCCGCTTCAATGACGCCCGCCCCGGCTTGCGCCTGCGCCAGCGCCGTCTCGAAACGGATCATGGCATCGATATCCGCTCTGGCCGAAAACAGCTCAACGATTTCGCTGTCGCCAAAAAGGCCGGAGAGAAACGGATGTTCGAAGGGGGAAAGGCTCATCTCAGGTTACAGCTCCGCTCAGATATCGAAAAACACGGTTTCGCCCTCGCCCTGAAGGCGGATATCGAAACGATAGATGTTTCCTTCCTCCTTTTTGGCGACAAGGGTGGCGATGCGGCTTTTCTGCTCGACGCGGGCAAGGACCGGATCGGCGGCATTGGCCTCCTGCTCCTCGGGAAAATACATGCGGGTTTGCAGGCCGATATTGATACCGCGCGCCACGATCCAGAAAGTGATGTGCGGCGCCATCCACCGGCCGTCGCGGAAGGGCACCTTGCCGGGCTTGATGGTGTCGAAGATGAATTCGCCGGTATCCATGTCGCCGGGCGAGCGGCCCCAGCCGGTGAAATTCGGATCCGCCTTGCCGCGTGTTTCGCTGGGGCTGTTGTAATAACCGTCCGTATCCGCCTGCCAGATTTCGATCAGGGCGTCCTTAAGCGGCATGCCAGCGCCGTCGTAGACCGTGCCACGCACGCTTATGCGTTCGCCGCGAGCCTTGTCGTTATAGAGCGCGCCGGAGCCCAGGTCCTTTTCGAACACGCCCTCGATGCCAACGAAATTGGGGGTGCAGCCGATATGGACATATGGACCTGCCGTCTGCGACGCTGATTCCTTGAGATAACCGAGCGGCTGGACCATGATCAGTTGCCTTCCTTGCGATTTTCGAAAAACGTGGAGCGACGGCCGCGAAGCACGATGTCGAACTTGTATGCCAGCATGTCCATGGGAATGTTTGAATTCATATCCAGCGGCGCGATCAGCCGCTTGATCGCATCCTCGTCCGGGATGGTTTTGACGATCGGACATTTCCAGATCAGCGGATCGCCTTCGAAATACATCTGAGTTATCAGCCGCTGGGCAAAACCGTGGCCGAAGACCGAGAAGTGGATATGGGCAGGCCGCCAGTCGTTGACGCCGTTCGGCCAGGGGTAAGCGCCCGGCTGGATGGTCTTGAACCAGTAATAACCGTTCTCATCCGTGATCGTGCGGCCGACGCCGCCAAAATTCGGATCGATGGCGGCGAGATAGGTTTCCTTCTTGTGGCGATACCGCCCGCCGGCATTGGCCTGCCAGAATTCCACGAGCGCACCGTCCACGCCGCGGCCGCGCTCGTCCAGCACCCGGCCGTGGACCAGAATGCGCGGGCCAATCGGCATTTCGCCAGGGCGGGCATAATTGAGGATCAGGTCGTTATCCAGCTCGTTCAGCAGGCTGTGGCCGAAAACCGGCCCGGTGATCTCGCTTTTGGTGCCTTCCAGCGAAATCAGGGCGCGCTGCGGAGAACGCAGGATAGAGGTCTTGTACCAGGGAGCATAGGCCAGCGGATGAATGTCGCGGTCGCGTGCGAAGAACGGCCCGGTTTCGGGCTTTGCATTACTCATTTCGTCTCCTCCTCGTCGCGGGAACTATCGGCTTTCATGCCGGCCAGAGCAAGCTTGGCGGTCTTGAAAGCGTGGTTGGCGGCAGGCACGCCGGCATAGATTGCGACATGCAGCAGCGCTTCGCGAATATCCGCTTCGGTGGCACCGGTATTGGCGGTGGCGCGCACATGCATGGCAAGCTCCTCGTCCTGGCCGAGTGCGGCAAGCAAGGCGATGGTGACCATCGAGCGCTCGCGCTTCGTCCAGTGGTTACCGGACCACACCGTGCCCCAGGCCGCTTCGGTGATGAGCTGCTGAAACGGCTGGTCGAACCCCGTCGTCACCGTCTGCGCGCGGTCGACATGCGCGTCACCGAGCACGGCGCGGCGCGTTTTCATGCCCTGCTCAAATCTCTCGTTCTTGTCGATATTGTCCGCCATCTGTCAGTGCTCCGGCAAGGTCTTCAGAAAATCACCGACCGCCTGCGCATAGGCGAGCGGTTGTTCAAGGCAAGGAATGTGGCCGCAGCGTGCAATGGTGGCGAGACGGCTTGCGGGAATGAGGTCCGCCAGTGATTGCACCAGTGCTGGCGGTGTCGACCCGTCTTCATCGCCCGCCACGCAGAGCGTCGGAACAGCGATGCGACCCGCTTCGTGCGTGAAATCGGCATCGCGTATGGCGGCGCAGGTGCCGCTGTAACCGGCCTCCGGCTGTTGGGAAAGCATGTTGCGCGCGCCCGCATAAACCACGTTGTCCGGCTGGCGAAAGGCTGGTGTGAACCAGCGCTCCATCACCGGATCGATCAGCGAGGCAAGGCCGTCAGCGGCGATCTTGTCGATGCGCGCGTTCCACATCTCGGCGGTGCCGATCCTGTGGGCGGTATTGCTGAGCACAAGGGCACGCACGAGATCGGGACGTCGGGCATAAAGTCCCTGTGCAACCAGTCCACCGACCGACAGACCCCAGATGACCGCATTGTTGACGGAAAGATGATCGAGGATGGCAATCAGGTCGTCCGCGTGATCGTCTATCGAATAGGCAGGGCGGCCGATATCGGACAGCCCATGGCCACGTTTGTCGTGCAGGACGAAAGCGTAGTTGTCACCAAGTTCCGCAATCACCGCATCCCAGATACGGAAATCGGTACCAAGTGAATTGATAAAGGCGATGACCGGCTTGCCGCTTTCCAGTTTGTGCGCACGATAATGGATCGCGTTTTCGCCACAGCGCAGAAAATGCATGATGTACGTCCTCCTGTTGACGATATTGCAAGCACGTTCCGGTTAAGTAAAATGACATTATCGGTGAAAAATATAACCAATGGATTATATGTTCGATGGTCGAGCAGCGTATAAAGTTCCGGCATCTTCAGACCTTCGTGGAGGTGGCGCGCCAGAAAAGCGTCATTCGTGCGGCGGAAATCCTGCATGTCAGCCAGCCGGCGGTAACGAAAACCATCCGCGAACTCGAGGAGATTCTCGGCGTCTCGCTGTTCGACCGCGAGGGGCGCGGCATCCGCATCAGCCGCTATGGCGAGGTGTTCCTGCGCCATGCCGGGGCAACGATGACGGCACTTCGCCATGCGGTCGATTCCGTCTCGCAGGAGGCGGCGCGTGCCGGCCCGCCGGTTCGCGTCGGTGCCTTGCCGACCGTTTCGGTGAGGATCATGCCGAAAGCCATGGCTGGGTTTCTTTCGGAAAAAACCGGCAGCCCGGTCAAGATCGTCACCGGTGACAATGCCGTTCTTCTGGAGCAGTTGCGCGTCGGCGATCTGGATCTCGTCGTCGGGCGCCTGGCTGCGCCGGAAAAGATGGCGGGCTTTTCCTTCGAGCATCTCTATTCCGAAAAGGTGCGGTTCGTCGTGCGCGCCGGCCATCCGCTGCTGTCGCCGAGCATTTCGGTTTTCGATCACCTGCACGAGTTCCCGGTATTGATCCCCACCCGCCAGTCGGTAATCGGTCCTATCGTCGAGCAGTTCCTGATCGCCAATGGGGTGCCGGCCTTGCCGATCCGCATCGAAACGGTATCGGATGCGTTTGGCCGCGCGTTCCTGCGCACCAGTGATGCCGTCTGGATCATTTCGGAAGGCGTGGTCGCAGGCGATGTGGCGGATGGAACTCTGGCGATCCTGCCGGTCGATACCGGCGATACCAGCGGTCCGGTCGGATTGACGGTGCGGGCCGATACGCAGCCCTCACTGCCGCTGTCGCTGCTGATACAGGCCATTCGCGAAGCTGCGCGCGAACTGCTCGACCCGAAGCCCGAAACTGTTTCCTAATAGGGAAGCCCGACATAGTTTTCCGCAAGCGCCGTGGAGGCCGCGCGGGAATGCACGAGGTAATCCAGCTCCGCTTCCTGGATGCGCTGGCCAAATTCGCCGGTATCGGGAAAGCGGTGCATCATTGTCGTCATCCACCAGGAAAAGCGCACGGCCTTCCAGACGCGGGATAGCGCTTTCTGCGAATAGGAATCGATGCCCGCTTCCGACCCTTCACGGTAAAATTCGATCAGCGCCTCGCTGAGATAATGCACGTCGCTGGCAGCAAGGTTGAGGCCCTTGGCGCCGGTTGGCGGCACGATGTGGGCGGCGTCGCCCGCCAGAAACAATCGCCCGAAGCGCATCGGTTCGCACACGAAGGACCGAAGCGGTGCAATGGATTTTTCAAATGACGGCCCAGTCACCAGGGCATCGGCGTGGTTTTCCGGCAGGCGGCGGCGGATTTCATCCCAGAAGCGCTCATCGCTCCAGTCCTCCGTCCGGTCTTCCAGCGAACATTGCAGGTAATAGCGGCTGCGCGTGTGCGAGCGCATCGAACAGAGCGCAAAACCACTGGGATGGTTGGCATAGATGAGTTCGTGGCTGACGGGTGGCACTTCGGCCAGAATACCGAGCCAGCCGAAGGGATATATTTTTTCGAATTCCTTGATCGACCGCTCAGGCACGGATTTGCGGCTGACGCCGTGAAACCCATCGCATCCGGCAATAAAATCACAATCGATCCGGTGGCTTACGCCGTCTTTCTCATAGGTGACATAGGGGCTGGTACCATCGAAATCATGCGGCTCCACATTCGAGGCTTCATAGATTGTGGTGAGCCCCGCTTTTTCGCGGGCATCCATCAGGTCGTGCGTCACCTCCGTCTGACCGTAGACCATTACACGTTTGCCGCCGGTAAGATCGAAGAGGTCGATACGGTGATCGCGCCCGTCAAAGGCCAGCGAGAAACCGTCATGTGGCAGACCTTCCTTGTGCAGGCGTTTGTCGGCGCCAACCTTTTCCAGAAGGTGCACTGTGCCTTCTTCCAGCACCCCGGCGCGGACCCGACCGAGGATGTAGTCCTTGCCGGCCCGGTCGAGAATGACGGTATCGATGCCTTCATTGGCAAGCAGCTGACCAAGCAGCAGACCCGAAGGGCCGGAGCCGATGATGACGACCTTGGTGCGCATTATTTTCCTCCCGGAATTGTCTCCTGTCAGGAAATTGACCAAAGCGCGCGACAAGCTCAATGGACTTTCTGATCCGTAAATTGCACAATTCGACCATGATGCGGGGAGCTGGGGTGACATGCGGGTTGCGGCGAATGAAGGCCTATATGGCGAGGAGACTGCGCAAGGAACCGCTTTCCGCTTTCATTGCGAGACGCTTTTTTCCAGAAGCAGCCTGCATCGCTTTGAAATCGGCCTGCACCGGCATGCCGCGTTCCTGCAAATCTTGTACATTTGGGGCGGCGAGGGCGATGCATTGCTGGATGGCCTCACCGAGGCTATCCGCCCACCGGTCGCCATTGTCGTACCGCCGGGTTTCGAGCACGGCTTTCGTTTTTCGCGTGATATTGGCGGGGTGATCGTCACCGTGCTGCCGGGCGCGCTTGCCGCATCCGTGCAGGCGCTGCTGCTGCGGAATTTCCAGCAGCCCGTGTTGTTGCCGTTACAGGATTTCTCCGAGGGCGAGCGATTGCGCAGGGATTTCGAACATATCTCCGCGGAGTATGAAAGCCACGAGATAGGCCGGGAGGCGATGATCGAAGGTCAGCTTGCCACCGTGGCTGCACTTCTTGCACGAGCGGCGCGGCCTCTACTGGAAAGAACCGGGGAAGGCCCTGCGGAACAGCGCTTCGAACTCCTGCTGTCACTGATCGCCCGACATATTCGCGAGCCGCGCAAGGCGGCGTTTTATGCGCAGAAGCTCGGCCTTTCCGAGACCCATCTCAACCGTCTCGTCCGTTCCGTTTCCGGCCTCAGCCTGCAACGGCTTGTTGCCAGGCGCCAGATCGAGATCGCCCAGCAGGAACTGATCTTCACCGTATCGACCGTGCAGATGATTGCGGAAGATCTCGGTTTTGCCGACCCGGCCTATTTCAACCGCTTCTTCAAGCGGGAAACAGGCATGACACCGCGGGCATGGCGATTGGCTGAACGGCGGAAAATGGGAGATGACGGCGCGGCTTCGGCCTCACCTCAGGCAAGCATTCTTCCCAGCTCACGCTGGACGGAAAGCAGTGGCGGCAAATAACGTTCCACCAGATCCTCCATGGACGCTACCGAGGCGGCAAGCCCGACATTGAGTGCTGCGACCGTCTGCCCGCGCACGGTTTTCACCGGCACGGCAATGGAGCGAAGGCCGATCTCCACCTCCTGATCGATCAGGGCATAACCACGATTGCGGGTCGCCTCGAGTTCGTCAAGCAGGGCGTCGATACCGGTCATCGTCTTTTCCGTCCGTGCCACCAGCCGCGAGTGTTCCAGGACCTCGCGCTGCCGTTCCGGTGTAAGGGCTGAGAGGAGAACGCGGCCCATGGAGGTGCAATAGGCGGGCAGGCGCGAGCCAGGCATGAGGGCGATGGACATGACCCGCTGCTGGGCGGCGCGCGCCACGTAGACGATTTCGGTATCGTCCAGAATGGAGACTGATGTGCTGTGGCCGATCTCTTCCGAAAGACGGTCGAGAAGGGGCTGGACGATGCGCGGCAGCGGCATGGTGGCAAGACAGCCGGTGCCAAGCCGCAGCACCTTGGGCGTCACAGTGAAGAACTTGCCGTCATAGGCGGCGTAACCCATTTCCGACAGTGTCAGCAGACAGCGCCGCGTGGTGGCGCGGTCGAGCCCGGCGATTTCTGCCGCGTCGGAAATGGAGAGGCGTGGACGCTCGGCGCTGAACGCCTCGATCACCTTCAGCCCCTTGGCGAGACCGCCCATCATGTCTCTTTCGTTGACGGCCATGTCGCGGCTCCATTTGTGCGATATACGAACAAAAATCATATAACGCACAAAATTGTTGCCGTCGAGGCGGATTCGGATTTAGCTCTGCGCCAAGCAGCCTTGCGAGTTCCCATTGCTGGGCTGGATGGAGGATTGATATGGACAAGACAATCAAAAGCGCGGCTGATGCCATTTCCGGTATCGGCGACGGCGCGACGGTGATGATCGGCGGTTTTGGCGGCTCCGGCGCGCCCATCGAGCTGATCCACGCCCTGATCGACAAGGGACCGAAAAACCTGACGGTCATCAACAACAACGCCGGCAATGGCCGTATCGGCATTGCCGCAATGATCGATGCGGGCATGGTCAAGAAGATGATCTGCTCGTTTCCGCGCTCTTCGGATCCGCGCGCTTTCACCGACAGATATCTGGCCGGCGAAATCGAGCTGGAACTTGTGCCGCAGGGCACGCTTGCCGAGCGCATCCGTGCCGGTGGCGCCGGCATTCCGGCATTCTACACCCCGACTGCCTTCGGCACGGAGCTTGCCAATGGCAAGCCGATCGCCGAATTCGACGGCCGGTCGTATGTTCAGGAACGCTGGCTGAAGGCGGATTTCGCCATCGTTAAGGCTGAGCTTGGCGATACCTACGGCAATCTCACCTACAACAAGGCGGGGCGCAATTTTAACCCGCTGATGTGCATGGCGGCAGCCACCACCATCGCCCAGGTCTCCAAGATCGTCGCTGCCGGCGAGATCGACCCCGAGCATGTCGTCACGCCCGGCATTTTCGTCAACGGCGTCGTGGAGATCGCCAATCCGCAACAGGAAGAAATCCTCATTCGTGCGGGAGTAGCCTACGCATGACCCAGCCAATCAACACTCGCGACGATATCAAGCTTTCCAACGCCCAGATCGCCTGGCGCGCGGCGCAGGACATCGAGGATGGAGCTTACGTCAATCTCGGTATCGGTTTTCCCGAAATGGTCGCCCGTTACCAGCCGCCCGGCCGTCAGGCTATCTTCCACACCGAAAACGGCATCCTGAATTTCGGCGAAGCGCCGCCGGAAGGTGAAGAGGACTGGAACCTCATCAATGCCGGCAAGAAGGCCGTGACGCTGAAGCCGGGTGCCTCCTTCTTCCACCATGCCGACAGCTTCGCCATGGTGCGCGGCGGGCATCTGGATGTGGCGATCCTCGGCGCCTATCAGGTGGCGCAGAATGGTGATCTCGCCAATTGGCGCGTTGGCTCCAAGGGCGTGCCCGCCGTTGGCGGCGCCATGGATCTGGTGCATGGCGCCAAGCAGGTTTTCGTCATCACCGAACATGTGACGAAGAACGGCGAGCCGAAGCTTGTCGAAAAATGCGCCTTTCCGCTGACTGGCGTCGGCTGCATCACCCGCATCTACACCAGCCATGCGGTGATTGACGTCGTGGATGGCCGTTTCGTTTTGCGCGAAAAGCTGGCGGCGATGAGCTTCGATGAATTGCAGGCCATGACCGGCGCGCGTCTCCATGTCGATGGCGAAGTCGCCGATCTTGTCGCCCCGGAACTTTGAGGAACAACCGATGACCGATGCATTCATCTGCGACTATATCCGCACACCGATCGGCCGTTTCGGCGGTGCATTGTCTTCAGTGCGGGCTGACGATCTCGGTGCTGTGCCCTTGCGGGCGCTTGTCGAGCGTAACCCGTCCGTGGATTGGGAAGCCGTTGAGGACGTGATCTTTGGCTGCGCCAACCAGGCGGGTGAAGATAACCGCAATGTTGCCCGCATGTCACTGCTGCTGGCAGGCCTGCCGGTTTCGGTGACCGGAACCACCATCAACCGGTTGTGCGGTTCGGGCATGGACGCTGTCATCGCCGCTGCCCGTGCCGTCAAATCCGGCGAGGCGGAATTGATGATCGCAGGCGGCGTGGAAAGCATGAGCCGCGCGCCCTTCGTGCTGCCCAAGGCCGAAAGTGCCTTTTCACGCAATGCCGAAATCTACGACACGACCATCGGCTGGCGTTTCGTCAACCCGCTGATGAAGGCGCAATATGGCGTCGATTCCATGCCGGAGACCGGTGATAACGTCGCCGTCGATTATCAGGTCTCCCGCGAAGATCAGGACGCCTTTGCCGTTCGCAGCCAGCAAAAGGCAGCCGACGCGCAGGCCAATGGCCGCCTCGACAAGGAAATCGTCTCGGTCACGATCCCGCAGCGCAAGGGCGATCCGCTGGTGGTGTCTAAAGACGAACATCCGCGCGCGACGAGCCTTGAGGCCCTTGCAAAGCTGAAGCCGGTCAACAAGCGCGACGGTGCGACAGTGACGGCGGGCAATGCATCCGGCGTCAATGACGGTGCGGCGGCTCTCATCATCGCTTCGGCTGAAGCCGCAAAGAAATACGGCCTGACGCCGATTGCCCGCATTCTCGGCGGAGCAACTGCCGGCGTTCCGCCGCGCGTCATGGGCATCGGCCCTGCGCCTGCCTCAGCCAAGCTTCTGGCGCGTCTAGGCCTGAAACAGGAAGAGCTTGACGTGATCGAGCTGAACGAAGCCTTCGCCAGCCAGGGTCTCGCAACGCTTCGCCAGCTCGGCATTGCCGATGACGATGCGCGGCTGAATGCAAATGGCGGCGCGATTGCGCTTGGGCATCCGCTTGGCATGTCCGGTGCGCGCATTGCCGGCACCGCAGCACTCGAGCTTTCTCTGACCGGCAAGCGTTATGCGCTTTCGACCATGTGCATCGGCGTCGGGCAGGGCATTGCCGTGGCGCTCGAGCGGGTCTGACGGGACCGCGGCATTCGGTTCTGTTGAACGGTCCGGATGCCGCTGCCGCCGTGTCTTCAGCTATGTCGGCAGGTGCTCAGGAACTCCACGCATGATTTTCTCGCGTTGGTGCATTCCAACTCCCCTCATTCCTGTGCTTGTCACAGGAATCCAGCCGACGCGCGCCTGCGCGGCGGAGGGAGTCTTTTCAGCCCAAGGATTTGGGCTGGCTGGATCTCTGTGAAAAGCACAAAGATGAGGGAAGTGGAAAAGCAGGCCTCGCACCGGACACCCCAGCCATCAATATTTATGCCGCGTGCTATGGCACCCCTCGCCGAAATCTCGGTTTGCGTTGGATTCTATCATGATCTGTGACATGTTTTGCGGGGTATGACAGGATTCTTTCCGTGTAAGGGGTGTCTTCATGAAGCGTCCGACAATCACAGATGTTGCAAACGCCGCCGGCGTCAGCGTTGCGACTGTCGACAGGGTATTGAATGGTCGCCTGCCGGTGCGGGAGGAAACCTCGCGGCGGGTGTTCGAGGCGGCGGAAAAGATCGGTTTCCATGCCACCAACATTATCCGCCAGCGCATGCTGGCCGATCTGCCGTCCTATAATCTCGGAATCATTCTGCGGAAAGAACGGCACTCCTTTTACCAGGCATTTGCCGATGAGCTGGAGCTTGCGGCGCGTAACGTGAGGGATCGCCATCTGAACCTGCGCATCGAATTTGCGCAGTCGGGCGAGCCGAGCGAGCTTGCGGCCCTTCTGTCCGGCATGAAAGGTCGGGTGCAGGCCGTTGCAGCCACCGGTCCTGACCATCATGACGTTACGGCGGCCGTTGAGGCTCTGAAGGCGAAGGGTATTCCCACCTTTTCCCTGCTTTCCGATTTCGCGCAGGGTGTGCGGGAGGCCTATCTTGGCGCGAATAACATGAAGGTTGGGCGCACGGCGGCGTGGATGATCTCGCGGCTGGCGCGCAGCAAGGGCAAGGTGCTGCTATTGCTCGGTGGCCACCGTTTTCACGGCCATTCACTGCGGGAGACCGGCTTTCGCAGCTATATCAGGGAATATGCGCCGGAATTCGAGGTGATGGATGCGCTGATCACGTTGGAAACGCGGCGGCTGACCTACGAGCTTGTCATGGACACCATCGCCAAACACCAAGATCTCGTCGGCATCTATTGCATCGGCGGCGGCATGGAAGGTGTGATCGAGGCCTTGCAGCAGGAGAACCGCCAGGAAACCATCGTCTGCCTCGTCAACGAGTTGACGCCGGAATCCCGTCAGGCGCTGCTTGAGCGGCGTATTACCGGCGTGTTCCAGACACCGCTTCGCGAACTGTGCACGGACCTTGTTGCCACGATGGTTCACACCATCGAACACGGCATGGCGGAAACGCCGGGACAGAGATTTGTGCCCGCTCATCTATGGGTTCCTGAGAGCCTTTGATCGTTTGATAGATTCTATCATAAATGCCGCGTCTATTTCTATCAGCCATGATGGTTTTGCCCGCCGAAGACGCGTTGACGCCGGCCCCGGACTAGGATCATGTTGCCGGCATGTGGAGCGGGCAGGAGGCTGATCCACGACAATAACGATGTTTCAAGGTTGCCAAACGCCGCAGATTTCCATCTTCGGCGACGGGTATCCTTTTGCCGGCGATCGGCTGTGGCGCGATGCACTTGCGGCTGTGCGACCGGTTTCTTTTCAAGAGTTTCGGAGGAGGATGACATGAAAAGACATTTTGCGATTGCGGCTCTGGCCACCATGCTGGCGACCACGGCTTCGGCTCAGACCATCGGCGTTTCGATGGCCCTGTTCGACGACAATTTCCTGACCGTGCTGCGTAACGGCATGATCGACTATTCGAAGGGCATGAACGGTGTCTCGCTGCAGATCGAGGACGCCCAGAACGATGTCGGCAAACAATTGAGCCAGGTGCAGAACTTTGTCGCCGCCGGCGTCGACGCCATCATCGTCAATCCCGTCGATACGGATGCGACGGTGGCGCTTTCGCAGGCGGCTGCCGCAGCCGGCATTCCGCTTGTCTACGTCAACCGCCAGCCGGTCAATCTCGACAATCTGCCGGACAAGCAGGCCTTCGTCGCTTCCGATGAAAAACAGTCGGGAACGTTGCAGACGCAGGAAGTCTGCCGGCTTCTGAAGGCTGCCGGCAAGACGGAAGCCAAGGCCGTGGTGATGATGGGCGAGCTCTCCAACCAGGCGGCGCGCATGCGGACTGAGGACATCAAGAAGGTCGTCGCCACTCCGGATTGCAGCTTCATCAAGCTCGTTGAGGAGCAATCAGCCAACTGGTCGCGCACGCAGGGGTCGGACCTGATGACCAACTGGCTCTCGGCTGGCGTTGAGTTCGATGCGGTGATTTCCAACAATGACGAGATGGCGATAGGCGCGATCCAGTCGCTGAAGGCGACCGGCCGGCCGATGGACGGCGTCATCATCGCGGGCATCGACGCGACCCAGGATGCACTTGCCGCGATGGCGGCGGGCGAACTGGATGTCAGTGTTTTCCAGAATGCCGCCGGCCAGGGCAAGGGCGCGGTGGATGCCGCGCTGAAACTCGCCAAGGGCGAGACGATCGACAAGAAGGTCTTCGTGCCCTTCGAACTCGTTACACCCGCCAACCTCAAGGATTATCAGGCGAAGAACTGAGGCCAGCATTCACTGGGAATGCCGGCAATAAACCAAGGGGCCGCTCATGGACAAGCAGGCCCAAGGCCGCGGTCTCTTCTCCCGGACCGCGGCCTAACCTGTCCGCAACGACCTCAACAGATACCGACGACAAGGAAGCGTAAATGCGCATCGCCATCGACCCGTTCATGCACCGCCATCTCAGCCTCGAAGCCCTTCCCGCCAAAGTTAGGGAGCTCGGCTACGACTGGATCGAGCTCAGCCCGCGCGCCGATTTCCTCGAATGGTTCAAGGCGCCGCGCGTGTTTCCCGAAAGGATACGCTCGTTCAAGAAGGCGCTGGCGGCCGAAAACGTCAAGATTGCCTCGCTGCTGCCGATGTATCGCTGGGCCTCCAATGACGAGACCGAGCGGCAGGCGGCAGTGAAGCACTGGAAACGCGCCATCGAGATCGCCGTCGAACTGGAGGTCGACACGATGAACTCCGAATTTGGCCGTGGACCGCATCCCGACAAGGGTTCCTGCTATTGCTGCCATACTGGCTCGATGATCGAGGCCTGCGAGGATGCCTGGTGGCGTTCAATGGAAGAACTTGTGCCGATCTTCGAGCGCGAAGGCATCAATCTGCATGTCGAGCCGCATCCGGAAGACTGGTGCGAGACACTTCAGCCGGCGCTCGACATCATCCGCACCGTCAATTCGAAGAATGTGAAGTTTCTCTATTGCGCCCCGCACACCTTCTATTTCGGCGACGACACCAAGGCGATGCTGCGCGAAGCGAAGGATGTGCTCGCACACGTGCATGTCGGTGACACCTTCAATCACAAGGCCAGTTCAGGGCTGCGCTACATTCTCAACCCGCCCGGCACGCAAGCGCGCGTGCACCAGCACTTGAACATCGGCCAGGGCGAGGTGCCGTGGGACGACTTCTTCGGCACGCTTTCCGAAATCGGCTTCGACGGCATCATGACCTCCTGTGTTTTTGCCTGGGAGGACAGGGCCGATGAATCGGGCAGGTTCATGTGCGCCGAGATCAACAACTATATCGAAAAATACCGCAAGTGAGGTTTTTCCCATGACTGTGAGAATTGGTGTCATCGGCACCGGCGCGATTGGCCGTGACCATGCCCGCCGCATCAACAAGGTCCTCGGATGCGCAAAGGTCGTGGCGCTGAGTGACGTCAACCCTGCATCCGCCGAGGCGGTGAAGAACGACATTGCTCCGGACGCCGTCATTTTCGCCACCGGCGAGGAACTGATTGCATCGCCGGATGTGGACGCCGTTCTGGTGACATCTTGGGGTGCCACGCATGAGCAATATGTGCTGGCCGCCATTGCCGCCGGCAAGCCCTGCTTTTGCGAAAAGCCGCTGGCGACAACGGCGGAAGGGGCAAAACGCATCGTTGACGCCGAGGTGGCGCAGTGCAAGCGGCTGGTTCAGGTGGGCTTCATGCGCCGTTATGACGCCGGTTATGTGGCGTTGAAACAGGCCGTCGACACCAAGATCGGCCCGCCGATCATGGTGCACGCCGCCCATCGCAATCCGGCGGTTCCGGAGCAATATGTGACTGCTATGGCCATCCACGACACGATGATCCACGAGATCGACGTGCTGCGCTGGCTGCTCGACGATGACTATGTTTCGGCGCGGGTTCTCTTTCCCCGCTCGGCGGCCAGAAGCCATGCGCAGCTGAAGGATCCGCAGATCGTCATTCTGGAGACCACCAGGGGCACGCTCATCGACGTCGAAATTTTCGTCAATTGCCATTATGGCTATGATATTCAGTGCCAGGTGGTGGGAGAGGATGGCATCGCCAGCCTGCCGGAACCGATGTCCGTCCAGACCCGCCTTGGCGCCAAGCTACAGAACGATATCCTGACAGACTGGAAGGATCGCTTTATCGCGAGCTATGATGTGGAGCTGCAGGATTTCATCCATGCGGCGGCGAAGGGGACCGCGGCCGGACCGAATTCCTGGGACGGTTACGTGGCCGCCATCACATCCGATGCCTGCGTCACGGCGCAGGAAACCGGTGGCGCTGCGGTCGCCATCGACCTTCCCGCGCGTCCTGCCCTTTATAAGTGAGGATATCTCATGCGTTTTGCCATCAACCACATCACCGCACCAAAACTCTCCCTCGAGGACTTCTTCGCGACAGCGCGCAATCTTGGCCTTAGCGAAGTTGAAATCCGCAACGACCTGCCTGACATCGTCGGCACGGTGGACCCGGCTGCCGTGAAGGCCGCGGCCGAAAAGGCCGGCGTGACGATCATCTCCATCAACGCGCTATACCCATTCAACGTCTGGTCGGGCGATCTGCCAAAAAGGGCAGTCGTGATGGCTGATTACGCCGCCGCAAGTGGCGCGAAGGCGCTTGTCATGTGCCCGCTCAACGAGGGCCGACAGGTACCCTTCGACGATCTCGTGGCCGCGCTCAAGGCCATGAAGCCCATCCTCGAGGAACGTGGGCTGACCGGCCTTGTCGAACCGCTCGGTTTCCCCGTCTCGTCGCTGCGCACCAAGGCTGAGGCCGTCAAGGCGATTGACGCGGCAGGCGGGGGCAATGTCTACAGGCTGGTGCACGACACTTTCCATCATCATCTGGCAGGAGAGACGGTGTTTTTCCCCGAACGCACCGGCCTCGTCCACATATCAGGCGTGACAGACCCCGCTGTCTCCGTCGCCGACATGCTGGACGCCCACCGCGTTCTGGTGGATAGCGACGACCGGCTGGAGAATCTTGCCCAGATCAGGACGCTGGAGGCAGCTGGCTACAAGGGGCCTTACAGCTTCGAGCCTTTCGCGGCTGAGGTGCATGAGTTGAAAGACCCGGCTGCTGCCGTCAGAGACAGTATCGACCATATCTCCCAGGCGCTATGACCGCCTCACCGCCTGCGGTTTGCTGCAGGCGGTGCTTGCGTTCGAATACAGGCTGATTGGTAGAAAACACAGAGAAATCAATTCCGCTTTTACGGATGATGCTGTAATCTTTGCGTGACAAAACAGAGCAGCAATCGGGCTCGGGTATTCTTGAAATCAACTGCTTTGTGCCGGTTTCTTGCCCGCCCCATCCTTAAAAGAGCGAGTGAATTTCCCTTTTATGAAAATAGACAGGAAAACGACGCTTAAGGATGTGGCGCAGCAGGCAAATGTTTCGCTTAGCACCGCTTCGCACGCCCTTAACGGCACGGCCCCCTTGACCACGCTGGTGCGCGAGCGGGTGCTGGAAGCGGCCCGTTCGCTCGGTTATCTCGAAAACCGCCGACAGAAGGCGACGATTGCGACCCTGCGCGTGGTGTTGCTGGCAATGACCAACGATGCGGCTCCGCAAAGTGATCTCAACATGGTCAGCTGGACGATGCTGAACGGCTTCCGGCGCGAATGCGAACGGCGCGGTATTCGCATCGTTCCCTTCGTCAGCGCCACAAGCCGGCTTGACCCTGTCGCGGTGGCGCAGGCGGCGGATGCCGACAATGTGGATGGCATCGTGGTGTTGAACGATGACCGGTCGCAACTGGTTCAGGCGCTTTCGGCGCTCGGCAAACCGGTGGTGCTGATCAATGGCGAGGACCCGGCCATGATCGTCGATACGGTAACGGCCGAGAACCGTTTCGGCGCCCGCCTCGGCATCGAGCACCTGCTTTCCCTTGGGCATCGCAATATTCTGCACATTACCTGGAAGGGGCGCACGACGATCCGCCGCCGTTACGACGGCTATAGCGACGCATTTCTTGCGGCGGGGTTTCCGGTGCCTGCGGATATGGTCATTGAGGTGGAGAGTTATGAACCCCAATGGGGCGAAACCGCCATTCGTCGCCTGCTGGCTGAGGAGCGCCCGCTCAGAAATGCAACGGCGATTTTCTGCGCGGCCGACAATCTGGCGCTCGGCTGTCTGAAAGCACTGACGGAAGCCGGTGTCCGGGTTCCCGATGACGTTTCGGTATTGGGTTTTGACGATATCATGCCGGCGGCCTTCAGTGCGCCGCCGCTCAGCACCATTCAATTGCCCGCCGACAGGCTGGGTGGTGCGGCACTTTCCCTGCTGGAGCAGCGGCTTGTCGCCGCCGACCCGACCCGGCCTGCTCACCGGCTGGAACTTGGCTGTCGACTTGTGCTGAGGGGCAGCATCGCACCGCCCCCCAAGTGATACCGAGCTTTTACTTCATGCCCGTCCCAGCAATGCCTGTCGTGATATAGCGTTGCAGGAACAGGAACACGACGGTGACCGGCGCCAGGCTGAGGAAGGTCATGGCAAGAATATAGTGCCATTGCACCGAGAACTCGCCCTGGAAGGCGTTCAGACCCACCTGCAGTGTGAAGTTCTCGCGGCTGCTGAGGACGATCAACGGCCAGAGGAAGTCGTTCCAGCGCCACAGCACCGAGAAGATTGCGAGAACCGCTAGTGCAGGTGCCGTCAGCGGCAGGATGATGCGCCAGAAGATGCGGAACTCGCTGGCCGCATCGACGCGCGCGGCTTCGATCAGTTCGTCCGGGATCGTCAGCATATATTGCCGGAGCAGGAACACGCCGGTTGGCGTCGCGACGGTGGGAATGATGACACCCCAGAGATTGTCGACGAGGCCGACACCGACGATAACAAGATAGGCTGGCACCATGACGACGGTAAGAGGGATCATCAGCGTGGAGATGATCAGCACGAAAATCGCCTTCTCGCCGCGGAAGCGGTATTTCGAGAGAGCAAACGCCGCCATGGCGTTGACGATCAAGGTTAAAACGGTCGCGACAACGGTGACGAAGACCGAGTTTTTCAGGAAAGTCAGGAAGTTGAACTGGGTCAAGGGATCGGTGAAATTCTGCGTCGCGATCGTCAGTTTCTGGACGGGCGACATTTCGCGTGTGTCGACGCTGACCGGCGGGCCGGGATTGGCCGGATCCACCATCTGCGCCTTGATGCCAACGCGCCGGACCATGGCCATCTCCCGCTCCATGCCGTCGATGGTGACGGTCCAGAGGCTGAGCGGCCTGTCATAACCTGGAACTTCCACCTGCACGGCGGCGCGCGGCAGAAGGCTCGGCGGAAACCGTGTGATCTCGGCTTCCGGCTTCAGCGAGGACATCGCGGCCCAGACGACGGGTATCAACACCGCGAGCGTGCCGCCGATGAGCCACACCCAGGAGAGAATATCGGTGAGACCGATCCTGCCGGGGCGGCGGGTTCGCGTCAGGAAAGTGACTGCGTTCATATTGCCGGACATGATCAGGACTCCATCTTTTTGCCGAGGCGCAGTTGCACGAGCGTCAGCGCGAGAAGAACAAGGCCCATTAGAACCGATGCGGCGGATGCGAGGCCGAAGAGCCTGAGATCGCTGCCAAAGGCCATCTGGTAGATATATTGCACCACGAACGTGTTGGCCGTGCCCGGCCCGCCGCCATTGGTCAAAACCCAGGCCTCATCAAATATTTGCACTGAGCGGATCATCAAAAGGATCAGTACGACGAGAAGGTTGGGAGCCAGCAGCGGCAGGGTGATGCGCAGCAATGTGCGCCGGGGCGAAGCGGCGTCGATTGCGGCTGCCTCATAAAGGTCTTTGGGAATGGCCTGCAGCCCTGCCAGCAGGATGAGCGTGTAAAAGCCCATGTGGAACCAGACGGATACGACCACGACGAAGAAGCGCGACCAGCCGACATCCAGCAGGAAGATTTCCGGCGGCACGCCGAGCATCTGGAAGAAGGCGTTCAGCAGTCCGTTGCGGTCAAGAAACCATTTCCAGATGAGGCCGATGACGACAGGTGACAGCAGCACGGGATAAAAGAACATGGCGCGGAAGAAGCCGCGCGCGGCAATCGCCCTGTTAAGAATGAGGGCCGTGACCAGCGCGACGAACAGCGTGGCGACAACGTTGAAGCCGACAAACCAGAGCGTGTTCCAGATCGCTGTCCAGAACAGCGATTCCCGGCAGCTTCCAGGGTCCATATAGCTCTGGCAATCGAGCAGCTTGCCGAAATTCTCCAGACCGACAAAGGGGCGGTCGGTGATCAGCAGCTCGGTGCCGCCGGTAAAGGCGTAACCGACGGCAATGGCAATCGGCAGGAAGGTGAAGATGCCGAAGAGAACGAGGTTCGGCATCAGGAAAATATAGGGCATGCGCCGTTTGCCGATCAGCCGCTCTATGAGGTTGAGCGGCACTTCGGCAATCGCCATCACGGCGTCGAGCACGCGGTCGGACAGTCTCGCAAGCGTCGGATTGGCCATGCTAGTCTCTCCCGTGGCTGTCAAGGCGCGGCAGCGCCAGTTCGGTTTCGGGGTCGAAGACATGCACTCTTTCGCGCGCCGGCATGATGTTCAGAATTGAGCCTGAAGCGGGTGCGAAGTGGCCAGCCTGGTGCACGATGATCTGCTCTTTCTGGCCCTGAAGATTGCCGTAGAGATAGGTCTCGGTGCCGAGGCTCTCGTGATACTGCACCTCGAAGGGCAGGCCCTTTTCCTGCGTGATGACAAAATGCGAGGGGCGGATGCCCGCCAGAACTGCCTGTCCGGGGGTAGCCACGGCGGGATCGACGAGGCAGGGCAGGGACACGCCGTATCCGGTGTCGATTGCGAAGCCGCCGTCGCTGCCGGCGACGAATGTGCCCTTTAATATGTTCATGCGCGGTGAACCGAGGAAGCCGGCGACGAAGAGGTTGCGCGGATTGTCGAAAAGCTCGAGCGGGCTGCCTACCTGTTCGATGCGGCCTGCACGCAGCACCACGATCTTGTCGGCCATGGTCATGGCTTCCACCTGATCGTGGGTCACATAGATCATCGTCGTCTTGATATCGCGATGCAGCCTTGTGATTTCGGCGCGGGTCTGCACGCGCAGCGCCGCATCGAGGTTCGACAGCGGCTCGTCAAACAGGAAAATGTCAGGCTCGCGCACGATGGCGCGGCCGATGGCGACGCGCTGGCGCTGGCCGCCGGAAAGCTGTTTCGGCTTGCGGTCGAGATAGGGTTCGATAGCCAGCATGCGCGCCGCCTCGTTGATGCGGCTTTCGATTTCCGCCCGCTTGAAACGCAGGTTTTCAAGTCCGAAGGCGAGGTTCTTGCGCACACTCATATGTGGATAGAGCGCATAGGACTGGAAGACCATGGCGATCTTGCGCTCCGCCGGCGAGAGCGCGCTGACATCGCGTCCGCCAATGCCGATGGTGCCTGACGTCACATCCTCAAGGCCGGCGATGATGCGCAGCAGCGTGGATTTTCCGCAGCCGGAAGGACCGACGAAAACGACGAATTCCCCGTTCTCGATCTGAAGATCGATATCATGCAGGACATGAACGGCACCGAATGCCTTGTTGAGGTTTTCCAGCTTTAGACTTCCCATTACCTGCTCCCTTCGGGCAAGGTCGTCTCTGCGACGATCTCTTTTGCATTCCAGCCCTCGGGTAAGGGCATCGTTCTTCCAATGGCAACGTCGCGCGCAGAAAATCCGTGAACGCCGGACAGATAGACCGCAGGCATGCCGCCGGGGTAATCTTCAAGTCCGACGATCCTGCCGTCGGCGCTGCGTGTCCAGGCATTGGCGCGGCCGGCAGCTTCCGGGCTTGGTGCAATGTCCGCATTGGTCGGGCGAAGATCATATTGCAGGCCGGTGCCGAGTTTGCCGGGCTGCTGCGACAGTGAAATGCGCGCGAGCGTGACATTGTGGATGCCGGCGCTCGAGGTGGCGACGAGGTTTATCGCCCCTTCCATCGAGCCGCTCAGGTCTTCCACCACAAGGTTTTCAACCTTGCCGGCCTGACGTTCCGGCCGGCGGTCTACCACGGTGACAGTCACGGCTTCGCCCGATCCCCAGAAACCGCCCGGTGTTTCGTGGCACTCCGCCTCGATCCGCGAAAAGCGGATGTTGCGCATGGCGCCGCCATCGCGGGAGAAAAGGCCGATGCCGCGATTGGATGCGATGACTTTGCAGTCCTCGAACGCCACATCGGTGAAATCGCCGAAGGATTCCGTGCCGAGCTTCAAGGCGCAGCTCATGCTTGAGACAGTGCAGCGGCGAACCGTGATATCGGCGCAGGCGCCAACGGCCTTGCCATCCGGTCCGGCGCTGGTCTTCAGGCAGATACCGTCATCAGCGGTGGAGATGGAGCAATCCTCGATCAGTGCGCGCCGGCAGGCATCCAGCACGATGCCGTCGGTGTTGGGCAGGCGCCGATCGTTTTCGACACGGATGTTGCAGAAACTCAGATCTTCGCAATCGACCATGTGCAGGGTCCACATTGGCGAACCGCTGACGACGAGGTTTTCAAGGCGAACGTCGCGGCAGGATTCCAGGACAATGACACGCGGCCTCTTTTTCGCGGGCACATAGGTTCCCATGGCTTCGTCGTCACCGATGATGAAGTTCTCACCGCCAGCCTCGATACGGCCGGGGCCGGTGACGGCGATGTTGCTCGCGCCCTTTGCGACGATCATGCCGCGGTTGGAATCCTCGGCGATGACAGAAACGGACGTATGGGCAAAGGCGTCGTAGTCGGAAATCGGCGCAAGCACCGCGTCTTGTGCAAGGTGAAGTTCCACGCCGCTTTTAAGATGGAGGCCGCCGCTGACATGCCGTCCGGCCAGGAGCGACACGACGCCGCCGCCTGCAGCCGATGCTGTATCGATTGCCTGCTGGATATCGGCAGTGGCGTCATGTCCCTCAGCGGCAATGGTGATATTGGTGTGAGCACTCATGATGCCTGCGGCCTTTTCAGAAAGACGTCGATCAGGAGCAGCATCGTCAGCGCCTGCCCATAGGGTGTCGGCAAATTGGGAATGCGGCGGTAGAAATCGAGGTCGTGGCCCATGGGCGTTCCGTCCGACACACCGTGCACGACGCCTTCATCATCGATATTGCCCAGCACCGCCTTCAGCGCCCGCTCGGCATGGGCGCGGTTTTCTTCGCCGAGAATACCTGCCTCGATGCCGCGCAGAATGCCATAGGCGATGCCAGCGGTTGCCGACGTCTCGACCGGCGAAGTCGGATCGTCGAGGAGCGTGTGGAACATGCCATCCTCGCGCTGATACTGGCGCAGCGAACGCACCTGGCTTGCAAGCACATTGGCGAGGAAACGTTTGTCCTTTTCGGCAAGCGTCGGCACCAGTTCGAAGAGTTCGGGGATTGCAACGGTGATCCAGGAATTGCCGCGTGCCCAGAAGGCATGCGCAAAATTGTGGCGTCCGATAAAGGTCCAGCCGTGATACCACAGCCCGGTCACGGGGTCTGACAGGTAACGCGCATGGATCATGAACTGGTAAACTGCCTCATCGATCCAGTCCTGACGTTTGCAGACCACACCGGCGCGGGCAAGGAACAGACAAGCCATGAACAGCGTGTCGTCCCAGAGTTCACCCTCGTTAAGCCGCTCCTTGACCACGTGCTGGAAGCCGCCATCTTCGGTTTTCGGCAATTTGTGCACAAGCCAGTCGGCCCAGTCTTCTACCAGCGCCCGGAAATCCGGCCGGTCGACATGTTCGGTGAGGATGACGAGCGGCAGCATTGGCGCGGAACTGTTGATCTGGCGTGGCGGCAGGCCACGATCGATCTGCCAGCTGTACCAGGTCACGAGATCGTCCAGAGCTTTCTGGTCGTTTGCGGCAAGCGCCCGGCGCAGGAAGCCGTAAAGGCCAACGCCCACCTCCCAATCCCATTCATCGAACTGGATCTTGCCGTCGGAACTGCCACTTGCCAGGCCTTCCTGTATGCCCTTGAGGCGGCTGAAGGCGGCGGCGACGCTGTCGATCGTCGTTCTGAGAGTGTCTTTCTCGATGCTTTGCTGGTTCATCTGGTCATTCCGCTTAGGAGTAAAATGGCCGTGCCACGCCGTTGCCTGCGGCGGTTTTGGCACTGTCGAAGGTGATCTGTGGCTGTGGCTGCTCGTGGTCGAAGGCCATGCCTTGCCCGCCGATGGTGAAGTTGCCGTCCCAGTTGAGGGAGAGTTCGGGGCCACCGGGCGGCGTGACAGACAGCAGGCGCCTGTCGGCGTCGAACATGACCTGCGTGGCGAGAATTTTTTCGCGAAAGTGCGCGAATGCGTTCGTATCTCCGCAGCTGATAATGCCGATCCAGCCAGCGCGGCGGCCAGGTGATCTGATCTCGCGGTCGGCGGTGGCGCCTGCTGTTACAGGTTCAAGCCCATTGGTCGCATAAAGTGCTGCAAAGCCGCGGCCCGCGCGGGTGATGAGCCAGTTACCCTTCGTCACCACCTCGTCCAGCCCGTCGCGACCGAGATAGGCATGGGTCCAATCATTGCGGTGATCATCCGTATCGAAGATCATCATGGCGATATCCCGGTGCTGCGCCACGCGCGGCAGGATGCCGCTGCCGGCCCAATAAGAGGGGCGCTGTGTGCCCCACGGATCATCTTCGCCGGGATGGTTGACCCACAGCCGCGCCATCGGATGGCCGGCAAGCTTGATGTCCATGACGTGCTGCTGGTGGCCCTTGCGACCTGTCTTGTGGTCCACCACAGTGGAAAGCTGGGCTGCTTCGTTCTTGAAAAGCACGAGTTTGCCCGGCTCCAGTCCCTGCGCATAACGCGCCTCCACCATGCGGCCGCCTGTCAGTTGCGAGAGGGCGGCAAGATGCGGTGGCGGCAGGTAATCTCCACAACAGAACATCGGCAGCGAGGCGACGCCGTTGTTGAGCCAGCCCTGACCGAAGGCAACTTGCGCAAAAGGTGCAAGTTCCGTCAGCGGCCCGGCGCGCAGCTCCTTGTCATAGGCTCTGCCCTGGGAACCGGAGGGAACGCCACCAAGCGTGTGCAGAGCGATCATTTCGAAAATGAGATCGAGCTGGTGGCGGGCGCGGGCGGCAAGTTCCGGTTCGGCCCAATGTTCGATGGCGAGCAGGCCGATGAAATCCACCGGGTAATAGGCGGCCGAATTCCATTCGGCGAGACCGTGCGCCTCGACGCTGTCGAACCAGCGCTGCAGCCGGTCTGCGGCCAGCACCGCCTGCTCCCTGCCGGTGCGCCCGGAGGCGCTGAAGGTGGCGTCCGGCAGATAGTCTCCCGCGAGCAGCTGGCTGGTATGGAAGCACAGAACGTGGTTTTCGCTCCAGAACCACATGACGTCGTTGCCGGGTTCGTCCACCCAGTAGCGATAGGAGAGAATAGAAGAGTTGATCCGCTCAAGCATCTGAGGGGGAAGCTGGTCACCATAGGCGCGCACCAGCCAGAGAAGCGGCACCAGCACGAAATCTGAACAATCCTCACGCCGGTCGATGGACCGCAGCGTTGCGTCGACTATGCCGGAAATCGTCTTCATGTCACCGCTGCCGGTAGCGACCATTGCCAGCGCGCGGCCGATGCGCCATGCACCAAAGCGGGCGCTGAAGGACAATGCCGCTTTCTTTCGCTCGGCAATATCGGTGGCGGCCGGTTGTGGCGCCATATCGCCCATGAAGGCTGCGTCGATGACGCGCGTCACGGTTCCGGCACCTGAACCCATGGTGATCCTGACGCCATGATATCCGTCCGAAATGCCTGCCGTCTCGGGGATCGTCAGGGTCGATTGCCCGGCTTTCAGCACGGTATCGACCTCGGCAAGGGCGGCGCGCTCGTGGCCGTGGCTTTTCACCGCAATGTGGACAGGAAGGTCGCTGGCAGGTGCTGCCCCGAAAACCAGCTCGAGGGCCGCGCCGGAAAAAACGTCGCGTGCGGGGCGAACATCGCGCACCAGTGCGGCGAGACGTTTCGTTTCTTCCCGGTCGAGCGGCACCGGCAGCACGACGGTGAGCGGCGTGGCGTCCGTAACCTCAAGCTCGAAGAACCAGATGATGTCACGTTCCGCCAGATCTTCGCAAAGCAGCAGCACTTCGTTATCACCGGCCGCAAGTTCGAGCGTGATATCGCGGCTGCTTTCGACATTGCGGATAAAGGGCTCAAAGCGGACCTGTTCCACGCCGCCCACCCAGATGCGCACGCCGCCGCAGGTGCGCAGCCGGAAATGCGCCTGTCTTGTGGTGTCGCTGCGGAACGTGCCCTTCAGCCAGCGCTGCACATGGGTCGGAACATGCCAGAAACCGGTGAATTCAACGCGTCGGTTGGAACCCGGTAGGTTGAGGTGCGAAACCGTAAAGCTGGAGTCGGGCGCGATGTCACGGCCGATCATCGTCTCTTGAAAGGCCTTGCGGCAGGGCAGGTCGCCAACATCCACAAAGCCGTTGATGAAGCGATAATTGACCCGGTCTTCCGCCGGTGCCGCAATTCCCGGAAATGAGGTTTCCACCAGATCCGAGACGATCCAGGCGGTAACCGTTTCGCCCTGCGGTACGGTATATGTGGGCTGCGACATGCCCGTCGCCAATGGTCCATCCGTCATAATGGATCGCCTCCCGTCGATCTTTATGAAATTATTTTCACAAATCTATTTTTGCTTTGTTGCGGCGATTTGTGCGATTTAGCCGAAACAAACAGCTTGACGTTTATTCTGTCAAGTCGCAAAACAAGCGAAATCGAATTAAGACGAGGAGCTTCAATTCGATTTGTGAAAAGTTTTTCATTGGGAGGATGAGCATGCTGAAACTGTTTTCGGGCGTCAGCGCCCTCGTATTGGCCTCTATCGCCGGCCTTTCGGTCGCAGAGGCCGAGACAAGAACGATCACGTTCCTTTTTACGGATGACGACCAGGGTTATGTGCAGCGCATGTCTGAACTCAGCAAGGAGTTCGAGGCGGCCAATCCGGGCGTGAAGATCAACTTCGTGTCTTCCGGTTATGATGCCGTTTCCAAGCAGCTGCCGGTACAGCTAGCGGTGGGCGAGGGGCCGGATGTTGCCAAGATCACCGACTGGCAGCTCGCTTCCTACTATCTCGACATGCGCCCCTACATGAAGGATGCGGATGGCTTTGCCAAACTGCACGGTTCGAGCCTTGCCCAGCTTCGTCTGCCTGGTGTCAACGATCCGCAGTCGATCAACGGTTACATGGCCTCGCAGACGCTGAACCTGCCCTTCGTCAACAAGACGCTGTTCGAGCAGGCGGGTGAACCCTTGCCCGGCCCGACCGCGAAATTGAGCGAGATTGTCGAGGCGTCCGCGCGCGTTGCCAAGTCGACCGGCGTGCAGATTCCCTTCACCATGGACCGCTCCGGCCACCGCTTCTCTGGCGGCGCCTTCGCTTATGGTGCGACCTATGTGAAGGACGGCAAGTTCAGCTTCCCCGACGACGCGGCGAAAAAATACATCTCCGACATCTATTCATGGACGCAGAACGGCAGCTTCCCAAAGGAAATGTGGGGTGCTGCGGGTGGCTCGCAATACAAGAACATGGGCGATGAATTCGTCAACGGCAATGTCGTGACCTATCTGGCCGGCAACTGGATGGTCAATCCATTCCAGAACAAGATCGGTGACAGCTTCGAATGGACCGCGATCAACGCCCCCTGCGGCGATGCCGGTTGCTATGCCATGCCCGGCGGCACGGCGATTGTCGGCTTCAAGCGCACCAAATATCCCGAAGATGTCGCCCATTTCGTCGAATTTCTCGGCTCTGAAAAGGTGCAGCGGGAAATCGCCGAAAATTACGTGATCCTGACGGGCGCCGAAATCGTCGATCCGCAATACAAGCTGAAAAGCGAAAACGCCAAGGCGGCGATGAAGGTCTTCCTGGACAACAAGAAGAATGTGCCGCAGGCCGCCCGCGAATTCGAGCACGCCAAGGGTGGCACTGCCATGTATCAGCAGATCGTCCAGCGCATGAGCCAGCTCATCGTCGGCGAACTGACGCTCGACCAGACCTACAAGGTTCTGGAAGACGATGTCGCCAAGATCAATGAGGCCGTTGCGGTCAAGAAATGATGAGCGCCCGTTCTTTCATCACGAAATAACGATGCTCTCGATCTGCCCGGAGTTATGCTCCGGGCATACGTCACCGCTTGTTCGCCGGCTGTTGTGGCATATGCGATCTGACTTAATCAGCAAGTCGAAAAAAAACTGCAATACGCCCGGCATAAAAGCTGACGGCGAGGCGCGCCGGAAGCTGCGTGCGCGCTTCGTCACGCGTCATCCGCTGAAATCATAGGATTCGTCATGGCTAAACTGAAGATGTCGTCTTTTCCGTTCGTGCGGTCGGCCTTGCTTGCCTCCGTCGCATTGCTGGTTCTTGTCCCGAACGCACAGGCATTCGAGCGCACTCAACCCGCAGGTCAGGGTTATGCCATTACGGTACCCGAACCCGCAGCAAGATATCCGTTGCCGCTTTCCGACACCTATCGCAACCAGACTGGCAAGAATGCCAAGGGCGAAGACGTCCGTGCCTATGACGACCGCGACAATCCCGTCATCGAAATCCTCTCGGGTTTTAATCGCATCTGGACGCTGGGCGATGAAGAATGGGCGGATGGCGGCGCCAATGGCGACGGTCCTGCCGATTTCAGCCATGTGAAGGCCGTCAATCCCGCTGTGTGGCAGGAAAACATGCGTTACGTGCTTTCCGTAACCGGTGAGAACCGCACCCCCGCCGCGGCCTTGAACGCCTATATGAAAGACCGCCGCTCGCAGGGTTACAGCATGATCGACGGCATGGGGCCGCTTGCTCCGTGGTATCGCGAAGGCGCGGGCGCGACGACGACCATCAACCACACCCTGGCGGATTTCGATCCGAACGAGGTCATCACGCGCAAGGAAGAGGACAAGGGCACCGAGGCTGGAGCGGCCGATTCCGAGCTGAAGGATGTCGTGGCCCTCATGAAGGTAATGCGTGGCCCGGAAGGCACGACGTCGCCAGCGAAATATTTCTATTCCACGCCGCGCCCATGGCGCATGAATGCCAAGGGCGAGGTGATAGAGACAGGCACCGAGACCATCGGCGACCGCAAGTTTGAAACTTACGAAACCGATCCCGGCGTCATTGTGCCCGCGCTCAAATATGCGCGCGAGAACCGTGGACGCGGCAAGGATGGCGGCTTTCCGAGCGGTCACACCAATGCCGCCTATCTCGCCGCCATCACTTATGCTTACGTTGTGCCGGAGCGGTTTTCCGAATTGCTGACTGCCGCTTCCGAGCTTGGCGAAAGCCGTATCGTTGCAGGGATGCATTCCCCAGTCGACGTGATCGGCGGCCGCATTACGGCCACCGCCATAGCCGCCGCTATTCTGCAGGATCCGAAAAACGCCGATCTCAAGAAGGCCGCGCATGATGAATTGCAGGCCTATTTTGCCAAACGCTTACCAGCGGGACACTCCCTGATCGACTTTGCCCATAGCGCGAAACCGGATGTAGACCCTTTTGCGGATGCGGCGACCAACGAGGCTGATTATCGCCGGCGTATGACCATGTCCTTCAGCCGCGACAAAACCGTTGGCGATGCGCCCATGGTGGTGCCGAAGGGTGCCGAGGTTCTGCTGGAGACACGCCTGCCTTATCTCGATGCCGCGCAACGCCGCGCCGTCCTGTTCTCCACCGGTATCGAGGCCGGTTATCCGCTGCTTGACGACAGTAATGGCTGGGGCCGGATCAATCTGGTGGCCGCCGCTGCCGGTTATGGTGCCTTTAACGGCGATGTCGATGTGACGATGGATGCTGCAGCCGGCGGGTTCAATGCGGCTGACCGCTGGACGAACGATATTGCCGGGGCAGGGCGTCTCGTCAAATCCGGCAGTGGCGCGCTCACGCTCACCGGCGCCAACAGCTATAGCGGCGGCACCGTCTTGCAGGACGGAACGCTTGTGGCATCCTCCGCCAATGCGCTTGGTACAGGCGGCGTGCTTGTCTCCGGCGGAACGCTTTTGCTGAACGGTGAAAGTGACATCGTCATTGGCGGCGATTACGCCCAGACGGGCGGCACGCTGGCGCTTGATCCGCAAAAGGCTCCGCTGCGGGTCAAGGGCAACGCGACGCTTGATGGCGCAACCCTGCGGCTCGCCTTCGATGGCGCCGCACCCGCTGCCGGCACGCGCTTCAACGTCATCGCCGCAGACGGCCTGACTGGCACCTTCGCTGCGATCGACGCGGGCAATGTGAAGGTGCGGCCGGTTTATACCGGCTCGTCGCTGTCCGTGGTGGTCGAATAGGCTGCGAGGCCAAGGTTTCGCGGGCGCGGTTTAATCGCCGCGCCCGGCCGGCCCGGTTACAGGAAATAACGGATCCTGAGCGGCAGCAATGTGGCGCCGAGTGCCGAGGAATCGCCTTCTGTCTCGCTGAGCACCAGTTTTGCTTCCTGCGGGCCGATGCCGTAACGGTGTTCGCGTTGCGAGGGCATGTGTACACGTTCGATCATCATCCGGCCGAGTGCGCGCGGCAATTGTCCACCAAAGACGATCGCCTGTGGATCGAGTACCGCAATCAGGCTCGCCACCAGCCGGTCCACCTGCGGCATGGTCCGCTCAAGCCATTCCTCGACGCCCGGCCAGGCAGGGTCAAAATGCTGATAGAGCGCTTCGATCGAATCTATCTCGCTCCCGTGTTTCTGCAGCGTCGCGATCAGATATTGCAGCGCCGGCCGCCTGTCGGCTTCATCCGGGTTGAAGATGCCGCTGAATTCACCGGCATTGCCATGAAAACCGTAGAAAGGCTGACCTCCCAGAATGAGGCCGCCGCCGAAACCATAGTTGAAGGATAGATAGGCGAAGGTCTGGCACCACAGTCCCACGCCGCGAAGGCTTTCGCCGATCGCGCCGGTGGTGGCGTTGTTTTCCAGCCAGACCGGCAGACGGAATTTCTCTTCAAGGATCGGTTTCAGGTCCATCAGCGACCAGTCGCGCAATGGTTCCGGCGCGTTGAACGCCCGATCTTCCGACACGAAAAATCCCGACATGGAAAAGCCGAGGCCGAGCAGGCGTTCGCGCGGGATGCCGTGGTCCGCCAGCAACCGGTCCAGAGCGAGCGACAGTGCGGCAAGCGTCATTTCGCGATCGCTGGGAAGCATCCGCAATTTTTCTTCGACAACCACCATGCAGCGGAAATCGGCGATGCAGATCACCACGGAGTCAGTGTTGATGGAAATTCCGAGCGAATAGGCCGCCTCAGGCACCAGTTCAATGGTCGGGCTCGGCTGGCCACGCGTTCCTTTAAGCGGTGCGCCGGTACGCAAAAGGCCGCGTTCCAGCAGGCCTTCGATCAACCGATGCACGGATTGCTGCGTCAGGTTCGTGTGACCAGTGATTGTTGCACGGGCAATGGGGCCGTGGCGGCGCACGATATCGAGAATGAGGCGCTCATTCTCGCTGGCAAGCGGCTGGCGGTCGAAGGTCTGGCGCGGTGTACTATCTGTTGTCATGGCCTTGGATAGCGGCTGCACAAGGCCTTCGCAACTCGGGCCGCGCGCCGGGGACGGCATTTTTCACTGGACTGTCACAAATAATACACTTAGAGTGTAGTAATAAGAAGCCGGTCAATAACGGATCCCCAGGAGGAACCATTCAATGAGCATTAAATTTATTGCGATCGCCGCGCTTGCGCTGGCGACGACGGTAGCGCCTTGCCTTGCGGCGGATACCAACATGAAGAACCTCGACTTCGATCTGTCGAAGGTCACGCGCGAAAATTTCTATGACATCGTCGTTCCCGCTGCCAAAGCGGAAGGCACGGTGACGATGTACAATTTCGCCGGCAGTTTCGCGGATACGTGGAAAGAACTGATCACCCGGTTCGAGGCCAAATATGGCATCAAGGTCACCTATAGCGACGTAAAGGGTGATCAGGCGAACCAGCAGCTCATCGCCGTGCAGGCGGCTGGCCAGGATTCACCCGTCGACGCCTATTTCGCTGGCGGTGGCGGTTATCCGCTTTTGTCTTCCAAGGGCGTCGTCGGCAATATTCCGCTGACGAAGATCTTGCCCAACATGGCCAATTACAATCCGGAACTGGCCGAGACCGTTTTCGGCAAGGCGCATGGCGGCAGTTTCCCTCTGGTGCATCTCAACCAGACCGCCCTCGGTTACGATTCCGCCTTCGTGAAAGCCGAAGACGTGCCGAAGAGCTTCGACGATCTTCTCGTCTGGGCTGAAAAGAACCCGAAGCGCCTTGGCGTCACCCTGCCAGCCAAGGGCGGCTCCGGCGGCGGCTTCATCTATTCGGTGGCGCTCAATTATCTCACCGGCGACTGCCGCAAGCAGCTTACCGACTATAATCAGACGCTGCAGCAGGCCGAAGACTGGGCAATGACGTCCGAGTGCCTTACGCCGGTCTGGGATTATTACCGTCGTCTTCTTGCCGTGGCTGAACTGACAAACGGCAACGCCGACACGCTCAACCTGATCAACAACCAGCAGCTCTACGTGGGCACCGTCTGGGAAGACCAGGTCATGAGCTTCCTCGGCACCAAGCAGCTGCCGGAAAGCTTCCGCGTCACGCTGCTGGAAAAAGGCCAGGTCGGCTCGGGCGATGCCATTTTCGTGCCGGCAAATGCCAAGAACGTCGCATCCGCGCTCCTTCTCATCGATATGGCGATGAGCAAGGAGTTCCAGCTCTGGAAGCTGGAGAACAAGGCTTCGCGCTCTCCGCGGGCGGATGTCACCAACGACCTGATGCCCAAAGCCGTACAGGAGCATGTTCTGCCGCAAAGCGTTTATCCCCGCCTGTCGGTTCCGGCGTTCTGGGACATGTCGACGGCCCTTGCCGAAGCGCTCGATGAAAAAGTGCTCAACCAGTAACACCTGCCCGGATCGACCGGACCGTGGGGCTGGAAACCGCCAAACGGTCCGGGAGCCTTGGTCGCAACCATGAGGGAGCCTCGCCATGAGTGAACTCGAGATCAGCAATATCAGCAAGGATTACGGTTTGAGCCGGGCGCTTCATCCCGTGTCGATCACTGTCGAGCGGGGCGAATTCGTCACCATTCTCGGCCCCTCGGGCTGCGGCAAGTCCACGCTTTTGCGCATCCTCACCGGCATCAGCCAGCCTTCGGGAGGCGAAATCCGGCTGGGCGGCAAGCGTATCGATCAGGCGCCGCCGGAAGCGCGCGACATCGCCATGGTATTCCAGTCCTATGCGCTTTTCCCGCATATGTCGGTTGCCAAAAACCTTGGCTTCGGCCTGAAGATGAAGAAGGTCCCGAAGGACGAGCGCGCGCGCCGCATCGCCCATGCGCTTGAAATCTGTAATCTTGCCGGCCTGGTGGACCGCATGCCGCGGCAACTGTCCGGCGGGCAGCAGCAGCGCGTTGCGCTGGCGCGCGCCATTGTCATGCAGCCAAGCCTGTTGCTGTTCGATGAGCCGCTCTCGAACCTCGACGCCAAGCTCCGCGACACGCTGCGTCATGAACTGACTGAACTTCACCACCGGATCGGCGCGACCAGCCTTTATGTGACGCATGATCAGGCCGAGGCCATGGCGATGTCGGACCGGATCGTGGTGATGAATGCCGGCCGCGTCGTCGAAGTGGGAACGCCGCTCGAACTTTACCGTGCGCCCAAACACGCCTTTACTGCCGGTTTTCTGGGGCAGACCAACCTTTTGCCGGTTTTGGCTGAGGGTAGGCAGGCGCAATTGCCCTGGGAGCAGTCCGTAACGCTGGATGCGACTGCTGCCGGCTCCGCACAGATTTCGGTTCGTCCGGAAAACATCCACATCAGCGCCGACGAGGCGGGTGCCGGCACGGTCTCTGCCGTTTCCTTCATGGGCGCCAATGCGCTTTATACGGTCGAAATCGGCGGCCACCAGATCAAGATCAGCCACTCCGGTGCGGAAAATCTTATCGATGCGGGACGCAGGGTCGCCTTGCGTTTTCCCGGATCGGTGCATCTGCTCGATGACGGGCTGGCAGGGGAGGCGGCGTGATGCGCGGGGTGCTGCGCGACAGGCGCGCCCAGCTGCTGGTCCTGCTTGCGCCGGGGGTGGGTTATTTGCTGATCTTCTTCGGCGGTCCGCTGCTTTCGGCACTGATCGGCAGCTTCAGGCAGGACGATGGCAGCTTCACGATGATGTTCTACGAGCGGATCTTCACACGTCCGTCGATGATCCGCGGCCTGACGACGTCCATCTATTACGGTGTCATGCCGGTGATGGTGTCGCTTGCGGCTTCGGTGCCGCTGGCGCTTCTGATCCGCAAGAGCTTTCTTGGCCGCAAGCTGTTCAGCGGCCTTTACAAGCTGCCGATGGCGGTGCCCGGCATTATCGTTGGCCTGATGGTGATCGTCGTTTTCGAAAGGGGCGGTTTTCTCGACCGGCTGGTCGCGCCGCTCGGGCTTGAATTGCCCAAACTCGTGCGTGACGACTGGGGCATTGGCGTCATTCTCGCCAGTGTCTGGAAGCAGATACCTTTCATGACGCTGATCATCACCAGTGCCTTTGCCGCCATTCCGGAGGACATCCGTTACGCGTCGCGCACGCTCGGCGCCTCGAGGCTGAAGACCTTTCTGTTCGTGGAAGTTCCGCTTGCCATGCCCGGCATCACCGCCGCCATCCTTCTTACCTTCATCGGCTCGATGGGCTCCTACGCCATACCCGATATTGTCGGTCCGCCCACTGCCCGGCCGCTTTCGGTTCTCATGGTCACGGAGTTCAATCAGGGGCGGTTCAATCAGGTCTATGCCATGGGCATGGTGCTGAGCCTCTTCGCGGTCTCCGTCCTGCTTCTGTATTACTCCCTGACATCCCGCATCGGCCCCGGCCAAACCCGAGGAGACGCATAATGAGCGCCATTGCCCTCGATCCCGTCACCATGACACGCCGCCGCACCTTCACGCCGGACGACCGGATTTTTGTCTCCATCGGGCTCTTTACCGCGCTGGCGCTCGCTATCGCCGTGCCTCTGGTGCTGATGTTCCTGTGGAGCATTGCCGATGGATGGACGCCGCCTCTGGTGGTGCCGAAGGATTACACCATCACGCGCTGGGCGAGCATTCTTGGCGATGCAAGCCTCATCCAGGCCGCCGTCAACAGCATCCTCATCGCCATCGTCGTGACTTTCTCGACGGCCGCGATCGCCCTGCCGACCGCGTGGGCCATGGCCCGTTTTCCCTTCCGGCTGAAACGGCTGGTGGAGATCTTCATTCTGGCCCCCATCATCATTCCGGGGCTGGTCGTCGCTGTCGGCATCGGCCAGGTGTTTCTTCTTTTCGGTCTCGCTTATTCGGTGACCGGGGTCATCCTTGTGCAGATCGTCGGCACGCTGCCGCTGATGATACGGCTGATGACGGCGACGCTCGAAGCCATTCCCGACGACCTGATCCATGCCGCCCGTTCGCTCGGCGCGGGAACGGTCGGCATCGTCATCCACATCATCCTGCCGCTTGCGGTGCCCGGCCTTCTGGCCGGTGGCCTGATGTCTTTCATCGGCAGCTTCGAGGAATTCGACAAGTCCTTCATCGTCGGCGCGCCTGTCGTGCAGACGCTGCCGATCAAGCTCTACATGTATCTCGACCCCTATTCGATGCAGATCCCGCTCGCCTCCATCGTCTCCTTCATCCTGCTTCTTCCCGCACTCGTCGTTTTCATCATCGCCGGCCGCATTCTGCGCGACGACCTGATGGCGGCGGGCATGGGGAAAATCTGATCCGGGCAACCCAACTCCGGTAAACGCAACATCCGAAAGTGAAAAAAATGCCTCAAGCCCTTGCAGCCCAACGAAAAGTCTCCAGTCCGTGCAACGTTCTCGCCCTCTGCTCGCGCGACAATCCCGCGATCCTCACCATCGCCCATCGTGGGTTCTGGACCGCGACCGCTGAAAATTCGCTGGCTTCGGTTCGCGCAGCGGTCGCTGCCGGGGTCGAGATGATCGAGATCGACACGCAGGCGACGGCCGATGGCCGGCTGGTCGTCATTCACGACGAGACGCTCGACCGCACGACGACGGGGCGGGGGACAGTGAGCGAACTGGCCTTTGATGTCGTCCGTTCCGCACGGCTGAAGGCAGGTGCTGGCGGCGATGCAGCCGATGTGACGGAGGAATGCGTACCGACGCTGGAAGAATTGCTGGAAGAGGCGCGTGGCAAAATCACCGTCAATATCGATACCAAGTTCACCCGTGACCTGCCTCAGGTCATGGAAACCGTACTGCGCCTCGGCGTCGCGGATCAGGTTCTGGTGAAAACCGATATCGATCCTGAAGCCGCGCATTTCGATGTGCTGGATACCGACTGGTTCGGCAAAATCCCGCATATGCCGATGTTTCCGGTGAGAAAGGGCAAGTTTGCCGAGGATCTGCGCCGCATCGAAGCGTTGCGCGCGCCGATGATCGAGGTAAAATTTACCGATATCGCTGATCTGGTCGAAGGCCGCGCCGAAATGGAGCGTCAGAATATCCGCCTCTGGATCAACACGCTCGACGTTTCCCATTGCCTCGATCTCAACGACACGCGCGCACTTTCCGATGCAGAAGGTGTGTGGGGCGCACTGGCGCAGGTCGGCGTCGGTGCAATCCAGACGGATGAAGTCGAGGCCTTCACGGGCTGGCTGAAGGCGGATGCAGGCGAGACGGGCAGGTCATGGACACGATGAACCAGCGCCTCGAGCGTGCAGCCGGCATCATAGAGGAGGCGATGGGGCTTGCCCTTCGCTTTTTCGAAGCGCGCGGCAGCATCGCCACCCGCACCAAGGGTTTTCAGGACTTCGTCTCGGAAGCGGATACCGCGGTTGAAAGGCTGGTGCGCGACCGGCTGGCGGCGGCATTTCCGGGTGAAACCGTTCTCGGCGAGGAGATGGGCGGGATCGCCGATGACGCCTATTGGATCATCGATCCCATCGACGGCACCGCAAACTTCCTGCGCGGCTCACCGCTCTGGGGCATCTCGCTGGGCTTCGTGCGCAACGGCGTCCCGGAAATCGGGGTCGTCGCCATGCCAGTCTTCCAGGAAATCTATTCGGCTGCCGAAGGAACAGGGTTGCTGCTGAACGGCAAGCCGCTTGCGCGCGATGTTCCATTTAAGGAAGTGCAGGTGATGTCGCTCGGTGACAGCGCGTCTGCCGATGCCGCGGAGGTGGCGGCGCTCAATGTCGGCTTGAGGCATGCGGGCTGGGTGGTGGAATCCATCCGTTCGACCTCGATTTCACTGGTTTTTGCAGCGCGCGGCATCTTCGATGGCCATCTGCAAAAACTGACGACCATGTGGGACATCGCCGGTGGCGTTGTTCTGGCAAGGGAGGCGGGTCTTGACGTGCGGATTGGAACGCGCGGCGAAACCGGCATTCCCTGGGTTGCCGCCGCAACGCCTGAATTGATAGCCGTGACGGAGACGCTCTGGCCTGAGATCGCGGAATTGGTCCCGGCCGAACTTGCCTGAAATTTCCATAAAAATCGGCGCCGGGTGAGAAATCCAGACACCCGGCGCCTTCCACCGGCAACTGGACCGAAAAACCTCTGACGACCGGCGGTTAAGCCCAACCCTTCAACGCCCGGCCGGAATAATAGCTGGGCGTTGTGGCGCGGTAGATCGGTATGCTGGCGGCACCGAGATGGGGCAGGTCGCTCATCATCGATTTGCGTATTTCAGGTGGCTCGACGAAAAAGTCTTCGCCGAGCATTTCCAGCGAGCCGATGCGCTGCACGATATGTTCAAGAACCCAGTCAGGTAGCGATCCTCCAAAAATGATGGCGCCGGGATCCATCGTTCTGGCAACCGTCAGCGCCAGCAGACGAAGCTGGTCGGTCGCCCTTTCCAGCCAGGCAACCACGGCGGGGTGGTCGCAATAGCTTTCATCAATATCTTTCAAACGCCGGATGCCCACTCCGTGGGCGGCCAGCGTGTCGCAAAGGTCCTGTCCAGAGGGACGTGGATGGGATTTGGGAAACAGGCCGCCAAACTCGCCGGCATTGCCGTTCGTGCCGCGATAGAGATGGCGCTGAACCACAACGGCGCCGCCTATGCCGTATGTCAGCCAGATCATCGCAAAATTGCGGATGCTTCGACCCGCTCCGTAATACAGCTCCGAGAGGATGACGGTATTGCCGTCATTTTCGTGAAAGACCGGGAAATCGAAATAGGGCTGGAAGTCCTTGTCCACGTCGATGTCGCGCCAGCTCTCGAACTGCTTGATGCGAAAGACATGGCCTCGATCACGCTTGAAGTGGCCTGGAAAGCTGATGCCGCAGCCTAGCACATCCTTCTTTTTGATCTTGGCCTTTTCAACCACCTGTCGGGCGGCCGTCTCGGCCATCTCCATGATATGCTCGAAACTGTGTCCCTCAAGCTCGGACCTGATTTCCTGCCTGATTGTGCCGTTGAGATCGGCCAGGCAGACACGCAGATCGTCCGGGTTGAAATAGACCCCGAGCGTGAAAAGTCCGTTCGGATTTATCTCGATGGCAGTGGATGGCTTCCCCCGTTTGCCGTCGCTGCGCGCTTCCTCGGCTTCCAGGATCAGGCCGGATTCCAGAAGATTGGCCGTCAGGCGGGTGAGGGTCGGTGCGGAAACATCCATCTCGCGCGCCAGTTCGATGCGCGACATGCCTCCCTTGCCGCGCAGGATTTCGAGCAGACGCCGTTCATTGTAGCCGAGGTCGATCAACCAAGTCTCCCACGAGAAGTTAAGTCGGATGATTAGCGCAATTTCAGTGGCTGTGCACCTTGTTTTCCGGAACGTCCTGACTTTTCAGGTTCGAAGATTAAGCGCGGCTGTCTTCAAATGTTGAGTTTTTTCAGACGCATATTGGATTTTTGTATTCAAGATAAATTGCAGCTTGACTAATTAATTTACGTAAAGAAAATAAATAGCAGACGGCGGGTAGCGACACGCAAAATCAATAAGAAATTATGTCGTACTGCCTTGCCAGTCAGGGAACAAAAAAACGGAGCACCCTTTATGCGTCAATCATGCACTATTTTCGCGCGCCTTGTTGCTGGCGCAACTTTCCTTGCCAGTGCGGCTTTCGCCCATGCGGAAGGTACCGTCGTGGTCTATTCGGCAGCGCCGCAGCAGCTCATGGATGAGTTGCTGCCCATGTTTGAAAAGAAGACCGGCACCAAGGTCGAGCTTGTCAAAGCCGGGTCCGGTGAGCTGATGAACCGCATCAAGGCGGAAAGCGGCAAGGCGGCTGGCGACGTGATCTGGAGTGTTGATGGCACCGTCATCGACTTTTCCGCCGACCTCTTCGAACCTTACAAGCCTGTCGAGGCAGCATCGATCAACCCTGCCTTTTCGCCGAGCACCAACTGGGTTCCTTTTACCGCAGTCGTTACGGCCTTCATCGTCAACAAGGAAGCGCTGAAAGGTGCGCCGGTTCCGACATCCTGGGCCGATCTTGCCAAGCCTGAATACAAGGGTCTGATTTCCTCGGCCCGTGCCGATCAGTCCGGCTCCGCCTATATCCAGATGGCGACGGTTTTGCAGGATTTCGATAGTGAAGAGAAGGGCTGGGAGGTCTATACCGGCATTCTCGGCAATTCCGTTCTTTCCACCTCTTCAGGCGCTGTTCCGCGTTTCGTCAATGATGGCGAGCAGGCGGTAGGTATCACGCTCGAAGACGCCGCCCTGCGCTACAAGCTTGGCAGCGCCCCGGTAGAGATCGTTTATCCGAAAGAAGGCACAGCAATCGCGCCTGACGGCATGGCGCTCGTCAAGGGTGCGCCGAACGCCGAAAACGGCAAGGCCTTCATCGATTTCATCGTCTCCAAGGAAGCGCAGGAAGTCGTGGTGAAAGCCGGTCGTCGCTCTGTCAGAACCGATGTTCCTGCCAATTCGGCGCTCGTTCCGCTGTCCGATGTTCCGGATGCGAAGTACGACTTCAAGTGGGCTGCGGACAACCGCTCGCGTCTGATGGAAAAGTGGAACGAGATCCTGCTCGACGTCCAGTAAGAACATTGCCGGGGGCGGTGCGTCAGGCAGCCGTCCCCCCACGCCTCGTTCACAACAGCATTTTCGTTCCGTCCACCGTGGTCGTGTGCCGCGCAGGATATGTCATGGAGCAGCACATGGCCGCCGTAGAAATTACCAGCATCAAGAAAAGTTACCGGGATGTCGTTGCCCTCTCCGACATCAACATCTCCATTCCCTCCGGATCGTTTTTTACGCTTCTTGGACCCAGCGGTTGTGGCAAGACGACCCTTTTGCGCACGATTGCAGGTTTTCACCAGCAGGATAGCGGCAGCATCAGCATCGAAAGACAGGCGATCGAACATGTGCCCGCCCACAAGCGCGATGTCGGCATGGTCTTTCAGGACTATGCGGTGTTTCCGCATATTTCGGTATTTGACAACATTGCCTTCGGTCTGAAACAGCGCAAGGCGTCTTCAGCCGAGATCCGCGTACGGGTCAGCAAGATTCTCGATGTCGTGCAGCTCGCTCCCTATGCCAAGCGTATGCCTCACGAACTCTCCGGCGGCCAGCAGCAGCGTGTGGGTCTTGCGCGCGCACTCGTCATCAACCCGAAAGTGCTGTTGATGGACGAGCCGCTGTCCAACCTCGACGCCAAACTTCGCGTGGACCTGCGCCGGGAACTGCGTGAAATCCAGCAGGCCATGAACATCACCACCGTCTATGTCACGCATGATCAGGAAGAGGCGCTTGCCATGTCCGATTTGGTTTGCGTCATGTATGGCGGCGTCATTCAGCAGGCTGCACCACCCTGGGAAGTCTACAACAATCCCGCCAACCGCTTCGTTGCGTCGTTCGTGGGCGCAAACAACTTCCTGTCGCTTGATCGTGCAGGCGGGCAGACATCCATTTCCGGCCACAAGGTCGCATTGCCGCAGGCGGATGCGATTTCCCCGCAGCGGAAGATCGTCGCCGCCATCCGCCCGGAGGCGATTTCTGTCGGTCCTGCCGCGATCGATGGTGACGAGCGCATCGAACTGCCCGTGACCATAAGACTGGTCAGCTTCACGGGGCGTGAGATGAACGTTGCAGCCGTTCTCTCGTCGGGCGAGGAAATCGAGGCGATCACCAAGCCATCGCCTGAGATCATTGCACTGCAGCCCAACCAGAAGACCACTTTCTCCTGGCGCGCGGCCGATGCGAAGCTGTTCGGCGAGGGCGTAACCGGGGAGCGCCTGTCATGACGGATATGACTGCGACTGCAACTCCCGGCGGTTTCCGCCTGCGACTGCCAGGTTTTTGGACAAGCGTGACGGTATTTGCCGTCATCCTGCTGGCGATCTTCCTGATCCTGCCGATTTTCAGCGTCTTCTTCATAAGTTTCTTCGATGCCAAAACCGGGGCCTTCGGTCTCAGCAACTATGCGGAAGTGTTCACACGGCGTTTTTATACCGTCGCACTCTGGAATACGCTTCTCATCGGTGTGCTGGGCATGCTGGGCGCCTGCCTTCTCGGTATTCCGCTTGCCTTTTGCACGTCCCGTTATCGCATCAAGGGGCGCACTTTCATTGCCACCTTCGCGGTTCTGGTTCTGTGCGCACCGCCGTTCATTGGTGCTTACGCCTGGATTATGCTGTTCGGTGCCAACGGTGCCGTCACCAATCTCTTGTCCTTCGCCGGCATTTCATTGCCGACGATCTACGGGATCCCGGGCATCGTGATGGTCTTCAGCCTGAAGTTCTTTCCCTACATCTTCCTGATGACGGAGAACGCGCTGAACACCATCAACAAGTCCTATGAGGACGCGGCGGAAAATCTCGGCTGCACGGCGTTCGAGCGTTTCCGCAAGATCACCTTGCCGCTGGTCTTTCCGGCAGTCAGCACCGGCGCGATCATCTGCTTCGTGCTGTCCATCGCCGACTTCGGAACGCCTGCAATCCTCGGCAAGGGCATCAGAACGCTTTCGACAATCGCCTATGCGCAATACACCTCCGAAATGGCCGGTACGCCGACCATGGCGGTGACGATTTCCATGGTGATGATTGCAATTTCGATGGCGGCACTTCTGTTGCAGCGGCACATTCTTGCCAAGCGCCGTTACGCCAGTTCACTGACCAACAGGCCGGTAAAGCAGTCCATGCGCCCGTTGAAGTCGTTCATCGTGCACGGCTTCTGCTATCTGGTCGTCTTCATCGCCATGCTGCCGTCTCTCACGGTCATCTACACCTCGTTCCTCGCAACCAGCGGTCCCGTCTTTACCGGCGGCTTCGGGTTGGACAGCTATGCCCGTATCCTTCGTGATTCACCGCAGGCGATTGCCAACAGTTTCACGTTTGCACTGGCTGCCGTGGTACTGATTGCGATCGTTTCCGGCCTGCTGTCCTTCATCGTGGTGCGACGCGACAATGCTGTCTCCGGCTCGCTCGATCTCCTGCTGATGGTGCCTTACCTCATTCCCGGCGTTGTCATGGCGATCGGCTACGTTACGACGTTCCGCTATCCACCCTTTGATATCACTGGGACGGCGCTCATCATCATCGTCCTGGTGTTTATCCGCCGGCTGCCCTACGGCGTCCGCTCCACGACATCGATCCTCAGGCAGATCAAACCGTCCATCGAGGAGGCTGCGGTCAATCTCGGGGCTTCGCCGGCAAAGACCTTCGTGTCGGTGACGGTGCCGCTGATGCTGCCAGGTCTCATCATCGGTTCGCTGATGAGCTTCATAACGGCTATCAACGAGCTGTCCTCGACGCTGATCCTTTACACGGCACGAACGATCACCATGCCGGTTCTCATCTATGTTCAGGTGATTGACGGCGAGTTTGGCACGGCTGCAGCGCTTTCAACCGTCCTTCTGGTCAGCACTGGACTTTGCGTCTTCATCGTGTTCCGCCTCTCGGAAGACAAAGAAGCCTCTTTCGTCTGAAACCATACCATCCCTCACCAAACGACTGCAGGAGCGGCGACATACGTGTCGCCGCCAGCCTCCCTCTGCCCAGCCTCCCTCTGCAAGGAATACACGACGATGAATATCGCGAGCTTTTCGCAATCGAAATACAAGAACGCCGCAACGCCCGGGGACGATGTGGCGCTGATCATACCGGGACGGGTTCTGGCCGTTTTTGACGGTGCGACCGACCCGACCGGTGCAAGTTACGGCGGCTTGAGCTCGGGCCGTATCGCAGCACTTGCTGCCGCAAATGCCGTGGCGAAAATGGGCCTCGATGGCACGCTGGAAACAATAGCCGCGCCCAAGCTCTTTCAGAACATCAGCGATATCTTGAAGCAGGAGGCCGAGCGCATCAATGCCAGCCATCCACCGTCGACAACCCTGGCAATCGTTGCCGACCTGGGAGACAGTTTCCGCCTGCTTCTGGCCGGCGATTCCGGTGTGCGTATCAACGGCTCCCGGTTGCTGCAGCATGCCAAGCTTATAGACAAGGTAAGTACATCGGCACGCATCCTTGTCTTCAAGCAGCTTTTTGCCTTTATGGGGGATGGTGATGCAGCCGAGGCACGCACGCGCGCGACCATCTTTTCCGGCCTGCGTTCCGCTGTCGAAAACGGCATCATGACTGCGCAGGAGGCGGAGAATGTTGTCATTGCCGCAGCCCGCATGATCGGTCTTGAGAGCGATATCGAAGCGGTCGAGGAATTCCTGATGGGCGGAATTCGCGTCCAGCCGCACTTCGCAAACAGGCAGGGACACGTACTGGGATACGCCTCGGTCAATGGTGGGATGGTTATTGAGGACGGGACGGTCGACCTGTCGCTCGCCAAGGACACGATCAACAGTCTGGAAATCTTTACTGACGGCTATCTCTCACTACCCACCGGGATCGACGTCGTCGACTGGGAAGCCGAATTCGCTCGCGTTGAAAGGGCGGATTTTCACAAGATCAACGAGTACCCGTCGGTGAAGGGGTCAACATCGAGCGAATTCAGCGACGACAGGACCGTGGTGTGCATGAAGGCGCGGTGAAGAGATATCGGAGCCGAAAAGTATTTCGAAGCTGTCCGTCTTTCGAAGTGACAACCGTGAAAATTCCACCGCTCATTGGCAGTGTTTGTCGTACGCTATCGCCCCCATTCGAAAGGTCTTGCCCTTGAGGGCGAAAAAAGACGCTGCGCACATGAGATCATGGGAAGGTAAGTCTATGGTTTAGCTAACGGCTTACCTCCGTGCCTAGATAGTTGCGTTCACTCCAGAGCAAGGGTTTGCGCAGTGGATCAAAGCTCGCTTCGATGATCGATCCAACAAACAGGATGTGGTCGGCGGCATCAATGGAGCCAACGAGTTCGCAATCCATCGAGAGCAGCGCGTCGGCAAGCCTTGAGCTTCCCGACGGCCAGACATCCCAATGGC
>NZ_BDLN01000003.1:272209-290667 GCF_001950375.1 Rhizobium sp. TBD182 | reverse complement strand
GGAAAAACGGTCCGGCAGGTTTCCTTTTCCGGCGAACACATCGGCGATCTCCTCCTGCCCTCTGGACAGCGCCGTGACGGAAAAGCGCCGGCTTGCTGCGACAAGATCGACCATACGGCTACTCGCATCGATGGAGATCATTAGAAGCGGCGGTTCGGGGCTGAGCGGCATGAAGGACGTGATCGTACGTCCGATCCGCTCGCCCGCATGGGAGGCCGTGGCCACGGCCACGGTGAAGACGAGGTTCGCCATAGCGTCCTTGAATTCACGCGGCGAGATTGTCGGAGAGGGGGAGGCTTTCAGCGGGACATGCGCGTGATTGACCACACCGCCATCGATCAGCGTGAAATTATGAGACATGCTGTGCCGGGCTAACCGCCCGCTCCCGGGTTCTTCGAAAAAATGGAAAACTTGGCCGCAGCACCATTCATGATGTCGGCATCCTCAGGCGGCGTTCTTTTCTGGTGCACGCGCGGCCAGATGCCGGAATAGTGGCGGTTGAGGTCGAGCCAGACATGCAGACCCGCCTCGGTATCCGGCCGGATTGCCGCCGCCGGACATTCGCGCTCGCAGATGCCGCAATCGATACATTGATCCGGGTGAATGACGAGCATGTTCTCGCCTTCATAAAAACATTCGACCGGGCAGACCTCCACGCAGTCCATGTATTTGCAGGCGATGCAGTTTTCGGTGACGACATAGGGCATGGGAATGCTCGAATGGAGTTGCAGCTGGACGGCGGCTGTCCGGCTGCGCCTGATCCGGCCAGCCGCCCAGGGCAGCGGGGCCGGCCGGATCAGTGGGGCTCAAATTAAAAACGGGCGGCGACTGCCTGCCAGTTCACCAGATTGTCGAGGAAGTTCTCGACATAGGCAGGACGCTTGTTGCGGAAATCGATGTAATAGCTGTGTTCCCACACGTCGCAGCCGAGAAGCGCCTTCTGGCCGAAGCACAGCGGGTTGACGCCGTTTTCGGTGCGGGTGATCTTCAGCGAACCGTCGGTATCCACCACCAGCCACGCCCAGCCCGAGCCGAATTGCGAGGCGCCGGCAAGCGCAAAATTCTGCTTGAACAGTGCCACCGAGCCGAAAGACTGCGTCAGCGCATCTTCCAGCACCTTGGGGATCGCATGTTTTTGTGGCCCCATGATTTCCCAGAAGAGATTGTGGTTCCAATGCTGGGAGGCATTGTTGAAGATGCCGGATTGCGCCACCGCACCCTTCTCATAGGTGCCCCGGACGATGTCCTCAAGGTTGCTTTTCTCCCATTCGGTGCCTGATATCGCCTTGTTGAGGTTATCGACATAGGCCTTGTGATGGAGATCATGATGAAACTTCAGCGTCTCCTCGGACATGCCAGAAGGGGCGAGCGCATCATGGGCATAGGGGAGATCGGGAAGCTGGAAAGACATGGGGTATTCCTTTGTCACTGTTTGCTCAAGAGCATGGAAAAAGCCTTGCGAAAACAAGGTGACAATACTTCTAGGACCTCAATCACAGTTGAGGTCAAGCGGTTTTTGGGGGGATAAATCCACGAGCTGGCGGGCTTATGAAACATGCGCCACGATGGCGCGGATTATCGCTCGTCGACGTTCACCGCGGCGACCCATTCTTCGAGTGTCCTGCGAATTGCCGAGTTCGCATCTTCCCCGCGGACGAATGCCCACCATGTATGTGCGCCTTGCCACAAGGCGGCCATCTGCCAGCCAAGCCGTTCCTCGCTAGCCTTGTCGTGGGTAAGGCGGCAGCCAAGCGCCTGGGCGAGGGTGTGTCCCCAGAGCGCTCCTCTCGCGCGCAGCTTCGGATTGCGAATGTCTTCTCTCAGCAGCAGCAACCCGTCACTGGCATTTTGTTCTGCGGCTTCGGGGGGCATGAGGCGCATGAGAAGGGATATGGCGCCCTGCGGCGTCAATGGTTCCTCCTCATCGGCTGTTTCCGTTTCCGCCTGCAGCTTGTCCCAGGCGCGCAGAAGCACGGTTTCGACAAGGTCTTCGCGCTTGCCGTAACGCTGCACCAGGGTTGCCGCAGAAAGGCCGCAGGCCTTTGCGGCTGCGGCAAAAGTCAGCCCGTCGGGGCCTGTCTGCAACATGAGGGGCAGCAGGACATCCAGCACCTGATCATCTGAAATCGACTTGTGTCTTGGCATGACATATATATAAATGTATATTCATTTATAAATCAAGGAGGATAATATGGCGATCATTCGCGGATATATCGCGGCGAGCCTGGACGGGCGGATCGTTTCTGGAGACGGCTCGCTAGACTGGCTCTACAAATATGATGATATGGACCTCGGCGAACACGATTATCGCCTTTTCCTGAAAAGAATTCGGACGGTGGTCATGGGGCGGGCGACCTATGATTTCATCGCCCGTGAACAGTCGCCTTGGGCTTATGGAGATCAACGCGTCATCGTCGTCACCTCAAGGCCGATCGAGGAGCCCAAGGGACCTCTGGAGGTGAGCACCGATCTGGGCTCGTTGATCGAAAAACTGCGCGCCCTCGATGATGGCGATGTCTGGATGCTGGGCGGCGGAAAGCTGCAGATGGCCTTTCTGGAGCGTGATGCACTGGATGAGATCGAGATTTATGTCATCCCGGAAATCCTCGGCTCAGGTGAGCCCCTTTTTCCGCTCACCGGGCATCGGACCAGTCCCACTCTCGTCAGCGCAACGGCAATCGAAAAGGGCTGCGTTCGATTACACTACCGCTTCTCGTAATGCTCTCGGATTCATGATGTTAGTGGGGCGGCGAGGAATGGTCGATACAGACCTTGCCAGCTGCTCCCGGCCTGACTGCGTGGTTTCCGCCCTCAAAGCCCGAGAAACTTAAAGGGCTTGGTATCCTTCAAGCTCTCGTTCGCCATGCCCGAATAGATGTGGATCTGATTGGGCCCCAGGTCGAGTTTCTTGACCTTACCCGTCTCTTTCGAAAGGTCGAGTTTAGTCATGTCGATCCAGAAGATGTTCGGCGTCAATGCAGATTCGAAGAAATAGAGCTTGCGTTTGTGGTCAATCACGGTGCGCCAGCGGGTGGAGGAAATATTTGGCTGGTCCGGCGTGGTTATGCCGTATGGAACCGACACATTGCGGATGACGCTAAAGACGCTGGCGATGGCTTCGACCGGATTTTCGCTCTTGGGTATGGCGTTTGCGTAGAAAGAAGCCCGGGCGAACCGGTCCGAGGCGCGATTGGTGCCCGGCAGCATGACGGTGCCGCCAATCTGCTTCCAATATTCGTTGAGCGCCAGCTGGTGATCGAAGGTCGGCGAATTGGTCATCACCTGATATTGACGACCGTGGTGGATGACCTGCTTGCCATCAATATATTCGATGATCGCGCTGTCACCAGTCGCATCCGATAGGGAGAGGTGTAAGGTCGCCAGACGTTCTTCGCCGGGAACATTGTCGGTGACAATGGTGAATGGGTTCTTCTCGAGCGCGCTGACGGCCTCGTCCACCGTTGCGAAATTATCGAGCGCATATTGCGCCCAGGCGGCGATGGAGAGGCCCGGCGATTTCCCGTCATAAGCGGGATAACTCGACTCGACCAGCCAGAGAACATTTGCAGCAAGGCCTGCCTCATTCATGCCGTCTGTCGTCGAAATATCGTAACCTGAAGCAATGACGCTGCCGTATTTCGAGGTCCATTTGACCGAATTCGGCCCGGCCTCGCCGGAGCGTTCCATGCCGCGCGGGAATACCCAGATGTTGGTTCCGACATCCGTCTTCCAATCCATCGACCGGGCCGTCATCACCTGATCATTTTCGCCCAGATAGACGAAGCGCGTGCAGGCTTCGGCCACCGATGTCGTCAGTGTTGCGACAGACAATATCGCGGCGGTGCAGGCGGAAAAAATCGGCAAGGTCTTCAGGCGCATGGAAAAGCCTCCGGTTTCGCGGCACAAGATACAGCGTATGATAGAAAATCGGACTTGTTGCCGGAAGTCAAATACGCTTAGCTACGGACGATTGTTGGGGGAGAAGGCATTGCTAAAATTATCAATTTTTTCGGCCCTTATGGTTTTTTCCGCAACCGCGGCCACAGCTGCAGACGACGTTGTTGCCACACCCGCGACGGTTGATGTGGCACCAGACTGGGCATTTCAGGCGACGGGTTACCTCTGGGCGACCGGCTTGAATGGCAACGTGTCGCCGTTCCAACGTGCCCCCACCCTCCATGTGGAGAAATCCTTTTCAGATGTCATAGATGATCTCAATTTCGGTGGGTTTCTCAACATCTGGGGACGTTACGACCGTTTCGTCCTTTCCGGCGATTTGATGTATGTCGATACCACCGACAGCAAGGCAGCCGGTCCGCTACCGGCGCTGCAAATTCCGGGTTTGCCAACCTTGCCTGCCGGTGCCGCCATCAATGCGAATGTGGATACACAGGAATTCATGGCGACGTTGCAGGCAGGTTACCGTGTCATCGATGCAGACGGGTTTTCGCTCGACGCGCTCGCAGGCGCGCGCTTCTGGCACATTTCAAACGACGTTGCGGTCACTGCCAGCCATCCGTTGATCGGCAGCGTTTCCGCCACCCACAGAGAGAGTTTCGGCTGGGTCGACCCCGTCATCGGCGCACGCGCCTTTTTCAGCCTCACGGACAAACTGTCCGTTCAGGGGCAGGTGGATATCGGCGGTTTCGGCGCGGGATCCGATCTCACCTGGTCAGCGCTCGCGACGGTGAACTACATCTTTACCGACACATTGTCGGTCTCGGCAGGCTATAAGGTGCTCGACGTTGATTACTCGCACGATGGTTATGTCTTCGATTCACGGCTGAGTGGACCGGTTGTCGGGTTGACGTACCGGTTCTAGTCACTGTTGTCGCGTGAATCATCGCCTTTTCACACCCATCCCAGAAACAATTTTAGTTTCTCCTTAACTTTGGTCTTCATCTCGGTCTTGCAGAGAGATGCGCATTGCAGTAACTTCTGGTTGTTATTTGACTCGAAGAACCAAAGGGCATGAAATTGGCGGGTCGCGCTTAAAATTCACGGATGAAAAATAATATCCATGCCATGGTGTTGGCAGGATTGATTATTACGTGAATTTTTAATGTGTACGGTTCTTTCAGAAAATGACTAAAGACTATCGTCTCGTAAAGAAACTTACTACTTTAACGCTTCTTGGATCAGATGAACTGATCTATGTACCCGGTACGGGATCGACAGCAAGGACAGCTGCAGAGTGAAGCATGGGCGGCATTGCCGCGACAAACTTCATTTCAAATGCAGGCCTCCGAAATATGCCACTTGCTGCTTTCATTCCTGGTTTCCGACGGCTAGTCCCTCCTGACTTTTGTCTCGCAATTGTGCCGGCCGCTCAAATCTTAGCCAACTCCCCGAAGAGCGCGCGAAACAGTTTCAAGCGGACCTTTGTCATTGCGCTTTTTGCAGGCCTGATCGCGTCAGGGCAGGCAACTGCACAGTCGCCCGCCGATGATTTTTCCCGGCGGCAAGAACAACAAGAACAGTTGCAGCGGCTGGAAAACCTGAAACAGGTTACGCCTGATAGCGTCATTGGCCGTGCGGACCGGACACCACGGGGCGACGCGAAGTCCACTGGTCCTTGCTTCGATATCTCGCGTGTAGAGATCGAAGGTGCGACAAGGCTGTCTGCCATTGATCTCGGAAAAGTGACGCGGCGTTACGACAGTAAATGCATCGGCGTTGCGGATATTACCACGTTGCTCAAGGCCATCACCGACCTTTATCTGGACAAGGGATTTGTGACTTCGCGCGCTTATGTTCCCCCACAGGATATTGCCGGAACAGGGTTGCTGCGGCTGGTCGTCGTCGAAGGCACGATCTCGGATATCTATCTTAACGGTCAACCGGCTGGGCGAAACGGTTCATTCGCTACGGCTTTTCCCGGCGTGAAGGGTGAGGTCGCCAATATTCGCGATATTGAACAGGGGCTGGACCAGATCAATCGCCTGTCATCGAACGACGCGAAGACCTCGATGTTGCCGGGCAAGGACGATGGAACGTCTATCCTCAATGTCGAGAACAAACCCGCCAAGCGCTGGTACGCCAGTATTTCCAACAACAATCTCGGTCAGACAAGTACCGGTTACTCCCAGACCAATGTTTCCGTCGGCTTAGACGACCTGTTGGGCATCAATGATCAGTTAGGGTTCTCCTACGGTCGCAGCGGCCCGGATTATCCTTGGGACGATGATGGTCGCGGGCACAGCAACAGCTATTCGGTTAATACAAGCGTACCTTATGGCTACTGGACGTTTTCAACAAATGGCTCCTGGTACGAATATAACAGCACCATTCCCGGCAATTTTGGGCCGATCGAAACCTCGGGCAATTCCGGTCAGGCTGGATTTGGCATAGATCGCGTCATTCTGCGAGACAAGGATTCCATCACGACCCTTAGAGGCGGTCTCACATACAAGCAGACCGACAACTTTCTTCTCGGCAATCGAATTGAGGTGGGAAGCCGTCGATACACGATTGGCAGTCTGGGCTTATCGCGTTCACAGAGAATTCTGGGTGGCGTCATCGCTCTCGATTTTGCCCTTGATAAGGGTCTTGATCTCTTCGACGCCGTGGAGGCCGGAGAGCCGGGGGCGGGCACGGCGGATCCCCGGTTTTTGAAGTTCAACACGACCGTCAGCGCGACGCGGCCGTTCGAGGCGGCTGGCCAGCGGTTCGAGTTAACGACGCTCCTCAATGCCCAATATTCGCCCGATAACATGTTTGGCGCAGAACAGATCGGGCTTGGTGGCTCCAGCAACGTACGGGGCTCAAGGGAAAGCGTCATATTCGGTAACAACGGAGTTTTCAGCCGCAACGAACTGGTTTGGCGGACAATGCCATGGGAGGGCACAAGTCTGGCGCCCGTTCTGGGCGAATTACGCCCCTACCTGGGCCTCGATTATGGCCGCGTGTTCTCGCAGCATCGCTTCGATATTCCAGACGGCTATCTCGCGAGTTGGACCGTTGGTGCGAAACTCGTTGGCGGAAACATCAGTGCCGATTTCGGCTACTCCCAGGCATTTTCCAGCAGCGTCAGTCACGGACGCGGCAATCTCATTTTCGCCAGCGTGACGGCACGCTGGTAGGCTTCAAAAGAGAATATTATGGTCAGATCTTCTTTTCACACCCCCAAATTGTCTGTCGTATTCGCGCTGATGGCGACTGCCACTATCGTTTCCGGTTGTGGTGGCCGGGCAGCGCATCCGGTTGCTTCGACAAACCCTGCCGACAGCGCTTTCGATTGCGCCGGCATCAAGCGCGAATTCGAGGCTAACGAACGGCAGGTCCTGGCGACGGTGAAAGAACGATCCGATGCGCAGGGTAAAAACGTCGTCCTCGGTGCGACAGGTGTTCTTCTGTTTTGGCCGGCTCTTTTCTTTATGGATCCGAAATCGCCAGAGAAACTGGAGATCGACGCATTGCGTAACCGCAATCAGGTCCTTGGCGAGATTGCCAAAAGCAAAAAATGCCCGGCCCCGCAGTCGAAGCTGGCGGATGTCTACAAGAAACTCGACACCAAGCCGTCCCAGGCCGACACGAGCAGAAAAGACCGCTAAGCCCCAAATTCCGTCTGCCACGAGAGGCGAACAACAATGACATCACAGTTTAAGCGTCTTCCACGCAAAACAACCGACCTCGCATTGTTCGCCAATGCCGGGACGCTGGCTCAAAAAATCATTGCCACCGTTGTCAGTTTTACGCTCGTGCTTCAGCCAGTGCTTCTTCACGCACAGGACATATCGCCGGAAGTTGGAGGATCTTTTGCAAATCGCCCCGGGACAGGGGCTGCTCCGAACGGCGTGCCGCTCATCGATATCGTCGGACCCAACAGCCAGGGTCTGTCGCACAACAAATACAACAATTTCAACGTCGGCACGCCGGGCGTTATTCTCAACAACTACAATGGTGAGATCGGTACGTCGAAGCTGGGTGGCGTGACACCTGGTAATCCAAACCTTCAAGGCAGGGGTGCTGCCACGGTCATCCTCAATGAGGTGACGTCGCAAAATCGCAGTTCTCTCGTCGGGCCGACCGAAGTGTTTGGCGGCCGCGCCGACGTCATTATCGCCAATCCGAACGGGATCACCTGCGACGGCTGCGGTTTCATCAACACGCCACGCGCCATGCTGACGACGGGCGTGCCCGACATTGGCACTGACGGACGTCTCAATGGCTTCACGGTCAATGGTGGAGACGTCACGTTTGGTCCGAAGGGAGCGAATTTTGCGACAGGGGACGGGAGAGTCGATCTGTTCGATATCGTATCCCGCACCATCCATATTGACGGCACGATTTATGGCGAGGATTTGCGCCTGACGGCCGGCAAGAGCAAGTTCGATTATGCCACGGGGGATGCAACTCCACTTGATGCGACCTCCGGAACACCTGAATACGCAATCGACGGTTCAGCACTCGGGGCCATGCAGGCCGGCCGCATCAAGATGGTCGTCACGGAAAAGGGCGCAGGTGTTCGCATGCGCGGCGACATGGCCGCCAATGCCGGGGAGCTCTCGCTGTCGGCCGACGGCAAAATCTCGATCGGTAATGCCTCTGGCAATAACGGCGTGAACATTTCCTCAAAGGGAAGTGTTTCAACTGGTCGTCTGACCTCGAAAAAATCGGTGTCGGTCAAGGCGGGCAAGGACACCAAGGTCGCTTCGATCGGTGCTGAAGAGGATATTCTGATCAATGGTGGGGCCGGCTTCATCGATGTTGCCGGTACTCTCGGGGCCAGTGGTGCAGTCAACCTTCTGGCAGATGGGCGTATTGCCTTGGCCGACGCGTCGGCTACCGGACCCGTTTCGCTGTGGTCCGGGGCTGGCTCCATTGCCATCAGCGGCACGGCTCAGTCTGGCGCGGCCATGTCGCTAACGGCGGCCTCAGGCGCGATCACAGCGGACTCGCTGCTTTCGAAAGGCGATTTGGCGCTGCTTTCCGGCCTTCATCTCGGGATCTCCGGGCTCGTGCTTGCAGAAGGGAATTTGCAGGCTTCGGCTGGCAGCGACATCCGCTATGACAGTCTGGAGGCAAACGGAGACGTTTTGCTGTCTTCGACAAATGGTGTCATCAGCTTCGACAAACGCACGGCCGCCGGGGGCGACATCAGGATCAGGCAGCAAAATGCCGACCTTTCCAATAACAGGAGCAGACTTGCCACATCCGGCACGCTCTACATCGATGCCAATAACATTAATCTCACCAACAGCACGCTAACGTCAGGTGGTATTGATCTCACCTCATCTGGAACGACAGATCTGACGGGTGCGCGGCTCAATGCTGTCACCGCGAGCAGCACAGCTCGTTCCGTTCAGGGGTCAGGTGACATCGCGATCCAAGCGGGTAGCCTCATTGCGAATGACGCCACCAATATTCTTGCGGCCCATGATCTGACGCTGTCGCTTTCGCAACTTGCCAACGCCGGTCAGCTGGCTGCTGGCAATGATCTTACCCTCAATATCGCCGGCAACCTGACCAACACCGCCACGGGGCTCATCTATGCCGGTAACGACGCAGCACTTTTCGTGGGCGGCGTGCTTGCCAATGATCAGGGGGCGATTGTCGCAGGTCGTGACCTCACAATTGCTGGAAGTGCTTCTGGCGCGCGCAATGCTGCTACGGTCAACAGTTCAGGTCTAATTTCCTCTGGTCGCAATATCTCGATCCTGACGGCAAATCTGCGTAACGAGAAAAGCGTGGCTCCGACCTATACGAGCCAGCAAATCTCAAACGCACTCGTGTCGGCTTATGACACCTATTATGCACGCGAATGTGGAGATTGTTCATCTCCCGTCTCTTTCGCTGGCAAGCAGTTCGTCATTGGTGCGCCCATTCGCCATGTCTATCGTGATGTGACTGAAGACCGTCTCACATCGGCTGGTAGCCCCGCAGCGACAATCAAGGCGGGCAATACGCTTTTTGTCGATACCGCCGATCTTACCAATGCCTATAGCAACATCGAAGCCGGCTCCGGCATGACACTTGTTGGCTCCGGTACGCTGAACAATCTCGGTTTGCAATTGCAGCGTACCACTTCGCTCAATTGCAACCAACAAGGCGGCTGCCAATATTATCCCGATGTCATCTATGAGTGGCAGGAAACGAAGACAACGGGCGATACTGGAGGCCACGAGAGCTCATGGCAGGTCGCCATGCCCGGCCCCAGCCCATTTGGAACGCGGGATACGTCGAAGGATATCGGTCCGGGACGGAGTGTAGAAAGCGTCGAGGCGACCGGTGGTGTTTCCGCCACAATCCGTTCAGGCGGAGCGCTGGGTATTACCGGTTTTGGTGCTGTTAACAATACCGCCGCAGCGGGTACGATCGCAGATCATGTCAGCGTAGTAGCGCCTACGCCTTCGAGCGATCCGACCGGATTGCTCGCTGGCATGACGGCAAGCGGTGCGTTGTTCACTATTGGCTCCGTTGCAAGCCCACAGTCCGGCGGCTTTGGTGGCACTATCCCCGGCCAGACGTTCCTCTATGAAACGCGTGCCGCATTCCTCGATGTCTCGAAATTTTATGGCTCCAGCTATTTCCTTGGCCGCATCGGCTACCAGCCGGACCGGCAGATCCAGTTCCTTGGCGATGCCTATTTCGAGAACCAATATATTGAGCAGCAGCTCAGACTGGCGACGGGTTCCGGCTTTACCGGGCAGGATTCGATCGCTCAGATAAAGCAGCTCCTTGATAACGGCGCTGCCTATCTCGGAGCGAACCAGCGCCCGCTCGGCCAACCGCTGACGGCTGAGGAGATCGCCAGCCTCACCGAATCCGTCGTCGTATATGAGTGGCAGACGGTGAACGGTACGACCGTTCTTGCGCCGGTACTACATCTCGCCGCCAATGACAGGGAAAGATTGAATTCTGCGGGCGCGCTGATCGCCGGCAATCAGGTGACAATCGATACTGGCCTGCTTGCAACATCAGGCATGATTGCATCGGCTGGTGATCTGACTGTTTCCGGTTCGTCGATCGCGGCGATCGGCGGCACCTTTACGGCGGGTGGCAATGCCTCGCTGAAGGGGAACGAAAGCATTCTGCTGGCCAATGCGAAGGTGAAAGCAGGTGGCAATCTCGGCCTGACGTCGAATGGAGACATCAATATCTCCGTGACTGAAAGGTCGACAACCAGCACATTGCGCGACAAGCGGAGTTCGACGACGGTTGTGAGAACCACAAGCCAGGGTTCCGAGATCACCGCGGGCGGTTCGGTCTCAGCCAATGCAGGTGGCAACCTCAACGTCATCGGCAGCACGATCACCTCCGATAGCACGGTGGGTCTGAAAGCGACCGGTGATGTGACGATCACTGAGGCTGTCGACACCACAACGATTGACTACACCTATAAGAAAAAGGGCGGTCTGTTCGGCGGAAGCAAACAGACGACGAGCCACACGGAAACGCAGACCGTCGTCGGATCATCGGTCAGCGGCGGGAAGGGTGTGTCCATCGTCTCAGGTGGAGATACCGTCCTCTCGGCCTCGACGGTGACTGCCGGCGACGAGACCAACAAAGCCGATATCAATGTCAGCGCGGGCGGCGATCTGCTGATCGCGTCGGGCAAGAATACTGCGGAGTTTGAGCAAAGTTCATCAGCCAAGGGTTTCCTCTCCAAGAAAAGCTCCACCCAGTACAACTACGACGAAGCGACAGTCGGCTCCGAGCTTTCCGCGTCCGGTAACATCAAGCTAGATGCCGGCGGCAACACCGTCATCGCCGGCTCGACCATAGCGGCAGGCGATGCAATCAGCGTCGCGGGCGACAGTGTTTCCGTCATCGGGGCCGAGGAGCAGCATGCGCTGGAAAGCAGCAGCAAAAAATCCGGCCTGTTTGCCGGTTCCGGCGGCGGTTTCCTCTCGCTCTGGGGCAAGGAACAGAAAGAAAAAAGCCAGTCGTCTACCCTCAACGTTGGCTCGGCGCTGACTGCCGGGACCGATGTCACGCTCACGGCACGCGAAAACGACGTCAATATCATCGGCTCCTCTATCGCAGCCGGCCGTGACATTGCGCTGGAGGCTGCCCGCGACGTCAATATCACGCCAGGGGCAGAAAGTGCCTCGTCACAGGAGAAGGAAAAACGCTCGGGCTTCGGTATCAGCGTCTCCTCCGGCGGTGGCGGCTTCTCGGTGGGTCTGGGAGTACAGAAGACCGAAGACAGAAAGGAGCAACAGACCAACACGAACGCGGTCTCTGTTCTCACTGCCGGTCGTGACCTCCTTGTTTCCGCAGGAAACAACGTCAATCTGCAGGCGGCAACAGCCTCCGCCGGACGTGACGTCGAACTCTTTGCCGGGAATGACATCAATCTCCTCTCGGCCAACGACCGCACCAATTATCAGGAGATGCACGAGAAAACCTTTGCCGGAGTTACGGTTTCCGTGTCCAGCCAGGTTGGCAAGGCCGCCGAGAGCATCATGAGCTCGGCTGAACGGCTGTCGGACGGCGGGGTCAACGCCATTACAAATACAGCTATTGCCGGGCTTGGTTTCTATCAGGCCTACAAGGATCTGCAGGGCGTCTCGTCGGACCTTTCCGCAGGCAAGGGCCTGTCCTTCAACGTGGGTATCAATGCAGGCGTCAGCCACCAGAAGAACAGCACTTCTTCCTCTTTCTCCACGCCTGTCGTCACCGATATTCGTGCTGGTCGCTCCATCAACATCGAGGCAGAAAACGGTAATATAACAAGCGAGGGAGCACAGATCCTCGCCGGCTACGGGAAGGACGGCCTGCCGGTCATCTCTTCCGATGCGCTGACAGGCGACATCTTCCTGTCCGCAGAGAATGGTGACATCAATCTCAACGCGGCCAAAGGCACATCTGACGCGGCAAGTTCAAACAAGTCCTGGAGTGCAAGCGCCGGCATCAATATGGGCTGCACGACGTCGGGCGGCTGCAATGCCAGTGTCGGTGTCAACGGTTCTTACGGCAAGGGCGGTTCCACCACCTCCGCAACCAGCCATACCAATACACATGTCAACGGCACTGGCGATGTGACCATTGTCACCAATGATCTGGCGCTCAAGGGCGCGACCGTCGCCGGCAACTCGGTCACCGCCGATGTTAAAGACCTGACGATCGAAAGCCAGGTGAATACGGCCACGGCAAAGGCGGATCAGCTCAGTGCGTCTGGCCAGATCGGCTTTGGAAACACTGGCGTCTCCGGCTCCACGCAGAAGGCCAAAGGCGATGCGGCGGTCGTTACCGAGCAATCCGGCATCCACGCCGGAACGGGTGGCATCGATCTTAACATTGAGCAGCACACTTCCCTTGTCGGCGGAGTAATTACCAGCGAGGCTGGCTCCGGACGCAACAACCTCTCTACTGGCACTCTTGTCGCCACCGACATCGATACGCATTCAAGCTGGATAGCCGAAACCTATGGCGGCTCGATCGGTACTGGCGGCCTCTCCATCGCACCGCCGGTCAAGGCTGGCGAGAGCGAGACCGGCAAGGCCTATTCGGCCATCGGCGGCAACATCCCGATCACCATTACCGATCCGGACAACCAGAAGCAGGACATTGGCACGATCCGGCGCGATACCGCCAATACCAATACCTCACTACCCGGTCTGCCGGATCTCGAACACATTCTGCGTCAGCAATACAGAACGCAGGCGGATATTCAGGAAGCGCAGAAGACAATGGCTGGTTTGGCCGGCGATATTGCTTCCAGTTTCTACAACAACGCGACGACTCAGGCCGAACGTGATCTTTGGGATGAAGGTGGTGCAGGTCGAGCCCTGCTTCACGCCATCGGAGGCGGTATCCTTGGCGGCGTCAATGGATGGGAAGGGGCGCTCAGGGGTGCGCTTGGCGGTACCGCATCGGCGCTCATGGCGCCAGCCATTGCGGACCTAGTCAAGGGCATGCTCAAGGACAGCATTATGTCCGATCAGGACAAGCAGATACTTGCCACGTTGATCGGCGCAAGTTTGAGCGCCGGGGTCGGCGCGGCAGTGGGCAGCGGAGAAGGCGCGGCATACGGAGCTGCGGAATATCAGTACAATTATCTATATCACAATGAACAACTGGCCCGGGAAAAAGCGAAGGAGCAGCTTGCAAAATGCGAGGCGGCAAACACCTGTACAGACACCCAAATCGCAGCGCTGCAGGAGCAGATTGGATATTGGGATCAGCTTGATACGCACCGCGATACGGTTCTTGCGGATTCCTGTAATGCTAACCGGACAAGTCCGGCCTGCGTTGCCGCCATCACCGATGCGCTGAAAGCTGTCGAGTATCTGCGTGACCCTGCCAACCCCATGGACCCTTCATCCATGGTTCCGGGCGGCTATGCCGACATGGAAAGGCGGCTGGTCAATGGAGGCTTCGGTGGCTTGTCGAGTCAGGATCTCGCCGCAGCCGTCTACGCCGAACGTCTTCAGACCATCGAGTTGCTGGCGAAATATCCGGATTCCGTCCAGGCGGCTCTCAAGGGTTTTGTTAATCAGTCAATTGTCAACGCAGCCATCGCTGTTCTCACATTTGGCATTGCTGAAAAGCTTGGAGCTACGGGACCGAAGGGCAACACTGGTCAAACCTCTGGTGAGGCTACAAATAACCAAAACGGCTCGACATCAGTTACATCTGCTGCAAGCAACGCAAATGCCCAGGCTGCGCTGAAGGCTAAATTGTCAGGCTTGCAGAAAGCACAACAGTCAGCTGTCGTCACAAAAACGCTGCCTGATGGTAGAGTTCGTTACTATACGCAGGAAGTTCAAGCGCGAACTGACGGCCCCACGCGCGGTGCATCGTTTGTCACGGAGTATAATCCCTCCACAGGCTCAACAAGGCAGTGGATGGAAAGCTACGATCATTCAGGGAAAGTCATTCGAGTTCATCCCAAGAGCATTGATGGGAGACCGGTAAACGCACAACATTACCCTCCAACGGGGGCAGAATTGGAAGGATGGAAATGACACTGGCACCTGGCGAATTAGCTGTAATGTTTGAGAGGGAACTGCTTGGTGGTTTCAATCCGACGAGAGTTTCGAGACTAGCAACTCGCATTTATCAGCAACATGGCTTGGAACTTACACCGAAAATGGACGGCATAATCCTCACATTAATGGCAATGGAGGAGGGGCCGGAGTTTGAACTAAGTGAAACCGAATTTTTAAGCCTAATCAAAGAGGTTAAATCATTGTAGTAAAAACCATCGGAGATTTCGTCCCATTTAAACCAACACGGAAACACTTGGGCCGAGGAGCAAGAAGTCGACCTCCGTGCAGTCGGCTCGTGCCAGCGTGATTAATTACGACGGCACGGAAAGCCGAAGGCTGGGTGACTTCCTGTAGGTGAGCCACCATTTCAATACTCATCTGCCCGTATGACAGTGAGCACCCGGCAGGTCACGTCGTCATCCGTTGGATCGGATGATCCGAATTGCAGGTCGAGGTCGTAATAGTCGATCTTCCAAAAGAACACGGCGTCCTTGAGTGTGACGGCACCGAAATTATGCTCACCATAAGGGTCGTTATTCGGCGAGAAATCATCAAAAGCCTGCACCGCCACTATGATCGCTTGCTGATATGTTGGTTTCCACGCGACGAAACAAGCAACCAATCGTGGCATAACTATTGAAAACATCAAAAGTGCAATAGTTTCCGGGGATTCGTTCCAATATATGCAAGATGGAGAGCGCCTTACCGGATACTATGATGCGGCCACCAACACATTTGTCGGTGTCGGGAGCCGTGTTACCACCGTAATACGACCGAAGAATCCGGATAAGTACATCGCTAACGTAAAGGGCAGACAGTGAAGATCAGTTATGATGTCAGCGTAGATGCGGCCTACATTAAACTTAAGAGCGAAGAAGACATAGCGCCATTTGGGTCCACGTACTGCTGTGATCCAAATGCCGTAGACGGCCAAATAAACTTGGATTTCGACGCGGAAGGTCGGCTGATCGGTATCGAAATTTTGTCCGCCAGTAAAAAGCTGCCCTCGTATCTTCTTAACGGAACTTAGCTTGTACCGTACCAATACGAAAACGCACCGGAGTAAAAGTTACCTCAACTACGCCTCCTGCCGGAACTCGAATTAGGTCAGGTGAAGCTAATGAAAATTTTGGTCGTCCTGGTGGTGGAAGAACACAGTTCCAACTGTTGGATAGAGTAGATAAATGAACTGCCCCCCATTTCGACCGGACAGTCGGCATAAGCAGAAAGGCTCAAGCACAGGCTTGGGTATAGGCTTATGTCTAACGACTATCCACACGTTGAATTGCTGACGGGTGATGTTCGCCGCAGGCGGTGGACAACCGAGCAAAAGCTGACAATCATTGAGCAAAGTTTCAAACCCGGCGAGACGGTATCTTCGACCGCTCGCCGTCATGGCGTCGCGCCCGATTTGCTTTATCGGTGGCGCAGGTGACCTTGCCCCCAAGTTTTATCCAGTTTTGAGTTCGCTCCAGCGGTTTTGGGTTGCTGTATTCGGGGCGGTAGCGGCGGGGTGCGGTGCGGAGCCATTTCGGCTGCGCAGCACCGCATCACGTCGCGGGTTGATTGTCTGAGCGAACTCGGCGGGTGTCAGCCAGCCGAGGCCAGAGTGTGGGCGGTGATCGTTGTAATCGTAGCGCCAGTTTGAAAGCGCTGATCGAGCATGAGCCAGCGACGAGAAGAGAGTCTCATTCAGGAACTCGTCTCGCAGCCGCCCATTGAAGCTTTCGATGAAGGCGTTCTGGATCGGCTTGCCCGGTGCGATGTAGTGCCATTCCACCTTGGTCCGATCCGTCCATTGCAAGATCGCGTTGCTGGTGAACTCGCTACCATTGTCGCTGACGATCATCTTCGGCTTGCCTCGTCCCTCGATGATCCGGTCCAGCTCACGGGCAACCCGCAGACCGGAAAGCGACGTATCGGCGACGAGAGCCAAGCACTCCCTGGTGCAATCGTCGACCACCGTAAGCACCCGGAACCTGCGACCATCGGTGAGCTGATCCGACACGAAGTCCAATGACCAGCGATCGTTGGCGGCAAGTGGGATCAGCATCGGTGCTCGTGTGCCTATCGCTCGTTTCCGACCGCCGCGCTTGCGCACCGTCAGTTTCTCTTCCCGATAGAGCCGGAAGAGCCGCTTGTGGTTCACAAGGTGACCCTCACGCCTGAGCAGCACATGAAGGCGTCGATATCCAAAGCGGCGACGTTCATGCGCCAGCGCCTTCATCCGCTCGCGAAGGTCATAGTCATCGCTGCGCCTGGTTTCGTAACGGATCGTCATCCGGCAAAAGCCGATGGCTTTACACGCCCGCCGTTCGCTCATCTGGTGGTGATCCATCAGATGAGCGACAGCTTTTCGCCTTGCTGCGGGCGTCACCACTTCTTTCCCAAAAGGTCTTTCAAAGCCGCATTGCCCAGCATCGCATCTGCCAGGAGCCGTTTCAGCTTCGTGTTCTCGTCTTCCAGCGTCTTCAATCGCTTGGCTTCGGATACGTCCATGCCGCCGAACTTGGCTTTCCACTTATAGATGCTGGCATCGCTGACGCCGTGCTTGCGGCAAAGCTCCGAGACCGGCGAGCCAGCCTCGTGCTCCTTCAGAATGCCGATGATCTGTTCGTCTGTAAAACGATTGCGCTTCATTCCCTGGTGCTCTCAATGGGCCAGAGCTTACTTCAAAATGGATTATTTCAACGGGGCAAGGTCATCGGCGGCGTCCAATTCCACGGAAGCAACTGCTCCAGCCTGGTAATCGGCGTGTCAGCGATGCGGGCAATAACGTCGGCCAGCAACATCTGCGGATCGATGTCGTTGAGCTTTGCACTCATTATCAGCGTGGCCATAAAGGGTGCACGATCAGCGCCACGATCTGATCCTGTGGGTTTCAGTACGTCGCGGACAGGCATTTCGGCTAGTCGCGGACAGTTATGTCGGCGGATTTAGATCGATTTTCGTGAGCGCCGATTTGGCACTTTGCCCTCGTGGTTTGAGCGAGGACAAGATACCCAGGCGGAAGCAACCGAGACATACCGACGTGAAGGGTATCGTCGGCGCCTATCGACTCTGTCCAAGCCCCCGACACCGGACAAGCAGCCGTCAAATTGCGGGGTTGTCCGTTCATCGGCGGCGACGCTAGAAACATCGAACGGCAATTTCGACTACTAAAAGTAGTAGTCGCCAATAGGTCAATGCCCGTGTTTGAATACGCAAACAAACGCATCAATCTGGGGAGGGCGACATGCGCAGGTCGATCGCACAACGGATCAACGAGATGGAACAATGGAAGAAAACATTGGAGGCGCGATTGGGACAAACAGGAGAGGGCGCAGTCGACGCGTCGGAAGGTTTTGCCTGGGGCGTTTGTGCTGGGGCAGTTGCAGCGGGAGGATCCATGCAGTGATCGTGCCCGTGTAACGTTAACCGCTCGGTTCAGATCAGAGCCGGTTGCCCCCAGGATCGAATGTGCATCGTCGAAGACGACAGGCATTCGCTTGGTGGCTACCAAAAATCGGAGTTTCAAAC
>NZ_BDLN01000003.1:96541-272186 GCF_001950375.1 Rhizobium sp. TBD182 | reverse complement strand
GGATACCGTCCAGAAACGGAGCAGACATGAAGACCAGCCTTGAACATTTGCCGGAACGAAAGCAACGCGAGCTTGCGCGCGTCGTCGGAATTATTCAGGAAGAGTTTGCTGATCTGGTGGAGCGCTCCAAGTCTGACGCCAAGAAGGATGGGCGGATCTTCAAAATCATTCTGTTCGGTTCTTACGCGCGTGGCACCTGGGTGGATGAACCGCATACGTCGAAAGGCTATCGCTCGGATTTCGACATCCTTGTCATCGTCAGCAACAAGGAACTTGCCGACCCCAAATACTGGGACAAGACAACAGACCGGTTGATGTGGGACAAGGAGATCGAGACACCCGTGGGGCTTATCGTGCATGGCGCTCGCGAGATCAGCAATTTTTTGCATGATGGCCAGTACTTCTTCGTCGACCTCGCCCGCGAAGGTGTTGTCCTGTACGAACTCGATGACCGGCCGCTCGCCGAGGCGAAACAACTCAGCCCTGCCGATGCAATCAGGGTGGCCGAGGAGCATTTCGAAAAGCAGTTTAGGAACGCAGTCGATTTTCTGAAAGGTTCGAAATTCTTTGTCCAGGAAGAAAACATCAACCTCGCAACATTCAATCTCCACCAATCAGTTGAAACAGCCTACTCCTGCTATCTGCTGACGCACACAAATTACACGCCGGCCTCACATAACCTCAAATTCCTGCGTGGACTTTCAGAGGATAGGGATCGCCGTCTGATCGACATCTGGCCGCGCGACCGTCAGCGATTTACCACATGGTACAACATCCTGAATGAGGCCTACGTCAAGGCACGCTGTTCGAAGCGTTTCGAGGTTTCCGAAGAGGCGCTCAGCTGGCTTCAGGAGCGGACCGCGGAACTTCACAAGCTGGTTGAGGCGCTCTGCCGCGAGCACATCGAAAAGCTCAAACAGGCCGCGAACGCCAGCCACTGAAATTCACGGATAAGCACAAACTCTCCTGAGCTCAGGTTGCAGCCACCACAGCATCATGAACCCTATGGTCAAACCTGCTCTCACAATCGCTATGTCGATCTCCTCATAGAAACTGGCTGAACTGGACGCGCAACATTCTGCACTCAAGGCCCGGCTCTCGAAAACCGAGCGCAACAACGATATGCGCCGCAAGGTCTTGATCGGGTCGCTCGTTCTCCATCACCTCGATACCTCGAATGATCAGGATTTTAAGCAGCGACTCGGTGAATGGCTGAGCCGCGAACTACCGGGCTTTCTGACATGCGACAATGACAAGGCGCTCTTTGCCGATCTGATCGGACCAGGACTGCCGGGCACGGCAGAGACTGGCGACGGCGTGCTGGGTGCTCGATGAACCGATTGCGACCTTGCCCGGGACGCATTCAAAAACATGATGCGAGCCGTCGCGCGTGATCCGCTTTGGGCATTTCTGGCTTTGATTGCCATGCCCTTCCGGATATGGAAGCGGCTCCTCGGATTTATGTTCGTCGTTTTCATCGTCACGTTCGTGATAGGCATGGGTGGCGGTCATTTCCTCGAGCAAACGGGTCCCGAGCGCGGCTCACCTGTCTACATCATCCCTGCTGGCGCTTGCCGCTATTAGCGTCCTCAGACGCACTGTAGACTGGTAACCCGGTGGTGCCGAGGCAACTCGTAAAGTGAAGATGAACCGAAATGAAGTCCACGGGATAAGGCTTATGGACGGGCCTCGGTTCGAAACAAGACCTTTGGCGTCGATGACATAGGCTGTCGTGATCCTTATGCGCCCACGCGCGCTTGTTCGGTTATACGGATCGAAGCCGCTGATAAAATAAGCATTTCTGAACACAACTGAGGATATGAAAAAGCAAGGCCAAATGAGAATTTGAGTCGCGCTAGATATGGTTGCGTCCTAAGGGGTTTTGCCATCAATCTGGCTTCATATTTGGTGGGGCAGATGTTGCGGTGAATGTTGGCTAGATTTGGCCTACTGAGCTTGTTGACCTAGAGGTATTCGATCTTCCGGGATTTGCGACGTATCGTTTTTGACCGCGAGGTTGTAGCAACGGCGTAATGACCTTGACAGAGCACCCTAGGAGTCTAGAGGGGGTTTCATGTTCATTTTGGGAGTGTAGACATGAAATCGCTGGCAGCCGTTTCGGCTTTTGTGGGCAAAACCTTTGCGGTCTGGGTCATCTTGTTTGCCGTGCTCGGCTTTTATTTTCCAGATACGTTCAAGCAGATTGGACCGTGGATCGTCACGCTTCTGTCGATCATCATGTTCGGCATGGGGCTCACACTTTCGGTCGACGATTTTCGTGAAGTCGTAAAGCGCCCGGTCGATGTTACCATCGGGGTGCTCGGCCAGTTCCTCATCATGCCGCTGCTTGCGGTCCTGCTGACCCGGATCATTCCGATGCCGCCGGAAGTGGCAGCAGGCGTGATCCTAGTTGGTTGCTGCCCGGGAGGGACATCCTCCAATGTCATGACATATTTGTCGAAGGGCGACGTCGCCCTCTCCGTCGCCTGCACGTCAGTGACGACGCTCGCTGCTCCTCTGGTGACGCCCTTCCTCGTCTGGTTGTTTGCCAGCCAGTTCCTGCCGGTCGATGGTTGGGCAATGTTCCTGAGCATCGTCAAGGTCGTGCTGGTTCCCTTGGCCCTTGGTGCTGCCTTGCAGAAGCTTTTGCCAAGTGTCGTCAAGGCGGCCGTGCCGGCTTTGCCGCTCGTGAGCGTCATCGGTATCGTTTTGATCGTCTCGGCGGTTGTCGGCGCATCGAAGGGCGCGATCGTGCAGTCCGGCCTGATGATCTTTGCGGTCGTGGTTCTTCATAATGGGCTCGGTTATCTGCTCGGCTATTTCGCGGCAAAGGCGACCGGCCTCTCACTCACCAAGCGCAAGGCAATCGCCATCGAGGTGGGCATGCAGAACTCCGGTCTCGGTGCGGCTCTTGCGACAGCGTATTTCTCGCCTCTCGCAGCTGTGCCCAGCGCCATCTTCAGCGTCTGGCACAATATCTCCGGCGCTTTGCTGGCCAACTGGTTTTCGGGCCGCGTGGACACGACGGCGACGACGAAAACCGGATAGGATCGCCGGACGAAGATTGGCCGACGGGATGTGAAGCAGCCCCAAGAGGTTCTTCGGGATATGACGCTGCAGGTCCGCAACGCCTCGACCAAAATCGCCATCGACGCGGAAGCACTGTTCGCGTCGATGGCGGAAGGCGACGATCAAGAGCATGAAAGTGTGAAAGCCCCGACCGGTTTCATATCGATATAGGTGTCGGCTGCAAGGTTGCTTGTTATTGCACCACAAAGACTGCCGGTGGTGACGATCTGTCCGCGCTTCAGCGTTCCATCTCTGTTGAGGGGGGAATTGGCGAAAGCGATAAGCGGCGCGAGCGGATCGATATTTGGGTGTTTCACCACCGCATCAAAACGAAGCTCTGTACCTTCGGTCACCGTCAGATGCGGCAGATCCCCGGTATTTTCGGCAAAGGTATCAACTATTGCCGCGTTGATTTCCGGCCCTAGAACAAATCCGCGATTGGCAAGGCGATCCGCCAGAAAAAGCGGGAAGGGAACCTGGTTCTTTTCCACCAGCCGGTAGCCGAGGAGCTCGACGCCGAGGTGCACCGCATCGATATGCGTTAATATATCGGCTCTGCTGAACGGGGTCGTCGTTGGGGCAGGAATATCGGAGGCGAGGGTGAAGCAGATTTCCACTTCGATGCCTTCAATGTCTCTTCCCGTAAAAGACGCGACGTTATCCTCATCGACGCCATAACAATCGACCATCGGCGCAGCGACCGCGTTCCCGTCCGGCCGGATCGCCAGCTTCCAGCCTCCCACTGTTTTACCGGACGCTTCAACAAAAGCACCCTGAATGGCCATGGCCTCCTCGAGACTACCGGGAACGAGACCATCCGCCTCAATCGTCGCCAGCGGAATTTTAGTGCTGTCCAGGCCTGCTTTTACAAGGCCTTGGGCCAGTTTTTCGATTGCCGTCATTCCCGTCATGATCCTTACTGCTGTCTAATTGCCGAATGCTGTCACGATTTGACGCTGTTTGCCAAGGCCATCAATGCCAAGTTCGACAACATCTTCGGCTTTCAGGAAGACTGGCGGCTTCATTCCAAGGCCGACGCGGGGCGGCGTACCGGTCGTGACTACGTCACCGGGCATGAGCTCGAATCGAGTCATTGCACAAGGTTCTATAGATCGTCGATTTGGGCCGAGCGGGCTCAAGCTTTGGCCGCCGAGGAGGGGGAGGGGCAATCGTGGTTGCCATCCGTCAGGGGAAGGAAGTCGCCGGCACTATGAGCTTTGCCGCGCCGCTAATAGGGTTGAGCGATGAACGCGTGGCAGATTCTGCCGATCCTGGTGAGGGCAGCGAGCGATATGGATATCGCCTTGTAATCGGCATAACCGGCCGAAGGTATCTGACGTAACAGGCAAGCATAATAAGGATCGGGCGGCAATGCCGCCCGATAATTGTTTGACTTAGGCTACGTCCGCATCGAACTGGATGCTGTGCAAGCGCTTGTAGAGACCATCCGTCGCGAGCAGCTCGCGACGGCTTCCCTGCTCGACAACCTGACCATTATCCATGACGACGATCTTGTCGGCGCGGTTGATCGTGGAGAGACGGTGAGCAATGACAATCGATGTCTTGTTGAGCGTCAAACGCTCAAGCGCGTCCCGGACAAGCGCTTCGGATTCGGAATCGAGCGCACTCGTTGCTTCGTCGAGGATCAATATGTCTGCGTCTCTCAGCATCGCGCGGGCGATTGCAACACGCTGTCTTTGGCCACCGGACAGACCGGAGCCGTTTTCGCCGAGCTTGCTATCATAACCATCGGGCATGTTCATGATGAAATCATGCGCATTGGCCGCTTTGGCCGCAGCAATGATTTCCTCATCGGTGGCGTTGTCGCGACCGACGGAAATGTTGTGCTTCACCGTTCCCGAGAAAAGGAAGGTTTCCTGGCCGACGTAAGAAACATGCTCGCGCAGGCTGGCAAAAGACACATCGCGCAAATCCATTCCGTTGATCTCGACGGAACCGCTTTGTGGATCATAAAGACGCATCATGAGGTTGATGATCGTCGACTTGCCACTGCCGGAAGGCCCGACCAGCGCAGTCATCTTCCCACCCTCGAAGAGGACGCTGACGTCCTTTAGAACCGGCTGGTTAGGAACATATTCGAAGCTGACGTTCTTGAGCTCCACATTGCCGCTTGCCTTGGGGAGCGGCAGGGCATCTTTCTTCTCGGCAAGTGTCAACGGAGCGTCCAGAACCTCGAACATCATGCGCACGCCAATCATGCCGCCTTCGATCTGAACTCGCATGCGGGCCAGACGCTTGGCCGGCTCATAGGCGAGAAGCAGGGCAGTAATGAAGGCCATCAAGTCGCCCGGCGAGCCACCTTTTTCAAGAACGGTGTAACCGGATACGGCGATGACGACTGCAATGGCGAGGCCAGACAGTGTCTCCATGATCGGGCTGGTCGCCGCTTCAAGCTTCGCAATGCCATTGGCGCGTTGCTCGACATCAGATACCGCCTTGTTCATGCGCTGGCGCATCAGCTTTTCAAGCGAGAATGCCTTAATGACGCGAACGCCGATGCTGGTTTCCTGCACGACATTGACGATTTCGCCCAACGAAGCAAGTTCCGCTTCCATGATCTTGCGAACGCGACGCAGAACAAGGCGAACGCTGAAAATCGCAATTGGACCAATGATCATGGAAATCGCGCTCAGAAGAAAATTCTGGGCGAACATCACGATAATCAGACCAAGAAGAGAAAATAGGTCGCGAACGAAGGACGTGACGATCGTGTCGATAACGCTACGCGCAGCCTGGGCGTTGTAGGTCACGCGCACAAGAAGTTCGGAAGACGGCAGATTTTGGAAAAAGGAGACACCCTGCTTCAAAAGCCGATCATAGATTCTACGTTGCTGCTCGGCAACAATGCTGTTGCCAGCCTTGCTAAGATAATAGCTCTGAACAAAGGTTGCGAGGCCTTTGACGATGAATATGATCGCCACAGCAAATGCAATCTCAAGGACGACGTCAAATCCCTGTTTGAGATAAACGCTATTGACGATGTCCCGCATGATCCATGCGCTGAGGGATGTCGTTCCAGCAACAATGAGCATTGCTGCTATTGCTGCGGAATACCAACCGACGTGCATTTTGAAGTTTTCTTTAAAAAGCCGCGATAGCAGCTTCTTGTCGTTTGGCGACAAAAACGATCCGATCACCGAGATATCCTTATTTAGTTTCTACGCGGTTAAGTATCGCGCTGGTGTGGCTGTTGATCACGCTCAAAGGAAAGCACTCCACGCCTCTCCTCGATCGAAAACGACACTATTAGTCGTGCGAAATTTTCTATAATGTCCAAGGCTGTGATCAAGGTTCTTGCCGTCTGTCTTCAAGGCTATGCAAATAAGCTCGCCGCGAATGAGTGTCAACCGATCAAGCTCGGCAGCGCTTGCAAGCTTGAGCGTTTATCTTTCCAGTGATGTCTATTGCCAACAGTCTTTAGCCTTAATTAGCGCGAGCGATATCCAAAATTTAAGAGCGGGATGAGGCAAGGTATTTGAGCTATGATCATTGGTTTGGGCTAAACGGCACGCTTGGCCATTCCAGCGAATTCGCGTAGAAGTGCGGGGAACGTGAAACAATGATCAGAACGGTTGCGTGGTCGGATTGATTGTGGTGACGTTCTTTCCTTCATTCCTCGCCTGTCGGCTTATTTGTCCGTCATGGCCGCAACCTAGTGTGATTTGACGTGACCCGTTATTCTTTGTCGGATGTTACGATAATATCTGTTTGTTACAAGAGCGACGATGTAATCGGCGGCATGGTCGCCTCGGTGCCTGATGAGGTGGCCATCGTGCTCGTCGACAATGGGCTTACAAACTCATTTAAAAGTTTGCCCAGCGAGCGTGCGATAAGAATTGTTGCGTTGACGAAAAACGAAGGTTTTGGCAAGGGGTGCAATTCGGGTGCACAAGCGGCGCAGACACCGTTTCTACTGTTTCTGAATCCTGATGCACGATTGAAGGAAGGTGCCGTCGAGGCTTTGCTCAATGCTGCCGTTGAGTACCCCAACGGCGCAGCATTCAACCCTCGAATTATCAATGACGCAGGCGTGCCTTATTTCAAGCGCCGTTCATATTTACTGCCCCGCAGTGCCTTTTTGAAACGGGGGTGGCCTGATGCAGACTGTAGGGTGCCGGTTCTAAGCGGCGCGGCCCTATTCGTATCAAAAGCCAAATTCGACGCTGTCAAAGGATTTGATCCGAACATATTTCTCTATCACGAAGACGACGACCTTTCGTTGCGGCTGCAAAAATTGGGGGCGTTGTATTTCGTTCGAAATTCCTTGGTTGAACACGCTAGCGGTCATTCAACCGAGCGTTCACCGGAGATCGCTTATTTTAAAGCTTTTCATATGGCACGTTCCCGGATTTATACGGGTCTAAAATACGGAAGACCTGTTCCAGTCCTGACAGCGCTGCTGAATGGAATTCTTCTTTTATTGTCACCTTCGAGTTTATTTTCCCGCAGGCGCCGTGCTAAGGCATTGGGGTTTATAAAAGGTACTAGACAAATGTCACAAGAACTGAAGGGGGGCCGCCTATGATTTCAGCCGCCTCGACGACTATACAGGCGAAATCCGGTTCGCGATCCGGTTTTTTATGGGTTCACTCGTGGATGCATCACCGGGTAAATTTCCACTCGGCATTTGAATAGAAACGATGGATAGTTTTTTTTCGTGGAAAATTCGTCGGGAATTCGTTCGTCTCGGCAGACAACTGTTAAACCTACCTGGCGAAGTCTTGCGCCTGCTTTATTTCCGACGTTGGTACGATTTTCGTACCTGCCGGAAAATAAGGCGAACTACCGGGCAAATCTCGATCGAGGACGAAGTTGGGGTATACCTTATTTTTCCAAAAGAAGGGCTTCTGCAGTCCCACGTTACGATGATTGAAGAAATGAGGCGTGCCCAGATCGCACCGGTCATCGTATCGAATTTACCCTTGTCTGATGATGATAGAGCAAAATTGATCCCTATTGTCGCACGAATTATCGAGAGACCGAATGTCGGATACGATTTTGGCGGTTACCGTGACGGATTTCTCGATCTAGCGGCTGAGTTGAGTAATGTGCAGAGAGCATGGATGCTGAACGATTCTGTTTGGCTCGTTCCTCAACCAACAAGTTGGTTCGAAGATGCGCGTATACTGGGTACAGATTTGGTTGCGGCTACCTCGAATTTTGCCATGCCTAGGGTGGCCCCTCATCGCTATAAGGAAATTATCTGGCGTCACCGAACCGACCACAAGAACTTCCACTACGCATCTTATGCTATGGGATTTGGTCCTCGTATCATCCGTGATCCGGCGTTTCTGCGGTACTGGCGTAAACTTCATATTACGGATGATAAAACACGAACCGTACGTCGTGGCGAGATCGGGTTGACGCAATGGGCGTTGCGTCATGGTTTTACTCACTCAGCGACACATGAAGTCGATCAGTTGGATAAAGAACTTGCGTCTTTCGACAACTCTGAAGTGGATCGTATCGCGCGTGAACTTGTAATTCCTGACGATGCAGCACTTGAAGGCATATTGGAAGGCGTACTTAGCATCGACCACAACACCCAGGAAGGTCGGGCGAACCGAATAGCTCTGATATTGGCGACCGTTTCAAGGCGCGCAAGCGCTTATGCGTTGCCTGGTTACGCTCTGCGGCGCGGTTTTCAGTTTCTGAAAAAATCTCCACTTTGGCTCTCCCGCGGCGGAGCTGCGACAATGGCCATGTTGATATCCAGGATTGATGGGCCTGTCGGAAATGAAATCCGAAACGAGGCGCGAATGTTGTTGCATCCTGAAGTAAAAAACCTCGCGGATGTAATGCGTGATGCCAATAAGGAGCCTTGAGATGGATTTTTTAAATGTTCCCTTTGGCGAACCGGTTTTCGTTGATCCAGATAAGGACTGGCTCCGATATGGTCCGTTTGCAATGTGGCTTGTCCATGCTCAACGCCCGCGTAACATTTTAGAGGTCGGGACAAACACCGGCTTTTTCTATTTTTCATTCTGTCAGGCTATTGCAGAGCGTGAGATTGAAGCGGAGTGTTTTGCTGTTTCGAACTGGCGGGATAATACCCGTGAGGGCTCCATTCCCAGCGACGCTTTCGAACAAGCTCTGTTGCTGAATCAGCGCTACACAAGCTTCAGTCGTGTTGTTAATGAGAATGTTTCACATGCATTGGACCAGATATCGGATAAATCTGTGGACATTCTGAGTGTCGACGCGCGTAATTGCGGTAGAGCAGTTGCCGAGGACTTTGAGAAGTGGACGGTTAAACTATCCTCGCGAGCCGTTGTGCTGATTTATGGCATGGGTACGGATGAGTGCAGTGACGCTAGTCAGCGCCAATGGCAGATGATAGTGGGAAGTCGCCCTTCGCTGACGCTGCCGCATCGAAGTGGTTTGACGATGCTGTTTTGGGGGGATAACATTAGTGACAGTCTAAAGCCGTTATTCCGCCTACTGAGTAATGAGGTGGGACGCGCGGCCGTGACTGACGCTTTTTTGTTGGCGGGCGAAGCATACGTTCGTTCTGTGATGATGAAAGATGCTGTCGAAGAATTCGAACATGATTTAAAAAATGCGGCTGTGCTTCACAAGAACAGTGGTGGTAAAAGGAATGTAGCCGTCTCCGAAAATCTTGAGAAACTCTTACAAGATGCGAGAAACCGACCGCTTAAACAGCTTCGCAAAAAGCTGGTCTTTAAATTCCTCAATATTCTGGCAAGCGGTAGCGGGCTGTTTTCCCCGCGGATGGTTGAACGTTTTAAGCGCTCAGCTGCGAAGCGCGACCCTATGCGGACTGAAATCCAGCAGTGGCGTGCTGCTGAAATGTCTTACGAAAAGGTACTCTCGCAATGGGCGCGTTTGCGCCAAAATTTATCTGCAGACCTGCGCAAACTAGCACTCGATTTGCAAGATGCGCCGCTAATATCGTTGGTCGTGCCGGTTTACAATCCTCAACCACGGCTGCTTTCCGAGTTGATCGACTCTGTTCGCGCGCAAAGTTACCCAAATTGGGAGCTCTGTCTCGCAGACGACTGCTCAACTGATCCGGTGGTCAGGCGGGTCCTTGAGGATTATGAAAGGCGCGACGATCGGATCCGCATTATTTTCCGAGAGGAAAATGGGCATATTTCAAAAGCGACAAATAGCGCAATCGAGATTGCGAAAGGCAAATACATCGCATTGGTTGATCACGATGACCTGCTTGACCATGATGCACTGCTGCTCGTGGCGCAGATGATCAACGTGCAACCCGATGTTAAAATTATCTATACTGATGAGGACAAAATACGGGAGGATGGAACCAGATATGATCCTCATTTCAAGCCGGATTGGAATCGAGAACTACTGTACGGCATGAATTATATTTCGCACCTCGGTGTTTATGACGCGGAGTTAGTGAGAAAGGTCGGAGCATTTCGTGCGGGATTTGAGGGGGCACAGGATTACGACTTGCTTTTGCGTTGTATAGAACTCGTCGAAGACCGGCAAATTCGTCATATCCCGAAGGTTCTTTATTCCTGGCGGGCTTCACCGGGCAGCACGGCAGCATCAAATGAGTCTAAGCCTTACGCGACGGAAGCTGGGCGCTTGGCACTGCAAGAGCATCTTTATCGTACCGTCGGTAAAGACGTTCCGGTTGTCGCGGGGCCGTTTCCGTTTAGTTATCGTGTTTTGTGGCCAGTCGAGGGCAAGCCGCTTGTCTCGATAATCATGCCCACACGCGACCATTTGAACGTCCTTAAAGTGGCTGTCGAGTCTATACTTGAGAAGACAAACTATCATCATTTTGAATTGATCATTGTTGACAATCAGTCTGTTAATCTCGACACGTTGGCGTGGCTCGATCAAGTTCAAAAACATGACAGGCGCGTACGGGTGATACGTGATGAGCGACCGTTCAACTATTCCGCTTTGAATAACAATGCGGTTGCTCAAAGCAACGGCGAAATCATCGCTCTCGTAAACAATGATATTGAGGTCATTTCCCCGGATTGGCTGTCGGAAATGGTTGGATTGACCCAGCGGCCAGGCGTCGGTTGCGTGGGTGCAAAATTACTCTATCCTGACGGTCGTCTGCAACATGCTGGCGTCGTAATAGGTATGGGCGGTGTTGCCGGGCACGGGCATCATCTTTTCCCGCGCGACCACGGTGGCTATTTTGGTCGGTTGAAGCTTAGGCAGAGCTATAGCGCCGTGACTGCAGCCTGCTTGACGGTGCGGCGTGAGGTTTATGATCGCGTTGGTGGATTAAATGAAGAAGATCTCGCCGTTGCTTTTAACGATGTTGATTTCTGTCTGAGGATACGTGCGGCCGGCTATGAAAACGTCTGGACTCCCTGGGCTGAGCTTTATCACCACGAATCCTTAAGTAGAGGATACGAGGACACGCCAGAAAAAAAAGAGCGATTCAAGAAAGAAGTAGAGTTTATGAGGAGCAGATGGAAGACAAACCAGTTCCCAGATCCGGCGTATAATTCCAATCTGTCGCGAAACAGTACCAGTTTTGTTATGGACCATTCCGTTTGGCTGCTGGATGATGTTGATTTTCGTAACTAGTCGAAACGCTTTCTTTTTTCGTCAAATTTATATTAGTAATAGCTTGAAATTTCCTCTTGGGGTGCCTTTGGATATAAGTAGGGACAAGACACTGCACCGCCAGGTGGTGAAACTATTTGACAGGCGCATATCGATCCCGTTCGGTTTTTCCAGCGATTTGTAACATGCCTGTAGACGAGACTAGGAGAGGTTATGAAGAGGGTTTTAAAACCGGTCACTAGCTGTTCACGTGGCTTCGCTGCACGTGTAAGGGGAACAATCCCGAGGGATTTCAGTTCTAAATACTATTTGAAGGCCAACCCTGATGTCGCCGCGGCAGGTTATTCTGCTGTCGAGCACTACCTAGAATATGGCAAGGCAGAAGGCAGGACATATAAATTGGCTAAGCCGAAAATGACAATGGCGCTAAATTCGTTAGTGGGTTACATAAGGGAGAGCATTGAGCGTTCCTTGGGAAATATTCCTCGCGATTTTAAATCGCAAGACTACCTCGAAGCCAATCCCGACGTTGCTGCAGCAGGTCATTCCGCAGTTTCGCACTTTTTGGAACACGGGAAGTCAGAGGGCAGAACATATAAATTGGAGTCGCCGGTGGAGAAAACCGTCAAGGCTCCGGACTCTTCAAAAAAAAATATACTCTTTGTCAGCCATGAAGCTTCGCGTACGGGAGCTCCAATTGTATGCCTCAAGCTGATTGAAGCTTTGAACGAAAAGTATAACATCATTTGCCTCTTGCTAGGTCCTGGTGCCCTAGAAGACAACTTCGAGAGAAGTGTCAATAAAATCTACAAGATCACCAAAAATCATCCGATTTTATGTCTACGCGCCGTAAACGAAATTCTAAAGGCTGACAATATTCATTGCGCGATCGTCAATAGCGTTGTTTCGATCTACGCTCTTGAAGCTTTGAGCAACAATCAAATTCCGACGATCTCGCTGATTCATGAGTTTACAACATATATAAACCCTCATCATTTCATGGAAGCTATTATCCGCAGTTCGTCGGTAACGGTTTACTCGGCGGAAATTATCAAGGCTGACGCGGTAAACCATGTTCCGGAATGGCAGCCAAATCACCGTTCTTACGTCGTTCCACAGGGTAGGTGTGTCCTGGAAGGAAATCCGGAGAAAGACAAGGTGGACGCGGCATTCCAACCCGCGGGTTTGAATGCCGCTGCTAAAGTAATTATGGGTGCAGGCTCATTCAGTTTTCGCAAGGGTGTCGAGTTTTTCCTCCAAACCTGTTCCTACATCCTAAAGAATTCGACCGATAAGAATCTACGATTTGTCTGGTTCGGCGGTGGTTATGACCCAGAGAAAGATTTTGAATTTTCTCTCTACTTTAAAGAGCAAATTATTCGGTCCGGTTTGGAAAATCATATCGAGATTGTTGGAAACATCGGTAGTCTTGAATACGCATACAGCCGTGCGACCGCTTTCTTGCTAACGTCTCGATTGGACCCGCTTCCAAATGTTGGTCTGGATTCCATCTGCCACGGCCTTCCGATTTTCTGTTTCGCCGGAGCTTCCGGCGTAGCAGATGTATTGCAAGAGGAAGGGCTCGGTGACCTGCTTATCTCTCCGCATCTGGATAGCTATGACATGGCAAAAAAAGTTGTCGACGCACTTGAAAAATCAGACGAATTGCGTCGCATTTCGGAACAGCTGAGCGAGATTGGTCGCAGAAGATTCAGCATGGAGCGCTATGTCAACGATATTGACGCTCTAATCGACATTGCGGTCCAAACAAACCATGAAGGTAAAAAATTAGCTGCGAGGATTGCTGACAACGACCTCATAGATGTAGATTTTTGGGGGCAGCAAAAAGAAATTAGAGGTTTTCCGAAGCCGGAAACCCGTGAAGCTGCCGCATGGCAGTATGTTCGCGAAACTCAATCAGGGATCAAACGGCGCCGCCCTAGGGCTAATTTTGAAATATTTGATATTGTCGAGCGGGAGACAATCAGTATCGATGTCGCTCTCAGAAAATTCTCACAAGGAGACTTTGGATAATATAGAAACGAAATTGCCCCGCTCATCGCGGTACTTGGTTGGAGCGAACTACAATTTTACTGATTTACCAGTGCGTTGTACGCTTCTAAAATACGCAGATATTCAGTATGAACCTTCGCGTACTCTTTATGCATCCTACTGAGCTCATTTCTAAGATCGAGGGTTTCCTGCTTGTCATCGATGAGACGCTCTTCGTCTAAAAACGCCTGCAACCCATCACTAAAGTAGCTTCGTAAGTCGGGTTGATGGTCTGCCCACCCGGACGTTTTTTTGATGGCCGCGCTTAAAATCGCGGGAGTGTAATTTTGCTCGTAAAAAACGCGAGACATCACCGAATGCCGAGATAGATCATCCTCTGTTATTTCCTTGAGCAACTTGAATAGCTCGGCCGTATTCGCCCAAGAGTAACATTCGGGGTAGGCGACGAAATAGCTGCTGGTTAAGAGTGAACGATAATTTTTGTGCGCAAGAACAGGAATTCCTGCCGCCATTGCTTCTATAACTGATTTAGCTCCACCATAAGGAAACGATACGAGATACATGTCTACAGAGTATTCAGTGAGCGCGGTCGCTACAGATGCTACCCACGGAACATGGTAAAAACGCGATGCATCAATGCCGAGTTGAGCAAGGCGTGCGTGGATTTCCTCGAGCCGTTCTTGCTGTAGAGGGCCAACATGAATATGAGTTCCGCCGGTTGAATGAAGTATTTCAGGGATTATCTTAAAATAATCGTAGGTGTATCCCCCAGCTTCGAATTTTTCTTCTCTGCCTACAGCACATGTCGTCAAGCCCGCAGAAAGTTCGAATACTGGCGATCGTGCCGAACAGTGCCCCTGGAATACAATAGGCCAATACCGGTTGTCGTGATTCTTTAGACTGTTTCGGCAGTTGCAGTACGCGAATTGAGCAACATCGACATGAATGAACTCTTCACAAGTTACGCCAAGACAAAGATGATGATCTGCATGGTGGATAAAAAACATCTCCGGTGCAGTATGGATAAGAGCAGCCACAATCGCAGCTGAGTCTTGATTATGGGTAATCAGAAGCATTTTTTGTGGGCAAAGTTCCTTAAGGCGTCTTGTTAGCAAATCCACTCGCTGTTTACTGTCCTTTGCCTTAACAGTGACGACGCTGATGCCGAATGTTTGAGAAAATTCGTTAGACAAAACATCGTCTATTCTATCGAAGCAATCCGTTAAAACGAGCGTGATTGGCGCAGGGAATTCCCCGGATCGGATGTAGTCCTTAATAAGTTCAACATGGCCGCCAGCTTTAGCTAGTTCGGTAGCTAAGATAACGGTTCCCACGGTAGATTCCGAAGAGGAGCCCAAATCCTCATTTTTGCGGTGATACGCTGCGATGTTTCGACACATCTCGTCGAGATCTTTGCTAGCGAGAGTTCTCGCTACCGATCTCTGATTGTTGATCACAACGTCTACAGCGTTCCTGACAATATCAAGCGCTCTAGCCGTGTCCGAGGCTTCCAGAGCTTCTTCAGTACATCTCTTCACATTGCCGAGATTGTAGATGCTCATGAGGACGCTGCCCCCTTATGAAGGAGATCTGCCACATACTCGACTGCCGCGTCAGACATCTGTGGGCCGATAGGTAGACTAATCACCTCTCCCGCTAGTCGCCGGGCCACAGGGAAACTTTCTGGTTTCCAATTCTCATCTGAGTAGGCCGTCTGCATATGTGGCGGGATGGGGTAGTGAATAATTGTGCCGACCGACTTTTCGTTGAGCATTTTAGCAAAACTCTCTCGCCGAAGATGGCGGATCACAAAAAGATGCCATGCGTGTTTGTATCCGACTGGTTCGTTAGGTCCGACTATCCCCGGAACCGTTGATATTGCGCCAATATATCGTGATGCGATTGACGCACGGCGTTCATTCCAACGGTCCAGATATTTCAGTTTGACGCGCAGGACGGCCGCCTGCAACGGATCCATTCGGCTATTGTATCCGCGCACCTCGTTTACGTACCGGGTCCGAGTTCCATAGTTGCGCAATATACGTATTTTATCAGCAATCACGTCATCGTTGGTTGTTATCGCACCGGCATCGCCAAGTGCTCCGAGATTCTTGCTGGGATAAAAGCTCCATGCCACGACGTGACCGTGCCCACCGATACGATTTTGATCGTAGACGGCCCCATGTGCTTGAGCCGCGTCCTCCAGGACTTTCAATCCATGTCTGGAAGCGATGTCTAGGATAGTGCCCATATCAGCCGGCAAGCCGTAGAGATGAACAGGCAAAATCACCTTTGTTCTATCGGTAATGGCAGCCTCGATGCGTCCGGCATCAATATTGTGGGTGAAAGGGTCTGGTTCGACAGGGACGATTTTTGCTCCACATTGGCTAACAGCCAACCAGGTCGCAACATAGGTGTTGGATGGAACGATTACTTCGTCTCCGGTTTCAACACCTAACGCTCGCAAACCAAGATGAAGCGCCTCGAGTCCGTTACCAAGAGCAACGGTGTGTTTCACTTGGCAATAGTCTGAAAATTCAGCCTCGAAAGCCTCGATCTCTTCACCAAGAATGTACCATCCGGAATCGAGTACCCTGTGAACGGCCTCATCTATCTCCGCGCTTATCTCTTGGTAAGCGGCTTTTAGATCAAGAAAGGGTACCTTCATATTACAGTACCTTTTTTCTCTTTCAGGAACTCATCATAGTCGCGGATGTAGTCGCTTTCATCATAAAGCATAGAGGCCAAAACTAAACAAACCGAACCTGGATCAAAATTAATCTCCGAGGCCCAGATCATTGGCTGTACATGCAAGCCATGCCACGGCCTATTGAGGTGAACGACTGTATTATCTGTCCCGTCGTCCAAACAAACATCGAAACTTCCCGAAAGGCAAACTAGAAATTGGTGAAGTTCCCGGTGCGCATGAGCGCCCCTACCTTCTGCCGTGGGAACGTCATACAGGTCTTAATATCGAAAGGAATGTGGTGGCCGCCTTCGACGAACGTCAGGCTTCCGCGCACGTCCAGACGTCTCGGCAACTCCAAGACCTTGCAATCCGAAATCTTCACCGCTCCTCCAGTCCAAGTTGATATTGTTCATAGGTGACGCCTGCACCACCAAATTCGGCTTTAAAACGATAGAGGCCGCCATTCAGCACATGGCCACCGTTTTCATTGCAGGTGCCAAAGTCAAAATATCGAACCCCGGCGTTTTGTGCATCGCGAATAATCTCATCAAATACAGCGTCGAGAGCTGCAAGTTCGTAACCATGTTCACTCGATGCTATGTACTGGGCATGCCAAACACGAGCGGTTTTAAAAAGGAGAACACCCGCTACAAGTATATCGTTGTTAAATGCTCCGTACAGTTCTATCTCAGTCGAAAAGCGGCGCGAGAGAAGCGATATTTCCTCCAGACTGTGTACGGGTACAGCCTCATGTTTCCGCGCGAGATTAGCCGACAGTATCGGCCAAAACTGATCAAATGTGCGGATGTCTCGTTTGATATTTACCGCCGCGCGTGCTTTTTTTAGCGACCGTATCCGTCGGTGGCTGGGTTTAAGACGATGCGCAAGGTCAATGGCGACAGCAAGGTCGCAGCGTATACGAGCCGCGCCAAGCCTCCATAAAGCATAGCTATCGTCTTGAGCGGGGGCTATCGCATAGATATTGGGGATGGCCTTGTAAATTAGCCTCCGGAATTTCTTTTCGCGAAAATATATCGAGAGTTTATCCATGACTTCGAGCATACGATCGCCCGAAATAGTACCATCGTGGACGATGCCGCCGTAGGTTAATCCTGGATGGCTTACAACTGTCTCAGTATCAGCAGCTGAACGCGCGGCCGGAAATACCCCAACAGGTTCCGTCTTGAAGATAACGAAGACAGACATATCTTCGAAGCGCCCGCCGTGGTAGCTAAGAAACTTGCGGGAATGCAGCAACGTACCATTGATGCTGCGCGATACGACAGCATCCCACAGTTCGTTTTCAGTACTTGAGAAAGGCCTTATCTCTAAAGTCACTCTACCAGCTCCGCCAAGGCGAAACCCTCTTTTCCGAAGTCATTACCGTTATAAAAGCAGTATGTTTTGTCGGCTACTGTGATGACGGCGGAATACATAATGGCATCACTGTCGAAGCCGCCCGGTGTGACATCCAGTCCCATTTTTTCGTCTTTGCGAATCCAGTTCAACCCATCTGACGATTCTGCGTAACCCAGTCGATAGGCTTTCAGCGAACGGCGTCTGATTGAATAAAATAATTGATAGCTACCTTCGCCTTGCTTTACGACCCATGGGCGACCAAAACCATGTTCGTCGTCACCAGAGATTGACATAACAACATCGCCGAATTGGGGCCAGGAAATCCCATTTTGGGACCGGACGTGACGTAGATCATAAACGGGCATCGACTTGCCATCAATGTCCGTCCATCGATCGCCTCCGACATACCAAAGCCTAATTTCATCTTTGTCTATCATTGGAAACGGCCCGCAGCGGAAAAGCATTTCCTTGTCACTGCGATCTAGAACCGGCACCTTGGAATGGCGATTAAACGATCGCCCTCCGTCATCGCTAATCGCAAGCCCGGTAAAAATTCGATATCGAATTTGAGTACACAACTCGAAACCGGCGTAATACATGAGATGGCGATCGCCGGTTTTGATAACACCCAACGCCACGACACCATTGTCATCAAATGCGCCGGACTCACCTGGTCCCAGAGACAGGGTATCTGGCGCGTGTCTCACAATGGTTGGGTCATTTGCGTCAACCTCCACAAATGTCGCGTGTCCGCGACCCTCAGCATCCAAGGTTGAGACGTAAACACGAATTATGTTATCGTCAATTTGAATTGGCGTGGGACACATTGCGTGGCTGAGTGCCCAAGGTTTGGTCTGATCAGGCCCCCAAACGAGTCCTCGCTTAAGCCATTTCATTTTGCAACCTTGAAAAACCGCAATGCGGAAACCTTCGTCGGTTGATCTTGATCTACCCGGAAAAGTTGACCATCCTGTGTATTTGACGAAATGGTGACGGATGGCCCAAGCCAATTGTCGGCAGCAACAGTAACGTTGTTCGCGATCGCTGAATTAACGCCGAGAAAACAGTTTTCACCGACGTAGCAAAATCCCGATATGACGACATGAGAAGAGACAAATACGTTGTTCTGTATCTTGGTATGGTGTCCAACATGGTTCCCGCTCCACAGCACCACATTGTCACCGATCGAAACAAATGGCTGGACGGTATTATGCTCCATGATGAAGCAATGCTCTCCAATTTGGGCGTTGTGCCAGACAAAGGCGCGACTGCTGATATAGCTCGCCGGCTGATACCCCATGTCTTTCGCGGCCTTATAGAGGCGGGTACGGAGCCTATTGAGCTGAGAATATACAATAGCAACGTAAAATTTCACGTCATCCTTGCCAAAAATATCGGGCAACTCTTCGAAGACGAAGATCGGCAGGCCAAATAACTCCGTCTTCGTCCGGTACGCTCGCTCAACTGCGAAGCCGATAACCTCGTATTCAGAGTCTTGAGAGAAATATTCGTAAGCTACTTCTGCAAACGCGCTATCGCCCACTATTATCAGTTTTTCTTTGAACATCTTTGATCAGGGCCTAGCAATTAACACATCTTCGCGGCGGTTTTCCATTGGTAGACGGGGATCTTGCGGCACGACAAATGCATCGAAACCTTGCGCCCTCGCTCTCGCGATGATTGAGAGTATCACTGCATCATCTATCTTGTCGAACTCAATGCGATTGAACGCGATGTCGGGCTCCGTAGCGCTCCCTGTAAATTTGCGATGATACTCTCGGCCAGCTTCACTTGCGAAGAAACGCCGCCGCTTCGAAATGTTTGGAATATCTCCAATCAGCATCTTCCCGCCGGGTGCAAGCAAAGAAAGGGCAGTATCGAGAAATTTATATAAAGGCATTTCAACAAAAATATACTGAAACACGCTGTAACAGAGGATAGCGTCGAATGAGCCCGTATGTTCCTGAACGAACTCGGACATGTTAGGAAAAGCTCCTGGTAGCTTATGGACATGAGATGCTTCCGGCAAAAGGCCCAACATTTCTGCGCTATCAATCATGTATGTTGTTTGGGATAGCTCACGGCCTCTTTCTATTATCATCAGTGGTAGATCGCTACATCCGGCGCCAATATCCAGTATTTTAGCGCCGCTCCGCTCAAGCCCGGAGAGTTTCGTTGCGATATCATCAAAAATCGCAGTCTCGAACCCCGCGCGATATGAATCGGGAAATCCTATTTTTTCGTATTTCGATAAGGATGAGTCTTTGGCCATTTGGCGAAAGTCTTCAAAGCCGCCGTCGCGATTATTATTAGCCAAGACCTACCTCGTACAACTTATGAAAGGCGGGAGCCGCCGTCCTTAATCCAGTTCGAAAAACGAAGAAGCCCTTCCTCGAGCGAAATTTTTGGCGTCCACCCCAGCAACCTTGCTGCGGCAGAGATGTCTAGCACGTTTGCCGGCACATCATATGTGCGCCCTTCGACATATTTTTTATTTGTCCGCCGGCCCGTCACTTTTTCAATTGCAGACAAAATCTCGTTGATGCTGTAACCGACGCCTGCGCCGATGTTAACGACACATCCGCCCTGGATGTTGACATCAGCTGATCGAACCATAGCATCTATCGCGTCATCGACATAGATATAGTCTCGGATAACGCTGCCGTCTCCCCAAATGCTTATCTCCTCGCCACGCAGCGCACGCGCTAAGAAAACAGCTATTGCTCCCTGCTGGGCGTCGAGCCTTTGCCCAACGCCATATGGGTTTGCTAGCCTAAGCGTGACATATTCAAGTCCATGAAGTGACCGATAAAGATCCAGGTACTTCTCGATAGCAAGCTTGGTGATGCCGTATGAGGATGTGGGATACGTGCTGTGCTCCTCTGAAATGGGAATGGTCTTAGGAACACCATAAACAGTCCCACCGGAAGATATAAAGACGATGCGTTTTACACCCGACTTCACAGCGCATTTAAGCAGCTGAAGAGTCCCCAACAAATTGGTCTCGACATCGAAGGTCGGGTTTGCATTCGAAGTGCTGGCTATCGTTGTCGAAATTAGATGAAAACAAACATCAATTCCATTCAGGGCAGTTTCAATATCCGATCGTGCCAAAAAATTCCCTGAAAAATGCTCAACGTTAGAAGCACTCTTTTCCTCACTTGCCCCACCACGTTTTTCATTCAGTGCCCGATCAAAACTACGAACAAAGTAACCTTTTCTCTCGAGCGAATCCACGAGATTCTTTCCTAGAAATCCCCCGCCTCCAAGCACCAAACACCGCATTGTTCCACATACTTCCCGTTTAATGATTTCCTGAACCGAGTCACCTTTTTAGATGCAGGCGAGACCGATGAAGATTGCCTCGTGAACAAACTCTCGCTTAGTCTACACTACTCCCTGCTTGCAAACTCGCCCCCGACCAAAAAACCAGACCGATTGCGCTCGTCATCAAATAGTGCTGCCTTTTTTTCAAGGCTTAATGATCCGGTAGCGTTTTCCTGGAGTCCTTTTCCACACTCGGCAGCGGGCTTGCGGAATATATCGAAAAATTGGCCGTGGGTCGGTGTGTCGATGGTGGCGACCACAGAATAATGATTCTGCGAAAGTGCAGCGCGTAAGTTTTCAGGATTTGCTGGAAAAGGAAACTCACCCTCTATGCTGTTTAGCATGACTACGTAGCAAGCACTCGAAACAGGCGCGCTTGTAAGCCATATTCCGTAGTGGGCAACGTCGTCGGTGACAGCAGTGGGATCGATTTGCTGTAATGGTAGGAATGAACCAACTGTCTGTATTCTTGCTAAGTTGACGGAATTGACATTCGCCAAAATATGTCGCGATGCGAATACCACACCAAACTCTGATCCAGGCAATTCGGTCAAGGCGCGCGATAGCTCCGAGCTCGTATTCATCCAAGCGGCGCCTATAGACCTGATTTGGTCGCCGTTATTACCGCGGCCATACCTATCGCCGATATAGTTTTCCATAATTCCACCACAAAACGCCACAGGACCTATGTCAACACCTGACGCTGAAAATCCCGTCTCATAAGCCTCGCATAACCGTTGATCAGCATGTAAGAAGTACACTGGGGTAACGCAAAGCAAAGCAATGGAAGCAGCAAGATATCTTATCCGAGTTGTCCTAATAATGTTCGCTAGAGAACCCGCCATCGCAACTACTAGCGGTGGCAACAAAGGCAAGTCAAAGGCCGTCCCGATGTTTCGTGATGACATCAAAGTCAGAAGGCATAGCGATGTCAGTAGTAAAACGTGGGCAGAGAACGAAAGGCCTTTTTTTCGTTCGTTCTTTGAAATAACTAGACTGATAGCAATCGCACATAAGCCAATTAGAAAAAATATTATATGTGTAAGTTTAGTGTATTTAGTGAACAAATAGAGCCTAAACTTAATGTCATCATAGCTAAAAATACCTTCTCCTGCTCCATACTCAGCCGCTTTCCGCCCGTAACCGAATGAGAAAAGGTATTCAAATACTATATGGAAATTTACCGCGAACCAAGGCCCGCATACCATCGCGAATGTAGCAGTCCCGACAAGTATCGATAGCACTAGCGTTTTAATATGAGTGCGCCAAAAAAGGCCTTCTACCAGAAAAACCAATGCGAAAGCTGGCAAAAACGCCAATGCCATTGTGCGTGATAAGACCATCAATGCTGCGCAACACCCAACTGCTGCGACCCAGCCGAGTTTGGCCATACCTTCGCTGCGGCGGTAGCAATAAATAGTTGCGATGAAAAACAGAGCTGTTGGTATACCAAAATTAAACAGGCGAGAAAAATCAATAACGTATGGAGTTGTTGCAACTATTATCAGTGAAAAAAAGCCTACACTGCGGCCGTATTCTCTTGCAGCTAGCAGGTAAACCATAAAAAGCAGGAAGAATAAGATAAAACTATTGGTCGTTAGTGCGATCCATTCCGAGTAGGTACCAGCTTCAGTGGTGATAAAAGAAGCAACTACCATCGTGAGGGGTGCTTGGCCCGTCGGCGTAAAGAATGCATGGAGCCAGCCCACTATGCCGCCGCCGATAAGCGCACGTTCGAGCGCGATCGAGTATCCAATATAACCCGCTTCGTCGATATCGAGTCCGCCACCGGTCCTGTAAAACATCACCCAACGAACGCTGACTGCAGCAAACAAAGCACAGAGTATGATTGCACCAAAAATCGCGTAATCGCGGCTGTTATTTTCTTTGGTAAGCAATCCGGAACCTCATTTTTATAATTCGTCTGCAAAGTCTAAATGCTCGCCGGTCAGTTTTTCCAAGTGAGCATCGATGCCGCCGCGTAGTTATACACTGCTCCGAGGAGCGCCCCGGCTAGTCCAGATAGCAAAGCATCCGAGTGCCATGCCTCGTTAATCCAGCTCGCGACCCCCACATTGGCAATGGTACCCACACTGCACGCGGCATAAAACGTCAACAATCCCGTGAAGAAACGCACGCCGCGGAGTTTTTTATCCCGATAAGTCAACTCGTTGTTCAGGATAAAATTACCTGTCATCGCAACCATGGTCGCCACAAACTGAGCCATCGAAAATGACAGCTGAACTGCATCCAGCATTATCCGAAGAGTCAGCAGATGAACCAAGACGCCGAATGCACCGACGGAAGCGAACATCAAAAAGCGCACCGGCAAAACGCCACCGGATATTTTTGATAACAGAAGTCCCAAGTAATCAACCGTTACAAGTGATCCGAGTTTGGAGGTTCCTTCGAAGCGTTCTCGAAACTTGAACGGAATTTCTACTGTTCGAAGATTTGACGGTGAAGATGATATGAAATCAAGCAGTATCTTAAAACCTTCCTTGGAGAGTGCTGGTGCAACCTCTTCAAACGTCTCGCGCCTCAACATAAAAAAGCCGCTCATCGGATCTGAAATACTAATTTTCAGCGCCCGTCTAGCGAGCTTTGTCGCCGTATCCGAACCCCATTTGCGCAGGCGAGAGAAGCCTTCATTAGACGAACCTCCGGCGACATAGCGGCTGCCGACTGCCAAATCCTGTCCGCCCTCCAGCGATCGCAGCATTTCCGGAACAATAGATTCATCATGCTGAAGATCGCCGTCCATAACCAAAACATACGGTGCAGAGCTTGAGAGGATACCCTCTATGCAAGCACCTGCAAGACCTCGGCGTCCTACACGCCTGATACATCTGATACGCGAATCCGCAGCAGAAAGTGATTTCACCAGTTTCGACGTGCCATCTGGACTATCATCGTCAACGACGATCAACTCCCATGCTGTTTCCCCAAGGGCCAAATCCAATCTTTTTACCAGTTCGCGGATATTCTGACTCTCATTGAACGTCGGCACGACGACGGAAAGCTCGAGCGGTCTGGATAAAGCTGCTTGGATCATATTCATTTCGAGTCGTTTCCGAGGTGCGTTCATATCTTTGAGGCCTACTACCGCAAAGGGCTGCAGTTGAAAAGTGGAGTTGCCCCTAAAAGGCCAACATCCTCCGGAGAGTTAGCGAAAGTTATCGCGACACCCTTCTCACCATGAGGATAACGGCTTCTACAGAGAAAAGGCATACCTTCCCCAAGAACAGTGGCACAGTTTCGACGCCCTGGGAGTTCAGTTTGTTCCAACTGGTATACTGGTGAGCGACCGCCCTTTCTGGATAGAGTTGGCGACATTCCGTACGTCAAAATCGACGATGACCAGGCCTCGCGCTTCGCAAACTTCCATGTTGCGTATCTTCGCCAGGAAGGTCTCTGGTAAATTCCGGGCTGTTCGGAGCCCTATCTAGCGGCTTTTCGACTATGTTACGAGCTTGCTAAACGTCGTAGGTAAACGCCATAATCGCCCTTGCCCGCGGATTCAGCGATCTGTTCAAATTTTGATGCGGTGATGAATCCTTTATTCAAAGCAATCTCTTCAGGGCAAGCTATCTTGAAACCCTGACGCTTTTCCAAGGTGCGCACAAATTCCCCGGCTTCGAGCAGGCTATCCGGCGTTCCCGTGTCGAGCCAGGCGTAACCGCGGCCCATGATGGAGACTTTCAGCTTGCCGCGTTCGAGATAAATGCGGTTCACGTCCGTTATCTCATACTCGCCGCGCGCGGAAGGCTTGAGATTGGCTGCGATGTCCACGACATCGGCGTCATAAAAATACAGACCGGTAACGGCCCAGTTGGATTTGGGCTTTAACGGCTTTTCTTCAATGGACAGCGCGCGCATCTCGCTATCGAATTCAACGACGCCATAACGTTCAGGATCGTTGACGTGGTAGGCGAAAACGGTGGCTCCGTCATTGACGTCAGTACCGCTTTGCAAGAGCTCCGGCAGTCCGTGCCCGTAATAGATATTGTCGCCGAGGATCAGGCAAGACGGGGAGCCACCAATGAAGTCGGCACCGATCATGTAGGCTTGGGCAAGCCCGTCCGGGCTTGGCTGAACGGCGTATTCGATCGAGAGACCCCATTGGGAACCGTCTTTCAGAAGGTTCTGGAAAAGCGGCATGTCATGTGGTGTCGAGATGATGAGGATCTCGCGAATGCCGGCCAGCATCAACGTCGTCAGCGGATAATAGATCATCGGCTTGTCGTAGACGGGCAGGATCTGCTTTGACACCGCCAATGTCATAGGATGCAGACGGGTTCCGCTGCCTCCGGCAAGAATGATGCCCTTCATGGCATTTCCTTTTTGTTCTGCGCTAGGGCGGCCATGACCGCGCGCGTTGATGTCTGCCATTCCGGCAATCTTATTCCATAAACTTCTTCCAGCTTACAGCAATCAAGCCGGGAGTTTGCCGGGCGTCGGGCCGGCGTCGGATATTGTGCGGTCGTGATGTCGTTGACAACAATCGACTTTCCGCCATTTTCCGCAGAAAATGCGAATATCTGCTTGGCAAAACCTGCCCAGTTCGTTTCACCTGTGCCTGACATGTGAAAAACGCCGCGAAGATGCGCAGAAGGATCCGTCGCAAGTCTTTTTGCGATCGACACAATTGCGATGGCGATGTCATTTGCCGAGGTGGGGCAGCCAAACTGGTCCGCAACCACATTGATCTCGTCGCGGCTTTCGCTTAGCCGCAGCATGGTTTTTACGAAATTGCTGCCATATTCCGAATAGACCCATGCGGTTCGCAGAACAGCATAGTTGTCGGTCATTTCAGAGACAGCCTGTTCGCCTTCGAGCTTTGAGCGGCCGTAAACGGAGGCCGGTCCAGTGGGATCATTCTCGACGTAAGCAGTGGTCTTGGTGCCGTCGAACACATAATCCGTAGAAATATGAATGACGGGAACACCGATGTCATTTGCGGCTCGCGCGACGGCTTTTGCTCCGTCCCGATTGACGGCAAAAGCGATGTCTGGTTCGCTTTCCGCCTTATCCACGGCGGTGTAGGCAGCGGCCGATACCACGACATCGGGTTTCGCGTCCCGCAGCGCTTTGAAAACAGTGTCAGGTCGCGCAAGGTCAAGCTCCGGCCGGCCGAGAGCAACAATCTCCAGACCTGGTCCGGCCAGTGCCTGAAGGGCACTAACGACCTGTCCATTTTTCCCGGTGACTACCAGCCGCATCCGGTTCAGTCCTTCGTCAGAACGCCGAGGCGCTCACCTGAGTAGACGCCTTGACGTAGCGGCTCCCACCACCATTCATTGTCGAGGTACCATTCAACGGTCTTGCGAATTCCAGTCGCAAAATTTTCCTGTGCTTTCCAACCCAGTTCCGTTTCGAGCTTTGTTGCGTCGATAGCGTAGCGGGCATCGTGACCAGGGCGATCCGTGACGTATTTGATAAGCTCGGCATGAGGCTTTGACTGCGGGCGCAGTTCGTCCAGGATGGAGCAGATGCAATTCACCACATCGATGTTCTTCTGCTCGTTTCTGCCGCCGACATTGTACTTTTCGCCGGCGAGCCCCGTCTGGACAATGAGCCACAGAGCGCGGGCGTGGTCTTCCACATAAAGCCAGTCGCGGATGTTGGCGCCGTTTCCGTAGACCGGAAGCGGCTTGCCTTCCAAGGCGTTTAGGATGATCAGCGGAATGAGTTTTTCCGGGAAGTGGAATGGCCCGTAATTGTTGGAGCAGTTGGAAATCACGACCGGAAGGCCATAGGTCCGCTGCCATGCCGTGGCGAGATGGTCGCTTGCGGCTTTTGAAGCGGAATAGGGCGACGAGGGATCGTAGGGCGTTGTTTCTTCGAAGAGGCCATGCTCTCCGAGCGAACCGTAGACCTCGTCGGTCGAGACGTGAAGCATGCGGAAGGCTGATTTTGCGTCTTCGGCAAGACCGTTCCAATATTGCCGCGCTGCTTCCAGCATCGTGAAAGTGCCATTGATATTGGTCTGAATAAAATCAGCCGCGCCGGTGATGGAGCGATCGACATGGCTTTCGGCCGCCAGATGCATCACGTAGTCCGGCTGAAATGTCGCGAAAGCGTCATTCATTGCAGCCCGGTCGCATATATCAGCCTGAAGAAAGCGGTGGTTTGGCGCGTTTTCGATTGGCTTGAGCGAAGCCAGATTACCGGCATAAGTCAGCTTGTCGATTGTAAGGACATCCGCACCGACCTCGCTTACGAGATAACGCACAAGGGCAGACCCGATAAATCCGGCGCCGCCGGTGACTAGAACGCGCATCATCAGTTTCCAGTTTTTTCGTAGGTGAAATATTCAGGCAATTCAGACAAAGACGGCTGCTTGGCGTCCTTCTCGGAAAGCACGCAACCGTCTATCTTCGGCCAGTTGATGCCGATGGCGGGGTCATCCCATTTGACACCGTGATCATGCGCGGCGCTGTAGGGAGCTGTCACCTTGTAGGAGATAACGGTGTCGTCAACCAGCGTCATGAAACCGTGGGCAAAGCCTGCCGGAACCCACAGCTGCTCGCCGTTTTCCGGTGAAAGCTCAACGGCGGTCCATTGTCCGAACGTGGGTGATCCGGTTCTGATATCAACCGCAACGTCCAATAGTCGTCCACGAAGGCAGCGGACGAGTTTGCCCTGTGCGAAGGGTTGAGTCTGAAAATGAAGGCCACGAACAGTTCCGGCCTGCGCGGACAGAGATTCATTGTCCTGCACGAATTCGACATCCGAGACATTCTCGCGAAACCATTCCCGTTTGAAAACTTCGCTGAAGTAACCCCTGCTGTCTCCAAACCGAGCCGGAGTTATCTTTTTTAAGCCTGATATCGAGAATGCTTCTACCTGCACGTCGCGGATCCTGTCTGGTCTGCCTGCTTACGGTGATATGACTTCATCGCTTCGGACAGTCAATAACGCTTTATCAGTCTACCACACAAGAGTATCTCGTCTCCGACAGGGAGTATAACGGATAGCTTGCCGGTCCGAACCTCGCCTCGACACTATGTCCGCTTGTGCGGCCTGATCGACGTTCTCAGTTCCACCAGCCTTTCCAGTGTCTCAAGGCTTCGGTCGGGGCGGGCAGCGGAGAGGGCGAGCGCCATGGTTTCCATGGCGATGAAGGATGGGGCGTGTAGCGCTACCCCTTCGTTCTTTGCACGGGGCAGCAGGAGATAAGCGTTGGCGTGTTTTTTGAGAACGCTGTCTTCCTGGCCGAGCAGCATGATAATCGGGATGTCGAGGCGGCCAGCCTCAGCGATTGCGGTTTGGGCTTCGCGGTGGGCGCGGCCGTGCAGGAGCATGATGAGGACGTGGCCGTTTTCAAGGTCGAGCAATTGTTCGGCAAGCGTAATGCCGGTGGCGTTCAGCGCATAGGAGCGAACGCCTGAGCGCTGGAACAGCCGGGTGGCATAGGTGGCGATGACGCCGGAGGCTCCGATGCCGAGGACGCCGATGCCGCGTGCTTCCGCCAGAAGACGCACGGCGGCGGCCATGGCGTCGCGGTTTTCCACAGTGGCCAGCATTTCCAGCGCGTTTTTCTGGTTCTCGAGAACGAAGTCGATTGCCGCGTCGCAGTTGCCCGAAATGGATTTCGTGGTAGCGGCCAATTTTTCAACCGGCGAATCCGTCACGCCGAGATAGGCCTCCAGAGTTTCCTTGAGATCGACCAGCCCCTGAAACCCAAGTGCCTGAATGGCGCGAATGACCGTCGCATCGGAGGTATTGGTCTCAAAGCCGATCTCCAGCGCCGATTTACCGAGAACGGCATGGCGGTGGCCGTCAATATATTCGGCAACGGCAAGCAGCCCTGGCGAAAGACGGTCGCGGCGCTTGCGCAGTTGCTCACCGAAACGGTCTGTATGTCTAGGCCTTGATGTACGGGTTTCGCCAGTCGTCATGGGACTTTCCGTGAAGGTGAGTTTCTTACTCTTCTTCACGGATTAGCAGTGCGCCAAGCTCGCAGGCAAGCGCTTTTGTCGCGGCAATCGTTCCCTTACTTTTCAGCCTCGGGCCTTACCGTGAGATGCGACTGGATCGCGGAGACCATCAGGCTGAGAGCGGCATAGGAGTTGGAGATTGCCTCTTCCCGCGGCAGAAGGATGTAGCGACCGTCGCGGCAGGCCTGCAGAAAATTGCAGAAACCCGGCATCACAGCTTCCATCATGTCGATTTCGGCCTGCGGAGAAGCGCCGGTATCGGAACGATAGGGATCGAAAATGAAGTCGGCGTCGAGCTCCGGCAAGCGCTCGGCGCTTACCTCGATGCGCTCGCCGTCTGGAATATTGTCGATGATGGCTGGGAAACGAAAACCGGCATCTCGCAGCACCCGGCCGAGCGCACGATACGTATGGTAGACGCTAATCTTGCCATTCAGTGGCTGGAACACCGAGACAGTGCTCGCGCCGGTATCGACCGAGGCCTTCAGCGCTTCGATCTGCGCCCGGTAGCGTCGGTCCAAAACGGCAAGTCGCGCCTGCGTGCCGGTCAGTTCAGCCAGCACCCTGTAGATATGCGGCGCGCCGTCCTTCGTATTGTCGATGGCGACGGTCGGGGCGATCTGCTCCAGTTTTTCGATTGGTGTCGGTCGGTCCGGTTCCGTCAGGATGAGATCGGGCTTGAGCGCGACTATCGCTTCCAGATCGGCGTTGATGGAGCCGATATAGGCGATGTGGCTATTGTCGAAATCGACACCGGTCAAAATGGCGCTGGAGCGCAGGTATGGTTTGCCGTCTCCACCCATGCGGCCATGGCTACCCACCGGTATCACACCCAATTCTATCAGCGGAATGGTGAGATCGATGTCGTGCAGGGCGACGATACGTTTCGGCTGTAAGGGGACGGACACGGTGCGGCCGAGGTCGTCGGTAAAGGTCCGGCTGCCCTCCGCGTGAGCAACGCATACCCCCAGAAGAAGTCCGGCGGTTGAAACGAAAGCGAGAATGGTATTGCGCATGAAAGACCTATAGGCGGTGTCGGTGAAACCAAAGAAGGGTAAGAAGCGTGGGGGCGCCCACGGCCGAAAGAACGAGCCCGGTCGGCAATTCCAGCGGTGAAAAAGCGGTTCGGGCAATCGTATCGGCAATTGCAACCAGCGTCGCTCCTGCCAGACCCGCGCCCATAACAAGACCAATATGGGAGCTGCCCGGCAGCAAAAGTCGGGCGATATGCGGGCCGATCAGGCCGACAAAACCGATGCTGCCGATAAAGGAGATACAGGATGCGGTGAGAACGACCGCAAGGATGACATGCAGCGCTGATAGCCAGCGGGTGTGAACTCCGAGTGCCGCTGCATTATTGTCGCCGAGCGCCTGAACATCGGCGGCACGGGTGGTTAGGAGAACAAGACAAAGGGTGATGGCCAGGATGGCTGAAAGGATCGAGACGGCGGTCCAGGATGCGCCTTGCAGGTTTCCTACCATCCAGATCATCGCCGTCTGCAAATTGCGAATATCAAGCGATGCCATAAGGATAAGCAGCAAAGCTGATAAAAACCATGAGAAGCCGATGCCCGTCAGAACGAAGCGCATCCGTGAGGTGACACCGGAAAGCGAAAAGACGATTGCAGCACTCGCCATCCCACCGGCGATACCGGCCAGGGGGCGGAATATCACCGGCAGGGATGGCAACAAAAACAGGCAGCCCAGCACCGCGAGCAATGCGCCTTCGCGCACGCCGAGCAGGCCCGGGTCGGCAAGGCTGTTGCGGGTGGTCGCTTGCATGATGGCACCGGCAACGCCCAGCATGGCGCCGGAGACCATGGCAAGCGCTAGGCGCGAGAAGCGAAAGTCGAGAACCATCACGGCGTCATTCGAGGCGGGATCATTATTTCCAGCGGTCAATAAAGACCACAGGGAGGAGGCCGGGATATATTGGCTGCCGGCGGTAAGCGACCATACCGTGACAAGCGTAAGGCAAAGGGTAAGCGTCACCATAATAGCCAGCCGCTGCGGCAAGAGGCGAAATGAAAAATGCGCCAGTCTGATGACCCTGTAACGGTTCATTTAAACACCCTGCGCACCAACCAGAGAAAGACAGGCGCCCCGACAAGGCCGGTCATTGCCCCAGTCGGCAGTTCCTTTGGCGCAAGGATCAGGCGGGCGGCGAGATCGGCGGCGATCAGTAAAACCGCGCCGCCGAGCGCGGCTATGGGAATGGCAAGCAGAAGCCGCCCCGTTCTTAGCCGCGACACGAGTGGCGGCACCACCAGACCGACGAAACCTATAGGCCCGGTGACGGCTATGGCCGCGCCACAGAATAGCGATATTGCGGCAAGCGCCAAGATCCGGGTCGAACGGACAGGCACGCCAAGTGTTGTGGCGGTGGTGTCACCCAAAGCGAGCAGATCGAGCCGCGGCGCGACGGCAAATGCAAGGAGAAGTGCGATAATGGCGGCAGGCAGGGCGGCGGCGACGGCTGCCATCGAAATGCCTGCCGTATCGCCAACCAGCCAGAAGCGCATCTGCTGTAATGTTTCCTCGTTGAGAATGAGGATGGCGGAGGTAAGGGTTCCGGCAAGCGTCGACAGCGCGATGCCGCAAAAGACGAGTTTTGCTGGCGTCAGACCCTGCCGTCCGGCGGACGCGAGCAGAAGGACGAGTGAGAAGCTGATGCCTGCGCCGGTGGCCGCCAGCACAGGGCGCAAGGCCGGCGTTGCGATTAACCCCAGCGGCGTCACGGTCGCCGCGACGACCGCGAGGCTCGCGCCCGCATTTAATCCCAGAATATGCGGCTCGCCCAGCGGGTTTCGAAGCAGGGTCTGCAACAGAAGCCCTGCCACTCCAAGGCAGGCGCCGGCTTGCAGCGCAGCAAGCAGACGCGGAAGCCGCAGACGCAGCAAAACCTGCTGGTCAAAATTGCGGGCGTCGTAGGAAAATATCAGGTCGTTCAGCACATGTGGGGCAACGGCGCGCGGGCCAGTACCAATATGTGCCAGAATCAGAAGCATCATGGCCAGAAGCATAAGCAGTGCTGCCGCAAGCGCGCGGCCATAGGCCTTCTCCTGCATGGCGGGCTTGCTGTAACTCATCCTGGCGAACATCATGCCGTGCCAGTCCGTCCGGGCAGGGGAAGAAATACCGGCCTCGCCGTGACCGGATGCGTGAGCTGGGCGACAGGCATGTCGAAAACGTCCGAGATGATTTGGGCATCGCACAGCGTCGCTGTTTCCAGCCGGTGCCGCAGCCGTCCATCCTTCAGAAAAATCAGGTGATCGGCATATTGCAGGGCGAGATTAATATCATGCAACACGGCAACGATCGTGCGGTTGTGGTGGGTGACGAGGCCAGCCAGCATATCCAGCACCTCTATCTGGTGATGCAGATCCAGAAATGTCGTCGGTTCGTCCAGCAGGATGATATCTGTCTGCTGCGCGAGCGCCATGGCGATCCACGCGCGCTGGCGCTGGCCGCCGGAGAGGCTGTCGATTGCTCTTTCGGCAAGGCCGAACATTCCGGTCACGGAAAGTGCCTCGTCCACTGCGTCCGCGTCTTCCTCGCTCCACTGCTTCAAAAATCCCTGATGCGGGTAACGGCCACGGGAGACGAGATCGAAGACCGAAAGCCCTTCCGGCGTGTGGTTCTGCTGTGCCAGCATGCCCAGCCGCTTCGCCACCTCCCGTGTGGGATGATGAAATATGTCGCGGCCGTCGAGAAGGATATAGCCGCTTGCCGGGCGGTGCAGGCGGGCAAGTGCGGAGAGAAGCGTCGATTTTCCCGACCCGTTCGGACCGAGCAGAACGGTAAATCGGTTCGGCGCAACGTCTATGGACACGTCGGCAAGCACGGGGGTGTCGCCATAGGCAAACTCAATTGCATTGGCCGCAAGACGTATGCCCGCGCGTCTGTTTTTGTCACCGTCGTCCAAGATTTTCCCCGTTTGTGAGCCGCCACCAGAATTATTGATGACTGTAGTAGTCAAGTATATAGCTTTCGAAAAGCCGGTTTTTACGCGGTGATTTGCACAAAAAGCGACGATCTTGACCCCGAATCAGAACTGTGGAGGCATGAACGAGCGCGCATTCGCCAGATGTTTCGCCCGTCACAAGCCGAATTAAAGTTGACTACTACATTCATCAATTGAAAGAGCGGTGCATCATCGTCGCGATGACGATTTAGGGCAGCCGGGGACAAGACAGATGCACGACGGTTCGATGATCATTCAGGTAGGCTCGCGAGCGCTGTTGGCGTTGCTTCTGGCCGGAGTTGCCCTGCCTGCTTTTGCGCAGGAGACCACGGCACCGAAGAAAAATGCCGATGGGACGACCGTGCTTGAGACGATAACCGTTAATGCCGACGTCAAAAAAGGCGCACGCGGCTATCAGCCGATAACCACCGGCACTGCGACGCGCACCGAAACGCCGATCCTCGATATTCCGCAATCGGTCAACGTCGTGACAAACAAAGTGCTGCGTGACCAGCAGGCGCGCTCGCTCGATGATGCGCTCGCCAATGTCAGCGGCGTTACCCAGTCAAACACGCTGGGCGGCACGCAGGATGCCGTTATCCGCCGTGGTTTTGGTGACAATCGCGATGGCTCGATCCTCATCAACGGGCTGAAGACTGCATTGCCGCATTCCTTCAACGATACTGCAGAGCGAGTGGAAGTGCTGAAAGGGCCGGCATCCACGCTCTACGGCATTCTCGATCCGGGCGGCATGGTGAATGTCGTGACGAAGAAGCCTGAAGATACTTTCTCCGCCGAAGCGTATTCGCGCTTCTCAGCCTTTGGGGCGGGCAAGTATGGTACATCCGGAGGTTTCGATGTGACCGGACCTATTGCGGGAACGGATTTTTCCTATCGCCTGATCGGTCAGGGGGAGAACAGCGACTACTGGCGCAATTTTGGTGAGAAGAAGAACTGGCTGATAGCACCCTCGCTGAAATGGAGCGGCGAGGATACCGACATTACGGTTTCCTATATGCATGAGGATTACAGCGTGCCCTTCGATCGCGGCACGATCTTCGATCCAGCGACCGGCAAGGCAATCAATGTCAGCCGACGTCTCAGGCTGGACGAGGCCTATAACATCACCGATGGCAAATCCGATCTGGCGAGTATCTCAGTAGACCGCCAATTGTCCGAAGACTGGAAACTGTCGCTGAACTACGCCTATAGCCAAAACGAATATTCCGACAACCAGGCCCGCGTGATGGGTTACAATTCCCGCACGGGGCAGGTGACGCGACGCGCTGACGCTACGCAATATTCCACCATCTACAACCATGCGGCCCGCGCTGATTTGACCGGTGAGGCCGATATTGGTGGCCTGCGCAACGATCTGCTGTTCGGCATGTCCTACGATTACAGCGACACGCTGCGCACCAACATGTTGCGATGCGCGAATTCGACGAATTTCAACATTAACAATCCCGTTTACGGCAGGTTGCCGGCATGCACGACGGTCAGGGACGTCGACAGCGACCAGACGGAGGAGCTTTCCACTGCTTCGATCTATATGCAGGACGCCGTGCATCTGGGCGATCAATGGATCGCTGTCGGCGGTTTGCGCTACCAGTATTACGACATCTATGCCGGCAAAGGCCGCCCCTTCGTCGTCAACACCCAGAACAATGGCGGCGAACTCATCCCCAATGCCGGTCTCGTCTACAAGATCACGCCGGATGCATCCCTTTATGCCAATGTGGCGAAAACCTTCCGCCCGCAATCCTCGATCGGAGCCTATTATGGCGGGCTCGATCCGGAGGAGGGCATTTCCTATGAGGTGGGCGCCAAGCTCGACCTGTTCACCGGTTTGAATGCCAATATTGCTTTGTTTAATGCCCGCAAGCGCAATGTCGCCTATTCGGAGGATGTAGGCGGTGTGTCGACGGTGAAGGCCGCCGGTCTCGTTCGCTCGCGCGGGGTGGAGGTGGATATTGCCGGCAACCTTACCGATAGTCTCGATCTAATCGCAAGTTATGCCTATACGGACGCTCTCGTTCTCGAAGATTCCACCTATGCCGGCAAGCGCTTGCCGAATGTCGCGCGTCACACCGGCTCGCTGTTTCTTGCCTATGATGTCGGTGAGGTCGGGCCGAACGGCAACACGCTGCGGATCGGCGGCGGAGTGCGGGCCGTCGGCCAGCGTGCCGGCATCAACGACAATTCCTATGACCTGCCGGGTTATGCCGTCTTCGACGCCTTTGCGACCTATACGCTTCAGCTGGAGAAACCGGTGACCCTGCAGCTCAATCTGAAGAACATCTTCGACAAAAGCTATTATACCTCATCCATTGGCTCCACCAGCTACGCCAATGCTGTCGGCGAGCCCTTCAACGTCAGCCTCACGGCCAGCGTGAAATTCTAAGGGTACAGGCGGCGCAATCCATCTGGGTCATGCCGCTGCTGATGAAAGCAGACTCGTGCGTTTCTTGCATGGCTGCGCTGCATTAAAGCCTATTTAATATGCGGTAAAACCGGGTATCTTGTTTTCATCGAAGCGATGCACCTCCTCCCGCAAAGCTTCGGATTGAGATGACCCTATCCTCCTCCCAAGGGTTGTCTTGTGAACAATGGCACTCCTCCTCCCAGCCGTTGTTCGAAATTTCGGAAAGCCTGCCGCACCTCCTCCCGCGGCGGGCTTTTTCGTTTTCGGGACAGCGGCATCACAGGCCAAGTGCGAGCTGCGCTTCCTCTTCACTCTCTTCGGTGCTCAGCGAGGAAAGGGTAATCCCCAACAGCCTTACCGGACGTTTGAATGGAAAGACGGAGGCAAGCAGGGTCTCTGACATCTCCTGGATCGTTGCGAGGTCTGACACGGCTCCCGACACTGTTTTGCTGCGTGTCGCCTGGCTGAAATCCGAATATTTGATTTTCACGGTCACCGTCTTTCCCGTGATGTCGTGGGCCTCGCAATAACGCCAGACTTTCTGAGCCAAAGGGCCAAGCTCCGCCTTCGCTAAGTTGAGATCGTCGATATCCTCGACGAATGTGTCTTCTGCGCCGACAGATTTGCGGATGCGATCGGGCTTGACCTGCCGTTCATCGATACCTCTGGCGATGTTGTAGAAATAATGGCCGGACTTCCCGAAATGCTGTTGCAGAAAACCGAGTGATTTCGACTTGAGATCGCGCCCTGTTTCGATGCCGTGCCGTTTCATCCGCTCGGCCGTGGCGGGTCCGACGCCATGGAATTTCTTGACGGCCAGGGCTTCAACAAAGCCAGGCCCATTCTTCGGCGTGATGACGGCCTGGCCATTCGGTTTGTTCAGGTCGCTTGCCATCTTGGCCAGAAACTTGTTGTAGGAGATGCCGGCAGATGCATTGAGACTGGTGACCGCCTTGATCTTTGCGCGGATCTCCAGCGCAATTTCGGTGGCGATCTCCATGCCTTTCAGGTTTTCGGTGACATCGAGATAGGCTTCGTCGAGCGATAGCGGCTCGATGAGCGGGGTATATTCGGCAAATATCTCCCGTATCTGTTGCGACACCTGCCGGTATACCTCGAAGCGTGGCGGTACGAAGATCAGATCCGGGCATTTCCGTTTGGCAGTGACGGATGGCATGGCGGAATGCACGCCGAAGGTTCTCGCCTCGTAACTTGCCGCAGCCACCACGCCTCGTGCAGCCGATCCGCCGACGGCGACGGGCAGGCCGCGAAGTGCGGGATTGTCGCGTTGCTCCACCGATGCATAAAAGGCATCCATGTCGATATGGATGATCTTTCGAACAGCCGTGTTATCCATCGTTCCAGCCTGTACGATCTTCCCTATTTCCACATCGCCCGCATCCGCGCGCCTACATCGATGCGGATCTGCTGCGCGCTGCGCTCGGAGGCTGCGGCCGAAACCAGCGGCCAGGTGGCCGTTTCAAAGAACTGCAGCAAAGTTGCCGGTATGAAGCGGGTTCTAGCGGCATAGACATGCCGGTCGCCCTGCGCGTTCTGGCCATGGGTGAAGAACCGTTGCGGGGTTATCAGTGACAGACTGTCCTTGGCGCGGGTCATGGCGACATAGAGCAGCCGGCGTTCCTCCTCGACTTCATGGGTGGAGCCGACGCCCAGATCGGAGGGTATGCAGCCATCGACCACGTTCAGGATAAAGACGGAACGCCACTCCTGGCCTTTTGCCGAATGAATGGTTGAAAGCGTCAGGTAATCCTCATCGAGCAGCGGCACGCCTGCCTGATCGCTGGTGGCGTCCGGCGGATCGAGCGTCAGTTCGGTGAGGAAGCGTTCGCGGGAAGGATAGCCGCCGGCAATCTGCTCGAGTTGCAGCAAATCGGCCTTCCGCGTCTCGGCATCCTCATGGATGCGTTCGAGGTGCGGCTCGTACCAGAGCCGCGCCTGCTCGATATCTGATGGCCAGCCGCCGTGCGATTTTCGCAGGTTCGCCAGCAACTGCACGAAGGATACCCAGTCATCACCGGTTTTGGGTGGCGGCGGAATTTCGGCAAGGGCGAGCAAAGGTTCGGGATCTGCCGCAATCGTATCGAGAATATTGCCGGCTTTCTTCGGCCCGATACCCGGCAGCATCTGAAGTAGCCTGAAACCGGCGACGCGGTCGCGCGGGTTTTGCGCGAAACGCAATACCGCCAGCATGTCCTTTACATGGGCACTGTCGAGAAACTTCAGGCCGCCAAATTTGACGAAGGGAATATTGCGGCGTGTAAGTTCAACTTCAAGCGGCCCGCTGTGACTGGAGGTGCGAAACAGCACGGCCTGTTGCTTCAGCGTCATGCCGGTCTCACGATTGGCCAGCACCTGGTCGATAATGAAGTTTGCCTGCTCGGTTTCGCTTTTTACTGTCACGAGCTTCGGCCGCTCGAGCGACTGTCGTTCGGTCCAGAGGTTTTTGGTGAATCGCTCACGGGCAAGGTCGATGACACCATTGGCGGCAGCCAGTATCGGCTGTGTCGAGCGATAGTTGCGATCAAGGGTGATAATATCTGCAGCCGGGCTGAAAGATGCCGGAAAATCGAGGATATTGCGCACCGTTGCTGCCCGGAAGGAATAGATCGACTGCGCGTCGTCACCCACGACGGTCAACCCGCGACCGCCCGGCTTCAGTGCCATCAGCACCGCGGCCTGCAGCCGGTTGGTATCCTGATATTCATCGACCATCACGTGGTCGAAACGATTGCCGATATCGCCTGCAAGGTCGGGATCGCCGACCATCTGGGCCCAGTAGAGCAGAAGATCGTCGTAATCGAGAACGTTCTGGGCCTGCTTGGCCTCGACATAGGCGGCGAATAATTGCTTGAGCTCTTCTTCCCAGCTGGACACCCATGGATAGTGCTGGCGCATGATGTCTTTCAGCGGCGTTTGTGAATTGACGGCGCGCGAATAGATCGCAAGGCAGGTGCCCTTTGTCGGAAAACGGCTCTCGGTCTTGGAGAAACCCAGTTCGTGTCGGGCAAGGTTCATCAGATCAGCGCTGTCTTCGCGGTCGTGGATCGTGAAATCCACGTCCAGTCCAATCTGTTCCGCATAGATTCGCAAGAGGCGCGCGCCGATCCCGTGAAACGTGCCGGACCACGCCATCGCATCCGTGAGGGCTCCGGCGTTAGCGCCAATGACCTGCTTGCAGATGCGCTCGACACGACGCGACATTTCGGAAGCGGCACGCCGTGAAAACGTCATCAGCAGGATACGGCGAGGATCGGCGCCATTGACGATCAGATGCGCCACCCGGTGCGCCAGCGTATTGGTCTTGCCGGAACCGGCACCGGCGATAATCAGCAACGGTCCAGCCGTGTGTCCGCCTGAAGGCCCAACGCCATGTTCCACGGCCTTGCGTTGCTGCTCGTTCAGTTTGTCCAGATAGGCAACCGCCATGCCTGCATCCTTGATATTTGCCTATCCGCACGACGACGGCATTTTTCAAAAGCACTCTTGTTGCAATGATTAGCAAAAACTCAAACAGCAGGCCAGAACAAATAATGAACGCATGTCTCTGTCCTCCACACTGCGGTGGACAAACCTGGCTGATCGATATTCGCAGCCTCAATCGGGTTCCGCATGGCGTGTTGACCGGCATGCTTTTCAAACCACTGAACCAACCCGGCGGCTGATGAGTTCACCAGTCGCGTCTTGGAAGACGTGTTTGTTGGGAGGACAAAAGCATGAAGCATCTGAAACTATGCCTGATCGCTGTTGCGGCACTGGCCACATCGACATTTGCCTTTGCCGAGCAGAAGGCCATGAGGTCTGACGCCACGATCGCGTCGGATATCAATTATCTGCTTTATACGCCCAAAGACTATGCCGGTTCGGACAAAACCTATCCTCTCGTGATCTGGCTGCATGGCGGCGATCAGGGCGGGAGCGACGTCGAAAAGCTGCGCCGCAGCGGTCTGCCAAAATTGATCGAAGGGGGCCGTGATTTTCCTTTCATGGTGTTTTCGCCACAAAATCCGAGCGAGGAACTGCTTTATCCGATCGAACGTGTCGCAAGCGTCTTGGCTTCCGTTGTGGCGGATCATCGGGTGGACCGCAGCCGTATCTATCTGATCGGATATAGCCGGGGAGGGTTCGGCGCCTGGTCAATGGCCGAGCAGTTTCCGCAAACTTTTGCTGCGGTCGTCCCAATTGCCGGTGGCGGCATCCGCCATTACCTCAACCGCACCAATGAAAAGACCGCCTTCTGGGCCTTTCACGGCTCAAGGGACGAGGTGATTCCTTTGTCCGATACTGTTGTCCTCGTCCAGCGTCTCCAGGAACTGAAACGCAACGTGCGGCTGACGGTTTTTGAAGATACGAACCATGAAGAGGTGGAGGCAAAAGTGCTCGGCGATGAGGCGATGTGGACCTGGCTTCTCCAGCAAAAGCTTGCCGACGCAAAGACGCCTTCGGCACCCTGAACCCGCAGCGGGCACCATTTTACCGCTGGTATGAAAGCCCATAACCCAGCGCGGCCGTCATAAGGCCGGGCTGGCCGCATCATAAGCCTTCGTCAAAACATCTCTCCGCAAGCGTGTCTTTCGCCTCTTGACACAGAGCAGGGAAATCGTGCTAATACGCATTAACAGCTAATACGTATTAGCAGTCAACGAGTGTCGGGGAGGGCATTGCGTGACCAGCCATAAACGCCTTACTCAGAACGATATTGCGAAGCTTGCCGGCGTCAGTCAGGCAACAGTATCGCTTGTTCTGAACGGCGCGCCGACCGCGATTGCGCGTATCCCGGCTGAAACACGCGAACGCGTACAGGCGGTCATTCGCAAGACGGGTTATGTCGCGGACCCGATCGCGCGCCGCATGGCCAAGGGGCTTAATCGCATCCTCGGCGTCTTCACCTACGAGCCTGCTTTTCCAAGCGCACAGGCGGACTTCTTCACGCCGTTCCTGTTGGGCATCGAGGAAGAGGCGCAACAGCAGGCGTACGATCTTCTGCTGCTGACCAGTGCCGGCGTCGGCAACAACCGCAAGATTTTTTCCGAGGGCAACAGGCTCCGGATCGCCGATGGCTGCCTTGTCCTGGGCCGTGAATTCGACCGCAAGGAGCTTACCCGGCTGGTCTCGGAAGATTATCCATTCGTGGCGATCGGCCGACGCGACGATGCTGGCGGGCCCGTGCCCTATGTCGGCGGCGACTATGCCGCGGGCACACGGCAGCTTGTTGAGGATGCCATGATGCTCGGGCATTCCAAACTCGCCTATATCGGCCCTGCGGGTCCGGCGGAATCGATTGCCGACCGCTGGCGAGGTTTCAGTGATGCGCTCGGCACGGCGGCGACGCTTGCATTGCACATAAAGGCGGTAAACCGGCCTGCCGAAAAGATCCTCGACGCGATCATCGAAAGCGGCGCGACGGTGGCATTTTTCATAGAACTGGCGGATGCGGTGCGCGTCGAGACTTTGGCACGGGAGCGCGGAATTGGGGTGCCCGACGTGTTTTCGATGGTCGTGCTTGGCAGCCATATTCGTGCCGGCCGCAGCCCGGTGCGTTTCACATCCTATGAAATTCCCCGTGAAGAGATGGGCCGGCAGGCGACTGCAATGCTGGTGAACCGCATCGAGACCGGCAGCCCGGGAAGTCAAATTCTACTCAAGTGCCAACCCGTCAAGGGTGAAACATTGGGACCGGCTCCAGTGGCCTCCCCAGATAAGTCCCCAGTCAACAAAACGGATGAGACGACGTGAAAGAGATGCAAGCAGACATTCTTGTGGTCGGTGGTGGCCTTGGCGGCGTGGCGGCGGCGCTCGGTGCCGCACGCGCCGGAAAGCGCGTGATCATGACCGAGGAATATGACTGGATCGGCGGTCAGTTGACCAGCCAGGCCGTGCCATCGGACGAACATAGCTGGGTCGAGCAGTTCGGTATCACCCGCTCTTATCGCGCACTACGCAACGGCGTGCGCCAATATTACCGCGACCATTATCCGTTGACGGAAGGCGCCCGCTCCTGGAGTGACCTCAATCCGGGTGGCGGCTGGGTCAGCCGCATCTGCGCCGAGCCGCGCGTCAGCCTTGCGGTGATGGAAAGCATGCTTATGCCCTATATCGGCGCCGACCGGCTGACGGTGCTCAAGCCCTATCGGCCGGTTGCTGCCGATGTGGACGGCGATAGGGTCCGCGCGGTCACCGTGCGCCATCGCGACAGCGGAGCGGAGATCGTCATTTCCGCCGACTACATTCTTGATGCCACCGAGCTTGGCGATCTGTTGCCGATGACGGGCACGGAATATGCCAAGGGGTTCGAGGCGCAATCGGACACGGGTGAGCCCAGTGCGCCGGCCAGCGCCCAGCCTGATAATGTGCAGGCCGTGTCGATCTGCTTTGCAATCGATCATGTCGACGGCGATCAGACGATCGACAAGCCTGATAATTACGACTACTGGCGCAAGTACCAGCCGCATTTCTGGGGTGGGCCGATGCTCGGTTTCACCGCGCCGCATCCGCGCACGCTGGAACACACGACCCGCTCCTTCACGCCCAATCCGGACGACGATCCGTTGCTGGTTGATGCCGACCAGCGCAAGGGCGGTGGCGATGAAAACCTCTGGATTTTCCGTCGCATCGCGGCACGCAAGAACTTTGCGCCAGGTTTTTATAAATCCGACATCTGCCTCGTGAACTGGCCGATGATCGACTATATGGACGGCACCATCATCGATGTGTCGGAAGAAGAAAAGGCGCGGCATCTGAAGGCGGCGGCCGAACTTTCCTATTCGGTGTTTTACTGGTTGCAGACCGAAGCGCCGCGCCTTGATGGCGGACAGGGTTTTCGCGGCCTGCGCCTCAGAGGCGATATTACCGGCACCGAACACGGCCTTGCCATGGCGCCCTATATCCGGGAAAGCCGCCGCATCAAGCCGGTCACGCGCATCGTCGAACAGGATCTTTCCTACACGGTTCGCGGTGACAGGGGGGCTGTCCGCTATCGCGACAGCATCGGCATCGGCATGTACCGCATCGATCTGCACCCATCGACCGGTGGCGACAACTATATCGATGTGCCTTCCTGCCCGTTCGAGATTCCGCTTGGCGCACTCATACCCGAGCGCGTGAAGAACCTTATTCCGGCGGGCAAGAACATCGGCACGACGCATATCACCAATGGCTGCTACCGCCTGCATCCAGTCGAATGGAATATCGGCGAAGTGGCTGGAATGCTGGCGGCCTATTGCCTGGAAAAAGGTCTCACACCGCATCAGGTGCAGGAAGACGATGACCATCTTCATGCCTTCCAGACGGCGCTGACCCGCGAAGGCATCGAAATACGCTGGCCGGATATCGCGGCCTATTAGGACGGCGGACTGTCGTTCGATCGAACCCATCTTTGGAGGAGGACTGGGAATGAATAGTCATTGGAGAATGCAAACCACGGCCTGCGCGCTGGCCCTTATCGGCTCGTTTGCGCTGGCAGGGGCAGCGGCGGCGCAGGATGCGGTCAAGCTGCGCATGACGATCTGGAGTGCCAACGAGGCGCATCTAAAGCTGTTCAACGACATCGCAGCCGGCTTCAAAAAGGACCATCCGAATGTCAGCGTGACCTATGAGTCCCTGCCTTTCGACACCTATACCACAGCGTTGACGACCCAGATCGCCGGTGGCAACGCCCCTGACATGGCCTGGATTTTCGAGACCTCGGCCTATGATTTCGTGAAGTCAGGCGCGCTCTATCCGCTTACCGACACGCTGAAGGCCGCACAGGGTTACAATCTCGACGAAGTCAGCGCCGGGGCCACGGAACGCTGGTCGCAGGACGGAAAGCTCTTCGCCTATCCGTTCTCGACCTCGCCCTTTGCGGTCTTCGTCAACAATGATCTCATCAACGCCGCAGGTGCAAAGACCCCGGCGGAGATGATCGCTGCCGGCGAATGGACCTGGGAAAACGCCATCGCCACCGCCTCGGCGGTCGCGAAATCCGGCAAGGGCGGGCTTGTCGTCCGCGACTTCAATTACCAAAACTGGCAATATCTGACCTCCGTGTGGAACGGCTGGGGCGCATCGCCCTGGAGCGCGGATGGCGCAACCTGCACCATGTCGGAAAAGCCGATGGCGGATGCGGTGTCGTTCATCCATGATGCCATCTTCAGCAAGAAGGCCATGCCCGGCCCCGGCGAGACGGTCGATTTCTTTGCCGGTAATGCCGCGATGACCATTACCCAGATCAGCCGGGCCTCGCTTTTGCCGAAGGACAAGCCTTTCGGCTGGGACCTCGTGCCGCTGCCGAAAGGACCTGCCGGTGAATACGCGCTGATCGGGCAGGCCGGCATCGGCGTCATGCAGTCTGGCAAGAATGCGCAGACGGCGGCCGAATTCGTTGCTTACATGACCAATCCGGAAAATTCGGCAAAGCTCAGCCAGTTCTTCCCCTCGGCACGCAAGTCGCTGTTGAATGCGGAGGTTTTGAAAAAAACCAATCCGCTGCTCAGCCAGGAACAGATCGAAAAGGTCGTCATATCAGGCATCGCCACAGGCAAGGTCATGCCCGGCCACACCGGCTTTGCCCAGATCCAGCAGATCGTGCGCTCAAACCTCGACGCGGTCTGGCGGCCGGAGGCCGATGTCGCGGGAGCGCTTCAAAAAATCTGCGGCCAGATCGCGCCGCTCCTGAAGCGCTGAGGAGAAAGCCATGGCTGTCGCGCAGGAGATTACCCGTCCCCGGCATCGCCCTGCATCGGCGTTCTGGACCATCGCGCGGCGCGACAGTCTCGCTGGCTTTCTGTTCATCGCCCCGCAGCTGATCGGGATCATCATCTTCGTGCTGATCCCGCTGGGGCTAGTGTTCTGGTATTCGCTGCATGAGTGGAACGTGCTCGCCAATACCTTCACCTATACCGGTGCGCAGAACTACCGGATGCTCATCGAAGACGGCAATCTTCTGGAGGTGCTGGGCGCGACCGGGATATTCTCCGCCGGCCTCGTCGTGTTCAACCTGTCGCTGGCGCTGCTGCTTGCCGTGCTGCTTAACCAGAAGCTTGCCGGCATAGCGATATTCAGAACGCTGTTCTTCTCGCCCGTCGTCGTGTCTCTCGTTGCCTGGACGATCGTCTGGGGTTTCCTGCTGCAGAAGAACGGCGGCATCAACGGCATGTTGCTGATGGTCGGCATCGAAGGCCCCAACTGGCTGCGCGAGGAGACGACAGCGATGATTTCGGTCATCGTCGTACAGGTCTTCAAGAATGTCGGGCTCAACATGATCCTGTTTCTGGCGGCACTTCAGGGCGTGCCGAAGGAACTCTACGAGGCCGCCCGCATCGACGGCGCGCCAGCCTTCAAACAGTTCCGTCGCATTACCCTGCCGCTGATCAGCCCGACGATCCTGTTGACCTCGATCATCACCATTGTCGGCTCGTTACAGGTTTTTGCTCAGATCGCTGTTTTGACCCAGGGCGGGCCGGGTCTGTCGACCACGGTGCTGGTCTACTACCTCTATCAGCAGGCCTTCCAGTTCCATTTCTTCGGTTACGGCTCGACGCTGTCCATCCTGCTGTTTCTGATCGTTGCCGTGCTGACCTTTGCCCAATGGCAGATGCGCAAGAGGATCGTCTTTTATGAAAGCTGACCTTTCCCCCCGCATGCAGGTGGCGCTCTACGGGTTGCTGTGCGTGCTGCTTGTCCCCTTCGTCTTTCCAACCTGGTGGATGGTTACCTCCTCCATCAAGCCCATAAGCGACATCTTCGCCTTCCCACCGCAGCTCATACCGCAGAGCCACGACTGGACGACCTATGCGAAGGTGTTCGAGTTGCAGCCCTTCGTGCGGCAATATTGGAACTCCGCCTACATTGCCGCTGTGGTGACGATCGGCACGATGATCATCTCCTCAATGGCAGGCTATGCCTTCGCACGGATCCGGTTTCCGGGCGCCAATGTGATCTTCATGATCGTGCTGCTTGGCCTGCTGATCCCGTCCGAAGTGACGATCGTGCCGCTCTTCCAGATGTTCCTGAAGGCAGGCATGGTCAACACCCACTGGCCGCTGATCCTCGTGCCGATTTTCGGGGCGCCAAGCGTGTTTGCCACCTTCGTCATGCGGCAGTTTTTTGTGACGCTGCCGGGCGAGCTGGAAGAGGCGGCGCGTGTCGACGGTCTCGGGCGTTTCAAGATTTTCCGCAAGATCGCGCTGCCGCTCGCCAAACCGGCGCTGGCGTCGGTCGCAATCTTCACCTTCCTGCATTCCTGGAACCTGTTCCTCGAACCCATCGTCTTTCTCTCCAGCGCCGAGATGTTCACGCTGCCGCAGGCGCTGACGCAATATACCGACGCCTATGGCGGGCCGATGTGGAACATCCAGCTTGCCGCAGCGACGCTGACTGCGCTGCCCGTGCTCATCGTCTTCGTGATTGCCCAGAAGCAGTTTGTCGAAGGCCTCGCCCATACCGGCCTCAAGGGCTGAAGAACCGGAAACCGATTGATGGCTCACGTTACTCTCTCCGACATCCGCAAAAGCTATGGCGCGGTGAAAACCATTCACGGCATCGATCTCGCCATTAAGGACGGCGAGTTTGTTGTGCTTGTCGGGCCTTCCGGCTGCGGCAAGTCGACCCTGTTGCGGATGATAGCCGGTCTCGAAACGATTACCGGCGGAGAGCTCAGGATCGGCGAACGGGTCGTCAACGATCTCGATCCCAAGGACCGCGATATTGCCATGGTGTTCCAGTCTTATGCCCTATATCCGCATATGACGGTGGCCAGCAATATGGGCTTTTCGCTGGAGCACCGCGGCTCGAGCAAGCAGGAAATTTCTGAAAAGGTGAACTGGGCAGCGGATATTCTTGGCCTTGCGCAGCTGCTCGACCGTTATCCGCGCCAGCTCTCCGGCGGCCAGCGCCAGCGTGTCGCGATGGGCCGCGCCATTGTTCGCAATCCACAGGTGTTCCTGTTCGATGAGCCCCTGTCAAACCTTGATGCGAAGTTGCGCGTCGTCATGCGCGGCGAGATCAAGGCGCTGCACCAGAAGCTGAAGACCACCACGATCTATGTGACGCACGACCAGGTCGAGGCGATGACGATGGCCGACAGGGTCGTGGTTCTCAATGGCGGCAGGGTCGAGCAGATCGGCACGCCGCTCGAACTTTACGACCGCCCGGCAAATCAGTTCGTTGCGGGCTTCATCGGTTCGCCATCGATGAACTTCCTGACCGGCGCGATAACTGAAAGAGGTTTTGAAACCGCAGGTATCGTGTTGCCCTTGCCAGTTTCCGCGGCCGGCTTTGCCGGCAAACAGGCCGTTTACGGCATCCGCCCGGAACACTTCCTGCTTGATGCCGGCGGCGTGCCTGCCGAGATAATGCTGGTTGAACCATTAGGATCGGAAACGCAGGTCACCATGAAACTCGGCGATACCAAGGTACTCGGCGTCTTTCGGGAACGCGTAGGGCAGGCAGTCGGCGACAGCATCATGGTCTCGCCGACACTTAACTGCGTCCATCTGTTTTCGAGTGAAGACGGAGCACGGCTGATCTGATCACGGGGCCATCTGCCTTTTGCGCGGGCCGACGGCCTGATCAGATACTGGACTGCCAGGGAAAGCCTCGCAGTCCAGCTGTTCCAATGGCTCACCCCATGACGGCTTTCAAAGAAAGCTGCTTTCGAAGAGTTCGCCTGAATAGGCCGCGTGGGTGATGCCCGCTTCAAGATCGGCCTTAGTCAACTCATCGACAAAAACACCATTCTGCATGACCAGAACGCGGTCGCACATATGGGCTATAACCGACAGGTCGTGGCTGACGAGAACGAAGGTGAGGTTCTGCTCGTCGCGCTGATCGGCCAGCAGGTTCAGGATTTCCGCCTGAATGGAGACGTCGAGAGCGGATGTCGGCTCGTCGAGAAGCAGGATCGGCGGCTCGAGGATAAGCGCGCGGGCGATCGCAACACGCTGACGCTGGCCTCCGGACAGTTCGTGCGGGAAGCGCTCGGCAAAATGCGCGGGCAGGCCAACCTGCTGCAGCGCAGCCGGAACCTTCGACCAGCCGTCACCAAGCCCCATGGAGCGGATCGGTTCGGCAAGAGCCCGGCCGATGCGGTGGCGTGGGTGCAGGGAACCATAGGGGTCCTGGAACACCATCTGGGCCAGCTTCAGCTCGTCGCGGCTGCGGACTTTGCCTACAGGGTTGCCTTCGAAAGAGATCGATCCGGTCCAGCCGGATTCCAGGCCGGCAAGCGATCGCAGCAATGTCGACTTGCCGCAACCGCTTTCGCCAACAATGCCGAGTGTCTCGCCTCGGTTGACCCGAAAGCTGACGTCGCGCACGACGTGATTGCGGTTTTCCTTCGTGCCGTAGACGACATCAAGCTTGTCTACCGTGATCATCGCATCACCTCCGCATCGATTGCCTGGCGATCCAGCACCTTGAGGCGCCGGACCGGATTGCGGGGATCGGGCATGGCCGCGATCAGGCCCCGCGTATAGGGGTGTTGCGCATCTTCGAGCTTGGAAAGCGTCTCCACGACGCGTCCGCCATACATGACCAGCACGCGTTCGCAAAAGGCTGCGACCATGCGGATATCGTGACTGATGAGGATGAGGCCTGAATTGTTTTCGCGCACCATCTCGTCCAGAAGCAGAAGGACATCCTTGCGGACGCTGACATCGAGTGCTGAGGTCGGTTCGTCGGCGATGACCAGCTTGGGTTTGGCAAGCAGCATCATGGCGATCATCACGCGCTGTCCCATGCCGCCTGAAATCTGGTGGGGAAAAAGCCCCATCACGCGGTCAGGATCGTTGATGCGCACGCGCAGCAGCATGTCGCGCGCGGCATTTCTGGCTGCCTTGCCCTTGAGGGCCAGATGCAGCTCGGCCGCTTCCGCCACTTGCTTTCCGATCGGCAGGACCGGATTAAGGGAATAACGCGGGTCCTGCATGATGAGCGCCATCTCGCTGCCGCGGATCGCACCCATCTGGCGCTCGGATTTTTCAAGCAGGGGTTCGGAGAGGAAATCCATCCGTTCTGCCGTCACCGTGGCGCTCTTGGGCAGAAGGCGCATGGCGGCACGGCCGGTCGTGGACTTTCCGGACCCGGATTCGCCGACGATACCGACACGCTCGCGTCCGACGTCGAAGTTGACATTGGAGACGGCGGGGATGGCGTTGCGGCCAAAGCGAACGTTAAGGTCGCGGACCGAAAGAATGGGAGAGCTATCAGGAACGGGCATGACGCGGATCCAGTAGGTCGCGCAGCGTATCGCCAGCGATGTTGAAGGCAAGGCTCGTCAAAAGGATCGCGATGCCGGGCATGACGGCGACCCACCAGTAATCGAGCATGAATTTACGGCCGCTGGAAATCATCGCCCCCCATTCGGGAAGCGGCGGCTGCGCGCCAAGACCGAGGAAGCCAAGCGAGGCGGCCGTCAGGATGATACCGGCCATATTCAACGTCAGTCTGACGATAACCGAAGGAATGCACATCGGCGCGATATAAAGAAACAGGATGCGCATCGGCGAGGCCCCATAGAGGCGTGCGGCCGCAACATAGTCGGTGTTGCGCACGACCAGCGCTTCGGCCCGCGCCAGACGCGCGATGGGCGGCCAGGCGGTCAGCGAGATCGCGATGATTGCGGTGCCGAGACCGGCTCCCATTGCAGCAGCAAAGGCAAGTGCCAGAACGAGCGAAGGGAAGGAAAGGACAATATCGGTCGCACGCATCAGAATGGCGTCGGTTCGGCCGCCGAAGAAACCGGCCATAACCCCGATTGCAAGCCCGATAGGGCCGACGATGATCGAGACCGACAAGACGGTCTGGATCGTGATGCGGGTGCCATAGACGAGGCGGCTGAAAATGTCGCGGCCAAATTCGTCGGTCCCCGCCAGATGCGCCCAGCTGGGAGGCTGAAGCGCATTGTCGAGCACCTGGCGCACCGGATCATATGGCGCAATCAGGGGAGCGAAAATGGCAACCACGACCAGAATGGCGAGAATGGCAAAGCCGAACATTCCAAGCGGCTCGTCGCCAAGCTTCCGCAGCGTCCGCGCCGTCGTTGTGGATATCCGAGACAATGCGCTGCGGCTCCGCACGGGAGTGTTCTGAGTTATATCGGTCATCGAGCGACCTCCCGTGTCCGCGGGTCAAGCGTGGTGTAGGCCACGTCTGCGAGGAAGTTGAGCATCATGAAGATGAAGCCGATGACGATCGTGGCTGCGAGGATCGCATTCATGTCACCGATAAGCAGTGCGTTCGTCATGTATTGTCCGATGCCGGGCCAGGAAAAGACGATTTCGGTCACAACGGCGCCTTCCAGCAGGTTGCCATAGGAGATGGCGAGAACAGTGATCAGCTGCACCGCGATATTCGGCAGTACATGGCGGGTTACGGTGCGCGCCGGGCTGACGCCTTTCGCACGCGCCGCAATCACATAATCCTGGCTGAGTTGTTCGAGGGTGAAGGCGCGGGTCATGCGGGTGATGTAGGCCATTGCCATATAGGCAAGGATGATCGCCGGCAGCATGATATGCGCGAGCGCGTTCCAGAAAATCTCTGTCTCACCTGCGAGAAGAGTGTCGACCAGCATCAGCCCTGTTCTCGGCTCCACGAGGCCTTCGTAAAAGACGTCCACGCGACCGGGCCCGGCGACAAGGTTGAGATTCGCATAAAAAATCACGAGCCCGACGATACCGAACCAGAATACGGGTATCGAATGCCCCACCAGCGCAAAGACACGTGCGAACTTGTCGATGAACGTGTCGCGAAACAGGGCCGCGGCGAGACCGAGCGGGACGCCGATGACGGTGGAGATGATGATTGCCAGCGTTGCAAGCTCAAGCGTCGCCGGGAAGGCTTGCGCCAGGTCCCGCGTTACAGGGTTTCCGGTCAGAATAGCTATACCGAAATCGCCGTGCAGCAGGCCGCGGAGATAGATGAAAAACTGCTGGTAGAGAGGGAGATCAAGCCCAAGCCGAGCCCGCATGGCTTCATAGGCCTTGGGATCTGCAAGCTCACCGACGATTGCCCCGACCGGATCGGTCGGCATCACCCGGCCAATGATGAAGGTGATGCAGAGCAGGATGAAGAGACTGACGATAAGTTGCAGGAAGCGATGTCCAAGCCCGCGCAATGAAATTTCAGTCATCGCAAATCGCACTTCCACGGGAAGACGCTGTCAGCGATGCCACTTTTTGAACGGCTCGCCGCAGACGAGCAATTCTACCCTGCAAAAACTTTTGATGGTACTTCATCCCAACTCCTCCCTGAGCTAACATGAAAACATATGACGTAACGCCACGTCATCATATGAGTAACGAAGGGATTCGTTTTCTGCAAGAGGGAAGAGTGGCATGATGGGCGATAGGGAAAAGCCGCGGGAGCGGCGGGCACAACAGATCATCGATAATCTCAGTGCAGAAATTCGCAGTGGAAAACTGAAGAACGGCGATCAGCTTCCCACGGAACCGCAGCTTGAGCGCACCTACGGCGTGAGCCGCACAGTGGTTCGCGAGGCGATCGCGGATCTGCGCTCTTCCGGCTATGTCATTCCCATCCACGGCAAGGGCGTGTTCGTCAGCAATGTCAGCGAGTGGGCGGGTGTGAAGCTGACGCAATCCGAAGTTGGCACAATTGCAGAAACGCTGGAAATGCTTGAATTTCGGCTCGCAACCGAAGGCGAAGCAGCGGCAATTGCCGCCTATCGCCGCACAGCCCAGCAGGAGGCGGCAATTTCCGCAGCCCATCGGAAAATGGGCCGGGCCATCGATGCCGGCGAAAGCACCGTCAGTGCCGATTACGAGTTTCACACGGCCATTGCGATAGCGACCAACAACCGGTTCTATCTCGAGGCACTGCGCCAGTTCGGGTCACGCTCGATACCGCGCGGTCAGTTTCCAACCCTGCCGGAGACGGGCGACGCGGATTATCTGCGCAAAGTGCAGGCCGAGCATGAGGCAATCCTGCGCGCCATCGTAGAGCAGGATCCGGATGCCGCGCGGAAAGCCATGCGCGATCATATGCTTGCGAGCCAGCGTCGATACAGGTTGCTTTCCGAGGCGCAATAGCATCTCGACACTCATCTTATTTCGTGCGATGTCATATGATGACTAGCATGGAGTGAGGAGAGAATCGATGTATGTCGGCACCCAGGTGACAGCGCGCGATGACGAGGATTTCAAGGTTTGGGCGCAGCTTGGCGTCAAGAATATCAACGCCGATCCGCCTGGTGCACCCGCAAGCTGGACCTTTGAGGATTTTGAGCGTCACCGTGACAAGGTCGAGAGCTTTGGCCTCGTGCTCGACATGGTGCAATTGCCGTTGCCATCAAGGCCGATCGAACAGGCGTCGTTTCCCGATATCCTGCTTGCCGGGCCAGAGCGCGACCGGCAGATCGATGCCGTCTGCAGGATGATTGAGGATATCGCCAGGGCCGGCATCCCGGCGGCGAAATACAACCTCAATCTCATCGGCATCCCGCGCACTGAAATGGAGCGTGGGCGCGGTGGTTCGCTCAATGAAGCCTGGCGATGGGACAAGGCGGACCACGACGCGGCTCCGGGCCTTGCCGGTGTTCTATCCGAGGACGAAAACTGGGAACGCATCGACTATTTCCTCGAACGCGTGGTGCCGGTTGCCGAAAGCAACAAGGTCCGGCTCGCCTGCCATCCGCATGACCCCTACACCCCGCCCGGCTACAAGGGTGTCACCCGGGTGCTCGGCACAGTCGAGGGCCTGAAGAAATTCGTGCAGATGCGGGAAAGCCCCTATCACGGCCTGAATTTCTGCCAGGGATCGATCGGCGAGATGCTCGACAATCCGCGCGAGGAGATCGACGAGATCATCCGCTGGTTTGGCAGCCGCGACAAGATATTCAATGTCCATTTCCGCAACATCAGCGGCGGCAAGCTGTCGTTCATGGAAACGTTTCCCGACGAGGGTGACATGGACATGGTCCGTTCGCTGAAGCTCTACCATGAACTCGGCTATCGCTACATGATCATGCCCGATCATGTGCCGACGATTGCGGGCCGCGATCCCGTCGGTGTCGCCTTTGCGTTTTGCTACGGCTACATCGCCGCGCTCATCGAGGCGCTCAACAACAACCATCTTTGACTGTTTCAGGCCGGTTGGCGCACGTGGCGCTGCCGGCTTGCAATTACCGATCTGTAGGAGGAGCAGGTATGAAAAAATCAATGATCCGTCTCGCATTCACCACCGTTCTGGGCGCCATGTTGGTGCAGGCGTCGCCGGTGGCGGCCAAGACCCCCAACGACCAGCTCGTCGTCGGGACATCGCTGGCCCAGGTGCTTTCGCTAGACCCCCATCAGGCTACCGAAGCGAAAGCCAACGAAATCATGGCCAATCTTTACGATCGGCTGATCTCGGTCGATGGCTCGGGGAAGGTTTCGCCGCAGCTGGCAGAGCGCTGGGAGACAGATGACAAGGGCATCACGTTTCATCTTCGGGCCGCCAACTTTGCCTCGGGCAATCCCGTTACCTCTGCAGATGTGGTCTATTCGTTCAGCCGCCTTTTGAAGATGAATCAGGCGGCGGCCGCCAACCTCAAGCGCGTCGGTTACAACGCGGAAAATGTCGACAAGCTGGTGAGCGCCCCGGACGAAAAGACGGTCCGTATTGAACTGTCAGGGCAAACGACATCCGAACTGCTGCTCTATCGTCTGGCGATGGTCATTGCCAGCGTTGTCGACAGCAAGGAGCTCAAGTCCCATGAAGTTGACGGCGACTGGGGCAATGCGTGGCTGAGAACAAATTCCGCCGGTTCAGGACCCTTCACCCTCAATCGCTGGTCGCCGAACGAAATCATCATTCTTGAGGCCAACAAGGACTATGTGGCTGGCAGCCCGAAAATGCGTCGCGTGATCGTGCGGCATGTACCGGAAAGCCAAGTGGAGCGCCTGATGCTGGAGCGAGGCGACATCGACATTGCCAGCGCGCTGACGGCATCCGACCTTGCGACCTTCAACAACAAGGAAGGTTTTCAGATCCAGCGCGTGCCGACGGGTGGTTTCTACGTCCTGTCCATGAATGCGGGCAAGGAGCCTCTTTCCAACCCCAAGGTTCGCGAAGCAATTGCTTACGGCATCGACTACAAGGGAATGGAAAAGACCATCATGGGCCCCTATGGCAGGGCGCGCACGGTGCCGGTTCCGGAGAATTTCGAATATGCCATTCCAAGCCCCGACTGGAAGCTTGATGTCGAGAAAGCGAAATCTCTTCTGAAGGAAGCCGGTTATGAGAATGGCTTCACGCTTAATCTGAAGACAATTGCCCAAACGCCGCGCATCGATCTTGCTACGGCCATCCAGGCATCGCTGAGCCAGGTCGGTATCAAGGTGAACATTCAGCAGGGTAACGGTTCGGATGTGATTGCCGCTCACCGTGCGCGAGACTTCGATCTGCTCATTCCGCAGACGGGCGCCTATATGCCCAACGTCCTCGGCTCGATGGAGCAGTTCTCCAGTAACCCCGACAACTCGCTTGCTGCCAACAATGCCGGCAATTTCGTCTGGCGCTCTGCCTGGGACATTCCGGAACTGACGGCTCTGACCGCAAAGGCTTCCCTTGAGCCCGATGCCAAGAAACGTGGGGAAATCTACACCCAGATGCAGGAAATGTTCGTCGCGCAGAAGCCAGCGGTTCTGCCTCTCTTCGAGAGATACGAGCCGATCGTTTTGACGTCGCGCGTCAAGGATTATGTCGGTCACCCAAGCCAGACGACGCGACTGGAAAACGTGACGAAGCAGTGACTGCGAACCACTAGACGGAAAACATGTGACGGGCGGTGAATTTACCGCCCGTTTTTTTGTGGGTCCCCCGACTGCTTGCCAATTAAGACAGGGCCGCCGTGCGAACTATTACGCCCGCATCCTTGAATTCTTGGGGTTTTCGCGATGGCTCTAGCGGGTTAGACCGTGCAGCGATCGACCCTTTCCCAGAGCGGGATTCCCAAACCCCGCTCGCTCACATTCCACTAAATGCGTTGGCACCATGAGCTTCCCACAAATAAAACTTCCCGCAAGGCCGCTCAGTTTGAAGCGCGGTGTCATTTCGGTACCGGCGGCCTATTATTTCTCCATTCCCGTGCTGCTGGTGATTACAGTCGTCCTGCTCGTGGCCGAAGGCCCGGGTGTGTTGCGCGACTATCAGATCAGCCGCGACCCGCTGGAGATCGAAAGCGGCGATATCAACGGCAGTTGCAAGACCCGCAAGGCGATCTTCACGAATTGCGAAGCGGAGCTTTCCTACGACCATGGCGGTGTGACCTACAAGAAGGATGTCGAGGTCATGTTCGTCGATTTCCATACAGGTGACTATGAAACCGGTCTGGTCATTTCGGCGAAGAATCCCGAACTTGCAACGATTTCACTTGGCCTCGATATGCTCTGGAACCGGATCATAACCCTGGGCGTGTTCGTTGCCCTGCTTGGTTTTGGCTGTTTCGCACTGCTGCTTACGCTTATCCGCACCTTGCGGGCTCGTCTGCGTCTGCGGCACCCGGCGCCATTGACTGTTATTCCGGTGGCGCTGACGGCGGTCGCCGAAAAACGCAGCCGTCTCTTCGTGACCTATGCCGATACGGTCAGGGAAGGGAAGACGAAGAGGCAATCCTTTACCTACCTAGAGAGAGGGCGAATCCCGGTCGTCGTTGGCCACACCGGCAAACACGATGTCGCACTGGCGGTCTGGCACGGTGAAACCCCGCTGCCCGTTCTGCTTGACGATCGGCTGGAGCGAATTGACCTATCGGAACAGGAAAGAGCGGAAGCACTTGCCTCGCTCGAACCGGTGCTTGCGAACCGTGGGCAGGAGGGCGTATCCGCCCCCGGCGCGGCGGTGACAAAGGCCCCAAGCCTTGCGCGACGGCTGGCAACGTTCGTTGCAATTGTCGCCTTTATCGTCGTTGCAACCTTGGGGTACTGGCTGTGGTACGTCACCAGCGCGCCTTCGCAATTCAACTCTCCGGGCATGGACCTCAACAACATGATGCCCGCGGCGCTCAACGAGTGGGGCTGCGCGCGTCTGCAGGAGCGTTTTGCTGATGGTCCGGCACCTTTCGGTTGTGCCGGGGACGATTTTCGAAGCTGGAAATAAAGGCTTTCTCTCTTGGCGTTTATCGGGCCGGTCGCAAGAGCTTTATGGGCTGGCGCGTCGGCCCGGCGTCTCCTGGCTCTTTGTCGATGAGATCGATCAATTATCCAAAGTTGCATTAGAGATTTATAAATAAACCAACTCCATAGTGCGATCGTGGGCGGTTCTCGAGGCTGGGAGAGTGCATCATGTTCACGGTTCTGGAATGCGTTTCGGTACAACACGATCATGCGATCGTACTGCTTGCAGCGGTTATTTGCCTGCTTGGCATGCATGCTTTTTTCCATTTGTTGTTGCGTGCGGAAGAAAGCCCGGCTGGCCGCAAGCCTTATTGGGTGCTGGTTGCCGCCTTTGCAGCGGGGCTCAGCGTCTGGGCTACGCATTTCGTTGCCATGCTTGCTTATAAGGGTTCAGTCCCGATCGGCTTTGATTTCCAGTTCACGGCGCTGTCGGCGGTTCTGGCCGTTCTGGGGTTCTGGCTGGCGCTTAGGGCGCGCTCGCAGGCGAGCTACAGTCCCGTTATCGTCGGAACGCTGGTTACCCTTTCGGTTGCCGTCATGCATTTCGTCGGCATGGCGGGCATGGATGTGGCCGCCACGATCAGCTATCGCTGGGGCCCCGTTTTTGGTGGCTTTGCTGTTGCCTGGGTATTTTTTCTGCTGGCCTTTTTCCTGTTCCTTCGTTCCGCCGCATGGAAACGCATCGTCATTCCGGCCGGATGTTCGATCTTGGCAATCTGCGCTTTGCATTTCACCGCCATGTCGGCCACGATCCTGTCGCCGGATCCGTCCGTCGCTGGCCCGGATCCCGACAATCTCGCCAGAGTGATCATGATTGCTGCCGTTTCGGGCGTGACTTTCCTGGTCCTCGCAGCCACTGCCACCGCCGCTCTCGTTGACCGTTACCTTGTCGATCTCAAGGGGCTTGTGGATGCGACGCTGGATGGTCTTGCCGTGGTCCGTGATGGCCGCATTGTTGAGCTGAATACCCGTTTCGCCGGGCTTGTCGGCAGCGATGAGGCATCGCTGATGGGTAAAAATCCAGATGATCTCTTCAAGGCCATGGACGGACAGCCCACCTATCTGCCGCGCCTCGCGCCGGTTGAGGCAATCCGCGAACGCACCGACCGGCCGCAGGTGTTCGAGCTTGCCGTGCGCACCATCGAGTATCGCGGCCATCCTTGCGAAGTGCTGGCCATTCGCGACCTGACGGAAAAGCGGGAGGCGCAAAGGGAGATCGAATATCTGGCCCGCCACGATGTGCTGACCGGCCTTTCGAACCGCACCATGTTCCAGGCGCGGCTGCACCAGCAGATCGAACATTGCGACGCGGAGGATGAGTTTGCCTTGCTGGCGCTCGATCTCGACCGGTTCAAGGCGGTCAACGACATTTTCGGCCATGCCGAGGGCGACCGGGTGCTGAAAAAAGTTGCGACCATCCTCGATGAATGCGCAAGGCCGGGAGATATCGTCGCCCGTCTCGGGGGCGATGAATTCGTTATCCTGACTGCCCGGCACACCAAATCGGAGGAGGCACGTCTGCTTGCCGAGACAATCCTTGCCATGTTCGGGTTGAAAATGAATGCGGCCAACGACCCGACCGCTGTCGGCGTCAGCATCGGCATCGCCGTCTTTCCGCGGGACGGGAACAGCAACGAAAGCATCTTGCACGCCGCTGATCTGGCGCTTTACCGCGCCAAGATGGGTGGGCGCGGAATATTGTCCTTTTATGATCCCCTGATGGATCAGGAGGCCCGCGAGCGCCGCCAGCTCGAAACTGATCTGCGACTCGCCATCAACCGCAACGAATTGGTGTTGAACTATCAACCTGTCCTTTCCGTCGAATGTGGTCAGGTCGTCGGTTATGAGGCGCTGGTACGCTGGCAGCATCCGACACGGGGTGTCGTACCTCCGGATGTCTTCATTCCGATTGCAGAGGAAAGCGGGATCATTATCTCGCTCGGCGAATGGGTGCTGCGCGAGGCCTGCCGCCAGGCGAGCACCTGGGCGCCGCACCTGAAAATCGCTGTCAATGTTTCACCATTGCAGTTTTCGCTCGCAAATCTCGGCCATGTCGTCTGCACGGTTCTCATGCAGTCCGGCCTTTCGCCGAACCGGCTGGAACTCGAGATCACCGAAGCCGCGTTGCTGAAGGACCGCAAGGCGACGCTGATCATCCTCAACCAGTTGAAGGCGCTGGGTGTGGCCATCGTCATGGATGATTTCGGCACCGGTTATTCCTCGCTTAGCAACTTGCAGAGCTTCCCCTTCGACAAGATCAAGATCGACCGCAGCTTCATCGCCGCCATGAGCGAGGATGATAATGCCCGCGCCATCGTGCGCGCGGTGATCGGCCTCGGTCGCAGCCTCGATCTGCCAGTGACGGCGGAGGGTATCGAAACCGACGCGCAATATCGCATGGTTGTCGATGAAGGTTGCGCGCAGGCGCAGGGTTATCTCTTCGGCAGGCCGGATGTGGCTCCTGCCGCGGCGGCAAGTACGGGCAAGCGGAAGAAACATTCCGTCTGAAAGAGGAGTGCGGCGGGTGATGCCGTCGTAATTCCATTCTCCTACGCCAATGGAACGAGAGCGAACGCAGATCGTTAGGATTGTGTGTGGTGCGTCCGTGTCGCCACCGCCGCAGCCGGCGGCAGCCCTGACCTTCCGATGAGGAATTCGCTGGTCATGAGACGCACCAAGGATGGAATTCTATCTCTGGGAGAAACCAATGACAGACCGCCTTGAGCCGCAGGACCCGCGCAACCAGTATCCGCGCCCGCCCTTTTCAACGCCGACTCAGGAAATGCCGGGGCTGGTCACGAACATGATGCCTTTCCCTGATCATGGTGAAAAGACCTATCGCGGCAGCGGCAAGCTTGCCGGGCGCAAGGCGCTCATAACCGGCGGTGATTCCGGCATCGGTCGCGCCGTGGCAATCGCCTTTGCGCGAGAGGGTGCAGATATCGCGATATCCTATCTGCCGGAGGAAGAATCGGACGCCGAAGAGGTGGTAGCACTTATCGAAGCGGAAGGCCGCGTGGCGGTCGCCTTACCCGGAGATATTACCGATGAGGCATGGTGCCGCGAACTGGTTGAAAAAGCGGTAGGTGATCTCAACGGCCTCGATATTCTGGTGATCAATGCCGCGAGACAACAATATCGCGAGGGTATCGCCGAGCTGTCGACTGAAGATTTCGACCGCACGATGAAGACCAATCTCTACGCGCTGCACTGGATTGCGCAGGCCGCCGTCCCTTATCTGGAGCCCGGATCATCGGTAATCACCACCGCATCTATACAGGCCTATGAGCCGTCTCCCATTCTTCTTGATTATGCCACTACGAAAGCCGGCATCGTTGCCTATACGAAAGCGCTCGCCAAACAGCTTATCGAAAAGGGCGTTCGGGCAAATGTCGTCGCGCCTGGTCCGTTCTGGACGGTTTTGCAGCCAAGCGGCGGGCAGCCGGACGAAAAGGTCAGGAATTTCGGCAAGGACAGTGATTTCGGCCGTCCAGGCCAGCCTGTGGAACTGGCACCGGTCTATGTGCTGCTGGCTTCGCAGGATGGCAGCTTCATCAATGGCGAGGTCTATGGTGTTACCGGAGGCCGGGGCATTGCCTGATCGGCTTTGAGGACTTGACATGAAACGACAGACAGAACGTTCAGACAGAGATGTGAAGCCCTTCGATGTCCGCGACCGGCTGATACTGGCGCTTTATGCGCAGCTGAAGGCCGAGCGGCAAACGCGCGAAGCCATGGAATGGGTCATCCGCAATGGCGGGCTTTCGCCGGAGGTGCTGGAGGCGATGGCATCCGACCCTGTCCCGGTGCTGGCCGATGCGGACGTTCCCGCTATCGAGTGCATCCTTGCTGCGGACCGGGGCAGAGGCCAATCCTCTCAAGACGACCATGGGCGGCCATCATGAACCGGAGGGCGAGCTGGAAGGGTCATCTGACATTCGGCGATTTCACATGTGAAATCGGTCTCTATTCCGCGCTCACTTCATCGGAAAAGATCTCCTTCAACATCGTCAACCGAAAGACCGGCCATCGCGTCGAACGGCAATATGTCGATAGCGATACCGGCGACGCTGTCGACCGCGAGGATCAGGTTAAGGGATATGAACTCGACAATGGCGACCATATCGTCATCGAGGGAGATGAGATCGCAACGCTGATGCCGGAAAACGACAAGGTCATCCGCATCAGGCATTTTCTGAGCCACGACGAGATCGACAAGCTCTATTTCGACAAATCCTATTATCTGGCGCCGACGCAGGAAGGTGGCGAAGAGGCTTTGACGCTGCTGGCAAAAGCCATGGACGACGAGAAGGTCTCGGCACTTGGCGAAGCGGTACTCTTTCGCCGAAACCGCGTGCTGTTGATCCGTCCAAGCGGCAAGGCGCTCGTGGCGACGACCTTGAATTTCGGCTACGAGGTTCGCTCGCAAACCACCGTTTTCAAGTCCATTCCCGATATTCAGTTCGATGAAGAGATGCTTGAACTCGCCGGTCACATCATCGGGAAACGGGCAGGCACATTCGATCCCGCGGAATATACCGATCGTTACAATGATGCGCTGGCGGAACTGGTGAAGGCGAAGATCGAGGGCAGGGAAATCAGCAAACAGCCGCCGCGCAAGCAAGATAACATCATCGACTTGAAGGAGGCTTTGCGCCGCAGCGCCGGTGACTGCGACAGCGGAAAATCTACCGCTGGTGCGGGGCGCAAATCCTCCCGGAAAGCGAGCTGATCCATGGGTTTGCAGAGCTATAACGCCAAGCGCAGTTTCGACAAGACGCCGGAGCCGAAGGGCGACAAGGTCGATGCGCAGGGATCGAGTTTCGTCATACAGAAGCACGATGCCCGCCGACTGCATTACGATTTCCGGCTGGAGATGGACGGCGTCCTTAAAAGCTGGGCGGTAACCCGCGGGCCGAGCCTTGACCCGGAGGACAAGCGCCTTGCGGTCCACGTCGAGGACCACCCTCTAAGCTACGGCGACTTCGAAGGCGTAATCCCGAAAGGTCAATATGGCGGCGGCACCGTCATTCTTTGGGATCGTGGTGTCTGGCGCCCGATTGGCGACGCGAAGAAAGGCTACCGCAAAGGCCATCTCGAATTCGAACTGGAGGGCGAAAAGCTTAAAGGCCGCTGGCATCTTGTACGTATGCATGGAAAGCCCGGTGAAAGCCGTGAAAACTGGCTGCTGATCAAGGGCGACGACGAAGAGGCAAGGCATGATGGCGGCGCCGATATTCTGGAGGAGCGGCCGGAATCCGTGAAGACTGGCCGAAGTGTTGAAGAAGTTGCCGCCAAGCCGAAAGACACCTGGAATTCGAAGCCCGTATCGAAAAAGACCGTTAGTTCCTCCTCGGGCCAAAAACAGGCGCATGCCCTTCCGAAAGGTGCCCGCAAACAGGCGCTGCCATCCTTCGTGCCGCCGGCACTTGCGACGCTGAAACCCAAGCCACCGGAAGGCTCCCGCTGGCTGCATGAGATCAAGTTCGACGGCTATCGCCTGCAGGTCCGTATCGACCACGGCAAACTCCAGCTTCTGACCCGTAGCGGACTGGACTGGACCGAAAAGTTCGGCGATGCCGTGGCTCGAGCGCTCAAGTCGCTGCCGGTCGAAACACTGATGATCGACGGCGAAATCGTGGTGGAACGGGACAGCGGCGCCTCGGATTTCTCTGCCTTGCAACAGGACTTGAGCGAAGGGCGCAGCGACCGCTTCGTTTTTTATGCCTTTGATCTCCTTTATCTGGATGGCACGGATTTGCGCGGGGCGGCGCTGACGGATCGCAAGGCGCTACTGGAAAAGCTGCTGCCCGCCAGCAACCCGCATCTTCGCTACAGCGAACATTTCGAGGAAAGCGGCGGGCTTGTTCTCGATCATGCCTGCCGCCTCAGCCTCGAGGGCGTTGTCTCCAAGGTCAAGGACAGCAAATACGTCTCTGGCCGCAAGGGTAACTGGGTGAAATCCAAGTGCTCGATGCGACAGGAGTTCGTCATCGGCGGCTATACGCTTTCCTCCGCGTCGGACAATGCCATCGGCTCACTGGCGCTCGGCGTTTATGAGGAAGGCAAGCTGCGTCATGTCGGCCGAGTCGGCACCGGCTATACCGCTGACATTGCCGAAATGCTGCTTGGCCGCCTGAAACCGCTGGGCATCGATGATAGCCCTTTCGGCGAAAAGCTCACGGCACTTGCGCGCCGCGACCTGCATTTCGTCAAGTCGGAACTGGTTGCAGAAGTGGAGTTTCGCGCCTGGTCCGGAGATGGCAATCTGCGCCATGCATCATTCCGCGGCTTGCGGGAAGACAAGCCGGCGGGCGAAATCGAACGCGAGGATAAAGCCGTGTCGGAACAAGGGACGCCGCAGTCAAAGATCAAGTTCACCCATCCGGAACGGCTTTATTGGCCGGACGATGGCGTGACCAAGGAAGGGCTTGCCGATTATTACACGCAGGTCTGGCGCTATATGGCCCCCTTTGTCGTCAACCGGCCTCTGGCGCTGCTGCGTTGTCCTGAAGGGATCGATGGTCAGCGTTTCTTCCAGAAACACGCCTGGCGCGGTGTGAACAAGGCGATAGAACAGATCAAGGATCCGAAGGACAAGGGCGGCGAACCGCTTATCAGGATTACGGATTTCGATGGCATGATGGCCCTGGTCCAGTCCGCTGCGCTTGAAATTCACCCATGGGGGGCGACAACCGCGAACTGGGAAAAGCCTGACATGATCACCATGGATATAGACCCCGGCGAGGACGTGTCATGGCAGGAGGTAATCGATGCGGCACTGGAACTGAAGCGGCGTTTCGAAGATGCCGGTCTGGCCGCTTTCGTGAAAACCTCCGGCGGCAAGGGGTTGCATGTCGTGGCACCTTTGAAACCGGAAGCGGGATGGCCGGCCTTGAAGGCCTTTGCAAAGACCATGGCGGATGACATGGCCAAGGCGGAGTCGGAGAAATATCTTGCGGTGGCAACCAAAGCGAAACGCCAGGGTCGCATCTTCCTCGACTATCTGCGTAATGGCAGGGGCAATACGGCTGTTGCGCCCTATTCGACACGTGCCCGACCGGGAGCCGCCATTTCAGCGCCAATCGAATGGGCGGAACTCTCAGATGAGATAGGTCCGGCACACTTCACGGTCAGCAATATCGGCGCGCGCCTTTCTGCCCTGAAGAAGGATCCATGGGACGGCTTTTTCGCTGCCGCGCGACCCCTGCCGAAAAAGGCCCGATAAGCGTCAGCCCTTCTTGTCCGAGGCAAGGCTTTTCTTCAAGGCATCCATGATGTTGATGACATTGCCGCCGGTCCGGGTTTTCGTGCCGGTCTTCTTTTCCGGGGAAGAGACGGTCTTGCTCTTGGTTTTCAGCAAAGCGCTGATCTTTTTCTGGATCGGATCCTGCACCAGCGCCGGTTTCCATCCCGTCATCTGTTTGCCGATGCGTTTTTCCATCGCGTCCAGCAGCGGCTTTTCGATTTTCATCTTCGGGTCTAGCGCGTCGATGCTTTCGCGCACTTCCTCGCCATAGTGCAGGGTCCACAGAATGATGCCCTTGCCCGACGGTTCTAGCAGAACCGCTCTTTCGCGGCGATAGAGAACAAGCCGGGCAATACCGACGACGCCGTTTGCCCGCATGGCTTCCCGGATCACGCTGAAGGCTTCCGTGCCGATCTTGTCTTCCGGGCGCAGGAAGTGCGGCCGGTCGTACCATATCCAGTCGATAGAACCTGTGGGTACGAAGGTCTGGATGTCGATGGTGCGGGTGCTTTCAAGCGCGACCGCATCGATCTCGTCATCCTCCAGCAACACATAATCGTCTTCGGCGCGGGGAAACCCCTTCACCTGGTTCTTTGCGGCCACCGGCTTGTGGGTAACGCTGTCGACATAGCGGCTTTCGACGCGATTGCCGGTTTTGCGGTTGAGAACGTGAAAGCGGTATTTGTTGCTTTCGGTTGTGGCAGGCGTCAGCGAAACTGCGGCCGTCACCAGCGACAGCTTCAGATAGCCCTTCCAGAAAACCTGCCGTGCCATGATCCGCGATCCGCCTCGTCGCTTGCTGTCTCCCGGATTAACAACCACAGGGTGGCTTTTGTTCCGGGAGCTTTGGCAGATAGGGCGGGTCTCTGTCTCAGCCGAAAAGCGATGTAAGACCATAGACAGATGCGGATATCAGGGCAGCGGCCGGCATGGTCACGACCCAGGCAATGACGATATTGCCCGCAAGGCCCCAACGCACCGCCGAGACGCGACGCGCGGCACCGACGCCGATGATGGCGCCGGTGATCGTATGGGTGGTGGACACCGGAATGCCGAGCCACGTCGCGCCGAAAAGTGTCAGCGCACCGCCGGTTTCGGCGCAGAACCCCTGCATCGGGTTCAGCCTGGTGATTTTCGACCCCATGGTGTGCACAATGCGCCAGCCGCCGAACAGCGTACCGAGCGCCATGGCCGACTGGCACGAGATCACCACCCAGAACGGCACGTAGAAGCTCTCTCCGAGATGCCCCTGGCTGAACAGCAGCACGGCGATGATGCCCATGGTCTTCTGTGCATCATTGCCGCCGTGGCCGAGCGAATAGAGCGAGGCGGAAATGAACTGCATGATGCGGAAGGTGCGATCCACGGCGAAGGGTGTCTGGCGCACAAACAGCCACGACACGGCAAGCACCAGCAGCAGTGCCAGGAAAAAGCCGATGGCCGGCGACATGAAGATCGCGCCCACGGTTTTCAGAAGACCCGACCAGACGATGGAATTGAAACCGACCTTGGCAAAGCCCGCACCGACGAGACCGCCGATCAAGGCATGTGACGAGCTGGAAGGAATGCCGAAGATCCAGGTGACGATATTCCAGACGATGGCGCCCATCAATGCCGCGAAGATGACCTGCGGGGAGACGATGGCAGGATCGATGATGCCGGTGCCGAGCGTTTCGGCCACATGCAGGCCGAAGAACAGGAAGGCGATGAAATTGAAAAAGGCCGCCCATGCCACCGCATATTGCGGGCGCAATACACGGGTGGAGACGATGGTTGCGATGGAATTTGCGGCGTCGTGGAGACCGTTCAGAAAATCGAAGAACAGCGCGATGGCGATAAGGCCGACAAGCAGCGGCAGTGCAAGCGCGACATCCATCAGACGTTCTCGATAACGATGCCGCTGATCTCGTTCGCCACGTCCTCGAAGCGGTCGACGACCTTTTCGAGTTCGCCGTAGATCTCGCTGCCGATCATATAGGCCATGGCATTGCCGGTCGCACCATGGCGCCGGAAGAGGTCCTTCAGGCCCTGGTCATGAAGCTCGTCGGAGCGCCCTTCGACGCGGGTGACCTCTTCGGCAATCACCGACAGGCGCTGGGCATTGGTGCCGACCTTTTCCAGAAGCGGGATGGCTTCGGCGACGAGGTTTGCCGCACGTACGATCTCGTGGCCCATCTCGCGCATCAGCGGGTCGAATTCGGTTTGCTCGAACAGCCGGATCGTCTTGACGGTCTTGTGCATCATGTCGATGGCGTCATCCATGGACTGGATGAGGTCCTTGATATCGCCACGATCAAAGGGCGTTATGAAGCTGCGGCGCACGGCAAGCAGAACGTCGCGGGTAATATCATCCGCCTGGTCTTCGAGGGCGACGATAAGGTCGCAGTTTTTCTCGACGTCGACGCCGCTCAGAAGGTGGTCCAGAGCTGCGGCGGCTTTGACGACCGTTTCCGAATGTTTGCTAAACATGTCGAAGAAACGGTCCTCGCGCGGCATCAGCTTGCGAAAAATGCTCATCATGCGAATTGGCCCTCAATGGCGCTTTATTAGTTGTGGGGGGTGATTGTCATAAAACTGTCATAAATGCACGCGGGGCATTGATGCAACCCGGAAAATCGGCAGTATCAACGGATATGAAATCCACGAAGAAAAGCCGGAAAGCCCGTCCGGCGCGTTCCCTGACATTGCTTCAGCAACTTGCTGCGGTTCCCGAAAAGCTGTTCACCGGCTCTTTCCGGCAGCAATATGCCGCCTTATGCTTCCGTTATACCGGAAGCGGCGAAGAGATCGAAATCCTCGTCGTCACCTCCCGCACCAGCGCACGCTGGATCATTCCGCGCGGCTGGCCGATGAAACGCAAGAAGCCGCATGAGGCTGCCGCGATCGAAGCGTGGGAGGAAGCGGGCGTTCGTGGCCGCGTGAGGAAGGACGCCGTTGGCCGCTACACCTATCTCAAGATGCTTGACAATGGCGATGTCGTTCCGTGCGTTGTCGATGTCTTCCAGATCGAGATCACCGGGGAGGAAACGAGTTTCAAGGAGCGCGGCGAACGCCTTCTGGAATGGGTTCGCCCGGACGAGGCAGCAAGGCGCGTCCGGGAAATCGAACTGAAATCGCTTCTGGTCGACTTCCGCCCTAGGGGGAAGAGGAAACGCCTGACCGAGGAAAAGTCCTGACTGCAGTGTTGACTGGTCGAAATTAGGAAAGCCAGATGCCGTGATGGGCCGGCGTCTCATGAGTAGCCAGCTCTGTGGCTGCGCTTCGGAATGATCTGTTTGAACGAGGTCCGAGGGCGCCTCTCGGGCTGTACCGATTCTGGCATTTACGGATTATCGTCATTAGATCAGCTTGAACTCGCGGCCCCTGCGGTTCTCCGTTACAAAAATAGGGGCTGATTTTTCTCTCGATCGCCTGACCTTGATCATATGTGGAGACACAATCACTTCCTCGATCATGGGGCCAAGTGCCATCTCTTCCATCAAGTCGATAGCCAGATTGGCGAGAGAGTGGTGTTCTGCCCAGGGATGATCTGGTGCCTGGTAGTCGTCAAAGAAACTCCAGCTCCAATCCTCAATGATGTACAGGCCGCCGGGGCGCAATTGCGGGAATAGCGTTCTGAAGCTTGCCTTTGTCTGATCGTAGAAGTGCGAGGCATCATCAACCACCAGATCAAGCTCGCCGCCAAAATCGGTTTGCACAATCTCGGCAAGTCTTGCCTCATTATCCTGAGAGGTGCCATAATAGAGCTTGGCGCGCCCCTGCTGGGCATCAATGTACGTGTCGAGCGCGGGGATCGGCACTTCGGACAGCTCGACGGCAGCGATTTTGCTTGGCTTAAACACTTCGTTCAGAAAAACGAATGAGCCGCCCTGATAAACGCCGAGTTCGAAAATCCGCTTAAAGTCTTCGCCCTCATGGGCGAGATACTGATCGAGAAAGGTTCTTGATTTCATCATCGTGAAATCGGATTGACCGGATTCACGCTTGCTGCCGCCATACTCGTAATCCATCGTGATCTTGTGACCACCGACGGAAAAGGTTGCGCCGTCCACCCAAGTTAATGCTGGGCGGCTAGTTCCACCATCTTGCTGAAACGCATTCATTTGCTCCTCCATAGTCAACTAGAGGGCGAAAAGTACAATCAAGCCGAGATAGTGGCAACTCAAAATGCGACTTTGCGGGACGCGCAGGAGTGTTTGGCGTCTCCCGATGCTACACAGCAGTGCTTGCGCGAGGCCTGAAACTAAAGCTGCGGGCGAAAGCCAATGCGGGCTTTTCCACAAACGTCCAGGACAGGTATCCAGCCAGCAGAGCGGCAGGAATCGTAATCAAGTTGCTGGGATACGACGTCAAGTTAGGGAAGAAATGAGCGGCGGTCTGCTGAATAGGCCAACCATAGATGTAGACGCCATATGAATAATCGCCGGGGAGTTTGACCTGGCGAACTGGTTGCGATGCCGAGATTACAAGCACCGAATAGAACAGGGCGAGGTAGAGGGCATACTCCTGAACGAATGTTCCCTGCAGGAAGGCAGCGGCAACGATCAGCGGCAGGGCGTAAAGGGTCTTAATCGGGAGAATGTCCCGGATTGAGTAGGCAAAGACGCCGCCCATAAAAAACAGCCCAACCTTCAGGATGTCGGAATATTCAACATCCGAAAAATATAGGACTGCACGCGGCGCAACGGAATGAACCACCAGGATTGCGACCAACGTGGCCAATATCCCGAGCCTCGTTTTGATGAGCCCGAGCACCCCGAATACCAACACATACACATAGCAGATGATTTCCGGCGTGAGTGTCCACAACGATCCGTTAGGTGCCGAGGGGATGCGGTTTTCCGTAAAGACACCCGGCAAATCCCAGCACTGGATCGGGAATATGCTCAGCAAGCTGACGTGGTCTGCGAAGTAGCAATAGACCTGTCGACTTGTGAAATAGTCCATCACCGGCATCGCGGTTACGACCGGCCCGATCACAAAAGATATGACGGCCAAACAGACGATTGCGCCGGGATATATGCGGAATGCGCGCATAAGAACGAAACGTGCCGGCGAGTCGTTGAGCGCAAAGCTTTGCGTCACCAGGATGCCGCTCAGGAAGAAGAACACGCCGACCGCGAGCGTACCGGTGTAATTCTTGTGTATCAGTTGCGTAACCGGCTCCGAATAGCCGCCTGTCTGGAAGATATAGAACGAGTGCCCAAAGATTACGGCGACGGCGGCGAAAAGGCGCACGAGATCAAAGCCATTTTTGTCGCGAGGCAGGATATCGGCCAAGACGATCTTGTCAGGTCTCATTTCTTCTTCGCAACCCTCGCTCGCGGCTAACATACGACTTCCCCTACAGGAAGAACCTGAGACCTACAATAAGGAGACCACCATGACCAGTGTACGAGAAGCACAGCAGCGCTTGCTTGCGCTTGGTTTGCCGTTGTAGTTGATTGGTATACGCCGGTGAAACGCTGTTTGCGATTAATGGTGCTTTGCCCTGCCGAGACGGACAGCATGAAGCGTTCATGTTCACGGATAAGCACATTATCGAGATATCGAGAGAGCAGGTGAGCGGCCTTGCGGCCGATGTCCGCGGGAAGCACGGATATCCAAAGCGACCTTCTACATTCACCTGCACGCGTTGATGACGACGGTCGCTTGTGCCTTCCTGCGGTCTCTACGCCTCAGACAAGCGAAAGGGAAAAAAGAATCCTAGACTCTCGACCAACGCCAAACCTTGCTCGTACTGAAACCTCTTCGTTAAAAACCTGCCAAAGCAACGCTAAGCCGGGTGATCTGGAAGTTCCGTCTCCCCCATCTCGTCCGGTGCCTTCGGTAGCAGGCGGGCGAAACGCCGGGTGATGCTGTCGATGTAAGACAGGATTGTCGGCACGACGATCAGGGTGAGCAGGGTAGAGCTGATGAGGCCGCCGATTACTGCGTGCGCCATTGGCGCGCGCTGCGCCCCGCCACCGCCAACAGCCAGCCCGAGCGGGATCATGCCGAAGATCATTGCAAGCGTCGTCATGATGATCGGGCGGAAGCGGATGATGCCGGCGCTTGCCAGCGCTTCGTTGAGCGAAAGTCCTCGCTTCCTTTCGCGGTTGGCGAAATCGACAAGCAGGATGCCATTCTTTGTAACGAGGCCCATCAGCATGATGAAGCCGATCAGCGAGAACATGTTGATCGTGCTGCCGGCAACCAAGAGCCCGACGAGGACGCCGATGAGAGACAGCGGCAGCGACGCCATGATCGCGAGCGGTTGCAGGAAGCTGCCGAATTGCGAGGCGAGCACGATGTAGATGAAGATGACCGCCATTGCGAGCGCGGTGACCATGTGGCCGACCGTCTCGTCCATGGTTTCGGCGTCGCCGCCGAAGCGGATACGGTAGCCGTCCGGCAGGTCGCGGGCGGCGGTAAGGGTTTTCAACACGTCTGTCACTTCGCCAAGCGCTCGTCCGGATATGTTGGCCGAAACCAGAACCTCGCGGCGATTGTCGATGCGGCGGATTTCGGCGGGTGCTTCCACGGTGGTGATATCGGCGACCTGATCCAGACGTACCATCAGGGGCGAGCCGTTGGATGCCGTGCGGCTGGTGGCGATCATCAACTCGCTGATCCTCGTCGTGTCGGCACGCCGCTCGCCGGGCAGGCGCACGACGATGTCGTAGCTGTTGCCGCCCACATCCGTCCATTTCGACACGTCCTCACCGGCGATGAGCGGCGAGAGCGCTGCGGCAAGATCGGATCGGGAAATGCCGAGATCGCTTGCCGCCTCGCGTTTCAGGCGTACGGAAAGGATGGAGGTCACGTCGCGGGTGCTCGAGGTCACATCCACGAGGCCGGGGATTTTTTTCATATCTTCCATCAGACCGTCGGCGATCTTTTCGAGGATCGCCCGGTCGTCGCCAAGAATGCTGAGCTGGACGGGGCTTTCGCCACCGCCGAGGCCGTTTTGCAGGATCGCGACCTCTATGCCCGATATGGCCGACAGGCGTTTGCGGATCGGATCGGCCAGCGTGACCGGAGTTCGGGTGCGCATCTCCAGCGGCACTAGTCCCACCAGAACGGCGGCGCGATGTTTACCGACGGTGCCGCCGGTATTGACGGTGGAATAGAGCATCTCGACCTCCGGAAATTCCTGGAGTGCCTTCTCGACCTGCCGCACCTTCGCCGTGGTGTAATCCAGCGAGGAGCCGACCGGTGCCGTGACGTTGATCTGGAAGCGGCCTTCATCCGTATTCGGGACGAATTCCGCACCGACCAACGGCACCATGAGCAGACTGCCGACAAAAATGCCTGATGTGACGAGCAGGGTGACGAGCCGGTGGTGCAATGTCCAGCCGATCACGTGCCGATATTGATCGGCGAGCCATTCGAAGCCGTGATCGAAACGGGCGATCAGCCGGCCCACCGGCCCTCGCCGGGCGTTGGGTTGCGCATCCGGATCGTACCAGACGCTCGACAGCATCGGATCGAGCGTGAAGGCGACGAAAAGCGAGATCAGAACGGCAGCTGAAACGGTGATGCCGAATTCATAGAAGAACCGACCGACGATTCCGTCCATGAAAGCGACGGGCAGGAAAACCGCCACGATTGTCGCCGTTGTCGCGATAACCGCAAGTCCGATTTCGTTCGTGCCGTCGAGTGCTGCGCGGATATGGGATTTCCCCATGTGAAGGTGACGGGTGATGTTTTCGCGCACGACGATGGCGTCATCCACCAGAATGCCGATAGAAAGCGTCAGCGCCAGGAGGCTCAGTGTATTGAGCGTAAAGCCCATAACGTCAATGACCGCCAGCGTGCCGATGATCGCAATCGGCAGCGTCAGTCCGGTGATGACGGTGCTACGCCAGGAATTGAGGAACAGGAAGACGATGGCTACGGCAAGTGCCGCCCCTTCTATCAACGTCGTCTGCACCTGGGTGACGGATTCCCGGATGGGAATGGATGTGTCCGTAATGACTCGCAACTGCACGTTTTGCGGAACAAGGTCGGCATTGAGGGCGTCCAGGCGCTTTCTCACATCCGCGACAACCTGAACCGTGTTGGCATCCTGAACCTTGACGATGTCGATCGCCAGCGCAGTCTGGCCATTATAGAGGGCACGGTTTTCGGGGTCGGCAGCCCCTTCGGAGAGTGCGGCGATGTCGCGAAGATAAATGGCTGCGCCACCGCGCCGGGCGACGACCATGTCCAGCAGCGCCTGCGGTTCTGCGATGCGGCCCTGCACCTGGATCGTGCGTTCGGAAACGGTATCGACAAGACTTCCAGCCGGGCTGTTGCTATTGCCGGTGCGTAGCGCGCTCACCACCTCGTTGATGCCGATCCCAAGCGCGCGCATGCGGGTGTCGTCAATCACAATGTCGATCTGCCGCTTGCGGGCGCCGACCAGTGTTGCCTGCCCGACGCCGGGAACAGTCGTCAGTTGCCGCACCACCTTCTGGTCGGCAAGGGTGGTGAGTGCGGGTATGTCGAGCGACGTCGAGCTTATCGCCACCGACAGGATAGGCTCGGCGGCGGGATCGAACCGGGATATGACCGGCTTTTTAGCCTCTTGCGGAAAATTCGCGTCGATGGCGGCGATCTTGTCGCGCACGTCCTGTGCAGCGGTTGCGCTCTTAACGTCGAGCTTGAATTTTGCGACGACGACAGAGCGTCCCTCGTAGGAGGTTGACGTGATCTCGTCCAGACCGCCGATGGCGTTCAGCGCATCCTCGACCGGGCGCGTCAATTCTGTCTCCACCGTTTCCGGCGTGGCGCCCGGATAAGCGGTGGACACCACAACGACCGGAACGTCGACATTGGGGTAGAGGTCGAGCCCCAGCCGCTGCAACGAGAAAAGACCCATGACCAGAAGCGCCACCATCATCATGCTGGCGAAAACGGGGTGGGAGACGGATATGCGGGTAAGAAACATCTCAGCCTGCCTTGTCGACCGTAACAGCCATGTCGGGCTGCAATTCGGGAAGCGGTGCGGTCAGGATCGTCTCACCGTCCTCTAGACCGGCGCCTATCTCGATCAGGCTGCCATCGTTCCAGCGCGATCCCACAGCCACCGTCTGGCGGCGAAGGTGGCCGTTCAGGACTTTAAGGACGTGATAGCCGGTTTCGTCTTTGCGAAGCGCGATTGCAGGAACGACAAGCGCATCGTTTTTTTCGCGCACGAGGATGGACCCGCTGGCGAACATTCCTCCCCACAGCCGGCCGTCGCGGTTGGCAAGCCGCAGATAGACGGCGACAACGCGCGTCCCGTCTTCGGCAACTGGGCTGATGCGCTCAACGGTGCTTCTGAGAGGCTGGCCGCCGATGCCGTCAATATCGAGTTCGGCGGTCTGGCCAACGGCGACACGTGGGATGTCGCGCGTGGCAACGAGAACCTTCGCCTCAAGCATGCTTGTATCGACCAGCGTCATGAGTTCACCATCGGCACTGACGCGGGAGCCGGTTTCTGCCTGCCGGCGAGTAATGGTGCCATCAAAAGGCGCGCGGATTTCGGCATTGCGAAGGGCAAGGCGGGCGATATCCACCTGCGCCGAAAGGCTCTGAAGCCTTGCCGTTTTCACAACGACATCGCTCTTCGCCTTGTCGAGCTGTTCAGCCGATGCAATGTTTTTTGACGCTAGCTGTTCGGTTCGGGTGAGGGCCTGCATCGCCAGTGTCAGTTCGGCCTCGGCCGCATCCCGGTCGCTCTGCCGCAGCAGGAGAGTCGATTGCAGTTCCTCGGTTTCGAACCGTACCAGCAGGTCGCCCGCCCGCACCGCCTGTCCGTCTCGGACGTTCATATCCAGAATTTTTCCAGCCTCGCGGGCGCGGATCACGACACGGCTGACCGGCTGAAGTTCGCCACTGACGCTGAGCCGCTCCGCCATCGCTCGTGTGCCGATCCTTGCGATTTCCGCAGCCGTCAGTTCGAACGGGATACCGGCCGGGCTCATCGAGGTTGACGCCACGATCCCCTTCACGCGCTCGTTCGCATCGACGCTTCCGCGCGCCGGATCAAGAGCCGTGACGACGAGAGCGCAGCCCGCAAGCGCGATCCCCGCCTTGATCGTTCTTTTCACCCACATAACATAATCCTTCCAGGCAAAACTCATCCTGTGACCGCCGATCGAGCGGTCATGTCGCCTGTCTTCCAGGCTGATGGCTTCTGGATAAGTGTTGATAATTGCAGCAGCATTACCCGCTCGCATCTTCTGCGCCGCAATACTGCCGCAACCTTTCTGGCAGACAAGGAGCGGGCGAAGGGACGGTGGCAAATGAGACTTCTGTTGATTGAGGACGAAAAGGAAATGGCGGATGCGCTATCGACGACGCTCGGCAAGCAGGGGATCGTCATCGACCATACGATGCGGCTCGGCGATGCGATGGAGCTGGCGCGCCAGCATGCCTATGATGCCATTCTGCTCGACCGTCGTCTGCCGGACGGGGAGGGACTTACCTTCATTCCAAAGCTGCGCCGCGCCGGTATCGATACGCCGATCATTTTATTGACGGCGATGAACGAACCGGAGGAGCGGATCGAGGGGCTGAATGGCGGCGCCGACGACTATCTCGGCAAGCCGTTTCTCGTCGGCGAACTGCTGGCGCGGCTGCGCGCGGTTTTGAGAAGGCCGGCAAGCATCGCCCCGTCGCAAATCGCTGCAGGCCGCATCGTGATCGATCCGCTTCATCTCAGCGTCACGATCAACTCGCTTCCCTTTGATCTGCCAAGGCGCGAGCTGATGGTCCTCATCACGCTGGCGAAACGAAAAGGCAAATCCGTGCTGCGCTCGACGCTTGAGGCCGCCGTCTACAATTACGAGGAGGAAATCCAGTCTAATGCGCTCGATGCGCATATATCGCGACTGCGCAAACGCCTGCTCGACGCTTCTGCCGGGGTCAGCGTGCATAATATTCGCGGCATCGGTTATCTGCTCAGGGAAGACACATGAAGGCGCAGGGCAAGTCCAATCCGTCCTTGTGGTGGCAATTGAGCTGGCAGCTCAGCATTGTCGTCTCCTCCATGATCGCTGTCGTCATCGTCGGGCTCTGCGTTTACGGGGTGATGAAGCTCTCGCCCAATATCGGGCTCTGGAACGATTTGTCGGCGACACTTGACGAGTCGCTTTCGCTTGATCCGCAAAAGGGTCTGGTCGTTACCGAGGGGCCGGCATTACGCGCCTTGAAGGCGAAGAATGAAACGTTGTGGTTCGTGGTCTCGACACCTGACGGTCACGCGGCGACCTTCGGAACCGTACCGCCTGTTTATGCCGAACTGGCGCGCTACGTTCATCTGATGACGGACGCCGATATTCGCGGCGGCAGCGGCATATCCGAGGTCGCTTCGGCTGAAAGTATCGAGACGACGTCGGGACCCGTCAGGATCATGTTCGGCGGAACCTCTAATGCACGAGCGTCGTTTCTGACGCTTCTTGCCGGCACCTATCCGATTTACGTCCCCCTCCTGGCCGTTCTTTTGCCTGCGGTGTTTTTCTCCGTGCCACACATCGTGCGCCGGGCGCTTGCTGGCCTGAGTTCCGTCGTCAAAAAAGCACCGGAGATCGACCCGCGACGACCGGGTTCGAAGCTTCCCGTCGAAGATGTGCCGCGCGAAGTCGTTCCGTTGATCGTTTCCTTCAACAGCGTTCTCGAGCGGCTCGAAGAGCAGTTCCAGGCGCGGCAACGTTTTCTGATCGATGCCGCGCACGAATTGAGGACGCCGATTGCAATCATGCAGACCCGGATAGAGGGCCTGCCCGGACCGGACCAGCAGCGCCTGATGGAGGATGTCGGGCGGCTCGGTGAAACCGCCGAACAGCTTCTGGCCTTTGAGCGAAACGATCAGGTGAACGACCGGCGCGAGGCGGTGGACCTTGTCGATATCGCCCGCACGGTGGTGGCAGAGCTCGCGCCGCTTGCGCTTTCGGCAGGTTACGACATCTCCTTCGAAACGCAGATCGAAAAATACGACATGCAAGGCAACCCCTTCGCCCTGCCGCGCGCCATCAGCAATATCGTGCGCAACGCCATCGACCATGGTGGAAACAAGGGGCTGATCCATGTCTCGGTTCTGGCAAACGGCGAAATCGCGATTTCCGACGAGGGGCAGGGTATACCCGAGGACCAGCAGGAGCGGATATTCGAACCTTTCTATCGGGTCACCCCGAAAAGCACGGGTGCCGGACTTGGCCTCAGCCTCGTCAAGAAGATCGTCGCCAATCATAACGGCCGTATCATGCTGGAAAGCAACTCCTCCGGAAGCACGTTCCGGGTTCGATTCTGATTGCGCTTTGCGCGCTGTAGACCGGTCGCGGCGATTGTAATGCTGCCGCAACGTTCGCAGCCATAATGTGTGGGCACGGGATCAACCGTACCAACCGGAGTACACGCAGTGACACACCCACCGGATTGTTTTCTTCCGGATTGCCAGCGAGAAGACGGCGCGTAGAAAGCGCGTCGCCGGCCCGGAACCTCGCGCAATGCCGTAGCGCCAATGATCGCAGCAGAGCACCAATCCGATTTCATATTCGGTTCATCCTGGGCGCGCACAGTCCCGGCCAAATCACTCCACGCCCCAGTCCAAACAGTCATACTCCCCGGAATTTTACGATGTCGCATACTGAAATCGCCGCATTCGCTGCGGAAAAAAACTCGGCGAAACCCGAGCCGGTCATCGCTGCGCAAACCATGACTGGCGATGGGCTGGAACTCCTCCGTTTTCCCCTGGCCTGGAGCGTTGCGTCCTTCGTTATGCGCGCCCACTGGAAACGGAGCTTCCTTTTCTGGATGCGTTTTTTGGCTCATCCGCTTGTAACCCTGCGGTGGTGGAGGTTTCTGTCCCGATTCTCGGCGACGCAAAAACTGCCACCGCCGCATGACGAGCTTCTTCAGAAACCCCTGTCGAAATTCCTCGTCGGCAAAATCTCCTATGGAAGACGGCTGGATTTTCTCATGAAGAATTTCGTCATCGCCAGCGGTTGTCTTTCCATAGACGTTATGGCTGCGCTCTGGAGTGGAAAAACGATCGAAATCGGCACCATAGGCGGCCGTGCTGACGAATATCGCTGCACGCTTGCTCTTGCGGATTTATGTGGCGGCCGCCACGAAGGCGCTCTCGCGGTTCGGTTGATCAGAACCCGTGACGACGTCACCTTGTGGACGACGAAGTTTATCTTCGTGACGCAGGATGGGGGCGGGTACAGGACGATTGCTGTTGGCGGCATGCAGGGGCCACGCGCCGCGAAGCAGGAGATGGTGGCAGTAACGCGCGACCTTGCGGGTCTTCGCCCGAAGGATGCCGTTTTGATGCTGCTGCAAGGTCTAATAGAGACGGAAGCGGGTTCCTATTTCGCAGTCTCCCACGCCAGACATCCGATCAATTATCGTCGCGCGCGGCGGCAGAAAATGTTGCTTTCCGACATAGACGCATTCTGGCGGGAACGTTCCGCCGAGCCGGACGACGTGTTCGGTTTTCAGGTGCCGGTTTCAACCCTCGAGGGCGCGGACAAACGCAGCAAGATGAAGCTTGCCTTCTTTGCCATGGCCGGCCGGCTTTGCGAGGGTAAAGCTGGGAGTGCTGCGAAGAGTTGAGGCCGCAGATCCGAGTTGGCCCTCGACACCGTCATGCCGCTGCATCGGCAACACGGCCGAGTTTTTGCAGGCCGCATTCGCGGACGATCTCGGCAATGTGGGTAAACTGCGCCGAGAGCGGATTGCTCTTGCGCCACACCATGCCGATGGTGCGGGATGGTCTTGGCTCTGCCAGCCGAAATACCGAGACGGTGGATTGCCGCGTTTCCATATCGACAGCCATCTGCGGAATGAGCGTGACGCCGATACCGGCGCCGACCATCTGGACCAGCGTCGAGAGCGAACTGCCCTCCATCAGCACGCGCGGCGGCGCGTTCGTTGTACTGCAGAAAGACAGTGCCTGATTGCGGAAACAATGGCCTTCCTCGAGCAGCAGCAGGCGCATTTCACCGAGCTTGCCGGCGCTTGGCACCGGCATCCCCGCATCCTCCATCGGCCGGACCAGAATGAATTCCTCGGAAAACAGCGGAACCTCTTCCAGCGACGCTTCGGACACCGGAAGCGCCACGATTGCCATGTCCAGCCGGGCTTCCAGGAGGTCCTCGATTAGTTTCTGTGTCACCGCTTCGCGCGGACGCGTTTCCAGTCCCGGATAATGCCGGGTGAGCGTCTTGATGACCTGCGGTAAAAGATAGGGCGCGACCGTTGGAATGACGCCGATGCGCAGGCGGCCGCTGAGCGGGCCGTGCCTTGCCCTCGCCAAATCCTGCAATTCATCCACTGAACGCAGGATCAGGCGGGTGCGTTCGGCGAATTCATCACCGAGAGCGGTCAGCCTGATCTGGCGGCTGCCCCGTTCGACGAGCGGCGCGCCGATCAGCTCTTCCAGTTCCCTGATCTGTAGCGAAAGTGCTGGCTGGGAAATGGAGCACGCCTCCGCTGCCCGCCCGAAATGGCCGATCTTCGCCAAGGCGTCGAAATAACGCAGGTGTTTCATCGATAGCCCAATCATAAGCTGAGCATATCGCAGCCTTTAGAATATACAATTGGAAATTACGGAACCCGGCTGTTAGTCATCGTCATGACAGAAAGAGGATGTAGCTGTTCGGTATCACCAGCGTCACTGCGCGGTTTCCGTAAGGATGACCTGCTGTGGGCTGTGGTTCCAACATGCTGCGCATGTCGAATTGACTATGTCGTTTAATTACTAAACCCATCGGAGGGCGAAATGGACGCAACTTCAAAACCGGCTGGCAAGTGTCCCGTCATGCATGGAGGCAATACGGCCTCCGGTAAATCGGTTACCGAATGGTGGCCGAACGCGCTGAACCTCGATATCCTGCATCAGCACGACACCAAGACCAATCCGCTCGGCACCTCCTTCAATTACCGCGAAGCGCTAAAGACGCTCGACGTGGAAGCCCTGAAGGCCGATCTGCGCGCCCTGATGACGGAAAGCCAGGACTGGTGGCCGGCCGACTGGGGCAGCTATGTGGGCATGATGGCCCGCGTGACCTGGCATGCAGCCGGTTCCTATCGCGTGACGGACGGACGCGGCGGCGCCAACACCGGCAACCAGCGCTTTGCACCGCTCAATTCCTGGCCTGATAATGTGAACACCGACAAGGGCCGCCGCCTGCTGTGGCCGATCAAGAAGAAATACGGCAACAAGATTTCCTGGGCCGATCTCATCGCGCTTGCCGGAACGATCGCTTATGATGTCGCGGGTCTGAAGACGTTCGGTTTCGCCTTCGGCCGCGAGGATATCTGGGCTCCCGAAAAGGACACCTATTGGGGTGACGAAAAGGAATGGCTGGCACCGAGCGATGGTCGTTACGGTGACGTGACCAAGCCCGAGACGCTGGAAAATCCGCTTGCCGCCGTGCAGATGGGTCTCATCTACGTCAATCCGGAAGGCGTCAACGGCAAGTCCGATCCGCTGGCGACAGCCGCGCAGATGCGCGAAACCTTTGCCCGCATGGGCATGGATGACGAAGAAACCGTCGCGCTCACCGCAGGCGGCCACACTATCGGCAAGTCGCACGGCAATGGCAGCGCCGCCAACCTCAGCCCCGATCCGGAAGCAGCAGGCCCCGAATATCAGGGTCTCGGCTGGATCAACACCAAGGGTCGCGGCATCGGCCGTGACACCGTGGTGTCCGGTATTGAAGGTGCCTGGACAAGCGAACCGACCAAGTGGGACAACGGCTTCTTCGACATGCTCTTCAAGCATGAGTGGACATTGACGCACAGCCCGGCTGGCGCGTCCCAGTGGGCGCCGATCACCATTGCCGAAGAGGACAAGCCTGTTGACGTCGAGGATCCATCGATCCGCACCATCCCGATGATGACCGATGCCGACATGGCCCTGAAGGTCGATCCGATCTACCGCGAGATTTCGCTGAAGTTCAAGGATGACCAGGACCACTTCTCCGAGGTCTTTGCCCGCGCATGGTTCAAGCTGACCCACCGCGACATGGGCCCGAAGTCCCGCTACTTTGGCCCGGATGTTCCTGCAGAAGACCTGATCTGGCAGGATCCCATCCCGGCAGGTTCCACGAGCTACGATGTCGCTGCCGTAAAGGCAAAGATCGCCGCTTCCGGTCTGGCGGTCGCCGATCTGGTCTCGACCGCATGGGACAGCGCCCGTACCTTCCGTGGTTCGGACAAGCGCGGCGGCGCCAATGGTGCGCGCATCCGCCTTGCCCCGCAGAAGGACTGGGAAGGCAACGAGCCCGCCCGTTTGGCCCATGTGCTTTCGGTGCTGGAGCCGATTGCCCGTGAGACTGGCGCCAGCATCGCTGATGTCATTGTTCTCGCCGGCAACTACGGTGTTGAGCAGGCGGCGAAATCAGCCGGCTTCGATGTCGCCGTGCCTTTTGCACCCGGTCGTGGCGATGCCTCAGCCGAGCAGACTGATGCAGACAGCTTTGCCCCGCTCGAGCCGCTGGCGGATGGTTTCCGCAACTGGGTGAAGAAGGACTATGTCGTCAGCCCTGAAGAACTGCTGCTGGACCGCGCTCAGCTTCTGGGCCTCACGGCGCCGGAACTGACAGTTCTCATCGGTGGCTTGCGCGTCATTGGCGCCAATTACGGCGGCGCAGCGCATGGTGTGTTCACGCAGACCCCAGGTGCTCTGACCACCGATTTCTTCGCAACGCTGACGGATATGGCCTATTCCTGGGTTCCGACCGGCGGCAATCTCTATGAGATTCGCGATCGCAAGTCCGGAGCAACCCGATATACGGCGACCCGCGTGGACCTCGTTATCGGCTCCAACTCCATCCTGCGTGCCTATGCGGAAGTTTACGCGCAGGACGACAACAAGGAAAAGTTCGTGCGTGATTTCGTCGCCGCCTGGACGAAGGTCATGAACGCCGACCGTTTCGATCTTGTCTGAGAAGGCTGACTAATCCAAAAAGCCCCTCCCTGAGCGATCAGGGAGGGGCAATTTTCTATCTGCGGTCTGAGGATGGAACCGGTTTTTCGGGTGATGGCTTTTCGCCACTATCCCCCGGCGCCTTGCCGCCCTTTTCATTCTCATGCGCATCCGGCCCAGCGACGATGACGCCGCGGCCTTGCTCTTCGCGCTTCTTGTCGGCGAAATCGCCGGGTTCCTTTTTGTCGTTCATAGTGATCTCCCTTCGTGATTTCATTTGTCTGGAGATCAAACGGCTGGTCGGGGCAGAGGTTCCAAGGCTCACATTGGAGCGGGATCGTCTGCCAGCACAGCAATGTTTTGCATTACAACCATCTTTGCTATTAACATGAATTGATAAGTCATGTTATTGCGGCCTCATATGGTGGAGCGTGCGGCGCTGTTATCGTGACGCGCATGTCTTACAACCTCGGCTCGACAACTGAACGGTACCCGCATTGAGTTTCTGGCACTCCATGACCTGGCACACGGAAGGGATCAGCGTCACTGCGCCGGTTAAATGGCGCCAGCTGGACGGGCTCGTCAGCGCTTTCTGGGAGGCAGAGAGCCAGATGGGCGCGAAGGGTTATTACCTGGCCGCCGATCCACGTATCATGATATTTTTCAACGATGTCTCGTCGCGCATCAGCATTTCCAACCGCGACGGCGAGTTCACGCAGCATTCCCGCCCCATGACGCGGGCGGTCTATGTGCCGGCCGGTGTTCCGATGTGGACGAGCAGCAATGCTACGCACCGGTTTTCGCATCTCAATCTGCATATCCACAAGGACCGTCTGCTGCGTTTCCTGTCGCCATCGGTCGGCAGTTCGGCGGCGATGACAGCCTTGCGCCGCCCGGTCGAGATACAGGATATCGGCTCTGTCGAAACACTGGCTGGACTGCTTGTCGATGAACTCGCCGAGCCTTCGAAACATGCGGTCTATGCGGAAAGCCTTGTTGGCAGCATCGTTGCCGGTCTTCTCGATATTCCCGGATCTTCGCCGGAACAGGTAAATGGCAGGCTGACGCAGGCGCAGATGAACAAGCTGCTTTTCCGTGTCGAAAGCCGCGGCGACGACCGCATGACGGTTGCAGAAATGGCCGACATCGTCGGGCTTTCGGAAAGCTGGTTCGCAACCGTGTTCCGCCAGACAACGGGCCAGACGCCGCTGCAATGGCAATTGGAGCGGCGGATAAGCCTTGCTCAGAAACTGTTGCTCGAAGGCGATCTGACGGTGGCCGATATCGCCGCCCAGCTCGGCTTTTCCGATCAGGCCCATTTGACCAAAGCCTTCCGCCAGTCCGTGGGCAATACGCCAGCCGCCTGGCGGCGCATGCACAGGCTGCTTTGAATGGTCGCCTTGCCGTCTATGCGGAGCGGGTTCGGCGCATGCCTCGAGCTTCGTTCCACGTCACCCCAGGGGATGACGTTGAACGTTAGGATGGTTACGTAGTATGTTGAAAAGTAGGGATATACTTACCCTCACCACGTCTTGCGCAGCGTAGCCGAGAACGCTCGGCCGGGGTTGTAAAAGTCTGCGCCGAAACCGCCATAAGAGACGTGCTTCTCGTTGAAGAGGTTGGAGACATTCACCTCCAGCGAGGTGGTTTCCTGGATTTTGTAGCTGAACGCTGCGTCCATGGTCACGCTGCTGCCGGTCGAAACCTTGTTCGTATCATCAAAATAATACGCGCCAGTGAAGCGTCCGCCGAGCCCGAAGGTCATGTCACCGCGTTTGTCGTTGCCAGCCAGCGTGTAGTTTACCCAAAGCGAGGCCTGATGTTCAGGCACGAATTGCGGGCGGTTGCCGACATTGCCAGCGATGCCGTTTTCGGTGATTTCCGCGTTGAGATAGGAATAGGCCGCCGTCAGGCTCAGCTCGTCGGTAACCTCCGCCTTGGCCTCGAGGTCGAGACCACGCACGCGCACCTCGCCGATGGTGGTGGGCAGGCTGGTGATCGGGCTGGTGACGGTAATATTGTTCTTCTTGAGGTCGTAGATCGATGCCGTGAACAGGGCAGGGAAGGCATCCGGGCGATACTTCACGCCAAGCTCGATCTGCTCGCCGCGTTCGGGCTCCACGGTCAGGCCCGAGGCCGGCACCACGGATTCTGCGTAGCTGATGTAGGGCGCGATCTCGTTCGTGACCTTGTAAGACAGGCCGATGCGCTTTATCAGTTCGCTGATATCGCCGCTTGCCGTCGTGCCGTTCAGCCTGTTGGTCTGGTCGGTGTCGATCCAGTCATTGCGCAGACCGGCGCTGACGGTCAGCCTGTCGAAGAAGGTCAGGTCCTGCTGGAGGTAGATTGCCCTTGTCTTTTGATCCGTCAGCGAGCTGGCGTAGAGCGGCACCGAAGCGGGCGCACCGGTATAGACCGGGTTCAGCCAGTTGATGCCTGGCGCAGAACCGAAGTAGCTTTTGCTGCCGGACGAGTAGTCGTTATAAAAAACGCCGACAAGGCTGCGGCTTTCGACGCTTTCGAACGTCGCGTCATATTGCAGCCGGGTGTCGATCAGGAAATTCTCGGTTTCGGTCTCGTTGCCGAAATAGGAACGGTTGGCGATGGTCGAGCCATTGGTCGGTGTGGACGAGATATACGCATAACCGAAATCGGTATTTGCCTTGCTGTAGCGCGCGTTCGAACTCAGCGTCAGGCCAGAGCCGAAATCATGGTCGAACATCACGCTCAGCGAATTGCGGTTGGTGCCGCGGTAATTATAGTCCGGTTCACCGAAGAAACGGCTTCTGTCGAAATGCGAGCCGACCGGATGGCCGCCGCCGCCGGGAACGCCGTCCTTGTTGAGATGATCGTAAACGACGGTGAGGCTGGTGGCATCGGTGGGCCGCCATGTCAGGCCGCCCATGAAGAATTTTTCATCATCGCGGGAATAGTCATATTCCGCGTCGGCATTTCTGAGCTTGCCGGTCAGGCGGTATGACAGGGTGTCGTCGCTGGTGATGTTGTCACCGAAATCGAAGCCGGTTTCAGCGCGGCTATAGGAACCGCCTGTCACATAGGCCTCACCAAAGCGGCTGCGTTTGGGAACCTTGGTCGAGTAGTTCACCGAACCGCCGGGATCGGATACGCCAAAGGTCGTGGAATTGCCGCCCTTCAGGACTTCCACGCGCTCATAGGCATAGGTCTCTTCGCGCAGCGCGCCGAAGGGACGGCCGAGCGTCAGCCCGTCGCGATAGGTGTAGGCGTCGAAACCGCGAATCTTGAAATAGTCGAAACGGTCGTCCGAGCCGTAGAAATCCGTGGTCACACCTGCCGTGTATTGCAAGGCTTCTTCCACGGTCTGCACGCCACGCTGCTGCATTTCCTTGGCGGTGATGACCGAAACGGCGGCCGGCGTATCGAGAATGTCGGTTGCCATCTTGCTTCCGCTTGTGGTGCGGGTGGCGACGATCGACTTCTGGTCATTGTCACCGCTGTCGATGGTGATGCGCTCGAGAACCGTGCTTCCGCCCGTTTTGGCGGCCTCCTGCGCCAGCGAACGAGCGGGCAGTACCGTCACAAGCGCCGTGCAGGCAAGAAGGGCTGCCTGCCCATAGCGCAGTCGCGCGGTCCTGCCGTTGACGCCATTCATTTCAGTGTTCATTGCTAAATTCCAGAAGTTGATGCCCCAATCGCCGCTTCCACGGCCCGCTCTCGAAGCGCCCAATAACTTGAGAAAGTTTGTCCGGTATTGTAACTTTTTGCGGTTTTGTACAAAACCCCGGAAATTTCACCACTGTTGTGGCGGCATTTCCTCACCGGGGTTGACGGGGGCATGTGAAGCTGAGAGTTCAAGTCCACTTTTGAACCGTTGAGAGCTTCGCCCATGCTTTTCCTGTTTCGCTGCCTCGCGCCGGCATTCGTGTTTTTCCTGTCGATGATCGCGCCAGCCATTGCTTCGGCGGAAGAGGCGACGCGCTATCCCGTCGTCATCAAACACGCCTTCGGCACGACCACGATTGCGAGGAAGCCTCAGCGTGTCGCGACCGTCGCCTGGGCAAACCACGAGGTGCCGCTGGCGCTCGGCATCGTGCCCGTCGGTTTTGCCGCTGCCAATTTCGGCGATGATGACGGTGATGGATTGCTGCCGTGGGTGGCGAAGCAGCTTTCTGAATTGGGTGCTGCAAAGCCTGTTCTGTTTGATGAGGGTGATGGTATCGATTTCGAGGCCGTGGCGGCAACGCAGCCGGATGTCATCCTCGCCGCCTATTCCGGCCTCAGCCAGTCCGACTACGATACGCTAAGCCAGATCGCACCGGTCGTTGCCTATCCCGTGTCACCGTGGGCAACCGACTGGCGCGAGATGATCCGGCTGAACAGTGCCGGGCTTGGCATGGCGGCGGAAGGTGAGGCGCTGATCAAACGCATCGAGGGTGAGATCGCGCAGGTGGTTGCCGGTCATCCGCAGCTGAAGGGCAAGTCGGCGATGTTCGTCACCCATCTCGACGCCACCAATCTCAGTGTCGTCAATTTTTATACCGCCAATGACAGCCGGGTGAAATTTTTCACCGATCTTGGGCTGACCTCGCCGAAGAGCGTCGCGGAGGCGACGAAACCGGGGCAATTCGCCGCCGGCGTCAGCGCAGAGCGAGTCGATGCCTTTGACGATGTCGATATCGTCGTGACCTATGGTAGCCAGCCATTGCTCAAGGCGATGCGGGCCGATCCGCTGCTTGCCCGCATGCCCGCCGTTGCCCATGACGCAATCGTCATGCTGGGGCGTGATCCGCTCGGCACCGCATCCAATCCCACACCGCTGTCGATTTCCTGGGTTTTAAAGGATTACGCCGATCTTCTGGCGAAAGCAGCGGATAAGTCCTCCGGTAAAGTGAAATGACAATTGAAGGGCCTGCCAAAGGTCCGGCCGTGCTGCCAGGTGGCCGCTCCAACCGCATCCGGACCGCATGGCTCAGCGCCGTGCTGGCGCTTCTGGCGCTGCTATGTGCGCTTTCCGTCGCGATTGGCACCCGTGACGTCACGTTCGCTGACATCACGGCAGCGCTTGCCGGTCGCGTGGAGACGGTGGCGGAAGCGGCTGTTGCGGTTCGCCTGCCGCGAACGCTGCTTGCCCTGCTGTCCGGGGCAGCGCTCGGGCTCGCTGGCGCCATCATGCAGGGCGTTACGCGCAATCCGCTTGCCGATCCCGGTATTCTTGGCGTCAATATGGGCGCATCACTTGCCGTCGTTATCGCCATCGTCTGGTTCGGCATTGCCTCGGCGCAGGCCTTTATCATCACGGCGATTGTCGGGGCAGGTGCAGCTGCGGTTTTCGTTTATGTCGTCGGCTCGCTCGGACGGGGTGGGGCCACGCCGCTGAAACTCGCTCTGGCCGGTGCCGCCACCTCTGTCGCCTTCTCCTCGCTCGTCATTGCCGTCGTGCTGCCGCGCAGCGATATTGCCGGTGGCATCCGTTCCTGGCAGATCGGCGGTGTCGGTGGTGCGACCTTTGACCGGATTGAGACCGTGCTGCCGTTTCTCGCCGCCGGTTTTGCCATCAGCCTTCTTTCGGCACGCAAGCTGAATTCTCTGGCGCTTGGTGATGAGTTGGCCGCCGGTCTTGGCGAGAATGTCGTGGTCGCGAGAGCCATTGCATCCTTTGGAGCTATCCTCCTCTGCGGCGCGGCGACTGCCATCTGCGGGCCAATCGGTTTCGTTGGGCTGGTCGTTCCGCATCTCTGCCGCCTGCTCGTTGGCGTCGACAATCGCTGGCTTCTGCCGTTTTCCGCGCTCGGCGGCGCCTGTCTGCTGCTTGCGGCCGACATTGTCGGGCGCATCGTGGCGCGGCCGTCCGAACTCGATGTAGGTATTGTCACCGCCCTTGTCGGCGCACCTTTCTTCATCTGGATCGTCAGACGTCAGCGGGTACGCGAACTGTGAACATGCACACGTCCGTCATGGAAACATTGGTTTCCAATCGTCACGACCGCCAGCGCCGGCGTCGCCTTGTCATAGCAGCCCTTTCAGCTCTTTTGATCGCGGTTTTGGCATTGACGCTGATGCTGGGACAATCCTTCACGCCGCCCGCCGCCGTCCTGCGGGTGCTGCTCGGAGAGGACATTGCCGGCGTCACTTTCACGGTCGGACAGTTGCGCCTTCCACGCGCGCTGCTCTCCGTTCTCGCGGGACTGAGCTTCGGGCTGGGTGGTGTCGCCTTCCAGATCATGCTGCGCAACCCGCTTGCCAGCCCTGACATTATCGGCATCAGTTCCGGCGCAAGCGTGGCAGCGGTGTTTGCCATCGTCGTCCTGCATCTGAGTGGACCGCTCGTTTCGGTTTTCGCCGTCGTCGCCGGGCTTGGCGTCGCATTGCTGGTCTATCTGCTGTCCTTCCGCAACGGGGTTGCCGGAACGCGGCTGATCCTTGTCGGCATCGGCGTTTCGGCCATGCTCGAAAGTTTCATCGCCTATATCCTGTCCGTTGCACCGGCCTGGACGCTGCAGGAGGCGATGCGCTGGCTGACGGGCAGCGTCAACGGCGCAAAACTTGCCCAGACGCTGCCGCTCTTCGTTGCGCTCATCCTCTTTGGCGGCCTGCTACTCAGTCGCGCGCGCGATCTCGAGGCATTGAGGCTTGGCGATGATACGGCCGCGGCGCTTGGGGTCCAGGTGGGGAGAACGCGCATCGTCGTCATCATCGCCGCCGTCGGCATGATCGCCTTTGCCACGGCAGTTTCAGGCCCGATTGCTTTCGTCGCCTTTCTGTCCGGGCCGATTGCCGCGCGCATCGTTGGCAGCAATGGGTCGCTGCTCATTCCGGCTGCGCTCGTTGGGGCAGCCTTGGTGCTGGTGGGCGATTATTGCGGCCAGTTCCTGCTGCCGGGCCGTTACCCGGTCGGCGTCGTCACCGGCGCGCTCGGCGCGCCCTATCTGATCTACCTTATCGTGCGGGTAAACCGCAGCGGAGGCTCGTTATGACCAGCCACTCCCTTTCCGTGAACCGTCTTTCGGCCGGATACGGTGATAGCCTCATCATCGAAGGGCTGGATCTTGTCGTTCCGCGCGGCCAGATGACCGTCATCGTCGGCGCCAATGCCTGCGGCAAGTCCACGCTTCTTCGCAGCATGTCGCGGCTTATCTCTCCCCGCGCCGGGCAGGTCCTGCTCGACGGAAAGTCGATCCACCGTCTTCCTTCGCGCGAACTTGCAAGACGGATGGGTCTTTTGCCGCAGTCACCCATTGCGCCCGAGGGCATCGTCGTTGCCGATCTGGTCAGCCGCGGCCGGCACCCGCATCACGGCCTTTTCGCGCGGTGGTCGCGCCAGGATGATGAGGCCGTGGCCGCAGCCCTCGTCGCCACCGATACGGTCGAACTTGCCGAGCGGCCGGTGGATGAACTCTCCGGCGGGCAACGGCAACGCGTATGGATCGCCATGGCGCTCGCCCAGGAGACCGAGATATTGCTGCTCGACGAACCCACCACCTTCCTCGACATCAGCCATCAGGTGGAAGTGCTGGATCTTCTGACGGACCTCAACCATGCCCGTCAGACCACCATCGTCATGGTGCTGCACGATCTCAATCTCGCGGCGCGCTACGCTGATCATCTGGTCGCCATGACCGGTGGGAAGCTGCATATCTGCGGCACGCCGGAGGAGGTGCTGACGGAAGAAAACGTGCGGCACGTCTTCGGCATAGAAAGCCGTGTCATCGAAGACCCGACGTCGGGCAAACCAATGATGCTGCCGATCGGGCGGCACAGGACGGCGGCTCAACGGCCGCAATAATCCATCTATTTTTGCGGTGACCGTCTGCGTCCACGGGTGGTGGTTTTAACCGGAACGCTCGCGCCGTACTCGTTCCACCATGCCATCAATGCCTCCATGGTCGGGCCAAGTCCTTTCGCCTTTGCCGTAATTTCATATTCCACGCGTGGCGGAACCTCTGCAAAGACGGTGCGAGAGACCAGTCCATCAGCCTCGAGCTCACGCAATTGAGAGGTCAACATGTGCTGTGTGATGCCGGGAATGGCTTTGCGTAGCTCGTTGAAACGATAGATCCGTTGGTTGAGAAGCCACATGATTTCGAGCTTCCACTTGCCGGAAAGCAGCGCGAAAGCGCGACGCATTTCCTCGTGCATGTTAATGGTTTCACCGCCATTAGTCTGGTTTTTCATACTTACCACACCAAATTCATCCTACTTGCGCATATTCATTCAATAGCACATTTTCCATGTGAACGCCGGATCATGAGCCGCAAGCTGTTCCGGAACAGCGAAAATATTGAACAAATCAAGCTGCCGAAGACATTCGGCGGCAATGGATATCCCATGTCTTCATTCTACATCTACTGGGTCGCAACAACCCTTCTCGTCCTGCTCTATCTGGCGTCGGCAGTCACCTACGTCGTCAAATCCGACTGGGTCACGGAGACGATAACCGGCTTCGGTTACCCTGCCTACCTCGTGCCTCTTCTGACGGCGGTGAAGATCGCCGCCGTCATCGCCATCCTTGCGCGGTTCAACGTCGCCATCAGCGATCTGGCGTATGCGGGGGTACTGTTTCACCTGCTGCTGTCCGGCCTTGCACATATCGGCGTCCGCAAACCTGCCGGCGCACTGCCTGCCGCCATCGGCCTCGGGCTGCTCGTCGTTTCCTTCGCCATGCAGAACGCTGCACGCGAAGTCCCATCCCCCTATGCCCTTGCACGGCAGCTCTGACGCATTCATCACGAAAGGAAATCAAAATGGGAAAACTGACCGGAAAAGTAGCCATCGTGGCGGGCGCAGGCAGAGGGATTGGCCGTGCGACGGCAGAACTCTTTGCAAGGGAGGGCGCCAAGGTCGTGGTATTGTCCTTGACGCCTGCAAATGTGAACGCGGTCGTCAGTCAGATACAATCCAGTGGTGGCACCGCGCTCGGCATCGTCTGTGATCTTGGCGATGGCCAACAGATCACCCGGGCTGTGGCTGAGGCAGCGGAGGCATTTGGCGGCATCGACATTCTCGTGAACGTCGCGTTCGACCCGACTGTCGTCCACTCCCCGATCATTGAGCTCACCGTCGAGCAACTTCAACGAAACCTCGATATGGGGCCGATCGCCTATCTTCTCACGATGCAGGCTTGTTATCCGTACTTGAAGGCCAGTGGCGAGGGCCGGATCATTAATTTCGCGTCGCTGGCCGGTATTCTCGGCATGTCGCCGTATGGACCTTACAACCTTGCCAAGGAGGCCGTCCGCGCCCTGACGAGATCTGCTGCGCGCGAATGGGGTCCTGACAATATCACCGTGAACAACCTGCTTCCCGTTGCCGACACCTGGGGTGCGGGCGTCGACGCTCCTGCTCCCACGAATGCCCTTGGTCGTTACGGTTCCCCTGAAGAGGATGTCGCTCCGGTCGCTCTTTTCCTCGCAAGCAGCGATTCGAGGTTCATTACAGGCTCGAGCTTGACCCCCGACGGCGGCCAGATTATCGACAGCGCCCGCTAACGCCCCGTTGGAGTGCCGGGCAAACAGGCCGGCACTTCGCTCCGTTGTCTCTTCTGCCGCTCCTGATTTGCACCTGCCGGGCAGAACTCAAGGCCATGCGGCATAGGACGGCGGTGCTACGTTCTGTATGCGCACCGCCGTTCGCCGGAAACGGCCGGGAGACGTGCCTTCATTGCGGGTGAAGAAGCGGTTGAAATACCCAGGATCCTGAAATCCCAATCGAAACGCAATTTCAGCGACTTGCAGTGAAGAGTTGAGAAGAAGGTCGCGCGCTTCGGAAAGCAGTTCGCGGTGAATATAGGCCTGTGGTGAAAGCCCCGTTGCCTTGCGCACCACAAATCCAAGACGTTCACGGTTGACGCCGAGTTGACCCGCATAGTCTTCCACGCCCCATTGGTCGCGTTTGTGCTGACTGACAAGTAGCACAAACCGCTCCGTAAGGCTGCCTGCGGTGGAAGCCGCGCCCGCGACGTCGGCCATGGCATGCTGGCAGATGCGGATAAGGGTGACGGATAACAGGCTGGCGATGATCGTATCCGATCCTGTCGATGACCGGAAATTCTCATCCGCGATGGTGTCGAGATAACCCGCCAGTTCTAGGCTGTCTTTTTCAGCCAGCGTCCGGATCAGAACGCGCTGCAATGTGCTGCGCACCATGATTGCGCTCGTTCCGGTTGGCATGGCATGCGCAAGGCCGATTTCGGTCGTTTTCAGCAGTGATCCGCGGCTTCCGGCATTCAGCCGCAGGCGGCCAGCGGGGCCGGAGGCAGGCAGCCAGGCCAGCCCCGGCGCGGTAACCACAACTGTCTTTTCGCCCTGGATGATCTCCGCTTCACCGGCTGAGACGAGGACAAGATGGGCTGCGCCCTGTTCCAGCTTGAACTCCGACACGCGCAGGGACGAAGTCAGCATGCGCGCCGTCGTTTCGATCCTGTTAGCAGCTATCTGGCCGTGATGCGGCATTCACCCTCCAAAAGTACAATAATGTATTACATTAGTGCATTTTATATGCGCCTGTCGTTGCTAAACTTCCATCAGCGCAGGGAAGCCTTGAGGAGAACGGCAATCCCGCTACTGCGCCGTTGGAGGAAAATCATGAATGGTATGAAGCGCAGAACGCTGTCCTGCCTTGCGCTGGCGCAACAGGGTGTTCGCGGAAGCTTTGCCCTTGTCGATCGCGATTATCTGCTGGAAGCCGGAAGGATCGCAGGGGCGGGGAAGGCAGCAGCCCTTTCCTCCCGTCCCACCTTGCAACGGGCGTTTTTCGGCGGTGCCGCCGCCACCATTTTCTGAATTCAGGAGGAAGACCATGCAGACTGTCAATCTTTTCATCGGTGGCGACCATTGCCCGGCCGCAAACGGCAAGCGTTTCGAGCGCAACAATCCGATTACCGGGGACCTGGCAACCAGTGCGGCGGCGGCAACGCCTGAGGATGCCACACGTGCCGCCGATGCCGCAGCCGCAGCCTTTCCCGTCTGGTCGGCAACGCCGCCCGGCGAACGCCGTCGCCTGCTTCTTGCCGCGGCGCAGGCGCTCCGCGATGCCGGGCCGCAGATTACGCTGGCGATGAAAGAGGAGATTGGCGCGACGGATGCCTGGGCCGGTTTCAACGTGATGCTGGCCAGCGACATGCTGGTCGAGGCGGCCAGCCTGACGACCCAGATAAAGGGTGAAATAATTCCCTCCAACCGCCCGGGAACCACGGCGATGGCACTTCGCCAGCCGGCAGGCGTGGTTCTGTCCATCGCGCCATGGAATGCACCGGTCATTCTCGGCGTACGCTCCATCGCCACGCCACTTGCCTGTGGCAACACCGTGGTGATGAAGACCTCGGAGCTTTGCCCGCGCACCCATGCGCTGATCATCGAGGCCGTCGCTTCGGCAGGTCTGCCGAAAGGGGTGCTGAATGCCGTCTCCAATGCGCCGGAAGATGCGGCGAAAATCGTTGAAACACTGATCGCCCATCCGGCTGTCAGAAGGGTGAATTTCACCGGTTCGACCCGCGTCGGTCGTGTCATTGCGGAAACGGCGGGCCGTTACCTGAAGCCAGCGCTTCTGGAGCTTGGCGGCAAGGCACCCTTCATCGTGCTTGATGATGCCGATATCGATGCGGCAGTGGCTGCGGCCGCCTTTGGCGCTTACATGAACCAGGGCCAGATCTGCATGTCGACGGAACGCATCATCGTACTCGACAGCGTGGCCGACACCTTTGTCGAGGCCTTTGCCAAAAAAGCGGCGAGCCTGAAGGCTGGAGACCCTCGCGAGGGAAAAATGCCGCTTGGCTCCTTGGTCAGCGCCGAGGCCGCGTCCCGCATCCGGGCGCTGGTGGATGACGCCGTTGCCAAAGGCGCACGCCTTGTGGCCGGCGGAGGCGGCAATGGTACCATGCTGGATGCGCTTGCCGTCGATGGCGTGACCTCTGCGATGCGGCTCTATTCCGAAGAAAGCTTCGGCCCGGTCGTTTCCATCATTCGCGCCGGCAGCGTCGATGAGGCAGTCAGTATCGCCAACGAAACCGAGTTTGGTCTTTCCGCTGCTGTTTTCGGCAGGGATCAGGCAAAAGCACTCGCGGTAGCCGGACGCATCGAAAGCGGCATTTGCCACATCAACGGACCCACCGTTCACGACGAGGCGCAGATGCCATTCGGTGGGGTGAAGGCCTCCGGTTACGGCCGTTTCGGCGGCACGGCGGGCATTGCGGAATTCACCGAACTGCGATGGGTCACGCTGCAGGACGGACCGTTGCATTACCCGATTTAAGCCGGAAGCATCACCGGCTGGCTGGTCACGTCAACGCTTCTCGTCGATCAGCCAGCCGGTGAGTTTTCTGACCGCACTGTCGCTGCTTTTCGGCCTCAGCAACCAGTAGCCGCGACCCGGCGCATCCAGACTCGGGCCTGCGGTCACCAGGACGCCTGCCTCGACCAGCGGATCGACCAGTCCCGCCCAGCCGAGGGCAAAACCCTGTTCGCCGATCGTTGCCTGAACCACCATGGTGTAATTGTTGAAACTGATGTCTCCGCTTTCGTTTTCCGCGCCTCTCAGCACGCCGAAATGCTTGAAATAGGACGCCCAGTCGAACCAGTGCGCCTGTGAGGTGTTTTCGAGGTGGATGAGTTTCAGCCGCGAAAAATCAGCCACTGTTTCGGGTGCCGACTGCTCCGCCAAAAGCGCCGGCGAACAGACGGGCGTGACCTTCTCCGAAAGCAGCAGCACCGCGCCGTCGCCGGCATCCTGCCGCGTGCCGAAGATGATCATCACGTCGCTGTCGTGTTTGCCCTGTCCGAGCGGATCCTGCGTGGCGACGATCTGGATGTTGATGTCAGGATTGAGCGCGCGAAAACCATGCATGCGTGGGATGAGCCAGAGAGAGGAGAAGGCATAGTCCGTGTGCAGGCGGATTGTCTGCCGCTCCTCCGTTCTGCGAAGTTGCTGGGCCAGAAGGTCGATGGCATCGACATTGCGTGAGACAATCTCGAACAGCTTTAGCCCCTCGGCCGTCAACTCGATGCCGCGATGTTTACGCCGCACCAGTGCAACGCCCATATCGTCTTCCAGCCGGCGGATCTGATAGCTGACAGCTGGCTGGGTCAGCCGCAGGGACGCCGCCGCTGCCGTCAGGCTGCCGCGCCGGGCGACCTCGGTAAAAATGCGCATCCATCCAAGATCGAGCGGCCGCTCTGTCATAGAAATTCCTTATATCAGTCATCGAAAAATACCCGCTTCACAGGCAAAAACAATGTGGTGTTCAATAAACTGGACTAATAAAAGGGGAGCCGCAATGAAAACCGTTTCTCGCATGCACCGCATCGCCGCCGGTCTGTTTTTGTCCGTGGCGGCCTTCTCCACCCCGCTTTATGCCGCTGATGATGCGGCCTGCAAGACCATTCGCCTCAGCGATCCCGGCTGGACCGACATCACCGCCACCAATGGCGTCGCCTCGGTTCTGCTCGATGCTTTGGGGTATGAGGCCGACGTCAAGACGCTGTCGGTGCCGATCGGCTATCAGGCCATGAAAAACGGCGAGATCGACGTCTTTCTCGGCAACTGGATGCCCGCCCAGAAATCCTTCGTTGACGACCTCAACGCCGCCAAGGCGGCCGACGTGATGACGAAAAACCTTGAAGGCGCCAAGTTCACCCTGGCAGTGCCTTCCTATATGGCCGAAAAGGGCGTGAAGGATTTTTCGGATCTTGCCAAACACGCTGACGAATTTGAAAGCAAGATTTACGGCATCGAGCCGGGCGCACCCGCCAACCAGAACATTCAGAAGATTATCGATGCCAATGATTTCGGCCTGAAGGGCTGGCAGCTTGTCGAATCCGGCGAGCAGGCGATGCTGGCGCAGGTGGAACGGGCCGGAAAAGACAAAAAGGCGGTCGTCTTCCTAGCATGGGCGCCGCACCCGATGAACGAGAAGATCGATATCGCCTATCTCTCCGGCGGTGACGCCTATTTCGGCCCGAATTTCGGCGGTGCCGAGGTCTATACGCTTGCCCGTACCGGCTGGCCGCGGCAATGCCCGAATGCGGCGACGCTTTTCAAGAACCTCAAATTCGATATCGGCATGGAAAATGCCCTGATGGGTTCCATTCTTGGTGGCGAGGATTCCAAGGCGGCGGCAGCGACGTGGCTGAAGGCCAATCCGACATCGCTGGATGGCTGGCTGCAGGGCGTTACCACGCTGGATGGCAAGCCGGGTGCGGATGCCGTCAAAGGCAAGCTTGGCCTCTGAGACTGTAGGGTGAAATGCCGCGTCCCAATATCCTGATACTGATGGCCGACCAGTTCAACGGGACGTTTTTTCCCGATGGCCCGGCCGATTTTCTCCACGCGCCACATCTGAAAGCGTTGGCGGAGCGGTCTGTCCGTTTCGCCAATACCTATACGGCAAGTCCGCTTTGCGCGCCGGCCCGGGCTTCGTTCATGTCCGGTCAATTGCCCAGCCGGACGCGGGTTTACGATAATGCCGCCGAATTCGCGTCGGATATTCCGACCTATGCGCATCATCTGCGGGCAGCTGGTTATTACACCGGCCTTTCCGGAAAGATGCATTTTGTCGGACCGGACCAGCTGCACGGCTTCGAAGAGCGTCTGACGACGGATATTTATCCGGCGGATTTCGGCTGGACGCCTGATTATACCAAGCCGGGCGAGCGGATCGACTGGTGGTATCACAATCTCGGTTCGGTCACCGGCGCGGGCGTTGCCGAAATCACCAATCAGATGGAATATGACGATGAGGTTGCCTATCACGCAACCCGCAAGCTCTACGATCTGTCGCGCCGGCTCGACGACCGCCCGTGGTGCCTGACCGTCAGCTTCACCCATCCGCATGACCCGTATGTGGCACGGCGGAAATTCTGGGATCTCTATGAGGATTGCCCGGCACTCGATCCGCAGATACGGGCGCTTCCCTTCGAGCAGCAGGATCCGCATTCAAAACGGTTGCTGGAAGCCTGTGATCATCAGGCCTTCGATATTTCACCCGACGAGATACGCCGGGCGCGGCGCGGTTATTTCGCCAATATCTCCTATATCGATGAGAAGGTCGGCGAAATTCTCGACGTATTGAAGGCGACCCGGATGGAGGAGGACACGATCATCCTGTTCCTCTCCGACCATGGCGATATGCTGGGCGAGCGCGGCCTGTGGTTCAAGATGTGCTTTTTCGAGGGTTCGGCCCGCGTGCCCTTGATGATCGCAGCACCCGGCTGGAAACCGGCGCTTATCGACGCGCCGGTTTCGACGCTGGATGTCACACCGACGCTGTGCGGTCTGGCAGGCCTCGATATTACCTCACTGAAACGCTGGACGGATGGCGAAGACCTTGCGGCTTTGGCTGCGGGAACAGGCGAGCGCGGGCCGGTGCCGATGGAATATGCCGCCGAAGGTTCGATCACGCCACTGGTCGCTATCAGGGATGGCCGTTACAAGCTCTCAGTCTGCGAAGCGGATCCGCCGTTGCTCTACGACCTCGAGACGGATCCTGAAGAGCGGATAAACCTTGCCGGCAATCCTGAATTCGCTGATGTGCTGTCATCGCTTTCGGCTGAAATCGGCCGACGCTGGCAGCTGCCCGTTTTCGACGCATCGGTGCGGGAAAGTCAGGCGCGGCGCTGGGTGGTCTACAAGGCGCTGCGAAACGGCGCCTATTTCCCGTGGGATTATCAGCCGTTGCAGAAAGCCTCGGAACGCTACATGCGCAACCACATGGATTTGAACGTGCTGGAGGAAAACCAGCGTTTTCCACGCGGGGAATAACGCTGGCAGGGATTATGCGGCGGCCGTCGTTCTCGGCGCGCCGCCAGTGGCCTGCACGGCAAGGCTACCCGCCGCAACGCCTGCCTCAAGGCATAGCTTCTCGTCCGCCCGCCGAAGCCAGGCATCGATGAAACCGGCATTGAAGGCATCACCCGCGCCCGTCGTGTCGACGACGGGTACCTTCTTCGCCGCCTCATGGTGTAGGCCTGTTTGCGAGGACACCCAGGCGCCCTCCGCGCCGCCTTTCAGGGCGACGACAGGAAACGACCCCGACAAGGCTCTGGCCGCCGACTCAGGGTCAGAATGGCCTGTGATCGCCTCGGCTTCTTCGAGGTTGGGCAAGAATACGTCGACGCCATCACACGCCTTGAGCAGGCCCTTGTCGTAAATCAGCGAGGCATCCCAGCTGGGATCGAGCGAGACGGACAGTCCGCTGTCCCTGGCGCGGGCGACGAGATCGGGGATTTCGTGCAGTGTGGCGAATTCTGCGATGTGCAGATGGCAGGCCCCGTTCCACGAAAATGCGGCATCAAGGGTCGATGGCCGGGCGATACCGGCGCGCCGTGTCAAAAACGCCCTGTCATGGCCAACCACCGTCGCGACGGTGACCTGCGGGCCCGCATCTGCCGAGTGTTCCAGAAATTGCAGGTCTACACCGCTTTGCTGCATTTTCTCGCCGATGGCGCGTGAGAAGGTGTCGGTGCCGAGCCTTGCCAGCAGCGTGGCCGTGCGACCGATATGGGCGAAATGCGCAGCCGCAATGAAAGCCCCGCCACCGGCGGCGATTTCCATGTCGCTGGCAAACAGCTCCCGTCCGAGCACCGGCAATTCGTCAAGCCCGGTGAAAATGAGGTCGCAATAGATTCGGCCGATACTGATGACCGCTGACTTTTCCGTGTCTGTCCTCATCATGCGCGGCCCAGAAGCTCTTCCGTCTTGGCATCGAAAAGATAGAGCGCGCCTGCCTGCGTCTCGCATTGCAAGCGGCTACCCACCTGGGGAATGGCCTTGCCCCTTGCTGTCGCGATGACCGAGGTCGTGGGCGTGTCCAGATGAACCAGCGTTTCCGGGCCGAGCGGCTCCACGGCTGTCACTGTTCCCTCCAGCGAGAAAGACCCTTGAGTTGCCTCGCCTTCTCCAACCAGCAGATCATGGGGGCGAATGCCAATCAGCAGATCGCCATCGGCAGACTGTGTAACGCTGTTCGTCGTTCTTTTGCCCCGCAGCAGGTTCATCGATGGGCTGCCGATGAAACGCGCAGTGAAGACGTCCACCGGCGTCTCGTAAAGTTCCGAGGGCGTGCCGACCTGGAGGATATGGCCGTCCTTCATCACGACAATCCGGTCGGCCATCGTCATGGCTTCCACCTGATCGTGAGTGACGTAGACGGTGGTTGTCTTAAGACGTTGGTGCAAGCGCTTGATTTCAATGCGCATCTGCGATCTCAACTGGGCGTCGAGATTGGACAGCGGCTCATCGAAAAGGAAGGCTGAGGGATCGCGCACCATGGCGCGGCCGATGGCGACGCGCTGCCTCTGTCCGCCTGACAAAGCCGCGGGCCGACGGTCGAGCAATGCCTCAAGTCCGAGCACCCGACCGGCCTCTTCGATACGCCGGTTCTTTTCCGCCTTGTCGAGCTTTGAGGTATAGAGCCCGAAGCCGATGTTCTGGCGAACCGTCATATGCGGGTAGATCGCATAGTTCTGGAAGACCATGGCGATGTTGCGCTGTTTCGGTTCTTTCTCGTTGACGACGTTTCCGGCAATTTTCAGCGTTCCGCCCGAAATCTCTTCCAGACCCGCGATCATTCTGAGTGTCGTGGATTTGCCGCAGCCGGAAGGGCCGACGAATACGACGAATTCGCCGTCTTCAATGGCAAGGTCGATGCCTTTGACTGCCTCCACCTTGCCGTAGCGCTTTACGAGTTGATTGAGTTCGATTGTCGCCATTATCGCGCTCCCGTCAGGGCGGTAAATTTCTCTGCAAGCTCAGCAGCTTTTGCCGCTTCGTAGTCGGTGGATCGCTGTGCTTCTGCTTCAAACGCAGCAAGTTTGTCGCGATAGGCCGCAATCGCCTCGCGCATCGGCTCCGGGGCAGGGCCGCCGAAGCGGCTGCGCACGGCGACAAAGTGCTCAGGCGAGACGATCTGCCTAAACTTTTCCTCATCGACACTGGTCTCGCGTCCTGCCAGTTCCTCGAACGCCCTGCGGAACGGCTGGTAACCGTCGTTCGGCAGGTCGCCCTTCAGCGCGACAACGCTTTTGGCGACGGTTGCGGCAATTTCATGGGCCTGGCGGAATGACAGGTCTTCGATGCGGACAAGAGAATCTGCCAGTTCCGTGATGGTGATGCAGGAACGGCGAATATTCTGGTCGACCCTTTCCGGATCGATACTGATCTTGCCGACGAGGCTGGCAAGGAGATCGAGCACCCGGCCGGCAGAGGCGAAGGCTTCGTAACCCATGCCCTGGGTTTCGCCCTCGCTGTCGTTCATGTCGGTGAAGGGCGTGTTGTGCATCACGTCGAGCATGGTCCGTGCCCGCCCGAATGTCTGGCTAGCGAGGTGGCGCAGATGTTCGATCGGGACCGGGTTTCGTTTCTGCGGCATGATCGACGAAATCTGCACCAGCGAATTCGGTACGTAGATCTGCCCGACTTCGAAGCTCGTCCAGAACTGGAAGTCCTGAATGAGCCTGCCGAGATGCAGGAACATCAATTCGATGGCGCCATAGGTCGCTGTTGTATAGTCGACGGCGGCGATGCAGGAATAGGAATTGCGCAAGGGTGCCGCAAAGCCGAGAAGTTCGGCGACACGTGCCCGGTCGATGGGAAAGCCAGACGTGGTGATGGCCGCAGCGCCCATGGGTGAGAGATCGACGATGCGCCGGGCCTCAGTGAAGCGGTCAATATCCCGGATCAGCACTTCGATGGCGGCGGAAAGATAGTGGCCGAAGGTGGTGGGCTGGGCCGGTTGTCCGTGCGTATAGGCGACGATCAACGTCTTCTCATTGCGCTCGGCGGCGTCGATCAGGGCGGCCAGCAGAAGCCGCGCCTTGGCAGTGAGCGTGTCGATCTTGTCTTTCAGGCCGATTTTGAAAAGCGTGTGATCGATGTCGTTGCGCGAGCGTGCCGTGTGCAGGCGGCCTGCCACATCGACACCGATGCGGGCTTTCAGCTCCTTTTCGATCAGGAAGAAGAAATCCTCGACCTCGCCGGTATAGACCAGCTCCGACGGATTGATGGTCCTGTCGATGTCATCAAGCGCTCCGGCGATTTTTGCTGCCGTGTCCGCATCGAGAATGCCGGTCTCGCGCAGCATGACCAGATGGGCGCGGTCGATGCGGCGGAAACCGTCGACATGGTGGTTCTTGGCGCCATCGAAAAGCGGACGCAGCACGGTTTCCTTGTAAACTGGGTCGGGAAACTTGCTGGTATCCGACAGGCGCGGGTTCATATCGGCCATGGTGTTATCCTTTCAGGCCTGCCAGCATCACACCGCGAACGATGTAGCGTTGCAGGACGATGAAGACGATAAGGGTTGGGATGGTCGCAATGGCAGCGCCGGTCATGATCATTTCCCACTGGATCTGCTGTTCCACCGCAAAGCTCGATAGGCCGACGGGCAGCGTGTACAGCTCCTTGCTGGTAGTCACGATCAGGGGCCAGAAGAATGCTGTCCAGTTGCCGAGGAAGGTGAAGATTGCAAGCGCCGAAAGGGCAGGCGTCACCAGCGGCAGGGCTACCTTCCACCAGATCTGGAATTCGTTCAGCCCGTCGACACGCGCTGCCTCCAGGAAGTCGTTCGGAACCGTCTCGAAGAACTGCTTCATCAGGAAGGTGCCGAAGGCCGTCATCATTCCCGGGAACATGATGCCCCAGTAGCTGTCGAGCCAGCCAAGCTGGCTGGACATCAGATACCAGGGGATAACAAGCATTTCGGTCGGAATCATCAGCGTGGAAAGGATCGCGAGGAAGATGAAGTAGCGACCGCGAAACTCGAATTTGGCCAGCGTATAACCGACCAGACTGTCGAAGAAGCAGTTGGAGACGGTGACGATGACCGCAACGAACATCGAGTTGAAGAACCAGCGGAGGAAACGGCCGTCGGCCAAGACAGTCATGTAATTCGCAAGCGTCGGTGCTGCGGGAATGAGCCTGAGATCATAGACCTGATCCGCGGTCTTGAACGAGGTCGAAAACATGAAGAGCAGCGGCGAAATCATGATCAGGCCGCCGATGAACAGCAGCGTCCAGGCAAGGATGCGGCCGGGGCGGACGCGGGCGTGGGAGAGTGGCAACGCTTCGCTCATTTCTTTTCCCTCAGAACCCAGAGCTGGACCAGCGACACGACAAGAAGAATGGTGAACAGGACAACGGTCTGCGCGGCGGCATAACCCATCGCATAGGAATTGAACGCGGTCTGGTAGATCATCAGCACCAGCGGTTTGGTTGAGCCGAGCGGTCCGCCCGGATCGTTGGTGGTCATGTTGTAGACCTGATCGAAAATGCGCAGGAACCCGATTGAGGAGAAGACGACCAGGAAAACGGTGGTTGGTTTCAGGAGCGGCAGCGTGATCTTTCGAAGGATCGCCCATTCGCCAAGTCCGTCGATGCGCGCGGCCTCATAAAATGTCGTCGGAATGGAGCGCAGGCCCGCCATGAAGATGATGATCTGGAAACCAAGCCCGGCCCAGATGGACGTCACCATGACCGAATAAAGCGCCTGATCGGTGGAACGGATGAATGGCTGCTGCGGAATTCCGATCATGCCAAGCACGTCGTTGATGATGCCGATCGGCGGCGGCTGATAGAACCAGCGCCAGACCCATGCCATTGCCGCTGCCGTTGTCAGATAGGGCAGGAAATAAAGCGCGCGGATGAAACCGTGCAGGATGCGCACCCGATCCAGATAAAAGGCGATGACGAAAGCCAGAACCAGACTGATGGGCGTGCCGACAATGAGATAGGTGAAGGTGTTCTTGAAAACCTTCCAGAATTGCGGATCCTTGAACAGCTTGACGTAATTGGCAACGCCGATGAACTTTGCCGGGCGCAGCAGGTCCCAGTTGGTAAAGGACAACCAGAAGGCCTGCAACGTCGGGTAAAAACGGATGATGCTGTAAAACAGGATCGGGATAGCAAGAAAGCTCCAGATCCACACAAGCCGCTTCGTGCGCATGGAAAAGCGATCCCCGAAGGAGCCGCCGGGACGGCCGGATGCCGCCCCCTGTTGATCGATCGCTGTCATGATTGGACCTGCGGTTTTACGGTTTGGCCGCGTCGATGATTTCCTGCTCGGCGCTGGCGGCCTGCTTGATGGACTCCTCGACGGATTGACCCTCGAGCAAAATCCGGTTCGTCATGTCGATGGCGTTCTGCCGCTGGGCCGCCTCATCCATGAACCTTGTCGTATGGGCGTATTCGAGACCCTTCAGGAACGGTGCATAGATCGGGTCTTTCAGGTTCTCCTCGGTCAACGCCGCAGATCGCCGCGCCGGCAACTCGCCAACCGTCTTCAGCCAGATCGCCATGGCTTCCGGTGAGGAGATGTAAGCGAGGAATTTCTTCGACGCTTCCAGTTCTTCACCGGTTGTCTTGGCGCTGATGCCATTGGCGAAATAGCTGGCATAGTTGGAGCGGATATTCTTGTCATTGGTGGGAAGCTCGGTCACGCCCCACTCGAAGTCCTTGATGGTTCTGAAAGATCCAAGCCTGAACGTGCCGTCGATGGTCATGCCTGCCTTGCCCGCACGGAAGGCAGCCTGGCCTTCGTCCATGAAGCCCACCTGACCGATCTTCTTTTCAAGCTGCAGGCTCGTATAGAACTTCAGCGCCTGGATGCCCGCCTCGCTGTCATAGGTGACTTTCTGGTCGTTGTCGGTGTAGGGCTCGCCGCCATATTGGCGGATAAGAACTTCGCGCCACCATTGGTGGTCCTGACCGCCCATATCGAGCGTGGAGCCTGCAACGGTCAGGTTTCCAGCGGCATCGTGCTTGGCGATCTTTTCCGCCGCGGCAACAAATTCGTCCAGCGTCTTCGGCGGATTGGCGGCGTCGAGGCCGGCTTCCGTGAAGAGCTTCTTGTTGTAGAAAAGTGCGAGCGAGCGAACCGCCGTCGGCAGGCCGTAATAATCGTCGCCGCGCTTCATGGCGCCGACGATGGGGAAAAATTCGCTTTCGATCTTGTCATGCGGGAAAGCGTCGGTCGGCAGCGGCTGCAAGATACCGCCGGCTGCAAACTTGTCGAGCCAGCCGTAGAAGAGCTGCATCACGTCAGGGCCTTTACCGGACATGTTGGCGGCAATCACTCGCGTCTGGTAGTCGGCATAAGGGAAGGTCACCTGTTTGACGGTGATATCCGGATTGGCCTTCTGAAACTCGGCGATAAGCTCGTCCATCGCTTTGACGCGTGTGTCGAAGACATATTGCCAATATTCGATTTCAACCGCCTGCGCGGCGTTGAATGCAAATGTGCTGAAACCGGCGACCAAGCCGGCGAACAAAGTTGCCCTGCGCATGTAAGCCTCCATTTTCTCCGCCCGGTCTTCCGGATGCGGAGTGATCGTTCCCTTTATCCGCGCTTTCGCGCGCGCTCATCGATTTGCCGGCAGCGGGATTTTACGCGTTCCGCCCCTTGCAATTCTGACCCCCGGTCGCTCTCTACGGTTCTCTGAAGGCGAGCATTTGTCAATAACATAATTTACTTGAATTATTATATTGCGCTTATCCTCACTTCGACGCTATGAATTTTCTAACGGACGGGAAGTTGAAGAGATGACGGTGCACACGGTGGATACCTATCCCGTAGCAATCGGAAAAAATCCTGAGCGCAGCCGCGAACACAACAGGCGAGTCGTCCTCGACATCGTCAGGCGGCACGGCTCGCTCGGTCGCGCCCAGTTAGCCAAGATCACGCATCTCACACCCCAGGCGGTCGCCAATATCGTCGATGAGCTGGTGGGCGAGGGGCTCCTGAAAGAGCTTGGTCGCCGGCGCACCGGCAGGGGCCAACCGCCGATACAATTTGCCGTCAACCCGGATGGTGGCGCAACGATCGGGGTGGAGATTGCCGCAGACCATATGGTCACCGTCGGTCTTGATCTGGCCGGCGTGTTGCGCACGCAGCGCGTTACCCCGCTAAAGGACACCACGCCGGACGCCATACTCAAAACCTTTGCGGCGGAGCATTCAGCGGTTGCGAAGAATGTCGGGTGCAGGCTGCTTGGCACCGGCGTCGTCATGCCCGGGCCTTTCGAGATTGACGGCATGACCTCTGTCGGTCCGACGACGCTTTCCGGCTGGGTGGGTGTCGATGCCCGCCAGATGCTGAGCGATGCCTGCGGCCAACAGGTCGTGGTGGAAAACGATGCGACGGCCGCTGCTGTCGGCGAGCGCCTGTTCGGCGCAGGGCTGGCTATCCCGAATTTTTGCATGATCTATTTCGGCGTCGGCATCGGTCTCGGCATCATCCAGGATGGTTCGCCCTATCGCGGCGCTTTCGGCAACGCCGGGGAAATCGGCCATGTGACGGTCTCGCCCAAGGGAAGGCCTTGCCCGTCTTGCGGGCAAAGAGGTTGCCTGGAGGCCTATGCTTCCGTCTATGTGCTCAAGGAAAAGCTCGTCTGCGCCGGTGTTGCGGACACGGAGCTTGATGATCTTGAAGCCCTGTTCAGCGCGGGCAATCCGGTCGTGATGGAATGGATCGACGAGGCAGCCGTCCATCTGGCGCCCATGGTGGCGATGCTCGAGAACATTCTCGATCCGCAGACGGTCATTCTCGGCGGTGCGCTGCCTGAAAACATCATCAGCGAGATCATTGCGCGGATGGGGCATCTGCCGACTTCGGTTGCAAGCCGGCGGCAAAGAGAGTTGCCGCGCGTCATCCACGGCAAGTCCGGACAGTTGACGGCGGCGCTTGGTGCTGCCGCCTTGCCGCTGTTCGACATTGTCACACCAAAACTTGAGACGTCCCTGGGCGCCGTAGCGCAGGTGCCCGGCTGAATATTGGAGGAGACCGCCCATGCTTAACCCCCGGGAGCGCATCGAACGGCAGATGGCCGATCCATGGCTCGTGCGTCTGCACCGTAAACTGAGCGCACTGAAATCCACTGTCACCGTCATGCACACCGGTGCGCATCCGGACGACGAGCAGAACGGTCTTCTTGCCTATTTCCGGATGGAGCTGGGCATGCGGATCATCATCGCCTGCTCGACGCGCGGTGAAGGCGGGCAGAATGCGCTTGGGCCGGAGCGGCTGGGCGCGCTTGGTGTCATCCGGTCGCGGGAGCTGGAGGAGGCGGCCCGCATCATCGATGCGGACATAAGCTGGCTCGGCCATGGCCCGGCGGATATCATCCACGACTTCGGCTTCTCCAAGGATGGCGACCAGACCTTTGGTCGATGGGGGCGGCAGCGCATCGTCGAGCGGCTGGTGCGCGCCTATCGCAAGGAACGGCCCGATATCGTCATTCCGACATTTCTCGATGTGCCGGGACAACACGGGCACCACCGCGCCATGACGCGCGCGGCGAAAAGCGCAATCGCGCTGGCGGCTGATCCTGCCGCCTATCCCGAGCATTTCTCCGAGGGGCTGAAGCCGTGGAAGGTGGCCAAATATTATCTTCCTGCATGGTCTGGTGGTGGTGACACCTATGATGACGAGGTGCCTCCGCCGGAAACGACGCTGACAGTCAAGGCGGTGGGCAAGGAGCGGGCAACCGGCGCGCAATATGACCGCATCGGCGAATGGTCGCGTTATTATCATGCCTCACAGGGAATGGGGCATTGGCCGAAGCGGGCGCAGGAAGCATGGCCACTGCATCTGGAACTCTCCAACGTCGCAGTCGGTGAGGAAAGCTCGATCCTCGACAGCCTGCCGTCGTCGCTGGCTGATCTCTCGGCTTTTCCGGGTCTTACGGCCGATTTGGCAAAGGCGCTGGTTGCGGCCGAACAGGCAATCACTGACGCAATCGATGCCTTTCCCGACACGCAGCGGATCACGGCCTCACTTCTGACGGCGGCAACCCTTTTGCAAGAGGTCGACGAGGCCGCAGCGCCGGACTTCAGGGAGTTGCATGGGCACCGGATCGCGCGCAAACGGGCGCAGGTCGATGCCGCTATCCTGACAGCGCTCGATCTTTTCGAGCGGGCCTATGCCGAGCCAGCCGAGATCGTTCCGGGTGGGACGTCATCTCTCTATGTGGAACTCGCGGGAAAGGCGGCTGAATTTGACGTCGAGGTTACCCCCGTCCTTCCGGCTGGCGTATCGTCTTCAGTTCAGTCGCGTGGCCAGACAATGGTCTTCTCGCTTGCCGCCGATCAGGACGCGGCCGTTTCCGGGCTTTACCAGCCCGACTGGAAAGCCTCAGGCGGCAATGGTCATGCCTCGGTGCGCCTGTCCGTAAGGATTGGGGGCAGGGAGGTTTCGGCCGCTTTCGATCTGGAGGAGCCGATTTTCGTGACGCCGGCGCAGTCGCTGACGATTTCGCCCGATGCGCTTCTGGTTCCACTTGGACAGGGGCAGGATTCCCATGTTTTTCAGGCAAACATAAAGGGTGCCGATGCACCGCTGTCTTTCAGGAGTACGGGTGGCTGGAACCTGCGCAAGACCGGCAATAACTGGATTGCCGAGCGTACTGGTGAGGCAGCGGTCGGCCTTGCCCAGATCGAAGCGCTTGTCGGTTCGCAACCTGCCTTCCAGATCACGCCCATCGCATATCCGCATATCGGCCGGGCGCGGTTTCTGGCGCCCTCCGCTCTGAAAATCCTCTCGCTCGATCTCAAGCTGCCCGAGGGCGCGCGCGTCGGTTATATCGGCGGCGGTGCCGACCGGGTCGGGTCATGGCTTTCGCGCATGGGTCTTGATGTCACCGAACTCGATGCGCAGGCGCTTGGCGGTGATCTCTCGTCCTTCACGACGATTGTTGTGGGCATCTTCGCCTTCGGCATTCGCAAGGATCTGGCTGCGGCAACCGAAAGGCTTCACCGCTTCGTCGAAGAGGGCGGCCATCTTGTCACGCTCTATCACCGGCCGACCGACGGATGGAGCCCTGAGACGACGCCCGTCAGGCGGCTTGAGATCGGTAAGCCTTCCCTGCGTTGGCGGGTGACGGACCCTAATGCGGAGGTGACGGTGCTATTGCCCGATCATCCATTGCTTGTTGGGCCCAACACGATCGGTGCTGCCGACTGGACGGGCTGGGACAAGGAGCGCGGGCTCTATTTCGCTGCGCGCTGGGATGATGCTTATGAACCCCTGCTCGCCATGCACGATGTCGATGAACAGCCTCTGAAAGGGGCGCTGGTCTCGGCGGCCATTGGCATGGGCCGGCATACGCATACAAGCCTCGTGCTGCACCACCAGATGGACAAGCTGGTGCCGGGGGCATTTCGCCTCATGGCAAACCTTGTGCAACCCGCGTGAATGGCCAGGACCAGAGTGAAAAACAGGAAAACCCGCGCGAAAACGATGCTCGCGCGGGCATCGGCTGGCTGCTCATGGATATGGCCCTCGTTTCGGGTGGAATGACAGCCCTTGTCAAGGCGCAGGGTGTGACCTATCCGGCATTCCAGCTTGTCTTCATAAGAGCGATGATCGGCCTGATTTTCATCCTGCCGCTTATCTGGCGACACCGGGGGGAAATGGCGCGCGTCAAATATCCCTGGCGCAACCTTTTCCGAATCTGCTGCAACGCCATTGCACTCACCAGCAACTTCGTCGCCATCACCCTCTTGCCGCTCGCCACCGTCAATGCTGTCGGCTTCTCACGCCCGCTGGTGACGATGGCCATGGCGGTTGTCTTTCTCGGTGAAAAGGTAAGCCGATATCGCTGGGTCGGCGCTTGCCTCGCATTTGTTGGCGTTCTTGTAGTCATCGGGCCGGGCGGCGCGGAGATTAACGCAGGCGTGCTCGTCGTCCTCGTCTCCGTCGTGTTCGGCGCGCTTGCGGTGATCCAGACCCGGGCGCTGCGGCAGGAAAACACCACTGTCATGATGGTGTTCTACACGGTGGGTCTTGCCGTCATTACCGCCGTTCCGGCGATCTGGACGTGGAAACCGGTCATGCCGCTCGACTGGGGGGCGTTGCTCGCCATCGGCCTGCTTGCGCAAATGGGACAATATTGCTTCCTGCGGGCCTATCGCATCGCTGACGCCAGTGTTCTGGCGCCCGTTGGATATCTGTCGATTTTGTTCGTGACCGCTGTGGGATACTTCCTGTTTGACGAGGTGCCCGAAGCCCGTGTTGTTCTTGGCATTGCCATCATTCTCGTCTCCTTGCAGGCAACCGCCTTTGCGGAATATCTTTTGAGGAAGTTGCGCGGCCGGCGGTGACAGGTGCCGCTTTTATCTTTGACGCGCCAGAACGCTCAGCCGGATCCAGCCCAGTGTCGCGCGCTTGAAGCGATCGTAAAACGAACGGGCAAACCGCACATATCGCATGATCCATGCGAACCAGGCGTAGGTGAGGAGCTTCTCCCGACCGGCGTGGTAAATGCGCTCGACAATCAGGAACGTGGCGAGGTGAGCGAGGATCGTCAGCGCAATTCCCGTTTTGACGGTGCCGTGCGCGATGAGGAGCAGGCCGATGATTTTCATCGGTTCGGCGATGGCAAATGGCACCGCCAGCAAAAGAAGAATGGCAAGACGCGGTAATCCGCCAATCCGGCTTTCCAGTTTCCTGATGAATGTCAGTCTGGATATCGCCTTGATGATCGGCCGATAGAGCGGGCGAAAAATGCCGTCGAGGATCAGGGCAAACACGATGATTGCCCGAAGCGGAAAGATGAGGATCTTCCTGATTTTGTTGTTCACCTCATTCGGTCTCCAAAAGGGGCTGTATGGCCAATTCTTAATCGCCTGAAACGTGGCAAAACGAAGTTATTTTTTACGATCTGCTCTGCTGAACGCTCGCATACATGCCGGTGGTGCGGAATTCGCTTGGATTGATGCCATATAGCCTGCGGAAGACCTTCGAGAAATAGTTCGGGTCTTCGAAGCCGCATAGCACGGATACCTCCTTGATGGGGATGTTTTCGGCTGTGGTGAGAAGCTTGGCTGCCCGTCTCAACCGTCGCTGCAATACAAATTCGGCCGGTGGCAGGCCTTCGCTTGCCGTGAAGATGCGGGAAAAATGCGCACGGCTGAGGCCGGCGACCGCGGCAAGATCGCTGACGGAAAGACGCTCTCCGAGATGCCCGTCTATATAGCTCAGCACCTGCTGCATGGTGCGATATTCACCGCCAAAGGAGGGATGCGAGCCGAACACGTCGTCATAAAGCGTCATCGCCGCTTCATAGGCGACGGCGGAGGCCGCCCCTGGTGTTTCCGCGCCGTTGACGAGGCGCGAGCAACAATGGGCGAGATGATCGACGGTTTCCTGTTGCAGCTTGAGGATCGGCCCGGTGACGGCAAGAATATTGCGGTGAATGCGCAAGGCCTCCTCGCCATTCATGGAGATCCAGAAGAACTCCCATTGCTTTCCCGCTTCCAGCCAGTAGCGATGATTGTGCGGGATGAGCAGCAGGAGGGTTTCGCCCGGCTTCACCACGTAATGACGGTTCTCGTAACGAAGGTTTCCCTGTCCGCCAATGCAATATTGCAGCACAGTGAATGGTGTCTGTCCGCGCTTTCGTCCGTCCCAGTCATAATTGCCACTGCTGCGGATTTCATAGCCGCTGCTGGTGGGCATTGTGTGCAGGGTCTGGCGGCCGCGGGGCAGCGAGACGGTCCGCATCCCCGGCCCCTGATCGATCAAATCGCGCAGCACAAAATTACCCATGAAAGCATAATCCTTCTCTGGTTCCGCTCGTCATTATACGCATAATCCCGAACCGAGGAGACAGCCAGCACGATATTGTTGCGGAGAATTTTTCAGGAGTGCCGGTTTTCCGGGGTTCTTACAGGTATATTCTCGCATCGCCTTATTATGATCGTTTGGCCCGTTTCACCCGTTCGATTTGCAACAGAGGTGGCGTTATGAGTTTCAAAATCGCTATAATCGGCGCCGGAAGCGTCGGATTCACGAAAAAACTGTTCACCGATCTCCTGTGCGTGCCGGAGTTTCGCGACATCGAGGTCGCGCTGACGGATATCAGCCAGCACAATCTGGATATGATCAGGGCGATCCTCGACAAGGTCGTGGAAGCCAACGGTTTTCCGGTGAAAGTGACAGCGCATACCGACCGCCGTCGCGCGCTTGAGGGTGCGAAATACATCATTAGCTGTGTGCGGGTCGGCGGTCTGGAAGCCTATGCGGACGACATCCGTATTCCGCTGAAATACGGGATCGACCAGTGCGTCGGTGACACCATCTGCGCCGGCGGCATTCTCTATGGCCAGCGTAACATTCCGGTCATTCTGGATTTCTGCAAGGATATCCGCGAGGTCGCCGCACCTGGTGCCAAGTTCCTGAATTACGCCAACCCCATGGCCATGAATACATGGGCAGCCATCGAATACGGCAAGGTGGATACTGTTGGTCTTTGCCACGGTGTGCAGCACGGTGCGGAGCAGATCGCTGAAATTCTCGGCGCAAAATCCCCGTCCGAACTTGATTACATCTGCTCGGGCATCAACCACCAGACATGGTTCATCGATCTGAGGCTGAATGGCCGCAAGATCGGCAAAGAAGAGCTGGTCGCCGCTTTCGAGGCGCATCCGGTTTTCTCACAGCAGGAAAAGCTGCGCATCGACGTGCTTAAGCGCTTCGGTGTCTATTCGACGGAGAGCAACGGCCATCTGTCCGAATATCTGCCGTGGTACCGCAAGCGCCCGGATGAAATCGCCCGCTGGATCGATATGTCGGACTGGATTCACGGCGAGACCGGCGGTTATCTGCGCCACTCCACCGAGACGCGGAACTGGTTCGAAACGGAATTCCCGCAGTTCCTGGCGTCAGCCGCCAAGCCCATCGAACCGGAGAAGCGCTCCAACGAACATGCGAGCCACATTCTGGAAGCGCTTGAAACCGGGCGTGTCTATCGCGGCCACTTCAACGTCAAGAACAATGGCGTCATAACAAACCTTCCTTCTGATGCGATCATTGAGTCGCCCGGTTTCGTGGATCGTTTCGGCATCAACATGGTCTCGGGTATCACGCTGCCGGAAGCCTGCGCGGCGACCTGCATGGCGTCTATCAACGTGCAGCGCATGTCGGTACATGCGGCGGTCAGCGGCGATATCGATCTTCTGAAGCTTGCCGTGCTGCATGACCCGCTAGTCGGCGCCGTCGCCACTCCGGAGGAGGTCTGGCAGATGGTGGACGAGATGGTCGTCGCACAGGCGCGCTGGCTGCCGCAATATGCGGATGCCGTGCCTGATGCCAAGGAGCGGCTTGCGAAATCCACCGTCAAGACCCGCGACTGGGCGGGTGCGGCGCGCCGCAATGTGCGCTCAATCGAGGAACTACGGGCCGAGAAATCGGCGCTGAAAAAGGCCGTTTGAAGGAAAAGGCATGGGAACAGGCCGGTGGTGAAAAGGGAGTTCGCCGCCGTGGCTATCGCGACAACAGAGGGTTGGCGGTCGAAGAGCTGCCATTTGGGAGGAATGACGATGCAACTTCAACGCAAGATCGGTATCATCTCGGCATTGGGTCTTGGTGTTTCGATGGTCGCACTCAGTGCGAACGCCTTCGAAACCACCACGCCGCCGGAGCCGCCGCAGTTTCCGGCGGAAGGCAAGATCAATTATGTGGCGCGCGACTCGATCCTCGAATTCAAGGCCCTGCCTGATTACAGCGAGCCAGACTGGATCACCGAAAAATTCGAGAAGACAGGCAAGCTGCCGCCCTTGAAGGAACGCTTGCCTGAGGAGCCGCTGGTCTACAAGACCGGCAACATGGTGGATGGCATCGGCGTTTATGGCGATACGATGCGCCATGTGATCGGCGGACGGCCCGAGGGCTGGAACTACATTGCCGGCCAGAGCCAGGGCTGGGGCGGCATCGATATTGCGCTTTCCGAATGCCTGACGCGCACAGCGCCGCTGTTTCAGGTGAATGCCAAGGACACCGAACCGCTGCCCAATCTCGCCAAAGGCTGGGAATGGTCGCAGGATGGCCACAAGCTGACGATGCATCTGGTCAAGGGTGCAAAATGGTCTGACGGTGTGCCGTTCAACGCCGATGACGTCATGTTCTACTGGGAAGACGCGGTTCTCGATCCCAACGTGTCGCCGCTCGGCGGCGGCGCGTCGCCTGAAGCCTTCGGCGAAGGCACCACGCTCAAAAAGATCGATGACTATACGGTGGAGTGGACTTTCAAGACCGCTTTCCCGAAGCAATATCTCTATACCATGGCTTATCCGAGCTTCTGCCCCGGACCGGCGCATATTCTGAAACCACAGCACCCGAAATATTCCAAGAACACCTATAACCAGTTCAAGAACGCCTTTCCGCCGGAATATATGAACATGCCTGTAATGGGTGGTTGGGTGCCGGTGGAATATCGCCCCGACGACATCATCGTGCTCAGGCGCAATCCATACTACTGGAAGGTCGACGAGAAGGGCCAGCAGCTGCCTTATCTCAACGAGCTTCATTACAAGCTCTCCACCTGGGCCGATCGCGATGTGCAGGCTGTGGCGGGATCGGGCGATTTCTCCAATCTCGAGCAGCCGGAGAATTTCGTCGCTTCGCTGAAACGCGCAGCTGACACGAATGCGCCGGCTCGCCTTGCCTTCGGGCCACGCCTGATCGGCTATAATCTGCAGATGAACTTTTCCGCCAATGGCTGGGGCAATCCGGACGAGCGCGGGCAGGCCATTCGCGAGCTGAACCGCAACGAGGTGTTCCGTCAGGCGGTGACCTCGGCCCTCGATCGCAAGGCAATCGGCGACTCCCTAGTCAAGGGCCCGTTCACGGCGATCTATCCGGGTGGCATTTCCTCGGGCACCGGTTTTTACGATCGCAATTCCACGGTCTATTACCCCTTCAACCTTAAGGAAGCGAAAGCCGCCCTTGCATCAATCGGCCTGAAGGACACCGATGGCGACGGCTTCTTGAACTTCCCGAAGGAGACACTGGGCGGACGAAACGTCGAGATCATTCTTCTGGTCAATAACGGCTACACGACCGACAAGAGCATCGCGGAAGGCCTTGTCGGGCAAATGGCGAAACTTGGCCTTCGCCTCGTCATCAACAGCCTTGATTCCAACCAGCGCGATGCGGCCCATTATGGCGGTCAGTTCGACTGGCTGGTGCGCCGCAACTCCACCGAGCTTTCGTCCGTGGTGCAGAATACCGAGCAGTTGGCACCCGTTGGCCCGCGCACCAGCTGGAACCATCGCGCACCTGAAGGCAAGGAACTAGATCTGATGCCGTTCGAAAAGGAGATGGCCGATATCGTGCGCAAATTCATCTCCTCGCAGGACAATGCCGAGCGGGCGGAACTGATGAAGCAATATCAGAAGGTCTACACGCAGAACCTCTACACGATCGGGCTTACCGAATATCCCGGCGCGCTCATCGTGAACAAGCGGTTCTCGAATGTGCCGCAGGGCACGCCGATCTTCATGTTCAACTGGGCTGAAGACGCCATCATCCGCGAACGCCTTTGGGTCGCGGCCGACAAGCAGGGCAAATACGAGCTTTTCCCCGAGCAGCTTCCCGGCAAGCCGGGTGAGGGCGGCCCGATCAACTAGAACTCCTCCCGGAGAAAACCCGGTACCGGTCGCGCGTGAAGCGCGACCGGAGACACACGGACTAGCCAAGCGGAGGATACCCGTTCGATGCTGAGATTCCTGACAATACGCATAGGCTCCGCCATTCCGGTGCTGCTTATCCTGAGCGTGGTGACATTCGCCATCATTCAGGCGCCACCCGGCGACTATGCTGACTACATCCGCTCGCAATTGATGAACCAGGGCGGTGCGTCCTTCGAACAGGCGGAAGCGCAGGCGCAGGCCTACCGCATCGAACACGGTCTCGATAAGCCGATCGTCGTGCAATATTTCAACTGGATCGGCGGCATCATCACACGCGGCGATTTCGGCTACAGCTTCTATTACAACAAGCCGGTTGCCGATGTGGTCGGCGAACGCCTGCCGCGCACCATCGCACTCGCCCTTGTCTGCCACATTCTTTCATCGCTTCTCGGCACCGGTTTCGGCATCTGGGCTGCCACTAGACAATATTCCTGGATCGATAATCTGCTTTCGACCGTCGCCTTCCTCGGCATGACCATTCCGCGCTTCCTGATGGCGCTGATCCTCGTCTACCTGATGGTGTTTCATTTCGACGTGTCGGAAATCGGCAGCTTCTTTTCGCCGCAATATGGCGGTGCGCCATGGTCATGGGGGAAGTTCGTCGATCTCGTCAGCCATGTCTGGCCGGTGGTTGCCATCGCCGTTTTCGGTGGCCTTGCCTATAATATGCGGGTAATGCGCGGCAATCTGCTGGACACGCTGAACGCCCAATATGTGGAGACGGCGCGCGCCAAGGGCCTTTCGGAAGGCGCGGTCATCATGCGCCACGCCGTGCCGAACGCCGTGCATCCGCTCATTATGTATCAGGGCGTCGTGCTGCCCTACATGCTGAGCGGCGAAATCGAAACTGCGATCATCTTTGCGCTGCCGACCGTCGGTCCCGCCATCGTCGGGTCCATGGCGGTCGGCGATGTCTATGTCACCGCAACCTTCATGATGGTGCTGGCCGCCACGCTCATCGTCGGCAACATCATCGCCGACATGCTGCTCGCCATGCTCGACCCGCGTGTGCGCGAATTCGGGAGGGCTTGAGATGGTGGCCGTTGACGAACTCAAGAATGAATCGGCTGCCGCACCGAAGCCCGAGCGGGGTGTTCAGGGTAACGAGACCTATCTCGCTCTGGTGTGGCGGCGCCTCAGACGCTCTTTCACCGGCATGGTGGGGCTGGTGCTGGTGGTGCTGTTGATCACGATCTCAGTCTTCGCCGATTTCTTCGCGCCAATGAACCCGCTTGAAACCAATGACAGTTTCTCCCCGCCGCAGGTGGTGCGGTTCTCCGACAAGGACGGCAATATCAGCCTGTTCCCTCGGGTCTATGCCACCGCTGAAACGGACGAGCTCGATCCGGTGACGTTCCAGCCTATTGTCGGCCCGGATTACGACAATCCGCTTTATCTCGGCTTTTTCGTGAAAGGCGCGGAATATCGGCTGTTCGGCCTCATCCCGGCAAACCGGCACTTCTTCGGCACCACGGACGGGCAGCCGGTGCATTTTCTCGGAACCGACAAGTTCGGACGCGATGTGCTGTCACGCGCCATTTATGGCTCGCGCATCTCGCTTGCCATCGCGCTCAGTGTCGTCACCATCGTTACCGTCATCGGCACCAGCGTCGGGTTGATCTCAGGATATTTCGGCGGGCCGCTGGATGCATGGGTGCAGCGTTTCGTGGAAGTGGTTCTGGCCTTTCCTCAGTTGCCGCTCTATCTCGCCTTGACGTCGCTTATCCCGGTCACCGCCCCGACGACTGTTTTCCTCCTCTTCGTGGTCGGCGTCATGTCGGCGCTCGGCTGGGCGCAGATGTCTCGCGAAGTGCGCGGCAAGACGCTGGCGCTGGCGCGTATCGATTATGTCCGCGCCGCGATCGCGGTCGGCGCCACCGACCGGCGCATTATCTTCCAGCACATCCTGCCGAATGTGATGAGCCATGTGATCGTTGCCGTCACGCTGCATATTCCAAGCGTCGTGCTGCTCGAATCCTTCCTTGGCTTTCTCGGTTTCGCGGTCAAGCCGCCGCTGATCTCCTGGGGGCTGATGCTTCAGGATACGGCCACCTATTCAGTCATTGGTTCCTATCCATGGATCCTTGCGCCGGTCGGCTTTGTGCTGGTCACCGTTTTTGCCTTCAACGCGCTGGGCGATGGCCTTCGCGATGCTGTCGATCCCTATTGAGAGGTGCGTAACATGGTTGCTGCACAGAACACCTACGCCCCTGCCATCCGCTTCGATGCTGATAATCGAAACGACCAGGCCATCATCGATGCACGCAATATTGCCGTGACTTTCAAGGTTGAGCACGGCACGGTGGAGGCAGTGAAGGACATTTCCTTCCAGCTTTACCGGGGGGAGACGATCGCCATCGTTGGCGAATCCGGTTCGGGAAAATCGGTGACCGCCCGCACCATCATGGGGCTTTTGACGAAGCGGGCCTCGGTTTCGAAAACCGCGACCGTGCGCTTCAACGGCGACGACATCCTGAAATTTTCAAGCCGCCAGCGGCGGGCGTTGCGCGGCAACCGTATCTCGATGATCTTTCAGGAGCCGATGAGTTCGCTGAACCCGATCTATACGATCGGCAGTCAGATCGTCGAGGCGATCCGCGTCCACTCGAAGCTGAGCAGGAAGCAGGCCGAAGCGAGGGCGCTCGATCTTTTGCGGCAGGTGCAGATTCCGGAACCCGAGGCGCGGCTGAAGCAATATCCGCACCAGCTTTCAGGCGGTCAACGGCAGCGTGTCATGATCGCCATGGCGCTCTCCAACGATCCGGATGTGCTGATCGCCGACGAACCCACCACAGCACTGGATGTGACAGTACAGGCGCAGATCCTCAACCTCATACGCGATCTGCAGAAGAAGCGCGGCATGGCCGTGGTGCTCATCACCCATGACCTGACGATCGTGAAGCAGTTTTCCGATTACGTCTACGTCATGCAGCATGGCGAGATGCGTGAGCACAACACCACTGAGCGGCTGTTTGCAGCGCCGAACCACCCCTATACCCGAAAGCTGCTTGCTTCCGAGCCGCATGGCACCGCCAAACCATTGCCGGAAAATTCCGGTGTGCTGCTGACGGCGAATGGCGTGCGGGTGTCGTTCATGATGCGCTACGGTGGCCTGTTCAAGCCGGAATTGAAGGAACTTGTTGCCGTCGACGATCTTGGTCTTACCCTCAAGCGCCATGAAACGCTGGGAATTGTCGGCGAATCCGGGTCTGGCAAAACGACCTTTGGCCAATCCCTGTTGCGGCTGAACGAGCCGGTGGCCGGAGAGGTGATTTTCGATGGCGAGAGGGTCGACGGCCGCTCCCGGTCTCAAATGCGGCCTCTGCGCTCTCGCATGCAGGTCGTCTTTCAGGACCCTTTCGCCTCGCTCAATCCACGCATGACCATCGGCCAGATCATCGAGGAAGGGCTGGTTATCAACGGGCTTGGTAAAACCAAGGCCGAAAGGCTGGAGCGGGTGCGCGACGCGCTGGAAGCGGCAGGCATGCCCGGCAACATCCTCTCGCGTTTCCCGCACGAGTTCTCAGGCGGCCAGCGCCAGCGCATCGCCATCGCGCGTGCAGTCGCGCTGGAGCCGGAATTCATCCTGCTCGATGAGCCGACCTCGGCGCTCGACCTTTCCGTTCAGGCGCAGATCATAGACCTGCTGCGCAAGCTGCAGGACGAGCGGGGCTTGAGCTACCTGTTCATCTCGCACGACCTGAAGGTCGTTCGGGCTCTCTGCCACCGCGTCATCGTCATGCAGCGCGGCAGGATCGTGGAGGAAGGCCCCGTCGAGGAGGTGCTGAACCGCCCGAAAACCGAATACACCCAGCGGCTCGTCCGGGCCGCCTTTGAAATCGCATAGTTCAAGATGCCGGAGGCAAATATGGCACGAGATCCCAAGATCACATTTATCGGCGCAGGTTCCACGGTGTTCATGAAGAACATCATCGGCGACGTGCTGCAACGTCCGGCCCTTTCCGGCGCAACGATCGCGCTGATGGACATCAACCGCGAAAGGCTGGAAGAAAGCGCCATCGTCGTCAACAAGCTGATTTCGACGCTCGGGGCAAAGGCGAAAGCCGAGACTTTTACAGACCAGAAAAAGGCGCTCGCCGGTGCCGATTTCGTCGTCGTCGCCTTCCAGATCGGCGGATACGAGCCCTGCACAGTCACCGATTTCGAGGTGCCGCGTAAACATGGCCTGCGCCAGACCATTGCCGATACGCTTGGTGTCGGCGGCATAATGCGGGGCCTGCGCACCGTGCCGCATCTGTGGAAGATTTGCGAGGATATGCTCGCCGTCTGCCCCAATGCGATCATGCTGCAATATGTCAACCCGATGGCGATCAACACCTGGGCGATTGCGGAGAAATACCCGACAATCCGGCAGGTCGGCCTTTGCCATTCGGTGCAGGGCACGGCCATGGAACTCGCCCATGACCTCGATATTCCCTACGAGGAAATCCGCTATCGTTCGGCCGGCATCAACCACATGGCGTTTTTCCTGGAATTCGAGCACCGCCAGTCTGATGGCAGCTACAAGAACCTCTATCCCGATCTCGTACGAGGCTATCGCGAAGGCCGTGCGCCGAAGCCCGGCTGGAACCCGCGCTGCCCCAACAAGGTGCGGTACGAGATGCTGACGCGTCTCGGCTACTTCGTTACCGAAAGTTCCGAGCATTTCGCCGAATACACACCCTATTTCATCAAGGAGGGGCGCGAGGACCTGATCGAGAAATTCGGTATTCCGCTCGATGAATATCCCAAGCGCTGCATCGAGCAGATCGAGCGCTGGAAGGGGCAGGCGGCGGCCTATCGCTCAGCCGAAAAGATCGAGGTCAAGCAATCCAAGGAATATGCCTCCTCCATCATCAACTCGGTCTGGACCGGCGAACCGTCTGTCATCTACGGCAACCAGCGCAACAATGGCTGCATCACCTCGCTGCCATCAGATTGCGCGGCGGAAGTGCCCTGCCTTGTCGATCATAACGGCGTGCAACCAACCTTCATCGGGGAATTGCCGCCGCAGCTGACCGCGCTGATGCGCACAAACATCAACGTGCAGGAGCTGACGGTGCGGGCGCTGATGAGCGAAAACCGTGAGCATATCTTCCACGCGGCGATGATGGACCCGCATACGGCAGCGGAACTCGATCTCGACCAGATCTGGCAGCTGGTGGACGATCTTCTTGTCGCGCACCGGGACTGGTTGCCGGAATGGACGCAGGTGGAGATGAAGCGGGCGCGGGCGGTGTAAGGAACGCAACGGCTGCGTTGACGGCAGGCTGGCGCACCTTGCGTGGCGTTCGCCGGTTGTCATTCCGCTATAGATTTAACGTCATCCTCGGGCTCGTCCCGAGGAACCAACCACCTAGCAGAAAATGATAGCTAGCAGATGCTCGGGACAGGGCCGAGCATGACGAAGTGGGTTTTAGTCCTTCATCCACTTGACGTGTGTCAAAGCCTCGAAGCGCTCCCTCACCTAAACAGTCCCTAGCAACCTGTCTTCTCGCTCCAATATGGGAAATATCAGGTGGGATTTATGAACGTAAAGGTGGCTGGCTTCTTCGGTTTTATCGTATTACGGTTGAAACTCGAAGGGTTCATGGGGAAGACGGATGTCTAAAAAAGGCTTGCTCGTTGGTCTGGCGGTTGGGGTTATTGCCGTTGCTGCCTATTTCGCCTGGTCGAAGTTGACGGCAGAGGGTCTGCCCTCCGGTTTCGTTTCCAGTAACGGCCGGATCGAGGCGGTCGAGATCGATATTTCCACCAAAACCGCCGGCCGTCTTCAGGACATCATGGCGCGCGAAGGCGATTTCGTGAAGGCAGGGCAGGTGCTTGCCCAGATGGATACTGCCCAGCTGGAGGCCAAAAAGCGTCAGGCGGAAGCGCAGCTTCGTCGCGCAAAGATCGCAATCGATACCGCCCATAGCCTCGTTGCCCAGCGGGAGGCGGAAAAGACCTCGGCGCTTGCGGTGGTGGAACAGCGCAAGGCCCAGCTTGATTCGGCGTCCAAGACCTATGCGCGCTCAAGACAGCTGTTGACCGGCAATGCCGTGTCGCAGCAGATCGTCGATGACAGTGAGGCGGCAGAACAGTCCGCCCGCGCCACTCTTGCCTCGGCGCAGGCCTCGCTTGCCGCCTCTGATGCGGCAATCAACGCCGCCAAGGCACAGATCGTCGATGCGGAAGCGGCTGTCGATGCCGCGCAGGCCGATATTGAGAGCATCGAGACAGACATAGCCGATGCGACGCTGAAATCACCCCGCGACGGCCGTGTGCAATATCGCATCGCCCAGCCCGGCGAGGTGCTTTCCGCCGGCGGGCGGGTTCTCAACCTCGTCGATCTCGGTGACGTCTACATGACGTTCTTCCTGCCCACGGCTGAGGCTGGCCGTACATCCATGGGCTCGGATGTGCGCCTGATACTGGACGCAGCGCCGCAATATACCATTCCCGCCAAGGTTTCCTTCGTCGCCGATGTGGCGCAATTCACGCCAAAGACGGTGGAAACCGAGGAGGAGCGCCAGAAGCTTACCTTCCGGGTGCGGGCGCAAATTCCGCAGGAGCTGCTGCAGAAATATATTCAGTATGTCAAAACCGGTCTTCCCGGCATGGCCTATGTCCGGCTTGATCCGCAGGCCGTCTGGCCGGAGAATCTCGAACGCAATCTTGTGAAGTGAGAGTGGCCGCGATGGTCACACCCTCCGCGACGAATACTAAAAATCCCGGCGCGCCAGTCGCGCGGTTGACGGATGTACGGCTGGCGTTTGGCAGCACGGTTGCGCTTGCCGATATATCGGTCGAAATTCCCGCCGGACGGATGATCGGCCTTATCGGGCCTGACGGTGTCGGCAAGTCCAGCCTCCTCTCTCTGGTTTCCGGCGCCCGGGCTATACAGAAAGGCAAGGTGGAGGTCCTCGGCGGCGATATGTCCGATCCGCGCCACCGCGAGGATACTTGCCCGCGCATCGCCTATATGCCGCAGGGCCTCGGCAAGAACCTCTATCCAACCCTCTCGGTCTTCGAAAATATCGACTTTTTTGGCAGGCTGTTCGGGCAGGACGGCAGGGAGAGAAAGGCACGTATTGCCGAGTTGCTGAAGAGCACCGGCCTTGAACCTTTTGCCGACCGGCCGGCAATGAAGCTTTCCGGCGGCATGAAGCAGAAGCTCGGGCTCTGCTGTGCGCTGATCCACGATCCTGACCTGCTCATTCTCGATGAGCCGACGACGGGTGTCGATCCGCTGTCGCGCCGGCAATTCTGGGAGCTGATCGATTCCATCCGCGCCGGTCGTCCGGGTATGAGCGTGATTGTCGCTACGGCCTATATGGAAGAGGCCGCCGGTTTCGACTGGCTGGTCGCCATGGATGGCGGCAAAATTCTTGCCACCGGCTCGCCCACCGAGTTGCTCTACCGCACCTCCGCCGCCAATCTCGATGCAGCCTTCATCGCGCTTCTTCCGGAAGAAAAGCGTAAGGGTTACCACGAGGTGAATATCGCGCCGCGCACGGTGACCGGCGAGGGCGATTATGCCATTGAGGCCTCGCATCTGAGCATGCGTTTCGGTGATTTTACCGCCGTCGACAATGTCAGCTTCAAAATTCCGTGTGGCGAGATTTTCGGTTTTCTCGGCTCGAACGGCTGCGGGAAATCCACCACCATGAAGATGCTGACCGGTCTTCTGGCCGCCAGTGAAGGCGAGGCGAAGCTATTCGGCCACGAGGTGGATGCCAGCGACATGGCGATCCGCCACCGCGTCGGTTACATGAGCCAGGCCTTTTCGCTCTATTCCGAACTCACGGTGCGACAGAACCTCGATTTTCACGCGCGGCTGTTCAAGCTGCCGGAAGCGACCATTCAGCCGCGCATCGCCGAGATGGCAGAGCGCTTTGATCTCGGCACGGTCATGGACACGCTGCCGGACGACCTACCGCTCGGCATCCGGCAAAGACTGTCGCTTGCGGTGGCGATGATCCATTCTCCTGACATTCTCATCCTCGATGAGCCGACCTCCGGCGTCGATCCCGTGGCGCGGGACGGGTTCTGGCAAATCCTAGCCGATCTCTCCCGCAACGATAATGTCACCATCTTCATCTCCACCCATTTCATGAATGAGGCGGAGCGTTGCGATCGGATTTCGCTGATGCATGCCGGCAAGGTGTTGATAAGCGATACGCCTGACGCGATCACCAAAAGCCGTAATGCCGCAACGCTGGAAGAGGCTTTCGTCGCCTATCTCGAGGATGCCTCGGGTGTCAAAAAGGCGGAACCTTCAATAGCGCCCGCTCCGGCAACGGAGGTGGTCCCGACGCAGCATGTTGCACCAGCCCGCAAACGGTTTTTCGATGTCAGGCGCATGTTCAGCTATACGCGCCGCGAGGCGCTGGAACTGCAACGCGATCCCATTCGCGGCACTTTAGCGGTTCTTGGCAGCGTCATCCTGATGTTCGTGATCGGATACGGCATCAATCTCGATGTTGAGGACCTGACCTTCGCGGTACTGGACCGCGACGATTCCACCATCAGCCGCGATTATGTGCTCGATATAGCCGGTTCCCGTTACTTCATCGAGAAAATGCCGATCCGCGACTATGCGGATATGGACCGGCGCATGCGTGACGGGGAACTCAGCCTTTCCATTGAAATTCCACCCGGTTTCGGCCGCGATGTGCTGCGCGGCAAGACGGTGGAGGTCGGCGCTTGGATCGATGGCGCCATGCCGCAACGGGCAGAAACCGTGCGCGGTTACGTGCAGGGCATGCACCAGACATGGTTGGCGCGCAAGGCGAGCGAAATCTATGGCAATGCAGCGACGCAAAGCAGCTTCAGCATCGAAACGCGCTATCGTTACAACCCCGATGTCAAGAGCCTCGTCGCCATGGTGCCGGCGGTCATTCCGCTGCTGCTGATGCTCATTCCCGCCATGCTGGCGGCGCTCAGCGTCGTTCGGGAAAAAGAACTTGGCTCGATCGTCAATCTTTACGTGACGCCGACCACGCGGCTGGAATTCCTGATCGGCAAACAGCTTCCTTATGTGGCGCTCGGCATGCTCAATTTCCTGCTCTTGACGGCATTTGCGATCTTCATCTTCCGGGTGCCGTTTACCGGGAGTTATCTCGCTTACGCGACGGGCGCTTTACTCTTCGTCATCATCGCCACATCCATCGGGCTCGTCATGTCTTCCTTCATGAAGAGCCAGATCGCGGCGATCTTCGGCACGGCCCTGTTGACGCTCATTCCGGCCACACAATACTCGGGCATGATCGATCCCGTTTCGTCGCTGCAGGGGGCGGGGGCCTTTATCGGCAATATCTATCCCGCCACCTATTTCATGACGATCTCACGCGGCACCTTCTCCAAGGGGCTGGATTTCGACGGTCTTTCGGGTTCCTTTCTGCCGCTTCTCATCGCCATTCCGCTGCTGCTCATCGCTGGTGCTACTCTTTTGAGGAAACAGGCGTCATGAGTTTGTTTTCATCCAACATCTTCCAGCTCGGCATCAAGGAACTGCGCGGGCTTGCGCGTGATGGCATGTTGTTGCTGCTGATCGTTTACGCTTTCACGCTGCAAATCTACACCGGTTCCAGCGCGTTGCCCGAAACCCTAAACAACGCCGCCATCGCCATTGTTGATGAGGATCAGTCGCCGCTTTCCGGTCGCATCAGCACGGCGTTTTATCCGCCCTATTTCGCGCCGCCGAAGCAGATTTCCATTGCTGAAATGGACAAGCGCATGGATGCAGGGCTCGACACCTTCGCGCTCAACATTCCGCCGGATTTCCAGCGTCAGCTAATGGCCGGGCAGCACCCTGCCATCCAACTCAATATCGATGCCACCCGCATGAGCCAGGCCTTCAGCGGCGGCGGTTACGTGCAGAACATCGTGACGAGCGAAGTTGAGGAATATGTCAACCGCTATCGCGGCGCGACGACGGTGCCAGTCGATCTGACGCTGCGTTCTCGTTTCAACCCTGAACTGGACAAATCCTGGTTCGGCTCGATCAACAATATCATCACCGCCATCACCATGCTGTCGATCGTGCTGACGGGCGCGGCGCTCATTCGCGAGCGTGAACATGGAACGGTCGAGCATCTGCTGGTCATGCCGGTCACGCCGCTGGAAATCATGCTCAGCAAGGTCTGGTCCATGGGCCTTGTCGTGTTGGTGGCCTCGGCATTTTCCCTTTTCGTTGTCGTTAAGGGGCTGCTCGCTATTCCCATCGAAGGCTCGCTCTCCCTTTTCCTACTTGGAACGGCGTTGCAGCTCTTTGCGATGACCTCGATGGGTATTTTCCTGGCAACAGTGGCGGGTTCCATGCCGCAATTCGGCATGTTGCTGATCTTGTTCCTGCTGCCGCTGCAGGTGCTGTCCGGCGCCATGACGCCGCGCGAAAGCATGCCGGATATCATCCAGTACCTCATGCTGCTCGCACCCAACACTCATTTCGTAATTCTGGCGCAATCGGTGCTTTTCAGGGGGGCGGGGCTGGATGTGGTCTGGCCGCAATTGCTGGCGCTGCTTGCGATAGGCTCTGCACTCTTCATTTTTGCGCTTCGCCGCTTCCGGCGGTTCCTGCGCTGACCGGCGGACATTAGCCCGTTTTCCAGCATTTGCGAACGAGTTGAATTAATTGTGTTCGGTAACGGTATGTTCGCCCTCCGGGAATATGCCTATGAGGACGGTTGGGTAAAAGAGGGCTTTGTTGAGGAGTAGCAAATGAATATCGCAGGACGTCTGTCACTCACGGCCATGATCGCACTGGCCACGACACCATCCCTCGCATCGGAGGATATGGCTTCGCAGACGAGTGAAGCGATATTTGGTTTCGGTGGTGTTTTAACGAAAGAAGACATGTTGAAAAGCGCTGCCCTCGTTCCCGTGGAATACGAAAAGAATGCCATTCTGGGTGGCGGTTATCAGTTCTATCCCTATCGCATCGGCAATGTGAAGCTGGGCGGTGAAATCGGCGTTGCCGTCAGGTTTGGCAAGGGGTTCACCGGTGAAGTCTGGGCAGGACCTGTCGCGCGTTATGACAAGATCAGGCTCGGGGATCGGTTGTTCGTTTCGCCGAGTTTCACGGCGGGTCTGAGCCTCGTCTCGGATGCGCAGCCGGGGCGGGAGAGGCAAGAAGAAATCAAGGACAACGGCAACGCCAATGTCCTGTTTTACCTCGGCCCGGAAATCAACGTTTCCTTCAGCGAAGAATCCTCGACGGAGTTCTTCTGGCGGCTTCACCACCGTTCCGGCGGCGGCAAGACGCTGGGCAATATGAAGGGCGCGACGAATGCCAATGTGTTTGGCGTTCGCTACAAGTTCTGACGACGTGGTGTCGGTAGTGGCCCCCGATATGACTGAATTTACGCCATACTTCTGTTTTTCCGCGCCCCTCGGAGGATGACCCTTGCACTCAGCGCATGGGTGGCCTGCCTTATTCTGTCTGTTCTTTGGTCCCGACAAGGCGCATATAAGGGACATCAAAGGACGCCGGAACGAAACGTTACTGACGTCGCCAACACCTTGAAAGGGTAATGTCATGAACGTAGCACGCAGCTTTAATAACTGGCGCAAGTATCGTCAGACCGTCAACGAACTGGGCCGCATGAGCAGCCGCGAACTGCACGATCTCGGTATCGACCGTAGCCAGATCAACAGCGTCGCCCGCGCCGCCGTCGGCAAGTAATCAGGCAGCTATTGCCGCTTTTGAATGACTAAACGCCCGCTTCGCGGGCGTTTTTGTTTTTGGCGAACCGTCGACGCTTGTGTCTCCCACGGGGCATGCCGTGCAAAGGCGAAAATCAGCCTGTTGCATTGATGTTTCGGGTTGGAAAAATCGCCATGCGTTTGATGCATGTCTGAGGTGCAAGCTTGTGTCTGTGAAATGCAGAAAAAAATGATATCTTCAAATCATCGAAACGGATGTACCTCCTCCCACATTCTTTCGGTAATGCGGGTGATCCTACTCCTCCTCCCAAGGATTGCCCCGGGGACAGCGGTTTCCTCCTCCCATATCGCTGTTCAATCTTTCAAGAAGCCTGCCGCACCTCCTCCCGCGGCAGGCTTTTTTGTTTTCAGCGCCGGGCGCCGTTTTCAGGCAACCCGCTTTTTATCTCCACGAGAATGGTTCAGTCGAAAGCCATCATGCCGATGGGCGTAACGGCACGGGTGCCCGCGCGCTTGGCAAGTGCGTAGGAAAGGCACTGTTCCACGGCGTCCTGCGGCACAGGTTTTACGATAACGCCTGCGCCGATACCGAGATTGACCACCACTTCCGGATTTGCCGTCATGAAGATCACCACGACGCCGTGATCCTGCGAAAGCCGCCTCCCGATCTCCGGGCCGGTCTGGCCGTCGGCGAGATTGACGTCTACAAAGGCAATATCTGCGCGGCTGCCGAGTGCCACGGCCTGATCCAGCCGGTTGGCGATGCCGATGACGTCAGCTTCCTCTTCCGCCTGCATAATGGAATCTTCGATATCCATAGCGATGAGAAATTCGTCCTCCACGATCAGCACACGCGGTTGTTCCGTGCGGAAACCCGGTTCGTTTTGCAGGATGTATGCGGACATATGACTGCCTCCATTCCATGCGCTTTAGCGCGGTCGGAAGGCAAACACCTGCCGAAGCAACTCGTTCCAAAGTGAGATAAACATGGTGAATACAGTGTAAACGGACCGGCTTTTCGGCTATCACCTCTAGATAGCGAAGCAGTTGATTCGGTTTGGTTTTCATCCGGGGAAGGGGTCGGAGACAGTCGCCGTAGCGCATCTTTCGCCCCTGGAGCACAAGCCTTTAGCCGCAAGCGGGGCAAAGGCTTGCATGCAAATTCAAAGCGTTACAGCGTCCTTCACGCGCCAGGAAGGACATGCAGGAACGTTGCCGATCATTCGCGTGCCGCGGTTAAAAAACGGCGCGAGACCCTATGAGTTTAGAAAGAGAATAAGACGATGACCCAGTCTCCGCGCGCTCCAATCGCCCGCAATACGCCCAATATCGCTGTTATCGGCGTCGGTGGCGGCGGCGGAAACGCGATCAACAACATGATCGACGAGGGCATCGGCGGCGTTGATTTCATCGCCGCCAACACGGATGCGCAGGCGCTGAAGAAAACCAACGCGCCAAGGCTCGTGCAACTCAGCTCCGAACTTACAGGCGGGCTGGGTGCCGGGGCTGATCCGGAGGTTGGCCGGCAGGCGGCAATCGATTCGCTTGACGAGATCATGGATCACCTCAACGGTTACGACATGTGCTTCATCACCGCCGGTATGGGCGGCGGTACCGGCACCGGTGCTGCGCCCGTCATCGCGGAAGCGTGCCGTGCGAAGAACATCTTGACCGTCGGTGTCGTCACCCTGCCGTTCAGCTTCGAGGGCGCGCGCCGCATGCGTGCTGCCGAATATGGTTTCGCCAATCTGCTTAATACCGCCGATACCGTCATCGTCATTCCCAACCAGAACCTGCTGCGTATTGCGGATGCCGGCACGACCTTTGAAAGTGCCCTGAAGACGGCGGACAAGGTCCTGTCCCTCGGCGTGCGCTGCATTACCGATCTCATCCTGCGCGAAGGCCTGGTCAATCTCGACTTCGCCGATGTGCGTTACGTCATGAAGAATGGCGGACGCGCGCTTATGGGCACGGCGCAGGCCAAGGGTCCAAAACGCGCTTCGGAAGCGGCAGCCGCCGCCATCGCCAACCCGCTGCTCGGCGAACCGTCGCTGAAGGAGGCACGCGGCGCACTTGTGTCGATTTCCGGCGGTAACGACCTGACGCTTTACGAGATCGACGAGGCGATGACGCTTGTGCGCGAGGCAGTCAGCGAAGAGACCGATGTGGTGATGGGCGCGTCCTTCGATCCGACGCTGGACGGCGCTTTCAAGATTTCCGTCGTGGCCACCGGCCTGCGTAACTGAGGTCCCTACCTCGAAGCGGTGCTTTGTAAAAAAGCAGCGATGTCACAAATTGAATTATTGAAGCCGTCGCGGGTAATTTTCGTGACGGCTTTTTGTTGTTTTTGAACAATTATTCCGCCATTCGAGGGGCAGGTGCTGCAACGCGGCGTTGATATGGAAAAAATATAATAGTACTCTTTATGTCGACAAGAGGGATTTGGTTATGACGGATATAATTGCTTCTGCCGAGCGTAAGCGTGGCTCCGGCGTGAAGATGGTCTACGATCTGCTGCGCGACGAGATTCTCGATCTGGTTCTGCCACCGGGTAGTCCAATCGATGAGGTGCAGCTTGCCGAGCGGTTCAAGATGTCGCGCACGCCCATTCGCGAAGCGCTGGTGCGGCTCTCGGGCGAGGGGCTGATCGATACGCTGCCGAACCGTTCGACCATGGTGTCGAACATCGATTTCCTCAATATGCATACCTATTTCGATGCGCTGGTGCTGATGTACCGGGTGACGACCCAGCTTGCTGCCCAATATCACCGTCCGGAAGATCTGGCCGGCATCCGCGCCCATAATGCGGAATTTGCCATTGCGGTGGAAGAGCAAGACGCGCTGGCGATGATTTCCACCAATGCGGCCCTGCACCTTTCCATCGCCGAAGCCGGGCGCAACCCCTATTTCACCAGTCTGTTCAAGCGTCTGCTGGATGAGGGACGGCGCATCTTGCGGCTGTATTACCAGTCCTATGATGATCGCCTGCCGAAACGTTTCGTCGACGATCACGATGCGATCATAGCGGCGATCGCCGCGCGCGACACTGTTCTGTCCGAGAAACTGGCCCGCGAGCATGCCGAACAGATCGTGCAGCAGGTGCAGAAACTACTGGTGCGCAATGAGCGGCTGGAAATAAATCTGTAGCTTGTCGATTTCTTGTCGACAAATAAAATACAAGATTGTAATGTCCTTGTTGAAAGGGTGGCGCGGAGGTGCGTCCATTCCCGAAAAACTGTCCCTTAGGAGCTAGTAATGACGGCCAGCATTTTTTCCGGCGTGATTCCCGCCTTGATGACCCCCTGCAAAGATGATCGCACCCCCGATTTCGACGCGCTTGTCCGCAAGGGCAAAGAGCTGATCGCCGATGGCATGTCTGCCGTCGTGTATTGCGGTTCCATGGGCGACTGGCCGCTTCTTTCCGATGAGCAGCGCATGGAAGGCGTGGAACGTCTGGTGAAAGCCGGCATTCCGGTCATCGTCGGCACCGGCGCGGTCAACACGGCATCTGCCGTTGCGCACGCCGCCCATGCCCAGAAGGTTGGCGCAAAGGGCCTGATGGTCATTCCGCGTGTTCTTTCGCGCGGCTCGGTCATCGCTGCCCAGAAGGCGCATTTCAAGGCCATCCTTGCGGCCGCTCCCGAAACGCCCGCTGTCATCTACAACAGCCCCTATTACGGTTTCGCCACCCGCGCCGATCTCTTCTTCGCGCTGCGTGCGGAACACAAGAACCTCGTGGGCTTCAAGGAATTCGGTGGTCCGGCGGATATGCGTTACGCTGCTGAAAACATCACCAGCCGCGATGATGAAGTCACCCTGATGATCGGCGTCGATACTGCCGTTGTCCACGGCTTCGTCAATTGCGGCGCAACCGGCGCGATCACGGGCATCGGCAATGTTCTGCCGAAGGAAGTCATCCATCTCTGCAAGCTGTCGCAGGCCGCCGCCAAGGGCGATGCGGACGCCCGCGCCCGCGCGCTGGAACTGGAGCAGGCGCTCGCCGTCCTCTCCTCCTTCGATGAAGGCCCGGATCTGGTTCTCTACTTCAAGCACATGATGGTGCTGAAGGGCGACAAGGAATATACGCTGCACTTTAACGAGACCGATGCCCTCAGCGACAGCCAGCGCGGTTATGTCGAGGCGCAGTTCAAGCTGTTCAACAGCTGGTACGCCGACTGGAGCAAGCTTCCGGGTGCGGTTCAGGCCTGCAAGGCTGCCTGATTACTTTCTGCAGTGAAAAAGGCCCGCATTTGCGGGCCTTTTTTCGTTTTATGAGGTTCGATAGATATCCTTCGTCATGCCTGATTGGGTTCGGCATGACGAAGGACTGATGTCAGGAGACGGCGTCCATCCCCTGTTCCAGCAGCCGGTCGAGACCGGCGATTTCGGCGGCGGTCAAGGTAATGCCTTCGCTTTCCGATTTGGCGCGTGCAGTGAAGCGGCGGCCGGAGGGCAGGCGGGCTCCCTGGCCGGTAATGGCGTCGAACAGGATTTCCGCCCGCTGGAAAGGATCGCCCGGACGGCCCTTGGCGAAGGCTTCCGGGGAAAAGGCGACGATAAGCTCGCCATGGAAGGGTGCAAGCGTTGTGGTGCCGAGATACTCCAGTACTTCGGGGCTGGTCAGGTCACCGATCATGATACCCGCGAGAAGCTCGATCATGGTGCCGATGGCCGAACCCTTGTGGCCGCCGAACGGAAGCATGGCGCCGGCAAGCGCAGCCTCCGGGTCGGTCGTCGGGTTTCCGTCGGCATCCACGGCCCAGCCTTCAGGCAAAGATTTGCCCGCGCGACGGTGCAGTTCTATCTCGCCGCGCGCCGCAACAGATGTTGCGAAATCAAAGACATAGGGTGAAGTGTTCTTACGGGGCCAACCGAAGGCGAAGGGGTTGGTGCCGAGCAGCGGCTTGGTTCCGCCAGTGGGAGCGACGGTGGAATAGCTCGGGCACATGACCAGACCCGCTAGACCGTTCGCTGTCAGCCCCTCGACTTCCGGCCAGAGCGCCGAGAAATGCGTACAGTCATTGATGACGAGCGCGGCGATGCCGGTGCGTTTCGCCCGCTCCACCAGAACAGGCAGGCCAAGCTCGAAGGCGGGGTTGGCAAAACCGCCATTGGCGTTGACTTTCACGATCGCTGTGCCGTCGTCTTCGGCCACCTCCGGCATCGCATCGGGCTTAACCTTGCCTGCCTTGACGGTGCGCAGGGCGCCTTCGATGCGGTAGATACCGTGCGATTTGCAGGCGTCACGCTCACCGGCAACAATAACCCGCGCAAGCGCTCCCGCCTGCACGGCATTGAGCCCCGCCTTGCGGAAAATCGCTTCGACCCGCTGAAAAAGCCCGTCGATGGTCAATGTGGTGTTGTCGCTCATCATAATCCTCCGATATTGGGCTCGCACATTTTGAATACATAAAGTATACAACGGTCATTCTATTGCAACTCGTCTTTTCGGCATTCTGCGTCCGGTGCCCATTCCTGCCACAAGCGCCGGGATGAGAGTAGGGCAGACTTGCCCAACCAGGGCGCCATTTTCACGTGCTCTTCGGTCCCGAATTGCAAGCTCGCTCCCGTAGCACTGTTCGCTGCTGCAAAAATTCTTTTTGTATACTCATTGTATTTTTATGTTGATTTATCGCCTCCATGGGGAAATAGTGACCTCGCCTTCAATGGCAGAGCAATTCTGGGAGCAAATCAACAATGAAAAAATCGGTCATCGTCGCCGGCCTGCTGGCCGCCACTTTCGCTATTACTCCGGCCAAGGCCGACAAGCTTGACGACATCATTTCGTCCGGTACGCTGCGCTGTGCGGTCGTGCTCGACTTCCCGCCCATGGGCGCGCGTGATGACGCCAACAACCCGATCGGCTTCGATGTCGATTATTGCAACGATCTCGCAAAGGCGCTCGGCGTCACGGCTGAAATCGTCGAGACACCTTTCCCGGAACGTATACCGGCGCTGATGTCCGGCCGCGTCGATGTTGGCGTTGCCTCCACGTCCGACACGCTTGAGCGCGCCAAGACGGTTGGCATGACCGTGCCTTACTTCGCCTTCGAAATGGCTGTCACCGCCAACGACAAATCTGGCGTCAAGTCCTTTGAGGACATGAAGGGCAAGACCGTCGGCGCGACTGCCGGTACGTTCGAAGCCATTGCGCTCGAAAAGACCGTCAAGGAATGGGGCGTGGGCGAGTTCCGTCCTTACCAGACGCAGGCTGATGTGTTCCTCGCGCTCAGCCAGGGTCAGATCGACGCCACCGTTTCAACCTCGACCGTTGCACAGGCCAACGTTAAGACCGGCAAATTTGCCGGCATCTCGGTGGTCGGCAAGGCACCTTATGACATCGATTATGTCGCTCTCTTCACCAACCGCGATGAATATGGCTTCATCAATTACCTGAACCTGTTCATCAACCAGCAGGTTCGCACCGGCCGTTACGCCGAACTCTACGGAAAATGGGTTGGCGGCGAAGTTCCTTCGCTCACCGTCAACGGCGTCTATCGCTGATCGGAACTTTTCCCAAACGGCGCGGTCGGATCGATCGCGCCGTTGATCGTTTCTGAAAAGGTGAGACGGTTATGTTCAATTATACATTCCACTGGAATCAGGCGCTGAAGGCTTTGCCGCAGCTGCTGGACGGTGCGGTGGTGACGCTGCAGATCGCGATCCTGTCGATGGTGATCGGTCTTTCCTGCGCCATCGTGCTGACCCTGTTCCGGCTTTCCGGTAACCGGATATTGGGTGCCATTGCCGCCGTCTGGGTGGAAATCGCCCGCAACACGCCGGCGCTGTTCCAGATTTACATGGCCCATTTCGGCCTTGGCAATTTCGGCATTCATCTCAGCCCCTATACGGCGCTTCTGGCCGGCATCGCCTTCAACAATGCGGGCTATCTTGCGGAGAACTTCCGTGGAGCGCTGAAGGCGATACCGGATACGCAAACGCGCTCCGGCCGTTCGCTCGGCATGACGTCGATGCAGACCTTCCGCCTCATCATCATGCCGCAGATGCTGCGCGTCGCCTTCCTGCCTGCCACCAACCAGATGGTCTGGGCAATCCTGATGACCTCGCTCGGTGTCACCGTCGGCATGAATACGGATCTCGCCGGTGTCACGCAGGCCTTGAACGCCCGTTCGTTCCGCACCTTCGAATTCTTCGCGCTTGCCGCGGTCATCTATTACGTGATCGCCAAGATCGTCACGCTTGCCGCCAGATTGCTGGCCGCTCGTCTGTTTCGTTACTGAGAGAGGTGCGCCATGTTTGAAACCGCTCTCACCTGGAGTGATCTTGCCTTCCTTGCCAAGGGCGCGGGGATGACGCTTGCCGTCACCGCCGTTGCCGTGACGGCTGGCACCCTCATGGGTATCATCTTCGGTGTCATCCGCTTCCAGCTCGGGGCCTATTGGTCGCTGCCGCTGACCTTCGTGCTGGATGTTTTCCGCTCCGTGCCGCTCCTCATCCAACTGGTGCTTGGCAATGCCTTCCAGTCGATCGCCAAGCTCGGCTGGCCGCCATTCACCACCTCATGCGTGGTTCTGTCGCTTTATACGGCGGCCTACTGCACCGAGATCGTGCGTGGCGGCATCGAAGCGGTGCCGTCGAACACGCGCCGCGCCTGCCGTTCGCTCGGCATGACCTGGTCGCAGGACATGTGCTACATCGTGCTGCCGCTTGCAACTCGCGTGTCGTTGCCCGCCTGGATCGGCCTGACACTCGGCGTCATGAAGGATTCGGCGCTCGTGCTGTGGCTCGGACTTATCGAGCTTCTGCGTGCCTCGCAGATCCTCGTCACGCGCCTGCAGGAACCGCTGACCATTCTCATGATCTGCGGCGCCATCTATTTCCTTATCAGCTTCCCCATCGCCCGTTTCGGCGGGTATCTCGAAAGACGGTGGTCCCCCAATGATTGAGATCGAAAACGTCCGCAAATCCTTCGGCCCGCTGGAGGTTCTGAAAGGGATCAACCTGACCGTCAACAACGGCGAGGTCGTCACTATCATCGGTGGTTCCGGCTCCGGCAAGTCGACGCTGCTGACCTGCATCAACGGCCTGGAGCCGATCGATAGCGGCAAGATCGTCATCGACGGCACCGAGGTGCATGCCAAATCGACCGACCTCAACAAGCTGCGTCGCAAGGTCGGCATCGTCTTCCAGCAATGGAACGCCTTTCCGCATCTGACGGTACTCGAAAACGTCATGCTGGCGCCGCGCAAGGTGCTTGGCATTTCGAAAGAGCAGGCCGAGGAAATCGCGGTCAAGCAACTGACCCATGTCGGTCTTGCTGAAAAGCTGAAGGTCTATCCGAACCGCATGTCTGGCGGTCAGCAACAGCGTATGGCGATTGCCCGCGCTCTTGCCATGTCGCCGGAATATATGCTGTTCGACGAAGTCACCTCAGCGCTCGATCCGATGCTGGTGGGCGAAGTGCTCGATACGCTGAAAATGCTGGCCGACGAGGGCATGACGATGATCTGCGTCACCCATGAAATGGCCTTCGCCCGCGATGTGTCGAACCGTGTCGCCTTTTTCCATCAGGGCGTGATGGCGGAAATCGGCACGCCGGATCGGCTTTTCGGCGCGCCGCAGCACCCCGAGACGCAGAAATTCCTGTCGAGCGTGCGGTAATGTCTGCAAACAATGTCATCGTCATAGGGGCCGGCGTTGTCGGCCTCTCGGCAGCTATTGCCGCGCAGGGACGCGGCCTTTCGGTCACGGTTATCGATCGCGAAGGCCCGGCGGCCGGCGCTTCCGCCGGTAACGCCGGTGCCTTCGCCTTCACCGATATCCTGCCGCTCGCATCCCCCGGCATTCTCTGGAAAGCGCCGAAGTGGCTTCTCGACCCGCTCGGGCCTCTCAGCGTACCGCCTGCCTATGCGCTGAAGATTGCACCATGGATGTTCCGGTTCTGGCGCGCCTGTGCCGCCTCGAAGGTTGAACATTCCACCACCGCCCAGACGGCGCTGATGGACCTGTCGAAATCTGAACTTGAGCCGTTTCTCAGGAGAACCGACACGATTGCCATGCTGCGCAAGGAGGGCAATCTCCAGGTCTATGAAAGCGAAGCCGAATTCGAAGGCTCGCTTGCCGGCTGGAAGGCGCGCGAGCGTCATGGCATCGAGTTCCGGCACCTCAATGCCGAGCAGATGGCCGAGATACAGCCCGGCATCGCACCGCGTTTCACCTGCGGCACCTTCACGCCCGGCTGGCATTCCATCGCCGACCCGAAGCTCTATACGCTGGCTCTTGCCGAGCATTTCCGCAGCATCGGCGGTCGTATCGAACGTCTCGACATCGCAGCGCTCAGGCCGCTGGAAGACGGTGTGGAAGTGGTGAGCCATGACGGGCGCACTCGCAAGGCCGGCAAGGTGGTATTGGCGGCGGGCGCGTTTTCGCATCGCATTGCCCGTTCGCTTGGGGAAAAAATTCCGCTGGAAACGGAACGGGGGTATAATACCACCCTGCCTTCAGGCGCCTTCGATCTGCGCACGCAGGTGACCTTCGGCGGTCATGGTTTCGTTGTCACGCGGCTTTCGACCGGCATTCGCGTCGGCGGTGCAGTGGAGCTGGGCGGGCTCGAGCTTCCGGCCAATTTCGCCCGCTCCGAGGCGCTTCTCGCCAAGGCGGCAAGTTTTCTGCCAGGCCTGAAAACCGAAGGCGGCAAGCAATGGATGGGTTTTCGCCCGTCGCTGCCCGACAGCCTGCCGGCGATTGGTGCGGCGCGCCACACGGCGCGGGTGGTCTATGCTTTCGGTCACGGCCATCTGGGGCTGACGCAATCGGCCGGCACGGCCCGCATCGTCGCCGATCTACTGACGGGGCAAAAACCCGCCATCGATACAAGGGCATTTTCGCCACAACGTTTCTAGAGAATTTTGGCTTTTCTCCGAAACGCAAAAATTCTCTAGTTTTTTTTACGCATTTTCCAGACGTAAAACCGCTACGCACTTTTACTGGAAATGCTTTTGGGGAGATTTTCGATGTCTTCTTCCGGTTCGACAACAGCCGTTCCTCAGGCGCGCAGCATCCTGCCGGGCGCGGCTGAAGGCGTGGTGATCGCCACGACTGAGGCGCTGAGTTTCTGGGGCGGTGTCGATCCCGCCACAGGCAAGGTGATTGATGTGCACCACCCGCTGCACGGCGTCTGTCTCACCGGCGGTGTGCTGTTCATGCCGTCAAGCCGTGGCTCCTGCACCGGTTCTGGCGTTTTGCTCGATCTCATCCTGACGGGCCGCGCACCCTCAGCGCTTGTCTTCTGCGAGGCCGAAGACGTGCTAACGCTAGGCGCACTGATCGCTTCGGAAATGTTTTGCAAGCCCATGCCGGTGCTGCGCCTGGACGCGGAGAATTTCGCGCGGTTCTCTCAAGCCTCTCATGTGCGTATCGATAAAAATACCATTGAGGCTGATGGCGTTTCCCTCGCGATCGCGCCGCCTGCGACGACGCATCTCGATCTCAAGAATGACGACAGGGCAATGGTCGAGGGCCGCGACGGCATTGCCGTGCAGCAGGCCATGCGCATCATTGTCGCCATGGCCGCCCAGCAGGGGGCGTCAGCGCTCGTCGATGTCACGCAGGGTCATATTGACGGCTGCATCTATGCCAGCCCCGCCAATCTCACCTTTGCAGAGAAGATGGCGGAGATGGGCGCAAGCGTGCGCGTGCCGACGACCATGAACGCCATCTCGGTGGACAAGGCGCATTGGCGCGCGCAGGGCGTGCCGGAGGATTTCGGCGATCCCGCCGCAAGGCTGGCAGATGCCTATGTACGCATGGGCTGTCGCCCCACCTTTACCTGTTCGCCATATCTGCTCGACAGCGCGCCGCAGGCCGGCGACATGATCGCCTGGGCCGAATCGAATGCCGTGATTTTCGCAAATACGGTTCTCGGCGCACGCACGGCCAAACATCCGGATTTTCTCGATCTCTGCATTGCCTTGACGGGCAGGGCGCCATTGTCCGGCGTCTATCTTGAGGAAAACCGCCGACCGCAACGCATTGTCGATGTCGCTTTGCCTGAGGATATCAATGACGCCTTCTGGCCGCTCATCGGTTATCTCGCTGGCAAGACAGCCCCCGATTGCATTCCGCTTCTGCGCGGTCTTGGCGCAGCAAAGCCTTCGCGGGATGATCTGAAGGCGCTCTGCGCCGCTTTCGGCACCACGTCTGCGGCTCCCATGCTGCATATCGAGGGCGTCACCCCGGAAGCGCGACTGGAGCCGGTCGAGACGGCGGAAACCGTCACAGTTTCGCTTGCTGATATGGCCGCAGGCTGGTCGCTTCTGAATGAGGGACCAGAGGATGTGCAACTGGTTGCCATCGGCAGCCCGCATGCCTCGCTGGAGGAATGCCGCGCGCTGGCGTCCGCCTTCAACGGACGCAGGCGTCATGCAAATGTTGCCGTCATCGTCACTGCCGGACAGCAGGTCATCGACGCAGCAGAACGGGACGGCACCCTGCGAAGCCTGCATGACAGTGGCGTCCAGGTACTGCCTGATCTGTGCTGGTGCTCGATTTCCGAACCGGTCTTTCCGACCAGGACGCGCGCGCTGATGACCAATTCGGGCAAGTACGCCCACTACGGTCCTGGCCTCAGCGGCCGCGCGGTGCGTTTCGGCAGCCTTGCCGACTGTGTTGAAAGCGCACTGACCGGCCGTGCTATTTCCCGTCTTCCATCCTGGCTTTCCTGAGGAGCACTAAATGCGCAGTATCAAGACAGTTCACGTCATCTCCGCCCATGCGGAAGGCGAGGTGGGTGATGTGATCGTGGGCGGCGTGAGGCCGCCGCCGGGCGAGACGATCTGGGAACAGAGCCGTTTCATCGCCCGCGATGAGACCCTGCGCAATTTCGTGCTCAACGAGCCGCGCGGTGGCGTGTTCCGCCACGTCAATCTTCTGGTGCCGCCAAAACATCCTGACGCGGATGCCGCCTTCATTATCATGGAGCCGGAAGATACCCCGCCCATGTCGGGCTCCAACTCCATCTGCGTTTCCACCGTGCTTCTGGATGGCGGTATCGTGCCAATGCAGGAGCCAGAAACCCATATGCTGCTTGAAGCGCCGGGCGGGCTTGTGAAGGTGCGTGCCGAATGCCGCAATGGCAAGGCCGAACGCATTTTCGTGCAGAACCTGCCGAGCTTTGCCGCGAAGCTCGATGTAGAGCTTGAGGTCGAGGGTCTCGGTACGTTGAAGGTGGATACGGCCTATGGCGGCGACAGTTTCGTCATCGTCGACGCCGAGGCGATGGGCTTCAGCCTGAAGCCGGACGAAGCGCATGAGATTGCCCGTCTCGGCGTGCGCATCACCAATGCGGCCAACAAGGCTCTGGGTTTCGAGCATCCCGAAAACCCGGATTGGCGTCATTTTTCCTTCTGCCTGTTTGCGGGCAAGGTAGAGCGCACCGCTGAGGGCCTGCGGGCAGGTGCCGCCGTTGCCATCCAGCCGGGCAAGGTGGATCGCTCACCGACCGGTACGGCGCTTTCGGCCCGCATGGCGGTGCTGCATGCACGCGGTGAGATGAAAGAAGGCCAGACGCTGACGGCCGTGTCGCTCATCGGCTCCACCTTTACCGGTCGCATTCTGGGAACGACAACGGTGGGCGACCGCCCGGCCATCCTGCCGGAAATTTCCGGCCGCGGCTGGATCACCGGCATTCACCAGCACATGCTCGATCCTTCCGATCCATGGCCGGAAGGATATCGTCTGACGGACACTTGGGGCGCTCGATAAGGACGATACACCGTACTTCCCTCATCCCTGTGACCAGCACAGGGATGAGGGAGGGACCTCACCCGCCCACCCGCTTCGTTGTCTCCCTGACGATCAACTCGAACCCGACATCCACCCGCGCACCTTCGGGAACGGCAGCGCCTTTTTCCGCTTCCAATATGGAAAGCAGCAATTCGCCCGCTTTGCGGCCGATCATCTGGGCGTCTACACGGATCGTTGAAATCGCCGGATAACATTGCCGGCCGATGTCGAAATCGCCGAAGCCGAGGATGGAAATCTGTTCGGGAACGCGAATGCCGCGACGATGACACTCCATCAGTGCGCCGACGGCGGAAATATCGGAGACCGCGAAAATGCCTTCGACATCCGGCGCCTTCGCCAGCAACGAGCCGAGCGTTTTGGCCCCATGGTCGTAGGAGACTGGGGCGCTGCCCTCGCGGATGATGAGGTCGTCGGCAATGCCGGCTTCGCGAAGTGCAGCACCAAAACCGAGCAGGCGGCTTTCGCCGCGCCAGTCCTTTACATCGCCATCCGCACGCGATCCCAGTGCGCCAATTCTCTTAAATCCAAGCGATATTAAATATTTGGCGGCGTTTCTTCCCACTTCGTAGTTGGAAAAGCCTACCGCATGGTCGATGGGATGTTCGGGAACGTCCCAGATTTCGACAATCGGGATGCCGGCGCGCATCAAAACTTCGCTCGCCATCTTGGTATGCACCGTTCCGGCAACGACTATGGCGTCTGGCCGGCGCTCCATCATGGTGCGGATGACGCGCTCCTCCTCCTGGAGATCGTACATGGTATAGCCGATCAGCAGTTGATAGTCGGCGGCGCGTAGCGCGTTGGCGAGCCCCTGTGCGCTGTCGGCGAAGTTGGAGTTGGTGAGCGTCGGCAGGATGGCGGTGATGAAATTGGTGCGTCGGGAAGACAGCGAACCGGCGATCCGGTCAGGCACATAGCCAAGCTTCTCGATAGCCTTCATCACCTTCTGGCGCGTGTCCTCAGACACCAGCGCCGGATCGGCCAGCACCCGCGAAACGGTCATCTTGGAGACGCCCGCGAGTTTCGAGACGTCGCTCATGGTTGCTTTTTTTGACGTGACTAACGCTGCGGCCAAGGGCGTGCGCTCCACCAAAGCATGTCTCCCTGAATTAGAACCGGTTCAGGACAAGACATACACGAAGATATCAAGGGAAAGCACGCCGCATGATTGCAGATCGGTGCGGCGTGCACCGGATTTATGCGATGCGACGGTAGACGAGGTGATAGAAACGCCCGTCGCACATGCTCATCATCTCGTCCGTCAGCACCCGGCCTTCCAGTCTGACCGGCGAAACCAGCGCTTCTTCCACAGCCTCAATCGACGGATAGTCGATTTCCTGCACCATAATGATGGCCGCCGCGTCCGGGTCCGTACGCTCGGTGCGCATGACGCGCACGGCCTGCGCGTTCGGCATGCGTTTCCAGACCGGCAGAAGCTTTTCCTCGACAATGCGGAAAAACTCCTCCTCCCGACCGGCGTGGATCTTGCCTTCAAAAATTGCCGAGCGTGTATACATGGTTCCCTCCCGAATGAATGCCCGATGCAACAGTTCTGTAGATCGGACTTGCAATGATACCGATAACATGCATTATTGATCCTGCCAAGAACGCGAAATGGTGTCGACCAGAGGAAAATCGATAACCAGCCAAAATCATTGAATTTCATGGGGAATTCTAACAGTTTTGGATCTTCGCGTCTTCTTGGGAGGAGTTTTTTGCAAATCGGGTTGAAATGTTATCGAGAACATTTTTCGGTTTGCGCAAAGGCCGCTGTTCCCGTGCGGACGGCAAATAAAGGGTTGGAGGAGAAACCATGAGCATTTCCAGATTCTTGAAGAACATGACCGTCGCAGTCGGTGTTGCCGCAGCAACGCTAGCCGCCACCACCTCGGCCCATGCCGTCTCGCTCAGCGAGATCACCGCGCGCGGCAAGGTCAAGATCGGCGTTCTCACCGGCGCGCCGCCGATGGGTATGGTGGACGAGAAGGGCAATCCTTCCGGATATGACGTTGATGTCGCCAATCTGATCGGCTCTTACCTGTCGCTGCCGGTCGAACTGGTGCCGCTGACGCCGCCGGCCCGCATTCCGGCGCTCCAGACCGGCAAGGTCGATTTCCTTGTCGCGACGCTCGCACCGACCGGTGAACGCGCCAAGACCGTCATGTTCACGCAGCCCTACAGCGCCTTCAACATGGACATCATCTCCGGCAAGGACCAGAAATTCGAAAATCTCGACAGCCTCAAGGGCAAGCGCGTTTCGGTCAATCGCGGTTCCTCGCAGGAAACCGCGCTGCGCAAGGCCAATGTCGAAGGTCTCGAAATCGTCGTCTACGAAGACGATTCCACCAGCGCCCAGGCTCTGCTTGCCGGTCAGGTGGATGCCGTCGCCCTGCCGTCCACGGTGGGTGAGGCGATCATCAAGCAGCGTCCGGAAGCCGGTCTGCAGGTCGGTTTCACCTTCTTCCAGCAAGGCAATTCCATGGCGACGAAGATTGAGGATTTCGAGCTGCGTCAGTGGCTGAACACCTCCATCTATCTCATGAAGATGTCGGGCGATCTCGACCGCATCTCGGTGAAGTGGACCGGCCGTCCGCTGCCGCAACTGCCTAGCTTCTGATTGAGCCATTCAACGCGCCCGCCGGGAGAAATTCCGGCGGGCCGGGAAATGTCCACGGAGTGACGCATGTCCTATACATTTCAATTCGGCGCGCTTGCCCAATATCAGAACGAATTGTTGAGCGGCATATGGCTGACGATCAAGCTATCGGTCCTCTCCATCGTGCTCGGTTGCGCGTTCGGCATTCTTTTAGCCTCGCTGCGTTCCATCAATGGCGGCATCGTCCGCATCATCGTGGACGGCTATGTTGAGGTGATCCGCAACACGCCATTTCTGGTGCAGCTTTTCATCGTCTATTTCGGTCTGCCGGGGCTCGGCTTTCGCGTTGGAGCCGATACGGCAGCTCTGATCGGCATGACGATCAATCTTGCCGCCTATTCCACGGAAATCATCCGCGCCGGCATCGAGGCGGTCCACAAGTCGCAGATCGAGGCGGGCGAGGCTCTGGGCTTCACCAAATATCAGATCTATCGTCACGTCATCATCGTGCCTGCCATCGCCAAGGTCTATCCTTCGCTGTGCAGCCAGTTCGTGCTGATGATGCTGGCATCGAGCATATGTTCGGCCATCTCCACCCATGAGCTTGCGGCCGCCGCTGCCTTCGTGGAATCGCAGACCTATCGCTCCTTCGAGGTCTATATCGTCGTCACGCTCATCTATCTTGCGCTGGCGCTCAGCCTGCGGCTCATCCTTGCCCTTGTCGGCATGTGGCTGTTCGGCCGCCGCGTGGCGCGCAAGACGATGACCGCCTTGCCGGAGGTGCAGTCATGACACTCAGAACTTTCGGCTGGAACGAGTTCGGCTTTCTGCTCACCGCCCTGCAATGGACCGTGCTTCTGACGATCATTGCGCTCATCGGCGGCGGCCTCGTCGGTTTCTTCGTGGCGCTTGCCCGCACCTCGGATCTGAAGGCGCTGCGTATCGCTGCCGGCACCTATATCCAGGTCATCCAGGGCATTCCGGTGCTGATGATCCTGTTCCTGTCCTATTACGGCCTAAGCCTTGCCGGACTTGAACTGCCACCGCTGATTGCCGCCGGCGCATCGATGACGATCTATACGTCGGGTTATCTCGCCGAAATCTGGCGCGGCTGCATCCAGGCGGTGCCGAAGCAGCAATGGGAGGCGTCCGAGTCGCTGGCTCTCACCCGCGCCCAGCAATATCGCTACGTCATCCTGCCGCAGGCGATCCGCATTTCCCTGCCGCCGACCGTCGGTTTTGCCGTTCAGGTCGTCAAGAATACGTCCATCGCATCGATCATCGGTTTCGTCGAACTGGCGAGAGCGGGGCAGCTTATCAACAATGCCACGTTCCAGCCGTTCCGCGTCTTCGTCGCGGTGGCCGTGCTTTATTTCATCGTCTGCTACCCGTTGTCCCAGCTGTCTCGTTGGCTGGAAAGGAGGCTTCATGCCGGAAGTAATCGTTGAAAACGTTCACAAGAGCTTTGGCGCTCTGGAAGTCCTCAAAGGCGTGTCGCTGACGGTCGGCCGTGGTGAAGTTTTCGCCCTCATCGGCCGCTCCGGCTCGGGCAAGAGCACGCTGCTGCGCTGCATGAACGGGTTGGAGAAGATAAATTCGGGCCGCATCGAAATCGCCGGCCATGCGCTGGGCGGAGATGCCACGGCGCTGCGCAAGCTGCGCACAGATGTCGGCATCGTGTTCCAGAGCTACAATCTTTTCCCGCATCTGACGGTCGGCGAAAACATCATGCTCGCTCCGCGCATCGTCAAGGACGTGGCAAAATCGGAAACGAAGGACATTGCCCGCGAGGTTCTGCAACTCGTCGGCCTGTCGGAGAAATTCGATTCCTATCCCGACCAGCTTTCCGGCGGCCAGCAGCAGCGCGTGGCGATTGCCCGCTCGCTTGCCATGCGGCCGAAGGTGATGCTGTTCGACGAGGTGACCTCTGCACTCGATCCCGAACTGACGGAGGAAGTGCTGACGGTCATGGAAAACCTCGCCAAGGGCGGCATGACCATGATCCTTGTCACCCATGAAATGGCCTTTGCACGCCGTGTGGCGACCGAAACCATCTTCATGCACAAGGGCAAGATCTGGGAACAGGGCCGCTCGGCAGAACTCTTCGCCAATCCGCAAACACCGGAACTCCGGCAATTCGTCAAGGCCGATGTGAAATAGCGCCTGATCACAAGGACATATCCATGACTACTGAAATCGTACAACTGTGCCCGCTGATCCCGGCACTGGAACAAGAACTCGCGCAGCGCTTCACTGTTCATCGCCTGTTTGAGGCGGCAGACAAGGTGGCATTCCTTTCTGAAAAGGGTGCTGCAATCCGCGGCGTCGTCACCGGTGGCCATATCGGCCTGCCGGCGGATGTCGGCGCCGCGATCCCCAATCTCGAGATCGTCGCCATCAACGGCGTTGGTTTCGACAAGGTGGATCTGGCGGAAGCCAAGCGACGCGGTTTGCGCGTCTCCAACACACCGGATGTTCTGACGGCGGATGTCGCTGACCTCGCGCTCGGTCTTGTTCTGGCGCAGGCGCGCAAGCTGCCGCAGGCTGACCAGCATGTGCGCACGGGGCAATGGCTGAAGGGTGATATGGGTCTTTCCACCCGTGTGGCCGGCCGCCGCTACGGCATTTTTGGCCTTGGCCGCATTGGTCAGGCGATCGCCAAAAGGCTGGAAGGCTTTGATGCGCGCATTTCGTACACCGCCAGAAACCGTCGCGATGTTCCCTATGATTATCACGACAGCATCGAGGCTCTGGCCGCCAATTGCGACGTGCTGATCATCGCCGCCGCCGCCACCGCCGAAACGCGCCATATCGTCAATGCGGATGTGCTGAAGGCTCTCGGTCCCCAGGGTGTGCTCGTCAACGTGGCGCGTGGTTCGCTGGTGGATGAAAAGGCACTGGTCGAGGCGCTCTCGAGTGGCACGATCGGTGGCGCAGCGCTTGACGTCTTTGAAGATGAGCCACGTGTGCCGGAGGCCCTTTTCGCCTTCGAAAACGTCACGCTCGCGCCGCATGTCGGCAGCGGCACGCACCAGACCCGGCGCGCCATGGCCGATCTGGTTCTCGCCAATCTTGACGCGCATTTTGCCGGTAAAGAGCTCCCCACACCTGTCGTGTGATGGATAAGCAATTGACGGTTGCAGTCAAACGCTGCAGCCGTTGCAGCTGCATGAGATTGACTAGGAAGTCCTGTAGCTAACGGTTCAGTGCTATGAAGTATTGATCGGGAAAAGCTTGTTCCACGGCGCAAATGCGCCGTGGCTCAATGCCGGCTCACGGCCGGTATGTCGCAGGAGAGGTTTTGTCTTTGCCGACAATCTGATCGCGCGGTATTTGTCGCGCCATTTCGCTTCAATCCCCCGCCGTCGTTCATATTTATATAATATGTGTAATCCTACTATTCTGCTTCCTTATACAGTAACGAGGCGGATAGTTGCGTTCCAAAGGCCCGAAGTCACGCTTGCAGAACCGGCCGCCGCCGACGAAGTCCGATGCGCCGCCATCCGACCGGCATACGCTGCTTGAAGCGATGATCGATCATGTGCCGGATTTCATCTATGCCAAGGACCTGGAAGGCCGCTTTCTCTTCGCCAACCGTGCCATCGTGACCGAAAACGGGTTCGACACAGTCGAGGAACTGATCGGTCTCACCGATTACGATATTAACGGCGATGCGGCGCAGCGTGCCGGCATTCCAGAGACCGAGGCCCGGGTGATGCGCACGGGAGAGCCGGATCTCGGTTTTGAGGAACGCGCAATGCGCGGCGATATCGACCGCTGGCTGATGATGTCGCGCGTGCCGCTTAGGGACAAGAACGGCGCGATCATCGGTGTGGTTGGTGCCTCCAGGGATATTACCCAGAAGAAGGCCTCGGAGCGACTGCTTCAGGCGCAGGCGCATATTCTCGAAATGATTGTCGGGGCGGCGCGTATCGAGGATTTTCTCGAAGAATTCGTGAAAGCCATCGAAAACCTCGCTACCGGACTTGCCTGCGCTGTTCGCGTGTTTGATGCCGCGGCCGGCGAACCTTCGGTCTATGCCTCGCCTTCGCTTGCACAGCATGCGGGGGTGACCGCACTCATCTCCAGCGTCAGCGATGCCGAAAGCCTGACCTATCCTGCCGGTAATGTGGCCTTCAGTTTCGATATTCCCGCCAGCGAAGGCAATGCGCACGGTTTCGTCTGGTGCATGTTGACGGGCCGCACACCGGATGCGGGGCTTCTGGAGTTCATCGCCGCCGCCGCGCGTATGGCGGGTCTTGCGATCGATCGCAAACGGGCGGCGGAACATATCGCGTTTCTTGCCGATCACGACATGCTGACACGGCTGCCCAATCGCCGCTTTCTGGATACGCGACTGCCGGAAATACTGGCAGCATCGGCAAAAGCGAAGCGGCATGTCGGCATCGGCTTTCTTGATCTCGATAATTTCAAGCAGATCAACGATACGCTCGGCCATAGCATTGGCGATGCGTTGTTGTCGAAAACGGCTGAGCGCATCGCGCGCAGTCTCGGTCGAAACGATCTGGTGCTGCGGGTGGGCGGGGATGAGTTCGTCATTATTCTGCATAAGCAGAAGGACGATTTCGAAAGCCGCCTGCAACACATCCGGGCTGCAGTCTCGCAGCCGCTGCGCCTCGGCAACTACGATATCAAGGTCACATGCAGCATTGGCATGGCATTTTTCCCGGAGCACGGGGAAACCACGGCGGAAATTGTCGCTGCGGCCGATCTTGCGATGTATGAGGCCAAACATCGCGGGCGAGATGGCATTGCAACCTTCACGCCGCGCATGGCGGATGATCTGAGGAAGAAGTTCACCCGCATCGAGGAATTGCGCAGGGCGGTGGAAAGGGACGAGTTCGTTCTCCACTATCAGCCGCAGGTCGATCTTCTGACCGGTTGCATCAGCGGCGTGGAGGCGCTGGTGCGCTGGCAGCACCCGGTGGAAGGTCTGCTCGGCCCCGCGGATTTCATCGGCCTTGCGGAAGAAACCGGCCTCGTCGTGGAACTTGGGGAAAGCATTCTGAAGAAAGCCTGCTTTCAGGCGCAGGCATGGTGCACTGCCGGGCTGCCGCCCGTCAAAATGGCGGTCAATATTTCACCCAGGCAGTTTCAGGGCGGGCTTGTGGAGCAGATAAGGTCTGCGCTCACGCAATCCGGCCTTGCACCGTCTCTCCTGGAAATCGAGATCACCGAAAGTCTCATCATTCAGGATGTGGAAACATCCGTGCGGATCATGCACGTCATCAAGGAGATGGGCGTCAGCCTGGCACTGGATGATTTCGGCATCGGTTATTCCTGTCTCGGCATGCTCAAAACCTTCCCGCTGTCATGCATGAAGATAGATCGGTCGTTCCTTACCCATCTGCCGGAAAAAACCAAGGACAGCGCCATCGTCTCCATCATGATCCAGCTTGCCGTGTCGCTGGGCATCGATGTCATTGCTGAGGGCGTCGAGACCGGCGAGCAGGCAGCGTTTCTGCGTGCCGCCGGCTGCCCCTTTGGGCAGGGTTATTACTTCAGCCGTCCGGTGCAGGCGGATGCGATCGAGGCAATGTTGGGGACTATGATGACTTTCCCTGCCGTCCTGTCCAACAATATCGAATAATTCCCACCTCGGTGGCCTGCCTCTAACCGGATTCGCCGGGCGCGAATTGGCGGAAGGCACGTTGCGCTGTCTTTGCCGCATAGTGGCGTCGGGAGGGAGTGCGGCTATATCACCCTTCTTGCGACCCCACGCGGCATTAAAAGCCCGCATCACCTCATCTTAATCCATGAAACTTGATGCCTTCCCAAGCGATTGCGGGATTGGGCGCAAGTTTGTTCTAGTATTATAATTCAAAAATATTAGAACTAATTTGCGCTATATCTAAGTAATAAATATCGAAATGACCAAATAAAACATTTATATATTATATATTAAACTATTAATTTGTTGTAATTTTACTACGTTATTTGATTGCGTGCTTAAAGGTTACTTGTATTATTTAGATTTAAATTGCGAGTCTCCCGTAGTTTCTGCCATTTGCTAGATCGGCGCAGAGAAGCGGGCGGCAGGGAAAAGACCAGCCCTCGGTTTTGCGCATTCGTTGAAAAATTTTTTGACTGGAGATTAAAAATGAACATCAAGAGCCTCCTCATCGGCTCCGCTGCCGCTCTCGCAGCAGTATCCGGCGCACAGGCCGCTGACGCTATCGTCGCTGCCGAACCCGAGCCCATGGAATATGTTCGCGTCTGCGACGCCTTCGGCACCGGCTTCTTCTACATCCCCGGCACTGAAACTTGCCTGAAGTTCGACGGTTACGTTCGTTTCCAGACCGACTTCGGTCGTAACCAGTCCGGCACTTCCGACTGGGATGCCACGACGCGCGGTCAGTTCAACATCGACACCCGCACCGACACCGAACTCGGCGCTCTGCGCGGCTACATCGGTCTGCGCGGCCAGGCCGACAACGACACTGACCGTAACGTCGTTCTCGATCAGGCTTTCATCGAACTCAGCGGCCTGAAGGTCGGTTTCTACTACAACTGGTGGGATGACGGTCTCTCTGGCGAGTATGACCAGCTCAGCTCCAACCGCACCCGTCTGAACGCCATCCGTTACACCTACGACGCAGGCTCCTTCTACGTTGGTGCCGCTGCTGAAGAGCTGGAAGGCTCGCGCAAGGGCACGTCTGAGCTTGGCGTTTCAAAGGGCGGCAAGTTTAAGACCAACACGAACGATGTCAGCGTAAGCGCCATCATCGGCGGCAAGTTCGGCGGCGTTAAGGCCAACCTGCTCGGCGCTTACGACACCAACCAGGAAAACGGTGCAATCCGTGCAATTGTCACGGCTGACATCGGTCCGGGCACTCTTGGCCTCTCCGGCGTATGGGCTTCCGGCGCCAACTACTACTACGAAGAATCCGAATGGTCGGTTGCTGCCGAATATGCCATCAAGGCAACCGACAAGCTGACCATCATCCCCGGTTTCCAGTACTTCGGCACGATCGATATCGGTGCTAACAACGACTTCGTTGGCAACCGCGATGCATGGCGCGCTGGCGTAGCGACAAGCTACAAGATCACCTCCGGCCTCTCCACGAAGGTTGCAGTGACCTATCAGGACGTGGACGGCAAGAAGGGTGTAAACGGCGGTGGCGACAGCTGGACCGGCTTCCTTCGTCTCGAGCGTTCGTTCTAATACCCGACACAAGAAAAGAGCATAAACCTTGTTAGATAACTCAGATCCACCCCGCAATCCAGCGGGTGAGTAGCTAGCTCCAGTCAAAGTTCCTGACATGACGTCAGGTTTGCTCCCCGGACCCCTCCAGACCGGGGAGTTTTTGATTCACGAGAGATTGAGTGAATTTTTGTCAACAATGTTATTGCTGGCAATTGAAAGCAGTGTGACTGCCGACCGAGCTTCTCGGCCGCATTTCCATACTACCGGCCAAGCACCGCGGCGGGCGGCTGGGGAGGGTGGACCGGTTCTTCGAAGGTTCGCAGTAAACGTCCCCAGCCCGGATCATGCATATGCGCTTCAAGACCCGCGCGGGCGGCGAGTGCCAGTGCCTCTTCCTGTCCAAAGGAGAGAGCCGCATCGACGTCGGTCGTCAGGACACGGCCGTTTTCCATCAGCATTCGGCCATCCACGAAAACGGTATCGACGTCGCTTCCCAGCACCTGATGTACCAGACGGTGCACCGGCATCCACATCGGCATCAGATGCGGTTTACGCATATCGATGATGACGACATCCGCCTTTTTGCCGATTTCAAGCGAGCCGATTTCATCTTCCATGCCGATGGCGTGGGCGGCGTCGATGGTGATCATTTCGAATATCTTGCCCGGCGGCAAAAGGTAGCGATCGTGATTGTGCAGCAGGTGCTGCGTGAATTGCGCCAGACGGGCGGTCTGGAGCATATCGAAGTGACGGCTGGGTGCCGCGCCGTCAGTGGTGATGGCGACTCGAATCCCCTTCGACATCATTTCCATGATCGGCGTTGAGCGGCCCGGCGGGGCGTGGGTCACGCGCGTGCCGGTTTCCGCCAGAATGTCGATTTCTTCATGCGAGATGCCCCAGCAGTGCTGGAGGTGGATATCCGGGCCGAGAAGCGCATTTTCCTTATCCTGAAACGCCATGCGGATTTGCCCCGCAAATGCGTCCGAATGCAGCCTGACGCCCATTTTCCGGGCCGTCTCGCGTATTCGGCGCGCCTGCATGCGGTCGTTTTCCGTCAGTTTCACCGCCTGGTCGGGGCTTGAAGCGTTGGAGGGTTCCACCGAGGGAACGATGGTAAAGGGTGTCAGAAAAACGCTGATGCGTCCGTCTGCCGTTCCGTTCAGGGCCTCGATCGTAGCTTCGCTGCCCTCGATCATTTCCTCGAAGCTTACATTTCGGTGCTCCGGAGAGCCGCTTTCCCATCGGGTCACCGGGTGCGGCCAGGGCAGGCCGGAAGGTCCAACGCAGATGATTTCACGAAGCCCGATCTCGTCATAAGCGCGGGCGTGGTTGATGGCAAAGATTGGGTCGTCGGCGCGTGGCATCGAGGTGATGATGCTGGCACCGGTCGTCACGCCGGCGCGAAGCCGCTCGATGCCGGAGACCAGGCCGTCCGCATACCAGTAATCGCGCGTGACGTAGTGGTAGTAGGTCGGCGTCACGACCTTCATCCACATGGCGTTGGTGTCGGCCGCAATGCTGCGGATCAGCGCGTGCCCTGCATGGCCATGGGCGTCAATGAGGCCGGGAATGATGAGTTTTCCCCGGCAATCTATGATCTGTTTGTCGCTGTGACGTGGCGCCAGCTCCGCTGCTGTACCGATGTCGACAATACGGTCGCCCTGAATGGCAAGGCCACAATCCTCGATGATGCGTCTTTCACGATCCACCGTCACCATCGTGCCGTGCAGCAGCAGAAAATTCCCCATTTCGTCCTCTCCCTCATTGAAGTGCAGCTTGTATCCAGAATCTCGCAATTTTGGATACGATAATTGTCAACAATATTATTGACAATACGGCTGTGCGAAACAATACTCCGCCTTGCCCGGCCGGTTGGTCTGCCGGCTATCCAATGATTTATAAAAAGGGGGGATCAAATGTCCCGAATTAGAAGTTTCGTTCTGGCCGCCATGGCCGCCGCCGCCATTGCCGTTCCCGCAAACGCAGAAACCTTGCGTTGGGGCGGTCGGGCGGATCTTTACTCGCTTGATCCGTATTCGGTGCCTTCCACCTCCAACCTCGCCTTTCTCAATCATATCTATGAAGGGCTGGTGCGTTACGGGCCGGACTTCAAGATCGAGCCGGCGCTTGCGACGGAGTGGAAACTTGTTGATGAAAAAACATGGCGTTTCACCCTGCGCAAAGGCGTGAAGTTCCATGATGGCGCTGAGTTTACCGCTGACGATGTCGTTGCATCTTTCACGCGCGCTTCGGATGCCACCTCGCCATTGCGCGGCAACATTCCGGTTTTCGCCGGCGTGAAGAAGGTCGATGATTACACCGTCGATCTGAACGTCACCGCGCCCACCTCGCTTTTCCTCAACGACATCACCAATATCTTCATCTTCAACGCCAAGTGGTTGAAAGATAACAACAGCGAAAAGCCGACCGACTTCGCTTCCAAGGTCGATGGCTACACGACGATGCACACCAACGGCACCGGCCCGTTCAAGCTTGAGAGCCGCGTTCCCGATAGCAAGACGGTTCTTGTCGCCAACGATGCCTGGTGGGATCAGAAAAAACACAATCTCGATCGCATCGAATTCGTGCCGATTGCCTCGGCCGCAACCCGCGTCGCAGCTTTGCTCTCCGGCGAAATCGACCTGATCGATTCCGCGCCGATCCAGGATCTGCCGCGTCTGGAATCCTCGCCGAACATCACGGTGAAGAAGCGCACCGAGCTGCGCACGCTGTTCATCGGTTTCAATCGCCGCGAAAAGCTGGAAGACGGCAAGCCTAACCCCTTCAACGACCTTCGCGTTCGCCAGGCATTCGAGTCCTCGATCGATCGTGATCTCATCAACAAGAAGGTCATGCGCGATCTTGCAAGACCGTCCGGCTCGCTTATTGCGCCTGAGATTGCGGGTTACGCCAAGTCGCTTGATACCTACCAGCCTGCCGATCCGGCAAAGGCGCAGAAGCTGCTTGACGATGCGGGGATGAAGAACCTTGCATTCACCTATACCTGCATGAATGACGAGAGCATCAACGAGGAAGACATCTGCTCCGGCGTTGCCAACATGCTCAAGCGCGGCGGTTTCCAGCCGACAATCGACATCGCTCCGCGCTCGGTACAGTCTCCCAAGCGCAATGGTGGCAAGGCCGATGTCTTCAACCTCAGCTGGGCGAACGAGCCGACGCTCGATGCCTTCTCGTTCCTGTCGCAGATCCTGTCGACCCGCAAGGGCGCGATGGGCGTTTCCAACTATGGCGGCTGGTCTAACCCCGAGATCGACAAGCTGGTGGATCAGGCAGCACACGAGCAGGACAATACCAAGCGTCTCGCGCTTGAAGAAGCTGCATTGAAAATCGCCAAGGACGAGACGATGCTTGTTCCGCTGCACCAGCAGCCCATCGCCTGGGCCATGCTGGGAAAGGTCAAGAGCGTTGATTTCCGCGCCGACAACAAACCGCGCCACTGGCTGACGCAGGTCGGCAAGTAATCCGGAAATATCAGGGAGGCGTTGGGCATTCCGCTTAACGCCTCCTTGAATGCTCCGCTGCCGGTGCAATTGTTGACATTGTTACGGGCGAATGCGGCCCGTACCCCGTCTCTTGCAAAAATGGGCGAACCTGCCTGCCTTTTGGCCACGGGTTTGCATCCGAGAGGTTACAATGCTGGTTTTCATCATCAAGCGTATGGGAAATGCCATTCTGGTCATGCTTTCCGTCGCGCTTATTGCATTTCTCATTTTCAGGCTTGCCGGAGACCCCGTCGAGCTGATGGTGGGGGAGCAGACATCGCAGGAAGATCGCGCCGCGTTGCGTGAGCGTCTTGGTCTTAACGACAGTCTGCCAACGCAATATCTGCGGTTTGTCAAAGATGCCGCCCAGGGCAATTTCGGCGTTTCCTATCGCAACGGCCAGCAGGTGCTGCCGCTGATCGCGGAGCGGTTTCCGGCCACGCTGGAACTGGTTCTGGTGGCCACGATTATATCGCTTGTCGTCGGCCTGCCGCTCGGGGTGCTGACGGCGATCAGGCGCGGAAAGTGGTATACGGAGGGCCTGCAATTCCTGTCGATTGTCGGCGTCTCGCTGCCAAGCTTCGTTGTCGGCATTCTGCTTATTCTCGTCTTTTCGGTCAGCCTCGGCTGGGCGCCGGCCTTTGGTCGCGGTGATGTCGTGCAGCTCGGCTGGTGGTCCACCGGCCTGCTCACCTCATCGGGGCGTGCCGCACTCATTCTGCCTGCCATCGCGCTCTCGCTTTACCAGATCACGCTCGTCATGCGTCTGGTCCGCGCCGAGATGCTGGAGGTGCTGCGGTCCGATTTCGTGAAGTTCGCCCGTGCACGCGGCATTCCCCGCTGGCGCATATATTTCCGCCATGCGCTGCGCAACTGTCTTATGCCTGTTGTGACGCTGACGACGATGAATGTCGGTTCGCTCATCGCTTTTGCGCTCATCACCGAGACGGTGTTTCAGTGGCCGGGCATGGGCATGCTGTTCATACAGGCGGTGACGTTTCTCGATATCCCCGTCATGGCGGCCTATCTCTGCATCATTTCCTTCATCTTCGTTGTCCTCAACACGTTCGTCGACATTGCCTATGCGGTGATCGATCCGCGTCTGCGCACTGCGCGCTAACCGAAGGGAGCCGGTTTCATGGCCACAGACCTTCCGCAAACGGCAAAACCTGCCCGCCCGTCGCTCATCAAGCGCATACGCAACAGCGATCTCTACTGGTCGTTCAGCCACAGCAGATCGGCCAAGATCAGCGCGCTGATCCTTGCAGTCCTCATCCTCGCCGCCGTTTTCGCGCCCCTGATCGCACCGCAGAACCCTTATGACGGCGCTTCGCTCGACATGTGGAAGGCCGAACTGCCGCCGGTGTGGCAGGAGGGCGGCGAATGGCCCTATCTGCTCGGCACGGATACGCAAGGGCGCGACATGCTCTCCGCTATCCTCTACGGCACGCGCATATCGATAGTCATCGGTGTTGCCTCGGTGGCGCTTTCCCTGGTCATCGGCATGACTGCCGGGCTTGTGGCCGGTTATTTTGGCGGTTTTGCCGATAATCTCCTGATGCGCATCGGCGATATCACGCTCTCCATTCCGACAATTCTGGTGGCAATTCTCGTCTCCACGGTCGTCAGACAGATGCTCCCGGACAATCTTCGCGAGGTCGGCGCATCTGCCGTGCTCATTCTCGCCATCGCGCTTTCCGCCTGGGTGCAATATGCGCGCACGGTGCGTGCCCAGGCGATTGTCGAAACCGGCAAGGACTATGTGCAGGCAGCGAAGCTGATCGGCGTTCCCGCGCGCCGCATCATGGCAAACCATATTCTGCCCAATACGCTGACGCCGATCATGGTTGCCGCCACGCTCAACTTCGGCATGGCGATCCTGACCGAAGCGACGTTGTCGTTCCTCGGCATCGGCATGCCACCCAGCCAGCCGTCGCTCGGAACGCTGATCCGCATCGGCAACCAGTTCCTGTTTTCCGGTTCCTGGTGGATCGTGTTGTTTCCCGTTTTCCAGCTCTGCCTGCTCGTCGTCACCGTCAACCTTCTGGGTGACTGGCTGCGCGATGCGCTCAATCCGAAACTGAGGTGAGTTCCATGTACGATCTTCTGCTCCGCAACGTCAGGCCCATGGCGGGCGACACCTGCGATATTCTGGTAAGACAGGGAAAGATTGCCGGTTTTGGAAAGTTCGAGGCCGAACCCGGCATGGCGGTCGAGGATGGCAACGGTGCAATCGTTGCGCCCGGTCTCATCGATGCACACACCCATCTCGACAAGACGACATGGGGCATGCCCTGGCATGAGAACAACCGTGCGGCCATCCTGCGCGGACGGATCGATTTCGAGCGCGAGAACCGCACCCAGATCGGTATCGATCCGCACCGCCAGTCCATGCGCCACGCCATCGGCCTTGCTTCAAACGGCGGCACGCATATCCGCAGCCATGTGGATATCGATCCGACCCACGGCCTGAGGCTTGTCGAAGGCATATGGGAAACACGTGAGAAGCTGAAAGGCATCATCGACATCGAGGTCGTTGCCTTTCCGCAGTCCGGCGTCATGGTCATGCCCGGCACGGTGGAGTTGCTGGACGAGGCCCTGAAACAGGGTTGCGAAGTCCTTGGCGGCATCGATCCCTGCGGCATCGATCGCGATGCCAAAGGCCAGCTCGATATTCTCTTTCAACTCGCGGTCAGGCACGGCGTGCCGATCGACATTCATCTGCATGAGGCTGCCGATCTCGGCGCCTTCACGATGGAGCTGATCTTCGAGCGTATTCGTGCCAATGGCATGGAAGGAAAGGTCGCAATCAGCCACGCCTTTGCGCTGGGCATGAATGATTACATCAGGGTCGGCAAGCTGATCGATGAAATCGCCCGGCTCGATGTGGCGATCCTGACGACGGGCGCGCCCTCGGCAACCGTGCCGTCGATCATGCGGTTGAAGGAAGCCGGCGTTCGCGTTGGCGGCGGTTGTGATGGCATTCGCGATACCTGGGGACCCTGGGGCCAGCCGGATATGCTCGACCGGGCCAAGATCATCGGCATGAAGAACGGCTTGCGCTCGGATATCGAGCTTGCGCATGTCCTGCATGTCGTCTCGCAGGGTGGTGCCGATGTCATGGGCCTCAAGGATTACGGTCTTGAGGTTGGCTGTGCCGCAGACTTCACGCTGCTGACCGGCGAAACATTGGCCCATGCCGTTGTCGATGTCGCGCCACGGCCGCTGGTCGTAAAGGGCGGACGCGTGACCGCCAGAGGCGGCAAGGCGGTGGTGGAGGCGCCATGATGAACAATCCGCTACAGTCTATCGCTCTCGGTGAACGCCCCTCCGGTCGCACGCTGCTCACCGCAAGCTGGGTGGTCGGTCATAAGGACGGGTCTCACCGACTGTTGAAAAACGGCGAAGTGGTTTTCGAGAACGGCGAAATCCTTTTTGTCGGCCATGGCTTTCCGGGCGAGGTCGCGCGCCGCGTCGATTTCGGCAATGCCCTGATCAGCCCCGGCCTGATCGACCTCGATGCGCTTTCCGATTTCGATACGACTATTTTGGGCATCGACAATCACCCCGGCTGGGCGAAAGGCCGTGTCTGGCCGCGCTCTTATGTCGAGGCCGGTCCTTACGAGATGTATTCCGAGGATGAGCTTGCCTTCCAGAAACGTTTCGCCTTTGGCCAGCTTCTCCTCAACGGCATCACCACGGCGGCACCCATTGCCTCGCTGTTTTATCGTGAATGGGGAGAAACGGTCGCTGAATTCGAGGCTGCGGCCGATGCTGCCGGCGAACTTGGTCTCCGGGTCTATCTCAGCCCCGCCTTCCGCTCCGGCGGCATGGTGCTGGAAGAGCCGGGACGCATGGTGCCCGTGTTCGATGAGGAGCGCGGTCTTCAGGGGCTGAAGGAAGCAGTGTCGTTCATCGAACGGCAGACCGGAAGACACGGTGATCTCGTCCGCGGCCTTCTGGCACCTGATAGGGTAGAAACATCGACGCTCACCCTGCTCGAAAGAACCGATGCGGCCGCCCGTGATCTCGGCTGCAAATTCCGGCTGCACATGGCGCAGGGCACCATGGAAGTTGACACGGTTCGCAAGCTGCATGGCTCAACCGCGCCGGTATGGCTCGCAAAAGCAGGCCTGCTGAGCGACCGCCTTATCGCGCCGCATGCCACCAATGCGACGCAGGAAGATCTGGCACTCTATGCAGAAAAGGGCGTGTCGATCGTCCACTGTCCGCTGGTGTCGGCCAGAAGCGGCAGTACGCTGTCGTCCTTCTCCGCGTGCCGGCAGCTTGGAATAAACATTGCGATGGGCACCGATACGGCGCCCGCCGACATGTTGATGAACCTGCTTGTCGGTCTCATAACCTGCCGCATCAATGACGGTGCTCCAGATAAGGTCCGCTCGGCCGATCTGTTCGACGCCGCCACGCTCGGCGGCGCTCGGGCGCTGGGTCGCTCCGATCTCGGGCATCTTTCCAAGGGTGCGCGCGCCGATATCGCGGTCTTCGATCTGGATGACACGGTCATGGCACCGAGCCTCGATCCGATCACGACGATTGTCACTGGCGGTTCGGGCAAAATCACGCGCGCCGTGTTTGTCGATGGCCGTCTCTCCATGCGGGAAAGACAGGTCGCGAACATCGACATGGCGAGCGCCCGCGTTCAGGCGCAGGCACAGTTCGATGGGCTGATCGCGAAATATCCCGAGCGAAGCTGGGCCAATCCGCCCGTTTCGGAAATCTTCCCCCCGAGCTACCCGGTGGAGGTGAATACCAATGGATGACATGAACCAGTCGGTTATCGATGTCCGCAATTTGAAAGTCGAGTTTCCCGGCCGCCGGGGAACGGTGACGGCACTTTCGGATATCAGCCTTTCCATCCGCCCCGGCGAAATCCTCGGTGTGGTCGGGGAGTCCGGTGCCGGAAAATCCATGACCGGCCTTGCGATACAGGGCCTGCTCGAAAAACCGGGCCGCATCGCGGATGGCGAAATATGGCTTGGGTCGCGTCGTATCGATCAACTCGATGACAGGGCGATGGAAAGCATCCGTGGCCGGGAAATCGGCGCGATCTTTCAGGATCCGCTCACCTCACTCAATCCGCTGTTCACGGTTGGCGCGCAGCTCGTGGAGACGATCCGCCAGCATCTGCCACTTTCGAAAAGGGATGCAAAGGCACGCGCAGTCCAGCTTTTGCGTGATGTCGGTATCCCATCTCCGGAAGAGCGCGTCGATCACCATCCGCATCAATTCTCCGGTGGTATGCGTCAGCGCGTCGTCATAGCGCTCGCACTTGCGGCGTCGCCGAAACTGATCATCGCCGATGAACCGACGACGGCGCTTGACGTGTCGATCCAGGCGCAGATCATCTCGCTGCTGCGCAAGCTCTGCAAGGAAAAGCAGACGGCTGTCATGCTGGTCACCCATGATATGGGCGTCATCGCCGAAGCGGCCGATCGCGTTGCCGTGCTTTATGCCGGCAGGCTGATAGAGGTGGGGCCGGTCGAACAGGTTCTCCATGCGCCGAGGCACCCCTATACGCAGGGCCTGATGGCCTCCATTCCTTCGCTCGGCGCGCGAGTGGAACGGCTCAACCAGATCGACGGTGCCATGCCGCGTCTCGACGCCATCCCGCCCGGATGCGCCTTCAATCCGCGCTGCGGCTTCTCAGGACCGCGTTGTCTCCGCGAGCGGCCGGAACTGGAAGCGGTGGGTGATGGCGCCAGCGCTTGCTGGATGAATGCAGGAGGTACAGCATGAACACGCCCGTTCAAAGAACACCCGCATTGACGGTCAAGGGCCTCACCAAGACCTTCGATGTCTCTGCCCCATGGCTCAACCGGATCATTGAGCGCAAGCCCCGGCAATTCGTCCAGGCCGTAAACGACATCGATTTTACGGTTCCGGCGGGCGGCTGTCTCAGCATCGTCGGGGAAAGCGGCTGCGGCAAGTCCACGGTTGCCCGTCTGGTGACCGGGCTGTTCCGGCCAAGTGCTGGTAATTTCCACTTCGCCAAGGGTCGCAAGGATACACCGCTTTCGGCGCAGATGATCTTTCAGGATCCCTATGCCTCGCTCAATCCGCGCTGGCGGGTGAAGAATATCATTGCCGAACCCATCCGCGAACTGAAACTTCGTGCGACCCGGGCCCAGACCATGGAACGGGTGGAGGAACTGTTGCTGACGGTTGGTCTGTCTGCTTCGGACGGCGAAAAGTTTCCGCATGAATTTTCAGGCGGCCAGCGTCAGCGCATCTCCATTGCCCGCGCTTTGGCAAGTGAGCCCGAGTTTCTGGTCTGTGACGAGCCTACATCGGCACTCGATGTATCGGTGCAGGCGCAGGTGCTGAACCTGATGCGACGCCTTCAGGACGAGTTGGGGCTGACCTATCTGTTCATCAGTCATGACATGAGCGTGGTTCGCCACATGTCGGATCGCATCGCGGTCATGTATCTTGGCCGCATCGTTGAGGAGGGCGACACGGAGGAGCTGTTCGCCCGCCCGCGTCACCCCTATACCCAGCTTCTGCTGCAGACCATTCCCAATATCGACGCGCCGCGCCGTGACCGGGAACTGGTTGCCGGTGAGGTTCCAAGCCCGCTCAAACCGCCATCGGGATGCACGTTTCATCCGCGTTGCCCGCTTGCAACGGCGCGTTGTTCGGCGGAGGTGCCAAAGGTGCGCACGCTTGCCGGCGGCACACGTGTCGCCTGCCATCTGGTGGCGGACGAAGAAGAGCTGGTTGTGAAGGAAAGAGAACTCGTCTGACCGTCGGGTCAGGCGAGTGCGGCGCGCAGATCGTGGGAAAGGTCGCGGATTTCGCTGAGATCGAGTTCCGCTTCCACATGTTCCAGATGGTGGGTCATCAGATGCGTGGCTTTCGCCGGGTCGTTATTGGCAATCGCATCGACGATTTCCGCATGCTCGTCCGGTCCGCAATTGAAGCGGTCGGTGTTGCGGTAAACGGCGGTGATGAGGGAGGAACGCGAAATGAGGTCGCGCATGGTGGTGAACAGGAAATCGGAACCGGCCGTTTCCGCAAGCAGCAGATGGAACCCGCCGGAGAGCTTGATGATATCTGTGGTGATGTTGTGAGCATTGGCCACGCGCTCCTTGGCGACATGGTCGCGAAGCCGTTTCAGATCCGCCTTGGTGGCCGATTTGCACAGACGTTCAACGACACATTGCTCCACGGTGCGACGCACGAAGAACACATCTCTGGCTTCTTCGACCGATGGTTTCGAAACGAAGGCGCCGCGATTGGGAACGATGGTGACGAGACCGTCGCGCTCCAGAACGGACAGGGCCTGACGGATACGTGCACGGCTGACACTGAAAATTGTCGCCAGTTGTTCTTCCTTCAGCTGCACGCCGGGACGCAGCCGCCGCTCAGCGATGGACAGCCAGACTTTCTCGACAATTTGCTGTGTGGACTGGCCGTTCTGCTCGGTCATTTTGTTCGCTCTCCATTAGGGTTAGAAAAGCGTGATGCCGCCGAAAAAGTCAACTGTTTCAAGAGGGTTTTGGTTGCATAATTGTCAACAATATGAAACAATATTGTATACTATAAACAGGGCAACGTCATGGAATTCGACTTCACCACGCTTGAGCCACAGAGCCGCTATCGGTTGCTGACGAATTTTATTGGTCCACGGCCGATAGCGCTTGTCACGACCCGCTCGGAAGCGGGCCACAACAATGCAGCGCCGATGAGCTTTTTCAACGTCTTCTCCCATGATCCGCCCATCGTTGTTCTCGGAATCCAGCCGCGTCTGAATGGCGAGGAGAAGGACACGATGGCCAATATTCGCCGCACCGGCGAGTTTGTCGTCAACATGGTCGATATGACTATTTCCGAACATATGCTTGTCTGCGGCCTCGGTTTCGACAGCGAGGTCGACGAACTTTCCATGGCGCAGTTGACGCCGGCGCCCTGCAACAAGATCGATGCAAGCTTTGCAGCGGAATCGCCCTGCGCCTTCGAGTGCCGGGTGGAGCGCCTGATCGATTATCCGCGCCGGACGCTGGTGCTGGGGGAGGTCGTGCACATGCATGTCCACAGGGACTGCCTCGACAAGGAGGGGCATTATGTCGATCCGGACCGATACCAGCCGATCGCACGCCTCCATGCCGACAATTACATTACCTCGGATCGCCAGTTCGTCTTGAAGGCGCCACCCATTACCGACTTCATCAAGCCAGATGGCAAGTGACAGTCCCGAAAGGCTGACCTGAATGCATATTCGTCTGATCAACCCGAACTCAACCGCCTCGATGACGGCGCAGGCGCTCGAGAGCGCCTTGCGCGTCAGGCAGGCGGATACGAAGATTTCCGCTGCAAACCCTGTCGATACGCCGGTCAGTATCGAAGGCGGGGCCGATGAGGCGCTGGCTGTTCCCGGCATGCTGGAGGAAATCCGCAAGGGCGAGCGGCTGGGCGTCGATGCCTATGTCATTGCCTGCTTTGATGATCCGGGCCTGCATGCGGCGCGTGAAGTCGCGCGTGGTCCCGTGATCGGCATCTGCCAGGCCGGTATTCAGGTGGCGATGACGATCAGCCGCCGCTTTTCCATCATCACAACGCTGCCGCGCTCCATCCCCATTATCGAAGATCTCGTCGATAGCTACGGTGCACAGCGGCATTGCCGCAGGGTTCGTGCCATCAATCTGCCGGTGCTGGGTCTTGAAGAGGATCCGCTTGCAGCCGAGGCGATGTTGATCCGCGAAATCGAAGCGGCCAAGAAAGAAGATGCGGCAGAAGCCATCATCCTCGGTTGCGCCGGCATGTCCGCACTGTGCGACAGGCTGCGCGAGGCAACCGGCGTCCCTGTCATCGATGGTGTCACGGCCGCCGTCAAGCTGGCCGAAGCCCTGGTGGGCGCGGGTTACGTGACATCCAAGGTCAATGCCTATGATTATCCGCGGGTGAAGGAAACCAAGCTGGTCGCCTGACCGGGAAACGCGGGTGCGGCAAAGCGCCTCCACGGCGTTTGCGACAAAGCTCGCCTCGCTCTAGTGTCTGCTTTCGCGCCGGTCCGCAGAATGGCCGCGCGGGATGGGAGGCAGGATGATCGACAAGCTGGAGTTTTTCATTGCACTTGCGCGCGCGGAGCATTTCGGGCGGGCCGCGGAGGAGTGCGGCATCTCGCAGCCGACGCTGTCTGCGGCCATCCGGCAACTGGAAGATCAGCTCGGTGTCGTGCTCGTCGTGCGCGCGGCCCGATATCAGGGCCTGACGCCGGAGGGGCAGCGGGTGCTCGAATGGGCAAGGCGCATCGTTGCCGATACACGTACCATGCGGGAGGAAATGCGGGCTGCGCGTAAAGGTCTCGCCGGCCATATCCGGCTGGCCGTCATCCCCACCGCTCTCGCCATGGTGCCCAGGCTCACCGAACCCTTTCAGGCGCGTCACCCGGCAGTCACGTTTTCCGTCACCTCCCGCACGTCGTTGCAGGTTCTCAGCCAGATCGAAAATCTCGAAATCGACGCGGGAATCACCTATCTCGACAACGAACCTCTGGGCCGGGTGACGACGGTTCCGCTTTACTCGGAGCGATATCACCTGATTGCGGCTGCAGGCACGCCCCTTGCCGATCAAGAGAGCGTGACCTGGAAGCAGGTTTCGGGTCTTCGGCTTTGCCTATTGACTTCCGACATGCAAAACCGCCGCATTATCAACAAGCACATGGCCGAAGCGGGTGTTGAAGCGAAACCCACGCTCGAATCCAATTCGATGATTGTACTGTTTTCCCATATCCGAACCGGACAATGGGCTTCAATTATGCCGCGTAACATCGCGGAATCGTTTGGTTTTCCAAAACAGATTCGAATGATCCCGATTGTCGAGCCCGATGCCGAGCATCTTGTCGGCCTCATCGCCACCTATCGTGAACCGCATACGCCACTCGTTTCCGCACTGCTGCATGAGGCCCGATTGCGCGTCGCGGCCTCCGCTTTTGATAGAAATTTCCTATCGACTGACGGAAAGACGATATTGACCTGATCTTGCTCCGCTCGCCATTCTTTCGCCATCAGGCAGCGCGGCGCGCCGGATAAGGATGTGGAGGTCCTCCGGTTGAAACGCCCGCCACCTGTCGGTTTGGGAGGACTGGCTCATGAATATTCGTGCTGTCGCCGCAGATGAGGCGACGCGTGTGCAGGCTATCATTGACGACTGTCTGCATATGGAAGGGCCAATGCTGCCCATCCTGCACAGGGTGCAGGAAGAATTCGGCTATGTGCCTGATAGCGTCAAACAGGTGATCGCCCTGGCCCTCAACGTATCGCGTGCCGAAGTGCATGGTGTTGTGAGCTTCTATCCCGATTTCCGCGACCATCCCGGCGGGCGCCATGTGCTGAAGCTCTGTCGGGCCGAGGCTTGCCAGTCGATGGGCTGCGAGTCTCTTGCCGACACCATCAAGGGGAAACTTGGTCTCGACTGGCACCAGACGGCAAAGGATGGCTCGGTCACACTCGAGCCGGTCTTCTGTCTCGGGCTCTGCGCCCAGGCACCCGCGCTGATGCTGGATGGCGAGGTTCATGCCAGAGTGGATGAGCACTTTCTTGGCAACATTCTGGCGGAGGTGCGTCGATGAGCGTGACCGTTTTCGTGCCTTGCGATTCCGCAGCACTCGCCGTTGGTGCTGACCGCGTTGCCGAAGCAATCCAGAGTGAGGCCGCGGCCCGCAATCTTGATATTCGCCTTGTCCGCAACGGTTCGCGCGGCCTGCTCTGGCTTGAAGTGCTGGTAGAGGTCGACACCCATCATGGCCGCGTTGCTTATGGACCAGTCAAAGCTTCTGATGTTTCCGGGCTGTTCGATGCGGATTTTCTGGATGGCGGCGATCATGCGCTCTGTCTTGGGTTGACCGAAGAAATCCCTTTCCTGAAGAATCAGACGCGCCTGACGTTTGCGCGCTGCGGCGTGACCGATCCGCTTTCGCTGGAAGACTACCGTGCCAACAAGGGCATGAAGGGGCTGGAGAGAGCCGTTGCACTCACCCCCGCGGAGATCGTCAAACAGGTCACCGATAGCGGCCTTCGCGGACGGGGTGGCGCCGGTTTTCCGACCGGTATCAAGTGGAAAACCGTTGCGGATGCCACCGCCGATCAGAAATACATTGTCTGCAATGCGGATGAGGGCGACAGCGGCACCTTTGCCGACCGCATGATCATGGAAGGCGATCCCTTTGTCCTTATTGAGGGCATGGCCATTGCTGGCCTCGCGGTTGGTGCAACGAAGGGCTACATCTACACCCGCTCCGAATATCCCCATGCCGTTAGGACGATGGAAAAAGCCATCGACATTGCCCGGCGAGAAGGGGTTCTCGGCGCGTCTGTGCTGGGTTCGGGTCGCGCGTTCGATCTCGAGGTGCGCATGGGCGCCGGAGCCTATGTATGCGGTGAGGAAACCTCGCTGCTCAACAGTCTCGAAGGCAAGCGCGGCACGGTGCGCGCCAAACCGCCGCTTCCCGCCCTGCAGGGGCTGTTCGGCAAGCCGACGGTAGTCAACAATGTCATTTCTCTCGCTTCGATCCCTGTGATCATGGATCGCGGCGCGGCGTTCTACCAGGATTTCGGCATTGGTCGTTCGCACGGCACAATCCCGATCCAGCTTGCCGGAAACATCAGACATGGCGGACTTTACGAGACCGCTTTCGGTCTGCCGCTCGGGCAATTGGTCAACGAAATCGGTGGCGGCACCATTACTGGCCGGCCGGTCAAGGCGGTTCAGGTCGGCGGCCCATTGGGCGCTTATTTCCCGGTGTCGCTGTTTGATACGCTGTTCGACTACGAAGCATTTACCGCTGCAGGCGGCCTGATCGGTCATGCCGGCATCGTCGTCTTTGACGACACCGCCGATATGCTGCGCCAGGCGCGTTTTGCCCTGGAATTCTGTGCCGTCGAAAGTTGCGGAAAGTGTACGCCATGCCGGATCGGTTCGACACGCGGTGTCGAGACGGTGGACAAGATTTCCCTTGGAATAGAAGCAGAGCGAAGTACGGCGCTGCTTGAGGATCTCTGCGAAACCATGAAGTTCGGTTCGCTCTGCGCGCTAGGCGGTTTCACGCCTTATCCCGTGATGAGCGCGCTCAGGCACTTCCCGCAGGATTTTGCACCCATCCCACGTGTCGAAGCGGCGGAGTAAGACCATGGCCCTTATATCTGAAATCGACTACGGAACACCAAAATCCACCTCGACAGAGATGGTCACGCTAACGATAGACGGCCGCGAGATCACCGTGCCGGCGGGAACGTCGATCATGCGTGCTTCGAGAGAAGCGGGCATCGATGTTCCCAAACTCTGCGCCACCGATATGGTCGATGCCTTCGGTTCCTGTCGCCTCTGTCTCATCGAGGTGGAGGGCCGCAATGGCACCCCCGCCTCCTGCACCACGCCAGTGGCGGCCGGTCTTGTCGTCCACACCCAGACGGAACGCCTGAAGCAGATCCGCAAGGGCGTGATGGAGCTTTATATCTCCGACCACCCGCTCGACTGTCTCACCTGCGCCGCAAATGGCGACTGTGAATTGCAGGATATGGCCGGCGCCGTCGGCCTGCGTGACGTGCGTTACGGCTATGATGGCGACAACCATGTGAAGGCCCGTGCCGGCGATGGCGACCTCAACGCCAACTGGATGCCCAAGGACGAGAGCAACCCGTATTTCACCTACGATCCGTCAAAGTGCATCGTCTGTTCCCGCTGCGTGCGCGCCTGTGAGGAAGTGCAGGGAACGTTCGCATTGACGATCGAAGGGCGCGGCTTTGAAAGCCGCGTTTCGCCCGGCGCGCACGAGGCATTTCTTGATTCCGAATGCGTTTCCTGCGGCGCCTGCGTGCAGGCCTGTCCGACGGCGACGCTGACTGAAAAATCGGTGATCGCCATTGGCCAGCCGGAACATTCGCTGGTCACCACCTGCGCTTATTGCGGCGTCGGCTGTTCGTTCAAGGCGGAGATGCGCGGAGAGGAGCTGGTTCGCATGGTGCCGTGGAAGGACGGTCAGGCAAACCGTGGCCATTCCTGCGTCAAGGGTCGCTTTGCTTATGGGTATGCCAGCCACCGCGACCGTATTCTCAACCCGATGGTCCGCGAAAAGATCAGCGACCCGTGGCGCGAAGTGACGTGGGACGAGGCATTTGCCCATGTCGCCTCCGAATTCCAGCGCATTCAGGGAACCTATGGCCGCGAATCCATCGGCGGCATCACCTCTTCCCGCTGCACCAATGAAGAGACGTTTCTGGTCCAGAAGCTCATCCGCGCCGGTTTCGGCAACAACAATGTCGATACCTGCGCCCGCGTCTGTCATTCGCCGACAGGTTACGGGTTGGGGCAGGCGTTCGGCACCTCTGCCGGAACGCAGAATTTCGATTCCGTCGAACATTCTGATGTTGTCCTCGTCATCGGCGCCAACCCGACGGACGGGCACCCGGTGTTCGGCTCACGCTTGAAGAAGCGGCTGCGCCAGGGCGCCAAGCTGATCGTCATCGATCCGCGCCGCATCGATCTCGTTCGCACGCCGCATGTGGAGGCGTCGTTCCATTTGCCGCTGAAGCCCGGGACGAATGTTGCTGTGCTGACGGCCCTTGCCCATGTCATCGTCACCGAAGGTTTGTTCGACGAGGCCTTCATCCGCGAGCGTTGCGACTGGTCGGAATTTGAGGACTGGGCCGCCTTCGTGGCCGAACCGCAGCATGGCCCGGAGGAAACAGAAAACTTTACCGGCGTTCCCGCCGAGGAGCTGCGCGGTGCCGCCAGGCTCTTCGCCAAGGGCGGCAATGGCGCAATCTATTACGGACTTGGCGTTACCGAACACAGCCAGGGCTCCACGACCGTCATGGCGATTGCCAATCTGGCCATGGCGACCGGCAACATTGGTCGCCCCGGTGTCGGCGTCAATCCGTTGCGCGGCCAGAACAATGTGCAGGGCTCCTGCGACATGGGGTCTTTCCCGCATGAGCTTCCCGGTTATCGTCATATATCCGACGATGCCACCCGGGAAATATTCGAAAAGCTCTGGGGTGTTACCCTCAACAACGAGCCGGGGCTGCGCATCCCCAACATGCTGGATGCAGCCGTCGATGGCAGTTTCAAGGGCATCTACATTCAGGGCGAAGACATCCTCCAGTCGGACCCGGACACCAAGCATGTTTCAGCCGGTCTTGCCGCGATGGAATGTGTTGTCGTGCACGACCTGTTCCTGAACGAGACGGCGAACTACGCGCATGTCTTCCTGCCGGGTTCCACCTTCCTCGAAAAGGATGGCACGTTCACCAATGCCGAACGCCGCATCAATCGTGTGCGCAAGGTCATGTCGCCGAAAAACGGCTATTCGGATTGGGAGGTCACCCAGAAGCTGGCTCAGGCCATGGGGCTGAACTGGAACTATACGCACCCGTCGCAGATCATGGATGAAATCGCCGCGACGACGCCGAGCTTTGCCGGCGTTTCCTATGACTATCTGGAGAGCAGAGGCTCGGTGCAGTGGCCGTGTAACGAAAAATTCCCGGAAGGCTCGCCGATCATGCATGTGGACGGGTTCGTGCGCGGCAAGGGCAAGTTCATCCGCACCGAATATGTGGCGACGGACGAGCGTACCGGCCCGCGCTTTCCGCTGCTGCTCACCACCGGCCGCATTCTGTCGCAGTACAATGTCGGCGCGCAGACACGGCGCACCGAAAACGTCGTCTGGCATGAGGAGGATCGTCTCGAAATCCATCCGCATGATGCCGAACAGCGTGGCGTCAAGGATGGTGACTGGATCAAGCTCGCCAGCCGCTCGGGCGATACGACGCTACGGGCGCTGATCACCGATCGTGTCGCGCCGGGGGTGGTCTATACCACCTTCCACCATCCGGGCACGCAGGCAAACGTCATTACCACCGACTACTCCGACTGGGCGACGAACTGTCCGGAATACAAGGTCACTGCGGTTCAGGTCTCGCCCTCGAACGGGCCGACCGAATGGCAGGAAGGATATGACGCGCTCAGCCGCCGTTCGCGGCGGATCGCAGGCAAGCTCGAGGCGGCCGAATAATCGGGGCCGGGGCAATCCCGGCCTTTTGAAAACGTGAACGTCGTCCGTCAGGCGGCGCGGGGAAAACAGCCATGTTGCTTAATCACACCGACGAAAAACTGGTGAGAATGGCGAACCAGATCGCGACTTTTTTCCTTTCTCAGCCGGAGGATATCCGCGTTGAGGGGGTCGCCACGCACATTAACAAATTCTGGGAACCCCGTATGCGCAAACGGTTTTTCGAGATGGTTGATGCCGGTGCCGGGGAGTTTTTGCCGCTGGTGCTCGCAGCAGCGCTCAAGATCAAGAGGCTTGGGGTGTCCGCCGCCGATGCGGTCGGGCTTGGCAACGATGCCACGGGAACGCCCGAGGGCAAGGGCGTTGCTGCGGGCGAGTCCTTGTCCGAACCGAGCATTCCCGAAACCACGTAAAGCCAGGCGGTAACACGCCGCAAACAGGTATTGCCGGATGGGGGACATCCGGCGATCTCGGTAACGCCCGGTCGATGCGGCCAATGCGGGCGTATCATGGTTGTCCAGACATTCACGAGGGAGGTAGTGTCGATGGCAGTAGCAGGCGTATCTGCGGGAGGGCCGGCGCAAGCCGGGGTTCTGGACCGCGAACGGATCATAGCAAAACCGGGCTTCAACCGCTGGCTGGTACCGCCGGCGGCTTTGGCCATTCACTTGTGTATCGGCATGGCCTACGGCTTCAGCGTCTTCTGGCTGCCGCTGTCCAAGGCATTGCCGGCAACGGACCCCAGTTGCTCCAGCCTTACCCTTGTCGGGGCGCTGTTCACCACCGAGTGCAACTGGCGTGTGGCCGATCTTGGCTGGATCTATACTCTCTTCTTCGTCCTGCTCGGATGCTCGGCGGCGATCTGGGGCGGTTGGCTGGAAAGGGTCGGGCCGCGCAAGGCCGGCTTCGTTTCCGCCTGCTGCTGGTGCGGCGGCATTCTGGTTGCAGCGCTTGGCGTGATGACGCACCAGCTCTGGCTGATGTGGGTCGGGGCAGGTGTCATCGGCGGCGTTGGTCTTGGTCTCGGTTACATCTCGCCGGTCTCGACATTGATCAAATGGTTTCCGGACCGGCGCGGCATGGCAACCGGCATGGCCATCATGGGCTTCGGCGGCGGTGCAATGATCGGCGCACCGCTTGCCAATCTGCTCATGAACACCTTCAAGACGGATACTTCAGTCGGTGTCTGGCAAACGTTCGTCGTCATGGCATTGATCTATTTCGTCTTCATGATGGCGGGTGCCTTCGGTTACCGCATTCCACCGGCGGGCTGGCGTCCGGAAGGCTGGACGGCCCCGGCGGCCAAAAGTGCCATGATCACCAATCGTCACGTTCATCTGCGTGATGCGCACAAGACGAAGCAGTTCTGGCTCATCTGGGCGGTTCTGTGCCTCAACGTGTCGGCGGGTATCGGCGTGATCGGCATGGCATCGCCAATGTTGCAGGAGATTTTCGCGGGTTCCTTGATCGGTCTGCCCGGCGTTGGTTTTGCGGACCTCAATACCGAGCAGAAAGCATCGATTGCCGCCATCGCGGCCGGGTTCACGGGCCTGCTGTCGCTGTTTAACATCGGCGGCCGCTTCTTCTGGGCTTCCATGTCCGACAAAATCGGCCGCAAGAACACTTACTTCTGCTTCTTCGTGCTTGGCATCATTCTTTATGCGCTGGCCCCGACGCTGGCAACGATGGGTTCCAAGGCGTTCTTCGTTCTTGCCCTCGGCATCATCCTGTCGATGTATGGCGGCGGCTTTGCAACCATTCCCGCCTATCTTGCCGACATATTCGGCACGCAGTTCGTCGGCGCGATCCATGGCCGTCTGCTGACGGCATGGGCAACGGCGGGTATCGCCGGGCCTGTTGTCGTCAACTACATCCGCGAAGCACAGATCGCGGCCGGTGTCGCGCCGGGTCCCGCACTCTATACCAGCACCATGTACATCCTGGCGGGGATGCTCGCGATCGGCCTCATCGCCAACGCGTTTGTCCGGCCGTTGCCGGAGAAATGGTTCATGTCGGATGCGGAGGTTGCGACACTTCAGGCCAAGACTGCAGCCGCCAATGCAGGGCCCACCGGTTCCTTCGGTATCGGCAGGGGTGGCTTGGACGCCAAGGCCGCACTCGCCTGGGCAGCCGTCGGCATACCACTTCTCTGGGGCGTGTGGGTCACGGTCAAAAGCAGCCTTGTGCTGTTTGGCTGATTGCAACAAACATCAGATGGTCCGGGCAGCCCTGTGGCTGCCCGGATTTGTTTTCAGGCCTTGAGTGAAAGGCGGGCATTCTCGAAGGGCAGGCCGTCATCGTCAGTCGACCTGCGCGAGACTTCAAGGAAGCCGAGCGAACGGTAAAACCGCATCGCCTGCTCATTGGCGGTATAGACCTCAAGCGACAATTCACCCTTGAGATCAAGCGTGTGGGCGATGAGCCTGCGCCCGATACCCTTGCCCTGTTGTGCCGGTGCGACGAACAGGCCTCCGATGAAACTGTCGAGCAGGCTGATGAAGCCGACAGGGTTACCGGCCTGCGCTGCGACGAAAGTCTCCGATAACGGCAGATAGGTATCTTCGATCAGTCTTTGCTGCTCGCGCAAACGCTGCGTGCCGATAAAGGGATGTGCCAGCAGCGAGGCATCGAGCCAGATGCGTGACAGGATTTGCGTATCCGCTGCCGCGTCAAAGGGCCGGATGTCGATAGATTTGATATTCATGGAAATTCCGCAGAATTAGACATGCCAAAGGGTCAGCTCCGTTTTAGAGCCGGCTGAAACCGCGATGGGCGGTCAGATTTTCAACCTCTGCGCATAAATCTCCCTGCTTCGAAACCTGTATTTAACGCTGCTGCGCAGCAGGGTCAACAAAGGGAAAGGCGGGCTTTCCTCAAGATCCTGCCGGCAGGGCCAGCGAACAGGTAAGCCCGCCATTTTCGCCGCGCTCCAGCCTGATGCTGCCGCCATGAAGCTCCACAAGTTCCTTGACGATGGTAAGACCGAAGCCGTCACCCGGAACGGTCTCGTCCATGCGTGTACCCGGCTGGAAAGCCTCCGAAATACGGTTGTCCTCGATGCCAGGTCCATTGTCCGAGATCACGATCCAGACGTCGCGTCCGGTCTTTTTCGCGGAAATACGAACCGCGCTTTTTGCCCATTTGAATGCGTTGTCGATGATATTGCCAACGATCTCGTCCAGATCCTCAGGCGTGACATGCAATAGCAACTCGGGGTCCACATCGACTGTTGCGACAATCCCCCGGTCGGCATGAATACGCGACATGATATCAACGATATCGTTGATCCTCGGTTTGAGCGCGGTCACCGTGGCCGTGCCGCCTGCTGCGGTCTTGCGGGCTCTTGCCAGATGGTGGCGGATGCGCTGGTCGATCCTGTCCACCAGCGCACGCATTTCACGATCCGGGTCGTTGGTTTCGTTGAGCGCAAGGTAGAGACTTGTCACGGGGGTTTTCAGACCATGGGCGAGATTTGCAAAGTGCAGACGTGTTTCCGCAAGCCTCTCGCTATTCTGCTCCACGAGACGGTTGATTTCGCCCGAGGCGGGACGCAGTTCCTCGACATCCGCCTCCGGCAACCTGTCGAGTGTGCCTGCCGAAATCGAGGAAATATCGGCGGTGAGTTGCCGCAGTGGTCGCAGACCATATCTGACCTGCAAGAAGATACCGCCGACGAGGCTCGCGCCCAAGAGGGTCATGGCAGGTATCAACCACAGAAGCGCGCTGCGGGCGGGTGCAACCAGCGCGAATTGCGGCGCAGTGGCAGTGATTTCGACGAGGCGCTGTCCAACCATGGTTTGAATGGATCTGAGATAGAGCTTCTCGCCGTGAAAATCGGTATTCGCGCCGGGACGAGGGCCGTGGCCCATCATTTTGCGCCATTCGAACGGGGAGGGCGGGTTGGTTATGGTTTGCCCCGCGAGCGACCGAGAGACGATCGCTACACCCTCGCCGGTGATCTGCCAGTACCAGCCGGAGCCGCGCCTGTCGAATGGCGGGCCGTCCAGCGCGGCGTTGAGTGTCACGCCGCCGCTTGCGCTGCCGGAGAGCGCGCTCCGCAATCCCTCTATCTGCGTGTCGAGCCGTTGGTCGATCTGTTCACGCACCACGCCGGCAACAATGAGATAGAGTATGATCGAGGCGACGATCACGGTCGCGGTGACGAAAACCACGGAAAAAACCGTGAGGCGGCGCGAGATCGACGAACCCGGAATGGCCGAAAACTCCCTCATGGCTCTGCCTTCAGCATGTAACCGCGCCCGCGAACGGTCTCTATATGCCCGGCACCGATCTTGCGTCGCAGGCGGGCAATGATCACTTCGATGGAATTGGAATCCACTTCCGCATCGCCCTCATAGACCCGTTCGATGAGTTCGCGACGGTCGACCACCACTTCCTTGCGCAGGATGAGGCAGGAGAGGACCCGCCACTCCAGCGCGGTCAGCTTCAACGGCAAGCCGTCCTGTTCGAAGGTTCCGAGCTGCGCATCGAAGATGAGCGAACCGCAGGTGATGGCGGAGGCGGCGTGGCCGGTGGCGCGGCGAACGAGTGCACGCAGCCGCAGCACCAGTTCTTCTACCTTGAACGGCTTGGTGAGGAAATCGTCTGCTCCCGCTTTGAAACTTGCCACCTTGTCCGGCCATCCGTCACGCGCGGTCAAAACGAGCACGGGCAGGTTCCGCTGCGCCGCCCGCCATGATTTCAGAACCGATACGCCATCAATTTTCGGTAATCCCAGATCGAGAACGGCCACGTCGTAAAGTTCGGTAAGCCCGGCATGTTCGGCATCCTCGCCATTCTGCGCGATGTCGACGACAAAATCTTCCGCCCGCAGGCTGGCTGCGATGCGCCGGGAAAGATCGGTATCGTCTTCAACGAGAAGTATGCGCATGGTTCTGCCGTTTCGGTTTCGTGGGCGGTGTTTTAACTAGGCCCGGAAGGCTTAACTCAACCTGAACCACAAGGTTCAGGCTGCTGGTGGTGCCTGGCAGGTAAAAAGGCCCTGTCAATCAAACAGGAGACCATCATGTCCAACTCTGAAGAGAATAACGAAATCGCAGCACCGAAGGCCGCTTCTGACACTCCCGTGCCGCCGCACCGGAAACATCGCCGTAAAACCGCCGCGTTCGCCTTTGCGGCCGTTGCCATGCTGGCCGTTGGGGCAGCTGCCGGTGCCGGTGCGGTGAAGCTGACGCGGCCGACGCCCGAGATGGCGCCGATGACGCCCGTTGCCATTTCCACCGTCAAGGAAGGGAATCTCGTGACACTGAAGGGCAAGGTCGCCGAGATTTTCGGCAACAAGTTCATCGTTCAGGATGATAGCGGCCGCGCACTCATCGATACCGGCCCCGAGGGCGACAATGGCAAGGTCGTGACTGTCGATGAAGCGGTCAGCGTTCAGGGCCGTTTCGACAGGGGTGTCCTGCGGGCAAGCTATGTCGTCCGTCAGGATGGCAGTATCGAGGCACTAGGACCGGCAGGCCGTCCGCCGCATCATGGTCCTAAAGAGGATATGATGCGCGGGCCAAAAGGCGACGGCCCGATGGGCGAGATGATGCCTCACCCCAAACCCTGATATCGGGGCCTGATCTGCGCCAGACGGCGCGGGCTCGAAGACGATAACCGTCCCGAGCCCGCGCCGCCGGTTTTTTAAGGTTTAGCCCGCACGCTTCAACTGCAGACGCGAGACACCCGCAGCGATGTTAACGCCGGTGCCGACTTCGGCGCTGAGCGGCTGAAGCGCGAAGTTCTTGGAATTGCCGCCGATCAATGCATTGGCGCCCAAGCCTACGCCGACCGATGCGGCAGCGGAGGCACCAACATAGTTGCCGCTCAACGCACCGTCACCCACGCGGCTGGCTGCGGTGTTCAGCACGATCCAGCTCATATAGGTCTTGCCGGTTACGCCGATATCGAGACCGAGCTTGCCGATCGTGCCGGTATAACGCTCGGTCTTGCCGGAGCGCTGGCGAAACTCGCAGGCCACGCTCTTGCTGGAGCCGACCACAAGGCCGATACCGCCGGCAATTTCGCACGACAGGGTGCCGACGCGTTCCTTCTGCGCGGTTTCCATGGGGCGCTTTGCATTGTGCTTCGTTTCGGCTGAAGCAATCGGGGCAAGGGCCAGGGTTGCAATCGCGGTTGCGAGAACGAATTTCTTCATTGTTTTTCACTCCTGTTGTTATTCGCTAGATGGATGCGCCGGGACGGCGTCTCCAGATAGGTGCGAGGCCGCTGCCGTATCGCCAGATCGGCGATGATGGGCCGCGACGCGAAACATTCTGCGATGATGACCGCATGTTCGAAGGCAGAGAGTGTTTCCACCTCTCCGGAGAGCACGATACGGCCCTCCACGGAGGTGACGGAGATCGAGCTTTTTTCCTGCCCGTCCGCATAGGCGATCACGGCTTGCAACGCGGCGCACAGGCTGATCTCCTGGGGATCGCAGCTTGACACCTGGTTTGCATCGCACGAGAGCATCATCGTGAAACCTCCTGCCTTGAACATAGATGGTTCACTTGAGAACTTTGTTGACGGCGTCCTTTGCCTGTCCGAGCTTCTCCTGCGCCTGGCCAGCCAGTTTCTCGGCCTTGCCTTCTGCCTGAAGCTTGTCGTTGCCGGTGATCTTGCCGGCTGCTTCCTTGATTGTGCCCTTGGCTTGACGGGCGATACCTTCGATACGGTTATTGTCCATGACGAACTCCTTCCATCGTTAGAGGGTGCCGCTGTTGGTAACGGCATGATGGTAAGGTAGTTCGGGAAAATCACAGTTTGCAGAGCAATAGCTACTAGTTGAACTGGTACAAACTGACCTATTTTCGCGTTCGGCTGCGGTTATTTTTCCCTATGGCCGGTAAAACCGCGCTCACGTGCCCAGATCACGGCGGCGGTGCGGCGGTTGACGCCGATCTTGCCGTAGAGTGAGGCGATATGGTTGCGGATCGTATGCTTGGACAGGTTCAGCCTGTCGCTCATTTCCTTGTCGCTGCATCCATCGCAGATCAGTGACAGGATTTGCTCCTCGCGCTCGGTGAGATCCTTGAGGGAGGCTGAAGACGTTGTGCCGCGGGAGTTCTGACGCAGCCCCGCCAGCCGCTCGACAACCGTCCGGCTGAACCAGGATGTATCGGTCATGACGCTTTCGATCGCTTCAATCAGTTCGTTCTCGGTTCTACGCCGCTCAGTCACGTCCTGTATCGCCCAGATGACACAGAGCTGATCGTTGATCTCGGCGCGTTCGGCGGAAACGATGCATTCGGCCAAACCGCCACCGGAAAGATTCATGCGCATGTTCTCATCGCGGATGGGGATGTTGTCCTTCAGCCGCTTTTCGAGATCGCGGCGCGCGCCCGCGTCCTCCCACAGCCGCAATTCGCTGGCCGTCTTGCCCACGACTTCGGCCTCGTTGCGTCCGCACAGGACCAGAAACGCGTCGTTGACCTCCATCAGCACGAAGTCGTCCAGCCTCGAAATCGCTGCCGGGACAGGCGACAGGCGAAAGGACTTGAAGAAGCGCTCCTCGCTCTGTCGCAGAGCGTTCTGGGCTTTGCGGCGGCCGTCCAGATCGGCGAAGGTGAACAGCATGCACGGTTCTTCGGCAACGGCGATCGTTTCGCCGGCCACGATAACCAGCCTGTCGCCGCCGGGGATGGGAATGAGCGCCTCGCGCTGACGGATGAGCCGGCCATCCTCCAGCTTTTTCAGGGCGTCCTCGCCTGTATCGCACTCTGAAAACAGTCCGAGTTCCTCGACACTGATGCCGATGATCTCTTCACGGCTGAACCCGGTCATCTCAAGGAAACCCTGATTGACGCGGATGAAACGCTTGTCCTCCAGCCGGCATATCAGCCCCGGCGCCGGATTGGCATTGAAGGCGCTCTCGAAGCGCGCCTCCGCCTCGAAACGCGGCGTTTCGTCCCGGATGATCAGGACCAGAACATCCGGTTTTGCGCCAGCATCTTCAAGAACGAGGCCGCGCACCGTGTGGACCCAGCATTCCGCTTCATCGCCGCTTGGCGATATCTCTACCGTCACATCTTCGAAGGTCTCGCCCGCCAGAAGCCGTTCAAGCGGATATTGCCCCTCGTCGAGCAGGTGGTTGTTGCGGTATCGAAGCGTGAAATTTCGCCGATAGGCAGCGGCATCCTCCCCAAGCTCAGGCATCGCTTCTATACGGTGCATCTGAAGGGCGGCCTTGTTGGCCCAGGCTATCGTTCCGTCGTTTTCGAGCAGGATCAACCCGTCGCTGAGGCCAGCTATGAGGTTTTGCAACACGAGCCGGTTGATCTTGGGAATGTTTACGCTGTCGTCCATGTTGCCCCCGGTATTTCAATGCTTTGTGCCCGCTATAACGCGCGGTTCCGCCAAGCGTTGCAGGGCAGGCGTGTCGCATGGCCTTCGCGCATGGTTTGCGATGCCGGTTGCTTGCTCTCAAGTCCATTTGAGCTACTATGCGCTGATGGCGGGGAGGCCATTCTACAGGAGGGTTCATGAATTACCGGTCTTTGAAACGGCGTATGGTGTTGAAACTTGCGGCTACGGCTGCTTCTTTTTGCATGATGGGACTGACGGCGAGCGCGCAGGGTTTTCCTGATCGAACGATTACGCTGGTCGTTCCCTTTGCGGCAGGTGGCTCAACCGATGTGGTTGCGCGCGTCATCGCACAGAAAATGGGTGATGAGCTTGGTCACCAGATCGTCGTTGAAAATGTTGCCGGTGCAGGCGGTAATCTCGGTGCCGACCGTGTCGCACGCGCAGAGCCTGACGGTTACACGATCCTGATGGGCACCGTTGCTACCCATGCCTTGAACCCGCTCATTCTCAAGACAAAGCCTTACGATCCGCAAAAGGATTTTGCCCCGGTCTCGCTTCTGGTCGTGGTTCCCAATGTGCTTGTTGTCAATCCGAAGCTGAACGTCAACAGCGTCGCGGAATTGATCGCGCTTCTGAAAGCCGAACCCGACAAATATGCCTATGCCTCGTCCGGCAATGGCACGCCGCTGCATCTTTCAGGGGAATTGTTCAAGAGCATGACCGGTGTGAGCATGCAGCACGTTCCCTATAAAGGTGCCGGCCCCGCGCTCAACGATCTTCTCGGCAACCAGATTTCGATCATGTTCGACAATCTGCCGTCGTCGTCCGGCCACATAAAATCCGGCACATTGCGGGCGCTTGGCGTAACGACTGCCGAGCGGGCGTCATCATTCCCGGATCTGCCGACCATTGCCGAAACCGTACCCGGTTATGAAACCTACACGTGGAACGCGCTGTTTGCGCCTGCCGGCACGCCGGCCGATGTGGTGGACACACTGAATGCGGCGGCCAAGAAAGCGCTTGCCGATCCGGGTGTGGCGGCCCGCATGGCCGAATTCAGCGCCAAGATCGTCGGCTCTTCGCCCGATGAGCTGAAAAGCCACGTTGCGGCCGAAATCGCCAAGTGGGAACCGGTCGTCAAGAACGCAAACGTCCAGATGGATTGACCAGATATGTTCTCGCCGCGCACCGGAGCCTGGGTGCGGCGGGAAGCGCCACTACGCAAAAAAAACGTGGCCGAAGCTTTCATTGGCATCGGCCACGTTCGTTGCCGTCACACCAGCTGATGTGTCGTTTTCGCATCACTTGCCATAAGGTTGCAATTACCCGGTTGGCAACGGCGAACAGCTCAGGTACAAATTTCTCACCGCGTCAGATCGAACATAGGGAGGCGTTGCATGACATCATCATTCATCAAGTTCCTCCCGCGTGGAATGAACCGACACTAGGTCATTTCCATTCGTGGCCCGCCCCGAGCGCGCCCCACATGCGGTTTTGTTTTCCTTCATAGCCCGATTGATCTGACGGGATCATTTTGTTTTCCGCCCGGGCTGTGCCATCCAACTTCCGTTTTTGAGGACCGGTTGCCGAACGCATGGCGCCGTGCTGGTTAAAATGTCTCGCAAGAAGCTCGATTTCCGCGCCGATGCCTATCGCCATGTGCTCGGCTTTGTTTTCCACCATTGGACCCACCGGCGGGCATTGGTGGGCTTTATTGTTGTGCTGGTGATTGCCAGCACGCTGGCCGAAGTCATGGTGCCGGTTTTCTCCGGCCAGATCGTCGATGCCATTGCCGGCGGCAACGGGGCTGACCGGGCGCTGCGCGCCTTTGTCGTCGTCGTGGCGCTGGGCTTGACCAGCGTAGTCCTGCGCTGGTTCGTGTTTAACGGCATCATCAGGCTGACGCTGAAAACCATGGCGGATGTGGCGAATAACGGTTTCTACCGGGTGCAGCGGTTCTCAACCGACTGGCACGCCAACAGCTTTGCCGGTTCAACGGTTCGAAAGATCACGCGTGGCATGTGGGCGCTTGATTCACTCAATGACGTGCTTCTTATCGCCCTGTTGCCCTCCATCGTCATGCTGGTGGGCGCCACCATCGTACTGGGCAGTTACTGGCCGATCATGGGCTTAATCGTGGGCACGGGGTCGCTGATCTATGTCGGCGTCACCGTGGTGCTCTCCATGGGCTTTGTATCGCCGGCGGCAAGACTTGCAAACGCCTGGGATACCAAGCTTGGTGGCGCGCTGGCAGATGCCGTCAGCTGCAATTCGGTGGTGAAAGCTTTTGGCGCCGAGACTCGCGAAGAGGCGCGGTTGCGCCATGTGCTGGCCAAATGGGACAACCGTACGCGAAGGACATGGAAACGCGGCACGCTGAACGGCACGATCCAGGGCTTCATGATGGTGTCCATGCAGGCCGGTATTCTGGGAACAGGCCTTGTCATGTGGCAGCAGGGACTGGCGACGCCGGGCGACATCACCTTCGTGCTGGCGATGTTCTTCGTCCTGCAGGGCTATCTGCGTGATGTCGGTCAACACATCCGTAACCTGCAACGCGCCGTCAACGACATGGAAGAGTTGGTGTTGCTCGACAAGATGCCTTTGGGTGTCGA
>NZ_BDLN01000003.1:55624-96531 GCF_001950375.1 Rhizobium sp. TBD182 | reverse complement strand
GGCCGGATGCCAGGCCGATCAGGATAGAGAAGGGCGAAATCGTTTTTGACAACGTCACTTTTCAATATGGCGCGCATCCCAGCCCGCTCTATGAGGACTTTTCAGTCACCATCAGGTCGGGTGAGCGTGTGGGGCTGGTCGGGCATTCGGGGTCGGGAAAGACGACGTTCGTCAAGCTTATCCAGCGGCTTTACGATGTGAATTCCGGCTCGATCCGCATTGACGGCCAGGACATCGCCAAGGCCAGGCAGGCAAACCTGCGCAGCCAGATCGCCATCGTGCAGCAGGAACCCATCCTGTTCCACCGCACGCTGGCGGAAAACATCGCCTATGGCCGGCCGAGCGCCTCGCGGCGTGAGATCGAGCAGGCGGCGAGGCAGGCAAGCGCCCATGATTTCATCATGTCCCTTCCCAAGGGCTATGAGACGATGGTGGGTGAGCGCGGCGTTAAATTGTCTGGCGGGGAGCGGCAGCGTGTCGCCATTGCACGTGCCTTCCTCGCGGATGCGCCGGTGCTGATTCTGGACGAGGCGACATCGAGCCTCGACAGCGAAAGCGAAGTGCAGATCCAGGAGGCCATGGAACGTCTGATGGATGGCCGCACCACGCTGGTCATTGCGCACCGGCTTTCCACCGTGCGGGCGCTTGACCGTCTGCTGGTGTTCGACAAGGGCAAGATTGTCGAAGAGGGCGACCACCAGGCGCTGATCCGTCTGAATGACGGCATCTATCGCCGGCTGTTCGAGCGGCAGGCGCTGGAACTGACCAAGGGTCTGGTGGCTTAAAAAATGAAACGCCGGGGCAATGCTCCGGCGTTTTCTTTTGCGCGGCGGCCAACAAATGCTCGCGGTCAAACACTTAGCTAATCGACGAAGTTTTCCTTGCGTTTGAGCCGTACTGCATGATAGTTAGCATTATGACTAAGCATTCGCCCGAACTATCGCTGATCTTTCAGGCTCTGGCCGATCCAACGCGCCGGTCTATTCTAACGAAGCTCGCGCAAGGGCCTGCCCGCGTCATGGAATTATCCGCTCCCACGGGGCTGCGCTTGCCGACCGTGATGCGGCATCTGTCGGTACTGGAGGAGGCGGGGCTTATCCGCACCTCAAAGGATGGGCGGGTGCGCACCTGCGCTATCGTGCCCGAGGCTCTGGAGCCGGTGCGGACATGGCTTGATGAACAGCGGGCCATTTGGGAGAGCCGGCTCGACCGGTTGGAGGCATTTGCAATGCAGGCTGCGAAGGAGCGCACGGAATGATGTCGAAACGCAATCAGGACGGCACCCGTGCTGAACCCCATCTTGGCGATGGCCGCTTTGCAACACTGAGCTTCGAAAGGGTGATCGCTGTTCCATTGTCGGTCCTCTGGCAAGTGTGGACGTCGCCTGCCGCGCGGGCTGTCTGGGCAGCGCCCACGCCCGCCGTGACCGTGGAGTTTCTGGAAGCCGATACCAGAGTTGGCGGACGCGAAGTTTCGCTTTGCAAGGTCGATGGGCAGCCTGATATTCGCTGCGAATGCGGGTGGCTGGAATTGCAGCCAGCCTTGCGCAGCGTCAATTACGAGGTGGTGTCGTCCGGTGACGTGACGCAGTCTGCGGCGCTGGTGACCGCTGATTTTTCGGCGGCGGAGCAGGGCAGTCGCGTTGTCGTAACCGTGCAGCTTTCCTCCTTGGCTGCGGATATGCAGGCGGGTTACCGGCAGGGCTTCGGTGCCGGTCTCAACAATCTGGCCGAGGTGGCCAGACGAACAATGGTGCTGGAGCGAACGATAAGGGCGCCGCGCAACATCGTCTGGAAGGCCTGGATGAATTCCGAGACGCTGCCGCAATGGTGGGGACCGGAAGGGTTTTTGTGTCGCACGAAGAGGATCGATCTGCGAACCGGCGGCGAGTGGGTGTTCGACATGATCGGACCTGACGGCACTGTCTTCCCGAACCATCATCGATATATCGAGGTCAGGCCTGAAGAGAGGATCGGCTACACGCTGCTCTGGGGCGAAAACGGGCCGAAACATGCCGACGCCTGGGCTTCGTTCGAGGATCAGGACGGCGCGACGAAGGTCGTGCTCGGTATGGTGTTCAGCACGGAAGCCGAGTTCCAGGACGCGAAGGGTTTTGGGGCTATAGAACTGGGTCAGCAGACGCTCGGCAAACTGGAACGCTTTGTTTTCGCATCGTAATCGCACCGGGACTGAACTTCGACAGGGGCGTGATACCCTCTCGGGGTAACTGGATTATCCACCCCGCGTTCCTGCCGTCACGGGATTTTCAGATTGCGTTGACGGCAGAAATCATAATTTGCATCACCCGGTTTTCACCGTTCCGCACACAGCAAAAATTAAGGAGATTGCGACACTGATGTCCCGACTACCTTTTGGAGAGTGATGATGCAGTCACGACGTTGGCGTGTGATAGCCCTGGGGATATTCCTGGCCATAGTCGGCGCCGCGCTGCCCATTGCCGCCATGGCCTGGACGTCCTGGCGTGTCGCCATTCAAAAAGAACTCTTCATTCTCGACCTCGTCGCCGAAAGATCGCTTGTTCGTGCCGGAAATACATTCAGGCAAGCGCAAGGGGCATTGGAAGCAATTGAAACGGCGCACCCTCCCGCATGTTCGGATCAGCATATTGCACAAATGCGGATGGTGACGATCAACGTCCCCTCAATCGAGGAGATTGGCTATTTCGAAAACGGCTTCATCAAATGCACCTCCTGGGGCCGCGCCGCTGGCGACGTAGCCAAATCCCACGTCGACTACGTCACACCGGACGGCCTTGAAGTGACGTTGCGTATCCAGCCTGGCATCAGCCACGGCGACCAGATGACGAGCCTGCATCTCGGCCACCACAACGCACTCGTCGCACCTTCCAGATTTGCTGATATTGTGCTACGGGACGGGATGTCTCTTGCAATCCTCAACGATAAAGCTGCGGTCATCAGCACGCAGAACCTTCCCGATACAGGGGTTCTGGCCACGTTGCCGACAAAAGAGGGACAGGGCACGACGGACGCATGGCTTTATTCGGTGGTAAAGGAGAATGCGCTGACGGCGGTGGTTCTCGAGCCAAGGGCGGCGTTGCGAACGAGGCTGGTGCGGGAGTTGACTATCCTTTTGCCCATTGGCGCATTCATTGCGCTCTTTATCGTCGGCATCGTCATCTGGATGTCGCGCAAGCGGTTGTCGCCGGAAACGGAACTGGAAATCGCAGTCCAGAACCGTGAATTCATCGTCCACTATCAACCAATCATCGAACTCAAGACCAATATATGCGTGGGCGCCGAAGCGCTTGTCCGCTGGCGGCGGCCTGATGGCACGCTGGTGAGGCCAGACCTCTTCATTCCGCTGGCGGAAGAAACAGGGCTGATAGAGCCCATCACCGATCAGGTCGTTGAAGCCATTATTGCAGATCTTGGTACCATGCTCGTTGGGGATCGCAGCGCACATATCGCCATCAATCTCTGCGCCGACGATGTAAAATCAGGCCGGATACTAGACTTCATCGATCAACGCCTTGTCCGCGCGGATATACGCAAGGAGCAGATATGGCTTGAAGCGACCGAGCGCGGTTTCATCGACATTGACGCGGCGCGCGTGACGCTGGATAGAGCACGCAAGGCCGGGCATTCCGTGGCAATTGACGATTTCGGAACCGGCTATTCCAGCCTTCAGTATTTGCAGGGACTGCCGTTGGACGCCCTGAAAATCGACAAGTCCTTCGTTGATACGATCGGCAGGAACACGGCAACCAGCACCGTGACGCTCCATATTATCGAGATGGCGCGTGAGCTTGGACTGTTTTCCGTTGCGGAAGGTATCGAGAGGCCGGAGCAGGCGGCCTATCTGCGGGAACATGGTGTGGATTTCGGTCAGGGGTGGCTGTTTTCCAAGCCGCTTCCAGCCGATGAATTCATCGCCTTTCACCGTCGGAACAAGTCGACATACGGCTCCGCTCCCGAGGTCATTCAGGTCGCGTCGGTCTAGGTCGAGCGAGACCTGAGCGTCTTGATGCTACTCGTCGCTATCCGGCCAGTTCTTCCGTAATGACTTCGAACCGCTTCAGGATAGCCGGACCGAAGGCGGTGGACAGGGCGACGTCCGTCGCATCTCGTCCTGTCGCCATCAAGATGCGTCCGATGCGGGGCCTGTTGTGACGGGCATCGACCGTATACCAACGGCCGCTGAGATAGACTTCGAACCAGGCGCTGAAATCCATCGGATTGGGGTCCTTCGGCACGCCGATATCACCGAGATAGCCCGTGCAATAGCGAGCGGGGATATTCATGCAACGGCAGAGGGTGATCGCAAGATGTGCGAAATCGCGGCAAACCCCGGTCCGGTCGATGAAGCCGCCATATGCTGTCCTGAGCGGATCGGCTTTCTCGTAGTCGAAGACAATATGGGAATGCACAAAATCGAGGATCGCCTGCACACGGGGCCAGCCGAGCGTTGTTGCCGAGAAGTTTTTCCAGGCGAAGTCCGCCAGGCGGTCGGTATCGCAGTAACGGCTGCCTAGCAGGAACACTAGAACATCGTCTGGTAAATCCTTGATATCGTGCTGGAAAGCGTTTTCAGGAACGGGATCTGGCAGGCCGCCGTCATATATGTCGAACCGCGTCGAGATCGTCGTCACGCCTGGCGGTGCGGTTATGCGGCTGCAGGCGTTCCCGAAGATATCCATATAACCCCAGGCCTCGATCGGCCTGTCGAAGGTCAGCACCTGTTCGGTGAGCAGATCTGCGCGCCGGCTGGGGTGGAGATTGAGAACAAGCAGCATTGCCGTCTCATTCTCGCATTCATAAGCAATATCGAACCCGGCGCGAATCTTCATTCAGTACATCCTTCATGAGCCATCTTGATGTTGTTCACGCTGAAACGTTTTCACGCCCTCGGGCGGGCGATCGTGCGTCATCAAGGCGCGGCATTGTAGCCGCGCCCGCCTGTGATTTCACTTTACCGGCGGTGACGCCTTGCCGAGTTTTACGGAAGGTTCCCGTCCCCAGACACGCAGCTTGCCAAGGTTCGACACGAAGCCAGCGAGGCCTTCCTCACCTGGGAGGATAATCGTGCCCTCGTCAAGATCGCCTGCGATACCGGCCTTTTCCAGCAATGGCAGCGCCGACTGGTCGTAACCGATGAACTTGCAGTGCTGGAAAGCATCGGCCACGAAGTCACGCGCCGTCGCCTCGTTGACCAGATCGTCTATCCCCTCGGCAGAAGTCAACAGTGCAACTGCATCGAAGAGAACCGATGGCCCGCCGTCGATCATGTGATGGGCCTCAATCCAGCTCCCGTCTGAGGCGGTGACGCCACCGACCTTCGGGGCTATCAATTCGCAGACGGCTTTTTCCTTGGTAATCGCCGACATCAGGTCGTTCAGCAATTTGGCGTCGACACCATCGGTGACGAGTATACCAAGCTTGCGGCCTTCGAAGCGTTTCGGACCACGCGCAACGATGCTGAGCGCCGGCGAGGGTTCCAGATCCTGACGTGTCGGCATGGCCGCATCCGCCGGCTTCGGCATGGACTTGAAACCCAGCTTCTGCGCGACGGTGTTTGCCAGCGTCTCGTCGATGTTCATGAGATGCGACACCATGCGTTCGCGGATCACGGCTGTTTCCACCTTGCTCAGTTCAAATGTCAGGGCTGCCGCGATATGACGCTGTTCTGGCGGGGTCTGGCTGATGTAGAATTGCCGTGCCTGGCTGTAGTGGTCGGCAAAGCTCTCGGGGCGCAGCCGCGCCTTGATCCCCTGTTCTTCTGCCGGAAAATGACGATACCCCCGGCTCGGCGACTCTCTCGGGCCTTCACCGAACGAGTTCGGCTGGTAATTCACCCTGCCAACAGGATTGCGCATGGCCATGTGGCCATCCTGCTGGAAATGCGCGAAGGGACACTTCGGTGCATTGATCGGCAGATGGGTGAAGTTTGGCCCACCAAGGCGTTTCAGCTGGGTGTCGAGATAGGAAAAGTTGCGACCCTGCAACAGCGGATCATTGCTGAAGTCGATACCCGGCGGCACGTTCTGCGTCATGAACGCAACTTGCTCGGTCTCGGCAAAGAAGTTGTCGGGCATACGGTCGAGTACCAGTCGTCCGACCGGCTGCGGCTTCAGGATTTCCTCGGGGATGATCTTTGTCGGATCGAGCACGTCGAAATCGAAGCTGTCGGCAAACTCCTGATCGAAGAGCTGCACCTGCAATTCCCATTCCGGGAAGTTGCCGGACTGGATCGCCTGCCACAGATCGCGGCGATGGAAATCGGGATCGGCGCCATTGATCTTGACCGCCTCGTTCCAGGCGACCGATTGAAGCCCGAGCTTCGGCTTCCAGTGGAACTTGACGAAGGTCGATTGATCCTTTGCATTCACCAGGCGGAAGGTATGAACGCCGAAACCCTCCATGAAGCGGAAAGACCGCGGTATGGTACGATCCGACATGGCCCACATGACCATGTGCATGCTTTCCGGCGTCAGGCTGATGAAGTCCCAGAAATTGTCATGGGCCGTCTGCGCCTGCGGAAAAGCCCGGTCAGGTTCCTGCTTGGCGGCGTGGATCAGGTCGGGAAACTTGATTGCGTCCTGAATGAAGAAGACAGGAATATTATTGCCGACGAGATCCCAGTTGCCTTCCTGTGTATAGAGCTTCACTGCGAAACCGCGCACGTCGCGCGCAAGGTCGGCTGAGCCCTTGTTGCCCGCAACCGTCGAGAAACGGACGAAGGCTGGTGTCTTTTCGCCGGCGCGCTGCAGGAAATCCGCCTTTGTGTATGCGGAGAAGGACTCGTAGGTCTCGAAGAAGCCATGCGCGCCGTAGCCGCGCGCATGCACGACGCGCTCGGGAATGCGCTCATGGTCGAAATGGAAGATCTTTTCGCGGAAATGGAAATCATCAACGACGAGCGGCCCGCGCGGCCCGACCCTTAGAGAATTCTGGTCGTCCGCGACCGGCCCCCCTTGAGCGGTCGTCAGCACCGGCGCGTCGTTTTCGGCTGTCTGATGCAGCTCGCCGCCAGCACTGCGCTCCAGCTTCTGGTCATGGATCGTCACGGTTTCGGTCTTGTCGCTTGGTGATGTTGATGTGGTCTTGGCCATGGTGTGACTCCTGAAATTGGAAGGGGCCTATCCGACCCGGAAATGAAAAAGCCGCCCCAAAAGGCGGCCTAAGCTTGGAAGGGTCCCCGCACGGTCTTCGGCAGAGCCTTCAGCACTTGTTGTTCGGCGAGACAGATGTCCTTGAGCGTATCGAGGAACAGGTCATGCAATGTAGTTTCCGCAGGCATGTGGGAATCCGATCAACTTTGAATGATGTACTTGGACAACCCCTGAGTGGAGACGATGTTCCTGCTCCCGGAAAAGAATTCACATTCCGGTCCGCGGTGGCATCACAGCGATGCCAGTAACCGGTTGAATAGGCGGACGTTCCTCATCCGGCAGAGATAGTTCGGTTGCGTTTCGACGATGATGGAACGGCAAGGCCTGCAAATTCTATTTTCAGATTGGCGGAACCATGAGGCCCGACATGTTGTTTCCCTGTCGAGCCTGCACTGAAGGCTACAACGAGGAAAAATCATGAAAAAGCTTCTTTTAGCCGCCGCGCTTCTCGGCGCGTCGACCCTTGGCGCCTTCGCTCAGACGTCCACCGCTCCAGCCACCGATGGCAGCAAGCCTGCCGTCGCTACGCCAGACACCAAGAATGCGACTGCGCCTGTGGAAGGCGCAAACAGCTTTACAGAGGAACAGGCGAATAAACGCCTTATGGACGCCGGATATGCCGAAGTGACCGGTCTTACGCTCGACGACAAGGGCGTGTGGCAGGCCAAGGCCTCGAAGGACGGCAAGTCCGTAAATGTGGCGCTCGACTATCAGGGCAATATTGTCGCTAACTAATTCAATCTTTGGGAGAATCCTATGAAGACCGTTACCGGACTTTTCGACGACTACTCCGATGCCAGCGCCGCCGTTACTGCACTGGAACAACGCGGCGTGCCGTCTAAAGATATCAGCATTGTTTCCAACAATGCAGACGAACGCCATGGCAATGATACAAAAGCTGCCGAAGGCGCAGGCACGGGTGCCGGCATCGGCGCTGCTGTCGGTGGTGTCGGTGGCCTGCTGACAGGCCTTGGCATCATGGCAATTCCCGGCGTCGGACCGGTGGTTGCGGCAGGCTGGCTTGCTGCGACGGCTGCAGGCGCTGTTGCCGGTGCCGTTGCGGGCGGTGCCGCCGGCGGCCTTATCGGCGCGCTGACGGACGCCGGCGTTTCCGAAGACCACGCCCATGTTTACGCAGAAGGTGTTCGCCGGGGTGGCACGCTCGTGACGGCGAAGGTCGAGGACAGCCTTTACACGGACGCCGAAGAAGTCCTGCGCCAGTCCAACTGGGTTGATCCGGACAAGCGGCGCGCGGCCTATGCCGAAGACGGTTGGTCACGGTTTGACGACACGCTCGATCCTTATGAGCCCACTGAAATCGAACAGGAACGTCTGCGTTACAGACGCTAAGCGTTAAATCAAGGGAAGGTCGGCATGTGCCGGCCTTCTCTTTGATAGCCTCGGGGCAGGTGAAAGTGCCGGTCATTGCAACAGCTGGATGGTCGATCCCCAAGACTGTGGCGCACCGTTTTCCCGAAACTGGAAGTCGGCTTAGCCGATATGCTGCCGTATTCAACGGCGTCGAGATCAACTCCACCTTTTATCGCCACCACCGGCCAACGACGTTCGAGCGTTGGGCAAATTCGGTGCCCGATGACTTCCGCTTCGCCGTGAAGCTGCCGCGCGAGATCACGCATGAGCGCCGGTTGCGGGAAATCGGACAAGTCTTCAAGGCATTTGTTGGGGAACTTGCGGCGCTGGATGGCAAGCTTGGACCCTTATTGTGCCAGTTGCCACCCAATCTCACATTTGATGTCTCCGACGCGGAGGCCGCGTTTGATACTATGCGTCAGACCTTTCCCGGCATGCTCGTACTCGAACCGCGTCACACAAGTTGGGCTACGCAGTCAGCGCAAGAGGTTCTGCAACGCTATGCCATTGATCGTGTGCTGGCCGATCCTGCGCCGGTCTGGCCGGCGAGTGATTTTTCCGAGCCGCCCAAATATGTCCGGCTCCACGGCGCTCCCCGGATTTATTATTCCGAATACAGCGCCGCCGAAATCCTCTCGTTTAGAAAAAGCCTTTCCGCCGAATCCTGGTGCGTTTTCGACAATACCGCCTCCGGTGCCGCAATAAAGAACGCGCTGGCAATGCTCGATGATTGCGCAACCGCTAAACGGTGCGCAGACTGAAATCATGTTTCAGCAGTTGGCAAAAGCGCATGAAGGCGTGACGCCTTAAAGCTGCCTTCGTGCGGTGCCGATCGCGATAACAGGGCCGGTTGCCTGACCAGTTGGTGAGCCACCGAAGGGTTCCACGCTGATCGCGAAGGTCGTGCCTTCCGAAATGTTGTTACGCATATCCGCCGGGATAATGAGATCGCCATTCGTTCCGGGCTGGAAGACACCGAGCGAACGGGTCTTGCCGCCATCCATCACGAGCCACAGTTCCAGTGATTTCTCATCGGCCTTGCCGGTCGCAACCGGTATAATGTGCATCCTGCCGGTCTCTGCATCATAGGATGCAAGCAGGTTGACCTGGCTGTCCGTTGTCGAAAGTTCGGCTACCAGCGGAGCTGTGCCCTGCCATTTTTCGGGAAATGCGGCGTAAACGATTGCCGCAACGGCAGTCGCGCTCGTGACGACCGATATCCATCGCCAGAAGGATGCGGAACTCCACAGACTGCCATTGGCGTTGCTGGTCTTGCTGCCGAACAGGCGTTCTTCAATGCGGGCGAGAATGGCCGCACTCGGCGCCTGTTCTTCATAATCCACGTTGAAGTCTGAAAATTCGCTTTCCCAACGGTGGACCAGCTGCGCGAAGACCCTGTCGTCCTGCATGCGCCGCTCGACCTCACGACGCTTTTCAAACGGCAGCACGCCGAGCACATATTCGCCAGCGAGGATTTCGTCGCGCGAATGCATGCCCTCGCTGTTTTCGCTCGTGGTCATCGCTGCATGCACTCTCTGAGTTTGAGAAGGCTTCGCCGCAGCCAGGTTCTGACCGTGTTGAGTGGCACCCGCAATTCTTTGGCGAGTTCGATATAGCTCAGCCCTTCGATATAGGCACGACGCACCGCCTGCGCATGAACCGTTTCAAGTTCCTGCATGCAATTGTCGATCCTGCGACCCTCATCGGCCAGAACGACCTGCTGCTCCGGATTGCGGATGCTGTCATCGGCAAGGTCATAGGCTTCGTCAATGTCGTCGCCCACGGGTTTGCGCGCCCTGATCGTATCGATCGCATGGTTGCGGGCGATTGCGGCGAGCCACGTCGACGGTGTGCCGGCGCTTGCTGCAAATGTGAGGGCTCTTTGCCAGATCTTGATATAGACTTCCTGAAGCGCTTCTTCGGCTTCGGTCCTGTCACGCAGGATTTTCAGGCAGATCGCATAAAGCTTCGGGCTGGTGGCTTGATAGAGGGAAACGAATGCCGAGCGGTCGCCCATGCCGACGCGGTTTATGAGCGTTGCTATCTCTGTACCCTGCATTCGAACATCCCTTCTTTCGCCTCCTATATAGGGTTGTCCTTTGTGGGAAGGCAAGGCATGCGCGAAATGAAGTTCACGTCTTCCCGGCCAAAAATTGGCCGGGTGGAAGCAGGCGGCAGGGATGGTCGCTGTCATAACACACCTGCCGGATTTTGCAGTGGACCGACCAGCCGTACGGTGACGATGTAACCGATGATGGCAGCGGCTGCGGACACGAAGGTGCCCCACAGAAGATCTGCGATGGTCAATGTCGTGGACCAGCTTTTCAACGTTGCCTGATTGGTGAGATCATATGTGGCATAGGCCATGAAGCCGACGGCTGCACCATAAACCAACGCGGTCGTCCACTGGCCTGATATGAGGGCCGGACGAACCGCAAGAAAGGTCAGTCCTGCCGCGTAGATGAGATAAAAGATGATCGCCGGGGCCAGCCGGAAGTTCTCAGCCAGAAGATCGCCGATCGCCGGGCGATAAAGTCGCGACGCCATGGTGCTTAGCCAGATGAAGTCGATCACCAGAAAGGCGATGAGGGTGAAGAAGTAGGCTGAGATATAGGTCTTCATCGGTTTGTCCTTTCCAGAGTCTAGTTGATGCGGGCCCAGGTAATGCCCTTGCACAGGAGACCAGCGACGATGCAGCCCTTGGTGGTCATGCTGTTGCCATCAACCGTCACGGTTATCTTGTAGGATTTGTCGCGTTGCGGATCGAAGGCAGTGCCCGAATAGACGCCTGTTTCATCTGGCTTTATGGTCATGATCAGCCGGTCACCGGTCTTTTCCTCGGGCGTGCCCGGTTTGATCCAGGTATTGGTGGCGCATATATTGTCGCCGCAGGGTGCGATTAGCACTTTCGCGTTGCCGTCGCCGCGCGCCCAGTTTCCGTCGATGTCGGCTGCTCCGGCACCAGAGGCCGCAAGCATCGGACCCAGGACAGATGCGATTATCAAGGGATTGATTTTCATCGTCTTTCTCCGCAGTTGTTGCCCCGCCTTATTTGTGCTCGATCGTGTAGAAGCCAACATTGATGGTTCCCTCGGTAAAGCCGGCTTCGCAGTAGCAGAGGTAATAATCCCAGAGCCGCCTGAAGCGGTCATCGAAACCCAGCAGCGAGATTGTCTGCCAGCGCGCATGGAAACGCTGGCGCCATTCCGCCAGCGTGCGGGCATAGGACTGGCCGAAAAGCTCGGTATCGGCGAGGCTCAGACCCGCCCTGCCGATTGCTCTTTCAAGGGCTTCGTCAGATGGCAGGAAGCCGCCCGGAAAGATGTATTTCTGGATGAAGTCCGCGTTTCGCCGGTAATTATCGAACCGGGCAGGTTCAATGGAGATGATTTGCAGCACCGCGCGCCCGCCGGGTTTCAGGCAGCGTTTCAGTGTTTCGAAATAGCTCGGCCAATAGGCCTCACCGACCGCTTCGAACATCTCGACGGAAACGATGCGGTCGAACTTGCCTTCGACATCGCGGTAGTCCTCGAGCCTGAGATCGATATGCTCAGCCTTGTCGGTTTTCTCCGCTGCCGCCTTTGCCCAATTCAACTGAGATGGCGAAAGGGTAAGGCCGGTAACGTTGGCATGCGCCTGGGTCGCGAGGTGGATTGCAAGCGCGCCCCAGCCGCAGCCAATCTCCAATACGCTCTCACCGCCGCTCAATTGCAGCTTGTCGACGATGCGGTTGAGTTTTTTGAGTTGGGCCGCCTCAAGCGTTGGCGTCGTATCGTCGAAAATCGCCGACGAATAGAGCATCGAGGAATCGAGCCATTGCCGGTAGAATTCGTTGCCGAGATCGTAATGGGCCTCGATGTTGCGGCGGCTGCCGCGCTTTGTATTGGCGTTCAGGCGGTGGCCAAGGCGATTGATGAGGCGCATGGGCAGGCTACCGCGCGTCGATCCCCCGAAAGCTTCGTTGTTCTGTGCCGCAAAACGGATCAGGGCGGTCAGATCCGGTGTGGACCAGTCGTCTTCGATGTAACCCTCGGCAAAACCGATGTCGCCATTGAGGATGAGCCGCCGTAGCGCGCGCCAGCGATGGAGAACAAGCGTCGCCTCGGTGCCCTCATGTTCCCCGGATTTCTCAATCACGCCGCCACCGGGCAGCATGACGCGCAGTCTGCCTTTGGAGACGTTGTTCAAGAGCTTGGCCATGAGCCAGCCTTCGGGACCGGTGCGTTGCCGCATCTGCGTGTTTTCCAGCGATAGTTCGTTGAGATTGTCAAACGGGGTCATGAAGTTTGGCCTCGATTTGCGATGGTGATGGGTGAATGAAGGAGACAGGGGCAGAAGGTGGACGCGGTCGTTTTCTTAACCGCACACCCTTGAGCCATATTTTAAGTGCTTCCCAATGGATGCCGGCAACAACCTTGAGGGTAAGAAAGGGGATGGTGACAAAAGCCTTCAGCAGCGCGCCATCGGTCAGCTCGACACGCCGCGCCAGATGCCTTGCAGTCAGGACTGGCCCCTCGTCGTCAAATGTATCGATAACGATCTTCAGCTTGTCGCCGGGTGGTATGACCCGGAATACATAACGGAGATCCATGTCCATGAAGGGCGAGACATAGAAGGCCTTGTCGCAGCGCTGGACGATCTCGGCCGCACCTTCTGTCTCCACCGGGATCAGATAGGAATGCCGCTCGCCGAACGTGTTGTCGACTTCCCAGAGAATGGCTTTGAGAGACCCGTTCCGGCCGTGGCAGAAAAACACGCTGAGTGGATTGAAGGCCCAGCCAAGGATGCGCGGCATGGTGAGCAGACGGATCGGACCACCATCGACGGTCATGCCTGCGGCCGTCATGGCGTTTTCGATCTGGTTGCGCAATTCCATCTTGCTCCCGTCGCCGCGGTCCCGGCGGTGAAAGGAAAACAGGTTGAAACGATCGACGGAGAACAGCCGCAGCTTACGGTCAAGCGCATCGAGTTCATCAAGGTCGAGAAGCAGCGAGTAAATGCGATAGGCGAGCCGGTGCGCTTTCGGCTTGAAGCGCGCATGCATGACATGTCCGGGAAAAAGCGCGGAGGAGAAATGAGACGTCATGGGATCGCCTCAACGAGTTTGATCGTTCTTTTCCGCGAAGCCAAATTCAGACGGACGATCCGGCCGCTATCATCGGTAACCTTCCAGGGCCTCGACAGGCCGCCCAGATCCTCGGCGACGGCAAGCCCTGCCTGAATGCCGTCTTCATGAAAACCCGAGCCAAAATAGGCGCCGCAGAACCAGGTGTTTCTCAAACCCTGCAAGGCCCACAGTTCCTGCCTCATCTGCTCGGTGCCGGCATCGAAAACAGGATGGTGGTAAGTTTCCTCGGTGATGATTTTTCCCTTTTCCGGTTCGCGTGTCGGGTTCAGCGTTACGAAGGTGTCAGGGATTGCACCCAGAGGCTGAAGCTTGTTCATCCAGTAGGTGATGCTCGGCTGCCCCGTTTCAATGCGTGTATCGGCCACATAGTTCCAGCTTGACCAGGCGGTGCGCCTGCGGGGCATGAAACTGCTGTCCGTGTGCAGTACCGCCCTGTTTTTCGTATAGCCAAACGCGCCGAGAATGCGCCGTTCGGCTTGCGTCGCGTCCGTCAGCATCTCCAGCGCCTGATCTGCGTGTGTGGCAATCACCACATCGTCGAACCGTTCGAATTCGCCGTTAGTGTTGGCGATCTCGACCCCGTCCGCCAGGCGGTGGATGCGCGTCACAGGTGTCGAGAGCCGAATGCGATCGGCGAATGGCGCAGTGAGTCGTTTCACATATTCCCGGCTGCCGCCGACAACGGTGCGCCAGACGGGCCGGTTGCGGAGCAACAGCAGGCCGTGATTGCTGCAGAACTTCACGAAATGTGCTGCCGGGTAACGGCCGACTTCCATGGCCGGGGTAGACCAGATGGCTGCTGCCATCGGGTAAAGATGATCGTTGCGAAAGGCGTCGCCATAGTTGTTTTGAGAAAGATACTCATCGAGCGACATGTCGCCCATCATCGGCAGATCGCGCGGGGCATTGCGATAAAAGCGCAAGAGGTCGGCAAGCATTGCCCAGAAGCGCGGTCTAACGGCATTTCTCTTTTGCGCCAAAAGGCCAAAGCCAGAGCCGCCGGAATATTCGAAACCGCCATCATCCAGTGAAACGGCAAAGGACATGTCGGATGCCGCGGTCGTCACTCCCAGCGTTTTGAAAAGTGCCGTCAGATTGGGATACGTCACCTCATTATAGACGATGAACCCCGTATCGACAGACACCACACCCTGTTCAGTTTTGAACGTCACGGTGTTGCTGTGGCCGCCGACGCGGTCCGCAGCCTCGAAAACCGTGACATCATGCCGTTTCGACAAAAGCCAGGCCGCAGACAGACCGGAAATGCCTGTTCCGATCACGGCGATGTTTCGCCGGCTGTCTTTTCTTTTGGCTTCGGTATCGAACATGGTTCCTCGCTATTGCATTCACAATTCAGTTTTACGGCCTGCGACAGATACGAAGGAGCGGATCGATAAGTTTCAGCGGCGCGCAAATTTTTCAGAATTTTGTCAGGCGCTTGAAACTCTTTTGCCGTCTCGCCCGTAGTTGCCACTGGAAACTTGGTCTGAAGTCCTTCGAATACAGTGAGCGGAATGGTGATGATGTCTGTTGTGGTGGCCCTTGCCGTGCTGATGTCGCTTCTGATGGCGGCAGCCTGGGCGTTGCAGCGTTACACAGGATCGAGTGGCTGGATCGACACCGTCTGGTCTGCGAGTGTCGGGGTCGGCGGCGTGGTTGCCGTCTTGTTTTCCGATGGAGATAGCTGGCGCCGGGGAGCGGTTCTCTTTCTCGTATTGGTGTGGTCGCTGCGGCTCGCGGGACACATCGGCATGCGGACGAGGGGAGGTGGCGAAGATCCACGTTACGCGAAGCTTATAGAAGAATGGGGCAGCAATGCCTCGTTGCGGCTATTCGCCTTTCTTCAGATTCAGGCCGTTGCCGCCTTTGTGCTGGTTCTCGCCGTCTATCTTGCCGCCAGCAATCCTCTGCCACTTCCAAGCATTATCGATGTGATAGCGTTGATCGTCGCGGCTGGTGCGCTTGTTGGAGAAGCGACCTCCGATGCACAGCTTTCACAGTTCAGAAAAACCCCGGAGGCCAAAACCGGCGTCTGCGAGACTGGTCTGTGGCGTTATTCGCGTCATCCCAACTACTTTTTCGAGTGGCTTTTCTGGTGCGGCTTTCCGTTGTTGGCCATCCATGCGCAGCCGTGGTCATGGTTGTCGCTTGCTGCGCCAGCCATGATGTACTGGCTGCTCGTCCACGTCTCCGGCATTCCCCCGCTCGAAGAACACATGCTGAAATCACGCGGAGAGAAATTCCGCGCCCTGCAAAACCGCGTCAACGCCTTCTTTCCGGGGCCACGCAAGAATGAGGACACGCCATGAACATGCTCGCATTCGCCATCAATGCTGCCGAACGCGCACCGCTGAGTGACAATATGACGCTTGCCGGCATCGACATGCTCTGCGCGCGCACCAAACGGCGACTTGCTGGCGTTCCGGCGGCGGAAGAAAACGCTTTTGTGACTGATATGGCGAAATTTCCCGTCGCCACGCACACCGACGAGGCGAACAGGCAGCACTACGAGGTGCCGGCTGAATTCTTTGCAATCGTCCTTGGCGCGCAAAGAAAATATTCCTGCTGCTTTTATCCCAATGCTCAGACAACTCTGGATGAGGCTGAAACATTGGCGCTGGAAGAGACCGTTTCCCATGCCCGATTGCAGGACGGGATGAATATTCTCGAACTCGGCTGTGGCTGGGGTTCGCTCTCCCTTTATATGGCCGGCCGGTTTCCCAATGCGCGGATTACGTCCGTTTCAAATTCGGCTTCGCAGCGCGAATATATAATCGAACGTGCAAATGAGCGTGGGCTGTCGAACCTCTCGGTGGTGACGGCCGATATGAATGATTTCACAACTGATGAGCGTTTCGACCGTGTCGTATCGGTGGAAATGTTCGAGCACATGTCGAACTGGCAGGCATTGTTCGAACGCGTCCGCTCCTGGCTGACGCCCGAGGGCAAGTTCTTCCTTCACGTCTTCAATCACCGGGATCGATCCTATCGTTTCGACCATGGCAACCGGGCAGACTGGATCGCGCAGCATTTCTTCACCGGCGGCATTATGCCTGCCTTCGATCTTCCTCACCGTTTCCCGGCGCAGTTCACCGTGGAACAGGAGTGGCGCTGGTCGGGATCACATTATCGCCGGACGGCCCTCGACTGGCTTGGAAATTTCGACCGGGAGATCGACCGTATCCGACCGATCCTGCAGAGAGTCTATGGCAACGATGCGCGCTTGTGGGAACGGCGTTGGAGACTGTTCTTCCTCGCGACGGCAGGTCTTTTCGGGCACGAAGACGGTAAGGTCTGGGGCGTTGGACACTACCTCATGGCGCGCGTCTAGATCGCTGCAAACACGCGCATGCGAACCCAATCCGGCGCCGCTTCGCCCTTCGTCGCGATGCGGCGAAGGTGTCTCCTCGGTTGGCGCAGGCCGCTGAGGCCGGCGAAGCGGGAAAAATGGATATGCGATTGATTGTGCATGATTTGATCGTGCAAAATTTGTGTATTTCATTCCTGTTTGCTTAACCCCGTTTTTTGAAATCTGCGAAGTTCGGCGACCTCGTCTAGCTTCCGTTCGGCTTTTGCATCAAGGAGCGGGCTCGCCCCGTAGTCCAAGCCAAGGGTCAGCATGCCTTTTCAGAAAACAAAAGACCGAGAGGAATATTCGCAGCATCTTCTTCTCCTGTGTCGAGTTGCAGCCTGGATGGGCGTGGCGCTGGCGACTGGCTGGTTCGTGTTTTTCATGCTCACGGAAAGATGGGGCATTGCGCTCAGCCTCCTCATTCTAGGGGTTGCGATCGTGCCGTGCTGGCTGACTTGCCTGATGGGCCACTTTTCCCTCGGACTCATTCTGGCACAGAGCGCCTGCATCCTGTTCGTCTGCTGGTATTCCGTCGCTATCGATGTCTCAGACGATACCATACCGAGGACGACGCATCTCTACCTGCTCGTCATCATCTTCGTCGGCTACATGAATTTTCAACGCCAGCGTTCCGCCGCCCAGTTTCTGGTCATCGCGGCAAGTCTCGTGGCCTTTGTTTATTTCTGCGCGTCGGCCGCGCGGTTTTCGTTCAGTACTCCCATGCCGCAGGATGTGCGCAGCATCAGCGCCTGGTTCAACAGCGTTTTCGCAGCGTTGATGCTGTGTGGGGGTGTCGCCGCCATGCAGGCGCAGTTTCGCAGTCATACGAAAAAAGCCCTGGAACTGCGTTCCGCGCTTTCGAATGGCCAGTTTGAACTTTTCTATCAGGCGCAGGTCCGCGCGGATGGCACGCTGCTTGGCGCAGAGGCGCTGTTGCGGTGGAACCACCCGAAACGGGGATACATCCCGCCAGCCGATTTCATCGCGCTTGCGCAGCAAACCGGTTTCATGCCGACAATCGGCGCTTGGGTCATTGCGGAAGCCTGCAAGACACTTGCGAGATGGCAAGAGGACCCGGCAACCCAGAATCTCACCTTGTCGATCAACATCACTGCCGATCATTTCGTCGACGCGGGATTTTCCGGGCAGCTTCTTGATGCCGCCTCGTCTCAGGGCATCAAGCCACAGCTTCTAAAGCTGGAGCTGACCGAGAGCGTTTTCCTATTCGACATAGAGGCAGCGATCGCGAAAATGAAGCTCCTTGATCGTTCCGGCTTTACGATTTCACTCGACGATTTCGGCACTGGCTACTCCTCACTGAGCTACCTGCGGCAATTGCCGCTCAAACAGATCAAGATTGATCGCAGCTTCGTGACGGGGGTGACCGAAAGCGGGCGTATGGCGACAATCACGCGAAACATCGTCCAGATGGGGCACGACCTTTCACTGGAAGTTCTGGCCGAAGGCGTGGAGACCGAGGCGGAGCTGCGGATGATGCTGTCCTACGGCTGCCGATTGTTTCAGGGCTATCTTTTTGCGAGGCCGACGAGCCTCGTCGAATTCGAGCAATATGCCGCCCGTCCATCGTCCTGACCGGACGTTTTGCGACAGGCTGAGGCAGCCGGATCGAATTCAGTGGCGTGCCGGCCGGCAGATCAGGCCGTTGAACAATGCACCATTCGTCGGGTAGAGCTATCTTGCCTGTCAGGATCGCTACCGATCCGCATCATTTCGTTGGTTCGCATGATCCCAGTAGCACTACCCTCCGTCGAAACGCTGCTTTTGCTTGCCTTCCTTCTTGCCACGACACTGGTCTGGGGTATCTGGACAGTGGTGTTGGTTGCACGATACGCAGGAGGCCGCTGGGCGCGCCCGATGATGCTGCCCTATGGTCTGGCGACCGCCATTGCGATTTTTACACTTTGGCAGTTCGGTAATTTCTATCTCCAGATGCGTGCCTATGACAGGGAAATGGCGTCTAGCTATCGCCCGGAGCTTGGGGAGCCGGTGCGCCTTGGCCAGATCGACATGCCCAAAGGCACGAAACTTGAACTGGCCGTGGCCGACACCAGGGAATCCTTCAACCGCGCGGTCTTCCCCCATCCCGTGCGGGTCGCGAATGTCGATGCCGTCGAGATCGCCCGCTATATCGCGATAAAAACCAACGGAAATTATGAGACCGTCGGCTTTGTTCCAGAGACGATGCGGGTGACGGGCACAGGCGTGACCCTGCAGAGCGGCTGGCGCTGCGATGCGGCACAACCGGTGGAGTTCGACCTGAAGGCTGACGGGGATGTATCCGCATTCAGCCGATGTGTCCTTGCCGACGGGAACATCGTCGACGGCATTGTCTTGCCGAAGGGCACATTTCTGCGTGCATCCACCGGCAATGTCTATACCGACGGTTTCATCGATTCCGACAGGTGGGTTCTCGACACGCCCACGGGCCAGGTTATCCGCATTGATGATTTCGCTCTTGAGGATGTCACGCTCGCCCTCGATGGAGAAAGAAAACTCTATGAAATCCGAAGTGCGGTTTTGTCGAAGGAAGCAACGGCGGGCGCGCTCCACTTCGCAGCCGGCACTGGAATTCGCCTCAATCCCCGGCACATCCGGACTGATTATCCCGGTGCATGGTTGATAACACCATCACCTGCGTCCACCGGTTCTGAACCGGTGTCGCCTCGGTCAAGCGTGCTGAACAGAGGCGGAAAGCTTCTGGCCACCCTTTCCGACTAGCGCATTGGTGGACCAGATACTCTGAACGATCTCGATTGAGGGCTCTCTTGCGATCAGGTGCACGCGACCCCAGATATCGCGCATTATTGAAAGTGCGCATAAATGAACCCTGAGAACTACCTACCGATAAAGACCGACCGGCTGATCCTTCGTAAATTCCAGGCCGCTGATCTCGCATCATACGCCGATTACCACACACGCGATGACGTCTACCGTTTCCTCTATGCCGCACCGCCTTCGGATGATGCGGTGAAAACGCAGTTCGCAGCGCTGCTCGAGGCTCCGTTCGAAGAGGACGGCGATACGTTGCGACTCGCCGTTACGCGCAGCGACGATGACACGTTGATCGGCGAAGTCCTGCTTAAAATTGCGAGCAAGGCAGCTTTGCAGGCGGAAGTCGGTTATGTCTTCAATCCTGATTTTTCAGGTAAGGGATATGCGACGGAAGCCGTCCGGGCCATGATAAGCCTCGGCTTCGAGACGCTCGGATATCACCGGATTTTCGCGCGGCTGGATGCCCTGAACCACGGATCGATCGGCGTTGTTGAACGCCTAGGCCTGCGGAAAGAAGCGCATTTGATCCAGAATGACCGGTTTGGCGGCACCTGGGGGGATGAATTCATCTATGCCACCCTGAAGAGGGAGTGGGCGTCTAGCCCGTGATCTTGCGCAGGTGATGATTATGTCGGGTTTGAAGGAAATTGTCGGTGTCTCAACTGGTCTTGATCCTCGGCGATCAATTATCTCCCTCCCTATCTTCGCTGGATGGTGTCGACAAGACGCGCGACACGATCCTGCTTTGCGAGGTAATGGCGGAGGCTACCTATGTCGGCCATCACAAAAAGAAGATCGCCTTCATCTTTTCCGCCATGCGCCACTTCGCCGAGGAACTGCGTGGCGAAGGATACCGGGTTCGCTACACGCGGATTGATGATCCCGACAATGCGGGCTCCTTCTCGGGTGAGGTGCAGCGGGCGTTAAACGACCTGACCCCTTCCAGGATTTGCGTCACCGAGGCTGGAGAATGGCGCGTCAAGTCAGAGATCGAGCGCTTCGCCAGTGCTTTCAATATCGAGGTCGATATCCGCCCTGATCGGCGCTTTCTTGCCAGCCATGAGGAGTTCGAGCGCTGGGCGGCCGGGCGCAAAAGCCTGACGATGGAATATTTCTATCGGGAAATGCGTCGCAAGACTGGCCTGTTGATGAATGGCGAAGAGCCGGTCGGTGGACGCTGGAATTTTGACTCGGAAAACCGCAGTCCCGCCAAGCCGGACCTGCTGAGGCCAAGACACCCGGTCTTCGCACCGGACAGGATAACAAGGGATGTCATCGACACCGTCGAGCGGCTGTTTCCCGACAATTTCGGCAAGCTTGAGAACTTTGGGTTCGCCGTCACCCGCGCCGATGCCGAGCGGGCGCTCAGTGCCTTCATAAACGATTTCCTGATGAATTTCGGCGCCACGCAAGATGCCATGCTGCAGGATGACCCGTATCTCAACCACTCGCTTCTGTCTTTTTACATCAATTGCGGGCTGCTGGATGCGCTGGAGGTCTGCAGGGTGGCGGAGCGCGCCTACTACGAGGGCGCGGCACCGCTCAATGCCGTCGAGGGTTTCATTCGCCAGATCATCGGCTGGCGGGAATATATGCGCGGCATCTACTGGTTTGCCGGGCCTGACTATGTCGACAGCAATTTCTTCCAAAACGACAGGCCGCTGCCGGGCTTTTACTGGACGGGCAAAACCCACATGAACTGCATGGCGACCGTAATTACGGAAACCATCGAAAATGCCTATGCTCACCATATCCAGCGACTGATGATCACGGGAAACTTTGCCCTTCTTGCCGGCATTGATCCGAAGGCCGTTCATCAATGGTATCTCGAGGTCTATGCGGATGCCTATGAATGGGTTGAGCTGCCGAATGTGATCGGCATGAGCCAGTTCGCCGATGGCGGCTTTCTCGGAACAAAGCCCTATGCCGCAAGTGGCAACTACATCAATCGCATGTCGGACTATTGCAGTAATTGCCGCTATGACCCCAAGGAGCGTCTCGGTGACAAGGCCTGCCCATTCAACGCGCTATACTGGGATTTTCTGGCCCGCAACCGTGAAAGGCTGAAATCCAACCATCGGCTGGCGCAGCCCTACGCCACATGGTCCCGGATGAGCGAAGACGTCCGCCATGATATCAGAGCAAAGGCGGCTCTGTTTTTGAACCGTCTGAGCTGACGCGGCTCTTTCTCTGTTTTTGCCGACGGCGGGATACCCGATCAGAGCTGTCCTGCGCATATCTCCGTCATGACGCGGCTCGTAAAACCAGCTCCGCGTGGTACCGACAGCGCCGCCGGTCCATGCGGCAATGGCGCCAATGATGAGAGCGGCGAAGGCGAGCTATCGGAAACGACGTGAAGCCTGCCGCGTTTCTCAGGTTACTTTAAACTATCACTTACCAGCCGTAGCTGAATGTCAGGCCGCTGCCGTTGTCTCCGTTCTGCTCCACGTTGGTTTCGGTGTTCCGCCCATACTGGAAAATGCCATAGGCATTGTTATTGCCGTTTTGCTGCAGCGTTGCGGAATGGCCGTTGCCCCGCTGCCGGATAAAGCCGAGATTGCCGCGACCGTTCTGGGCGATGCCTGCCGCATTTCCCCGGCCCAGTTGCCGGATGTCTGCGTCTTTCAGATCGCGATAAAGCGAGTAGGCGCGCAGACCGGTTGAGAACAGATCCTCATCCCCGGAATTGCCAGGCGCGAGGTCAAAGGAAATGCGGCCACCGGCATGGGCGGGAGCCGTAAATCCGAGCGGCGCGAGGCCTCCAACAAGCAGAGTAACGGTGAGAAGTTTCAACACGTTGCGGGTCATTCTGATCTCCATTCTGTCAGTGCCCTTGCCGATGATTCAATCTCGCATCCTGCAACTGAACCCGAACGGAATTGCCCATTCACATGTCGTTCAGTCGCTGCACGAGGATCAAAGAAAAGGGCGCTCAACCGGCGCCCTCTCTGGTGGAAATGTATAGTTGAGGTCAGCCTAGTCGCCGCCAACCTGCTTCGTGCAGCTGAAGCGCCTGCCATCGATTTCGAGATCTAGCACTGCCTTGTACTGCGCTCCCTTCGCGCCAAGCGTTACCGAACTCAGAAGTTGCGAACGCCCGGCAGCGGCATCAAAGCCGCCGCCCTGGTTGATGACGGAACTCCCGCTGCCTCCTGAATTTTCGACGTGAAAGGCATAGGTACCTCCAGCACCGGTGTTACCCTTTGCGAAGGCCTCCAACCTGACCATGCCCGCCTGCGGTGTTGCCTTGATCTCGCAAAGCTTGCCTTCGCTCAGGTCATTTGCGGTCGACATGGCTGCAATGGCGCCGAAGGGAAGCAGTGCAACGGCAAGGATAGCCGCCAGGCGGCGTGGATGTGTGACGCTGTAGGGCATGGCTAGTCTCCTTGATGATCTGTTGACTTGATCTCGACCAGTTGCACGTCAAGGCCTGCGGCGGCTTACGGGCAGGCCTGCACGAAGGCCGCGACATTATCATTACCGCCCTGGTTCACATTGGCGCTGCAGCCACGGCCAACCTGAACGCCGGCCGCGATGTTGCCGTTGCCGTCCTGGGTCAGGATGGTGGTGTGGTTGGAGCCGAACTGGCCGATGCCCGCCACGTTGCGGCTGCCGTTCTGATAGGTGGAGCCGTAATTGTCATGCCCCTCCTGACCCACAGCCGAAAGGTTGTGACGACCATATTGATGGCCGACGATCCGGTTATAGCCGCCGTTCTGGTAGGTGCGGATCCGATTGCCATAACCTTCCTGTGCGCCACCGGCAGAGTTCGACCAGCCATATTGTTCGATGCGCACATCGTTGGCCATGGCGGGGGCCGTGGCGGTGAAGCCAACGAGAGCGGAGAGTGCAATTGCTACGAAAGACGTACGGATCATGACTGTCTCCTCAGGCGGATAAGACCGCGGTTGAACGTCTTTGTTGTAGACGGTCTCGTTGGAACGGAAGCTGAAGAGATTATTCAGTCGTGGTTCATTGGCGGGGTATGGTCCCAGCGTCGCAACAATGGTGACGAACATGATGACAAAGTTTTCTTGGCAGGATGAAACCAAATTGGCTCGCCTTTCGTACATGGCTTGCGCCTTCAATGTTCAGGCGAAAAGGGAGACGAATCTGGGTCCGATGGAGCTTCAAAGCCACGCTAGCCAGCCCGCAAATGCAGGGTCTGCTGCAAGAGATGATCTGACACGAGCAACCATAACCGTTGCCTGGGTCATCATCCTCAACAAGCCATTTTATCCGCTTTACGTGTGGTATCTGGTCGATGACGGAGCCATGGCATCGCTTGTCACCCTATTGTCGGTGCCATTCTTTCTCGCGATACCATTCCTGGCGAAAAAATCCCCTTTGGCCGCGCGCCTCGCTCTCCCTTTGGTGGGAACAATCGACACGCTGTTTGAAACCAAACTATTCGGCCAGGCTTCTGGCACCGAATTTTTCTTCGCAGCCTGCATCATGCTTGCAGCCATGTCGTTCCGCGCAGACGAGAAGCTCTGGCAATATGCGACGGCAATCCTCGTCTTCATCGCTTTCTTTTTCTCGCGGACGTTTCTCGGCGCGCCGCTGCAATCCTGGTCGGCAGATGATCTTGCAACGCTTCTCAATCTGAATGCGTTCTCTGCCGCCAGCCTCATGGTCTTTATCGCCCTTAGATATGCCGGCATTTCACGGCGAACCGAAATCTGAACAAGAGCCGTGCCATCGACAGGAGGAGTTTATGCTTAGACATTGTAACCGCGTGATTGGTGCCCTGACATTTTCGCTGGTTCTGTTTGCCGGTTTTGCGGTTTCCGCAGCCCCCAAACCAGTTGCCGTCGGTCTCGATCATTACCGCGGTACCTGGCTTGAAATCGGCCGTACACCCATGTTGCTGACAGACGGATGTGTTGCAGGATATTCCACCTATCGGCAGGGAGCATCGGCGGATGAAGTGCTGATAGAAGATGGCTGTCGAGCAGGAAATCCGAAGGGTCGCCTCAAAACGGTGAACGGCGTCGGCAAGATCGAGGATTTCGGATCAACCAATGCGAAGATGCGCGTTCGCTACCCTCTTTTCATCACATTCAATTATTGGGTTTTCTACAAATCGCCTGATAAGTCCTGGTTCATCAGCGCCAACCCGTCGACCGGCGATGTGTGGATCTACGCCCGCAACATCCCGTCCAAAACGAAGCTCAATAAAATGATCACGAAAGCACGTGAGCTTGGCTACGACGTCAGCAAGCTCGAGTTTCCGGTCCAGAAATAACAGCTGATGGAGCGCATGGATGATGCAGTCGCTTGAAAATGGCTACAGGGCGATCGTCTTGGGCGCATCCGGCGGCATTGGTGGAGCCCTGTTGTCGCACTTCGAGGCCGACCCTCGTTGCGCGTTCGCCTTGCCGCTCTCGCGAAGCGTCGATGGTCTCGATATAACGAACGAAACCAGAGTGCGCGAAGTTGCCGCCCGTCTGGAGGCTCAGCGCGGCTCCTTCGACCTGATATTCAATGCAACCGGTGCCTTGACGGTCGATGGTGCCGGTCCCGAAAAATCGATAAGGGCGATCGACGAAGTTCAAATGGCGAGGCAGTTTGCGGTCAATGCCATAGGCCCTGCTTTGCTGCTCAAGTATTTCACCCCGCTTCTGCGCAGAGACGGGCGAAGCATTTTCGCCTCCCTGTCCGCGCGCGTTGGCTCGATTGGCGACAACAGATTGGGCGGATGGATCTCCTACAGAGCATCCAAGGCCGCTCAAAATCAGATCATCCGAACCGCAGCCATCGAAATCGCCCGCACAAACCCACAGGCCATCATCGTGGCGCTTCATCCCGGAACAGTCGAAACAGAGCTGTCCAAGCAATTTTCGAAGGGCAAAGACTTGTTCACCCCGCAGCAGTCTGCCGCGCGCCTGATGGAAACAATCGATGGTCTCACACCGGCACAAACAGGGCAGTTTTTTGCCTATGACGGTTCAAGGATCGAATGGTGAGTGCCATCGTCTGCAAGGGATTATCCGACGATTGTGATGGTGACGAAGCCCCTGGTCTAAAACTTTTTGCTGACACCCACTCTTGCGCCAGCCGAGGTTTCCCCATCGCCTTCAATGTTAAAAAGGAGGCCGGCGTCAATGGACCAGTTTTCCGCAGTCTCAACTGTTACTCCCGTGCTGAGGGAGCCAAAGGCGCCTTCTCCATCCAGCCCCGAAACACCAACTGTTCCGCCGAATTTCGGTGTCATGATGGAACCGTTTTCAAGGGAAATCTGGCGCGCAATCTCGGCGCCGAGGCTGACACGCAGTTGCTCTTCCTTAAAACCGCGCAGCTCGATCAGGTCACCAACGTCATTGCCGACTGTATAGTTTTCGATAGTCTCGGATAGATAAACACCTCGAAATCTGGGCGTGAAGGTCGTGACGTCATTGATGTCCCAGCGTCCCGAGATCGACGTGTCGAAAAGCCAACGGCTGGTATCGAAGGATCCGTCCCAGAAGGGTGTATCGATGTCGTTCGCAGAGCCGCCATACAGCAGGCTGCTGTCCCAGAAAACGCTTCTGGCGATTTCAAACGAGGCATAGGGGCCAAGGAGCCAGCCGTTACCGGTCAACTCGTTGTCACCGTTCGTCGGATCCGTCATGCGGTCGAAATGGAAGGAAAAACCAAGCATTGCCTTGTCGGAAAGCAAATAGTCCACACCTGCTGAAACCATGGCGAAGCTGCCCCATTTGCTTCCCGATTCATCCCGGTTGTGGACGAGGAACGAGCCGTCAAGCCAGATGTTGAAAAGCGGCATTTCCGTTCTCGTCACGCCATCGGCGTTGTTTCGGGCAGCTTCGATCTGCGCAAGGCTGGTGGCGAAACTCAGAACCATGCCCTCTCCGGAAGGCATTGCACGTGAAGTGACGGCACTGGTGGCGTTGACCATCTGTCGCCGTTCAAGAAGGCCCGGCACCTTGATCGTTGACGCGATGATGTTCTGTCTGGCGCGGACAAATCCATGCACGAGATCATTTATCTCGTCTGCCACCTGTGCAGCATCGTAACCGAGATTATAGGTGACGGTCCCCTCGTTGGAGGCACCCAGTGCACTGACGAGACGAAAACCCACCCGGGCTTGACCCGAGAATGCGGGATTGGGGATGAATTTGAGGTACAATCCCGTCGCCTGCGTACCGCCGGCCTGAGCGAATTCGCCGTTCACGATGCTTGCCCGACCGGCGTTGGCAGGACTGACAAAGGTGAGATCGGCGCCGGTGAAGGGACCGCCCGTGGCGCCTGTGGCGAGATTGATATTCGGCGGTGTTGCGCCCGGCGCTACGCTGATCTCCCGGTTGGCGACGTTGATTTCGCGGGTCTTCACTTTCAGCGTATAGGCTGCTGCAGCGGTTGCCCCTCGAGCGTCCCGCACCTGAACGGTAAAGCTATAGTCACCCTCGGTTTCGGTCTCCAGCGGACCTGTGAGTTCACCGGTTGAAAGATTGAGGATCATACCTTTTGGCAATGTACCGCCGGCAAGGCTGTAGAGCAGCGGGTTGGTGCCGCCGGAAGCCGTGATGGACTGACTGTAAGCTTCTCCTGCCATCGCTTCCGTCAAAGCTCCGCCTGCGGGTGAAAGGGCGAGGGCGCCCGCTGGCGGTGTAACTGTGATCGTGACCGTGGCGGACGAATTGCCCGAAGAGTTTCTCGCCGAATAGGTAAAGCTGTCGGTGCCGGAATAGCCGCTGTTCGGCGTGTAGGTAACACTGGTGCCGATCACGCTGACAGTTCCGTGTGATGGGCCGGTGATAACAGCGATTGTGTCCAGCCTGCCTCCCGATATGCCGAGAGGTACGGGATTGCCGGTACTATCTGCGACGACGGTTACTGTGCTGTCGCTTGCGACAGGCGCGGCAACCAGGACAGCTATGGTGTAGGCAGCAGAAGCGGTAACGCCGTTGGTGTCGCGTGCGGTGATATTGAAGCTCGCATTTCCTTCCGTCGTCGGATTGCCCGTGATCTCTCCGGTGGCGGAATTCAGGTTGAGGCCATCGGGCAGCGCGCCGCTGCTCGTATATTGATAGGGTGCATTGCCGCCTGATACTGTGACGGTCTGGCTATAGGGCATATCGACGAATGCATCCGTCAGCCGTCCTGCGGAGGGAGAGAAGACGAGTGTCGTCGCCGTGACCAAAACTGTGACGGTTGCAGGCGCAGACACACCGCTGACATTCGTTGCCGTATAGGTGAAACTGTCCTGACCCGTATATGCCGGTCTTGGCGTATAGGTGATCATGGTTCCGGTTGCTGTCGCGTTGCCATTGGACGGAGCCGTGGCGATGGCGACGCTGGCCGGGTCTCCACCCGTCACATTGAGAGCGATGACGTTGTCGGACGAATCATGTGCGACACTGACCGAGACCGCGTTGGCCACAGGTGCCTGTGGATTGACGGTGAACGAGCGCGTGATCTGGCTCGCAGGAAGATAATCGCTGTCGCCGGGCTGATCCGCATTGATCGTACATGTGCCTGTAGAAACAAAGGTCAGAAGGCCACTGCTTGTAATTGTGCAGGTGCCGGTCGTGACGGAAGTAAAAATCGGAGTCAATCCGGAATCGCTGCTAGCCGTCAGCGTGGGCGTCGTTCCAAACGTCTGCGGCCCCGGATTGTTGAACGTGAGCGTCTGTGACGCTTTCGGAGTGACGCTGTTTGATTGAACGGAGGCGACACTCTGACCGGCAGCATTTTCGGCGGTAACCGTGAACGTGTAGCTTTGGCCGTTGGTTAGGCCTGTGACAACGATGGGGCTGTTCCCCCCTGCTACCGGCGCCACATCTGCGGGGGTCGCTGTCACGATATAACCCGTGATCGCCACACCACCATTGCGTGGCGGCGGCTGGAAGGATACGGCCGCCTGGGTGTCACCGGCGGTTGCCATCAGACCCACCGGCGCATCGGGCAGAGTGAATGCGACACTAATGGAATAAGCGCGGCTGCCCGTCTGGCCATTTACATCGGATGCGGTGACTGTGAAGTTATAGGTGCCCGACAAGATCGGCGTGCCGGAAAGCTCGCCGGAGCCAGCCAATGAAAGGCCCGGCGGCAGCGAGCCCGTGCTCACTGAGAAGCTGTGTGGTGATGAACCGCCCGAGGCTGTTAGGGTCTGGTTGTAGGCTATGTCATACGTCGCATTGGGGATGGAAGTGGGACTTATATCTATCACGGGTGCCGCGATGGAAACGGAATAGGAGTGTTCTCCTGTCGCACCGTCAGAGTCGGTTGCCGTCACGGTAAAACTGAAATTGCCGGTCTGAGTTGGAATGCCGGTCAGCTCACCGTTGCTGGAAAGAGAAAGCCCGCCGGGCAGCGTGCCTGCTGAGACCGCAAAGCTGTGAGGCGCACTACCGCCGCTCGCGGTCAGGCCCACCGGACCATAGACCTGTTGATAGGCTGGATCGGCAATCGCGACAGGGGTGATTTTGACCGGGTCGTATGAGACCGAATTGTCCGAACTCGTCGACGCCTCGTTTGCGAGGCCGGCCGGTGTCGTGACACTTCCGGCTGGGATCGTTGCAACAACGGTTCCGGCCCGATTCATGCCCGACACCGCCACCTGATAGGTTGCACCGGAACCAGAAATCGTGGCCGTGGCGGCGCCGGCCGTGCCGGACAGCTGCACATCGGCGCCGGAAAAGCCAACAATGGGTTTGTCGAAAGCGACGTCGAACAGGATCGGCGACCGGGACGTCGGGTCCGCTTGCGCTGTTGCCTGATTGATCGTCACAGTCGGTTTGGTTTCGACCGTGTGATTGGAGCCGCTTGCGGAAGATGTGCTGCAGCCACTGCCTCCTGTGTAGGAAGCGCTTACTGGATATGTTCCGGATGACAGGCTCGTCGTCCGGAAGGTGGCGGAAGATGCCGGGCTCACCGGCCCGGTCGGCGCCAGACCGAGATTGGCCGATTGGGAACCGACGGAAATGCTGACGCTCCCCGGAGGCGACTGGCCGGCATTGCAGCCCATGGAGGAGACGGTTGCCGTGACTTCCACCTCTTGGCCGGGCAAGGATGGGTTGGGCGAAGACGTTACCGACAGGACGACAGGCCCGCCTGCTACGGCGCGTACGACGAGCGTATTGCTGGTAAAGCTGAAAGAATGTCCGCCCACCCGGGTGCCGGAGAAACTGGCGAAATCCGAAAACTGCCCGGCCATGACATCCAGTTCGTCGACGCGGTAAGCCGCAGTACATGTCAGCTTGTTGGGCCATTCAAGGCCGCTGCCCACGCTGGGACAGGATACTACTGCACCCTTGATGGACGTGGTTGTGGGATTGATGCTGGTGATGGTGTAGGAGCCGGGATCAATGACGTAATCGAAACGGATGTTATCGCCAAGGCCATTGAACGTCGCAGGGACGGCCGAAACCGTGACTGACTGGGCAAGCGCCTGTGTCACTATCACAAGGAGAAGCGAAAGAGCGATGGCGCCCGTTCTGGATATCGTATGAAGACAGGACACCGCACGACCTGCAGCGACTTTCCACGAGCTCAACCTGCCACCCATCATGCCCCCCAGCATTAGAATATGCGCATAAACTTTTAGTAGCAGGTATTTAAATAGATCACATGGAGTCAACCATTAGGTGAAAAATATCTCGAGTTAGACACGCATTTCGAACAGGGTGTGCCGTATTTGTGTTTGCCTATGGAAAGATAGCGAAGACGATGTGGTGCGCGATACGGCAAGACTGAGGGAACTGGTAAGGTGTCGCGGGGACTTATCGGTTCTTTGACGGCGGTGGGTGTATGTGTCAGTGTTATCAATATTTTCGTTGGCTTACGCTCGATCGTTAATGGACGACTGTCATACACCCCAACAAAAAGATCTGTTTCCGAATATCTGATCGTCAACATTACCGATTAAATAAAAGAGGCCGGCCCGCACAACCGGACCAGCCCTTTCTGACAACTAAAATCCCCAGTCTACGACCCCCAATCACATCGCGGGAAGAATAGTGATGTCGCGCAAGCCGTTGTCTGCGCCTGTGATCCCGCCGATTTCGGTGGCAGCGCCGGTTTCGAGGTTGACGGTGTAGAGCGTGTCTCCGGCGGCCAGGTATGCGGTGTTCTTGCCGCCTTCCTCGCCGTGGATATCGAATGCGTAGGTTGCCGGCATGTCCTTGAGGCCGAGCTTGCCGATTGCCTTCAGTGTGCCATCATTCGGCTTCGTCTGCTGAACCAGGGCGCCGATGGTCGCGTCGATATTGTACATCGCCGTCTTTTCCGGCTTGCCGATAGAGTTGGTATAGGCGGCGGCAACGATGTTTGGCGCTTCTCCCTTGTGCATGTCGCCATCTTCAAAAGCCAGTGTTCCATCAACCGTCACCGCACCGGTATCGGGATGCACGCGGTGATTGGTCGTGCCGGTCATGAAACGAAGACGATCCGCTGCTGGGTTGAAATCGACCACAACAGGCGCTTCGGTCATGGTCAGCATCTTGTCCATCTTGGCCACATCGGTTGCAGCACCTGTCTCAAGGTTGATGGAGACGATGCGGTGGTCCGGCGTTACACCGATGACAGTCTTGTTCCCGGGGCGAAAATCGATGCCAATGAGCTTGTCGACGCCGGTGACATCCATTGTCTTTGTGACGGCAGGCTTGTTGGTGTCGAACATGACGAGCGTCTTGTCGCCGGTTAGCCCGAGGACCGGTGCTGAAACCGCGATGCTTGCCGATGCAGCGAAAGCGGCGGAGGCGATCAGAGTGGAGCGGATGATATTCATGGTGTTTCTCCCGTGCGTTGAACCGTTCGGAAGGCGTCCAGCGGTTGGTTTTCGACGCTTCCACAGTTCAAGACACCGGGCAGGGTGCATTTGGATGCAGACAGCGAAAAAATATTTGCGAGATGCATCCATATGCCGCCACGATGGGTATTATGCCTAAGCCGACCATGCTGGCGATCAGACGTTGAAAGGTTTCAAATGCAGATGGGCTCCGTGCCGGACGATCTCCACAGGGCGCTTACTGCCTGCGCAAAAGGGGACAAAAACGCATTGCGTGCGATTTTCGATCGCGAGGCAGGCCGGCTGATTGCAGTGGCAGAGCGCATCGTCAAGCGCAGGGAACTGGCGGAAGAGGTGGTACAGGAGAGCTTCGTGCGCATCTGGACCCATGCGCACCAGTATCGGGCAGACCAGGGGTCGGCGCGCGGCTGGATTTACGCGATCGTCAGAAACCGGGCGCTTAATCTTCTGCGCGACAGCAGGCGTGAACTCCCCGTGGAGGATGTTGAAACGCTCCGCGATGGCGCGCAGGCAGATGAAGTAATGGCCGCATGGCAGAAGCTTGATCGGAATTCACGCCTTTATGAATGTCTCGGCGGTCTTGAGGAGACAAAGAGACAGGGCATCCTGATGGCCTACGTGGCCGGATATTCCCACGGCGAAATCGCTGGCCGGTTGCGCATTCCGCTTGGAACGACGAAGTCCTGGATCAGGCGCGGCCTTTCGGCGCTTCGGGAGTGCATGGCATGATGATGGAGCGCAAAGATATTCCCGCCATCGCCGATGACTATGTATTGGGCTTGCTGGAGACCTCCGAAGCCAAGGCTGTTGAAGCAGCAATGGAATCAGATGGCGAATTGCGGGCGGCAATCGCGGCCAGCCGTGAGCGTTTTCTGCCGCTCGATACTGCCGTCGAGCCGGCAGCCATCAAGGGCGAATTGTGGAGCAACATCGAATCCCGCCTGCCGCTCCAGTCGAAATCCGTATCCCTCAAGCCCACCCACACGGCAAACGACAACAGCACAATCCGCTGGCGCGCCATTGCCGTGTCCGCCATTGCCGCAACCGTCGTGCTCGCCGCCGGCCTTACGTTTAGCCTGACACGGACAACGGAGCCGCTGGTGATCGCAGTCCTCGTCAACGAGACGGGTGAGGTTCAGGCCGTTGTTGAGGATTTCGGCAACGAAAGAGCAACCGTGCGGATGCTGGCCGATTTTGCAGTGCCTGGAGACAAGACGATCCAGGTATGGACATTGCCGTCCAAGGATGTTGGCCCGGTCTCGCTCGGCCTGATCGATGGCGTCCGTTCAGCGCGTCTCGATGGACCGGCTTTACCGACCCCGAGAAGCGACCAGCTCTACGAGATCACGCTTGAGCAGGCAGGCGGATCACCAACAGGCAGGCCAACCGGCCCAATCTTGGCAAAGGGCTTCGCCCGAATGCCGCGATAGATCACCCAAAGGCAAAACCGATAAGATCGCGGCGAAATTTCCTTCGCCGCATTCTATTCGCCGGTTTCGGGAGCAACACCATCGTGCTGTCCCGAAACCGGCCGCAAACAATCAGGCAATCTGCTTATCAGGCGCCAAATGCGCCATCGATCGTGTGCATCGCGCCCGTCACAAAACCGGCTTCAGGCCCGGAAAGCCAGGCCACCATGCCGGCCACTTCCTCCGGCCGTCCATGGCGCTTGAGTGCCATGAAGCTGTGCATCAGGTCTTTCATCGGCCCGTTTTCCGGATTCGCGTCGGTGTCGATCGGGCCGGGCTGCACAACGTTGATGGTGATGCCGCGTGGCCCGAAGTCGCGTGCCAAACCGCGCGCCAGCCCCTGCAAGGCCGATTTGGAAACGGCATAAGAGGCCATGCCCGGCACCGGCATCCGGTCTCCATTGACCGAGCCGATAACGATGATCCTGCCACCGTCAGGCATCCGCCGCGCCGCCTCCACAGAGGCGTGATAGGGCGTCTGGATGTTGATCTGAAACAGACGGTCGATGGCATCAGGGTCCTGCTCGAGAGCATCGCCAAAAATGGCAATCCCGGAGTTCACGATCAATATGTCCAGAGGACCACTGTCACGCACGACGCCGATAACTTCGTCGCGGTTAGCACTGTCCGCCCGTATGGCAGTGCTGCCCGTCTCCTTCGCCAGGTGTTCCGCCGCACCTTGGGATGCGCCATAGGTGAACGTTACCTTTGCACCTTCGTCTGCAAACCGCCGCACGATGGCTGCGCCTATGCCTCGGCTGCCGCCGAGAACCAGAACGGATTTTCCTTGAAACACGAGCACTCTCCATGACCTTGAAAATTAATTTAATGATCGATACATAAATACCGAATAACTCACTCGTCAAGATATTATGTAATGACCGATACAAAAAACATTCGCTCCCGCGGCCGTCCGCGCCGTTTTGATCCTGATCAGGCTGTGGCCACGGCCAAGCAGCTTTTCCACGCGCGTGGCTTTGATGCTGTGGGCGTCGCGGAGATTACCTCGGTGTTAGGCATCAACCCGCCAAGCTTTTATGCCGCTTTCGGCAGCAAGATGGGCCTCTACAAGAGGGCTCTTGATCTCTATGCCGGAACGGAAGCAATTCCTCTTGCCGATATTCTGCGGCCGGATCGTGAGGTTGGCGAGTGCCTTGCATCGTTGCTCGAAGATGCGGCAAGACGCTATGCAGCTCATTCCGCAGCCCCTGGTTGCCTCGTTCTGGAAGGCACGCGCTGCGACGATGAAGAGGCGCGTGCCGCAGCCAGCGTTTTTCACACGGCGGCAGAGGGCGTGATCCGCTCCTATATTGCCGCGCGCCATCCGGAAGAGGCTGAGCGTCTGGCGGATTTCGTGAGTTCGACCATGGTCGGTCTCTCCGCAATGGCGCGGATTGGCCGCGACGTGGAGCGGCTCCTGAGTATTGCGCGCGTTGCGGGGGGAGCGGTGAAGCAGGAGCTTTCCGAGGCTTGAATCTCAGAGCAGTCTCAATACTTCTTATTAGTGTAGGAAGCTGGCAGGTTTCGAAAACCTAGCTCATTCTCACCAGAGATCGATCAGGCCACCTGATGCTCCGTGCACGGGGTCGGTTGTCGGCTTTGGCAAAGACTTTATCTGTGCAAGCATCGCACTGGTTGGTGCAGACGTCTGAATATCGGCCTCCTGGCCGGGTGGATAAGCGCCGACAACCTGAAAATCCGCAGAGGATTTCAGCTTCATGTGGCCCGTACCGGCGGGCAAAACCAGACAGTCACCTTGCGTAACGGAAAAGACTTGCCCGTGCGGCCCTCCAATCTGTAATGTCGCATCACCGCGCTCGACGCCCAGAACCTCGTGCGCGCCGCTGTGGTAATGGTGGTAGTCATACACTCCATTCCGCCATATGCCGCGCCATCCGTTTCGTGCGAACTGTGCCTCGAAAGCAGCGGAATCGAATGGCGAGCCGACTTGTCGATAGATGATGACAGGGAAGGTCTGGTTATTGGGGATCCGACAGCTTGGATCGAAAGTGATTTTTTCAACTTTCATATGAATGTTCCTTGGGTATTTGGTCGGCTTAAGACCCTTTAAGCTAGCTACCACTTGTTCCGCCGCCAGAGCGAGGTTGGCCAGCCATTCGCGCTACGATTGGATAAACGTGCCGGCGCAGCAGTTCCATCAGTGACTATGATAACCCAAAAGTGGTCGCGGGAGCATGTTCGCGGATGATGTTCAAGGTATGGGGCTATGGCGACACTGGTCAGCAATATGCACAGCTTAATATTGTACGAGGTTTCGCCGTCATCGGCTTGAGTTTTGTGGCGAGGGGCCCCTCGATAAATTTCTTAAAGATTTAACCTCCTGCAACGATCACAACCGAAAGACGATTTGTATGGTGATCGCAGCTCGAAATACTGAGCTACAAACAAGCTGCGGTCTAGGGAAGAATCGTGTCCAAGGCAGCGGACGCTGCAAGAATGAACAATAAAATCCGCTCACTACTGCGGCATTTTTGTGCGTGCGTCGTATTCAAAAAGAGGCCTGTCGCTCGCAATACAGCGACGAGGCCTCATGCCGCGGCCTGTTTCAGGGGACGCGCGGCGGCATTTTTTATCGCTTGCGACTCATATTTGCAATCTATCTAAAGTATCAATCAGGAGAACACCTTGCGACTGTTTGGGAGGGGCGGGCCAATTGAACCACAGCGGCGCGGCGACTTTCAATCGATCGACCCGGAACTAGCGAAATAGATCGAGGATGGTCTCCGAGCGGCTGTTTGCGATTTGTAGCGATTGAACACCGAGCTGCTGCTGGGTTTGAAGGGCCTTCAGCCTGATCGATTCCTCATTCATATCCGCATCCACCAGGCGGCCAATTCCCCTGCTAATCGAATCTGAGAGGCTTGCGGCGAAACCCGCTTGCAAATCAATGCGGGTTTGAATTGCTCCGAGCATAGCTGCCCCGTCAATCGAATTGGCTGTCACATTTTCAATATACGTTATGTAGGTATCGATCAGATCGTGGTTCTTTACGATGTCAAGGTCGAGTAAATTTAGGGTGGAGCGTGGTTCGTTGCTAACCCGGATATTATCGAAGTTGATTCGTGTTCCAGCACCCCATTGTCTATCCACATCTGGATTTGACTTGATGACAACCGACCCTGCGTCAGCTTGAATAATGAGATCTGGCCAGTCTGTGCCAAGTAAGGCTTGCATTAGAGTAGCCATGTCCTCTGGCGACGAGACCTTGCCGTCGTCGCGGTTCAGCACTTCATTCACGTAGTGCCGGTTAAACGAATAGGAAACAGGTGAAGAACCGTTCACTGAAAATGTGAAGCTAACATCGATGCCGGCTTCGTCCTTTCCATCCCTATGAACGATAAATGGCTCGAAGTTCAGCGCGACGCCTGAGCCACGAAATCCGAAATCGAGGTCTGGCTGAAGGCCGCCTGTACTGACGCCAACGCTGTTGACGGCGGAGATCTCGACATAGGAGCCGTATCCGTGCTGCTGAAGCGTCGTGATTGCTATCGCTTCTGGATCGTGGATCGGAGGGGAGCCTGTCAATAGGTTAGCCGATGCTGACGCACCAAGTGACACGAGCTTTGCGTTGAGCACCCCGGCAAACTGGGTATTCGTAGAGACGATCCCGCCTAGCCCGACATTGTAGGCATCGACATCTGCTTTGGTAATGGTGACGGTTGCGGGGTAACCACCATAATAGGGTCCGGGAAGTTCCTGGATGTTGCCAGTAGCCCCGGCATGACCATCTGGATTGGAAGCCTCCTTGTCCAAGATGATTGTAAAGCTGATCTCAGCTCCTGGCTGATTGAAGTCCAAAGGTGTTGCAGCCGGGAACTTCAGAAAAACAGTGCCTGCGCTTCCCAATTCATATCGGGGAACCATATATCCCGAAGATCCATCAACGCCGTCATACGCTGTATAGTCGCTCACGATAGCCTCAGGATTCGACGTGGATATCAAGGATCGAAGTCCGCCGATTGTTTTTATGTCCCGCGCGTCTGCCTGAAGCAGCCCGCCGCCCGTGCTGTTAAAGAGCGATATCTTCGAAAGATCGATACCTATCGTTTTGACGGAGACGTCGGACGCCGAGCGCACGAACGAAGAAGCGACCGACGATCTATTCAACGCGCTGTCATATATGTCGATGATGTTGGTATTCAGCCAATTTTGACCGCTGAAACTCGCGGATTCTGCGGTGCTGACAATCTGCTTTTTTAGTTGATCCAACCCAGTCTGGATTTTCGTCTTATCCACACCTTCGTCGGTTGCAGCGACAAGCTTTGATTTGAACTTGTCCAGCACGGCGATAACTGAATCGATACCCGCGTAAGCAACATCAACCTTTGCCGCGCCAAGGCCAAGTGTGTCTTGAACCGCAGAGAGTGCACCATTGTCGGAGCGCATGGTTGTTGAAATTGACCAATATGCCGCGTTGTCGGAAGCCGTTACCACCCGTAGCCCAGATGACACAGCTTTTTGGGAACTCTCCAAGCTGGAAGATATTGAGCGAAGGGTTTGCAGCGCAGAGATGGCTGCACTGTTGGTCAGGATTGATGCCATGTACAAGCTCAGAATTTGCTAGAATCGGGCTCTTCATGAGCAATTTTTAATGTACTAATACAAGCATTTGGATGGTTAACGAAACGTTGTCAATGTGTTGTCAGGACTAGCAGCCTCCTCCCGTTTTCGCTCTCAGGATGTATGCTGCCGCGATCATTGCTGTCATCGCGCGTTGGAGTAAGCCTGATCCTGCCGTTTTCCTGGAAGGGATGAATGTGGGCTTAGGGTTTGTCAAAAGTCAGCGATCGACCGATACAAACGCGGACATCAAACCAGGTTTTGTAGGCGTGGAGGTACACCTTATCGTATCTGATCGGCCGCCAGAGGCGCTCGACGAAGACGTTGCCGCGCCACTCTCCCTCGGCGTCTAGTGAGGTAGCGCTCTCAGCATTCCTTTATTCAAAATTTAAATCGAATTCCATCGGAACGTCTTCAGACGCCAAGAAGGCCGGCTAGGTCTACGGCACCGCTGTGGTTGCCGAGGAGGACTTCGCGCGTCGGTAGGGCGTCGCAGGATGTTTCCTTCTGTGGCTGAAACCTAATTACCTCCATGAGATCGCGGCGATGTCCGACCCGGAATTCAAGCGCGAGGATGACCGCTGGTCGTATTCCTGCGCCATGCTGAGGGAGCTGATTTACCGCGCGGGCAGATCATAGAGCCTGAGTGACGTCCGCGATGGATAACGCAGGTTGTTAGGGATAGCATTTTTCGCTGATATAGAGATAGCGATCCACGAGCGTACCGCGGAGCCGTTTCTGATAGATTTCTTTCCTGTCGTGCACGCGTTGCGCAACCTTTTGCGAGGGTATGTTGTCCGAGCTGGTGATACTGACCACTCTGCGCAGACCAAGATTTTGAAAAGCATAGTCGCGGCAGGCGATCGCCGCCTCGGTTGCAAAACCCTGTCCCCAGAATTCGCGCCATAAATGATACCCGATTTCAGGCTCGAACCCCGCAGGGGTTTGCTGTAGCGTAATCCCGCAATCACCGATGACCTCGTTCGATGTTGCATCGACAACGGCCCATAGACCGAAGCCATGGCGATTGTAGCTGTCGAACGCGAGTTGCTGAAACCATGCGCGCGTCTCTAAATGCGACTTGATGCCAGCATAATATTGCATACAGACGGCGTCGCTATAAATCCTGGCGAGAAAAGCGAGATCGGCCTCCACGATTTCGCGTATGTGCAGCCGTTCGGTCGTTGTAATGAGGGGCACGTGACACTCCAGTGTGTTCAGGAATTTTTGCGATCGGGTATCAGGCCGTAACCAAAAATCAGGAGGTGACATGATGTCAATTAACCCGGGTCATGCACGATATCTTGGAGGCCCCACACCGTTTGTAACTGACCCACTTGAACAAGGAAAACGACGCGTCGTAATGCTGCCTAATGGTTGGCTGTTTCTGCGCCTGTGAGAATGCTGTTACCTGAGAACTGATGACAGGAACTCGCGGGTCCTTTCTTCCTTTGGTGCGCCGAAGATTTCTTCTGGCGTTCCTTGCTCACAAATACGCCCTTTGTCGAAGAAGCAGACCCGGTCCGACACTTCCCGAGCGAAACGCATCTCGTGGGTAACAAGTAACATGGTCAAATCGTGCTCGTGGGCCAGGCCACGGATGACGGAAAGCACTTCGCCGACCAGCTGGGGGTCTAGGGCGGAGGTTGGTTCGTCAAAAAGCAGGACACGCGGGCGCATGGCAAGAGAGCGGGCAATCGCGACACGCTGCTGCTGGCCGCCGGAAAGCTGCACTGGATAGTGATCCTTCTTGTCGGCCAGGCCAACCATCTTCAGGAGTGCGATCGCCCGTGCTTCTGCCTCCGGACGGGCAATGCCCAGTACACGCACCGGCGCCTCCACGATGTTGCGCAGCACCGTCATATGAGGGAAGAGGTTGAAGCTCTGAAAAACCATGCCGACGTGGTTACGGATCTGGCGCAGGTGTTTTTCCGAGGCTTGGAAGGGGCCTTTGCCGCCTGCCTGATGGTAGGAAATGTCCGCCAGCGTCAGCTTTCCCTCCTGGAACGGTTCCAGCGTCATGAGAATGCGCAGAACCGTCGACTTACCGGAGCCGGAAGGACCGATGAGAGTGACTTTTTCGCCTTTTGCCACGGTGAAATTGAACTGGTCGAGGACCGTCAAAATGCCGAACCGCTTTGTGACATCGGAAAATTCGATCAGCGGCTGATTGGTGTTGTTTGTCATCGCAAGGGTATTCCTGCTTTTGGAAGCGCCCTTTGCAGGCGGCTGAGGCCTGCTGAGCAGATTATGGTCAGAAGAAGGAAGATCAGGCCGACAAGCGTCAGCGGCACCAGATATTCGAAGGTGCGCTCGCCGATCATGTTTGCCAGCCCCATCATCTCTAGAACCGTGACGACGGAAAGCACCGGCGTTTCCTTGATCATGGCGACAAGATAGTTGCCCATGGCCGGAACTATGCGCGGGATGGCCTGCGGGATGATGATATCCCGATACGTCTGCATGCGCGTCAGATTAAGCGCAGTCGCGGCTTCCCACTGGCCATGATGCACCGCCTCCATGCCGCCGCGATAGACCTCAGACGTATAGGCGGCATATTGAAGGCCGAGCGCCAGCGCGCCGGTGAGAAACGCCGGCAGAACGATGCCGAATTCCGGAAGAACGTAGTAGAGGAAGAAAAGCTGCACCAGAAGCGGAGTGTCGCGAAGGAATTCGACAACAACTGCGGTCGGCCAGGAAATCAATTTCACCCGACTGCGGCGCAGCAGCGCAAAAACCAGCCCCAGAATAAGCGCGATGGCAAAGCCGGCGGCGGCTGCTTTCAGCGTTACCGTCAGGCCGATCAAAATGATGGGCAGGATCGAGGTCGTGTAGGTGATCCAGGTGGTCGTGTCCCATTCGTAACCATACATCATGACTGAATATCCTTACGAATGGCGAGTGCGCGGAAACACATTGCCGCGCCGCACGACATGTTCGATCACCCGGATGATGGCCATCAGGATCAGCGACATCGCGAAATAACAGAGGAGTGTGATCGAATAGATGCTGGTGCTATCCAGCGTCAGGTTGCGGATCGACTGTGCCGCGAAGGTGAGGTCGGCAATCGAGATCAGCGATACAAGTGAGGAAAGCTTCAGCGTTTCGATAGCCAGATTGCCGAAGGACGGCATCATCTCGACGATCGCCTGCGGCAAGGAAATGCGAAACAGCGTCTGCATCCGCGTGAAGTTCAGCGCTCGTGCGGCTTCCAGCTGCTGCACCGAAACGGAAGATAACGCGCCGCGAACGATCTCGGCGCCATACCCACCCGCATGGGCGGCGAGCACCATGACGCCGGTGGTGAC
>NZ_BDLN01000003.1:3042-55614 GCF_001950375.1 Rhizobium sp. TBD182 | reverse complement strand
AAACTCAGACCGACGAGCGGCAGCGCGTAATAGAACCAGAAAAGCTGGACCAGCAGCGAGGTGCCGCGAAACACCTCCGTGTAGCACAATGCGACAGTCGAGAGGATTGGTCCGCCCTCGACGCGAAGAATGCCGAAGAAAAAGGCGAGTACCGTGCCAACAACAAGGGCTGCGAGCGTCATCGTCATGGTGACGACGGCGCCTTGCCACAACATCGGCAGGTAGGCGGTCATGTCCATCTGGAGTGTTCCCGAGTTCATGGTAATCGGCGCCCGGTAATGCCCGGGCGCCGGCTGGCGTCATTTTCCGGCGCAGAGATCGGCGACCTTCTTTTCGGCCGCTGCCGCGATACTCTGTTCGGAGAGGCCGTATTTTGCGAGGATTTTCTTGTAGTCGTCGGTCTTGCGGAATTCGACGAGCGCGGCGTTGAAGGCGTCACGCAATTCTTTGTCCTCCGGCCGGAAAGCGAAACCGCCGTAGTTGCGCACAGGCGCATCCTTCACGACAGGATCAACGAAGGGCTTCACCTGCTCGACATTGGCCTGGCCCTTGGCCAGTTCTGACACTGTCAGTTCCGTGGCGGCATAGGCATCGGCGCGGCTCTGGACAGTGGGGATGGCATCTGCATTGGCCGGGATGAAGACGATCTGATCTTCCTTGACGCCGACGGCGCGCAGGAAGTCTACATTGTTGGCGCCAGATACGACGGCGACCTTCAATGCAGGATCCTTGGCAATATCGGCATAGGTGGTCAGCTTTTTAGGATTTCCTTTCTTCACCAGCAGGCCTTCGCCATAGGACGAGTTCGGTTCGGTGAAGGCCACCTGCTTGCAGCGCTCGGGCGAAATGTTCTGTTCGGCGGCTGCGAAATCGAAGCGACGCGCCTTCAGCCCGGGGATCAGCGTGCCGAATGGGGTCACCGTCCAGTTGACCTCCTCGATGCCCATCGATTTCAGAACTGCATTTGCGACATCGGGGCCGATGCCGGCAGAGGTGCCGTCGGGCTGCATGTATGAATAGGGCACTTCATTGGCAGTCGCTGCGCGAATGTAGCCTTGCTTCTTCACCTCCTCGAGGGTGAGTGCGCTGACCGCTGTCACGCTGATGGAAAGAGCAAGGGCGGAAAGCCCGGCGAGTTTTGTGATATTCATGTTCTAACTCCTCTGGTTGGGTTGCGTGGTCCGTTTTCGGATCTCACTTCATTCTTCGGACTAGGTATTCTCCGTGACCGTGGCGATGACGGAAAGGCAGTCGCCGGCCTTGATGAGGCCGGGAACGTGGCGCGCTGCGAGCACGCCACTGATAGAGGCGCGGTATTCGACCGGCGCAAGACCGGTTTTTCCAACAGGGTAGACCCTGGCGATGGTTTCACCTGCCGTGACGGTGTCTCCGAGATCGCGGACGAAGACGACGAGCCCGTCATCTTCGGCAAAGGTGAAGCAATCGTTGGAGGGCATATCCAGCCAGCGGCTCGGCGCCGGCACCGCGGCGCCGGTCAGGATGCCTGCATGGCGCAGCAGGTTGATGGTACCTTTGCGGGCGATGTCGATCGATTTTGCGCTGGCCGTGCCCGCGCCGCCAAGCTCGGTGGTGACAAAGACCCTTCCCAGTTCCTCGGCCGTCGTGTCCAGCATGCCGACGGGGTCAATCTCCAGCATCTTCATCGAATAGGGGGCAGCAAAAGCTGCCACCGCCTCAAAGCACCGGGCTTCCTGTATCTTGTCGGGTAATTCGTGAGCGGCAGCGTAAGGCAGGAAATCAAGCGTCCTGCCGCCTGAATGAAAATCAAGAACGATATCCGCAAGCGGTAACAGATGGCGGGTCACGTAATCGGCGATCTTCTCCGTCACGGAACCGTCCGGACGACCGGGAAAGCTGCGATTGAGGTTCCCGCGGTCGATCGGCGAGGTGCGTGTTCCCGCGCGAAAGGCCGGATAGTTGAGTGCTGGCACGATGATGATACGCCCGCTGACGTCATCTGGATCGAGTGTGTGGGCAAGTTCGAAAAGTGCGGCCGGCCCCTCATATTCGTCGCCGTGATTGGCGCCGGTCAAAAGGGCTGTCGGCCCCTCGCCGTTGGCGATCACGCATATCGGGATCATTACCGACCCCCATGCACTGTCATCGCGGCTGTATGGTAGCCGCAGATGACCGTGCTGCACGCCTTTCTTGTCAAAATCGACCGACGACGTGATAGGTGAGGGGCGTAGCGCGGTGCTTAACATCTCTCAGCCTTTCACGAACAGTTGCCGCGGCACATTGGAGAGGCATTCGACACCCGTTTCGGTAATGGCGATACTCTCGGTGATTTCGAGCCCCATGTCGTCTAGCCACAAACCGGTCATGAAATGGAACGTCATACCGGGCTTCAGCTCCGTGCGGTCGCCGGGGCGCAGGCTCATGGTGCGCTCGCCCCAGTCCGGCGGATAGGAGAGGCCGATGGGATAACCGGTTCGGTTGTCCTTGATGATCCCGTATTTTTTTAGCACCGCGAAAAACCCATTGGCGATATCTTCGCAGGTATTGCCGGGTTTGGCAGCCGCAAGACCGGCCTCCATGCCCTCAAGCGTGGCCTTCTCCGCATCAAGGAACGCCTTCGTCGGCTTGCCGAGAAAGACAGTGCGAGAGAGCGGGCAATGATAACGGCGATAAGCGCCGGCGATTTCAAAGAAGGTGCCTTCGCCCAAGCGCATCGGCTTGTCGTCCCATGTCAGATGCGGCGCAGAAGCATCGGCACCCGACGGGAGCAACGGTACGATCGCGGGATAATCCCCGCCGAATTCCGCAGTGCCACGAATGCCGGCATCGTAGATCTCGGCGACGAGATCGCATTTGCGCATGCCCGGCTCGACTACGTCAACGATACGTTTGTGCATCAGCTCGACGATCTTGCCGGCCTTGCGCATATAGTCGAGTTCGGTCGGGCTTTTGACCGCGCGCTGCCAGTTTACAAGACCGGCGGCATCCTTGAAGCGGGCGTTCGGCAGATGTTTCCGCAAGGATGCAAAGGCAGCAGCCGAGAAATAATAATTGTCCATCTCGACGCCGATCGACAGGCCTGACCAGCCCCGGTCATCGAAGGTCTTCGACAACAGGTCCATCGGATGCCGTTCGGTCGATTGAACGTAGTGGTCAGGATAACCGATGATGTTGTCCTGGGCGAGGTAGGCGGTGCGCTTGGCGCCATTGGCATCCTGCTTGCGGCCATACCAGATCGGCTCGCCTTGCGGCGGAACGAGCACGCATTGGTGGACATAGAAGGACCAGCCGTCATAGCCCGTCAGCCAATGCATGTTGGATGGGTCGGTGACGACAAGCAGGTCGATGCCTGCCTTTTCCATGGCGTCGCGGGTTTTGGACAGGCGCGCGGCATATTCCTCGCGCGTAAAGTTCAGCGTTACGCTCACGCTGCGTCTCCCATTTTCACACTGTTTTCGATGATTTGGCCGCTTCCGCCGTCTTTTGCGCGGGTAAACGCGAGATTGGCGATGGCGGTGTCCTGCACTCCGGTGCCGGTCAGATCGGCAAAGGTGATGTCGCCCCTCGATACGCGACCGCGTGCCTTGCCAGCGATGACAGCACCGAGCTCGGCGAATTCTTGATCCAGCGTGACAGGCCCCGCGGCGATAGCGTGGTGCAATTCACCGAGGATTCGGGTCTGCGAAAGCCGGTCTGCGATATAGCGTGCCCTGCAAAATACGGCCGGATCGATCTCGTTCTTGTGTTCGGCGTCCGATCCCATGGCCGTCAGATGCTGGCCTTCTTCAAGCCAGCCGGCAAACAGTATCGGCTTTTCGGCTGGCGTCGTGGTCACGACGATGTCGGCGCCCCGGACAGCGGTCTGCGGATCGGCCGCGGCGATGACCTCGATACCGTGTTGGCGGGCCAGATCGCCTGCGAGCACCTCGGCCTTTTGATGGTCACGAGCCCAGATGCGTGCGGATTGAATGGGTCGCACCAGTTTCAGCGCATCGAACTGCAGACGGGCTTGCATGCCCGCTCCGAAAATTGCTGCGACGGAAGCATCTTCGCGGGCGAGATGCCGTGCTGCGACCGCCCCGGCTGCGGCGGTACGCACATCAGTGAGGTAGCCGTTATCGAGAAGAAGGGCCTCCACCAGTCCGGTCCTTGCGCTGAAGAGGATCATCAGCCCGTTGAGGCTCGGCAGACCGAGTTTGGGATTGTCGAAGAAGCCGGGGCTGACCTTGATGGCGAAACCATCAAAACCCGGCACATAAGCCGTCTTTACATCCACCTCGCCACGAAACTCTGGTATATCGAGCCGCAAGATCGGCGGCATGGCGACCGCTTCCGTTGCGAGCGCTGCAAAGGCCTGCTCCACGCACTCGACTGCCGACAGGTCGAGCTTCACGACAGCGCGCAGATCTTTTTCGGTTAGGATGGTGATTTGGCTCATGCGGCAGGCCCTTCGATGATCGTCTTGTGAACCGCCGGATCGATATTTCCACCCGACACGATGATCGCGGTTGGGCCGGTGATGTCCACCTTGCCGAAGAGGATCGCCGCGAAACCGACTGCGCCGGCACCCTCGACTGTCAGACCTTCTTCATGCGTCGCATGGCGGATGCCGGCTGCGATCTCTTCCTCGGATACCAGCACGATCTCGTCGAGAAGAGATTGGCAGAGCGCAAATGTGATCCGGTTTTTCAATCCAATCCCCCCTCCCAGCGAATCCGCCAGCGTTTCTTCTTCCTGGATGGTGACGGGCCGCCCGGCAGTGACTGACGCATGCATGGCCGCGCCCCGCTGCATGGAAACGCCGATGACACGTGCCTCCGGCTTCAGCGCCTTCACCGCAACGGCGATACCGCCCGCAAGGCCACCGCCCGATAGAGGAACGAGAATTGTCTCCAGTTCAGGCATGTTTTCGACGGCCTCGAGGCCGATAGTGCCCTGGCCGGCCACGACGTCGGCGTGATCGAAAGGCGGGATAGCGGTCAGGCCTCTGCTTTTGGTCAGGCGCTCCACTTCCTCCTGCGCATCATCCTGTGATCTGCCGACAATCCGGATTTCCGCGCCGAGCGCGCGGATCGCCTCCACCTTGTTTGCCGGCACCAGCGCCGACATGCAGATTGTGGCGGGGATGCCGAGTTTGTCTGCGGCATAGGCCACCGCCCGGCCATGATTGCCCGTCGAGGCGGTGACGAGGCCACGCTGGCGCGTCGTATCGTCCAGCGAGAGAATGGCGTTCATCGCGCCGCGCAGTTTGAAGGCGCCGATGGGCTGAAGGGTTTCAAGTTTGAGATGAACGGGATGACCACAGCGCTCAGAGAGAAAGTCCGAGCGAACCAGCGGTGTGCGCTCCACCTGTCCCGCAAGCCGCGCCGCTGCTCGCTTTATCGCGGCCAGTGAGACTGGAAGCAAGTTGTCGGCGGCGGATATGGACAGGTTTTCGGTCTTCATGATTGTCATGTTGAGAGCGAAATAAAATCATGTCAATTATTATATTGTAATGATTCAATGATTTTCGGCTGGCAACCTCAGCCGATTGACCCGATATCGTAGACCGGCGGCAGTTGCTCGAATGTCTGCCGCACAGTGGTCAAAGCCCTGGCGAGGCTTGCATGATTGAGGCGGCCGCCGAGGCATATGCGAATGCCGCCGCCATGGCTAGGACCGGCAATAAATGGTTCTGACGGAGTTACCGCGACGTTCTGGTTCGTGAGCGCGCGCACCAGGCCGTCCTCCGTCCAGCGCTGGGGAACCTTCAGCCAAGCGCAGAGGGAGAGGGGGTGGGTCGACCCTATATGGTGGCCCAGTATGTCCATGGCGATTTTCTGCCGCGCACGGGCCTCGGTGCGCTGGACATCCAGCAGCAGCCGTGCCGTTCCGTTTTCGACCCAACGGGTAGCGATCTCGGCCGTGAGGTATGTCCCGCTCCAGCTCGACACACGCAGGATGGAGGCGGCGCGGATGGAATAGGCGGGTGGCACGACGAGATAACCGACGCGCAGCCCTGTCAACACTGTCTTGGTGAAGCTGGTGACGAAGAAGCCGAGATCAGGCAGCATTTCGGTGATGGATGGCAGATCATCCTCAATCATCGGACGGTAGACCTCGTCCTCGATGACAAAAATGCCGTACCGCTCGGCAATTGCGGCGATGGCCTGCCTTCGCGCTGCGCCCGACACATGCCCGGTCGGGTTGTTAAGCGTGGGAATGAGCACCAGAGCGCGGACACCTCCGGCTGCGCAGGCGGCCTCCAGCGCTTCGGGCAAAATGCCTTCTTCGTCGGTGGGTAAGCCCTTTAGGCTGAAGCCGAGGATATTAGACAGGCCGATAATGCCGTGGTCGGTCAGGTTTTCACAGAGCACCACGTCATTAGAGCGGATAATGCAGCTCAGAGCGAGAAAAATGCCGTGCGCCGCGCCATTGGTGACAAGAATGCGTTCCGGACCGGCGGTCACGCCCATCATGCCAAGCCATGTTCTGGCCGTTTCGCGATGGCTCTCGAGCCCCGCGACCGGCCGGCAGGGGCGCATGAAGCCAGAATTGTCACCATCGGCCATCTCGCGAAGAATGGCGCGCGAGGCATTTTCATGGTCATCGAGATAAACGCCGCGGATGATGGATAGATCGAGCACCTCGGTTGGGCTGTGATCAAGCATCATGCGACCTGCCCGCTCCGTCACCCGCGTCTTCACGAAGGTTCCACGGCCAATTTCGCCGCTAAGATAACCTAGCCGCTCCGCCTCCTTGTAGGAAAGGCTGACCGTCTGGACAGAAAGGCCGAGTTCGCGGGCCAGATCGCGGTGTGTCGGCATGCGGTCCATCGGCTTCAGAACGCCGGCGTCGATATCAGCAATGATGCGTTCCGTCAGTGCAGAGTGTTTCGTTTCGCCTTTCTGCTTAGCTAGCGTCGGTCGCCATGCCACCGGTCTCGTTGTGGAAACTGGATCTGGGCTGGGTGAATTGGCTTGACGACGCATGAAATTGTCTCGTTTTCGACGAAGGTAATTTCATGACATTATGCATGCTTCTATGAAAAGATGAAGCCTTATGCAGCGCAGACAGCAACTGCGCTGCAGAAAGGCGCAGTTGCTGTCGAAATGAGCAGCATTTGCGACGTTGAAAACTGAAGCTGCCGATCAGATTTTCTCGCCGGCCTGGACCAGATCATCCATGACACTGCGGACAGCGGCTTCAGCGATGGAGATGATCTCGTCGACCTCCTCCCGGGTCGTAACGAGCGGCGGTGCAAAACCGAGAATATCGCCATGCGGCATGGCGCGTGCTATGAGACCGCCGTTGCGCGCTGCCTTGGAAACGCGTGCACCTACCGTGAGTTGAGGGGCAAAACGCGTCTTTTTTTCCCGGTCCGCCACGAATTCGATAGCGGCCATCAGTCCCACGCCACGCACCTCGCCGACGATTGGAAGCTGGGCGAACTTAGCCTTCAGTTGTTCCTGGAAATAGCTGCCAACGGCTCTGGCGTTGCCTGGCAGGTCTTCCTTTTCGACAATGTTGAGCACGGCGTTTGCAGCCGCCGCTCCGATAGGATGGCCGGAATAGGTGTAACCGTGGGAGAAGGCGCCGACGCGATCCGCGCCTTCCTCCATCACCTTGTAGACTTTCTCCCCGACGATAGCGCCGGAAAGCGGGAAATAGGCCGAGGTCAGGCCTTTAGCGACGGTGATCAGATCCGGCTCGATGCCATAATGCTGTGAACCAAACATCGAACCCGTGCGGCCGAAGCCGGTAATAACCTCATCGGCAATCAACAGGACATCGTATTTTTTGAGAACCTCCTGGATAGCCGGCCAGTAACCTTCCGGCGGCGGTGTGATACCGCCCGTTCCGAGCACCGGCTCGGCGATGAATGCACCAATCGTGTCCGGTCCTTCGCGCAGAATAAGCGCGTCCAGCTCTTCCGCGCGCCGCCTTGAAAATTCCAGCTCCGTCTCACCGGCTTCTGCGCCCCAATAGTGATGCGGAACGCCTGTATGCAGGATGCCGGCCCGTGGAAGGTCCATATGGTCGTGATAAAAACTCATGCCGGTCATTGAGCCGGAAACCACGCTGCAGCCGTGATATCCCCGTTCGCGGGAGATGATTTTCTTCTTTTGCGGCTTGCCGCGCAGATTGTTGTAATACCAAACGAGCTTGGCCTGTGTCTCGTTGGCGTCTGACCCTGACATGCCGTAGAAGACCTTGCTCATTTTACCTGGTGCCATTCTGACGAGGCGATCGGAAAGGATGGCCAGCTCATCCGTCGTGTGGGCGGCATAGGAATGATAATAGGCAAGGCGGTAGGCCTGACGTGAAATCGCCTCAGCCACCTCGGTACGTCCATAACCGACATTAACGCAATAAAGACCGGCGAAACCGTCGATCAACTGCTTGCCGTGCGCGTCCTGAATACGGATGCCCTTGCCGGTTTCGACAATGGTGGGCTCGCCGAGTTTGCCGCTGGCAAAATCCTTGAGCTGCGTGAAAGGGTGCAAAACGGCGTTTCGATCCATTTCCGCAATATTCTTGACGTCGATTGTCATAGGCGAGTTCCTTTTCACGCAGCTAAGTTGCCGAAGCAGACATATTTGGGTTCGAGATATTCCATGAGACCATGACGCGAGCCCTCACGACCAAGGCCGGATTGTTTCCAGCCGCCGAAGGGAACGGGCGCGCCGGTAAATTTCGGCGTGTTAACGGCTACCATGCCATATTCCAGTTGATGCGTCAGACGCATCGCCCGGCCGAGATCGTTGGTGTAGAGATAGGCCGCAAGCCCCATCTCCGTCGAGTTGGCGCGCCGCACGACCTCCCGCTCGTCATCGAATGGCAAGATCGCGGCAACCGGACCGAAGGTCTCCTCCCGCGCGATCAGCATGTCGTCTGTGACATCGGCCAGCACGGTTGGGGTGACGAAATTGCCGCCGAGCGGACTATCCTGCCCGCCGCAGATGAGTTGTGCACCCGCAGAGAGCGCCTGCGCGATTTGCTTGCGGCACTTTTCAGCGACGGAGGGGCGTGTCATCGGCCCTATATCGATGCCGGCCTCAAAACCGTGGCCGACCTTCAGTTCGGCGCTTGCCTTGCCGAACTGACTGACGAAGCGGTCATAAATACCTCGCTGGACGTAGATCCGGTTGGCAGCGAGGCAGTCCTGCCCCGATGTTGCGAATTTCGCCCCGATGCAACCTTTTACGGCTTTGGAGACATCGGCGTCGTCGAACAGGATGAAGGGCGCGTGACCTCCAAGTTCCAGCGAGGCTTTCTTGATGGTCGCCGCTGATTGCGCCAGCAAAATACGACCGATTTCAGTGGAGCCGGTAAAGGAAAATGCGCGCACATCGGTGTGTTGCAACAGGCGGTGCGCAAGTGGTGCAGCGTGACCGGTGATGACCTGGAATACGCCGGCGGGCATTTCAGCTTCCTCAGCGAGCTTTGCCAAAGCGAGCGCCGAGAGGGGTGTTTCAGGCGCCGGTTTGACGATCATTGTGCAGCCAGCGGCAAGCGCTGCGCCCGCTTTGCGGGTGATCATAGCAGAGGGAAAGTTCCACGGCGTGATGGCCACGGTGACGCCTAGCGGCTGCATCTGGACCGAGACACGGCTGTCGGGCAAATGGCTCGGTATCGTCTCGCCGTAGGCGCGCTCGCCTTCGCCGGCAAACCAATCAAGGAAATTGGCAGCGTAAGCAATTTCACCAAGCGATTCCGAGAGTGGTTTGCCCTGTTCGGCCGTCATTATGACGGCGAGATCATGCGCGTTGTTGCGCATCAACTTGCCCCATTCACGCAAGATCTGCCCGCGTTCGGTTGGAAGCTTGTCGCGCCATTCTAGAAAGGCATTTTTCGCGGTAGTGACGGCATCATCCGCATCCTCAAGCGAACATGCCGCCACACCGATGAGATCTTCTCCGGTCGCCGGATCAATGACACCGAGCGTTTCATCGCGAGCAGCCCAACTGCCATGGAGAAAAGCGCGTCGCTCGATCAAATCGGGCCGCCGCAGGTTTTTTAATGCAGTGCTTGCAATACTTCTCATATGGAGCTCCCGGTAGATTTACAGGGAGACTAATCAAGCGCATTGAGCGGTTGACTGCGTTAATTATATCGTTCAAGCCGGAATTTCGCTTATTTTAGGTTCCGTACGCAGGATTTGTGCATGCATACTCTCGACAGAGCGGACAAGGCGTTGCTTGAGGCCGTTCAAAAAAACAATCGCCTTACGTCGGAAGAGTTGGCGCAACTCGTCAATCTTTCACCGACCGCATGCCAGCGGCGCCTCAAACGTCTGCGCGAAGATGGCGTCATCGAAGCGGATGTCGCCATCGTGTCGCCGAAGGCCGTTGGGCGCGGCATTACCATGATCGTGCTCGTTTCACTGGAGCGCGAACGCGCCGATATTGTCGATCGCTTCAAGGCGGCCATCCGCGCGACCCGGGAAGTGATGATCGGATACTATGTGACGGGAGATGCCGACTTCATTCTGGTCATCACCGCCAAGGACATGGAGGACTATGAGGCCTTTACCCGGCGGTTCTTTTACGAAAACCACGATATCAAGGGCTTCAAGACCATGGTCGTCATGGACCGGGTAAAGGCCGGTTTTTCCTTTCCGATCGATGTTTGACGACTTGCGGTTCACAGATCTCGCCACCAGATGTCCGGGGTGGTTGAAAAGGCTGATGAATGTTTCCTGAGACCTCTCTACCCATCTAGACCTCGCGGCTAACCGTTCGCCGTTTTGAGTCTACGGATTTCGACGCCTATGCCACGTATCACAGGCGCGGCGATGTCTATCGTTTCCTGTACGCCTCGCGGAAAATTGACCCTGGTTGGGACAGGTTAACACGCTGGTCAATTTGCCGTTTCTTCGGCGTGGCAGGGGGCAGACTCCCGCGCCATGGAGGTGGTGGCATTCCAACGGTGTAAACAGGAAACAACTGCTTGGGATCGTTTTGAGGGCGGACTGATTTCGGCGCTACGCGATTGTTGAAGGCCTTGGCTCCTGCATTCGGTTTGGAGAAACCAATCGCCGCCACCGGAGTCGTTGTCCTGCTTATTTCTCATCGGTGCATTCTTGGAGTTTGCTTCGGCTGGATCCAAAAAGGTTGCGGAATGGTCACACCCTTTCTTTCGAGCGCAGGTTTTCCGTAAATTGCAACCGCTAAAGTTGTTGCGATGACGTGTCGGGATGTTATCTCTGCGTCAGGTTGAATCATTGAGGGGACGAGGGATGAAAAAGTTGGGGGCGATTTTGCTGATGGCTCTTTTGAGCGCATGTGCAAAGCCATCTGACGGACCGACCGCAGGCAACATCAGGTCTGCGACCCTGCCTCGAACCAACGAGAAAATTCCCGTCATCGAGCTGGCTAATGCATCGGCAACCACCGTTTCTGCTGGAAGCACGCAGAACGCCTCCGGGCCCGGCCTTAGCGCGCTTCGCAACACCGGTTACAACGCCCAGAGATTGCGGCGCGGCGACGTTATCGACATTACCGTGCTGGATACGGGAGAAGACGGACTTTTCTCCCCGACGCAGAGCAAGACGCTTAATCTCGGCCGCTTTACAGTGGATCAGAGCGGCTCGGTGAATATTCCTTTTGTTGGCAAACAGAGGGTTGTTGATTCCACACCGGAAGGGCTGCAATCGCAGGTCGTTGCCGGCCTCAAGGGGTCGGCCGTGAACCCGCAGGCCGTCGTTACTGTCGTCGATAAGCCGACGAGCGCCGTCATGCTCAGCGGTGCGGTGAAAAATCCCGGAAAAATCGTGCTCACTGCCCGGCAGGAGCGGGTGCTTGATGCACTCAATCAAGCAGGTGGCCCTACTGTCGCTGCGGGCGCGGCCACGGTCACTGTCGTTCGCGGCTCGCAAAGGGCCAGCGCGCCTCTTGACCGCGTCATGCGGGAAGACCGTCAGAACATCCGCCTGTCACCGGATGATCAGATCATGGTCGATGGCGACGCGGCGAGCTACACCGCACTCGGCGCTTTCAAGAGTGCCGGTGAATTCCAGTTCGAGGCCGGAAAGCTGACCCTGGCGCAGGCCGTCGGCCGCGCCGGTGGCTTGCTGGATGACCGCGCAGACGCGCGCAATGTCTATGTCTTCCGCAATGAGATTGTTCAGGTTCCCGCCGCAAGGGTACCGGGCGCGAAAGGCCCGGTCGCGACGGCCACAACCATGCGGCCCGTGATCTATCACGTCAACATGCGCGACGCTTCCAGCATCGCCCTCATGCAGCTCTTCCAGATGCAGAAGGGTGATGTGCTTTATGCAAGCAACGCGCCGCTGGTGGATTCGGCCAAGCTGCTGACCGTGTTCCAGAAGAGTGTGCCGACTGCGGCGGCGCCGCTTCCCGGCGGCGGCAACTGATCAATGAGGCGCTACAGAAGCTGTAAAGCCTCCATTGCCGATTGTGGGCGCAGAGCGGGATCATAATGGCAACAGGCCTGCGCAAAATCTGCGAGTCCTTGCCGTGACTGCGCCTTATCCGTCTCGATTAGCCGCCGGGCGAGCCTTCCCACGGCATATATGTCCTGATCCGGTTTTGCAGGTGCGCCTTGCATCTGTTCCGGCGGCGCAAATTCAGCCGAGGCCGCAAAACGTAGGCCCTGTTCCGCGTGTTTCTGGCCAATCTGCAGGGCGATGCCGAAGTCGCCCAGTCTTGCCGTTTCGAACTTGCCGTCCGACAGCAGAATATTGGCGGGCGTGACGTCGCAGTGCACATATCCAAATGCATGCACTGCACTCAGGGCTTGCAGCACGCGGCGAAGGATCACGATCGCCTGCGAGGCGGCAATCGGTTGCGCAGATATGATCGATGCCAGTGAGTGCGCAAACCATGGCTGCAACAGCCCCGGCCGACCATCCGGCAACCGCAGAAGGGCGGATGTTTCCACAATGCAGGGATGGCGCAGCGCGAGCCCGATCTCGGCCTCGTCCCATAAGCGTTGCAGCAAAACGGTGTCGTCCCTGCGGGCAGGCGGCACGGTTTTAAGCGCGTGCAGCGAGCCGAGATCGCGGTGGCGCAATTGGAGCAAAAGTGTCGTCTCGCTCTGGTAAGCTGTGACATTCACAGCAAAGCTGTCCGCAATCCAGTCCGGTTTTTCGCCGGAAATATCTGGTAATTTTCGATCCAGTGCATTTCGGATCTGGTTGATCAGGTCTTGCTGCTCCTGATAGCTTCTTTCGCGCGTGCCCTCATGGCGGATGCTTCGCCATAGATCGGAAAAACGTGCGGCTACCTCCGAATAGGCAGGTTCATTGTTCACGCCGGTTTCCAATCACAATAGCGCTTATATTCTCGCGGGCGTTTTCGATCAGCGCTTCCTGGACCAGGGCATTGGCGCAATCCTTGACCGGGGTGTTGAAGACGATCTCGGCAATGGCGCGTTCCCGGAGGATCTGCACCAGCGGGTAACTGCACAACAGGACCCTGTCCTGCAAACCCCACTCCTCGAAAACGATGTCCGGCCGGAACTGCTGGGAAAGCCCGACACATTGCGAAAGTTGCTTTCTCATGCCGACAACGACGTGATCGCGCGAAAGCGGGTGCATGGTGCCGTTTTTCAGGAGATAGGCGCGCGCATCACCGGACCATAGGACGCTCAGCCTGCGGCCGATGATCGAGGCGATGACAACGCTGGCCATCGGCCTGACATCGGCACCGGTCGTCTGGCGGGAGAGGAGCAGGCTGTTGATGGTGCCGAGCTTTCCCCTGATCTGTTGCGCCATCATCTCCGGGTTTTCGACATCTGGCGTTTCCGCAAGAATATTCGTGGCGAGACGGGCGGCCTCTGCGGCGCTGTGTGAATCACCTTGTCCATCTGCTATGGCGAAGAGGGACGGTGTCTGGGAAACGAATAGAGCGTCCGCATTCAAGGAAAGCCGCGTTCCAGGGTGTGTGGCATAGCTGTAGGTCACAGATGACGGCTGTTCCGCTGCCGGCGCAGGCGCAGGCGCCACGGGCGGCATTTGCTGTTTTGTTGCCTCCTGCGCCGTTGCTGGAATTGGCGCTGGCGTTGAACGGACCTCTTCGCCTTTGCCCGGCATGTCGCTAAAGAGACGCAGGAAATCGGAGGCTTTGGGTTTGCCGTCAAATTTTAGGCCGCGGGCACGACGGCTGACGGGATCGATATACCACCAGAGGCTCGTCGGCATACGGCCGCGCACCATCTCCGGCACATCATCCTCTTCCCGCGGCTTTGGCAGACGTAGTTTTTTGATCGAAGTAATAAACCGGGAGATGTCGAAATCGCCGGTCATCGATGTCTCCGCCAGCGCCTCCGCGGCCATGAACCAGGTGTCGTCGAGATAGAGGCTTCGTGGATGTTCGCGGAAGCCATTGAGCTGCGCGATGATGGCGAGCGGATATTTGCGTCCCACCCGGTCAGAACTCGGCATCATTACACCGACATAGGCGCAGTTTCCCCATATGCCGCGCTCGATGATGAAGCGTATGGGTGGCGACGAAGAGAATATTTCGGACCATCGGCCCATAAACATATCCGCACAGGCGTGCATGCCGGATCGCATCCAGCCGTCAAAGGTACCGATCAATTCCCGCTCGAGCCCATCGGAGATGAAATCGCCATGGCTCGGGACCTTGCCGAAGAAACCGATGCGATCGCTTTCCGTCGCTGCTTGCGTGGACCTTGATGCCTGATCGGCCATCAGTTGCGATGACCCGCTGTCGTTATCGTGCCTGCCTTCATTCTAATCCCCTCCTTTGAAACATCAGCATTCCGTTCCGTCACTAGAACTGCGCGGGGCAGGCGAAGCTGGCAATTGCATCCAGCTTGAACGGATTGAGAACCGAACCGAACTGGATATCGAATTCGGCAGCCTGTCCGCCATTCTCAAACCGCACCCGCAGCAGATCACCCGACTGGTTCTCGATATCGGCACCGTCAAACAGCCGGAAGGGCGACCAGTCGCCATTTTCGGTTTTGGCCTGCTGCCAGCCGCCGGGCTGGAAGGCGATGCGCGACAGGCTTGCCGTGTTTTCGCGCGAGGGCCAGGTGATCGATTTCGCCTGGATCGGACCATGATAATAAACCACCCGCTCGCCCTCGATCTCCAGCATCACCGCGCTGGAGGCATTGGTGAGGGACACGGGTTTGACATTGATCGAAACCGCCGGCGTCTCGCTCCCATTCGGGAAAAAGGCGCGCGAAATCTTGTCGGCATTTTCGAACTGGGCGACGGCGCTGCTGGGAAGGCCGGCCGCGCCAAAGGTACCTTTCCAGCTCCATGGGGTCGTCGTCTTGTCGACAAACGGCTCCATGCGCTGTTTGAAGAAGCTCTGGAAAACCCCTTCCGGCCCGAAGAGACGCGTGAAATCCGCAATGGCGACATCGCGGGTGGAGGTTCGGTCGAAGGGATAACGACCGGTCACGATCGAAGAGCACAGGGAGGCTGAATCTGATGTCCAGAGTTCGGCGATGCGGCTGCGAGCGGACTTCACCGCGAGCGAGCCGACATCCGCCGCCACGCCTGCCACCCAGACGTCGAGCGGTGCCGGCAGTTCGCGGGCCTGCTGCAGCAGGTCCTGATTGGCCTTAGTGAGCTGGCTGTCCACGTCGAACACCTTGGCCACTTCATCGGAGGTTGTTGCCGAGCGGGCAAGCTGTTCGTTCAGCAGCTTGAAATGCGCGAGCAACTGTTCCGATGGCGAACCACCGGTCTTGTCGCCATCGGCCTGCTCGCCCGCTGTGGCTGCGCCTTTCGTCGCCAGCATGTCGCGCAGTCTCGCATAGGGATCGGACGCATTCACCGAGGCCGCCAGAACGGCTGTGGTTGCGTCACTTTCCGCAGCGGAGGCGAGGGTGGCGGGGTTTGCTCCGGGGCGGAGATCGGTCGCCTCCGCGATCGATCTGGCAGCCTCCATCACGATATTGCGTTCATTGGCAAGCGCGCGGGTGGTTTCCACTGCGTCGCCGAGGGTCTGGGACGGCTTGACCCGAAGGTCGGCCAGCGTATCAGCCCATTTTTTCTCGAAACGGTCGAAATAGATTTGCAGCGCGGCCTGCGCCACCTGCTCAACAGTCGCGCCCTTGATGGCATCATCAGAACCGCGCACCCAACCTTCGGAAAGTGCGATGCGGGCGGCATGCGCGACTTGCGGAATGACGACACGGTGATATCCATCCGCCGTGAAGAGGCCTTCTATGCCCTCCGCCATAGGCGCTTTGCTGCGACGCTCGAAAGCACGCTCCCCAAGAGGACCGAAAGCCGTTGCGGGTGTCCATTCCATCAATTCGCGCACCTGCGGAAGACCGGCGAGAATATCATAGGCGCGTGTGCCAATCGCTTGATCGCGGATGGTTTCGCGGGCGGTAGCGATGAGCCGCGCATCGAGCTCGATCGGGGCAAGCACGCCGTCGGCCAGCGCCTTTGCGTGCTGGTCCAGCGCTTCTCTCACCGCAGCCCTACCATCACCAGGGTAAAGCGATGCGAACATCTGATGCGTCTGCACGGTCAGGAAATCGCGGTCCAGTGCACCCATCCCGCCTAGCATTCCATAGAGTTTCAGTGAATTGAATGTGCGGGTGACATCCTTCTCGTCCTTAAGCTGCTTTTGCAGCTGCACGATCATGCGCGGCAGCAGCAGGGCGTTGAGCGCGCGCTGATAGGCGTCACGCTGGCGCCCGGCAATCTTGTCTTCCTGATCGAGACCGAAGCTGACATTCCACACGCGTTCGCGGGCAAAGCCGGAATTGGCATCGCGCAGATTGTCGAGCGCGGGGAGGATGCGCAGGAAATCGGCATCTGCGACGTCTCGTACAGGAATTCCCTGAACGAGTTGCTCATAAGCGCCAAGTTTGCGATCCGCTTCGGCGAGCGCCTGTGTATTGGCGAAATAGGTGAAAATCCAGCCAGTAAAGACAATGGCGACCGCGGCGGCGGATGCGCCATAGGCAATGCGCCGCACCAGCAATTGCCGCCCGGAAAGGCGTTTGTCGCGCATCACCAATGCGGCTTCGGGAAAGATGACGTCCTTGAACAGCCGCGAGAGGAAGTAGCTGCGGCGGGTTCTGGGGGCTGCGGGAGATGCTTCCGTTTCCGGCTGCGTTCCCGACGCGAAATAAACACCGCGCAGAAGCGGTGCCTCAATGAGAGGCGAACTCGCGCAAAGCTCGGAAAGGGCTTCGTGCAGGCGGTCTTTCAGCCGCGCCAGTTCGGCCGGAAAGCGGAAGATGCGTCCGCGTATCTCCGCATTCTGTTCCTGCTGCAGGCGTTCGATCAGCATGGCATCGACCCGCTGCTGCAGCAGCTCGAATTCTTCCGTCAGGCGTTGCGGCAGGTTTTCGGCGGAGTAGCTCTCATCCAGCTTAAAGGTTGTGCCCCATACCTGCTGGCGATCGGTCTTGTTGAAACCGTCGAAGAATTCCACAAAACCATGCAGCAGATCGGCCTTGGTAAGGACGATATAGACCGGGACCCGAGCGCGCAGATATTCGTCGAGTTCCGAAAGCCGCTGACGGATGGAGCGCAGTTCCTGCCGCTGTTCCTCGGGATCACGGTTGAGCAGATCGGGGATGGAGAGGGTGACCAATGCGCCGTTGATCGGTTGAGAGCGGCGATATCGCCTCAGGAGGCTGAGAAAACCTTCCCAGCCGGCCTTTGAGGATCCGTCGAGGTCGTCCTGCGTGGTATAGCGGCCGGCGGTGTCTATCAGGATCGCTTCGTCGGCGAACCACCAGTTGCAGTTGCGCGTGCCGCCGATCCCCTTCACCGCATTTTCGCCAAGCGCATCACCAAGCGGAAATTGCAGGCCGGAATTGGTCAGCGCCGTCGTCTTGCCGGAACCGGGGGCGCCGAAGATCACGTACCAGGGCAAGTCGTAAATGTAACCGAAGCGCTTTTTCGTGACGCGCCGCAAGAGAGCGAGCGCTTCCTTCAGGCGTGTCTGGATTTCGCCGATTTCCGCCTGCCGATTGGCCAGCGCCTCGCGCTCGATACTGTCGACAAGTTCCTTGTCCTGCTTGCGACCGCGGTAGATAGTGACGACGATGTAGACCAGCCATATGGCGACGATGGTGCCGATGGCGATGAGCCGGGCCTGCACCGTGCCAAGCGGTTTGAAATCGCCGAGCGCGATCAGATAGCCGTAGAACCAGATGACGACGCAGAGCGCGATCACCCATAAAAGCGAGAGGAAACGCCGGCCGACGAGGGCCGCATAGCTCTCGACATAGGAACGGATCGTATAAAAATAGCTCAATGGATTCATGGCTGGGTCTCTTCCGGCTGCTGTCCCGGACTGTTCTGTATAGGCGGCGAAAGAATGCCGGCGTCGCTCAGTTTTTCATCGGGATTGGTCAGGACCATGATTTCTGTTCGGCGGTTTATCTGGCGGCCTTCTTCCGTCTTGTTGTCGGCGATCGGGTCGCTGTCGGCCCGGCCTTCGGTCAGGATCGCTTCAGGACCGGTGAATTGTGAAAGAATGTCTCCAACGGCCTTGGCGCGCGCCTCGGAAAGGTGCCAGTTCGATGGAAACTCCACGGTCTTGATCGGCACGGTGTCGGTATAACCGATGACGACGGCACGGAATTTTTCAGCCGCAAGCGCGCCGCCGATCCGCTGGATGAGATCGCGGAACTGCGGGCTGACATCTGCGCTGCCTGTCGTGAACAGGCCCGAATTGTTGATGCGCACCCTCAGACGCCCGTTCACATCCGCAAGGGTTACCAGCTTCTTGTCGACTTCGGGCTGCAGGAAGGCCATCAGCTTTTCAAGCCGGGAGGGTTGTCTCGGCTCTACTATTTTGGGTGGATCGACGACGCGGGGCGTTTCCACTTTAAGTGGCGGCACCGGTGGTGCAGGGGGGCTTGCGATCAACACGCTCGGTGTTTCGTTCGGCGGCAGATGAGCAAGTCTTTCGAAAGTGACATCGGAGGCGTTGTTGAGCGACAGCGTGAAGAAGAGATAACCAAGCGCAAAGGCGAGCGCCATCAGCGACAGCAGGGTCCATAGCGCAGCCATCGTGCGCAAAGGCGTATGTCGGGCATCGACGCCTTTCCAATGCGGAGACAGCTCCCGTTCGAAGGCGCCATATTGGCCGATCAGCGTCTTGTAGAGGCTGTCGCGGATACGCGAGAGCTCCAGCGCACCCTTTGGCGAAACGCGGGTGCGTCCTTCAAAAGCCAGCGACAGGCACAGATAGATCAGCAGTAGCAAATCCTTGCTGGCCCCGGGCGACTGGTGGAAATGGTCGAGAATGTCGAAAACCCGGTCGCCACCGGTCACGTCATTGTGGAAGGTGGAAACGAGGCCGGAGCGCGCCCAACCTGCCCGCACACCCCAGGGCTTGCTGAGAATGACATCATCTACCGTCGCACAGACGACATAATGCGCAGCCCTTGCCCGTTCGGGGCTGATGCGGGCGGAGGCGAGGTCCCGTTCATAGCGTGTGATTGCTTCAACGCAGGCGCGGCGAAGCTGGTCGGGGTCCGGCTCGGCATCGCTGAAGCGCAGCAGATGTGCGAGGTTGAGAAGGGGAGCCGCCGATTGCACAAGTGTCGGCACCTCCTCTCCGCCGAAGTGGAAACCGGTCAGCAGTTGGTCGACCGGCAGGGTGGCCGCTTTCCCCCTGGCGGGGCGGGCCTGCTCGTCGGTCTCTACGATGTCTTCGAGGATCGCCGCCATGTTGCGGGCGTTCTGGTTGCGCCGGCGACTTTCCTCGGTGATCTCGACCACCGTCGGTAAATCCTGCCAGGAAGAGGGGTTTTCCGTGCTCATTCGCGTAACGCCCACATTTCCATTTCAAGCCCGGGGAACTCGCCCGCCAGATGCAGGGCAATGGCCCCTGAGGTGTCGAGCTGTTTCCAGAGCGGCGATTGCGTGTCTATCTCGAAATAGACGGTGCCGGATCGATAGGGCAGTTGCCTTGGCAGGACCGGCAGGGACCGCACGGGAATGCCCGGCAGCGCCACATTGACCAGTTCGGAAATCCGCTCCACCGGCCCAACCTTGATCTGAGCGGGCAGACGGCGGCGAATATCCTCAGCGGCCATGTCCGCGCGCACGGCAAGCACGAAACCGGCATCGCGCAGAAGCGCGCGGTCGTGAATGGTGCCGACGCGGACGCCATGGCGGCGTTCAACCAGTTCGATAGCCACAGCCGCCTGTTCCAGAACCGCCGATAGCGATGTGCGCAGATCATCAAAAACCGCACCGAAGGTGGCTTTCAGATCTTCGTGCCGATAGGGCGGGAAATCCGTCGCCCGTTTTTTGTCCGTAGTGAAGGTGGCAAGCTCTCCGGCGAGCTGGATGCAGTCTTCGTAAAAGCGGATGGGGTGAAAACGTGTGGCGTTGGCACCGCGATGCGCCAGCAGCGGATCGGCCCGGTTGAGGATCTGCAGCAGGAAATAATCGCCCACTTCCGCCGTTCCCCGGATCGTCGGGTCGCCGATGCGTTCGGCAATCGCCTGGGCGCGATGGCGCACGATCCCAAGAAGCTCCGTCAGTAATTCGTTGAGGCGGGGCGCTGCTGCACAGCTGAGACAGGGGGGAATGAAATCTGGGTCGAGAATGACCGCACGGTCGGAGCGGACCTCGATCACTCGAGCCAGCCCGATGAGATCGTAACCGGAAAGATCGTCACCGGTTTTGAGGAATTTCAGGCTGAGGCGGCCGACATCGATCGGGGCCACGAAATCCGTCTCGATATTGGTGTCGGAGACTTCATAGGTGGATGCGGTGAAACGCACATTGTTGATGTCATTGCGGCCGCTGGTGGACATATCCGCCTTGCCCGGCTGCCGGGCCGGCAGGGCGAGATAGATGATGGCGTTCTTGACGCTTTCGTCGAGATCGAGCGGTGGCGGCAGGTCGGAATCTTCAGGCGCTTCGAAAGGTGTCCCATCGGGAAGAACGCCGCGCAGGTTCGACAGAGCGAATTGCCCTATCGACAAGGCGCTGCGATCGACGCCGATTTCGGCAATGCCCCAGGGATAGGGCGAGAGGTTGCGCGTGGTGTTGCGCACCAGGCGTTCGGTCCAGCGGTCGGATTGCTGAAAATGCTGGACGCGAAGAAACATGCCCTCGCTCCAGGCAACACGGTTCTCATGTCTCATCGTGATTATCTACCCCCTTTGCGCCGGCCGCTATAGTGTCAGGCTCCTGCGTGGGCGCGGTCTCACCGCGCGCTGCCCGCTGCAGGAACTGTCTGATCGGCAATGGACGGCCATTTTCCTCAAATTGCTTTTTGTACGTGGACCAGTAATCGGTCTTCATGATTAGACCCTGCCAGTCCCTGCGGCCGATTTTCGCCCGGAGATCGTTGCCGGCATCGATGGCGGCTTCGAGAAGCCTTGGTTCGAGCTTTTGCGTGCAGTTATGGATCAAGGTTTCAAGAGATGCGGCGAGACGCCGTTGCTGGTGGATGAGAATTTCCACCCGCTCGCTCAGGGAGGCTGACGAACCGTGGCCGGCGCGCTCGCTTTCAATGTCGAGAATGGCCAGACAATCTGCGCTCTCCCGCTCCAGGGCGGTCAGAAGATCGCCGATCTCCTGCGCGGTCGAAACATCAGCATTTGATGCTTTCTCCAGAGTCAGCTCTTCGCTTGCCTCCGGAAAAACACTGTCAAAATCTTCGCCACCGGCGGCCGAAACCGGGCGTGAGATCATGACCGGCGTGTTTAGCGCGTCGGTATGTTCGTGCTCGCTGCTTGCAACCGGCTCCTCATCCCAGTTATCAGGAAGAATGGCACTTATTCCATACGCCGCGGGCGGTTCGCTCCAGCCGATCTCGACATTTCGCGAAATGGATTTCGCCTTCCGTTTGGCGCCCTCGCGCCATGTTTCGGACCAGTCGTCGACAGAGGCAGTGTTGCCCATCATGCCGCCGGCCGAACGGCCGTTCGGGGCGATGTCCGCAAGGATCGCCGAAATGGTCAGCGGCTCGTCGCTCATTCGCAGGGATGCGTCGGGGTCGGAAAAATCCAGTTCGGCATCGCCGCTGATGGCGACCTGAAAAACCTGCCCGCCAATGTTGATTTGCGAACCGTCGCGGAGACGTGCGCTTTCGCCTTCGAGCAGAAGGCGGCCATCGACCAGCGTGCCATTCGCGCTCTGGTCCATTATCGTGAAGCCTTCGCCATCGCGGTTGAGTGTACAGTGCAGCTTGGAAACGCGCCGTTCATTGTCGTCGATCTGCCAGTCGCATTCCCGCGAACGGCCAATGACGCGGCGGCCGCGCTCGAAGGTCCACTGACTGGCTCTTGCTGCTCCGATATTGCGTGTGTCCTTGAGTGCAAGCTTCATATCCATGCCCTCACGCGGAAATCGCCGAGCCTTCCCGCTCGGTCACCACAGCGTCAGCGCTGTCTTGTTGGGCGGGTGCCACGCGAGCCCAGCTGTTCCAGCCGAGACGGGCGGGAGCATCTGACTGGCCGAGGCGGCAAAAGGGAATGTCCTCCTTTTTCAGGATCACCTGCACATCGAAGTGCAATGCGCTTCCGACGAACAGGCGTGTCAGAGAAAATATTTCCGCAAGCCGTTTCGAACCGGGCGTGAGGGCCAGGTAATCCGCATAGGCGACAGGACCGATCACGACCCGGAAGCCGCCGCTCATATCTTCGACAGCGCTTCCCGCTGTGGTGTTCTGTCCGAGCCTCAGTCCTGATGCCTGCCCGAGTTGGCTTTGTTCATGAAGCGGCAAAGCCACCCATCGCCGGCGAAACTGTTCGATATGGACCGGAAGTGCCGTGAATTCGCAAAGCATTGATGTCAGGGCCGAAACGTTGCGATTGCGGCCCGCCAGAAGGCCGCTGAAACGCAGGAGTGCATCTTCGCTCACGCCTGCCTTCTCGACCAGACCGGCGGTGCGGAACCCGGTGAGGGCGAGCAGTGTTTTGCGGAAACCGTTATCCCGTTTCTCGACCGACCAGCGCAGGCCCCTTGCGAGGCGGTATTTTTCCGTCGCGGATACGAACAGTTCGCTGAACCTTGCCGCGAACAGATTGAAGAAGCTGGCCAGCGCGCTCGAACGATTGCGTTCTTCCCGTTGCAGCAGTTCGCCATAGGTCGGCGGCAGCGAACCAAGCGGACCGACGATGGGCGCGAAGGCTGATTTCAGTTCGGCATTGCCGCGCTTGCGGCTGAAACCGCTGACTGCAAGTGGTGTCGGCTGTATTCCGCCATGCGCACCGATGACGATCGCGTCATCCGCCGAAACAAACTGGGCAACGCGAAAAGCGGTTGCAGGGTCAAAACGACCGGGATCGTCGCTGAGAAGCGCCGCCTGACGGTCTTTGATGGTTGGCGTCTGATGTTCCATACCCGTCTCCTAAAGCAGTGGCCGGTCAGCGGCGCGGGCCGGCCAGCGGGCAATTGGTTTGGAATGGCCACGCATCGTCGCCGTCAGCCGCGTGAAGCTGTTGATCGAGGTGTAGAGCCCGAAGAAATGGTTGAGGACGCCGGCGAAAACAAATGCGGCAGGTCGCGCGATCAGCGCGGGGTCGAACTCCACGGTGATATCCGTTCCCGGCACCATGGCCGAGCCGATCCGGGCATGGGAATTTTGCGCCTCGACATTGCTGATCGCCTCCACGAGCTGCCTGGTTTCCGGGCTGTCCCTGAAGGAATACAGCGACAGAATGTCCTTCAGCGGTGCGCCGCCGCTGTCGGTGAGGGACAGATGGTTGAGAAGAAGATGCGATATCAGCCGCCATTCGCGCGCCGAGCGTTCGTTGACGCGGATCGCCGCTGTCGGCGGCATCAGCGCATGGACTGATTTCACGGCTTCATTGCCGGTCGAAAGCTGCAGGAAGGGATGCCCGCCGCCAAACGGAAGCTGGCTCGGTAACTCACGGTTGATGCAGAGCGTATCAATGCTCGCCACTACGTCGAGCGGCCCCAGCGGTCCGCGCTTTTCATCCACGAAGGCGATGTCGGTATCGGAGGAGCCATCATCGTCGAACCGGCGCTGGATCTGCCAGAACACATTCGCACCATTGTTGCGCTGGGTGCGACCGAAGAAGGGAGAGGTTTTCTCGCTCTGCCCGGAACGGCTGGTCAGCTGGACGTTTTCGACCGCGTATATCTCGCGTGTCCGCTGGCGGCGTGCATCGGGTAGCAGACGGTATTCGGTCCGGGTTCCGTCCAGGCTGAGCGGTTCGCAGCTTTGCTTGAAGAGGTTGATGACCGGGGAGGCGTTCAGTACGAAATCCTTGACCGACACCATGCGCTCAAGCTGCGCATCGGCGGCATCCAGATAGATATAAAGCTCGCAATCACCGCCGCTCCATCTGTGCAGCCCGTCAATATCGAGAAAGAGAAACTTCTGTGGCAGCGCGAAGAATTCGGTGAGGAGCCGGTATCCGTCAAAGCTGTTGGCCGGATAGGGCAGCATGGCCTGATCGCGGGTGAACCCGGAAGGCCTGAGATTGCCGGCCGGCAGGAAGATGGCTTCCTTGTCCTCAGAATGACGGGCAAGCGCCATGCCGACGCAATGGTTGGTCAAAAGCTCGTAAAGTGCTGTCGCCTGCTGCCATGCGGCGGACAGGAAGAGCTGGAGTTTCGTCAGTCCCATTTCCGGGAAACTACCGCCGCGCGGCGCAGTGCTGCGCAGCGAAAGCCGCAAACAGCTGGCCGTGCCTGCAAAGGACGCCGAAAACGGCGCGTCGATCGGCTGACCGGTGAGCGTCGCAGCTGCGATCTCCAGTGGAACGATCTCGACGTCCTGCGTGGTGCGGAAACGGCAGCTTTCGCCGCCAACCGGTTCGGCGAGAATTTCGCTGTGACGGGGAAGCGTCTGCACGGTTGCCAGCGCCGGGCTCGGAGCGAATTGTACGACGCTCATCGAAGGGATCGGGGCAAGATAATGCGGATAGAGCGTTTCCAGCAGACTGTCCGACAGTTCGGGAAATTCGTCATCCAGCTTCTGGCGCACCCGGGCGGCGGAATAGGCGAAACTCTGGATCAACCGCTCGACATGCGGATCGTCGGCAACGTCGCCCGTCATGCGCAGCCTGCCGGCGATCTTCGGAAACGCCGCCGCAAAACGGGACGCGCGCTTTCGCAGCGCAAAAAGCTCGTCATTGTATTTTTCGAGGAAGCCTTCAGCCATTCGCCGCCTCCACCAGGAATTGCTGCGTGGAAGGATCGATCCGGGATTCAAAGCTGATCGGCGGCATGCCTTCCTGAAGGCGGAAGCTTGCCTGTATGCGCATGCGAAGCGCCCGGTCACCATCCGTGCGGTTCTTCAGGATCGTCACATGCACGTCGGCAAGGCGGGTTTCGAACAGGGAAATCCGCCGCTCGATGCTGCGAGCGAGCCGCGCCTTGGAGGCATCCGTCACCAGATTGGCCGAAAGAATGCCGTCCACGCCATAGCTCACGAGCGCGTCGGACAGTTCCTTGAGTGCTGCCGGCGGGCCGGCCGGGTTGCGACGGGTATTGAGCAATGCCTCGAGATCGCGGCGGATCACCTCACGCATCTCGCGCGCCTGATCCTTCAAACTGACGAGCATATCCGTTTCCTCATCCGGCGCCTCATCGAGCAGCCGGTCCAGAACCGAACGAGACAGCGTCCTTTGCCATGGGCGATATTGCTCTAGCGGATCAACCACGGGCGATCTGCCTTTCTTCGTCGGAGAGGGCAGAAAGAGCGCCGATCTCGTGGAACGGCACCACATCGTCGCCGATGAGCAGGCAACGCTGTCCAAAGCCCGTCGCAAGTGGATGGTTGCCTTCGCTCCAGCGGGTCTCGCGACCGAGACGGAGGCCGACATCGTCGCCCGCGCCATAATAGATCGCAGGAAGCAGCACGGTTGCGACTGCCCCGTCGCGCAACGTCAGTTCGGCGCCGCGGAAGGCCAGATCGCGCGGGCGGCTCATGGGGTCGATTGCAAGGCTTTCGATGCGCCCGTAGTCGATCCAGAGATAACGGCCGCCATTGGTCAGGACTTCGAGCGCATGCGGAATCCGGTCGTCCAGATCGCGGATGTCGCTAGCGCTCTTGCCATCGTGGCCGATTGGCACATTGCCGCGTTTGTCATCGAGTTCAGCAAGTGCTGCTCTGGCGGCATCCGCATCGTCGCTGCGTGCAGCAATATTCGCCCGGATGGCCAGCTGATCGAGTTCGGAAGGGCCGCCAGGGAAATCCGGTATCGCACCGTTCTCGAACCATGCATTGCGTGCGGCCATGGCGCGCAGCTGGTGGCGAAAGAGGGAAAAACCGACGCTGTCTTGCGGTGAAAATGTTGCGGCCAGATTGCATTGCGCGTCGGCCTTTTCATAGTCGCCAGCGAGGACCAGCAGGTCGATGTAGAAATGGCGGCCATCCTTGTCGGTCGGCTTTGCTTTCACATGGTCCCGCGCGAGCCCGATTGCGTCTTGCAGCTGGTTGTCGTCCAGGAGGCGGGAAATATCGTCGCGCAGCGTCATGCGGATATCCTTTGCGGCTCGGCCGACGGCCGTGATGCGGTGGTGGCCGGCATCATGGTTTCGGCAATGAGGTGGAAGCTCGTGGAGACGTCATCGAGCTGGAAATGTGGTTGAAGGCGCACGGTGCAGGAGAATGTGCCGGGCTTGCCGGGAACCTCGAAGACATTGATCCCCGCAGAGCGTAGCGGATAGCGCGTGCGTAACGCCGCCTCCGCATCGTCGTTGCCGAGCGTATAGGAGGAAAGCCAGCTTTCCAGTTTGCGCTCGATTGTCTTGGCATCGCTGAGCTGGCCGATGTCATCGCGCATGATGACCTTGAGGTAATGCGAGAACCGGGAGGCACACAGCACATATTGCAGCATGGCAGCAAGGCGGGCGTTCTGCCTCGCCGCTTCGGTGGAATAATGGCCGGGTGCATGCAGGGACTGGTTGGCGTTGAAGATCGCCGTGCCGGAAAGATAGGTGGTGGAGACGGGCACGATGCCGAGGTCGGAAAATTGCTGCTCCTGCCCTGTTGTCAACTGCACCTCGACAGGCGGCTGTGCGGAAAGGCCGTTGCTCTCGATACCGAGATCGAGCGGCGGCAATTGCCGGGCAGAGAGCATGCCGCCATCCACGGCGTCCTGCGTCACACCGCGCAGATCAGCGAACCAGCCGGAATCGACGAAATTGCGCACCACAACCGTTGCGAAGGCAAAGGCGGCGTTGCCCCACAAAAGGGTCTCGCCGCTTTCCGACACATGCTCGCGGAATGGGAATCCGTCATCCCTTCCGCGCGCATAGGGCCTGTAGGGAGAGCGTAGCAAAACGCGCGGTGCTACTAGGCCTACGAAGCGTGAATCGTCCCGTGCGCGAAGCGCATTCCACCGCAGCCGCGATCTCTCCTGTTTCAGCCAGGAAAAGTCATGGACCCGACTGAGTTCCGAAAAGTCCTGTAGCCCAACGGCGGAGGGAGAAGCCGCCGCTACGAAAGGGCAGAAGGCGGCCGCAGCCACCATGCCGATCTGTGACAGCGTTGTGATGGAATCGGCACCATCAAGATCATCAGGGGAAAAGGCGTAGTCGCCGATCAGAAGGCCGACCGGTTCGCCGCCCGGCATGCCGAATTCGCGGTTATAGACGACCTCGAAAAGATGGCTCTGGTCGAAATCGGTGGCGCGTTCCGTGTTGCGGGCAAGGTCGCGCCAGCTGGCGTTGAGCAGTTTCACCTTCACGTCGGTGCTGCGGGCCGCCTCGCTCACGACCATGGCAAGTCCGCGCCATCTCGCCTCCATCGCTTGAAAATCGGGATGGTGGAGAATGGCGTTCACCTGGCCGTTCAGCGCATCATCGATGAGGGCGATGAGCTGGTCGGCGAAAATGCGGGCGTCCGGAAAGGACTGATGCGCCATGAGCGGGCTCCGGATGATGAACGGGGCCGGGGTGGCGGAGCACCCCGGACCAGGCTCAGTTCTTCGACGGAATACGGGCGACCATGCGCAGCGAGGTCGTCAGTTCTTCCATCTGCAACCAGGGCCGCATCCATGCGACCGCGTTGTACGCGCCGGGTTTGCCGGGCACTTCCTGCACGGTCACCTTGGCATCGCGCAGCGGATATTTGGCGCGGCTTTCCTCTCCCGCTTCGTCATTGGCGTTGACATAGTTAGCGATCCAGCGATTGAGCCAGACTTCGCAATCGGACGCTTCCATGAAGGAGCCGATCTTGTCGCGGCCCATGACCTTGAGATAATGCGCGAAGCGCGACGTGGCCATGATATAGGGCAGGCGCGCCGAAACGGCGGCGTTGGCCGTGGCTTCCGGCTTGTCGTAAAGCTTCGGCTTGTGCGCCGTCTGGGCGCCGAAGAACACAGCGTAATCGGTGTTCTTGTAATGGCAGAGCGGCAGGAAGCCGAGCTTGCCGAGTTCCGCATCACGGCGGTCGGTGATGCCGACTTCGGTCGGGCATTTCAGATCCAGGTCACCGTCATCGCTGGAGAAGACGTGCATGGGCAGGTTTTCCACCTTGCCGCCGTTCTCAGCCCCTCGGATAGCCGTGCACCAGCCGCTTTTTGCGAAGGCATCGGTCAGCTTGGTGCCCATCACGTAAGCGGCGTTCATCCAGCAATATTCGTCATGCTCAAGGTCACCATTCACCGCACCCTTGGTTTCGTCGTAGGCGAAATCGTCGATTGGGTTGGTTTTCGGGCCATAGGGCATACGCGCCAGCACCCGCGGAAGAGCGAGCGTGACAAAACGGGAATCGTCGCTTTCGCGGAAGCTGCGCCACTTGGCATATTCGACCGTGTCGAAGATCTTCTCCAGATCGCGCGGACGGGCGAGATCGCGATAGTCCTCGAAACCGAACATGTGCGGGCTGGCAGCCGAGATGAATGGCGCGAAGGCTGCCGCCGCGATCGATGAGACGCCTTGCAGCAGCTGGACGTCATCGAAGGAATTGTCGAATTCGTAATCGCCGATGATTGCGCCGAGCGGTTCGCCGCCGGGGGTGCCGAATTCGTCTTCATAGATCGCCTTGAAGAGGCGGGATTGATCGAATTCGACGGCTTTTTCGAGATCGCGCGCCAGTTCACGCTTGCCGGCATTCATGACGCGGATTTTAAGGTTGACGCTCGTTTCGGAGTTCTTGACGAGATAGTTCAACCCACGCCAGGTGCCCTCAAGCTTGGCGAATTCGGGCGCCTGCATGATAGCGGCGAGCTGTTCGGAAATCGTGCGGTCCAGCTCCGCGATCGCGTGGTTAAGGGTAACGGTGAGGTTGCGGTCATATTTTACCGTCCCCTTCAGTGCCTGATCGGTCAGCGTACGCAGGAGGTTCTGCGCGCGGTCCGGTTCGGTTTGACGGGTAGCGGCAACCACCTTGGACAACAGTCCCTGATCTTCGGCGGTCATTGCCTGTGCTTCATTTTTCAGCAGGCTCTCAGCGCTCATGTTTCAGTCCTTCCACATGCGGGTTTAAAAATGCCGCTTGAACAGTTGAAGCCCCGCGGGGCCGTTCGGGGAGGTTTTCCTCCGCACAAGCGATTATTCGCCCGCGCCGTTCTTTTCCTTCAGTTCGGAAACCAGCGTTGCGAGGTCGGTCTTGTTCTGCAAAATATCCTCCAGCATCCGCTCCAGATCTTCCGAACGGTCGGCCTTGGAAAGAAGGTCGCGCAACTCGTTGCGGGCATCCAGAAGCGCCTTGAGCGCCGGAACCTGCTGCACGACGGCACCGGGTTCGAAATCGTCCATGCTTTCGAACTTCAGGTTGACCTGCATGTCCGTGCCATCTTTTTGCAGCGTATTGGCAACGGAAATGTTGAGGCCCGGCGTCATGCGCCGCATGACTTCGTCGAAATTGTCGCGGTCGATCTGAACGAATTTGCGCTCTCCGAACGGCTTGAGCGGCTGGGTGGGATTGCCGGAGAAATCACCGAGCACGCCGACCACGAAAGGCAGTTCCTTGACCACCATCGCGCCTTCGGTTTCGACTTCGTATTTGATATGAACGCGTGGTTTGCGAACACGCTCCAGCTTCTCATGTACACTTGCCATTTCAACCTCCTTGGTGCCCCTTGGCACAGACGACTGTTACGGAGCGGCGTTGCGCTCCGTGCTTTCTATTTTCCGTTGCTATCCCCGCTTGGCTTGATGCCGGCGGCGGTTAAGACTGCGTTGCGGACCTGGGCTTCTGGCAAAAGCTCGGCCAGCAGTTCCGAAAAATCCATGCGTCCCCTGCGCACCAATGTCTCTATTGCAAGGGAGATCGGTGAATGCGGCTCGGTACGGCGGAAGTAACGCGCAACCGAGAGAAGAGTTTCAAATGCTTCGTCGCGCGTTAATATGCCTTCCGGTGCGATTACGGCAGGACGCGCGGCCGTTGGCCCGCTCTCGTCTGAACCGCTGATGCCCACAGGTTCCTGTTCGACGGGTGCCGGTTCCTGGTCGCGGCCGCCGAGCGAGCGAATTGCAGACGCTGCTTCGACCAGCGTGTTGCGGATATGGGAACTCGGGGGTGCGGATTGCCCGCAGCGCTCGGCAAGGATGGCCATGATGGCGTCAAACGAGGAGAGGCACGCAGTCACCTCTGCCAACTGGGACGACATGGCGGCAACGCCAGTTTCAGACGCAAGCCGATATAGCTCTTCGCGACGTTTGCTCTCATTTGGGCGCTGCGCGAGTTGAAAGTCCCAGAGACTATGTTCGCCAAATTTGCCGCCTGGGATCAATGAGGCGAGGCGCAAAGGCTGAACAAGCGTTCCTTCGCTGCCGACACCGTTCAGTCCCGCTAAAGGTGCAAATTTTTCTTCGTCATTATCGTCGCTAATCGACCGCAGCGAGTCCCAGTGGTTGTAAAATAGCTCTTTGCCGAGATCGTAGATTTCGCGCAGACCATGGAAGCCACGCAGGCGCAGCGATGCTTCCGCAAGCCACGCCAATATTTCTACATCCTTGCTTTCGGAATATATAATCTGCAATCCAAGATTGCTGACATTGTCCCAGCTACTGGATATCTTGAGGTTATCCTGCGGAGACGCGGCGCGCTCTTCTGTGCGTGCCTGGTTTCTTTCATCCTTAATTCTGTAGTATATTTCACGCGTTCTTGCGTCGACCCGGATATTTTCTCCGCAGTCACTCGAAAATTCCAAATTTGTTTTAACGTGTGGCGCGTTCAACGACAGTCTATCTCCAAGAACTAGTAATGGATTTTTTGTAGTTACTTCCCTTACGTAAGGCTATTCATAAGACAGACTTATTCTAAATGTGTCTAAATTGTGGCGTCTAGTGGATAATCTCACCTGACAAAAAATCAACTTCGGGGTGGACAAGTTGGTTTCATCATCATATTTACTCCACGTCACGTTGTGGAATGAACCCGGGCAGGAGGCTCATTGCATGTCGCATATCGATCTCAATCGCCTTGTTGCAGCGCTTGAGCCAGACTTGCGTGTTACCCTCGAAGCTGCGGCTTCCGTTGCGGTGCGCATGGGGCATAGATACGTCGATATCCCGCATTGGCTGCTTGCGGTTGTGGATGCTGGCATCTATGCGAAAACATTCGAGGAATTAAAAATTCCACTTCCGGTATTGCAGGCTGAAATCGGCCGCAATCTGGAGGAGGCCATCATCGGCGACGGAGAGGCTTTATCGCTCTCCCAGAACATCCTAACGGCGGCCCGGGAGGCCTGGATTCTTGCATCGCTAGAGGCTGGCCGCGACCGCGTGACGCTTTGCGATCTGCTGTTGGCGATGGATGAGGAAACCTCACTTCGCTCTTTTGTCCGCTCGGCGTTTCCTTCTCTCAAGGCGATGGATCGCACGGCGCTTGAGCGTCTTCGCAGCTCGGCCGAAAATGGCGCAGGCGTGGATGTTCCCTCCGCGCTGCCAGGCTCGGGACAGGCAGGGGCAGGACAGTCTGCCGGCCAGAATGATTTCCTGCGCCTTTACACCCAGGACATGACCGCCGATGCCCGCAATGGCAAGGTTGATCCCGTTATCGGCCGCGATGATGAGTTGCGCCAGCTCGTTGATATTCTGACGCGCCGCCGACAGAACAATCCCATTCTGGTAGGTGAGGCGGGCGTTGGCAAAACCGCGGTTGCCGAGGCGCTGGCGCTCGAAATCGCGTCTGGCAACGTTCCGGAAAAGTTGCGCAACGTCCGCCTGCTGAACCTCGATATTTCGCTCCTTCAGGCCGGTGCCGGGGTGAAGGGCGAGTTTGAGCGCCGCCTTCATGGCGTGATCGATGCGGTCAAACGTTCGGCCGAACCCATCATCCTGTTCATCGATGAAGCCCACGGCCTCGTTGGGGCGGGTGGTGCGGCCGGGCAGGGTGATGCGGCCAATATTCTTAAACCCGCTCTGGCGCGCGGTGAAGTGCGCACCGTCGCGGCGACGACCTGGAGCGAATACAAGAAATATTTCGAAAAGGATGCGGCACTGACCCGCCGTTTCCAGCCCGTGCACGTGCGCGAGCCGGACGAGACGACCGCCATACGCATGTTGCGCGGTGTCGCTGACAGCTTCGTCAGCCATCACAACGTTCTCGTTCGTGACGAGGCGATCGTGGCCGCGGTGCAATTATCCGCACGCTACATGCCGGCGCGGCAGCTGCCGGACAAGGCCGTCAGCCTTCTGGATACGGCCGCGGCTGCCGTCTCGCTTGCACGGCAGACCCAACCGGAGCGGCTGCGCGCTATGGAAAGCGAGCGGCGCCTTCTCACCGATGAGTTGAACTGGCTTCTGCGTGAACCGCAGGATGACGAGATTGACAGCCGTATCCAGTCGATACGGGGCGAAGTCGAAAAGCTTGAGAGCGGGATCGATGATCTGCGTGAGCGTTACGACGCGGAGATGGCGGAGCTAAGCGAAGAGCAGCCGGCTGAAGGCGATGTTTCCAATGTCTCGCCCCTGCGGCCTGCGGTCGACATGAAGCCGGCAAATGCCGACAGACTTGTCCCGACAGTTGTTGATCGTGAGGCGATCGCCGCCGTCGTTTCGCGATGGACCGGAATTCCACTCGGCAAACTTCTGGCGGACCAGATCGAAAGTGCCCGGACACTGGATGCGCGCATGCGGCAGCGTGTGGTGGGGCAGGATGCCGCAATTACCCGGATTGCCGATGCCATGCGCACTGCGCGGGCCGGATTGTCCGATCCGCGCCGCCCGCCGGCGGTTTTTTTCCTTGTCGGCATGTCCGGAACGGGAAAGACCGAAACCGCGCTGTCGCTCGCCGATATGCTCTACGGCGGCAACAGCCATCTGACGACGATCAACATGTCGGAGTTCAAGGAAGAGCATAAGGTTTCGCTGCTTCTGGGTTCGCCGCCCGGTTATGTCGGTTTCGGCGAAGGCGGCGTGTTGACGGAAGCCGTGCGCCGCCGGCCGTTCGGCGTTCTGCTCTTGGATGAGATCGACAAGGCTCACCCCGGCGTCCAGGACATTTTCTATCAGGTGTTTGACAAGGGCGTGTTGCGCGATGGCGAAGGCCGCGACGTGGATTTCAAGAACACCACTATCTTCATGACGGCCAATACAGGCTCGGAGTTGCTCTCGGCGCTGTCGGCCGATCCCGACACGATGCCGGAAGGCGAAGCGCTAGAAGCGCTTCTGATGCCGGAGCTTACCAAACAGTTCAAGCCCGCGTTCCTCGGGCGCACGATCATTCTGCCCTTCATGCCGCTTGGTACGGAGGCGCTTGCAAGCATCGTGGATATGCAGATTGGCAAGATCAGGGAACGTGTGCTCGCAACATATGGCACCGGCCTGACCCTGTCCAATGTGGCGCGAGATGCCCTGGTGGCACGCGCCGTTGCAAGTGAGATTGGCGCACGCGCCATTGAAATCATGATCGGCAAGGACCTCCTGCCGCCTCTTTCCAGCTTTTTCCTCGAAAAGGTAATCGCGGGAGAGCGTGTCGGGAACATTGTTGTCGATTTTGGTGAAAACGGGTTCGGCATTCGTGCCGAAGAGGCTGGGGAAGCAGATGAATTCGCCGTAACCGAAGAGGTTGGGGTGGATAAAGTTGCCGCGTCGGATGGGGCTACCCGACGCATGCGGCATTAAACGAAGGGTAACTCGGCCTCGGAGCAAGAGGTCATTTTAGCTACAGGAGCTTACAGCATGCCAATTTATCTGCAGATTGACGGTATCCAGGGCGACGCCACCCATGAAGAACATCGCAAGTGGATGGATATTGAAGCCATTCACTGGAACGTGGCCCGCAACATGAACACCTCTGCTGGTTCTGCTGCAAACCGCGAGGCATCCGAACCGACCATTTCGGAAGTCATTCTGACCAAGGTTAGCGATTCTTCTTCCACCAAGCTTTTCCAGGAAGCCTGCGCCGGCCGGACCGGCAAGCTCGCAACCATTCATCTGGTGACCACGGGTAATCCGGGTAACACCTATATCGAGTATCTGCTGACAAACACGCTTATCGCCAGCTACTCGGTGGATTCCAGCGGTGACCGTCCGGTGGAAACCGTCAAGCTCAACTTCACGAAGATGGAAGTGAAGTACACGCCGTTCGACGACAACAACTCGCCGCAGTCTCCGATGATCGCCTCCTACGATCTGGCAACGACGAAGGCTGCCTGATCGTGACGTGACCCGGTGCCGGCGTTGCTGGCACCGGAACGTTTCATTGCAGTTTTGCAGCTCACGTCGTGATGTTTCACGTCGAGTTTGGTCGAGGCGGTTTTTTGATGCGCTCCCTATATGCGTTTTTTGTTTCCGTGCCCTTTGTTCTGGCATCGTCCGGTCTTTCGTCGGTCAGTGCAGCGGAACGGACATGGATATTTTCTGGTGCCGAACTCAAGCAGGCCATCGAGGGTAAGCTTGCCCCTGAGGTGTCCGATCCGGAAATGCGGCGGCTGGTTTCCGTTGCAAAATCAAGCGCCTATATCGCCGGCGTTGCCGATCTGACGAGCGGATCGGACTGGTGTGGCGCAGGCGCCGTGGCGCCCCATGAACTCACCGACCGGATCTACACCTATCTCGGCGATCTTCCTGCGGAAAAACTGGATGAACAGGCAGCCACTCTCGTGCGGGAGGCGCTCAAGGTCTCCTTTCCCTGTGAGCAGAAAAGTAACTAGTGGGACGAACCATGCGCGTTAACTTTGACACTCTTTATAAGAATTATCCGAGCAGCGACCCGTCGCACCCGAACTATGTCAGCCAGCGTGATCTTTTCACGGAAATAGGCTGGGATGATTTTATCGGTAACCCGAACTATCACAATACCTGTGCCATCCGCGTTAGCGTCGCTTTCGTTAAATCGGGGATCAACATCGTGCCAGCCTCGCATCGCATTCAGAAAGGTCCATATGCGGGCAAGGGCATTGAGGTGAACATGCGCCGCCTCGCAAATCTGGTGAAACGGACGAGCTATCTAGGCGAGCCCGAACCGTTTACCCCCGCGACAGCGCGTAATGGCATCGGTGCCCGTAACGGTGTTGTGGCGTTCAACAATATCCCTGGTTACACCGGAGGCGGCCATATCGATCTTGTGCGGGGTGGCTCAGAGGCCACCCAATGCGCGTCGGCCTGCTACTACAATTCGGAAACGATCTGGTTCTGGCCACTTCAGTCCAGCCGCGGGTCCTGATTAGGAGTGTTCCATGAACGACCAGTCGTCACTTTCTGATTTCGTTCAGGCAAGCCGCGTCCTCAAGGTCAAGTCGCCTTTGGGAGAGGATCAGCTTTTGCCGGAGCGTCTGACGGTCGAGGAAGGCGTATCGCAGCTCTTTGATATTCGCCTGACGGTGCGTGCCAAGAAGGAGGCGGTTAAGCCCGAGGAACTGATCGGGCGGCTGGTCGATGTTTCGCTCGAGATCAGCCAGGGCGAGGGTGAGGGCGGCGGTGTTCGCCGTCCCTTTAACGGCCTTGTAACAGAGCTCCATGAAGGTCCTCCGATCACGCGTGGATTGCGCTCTTACTCGATGACCATCCGGCCACAGATGTGGTTGCTTTCGCGGCGTTCCGATTGCCGCATCTGGATGGACAAGACGGCGGTCGATATCGTTGAGACGCTGTTTTCCGAACACGGAATTCCTGCTCCCGATACGTCAGGCATCATCTCGCCGCCGCCTGCACAGCACTACAGCGTGCAGTTTAACGAGACCGATCTGGATTATCTCACCCGCCGTTTCGAAGAGGATGGCCTGTTCTACTGGTTCAGCCACGAGGACGGTTCCCATAAGCTGCATGTTGCCGATAGCGCCAGCGGCTGGCTCGGGCCGTCTCCGGCTGCCCAGGGGGAGGGAACGGTGCGGCTGGCGCAGGGCTCGTCGGACCGCAACCACATCAATGACTGGGCACGGCGGTTCTCCTATGTCTCCGGCCAGCGGGCGGGCGCGGACTGGAATTTCGAGACGCCGGGCATGGTGCCTGGCACGATGACGCCGTCTCTGGTGCAAATGCCGGACGCGACGAAGCGCGAGCTCTACGAATATCCGGCCCGCATCAAGACGGTGGAAGAAGCGGAACGGGCGCAGAAACTGCGCACCCAGGCGATCGAGGCCGATCACGACCGGGTATTCGGATCGTCCACCTCACGCATTCTCGAACCCGGCCGTCGCTTTACGCCTTACGAGGTCGCCCATCCCGAACATGCCTATGAAGAGCATGTGATCATCAGGGCAAGCCACAGCATCGTTGATCTCTCCTATGAGACAAACAGCAACGAACCGGAATATCGCAATCACTTCGAGGCAATTCCGGCCCGCGTGCCGCTGACGCCCCATCGGTCAACAAAACGCCCGCGCATCGAAGGCACCCAGGTGGCGATCGTCGCTGGCCCGGAGGGTGAGGAAATCCACCCGGATCAGTATGGCCGCATCAAGCTGTGGTTCCCTTGGGATCGCAAGGCAAAGAAGGATGGTACGGATACGTGCTGGGTGCGGGTTGCGCAGAACTGGGCGGGCTCAACTTGGGGCGGCCAGATCATCCCGCGCATCGGCATGGAAGTGATGGTTGCATTTGTGGATGGCGATCCGGACCGGCCCCTGGTCACCGGCGTGGTGCCGAATGCGCGTCAGACAGTGCCTTATGAGCTGCCTGCCAACAAAACCAAGAGCACGTTCCGGACTAACACGCACAAAGGTTCGGGCTTCAACGAACTGACTTTCGAAGACGAGAATGGCCGCGAGGAAATTTACATTCACGCCCAGAAAGACCGCAACGAAAAAATCCGAAACAATCACAGCGAACGGATTGATAATAACTGGGTCCAGTCGGTTGGCCACAATAAGTCGATAGAGGTGCGCAACAACCACCACGAGGTTGTTGGTGGCAATATGATGGTTACAGTTGGGCCGAGCGGGATAGGAAGGGTCGTGAATTCGGTGCTGAATTCGCTTGTGAGCGGGATTGGCGACGTTGCAAAGAACCTCGGTTTTCCAGGGCTTCTCAATCCTGGCGAGGGCAATATGTCCGTCATCGTCGAGAAGAACAATACTGAGAGCGTGGGTGTGTTCAAAGCCGTCAACGTGGGGGCCGGAATGGCTACCAATGTCGGTATGTCCTACAGCGTCAACGCAGGAACACGTGTCAATCTCATGAGCAACGACACGATGTCGCTGTCTGCGCAAAACAGCGCGACCGTACATAGCGGGGGCGAATTGCACCTGACTTGCGGAAAGGCCAATGTTTTGATGCATGAGGATGGAACTGTCACGCTGAGCGGTACGAAGCTCTTTCTCGACTTTGAAGAGATCGAGATCAATGGCGAACAGCGTGTTGTCGTCAATGGCGGAAGGATAGATTTGAATTGAGAAGCAATATGACGAGAATCCTGGCCCCGGCATGTGTGATCCTTATGGCCTCCAGCTCTTTTTCCTTCGCAATTGAATGCGAAACCGATCCGGCCAAATTCGCCTTCACATCGGATACGCCATCCACCTTCAACATCGGAGAGAAGCAGGATGTTGACCGAGCCTATGCAGGGCTTGCGGCCGTTCTTGGGCCGTTAGACAGCTATACGAAAACGCGCATTTTCTATTCTAAAGGTTATGAGGACATCAGGGACTACGACTGTAGGGAAGAAAAGTGCCGAGCGATGGAGGTTCTCGAGGGGCTCCAGCAATGTGGCGCGGGCGGCATGGCCAAGAAGGACGCGTGTTATCCACTGGCGGTCGTTTACAAACAGAAGCTCTATTGCCTTCTTTATCCGGGACAGCAGAACTTCGATCCGTCGAAACCATTCGCACCCTATGTGCCATTCAAATACGGTCAGGCGGAGCAATGAGCGACAGCGCATTTCCCTATGGCAACGACCTGAAAACTCCCGACTCCTGGGCTGGATTGGCACATACCAAATCCCAGTCATGGCTGATTGGTTATGACAGTGGCGCATCTCTGATTCTTGGTGCGCACACCTTTCTGTTGTTCGGCCGGGAGAACTTGTGCGCCTGTGTCGCCTCGTTCTACGGGGCCGGCCTGTCAGCAGGTTACGGCATGTCCAATGCCGCCAAGCGCGTTGAACGCGGCGGCGGGCAGTCGATGAGGATCGGTCAGGGCGGCGGGGCTTCCGAACAACTCAAGACGATAGAGGATATGAAAACCGCAAAGGACATATCGGACATCCCGACAGCGGGAGACCAGTATGATTCCGCTGAAAAAATTTACCGTTTTCTTGCTGCGCAACAGAACGGAATGAGCGCTCTCAAACCGTTTTGTATCAACGATCTGGATTACACCATGGGGTGGGTCTCAGGGGCTTCTGTTGATGCGGCAATAGGGGTCGGGACATATTATCTTGCCGACGCCCGCAATCTTTTCAAAGGGGCGACGGCCCTCAATGTCAAGACCGAAGCCACCCTGGTTGGCGCGTCCCTGGGTTCCATGATGGGCTTTTGGCGAGTTAAAAAATGGTACTCGCTCTGGAACGAGTTGTCCCGGTCAAAACGCGAGGAATATCCATTCCAAGCCTACAACGTTCATCCATTTTTCCGTGAATGGAAGTCGGAAGAATATACCTATCAAAAGCAGCTTGATCGTATCGCGGAACAGGACCGTATCATCAACTCGATCACTAGGGACATGCAGGTCAATCCCGCTAAATACGGTTTCCCTGATTCCGGCTATGCACTGCAGAGGTCGGTAGAAATGACCGAGAAATTCTATTCGGGTGCGCGTTCCCCTGACAGTAACCCGTTCATGCCTTGGGTGCCTATGGACAAGCAACATATATTCTATGAGGGGAGGTGAGGCCGCATGTTATCAAAGCCAGTGAAATTTGACGACGGTTCTACGCCGGCGGGAATTTGGCTAGAGCTCCATTCCACCGAGCGCCAGTGGAAAAATACCTATGTACGCATGCTCAATGCGGGTGGCTCAAGCCGTGACATCGCGCTGAAAGCGATAAGAACCCAACATGAGCTGTTGGCGAATCTATCACAATTCTCCGCCGACAGATGGAGAATGCTGTGCGATGGCCAAGGCTGGACACCGCTGGGCTGCTCCGCTCTGTCCTGGTGTCAGGGGGATGTCACCTTTTCCGAGGTCGCAGGACGCGGCAAAAGCTTGCATTGGCAGATCGACCCTGAAATCGGCAGCGATTTTGCTGCGCTTATGCTCAATCCCGCTATTGTTCCTGTAGATCTGAGTGCGCTTCTGCGTACCGAGGATGACGATTTTGCCGTTGCTCTTGCCTTGGCCTCGAAGCCCGAATGGCTCCCTGGATCGTTTGTCCCGCCGCAAGGAGCACGGCTTGGGTTACTGACACGCGCCATGCTTCAGGCGCGCTGAAAAGGGGATACAGCCGATGCCCAAAGCTCATCGCCGTGCCGATATAGGTTCCTCCCATTCCTGCCATTTTCCACCCACACCGGCGACCGGGGGTAGTAATAATGTCTATGTGAATGGTCGGCCGCTGATGCGCGTCGGGGATGCCTATTTGCCGCATGGCTGCCCGTCCTGCCCGAAGCCCTCACATCCGCGGGCTCTGGCGGCTGGAGCATCCACCGTCTTCATCAACGGCAAGCGGGCCGGTCGAGTAGGCGATGCGATTGACTGTGGCGGCAATGCGCAAACCGGTTCGACCGACGTCTACATCGGCGACCGTGAGCCAAAGGGCGGCAGTGATGCCACCTCGTGCCAGGCAAGCATGGCCGCGCGGTCCGTTCCAACGGTTCGAGGATAAGATGCAGAGCCAGCTTAACGGCGGAGCGGAGGTGCCAGCGGTCGGTCAGGTTTATCTGAAACGCCTCTCCCGGATTGCGGACAGTTGCGACAGGCGAATCTATGCGGTGCTGGACGGAGCTCTCTTCGGTAACCTAACAGCGGATCTTTCGGCGGCTGGTTTGTGCCACAGGCCGCTCTATCGGTCGGCGGGTTCCAATTCGGCAATTGTGCTCGGCGGGCCGTGGCTCGTTTCACTTAGTCTCTCGCCGCCCGCCTCAAGTGCGCCGGATAGCTTGGTCGAGACCGCGGAGCCAAGCGACGAGGAACTGCAGGCGCTGGCAGCGAAACTGTCGAACGACATGGCGAAAGCAGTCGCCAATGGTGATGAAAGTGGCGGCGGCTTGATGCCCGCCGACGAGATCGATTTGCCTGGGCGGGTAAAGAGCAGAATAGAGGCCCTGCTCAAGCTTATCGCAGACAGGCCGGCTGTGGTATTCTGGGTCGGTGATCGCGCCCTTTCTGAGGAAACAATTTACAGGCATCTTCGTGGTATTAACCGTATCTTTCTGCCTCTTGAGCGAGACGCGCTCGCGGGATTGAGCGGTTCGGTTTCCGGAGAAGCCGGTGATATCTCCTTAGCAGCCGGCGATGCGCAAGAAGGGGCATCGTTCGCCCTTGATCTTGAAGGGGCGCGGGGTCGTAGCGAAATTGTTGTTTTCCGCCATGCCGACCCGAATGTCATGATGCAGGTGTTGCCGGCGCTTTCACCGGAACAGGTGGTGCGCCTTATGGGCCCGGCCGAAGAAATCTACTTCGCTCCGGCCGAGGCATGGGGTGGGAACATCAAGCGCGCTCATCGACCGGTTGATGTCGTCGCGCAGGGCGGCATGTTGCGCCTGACTCCTGAGAATATCGAGGTCATCAGTGCATCGCGAATGCTCGCCGCGCGTCGCCGCCGAGTGACGGCCTTTCAAAGGTCCGCGCCGCACTTGCTACAAGGCATGGACGAGCGCGAAGCGCTCATATTCATGGAACGATATGAAACACAGGCACGAATTTTCGGATTGAAAACCGAGCGCGGATTCTTTCAGTGGACCTACCTTATGAGCGCAAGCAACGGGCGCTTCATCGAAGCACCTGATATTCGCCAGAACCTCAGAGGCGGCAATCCTGACGCTCGGCTGGATGAAATGATGCGGCTGATGGCGAATGCGGCGAAAGAACGGGGGGGTGCATGACTGCCGTGGCTGCTGCTGGCGGGGAGGTTCTGCTTGGCCGTGCGGCTGCAGGCGTGGCAACGAGGCTCGGTGCCCGCGCCGCGCTCGGTTTTCTTGGGCCAGTTGGTGCAGCAATCGGCCTCGCCATGCTGGCCTATGAAGGTTACGAACTCTACAAAATGTACAATGAGAGCCATTCTGAACCCGCCGATGGCGAGGCGGGAAGCTGCACTGGGAACTGCGATTCGGCAAAGGCGGAAGAACAGAAGAAGCGGCAAGAGGAACTGGAGGATGAAGCGGGCGTCAGTCAACAGACAAAGGGTAAGACAAAACACGGCGAAAAGGATGGCGGTATGGCGGAAGCCGAACGCGACTTCGATTCCTTGAAACCGGGCAAGGAGAAAGGTATCGAAACACAATACGGGCCGGGCCGCACGGGGGAACTGGAAGACGGCAGCAAGGTTACCGTCCGTCCGGGAAGCTCTGACGGTCGTCCGACGTTGCAAATACGTAGGCCAAACGGTCGTCAGACCGAGATACGCTATAATGACGGACCTGGGGTTTAATTATGGACTTCATTGGAAAAGACTGCACGCTGGATCATCAGGCCATTCGAAACAGAAATTTCGCGGCGAGGATTTACCCCGAATTTCCAAGCGAGGAGGAAATCGCTCTCGTCGCCGCGCGTATCGGTAGTAACGAGATTGATTTCGCTGCTTACGAGTTCGGTCAGCCTCCGCGCCATTTTGCACCGCAACCGGTCGGGTTGGTGCTTGATGCACTGTTTGAAAATTCGCCTTATGGCCTTCTGATCCATTTTTCAGCTCATGATCTCTGGATCTGGGCGCCGGAGGATCACGAATACCTCGTTGTCTTTGGTGATACCAATCTGGTCAAGGCGATAGAACGAAGTGACATATTCTCATTCAGCTTTGCTGATTATCTGGGCAGTGGTGTTTTGTCGCAAGCGACGGTCACACATCTTCGCGGCGTAGCATCGAACTATACGATCGGGTAATGGCGGACGACCCCACTGAGGACTGATCACGGGTGTGCGGGAAGGGTCTGGGAATGTATTCGCTGGCCGGCACCTAGGTCGTCTACACGAAGAGCGGAACGAATGCGATCGCGAAGGTCAACGATTTGGACCTCGAGTTCAGCGTTTGAGCGCATCTTGCGGATTTGCGCAGCCAGAAGAGGCATTTGTATCCGCTTAACGTCGAGGTGGCTTTGAACAGCCCGCATGGCCACACGCAATCGCAGCGCTATACGCAGGCACGTCAAATTTAAACCTCGGCCTAAACCGAATGACTAAGATCGCCATTGCCTCCGACCGCTTGCCGAACAAAATCGCATTGTCTTGGCACCGGTGAGGTGCTGCAGGGGGCTTGCCGAAACAGTCTGGTCGACGAGCAATGCCAAGGGCAACCTAAGCCTGGCGTTTCAGTTAAAGCAAAGAGACTACCATCATAGCCCAAACAAAGACGAGCATCGCGATGCAGGCTGGGCGGAACAGATAAAATCGCTGCCAGTTCGTGAGGCGGAGGTCGTTGTAGTGCATGGATCTGTCAAGTTTGACGTGATCCATGTTGCTGTCGACAGAAAAATCACCACCATTCTTCTTGTAGAAATTATACTCCCGAACCTGCGCGATAATCTGCTGCACAGCCAGAAGGCCAACCGCGATAAGAGCCGCAGAAAAAATGACGATCTCAAGTATCAGCAAGCGTTTCTCCTGTGCGATCGGTTGAAACGGCGACGTATCCGGGTTTGGATCAAATCGTGGGAGACGAAGTGTCAAATCGCTTCAATGGATGCAGTTGTTGTTTAAAACTACGCAATGTCGATTTTTTCGTCCAGTATCTGATAATGGTGTTGCGCGGTATTTCGGAGAGGTGAGAGATGGAAGTCCGCAAGCTCGATGCGGACACAGGGATAAACTGTCATGTGACGTCCTACATGACGGCATCAGATAGTGCCGGAAGAAAGTTGCTCAGGTGGCTGTAGAGAAAGGCAAGCAGACTGTAGATCCTTCTCGGAAGGCACTTGCACCGAGGCTGTATGCGATCCTGGCACGGTCAGCGAGAACAGGTGTCATATTTCGGCGCGGCCCGAGCCGGCTGGTGCAGCTCATTCGCTGGGACTTGCGCACCGACACTTTTGAACATGGTCAATGGTTGAAGGGACGGGTCTACGAGAGACGCTGCGATCTTTCTCCGTCCGGAGAACTTCTGGTCTACTTCGCGGCCACAAATCGCCCGCCCTACGCGAGCTGGACGGCCATATCGAAGCCGCCATTCTTCACCGCACTGACGCTTTGGCCAAAAGGAGACGCGTGGGGAGGAGGCGGTGTTTTCGAGGACGAGAACAAACTGCTTCTCAACCATCCGTTTGACGATAACCGCGTCTCGTTCGCTCCAGGTTTTCGATTGAAGCGAGGCATGCAAGTGGACCCGTGCGGTATATTGTCGGGACGTGGAGAGGACGAGCCCATCAGCGGCTACATACTTGCGCGTGACGGTTGGCGTGTGATCGACGCCGGTGAGGGGCAAACCAATGGCCTGAAGGCCTCGACCTTTTACAGCTTCAACAAGCCGCGTGTCCTGCAAAAACCGGGTGCAAACGGCCGGAGCCTTCAGATGGTTCTTCATTCGATCGGTCGCAGTCAAAAGGCGTGGTACGGACTGGACTACCGCGTGTTTGACCGGGACGGAACATTGCTTGTCGACCTTCCGGAAACGGATTGGGCAGACTGGGATGGCGGCGATCTGGTGTTTGCACGCGGCGGGTGCCTCTATAGGCTGGCAAAAAGCGACTTCCGATCCGGTAATGTCATGCCTATTGAGTCTTCCTCGCGCCTGCATGACTTCAACGGCGCAGGTTTCACCGCCCTGGCACCTCCGCACGCCGCTCGTCACTACTGACGCACCCAGCCTCGGGGGGAGCTTTGATATCAGGCATTACTCATCCACTTGTATCTTCGGGTCGTAACCGCCTTACGATGCCACCGGAAACGTGGAGCTGTGTGTCGCCCACCCGGACCGCGTAGAGGCCGGCTAGCTCGACTTCGCCCGGTTCAATATCCTCAATGAGCAGCAGTCCTGTATCGGTCATCGCGTAAACATGCCGTGCGTCAACTGCGAATACACGGTTGAGGAAATGCAAAATGGCTGGATCGATTCCAGGAATCTTTTTGCGATAACTGCCTCCGAACAGCATCTCGCCGTTCGCATCAATCAGAAGCTGATCGTTGACACCACGCGCTGTGGCGGGATTGACCTTGCCGGGCCGGCTGATGGGCTTCCCGCGATAAAGCAGGGTATCGCCCATCCGTGCAAAGGAAAAGCCGAGCGATTCCACCGCTGCGGGATTGTCGATGCCGCGCTTGCGCACACCTTCAACGATCAGCCCTTTTGCGTCACGAGCATAGGCGCCGCCCAAAACCTCGAAGCTCGCCATGTCGATTTTGACGACAGCAAGCTCTGGTAAAGGTGCTGTACTGTCGATGTAATAGGCCTGCTGCTTGTCTTTGAACCATGGGCCGTCGAGCTTTTCGAAGCTAGCGGGATCGGCTTTCTCAATGGGCTCCATCCCGTAATGTTCGAGGCCGGGCAAGAAGTAGCGCAGGCCGTGCCGATCCTGCCCGAACACATCAACGATGTGTCGGAAGCTGTCGTGGTCGAAATGATCGAGTGAGACCCATTCGGCTTCCTGCGGACGCTGTGGCCTAACCAGAATCCGGCGTCCATCGCTGTAATAGAGACCGCCGATCGGTACTGGCTCATTCCCCACAGACGCGCTTACCGCACGGCGTGCCTTCTCCCGGTGCCACCAGCTGTCGGCAATCTCGGGATGGTTCTCGAAATAGCCGCTCCAAGACTCAAATTCTGCCGAGACTGATTGAGGTTGCCCTGCATAGTACGGCCGCTCGCTGTCATAAGCGCGATACTGACCTGCTTCTGATGCGCAGACAAAACTCTCTCGGTCCGCGTCGGGAATCAGGCTCTTCTCCCAATAGACATGCTTCCTGTCAGCGAAATATCTGCCTTCGTCGCCGATGGAATGGAAACTGGCCGCATCCGCGCCTTCAATCGCGACCCCGTAAGCATAGACTTTGCGACTGTCCTTTGCGTAGTGACTCTCTTCGATACGGATGCCCGGTTTCTGGCCGCTGCCGTAATAATAGCTGACGATCCCGAATGTACCCGGCTCCTCGGTGGGAAGGCGCAAGTTGGTAATGTAATAACCGGCGGCCTTGTCGACACCATAACGTTGATTCAGAACGGTGAAGCTGTCTGGATCGGCGCCGCGCGCTGAGAACCAGAAAAGCTTCGTTGGTGTCTCGCCCTGGCCGTAGACATGTCTATCGTCGCAAAACCAGCGGTCACCAAGCTGTCGAAAGGTGAAGGGGTCTACCCCGGACAACGGGACGCCCTTGCGGTCGCGGATTGGTGCGCCGTCCACATAGACCTGATGGCCATTGTGGATATAGCGGATGGTCGGGAATCGTCTTTCTCCGATGTAATGCGCGACCCAGTCGACATTGGCGAAGGGGCCGATACGAGGATTAGCTTCGACTGCCCGCCGCAAAGCCGCAAGCTCTGTGCGCATGCTGAAGGGTTCTGTTACCGATAGGCCGATGCCGTCATTCCCCGTCAGACGCTGGAAAAGCGCCCGATCCTGCTCGGGTTCGGGAAGTCCGTCCCGCCTGAACGCGGCCGCAACCCAATTTGTATTGGCGTAATGAAGTTGGCTGTAGCGCTCTTGGAACCGTTGCCAGCGCGCGGGATCTATGTTGAGACGCTCGAATATCTGTGACGCAGCATATCCGGCCTCGGCAAAAAGAGTGGCCGCATACCAATGGGCATAGGGTAGTGGGAAAAGTTCAGTCAGCTTAGTTCCGCCCAAGTCCGCTCCGATCTGTGGTGTCAATGCCAGCCGTGGTTCCAAGCCAGTTTACCTGTCTATCTTGCGCCATTTTTTGCGGCTCAAAATACCAGAAGGAAACAGGCTTTTTTTACTTTAAGAAAATACCCTAGTTTGATGTTTTTTCTACATTTTGTGCGCTTTGGTTCTTTATCTGCGCCGGACCTTATTGCTGCGTTGTTACCATGGCTTGTCGCACGATATCGTAGACAGTAAGAGCTGGAAGACGGGAAAAGAAGTTGCTGTTATCGGCGGCGGAGGGCCACGCTGACCAAAGGGTGAGTACATGCAGGCGCCCATTCCGCCATATGACGGTCGCATCTATATCGCCGCTGTCCTGACCTTTTTTGTCTGTCACTGAAAACCGGAAGGTGCGTGCGGGGATTCCCTGTTTTGCAAGCAGACTGTCTTCCTCACTCGATATCAGTGCGGGTGGCCGGGCATCAGGTGTCTGCCTGACAAAGTAATCCCTCACGATCGTGGCTCCGGCCATTTCCAGGTCCGGTTTTTCCTTCATGTCCTGAACGAGCAGCCATATCAGGCCAACATCTCTTCCGCCCTTGCGCCTGATCATGTGCAACTCGGCCGGCAAAGCGCCATGAAAATCGTTGATCGGTATTTCCCACTGGTCCGGGATGCGGAGTGCGATCCGCTCGTTGGCTATCCGAACAGGAACCGATTGCAGCTCCTCCCCAAAGCTTGATTCTTCTCCATTTTCCCATGAGAGGCTGTCAATGAACGCAACGGCATACTTGTCAGCCCGAACTACCAGATCATAAGCCGCGTCAGCATCCGCCGCGTTGCTGACATCTGCAACGAAATTTATGCCCAGCGCCTGCTTCCCGCGAGAGAAGCAATAGCTGATAAGGGCGCTATGTGGTTCGCCGCTCTGATCCTTGGTGCCCAGAAGCATAGCTTCTGTCAGGTCCGATGCAACTTTTGAGACGCGCGTTGTGTATCCAGCAGTGTCTGCCTGGTAAGTGCAGATCCGGAACGCTGCCGATGGCGCCTGCAGATTGTACCCGATAAAGGTCGTCTCGATTTTCGGACTGGACGAATCTGAAGTTATTTTTCCGATGACTTTCACATTACCGATTGTGCCAGGCTCCGTCGGACTCATTGGTACGGTTTCGACCGTAGCATTTGGGGAAAGCGTCCCTTCAAGATTGAGGGCTGGCGCTGAGAAATCGAATTTTCTCATCACCGGTACGGCATTTTGAACGGCACTATCGTTATCCTGTGCAAAACCGGTTCCGGCGAACATCGTAACGGCGACCGAAGTTGCGACAAGCACACATGCAAAAGACCGGCATTTCTCTCCGTGTACCATCCGCTCCCCGGTCAACATCAAAAATTATAATTGTGCCTAACCGTGCAATGAAAAGTACAGCGACACAACCTCTGAGTTTAGACTGGTGAAGACTCTCATGGAAACGGCATTGGAAAAAGCGCCAGACGGCCGAAATCGTGACAGCTCTCAAAAATCTCCGAGAACAGATGTCAAGGGAATGTGATGTTCGTGTGCGCGAACATGGCGGCTATGGCGTTGTCGTTGAACCGGCCCTGGCGTCTCCAAACTACGTGAAGGTGCAGTAAAGAATGTTTGGCGACAAGCTAAGAGATTGCGCAAGAACGCTCATGACTTCGTCGTTAACGTCGTCACCTGAAATAGTGACATCAATGGTGATGGTCCTATCCAGTGAATTGACGCGCGGTGCGAGTGATGTGACTGCTAGTTGATGGTCACGCGTTTGGCTCATCAAACTCGACCGGACCTCGGTTTCGCTTTCCGTGGTCGTGCGGACCTCAACCCTACGACGTTGTGACTCGACTGGGTGTTGTGGAACAAAGCGCTCGATGAGCCGAACAACTCTGGGGGAGGTTATGTTGATCAGCAAGATCAGAAGCGTTGCCTCAGCAGCCTCGAAAATTTCTCCATAACCCGCAAGGACGCCGATCGCTCCCGTAGCCCATATTGTCGCCGACGTGCTCAACCCGCGAATGTTGAGGCCGGTGCGCATGATCAGTCCTGCGCCAAGGAAGCCTATCCCCGTCACCACCTGGCCGCCCATGCGGATATCCTCGTTAACTTCGAGGATGGCGGGCAGGGCGCAGGCCGCTGGGCTACTTGGGCTTCGTGTGACCCAATTTCGTGGGGGCCCTCTGTAGGCAGGCTGGAGTGTACCCCGTTTCGCCGGACAGCTCGGCTTGTTTGATTCAGTCCTGATGAACTGCTGAGGGAAGCCGTCTCGAGCGCTGAACGGTGATAGGTGCATCGGGACGCCTAGGAAATCTGGAAGCGTGGCGCACTTTTGGGGTGACCGATTAAAGGACGCCAATGTTGTCGTCGGCACGCACTATCGGCTCAATCCAAGCCCCTTAGACCGGTTAAGCTGCCGTTTCAGCGCATGGTCATGGTTGAGCTCGGCATGGCGTGTACGATGCACCATGCGGGCGATCGTGTTGATCTGCTCGGCCTGCTTTGTGAGCTCCGGCCGTGCCTCGAGTTCTTCGGCGAACCTTCGGGGATCGGAACTACCAAACCGCCGCGTGAGCGCTTCGGCTACCAGCGTGGCCTCATCGAGCGCGGCTCGGCCCTCAGCTGACGATCGCAGCTCTGCGATAATTTTGTCCCGCTTCTCGACCGGCGTCTTTTCCACCTTGGCAATCATCTCGGCGCTGGGCGGCGTGAGGTTAGGTACCTCGATCACATCACGCTGTTCGCGCTGCCATTGCTCGCTCGCGCGCTCTTCGCCAAGCCGCCGCTCCCATGCCTCGGAGACATAGCCGATATGGGCAGAGAGAGACCTGGCATATTGCAGCGCCTCTTTCCGCTCCTTGTTATTTCCGAACAGACCCGACTTGCCGCGTAGCTCCCCGAACCGCTCGGGCTGCTCGGCCATGGCCTTTGCCATGATTTTTCCATTGCCTTCCTTCTCGGTCATCGCGGTGCGCAGTCTCGCCGTGACCTCGACCGGATCACGGAACACGTGCCGCGCGAGAGATTCCACCGTATCGAATCTCTGCTCGATGACGGACATCGCCCTTTCGCGGGCCACCTCTTCGATGCTGCGGTCGTGACGCGTGACCGCTGGCACTAGTGGAGCTGACTTACCTGTTTCGATCAGCGATTGTTGGACTACAGTTTCTGTGGGGGCAGGGACGGTGCCGTCTTGCGACATGAGCTCGGACCACCGGATGCGGCGATAGCCTTTGTTGTTCTCAGCCCTGGGCTGATCTTCGCGGTGAACAGGGCCGGCCAGATCGCCGGCACGTTCCTCGTAAACCTGCTGACGTTCTGATGGCCGGCCCTGCTGCTCCCGTTGCAGATGGGCCGCACGGGACAAGACCTCTTGACGCCCATCTTTGGCGGAAGCAAGTTCAATCTCGCTTCTCACCCCAAACTCTTGCCCGATCCGTTGGTCGCTTAAGATCCATGGGTCGCTTGCGATCCCCGGGTCGCTTGCGATCCCGCGCCGCTCGGCAAAGTCGCTGATGTAATCCAGGGTGGTTTCCTTCGCGCCGGAACGCGACAGGCGGTTTGTCAGCTGCTCGTACGCCAACGCGTCACCCTTGACGACACGCCACGCATTGCGCTCGGCCTGGGTGCCATCCGGAAGCGTGACAGGCGTGGCGCCTTCATGCTGCAGGGAAATCCTGTCCCCGATCTTTGGCGATGCATCTCGCATGGCCCGCTTGAGATCGACGCCCCACACCGTGCGCTGATCGCCCTTGTCATTCTCCAGGGTCACAAAATAGTTTTCTCGCGCCTGGCGATTATGCCCGTAGGGCGCGATGCCGTGATCAACCAGTCGGCCCGCATTGGTGAACTCCTTGATGTCGGCATAGAGCTGCACGCCGTCGCGATGCCTTGTCATGGCAACATAGGTCAGATGCCGGTCCATGGTGCTGGACGCCAGCACAAAAGCGCGATCGACCGTCGCTCCCTGGTTTTTATGGATCGTCGTCGCATAGCCGTGGTCGATCGCCTGATAGCTGTCTGTCGGAATGCTGACACTGTCGCCACCTCGACCATCGAGCCGGGCGATGATCTTGCCCGGATCCACATGCTCGATTGTGCCAAGCATGCCGTTTTTGAGACCGAGGTCGCGGTTGTTTTCAAGGAAGATGATCCGGTCACCGGCGGCGAAGGCGCGTTTGCCGTTATTGGTCTGGAAGGTGAGTTCGCGACCGGCCTCACCATCCCCACGGTCAACACCGTCGCTCAACTCTTGGCCGGGTTCGAGCATTTGTCTGTTTTGAAGTTCAGAACGAATGGCGGCATTGAGGGCGCGCACATCAGCGCGGCGATGCGCCATGGCAACCCGGGTGCCATCGGCACGCTTCTCACTGTCGGCAAGATAATCACGCACGATCTGCGCCATCGCCGCGTCGCGGCTTTCCGCAAAGTGGATGTCGCCGTGATCCCGGTAGGCGGCGAGGCCCTCGGCCGTCTTGTGGGTCGCAAAGGCAACCGATGCTTGCCTCTGCCAATCATGGCGCTGGCGGCGAATATTTGAAAGTTCGACATGGCCGATCTGCTCGGCAATCGCCCTGAAGGGTGCGCCGGCCCCGATCGCCTGGAGCTGCTCATGGTCGCCGACGAGAACGATCTTTGCGCCGCGCTCTTCCGCTTCTCCGATAAAGCGGGCAAGCTGCCGGCTCCCGACCATGCCGGCCTCGTCAATGACGAACACGTCACCGCGACCGATCATACCCCGGCCATGGTCCCAACTGTAAGACCATGACGCAAGCGTGCGGCTCTCTATGCCGGAACTTTCCTCAAGACCCTCGGCTGCCTTTCCGGCAAGTGCCGCACCATGGACCTGATAGCCTTGCGCCTCCCACGCCTCGCTAGCGGCTGCCAGCATGGTGGACTTTCCAGCACCGGCAAACCCGACCACAGCGGCGATGCGTTCTGGACCTGTAATATGCGCGATCGCCTGACGCTGTTCGTCCGACAATCCCGCTGACGGATCGCGCGCAGCCGACGGTCCGCTGGAGCTTTTGCGAATGGCGTTATCCTGCCTCTCCATGGCTCGATCGACATGGTGAGGATCGACGCCATGGGACTGCGCCTGATGCAACCGGTTCGCCGATCGCGCCATGCCAAGTTCCAGGTCGATCATGTCCTGCGTCGAATAGCGCGCATTGGACACTTCGCCTGTCTCGGCATCGATGCGCTCAGGCTGAAGTTCCACGAGCGCTGGTGATGCCATGACAGCCGCAAAGGCGTTCTGGAATGTTTGGGCGTCATCATTGATGTAGCGATGCAAGGTTTTGGCAATATCGTGGCGATCGAACACGCTCTTCTCATGGCTGATCAGCGTCAAAACCTGTTCCGGTTTTTGGCGGATCAGTTCGGCATTTTGCCGTGCTGCCTCGTCATCCAGTCGCCCGCGCTCGACGGCCATTCCTTGTTGCTGCATCTGCGACGCGTGCACGCCCATATGCCCGGTCGGCGACAACTCAAGACCGCGCTCAATATGCGAGCGATGATCGATGCGAACATCCAGACCTTCGCGTTGAAGCTGACGGTTGGCGATGCCTTCCCATGATTGCCGGATATCGCGAAGCTGCATGTCGGTCGTCGCCATGCCATTTGCCAACAGCCGTGCGTTCTTGTGCTCGAGAACAGTTTTATCGCCAAGGCCGGCTTTGCCAACCTGTCGCGTCGTCATCAGCACATGCGCATGGTAGTTCCTGATATCACCATGCTCACTCCGCGAATGGATTGCAAAATCCACGGCCGCGCCATAGCGGTTTGCCAGATCCTGGGCAAAGGCTTGTGCAGCCTTCAGTCGCCCCTCTGTCGAAAGCTCATGCGGAAGCGCGATTTCGAATTCGCGGGCGACGCGGGCATCTTTTCGCTTTTCTGCAAACTCGGCAGCATTCCACAATTTCGAGCGATCCAAAGCCCAGTCGGCAGACACGCCTTGCGGCAGCATGATCTCACTATGCTCGACACCCTCTTTGCGGGTGAAGTCATGCACAAGGCCATCGCGTTGATTGACGAGAAGAACAGCACAACGGTAGGCGGCGGATGCGACAGCGCTGCGGCCGGATGACCGCGAGACAGGTTTGGTGCTGAGATGATAAATCGCCAAACGAAATCTCCGATACGCAAACGGGGAGACCAAACGCTCAAACGCGCCGCAAGTCGTAAGTGCGCCCTTGTCTGTTTACCGGTGGCGAGGCTAGCAACAACGAACGGGCATTTCGACTACTAAAAGTAGTAGTCGCCAAGTGGCAATTGCTCGTGTTTGAATAGGGACACAATCGCGTCAATCAGGGGAGGGCGATAGGTGCAGGCTGATCGCACGACGGATCAGGGAGAAGGGAGGAGTGGAGGAAGACATTGCAGGCGCGGCTCGACATAGAGGAGCGCGCGCAGGCAACCCGCCGGAAGAATTTGCGTGCAGGAGACAGGCATTTGATTGGCGGCTGCCAAAAATCGGAGTTTCAAAG
>NZ_BDLN01000003.1:0-3032 GCF_001950375.1 Rhizobium sp. TBD182 | reverse complement strand
GGATACCGTCCAGAAACGGAGCAGACATGAAGACCAGCCTTGAACATTTGCCGGAACGAAAGCAACGCGAGCTCGCGCGTCGTCGGAATTATCCAGGAAGAGTTTGCTGATCTGGTGGAGCGCTCGAAGTCTGACGCCAAGAAAGACGGGCGGATTTTCAAAATCATTCTGTTCGGTTCTTATGCGCGCGGCACCTGGGTGGATGAGCCGCATACGTCGAAAGGCTACCGCTCGGATTTCGACATTCTCGTCATCGTCAGCAACAAGGAACTTGCCGATCCCAAATACTGGGACAAGACAACAGACCGGCTGATGTGGGACAAGGAGATCGAGACACCCGTCGGCCTTATCGTGCATGGCGCCCGCGAGATCAGCAACTTTTTGAATGATGGCCAACCCTTCTTTGTCGATCTCGCACGTGAAGGCATCGTGCTTTACGAATTCGACGATAGGCCGCTGGCTGAACCGAAACCGCTCAGACCTGCCGATGCACTAAGGGTGGCAGAGGAGCATTTTGAAAAGCAGTTCAAAAATGCAGCGGGATTTCTCGAAGGCGTCGGTTTTTACCTGAAGTCAGGATACCTCAATCTAGCAGCCTTTACGCTCCATCAGGCAGTGGAGACCGCCTACAACTGCTACCTCCTGACACTGACAAACTATTCCCCTGCGTCGCACAATCTCAAATTCCTGCGTGGACTTTCCGAAGGGCGTGATCACCGTTTGATCGCCATCTGGCCGCGCGATCGTCAGCGATTTACCACATGGTACAACATCCTCAATGAGGCCTACGTCAAGGCACGCTATTCGAAGCGTTTCGAGGTTTCCGAAGAGGCGCTCACCTGGCTTCAGGAGCGGACCGGGGAACTTCATAAGCTGGTTGAGACGCTCTGCCGCGAGCACATCGAAAAGCTCGAACAGACCGCAGGACAAGCCGCAAATTCCAGCGACTGAGATTCACGGGTTAGCACAAAGTCTCCTGTGCTCAGGTGACGGCGACTACAGCCTCATGAACCATAAGGTCCAACCTACTCTCGCAATCGCTATGTCGATCTCCTCATAGAAACTGGTCTGTCTTCCAGGAGCAAAGCCGCGGTCAACAGCGGCAGTTCCGGTGCGACTGCAATCGAAAGGAACAATCGTGGCAAGGAAAACAATCGAACAGCGCCTGGCTGAACTGGATGCGCAACGTTCCGCCCTCAAGGCCCGTCTCTCGAAAACCGAGCGCAACAAAGATATGCGCCGCAAGGTCCTGATCGGCTCGCTCGTTCTGCATCACCTGGAGACCGCGAATGATCAGGAGTTTAAGCAACAGCTCGATGACTGGCTGCGCCGCGAACTGCCGGGCTTTCTGACGCGCGACAATGACAAGGCGCTGTTTGACGATCTGATCGGACAAGGACTGCCGGGCACGGGAGTGGGTGGCGACAGCGGGCAGGGCGCTCCATGAACCGGTTGCGACTTTCTCGGGACGCATTCAAGAACATGATGCGAGCCGCCGCGCCCTGATGAGGTGCGCAATCTGCCGGCGCACGGACAGTTGCTGTTCCTGGCCGGGCAACGACCAGTTTTCGCTGAAAAGCTTGCATACTTTGCCGATCCGGAATTCAGGGAGATGTTCGATCCAGTCTGACGGGAAGCGTGTCCAGAAGGCGGTTGGGCAACCCGTCACACCATTGTACGCGCGGCCCTCGTGCTATCTTGACCGTAGTGGGAAGTGGATATGGCTCGGCAAGCCCCGAGAACAGGCGTCCACTGCAACGGAATATGGTACGCGGTGATCCAGCCTGTCCTGACGCGAACGCGCTCCCCACAGTGCCGAAGTGAGCGGCAGGACGGGCGTGCGTCTTGCTGTGAAGGAATAATAGCGGGTTCTGGATCGATTGCGTATCTCATTTACTATGCCGTAAGCTCCCACATGAGCTGTGGGGCTCCTCACGCTTGTGACACCCCGGGCATGACACTTTTTGGGCTGATAATCTATCTGGGTATACCTCCAAACAGGTGTTTTGACGCTTAAAATCTGGATCGACCTCCGCTCTACGAGGCGATAGCGACCTGGGACCCAATCGGAAAGGAGCACCGAACGGCTGGCGCACTGTCGTTGACGCCATGGGCTGAGGCTTACAGATTAAGCATATCCATGAGAGCTAATTGACAAATTGAGTGAAAGTCTCGATTGATCTCCACGTTTCATGGGAACGAGCACCGTTTTTCTAGCTCAAATACTTTCCCGAATATTGGCTACTCGTATTCTATTTATTTCATCAAGCATGCCGCTTCCAGCTATCTGGAGCGGCTTTTGATAGAGGTAAGCCAATGCTCTCATTGGGAAAAATCTAATGTAGAGCAATTGGCGCGGATGTTCTCACATAGTTCGCCCGTTGTTCCGCGACAGTTATGAGGCTGATAATTCGCCGGGGAGGCGCTGCAACTGCTTGCCGCTCTCGTCGCCTTCAGCCAGCAACGCAATGCGGGCTTGAGCGACGGACAGCAGGGGGCACGCTCAGTGCCCTTTGGTCTCGCTATCTTTCTTCGCCTGATCGTGATGCCACTTGATCGCATAATACATGCCTATGCCGAGCACTATGATCTTGGCCGGGAAAAAGACGAGAGGAAACTAATCTACCCAAGAAGCATCAGACATTTCGAGCATTTCCATTCTGCTGTTTGGAATTGGCTATCCTCAAGGATAGCACTCACTCGAAATGTTTCGGCGATCAAGCTTGCACTCGTGGCGCAACCCAACCACCGCCGTATTAAGCTCTATTCGACAATTTGAGCAGGCGTAAGCCTCTGTATGGTGAAAGCGGACTACTAAAAATGCAATCGTAATTCTGGAAATATCTGTCCAGACGACGTCGACGCCGCCAAAGTGTTGATTATTTTACGGAATTTTGGCGCCCGTTTTTTTTCCAAGGATTTTCTTTTTTGCCCATTGACGTAGGCGCAAGCTGCTCTCTATAAGTCCGCTCACTGAACGAGGGCGGCGGCGCTGCTGGCGACGAAGTCTTTCGTTCTAAAGAAATCATGTT
>NZ_BDLN01000002.1:526651-783624 GCF_001950375.1 Rhizobium sp. TBD182 | reverse complement strand
CACAAACAAGTCAACACACCAAAATACAAATTCTAAAAAAAACATTCAAAGCATTGATTTTAAAGGAGAGTTTGAAATTAGTCATACAAACTAACAGATTTTAACGTTTCGGAGCTGCATGACGGGAGCTATGGCTTTTCCCTACCACGACGAGGGCGCTCTCTTGGGTATTGCAGGCATTGCGCCCTTCCCAGTCTTATTCGGAAGACGGGCTGAAACGGGCGACCAGAGCGTGTGCATTGCCGGGATAGGTGAAGCGTACATAGGTGACGGCACCCGAATTGCTCCATGTGCGCCGCTCCACGACAAGGCAGGCCTGCCTGTCGGAGATACCCAACAGGCGTGCCACATCTTTCGAGGGCGTTTCGGCACTGATGCGGTGTTCGGCATTGCTCCAGGGAACATGGCCGAGAAGCCAGGGTCCGGGTGCAATCTCCGTGAAGTCGATTTCAGCGGCATCGGGAACGGTTGCCAGATTGACGAGACGCTGCTCGATACAGAATTCCCGCGTGCCCGCAAAATGAATGCAGACGATATCGAGCAGCGATGTACCAATGGCAATATCGAGACTTGTCCGATCCTCACGCTTCGCGACACGCTGTGTGCGCTTAAGGACCTTGAAGCCATATTCCAGGCCAAGGGATTCGACTTCCGCCCTGATATCGTGGATTTCGAGAACCGCGGACTGGATCTGCGGCTGGCGGACGAAACTGCCGGATTTCTTGCGGCGCTCGATCAAGCCGGCCTTCACAAGCTGGCCCATGACCTTGTTGACGGTCATGCGGGAGCAATCGTAGTGGGCGGCGAGATCAACCTCGAAAGGCAACCGGTGACCCGGCGGCCATTCGCCCGATACGATCCGGCCCTCTATATCACCGAGGATTCGCTGGTGCAGGGTTTGCCCGGCCGATGCTTTCGTCACGTCCGCAATGCCTTCCAACGGCTCGATGTCGTTCCTATCGAGCGCATATCAGCTATCGACAAGTTCGGCCATGACCTTGTTGAAGCGATCCGATATTTCATGGCGATGGACGTGCCGGCCCGCTTGCACCAGTTTTTTACCGCGCACCCAGACGGTATCGACGTGGGCGCTACTCGCGAACATCCACTGGTCGAGAATCTGGGATGCCGGAAGATGGGGAACGGCCGAGCAATCAAGCGCGACAAAATCAGCGCTTTTTCCCGCTTCTATCTGATTTTTTGAATCCAGCGCCCTGCCACCGCCTTGAAGCGCCTGCTGGAACAGTTTCTCGCCAGTGGAACGGCCGGCATCGGCGATGACATTGCGCGCCCGAAGCGACAGGCGCTGCGAATATTCGAGCATCCGCAATTCTTCCGGCACGGAGATCAAAATGTTGGAATCCGAACCGACACCGTAATGGCCGCCTTCCGCGATGAAACCGGGAGCGGGGAAGATGCCGTCGCCAAGATTGGCCTCGGTGATGGGGCAAAGGCCGGCAACGGCACCGCTTTTTGCCATGCGGCGGGTTTCGGCTTCTGTCATATGCGTCGCATGGATAAGGCACCAGCGATCATCGACCGGCGCATTCTGCAAAAGCCACTCCACCGGCCGCGCACCTGAAAAGGCGAGCGAGTCCTCGATTTCCTTGACCTGCTCCGCCACATGAATGTGGATCGGGCCGCCTTTCGCCAGCGGTTCGATCGCCGCCAGTTCTTCACCAGTTACGGCACGGAGACTGTGTGGCGCAATGCCGAGCGTTGCACCCGGAAGCCCATTCACCACGGCTTGGGCGCCCTGCATGAGCCTTTCGTAACTGTCGAGCGAATGGATGAAACGTTTCTGACCGTCGATCGGCGGCTGACCGCCGAAACCGGAATGCGCATAAAATACCGGCAGCAAAGTCAGGCCGATCCCCGTTTGCGAGGCGGCGGCACCGATACGTTCGGCCATTTCGGCGATATTGCCGTAATGCGAACCATCCATATCGTTATGCAGGTAATGAAATTCACCGACCCGTCCAAAACCGGCTTCCAGCATTTCCATATAAAGCTGGGCAGCAACCGCCTCGACATGATCCGGTGTCATTGACAGCGCGAATTTGTACATGACCGTGCGCCAGCTCCAGAAGCTGTCATCGGCAGGTCCGCGAATTTCAGCAAGCCCTGCCATGGCCCGCTGAAAGGCATGGCTGTGGAGATTGGGCATGGCTGGCACGATAACGGCATGCCGTTCATCCTGCGGCTGTGGAGAAACACCGGTTTCGACGGATGAAACAGCACCGCCCCTGCAGTGGATGCGAACATCTTGCACCCACCCATCGGCCAGAAGTGCTGCGCCCGCGTGAATTACCGTCATGCCACCCTCTCCTCTTGATCTCTTCTGACAAGGCGACATCGCATACGAAATTGCGGCTTGCCAACGTGATTATTATGTATATACATTTGGCACATAAAAGAAAGGCGAAAAGCAAATGCCAGGGAACAAATATACAAAGGGAATGACGACGGGTGACACTACCGCATTGTGGCGCAATGCCCGGCTGGCGACGTTTGATCCTACCATGGAAGGCATCGGCGCTATCGAAAATGCAGCCATTGCCATACGCAACGACCGCATCGTCTTTGCCGGCGCTGAAAGCGATCTGCCCGCCGACCTGGCAACGGCCGACGAGATAACCGATTGTGAGAGACGCTGGATCACCCCGGCCCTGATAGACTGCCACACACATCTGGTCTTCGGCGGCAACCGCGCCATGGAATTCGAAATGCGCCTCAATGGCGCGACCTATGAGGAGATCGCCAAAGCGGGCGGTGGTATCGTTTCTTCGGTACGCGACACGCGCGCCCTCTCGGAAGAGGCTTTGGTGGCACAGGCATTGCCCCGTCTGGATACGCTTCTGGCGGAGGGTGTCTCGACTCTCGAAATAAAATCCGGTTACGGTCTTGATATCGAAACCGAACTGAAAATGCTGCGCGTCGCTCGCAAACTTGAGACGTTACGGCCCGTTAGAATCGTCACCAGCTACTTGGCCGCGCATGCGACACCGGCCGAATATAAGGGCCGTAACGCCGACTACATTATGGACGTGGTTCTGCCGGGGCTGGAAAAAGCCAATGCGGAAGGACTGGCGGATGCGGTTGACGGTTTTTGCGAAGGCATCGCCTTTTCCGTTGAGGAAATGACCCGGGTTTTCGAAGCGGCAAAACAGTACGGTCTTCCCGTCAAGCTGCATGCCGAACAGCTTTCCAACCTCGGCGGTACGGAGCTTGCCGCGTCCTATGGTGCGCTTTCCGCCGATCATCTGGAATATCTTGATGAGGCCGGTGCAAAAGCATTGGCTAAAGCGGGAACGGTGGCCGTGCTTCTGCCCGGGGCCTTTTACGCGCTCCGCGAAAAACAGCTGCCCCCGGTTCAGGCCCTGCGCGATGCAGGCGCTGACATCGCGCTGGCTACCGATTGCAATCCTGGCACCTCACCACTGACTTCCCTGTTGCTGACCATGAACATGGGTGCCACGCTTTTTCGCATGACGGTGGAGGAATGCCTGACGGCGACCACGCGTAATGCCGCAAAGGCGCTCGGCCTGCTTGCGGAAACCGGCACGCTGGAAGCAGGAAAATCCGCTGATTTCACCATCTGGGATATCGAACGCCCGGCTGAACTTGTCTACCGCATCGGCTTCAACCCGCTCCACGCCCGCATTTTCAAGGGACAGAAGGTTTCTACATGACTATCACGCTTCACCCCGGCAATGTGACCCTTGCTGAACTTGCCGCAATCTACTGGGATAACGGCACAGCGAAACTCGACCGTTCGTTCGATGCCGGCATAAAAAAAGCAGCGGCCCGCATCGCCGAGATCGCCGCCGGCAACGCTCCGGTCTATGGCATCAATACCGGTTTCGGCAAACTCGCCTCGATCAAGATCGACGCAGCCGATGTTGCGACGCTGCAGCGTAACCTCATCCTGTCACATTGCTGCGGCGTCGGTGCGGCGCTTCCGGAAAATGTCGTGCGCCTGATCATGGCGCTGAAGCTGATTTCGCTTGGTCGCGGCGCCTCCGGCGTGCGGCTGGAACTGGTGCGGCTGATTGAGGACATGCTGGAAAAGGGTGTCATCCCTTCCATTCCGGAAAAGGGTTCGGTCGGAGCGTCGGGCGATCTCGCACCGCTTGCCCATATGGCCGCCGTGATGATGGGCGAAGGCGAGGCTTTCTATGAAGGTACGCTTCTGCCCGCCGGCGAAGCTCTCACTAGAGCCGGGCTGACCCCGGTCGTGCTCGCCGCCAAGGAAGGGTTGGCGCTGATCAACGGCACGCAAACCTCGACTGCGCTGGCGCTTGCCGGTCTTTTCCGCGCTCACCGCGCGGCACAGGCAGCGCTGATAACAGGTGCGCTTTCCACCGATGCCGCCATGGGTTCTTCGGCTCCCTTCCATCCCGATATTCACACATTGCGCGGCCACAAGGGCCAGATCGATGCGGGGGCTGCGCTGCGCAACCTGCTGGAAGGATCCGAAATCCGTGTCAGCCACATCGAAGGCGACGAGCGCGTTCAGGATCCCTATTGCATCCGCTGCCAGCCGCAGGTGGACGGCGCCTGCCTCGATCTTCTGCGACAGGTAGCCCGCACGCTTGAAATCGAAGCCAATGCCGTGACGGACAATCCGCTGGTGCTTTCCGACAATTCCGTCGTATCCGGGGGCAACTTCCACGCTGAACCGGTGGCATTTGCCGCCGACCAGACGGCGCTTGCCATCTGCGAAATCGGCGCGATCGCGCAACGCCGCGTGGCGCTGCTTGTCGATCCGGCTCTATCCTATGGCCTTCCGGCATTTTTATCGAAAAAACCGGGGCTGAATTCCGGCCTGATGATTGCCGAAGTCACCTCCGCTGCGCTGATGAGCGAGAACAAGCAGATGGCTCATCCGGCTTCGGTCGATTCGACGCCAACCTCAGCCAATCAGGAAGACCATGTATCCATGGCCTGCCACGGCGCGCGCCGCCTGCTACCGATGACGGAGAACCTTTTCGCCATCCTCGGCATCGAGGCGCTTTCGGCGGTTCAGGGCGTTGAGCTGCGTGGGCCATTGAAAACCAGCCCGGAGCTGCAAAAGGCAATCGCCGTGCTGCGTCAGGCGATCCCTTCATTGGAAGAGGACCGTTATATGGCGCCGGATCTGAAGGCGGCATCCGACCTTATTGCTACCGGCGCTCTTGTGTCCGTGATTTCCGACGGCATTCTTCCGAAGCTGGAGGCGTAAGATGCGCGTCTTCGATATTAAAGAAGGCACATCGCCCGTCATTCTCGGCCTGCCCCACACCGGCACCGATGTTCCGGCAGCGATTTGGCAACGCTTGAACGACAACGGCAAGATGCTTGCCGACACCGACTGGCATATTCACGGTCTCTACGCGGATCTGCTCCCCAACGCGACGACGGTTCGCGCCACCTTTCATCGTTATGTGATCGATGCCAACCGCGATCCTGAAGGCGTTAGCCTCTATCCAGGACAAAACACCACAGGCCTTGTTCCGGAAACCGATTTCGACGGCAAATCGATCTGGAATGAGGGGCAGGAACCGAATCAGGACGACATAGTCTCTCGGCTGGAAACGTTTCATGCACCCTATCACGCAGCCCTTGCCGCGGAAATCGAGCGGGTTAAGGCCATTCACGGCATCGCCATTCTCTATGATTGCCATTCGATCCGCTCGCATATCCCGTTCCTGTTCGAAGGCAAGCTGCCGGATTTCAACATCGGTACGGATATGGGCAGGACCTGCGACCCAGCCATCGAGACAATGGCGGTCGAATCGACCGCTGCGGCAGAAGGTTACACCAGCATTCTCAACGGTCGCTTCAAGGGTGGCTGGACGACACGCCACTACGGAAAGCCCGAAACCGGCGTGCACGCCATCCAGATGGAACTGGCGCAATCCACCCATCTAACGACAGAGGCACTGCCGTTTGCCTATGACGACGCCAAGGCCACCAAGCTTCGTATCCACCTGAAAGACATTCTCACGCGCATCGAAACGACTGCGCTGACACTCGCACACACCAAAAGGGGAACCAAATGACCAATCCTCGTCACAATATCCGCGACGTCCGCGCTGCGCGTGGAACCGAGCTGACCGCGAAATCGTGGATGACAGAAGCGCCGCTGCGCATGCTGATGAACAATCTCGATCCTGAAGTGGCCGAGAACCCGCACGAGCTGGTGGTTTATGGTGGCATCGGCCGTGCCGCCCGCACCTGGGCGGATTTCGATAAGATCGTCGCGACCCTGCGCGACCTCAACGAAGACGAAACGCTGATGGTCCAGTCCGGTAAACCGGTCGGCGTGTTCCGCACCCACAAGGATGCGCCGCGCGTGCTGATTGCCAACTCCAACCTCGTGCCGCACTGGGCGACATGGGATCATTTCAACGAGCTGGATAAAAAGGGTCTTGCCATGTACGGCCAGATGACCGCCGGTTCGTGGATCTATATCGGCAGCCAGGGCATCGTGCAGGGCACCTACGAAACCTTCGTGGAGGCCGGTCGCCAGCACTATAACGGCGATCTCACAGGCAAATGGGTTCTGACCGGCGGCCTTGGCGGCATGGGCGGCGCCCAGCCACTTGCCGCCGTGATGGCCGGTGCCTGCTGCCTTGCTATTGAATGCAATCCCGATTCGATCGATTTCCGTCTGCGCACCCGCTACGTCGATGCCCGCGCCGAAACTCTTGATGAGGCGATGGAGATGATTGAGCGCTGGACCGCCGCCGGTGAGGCGAAGTCCGTCGGCCTGCTCGGCAACACCGCTGAAATCCTGCCGGAAATGGTCCGCCGCGGCATCCGTCCAGACATGGTAACCGACCAGACCTCGGCGCACGACCCGATCAACGGCTATCTGCCGAAGGGCTGGACGATGGCCAAGTGGAAGGAAAAGCGCGAGAGCGACCCGAAAGCCGTCGAAAAAGCTGCCCGTGCCTCGATGCGCGAACATGTCGAAGCGATGATTGCCTTCCAGGACATGGGCATTCCGACTTTCGACTACGGCAACAACATCCGCCAGGTGGCAAAAGAAGAAGGGCTGGAAAACGCTTTCGCCTTCCCGGGCTTCGTTCCGGCCTATATCCGCCCGCTGTTTTGCCGCGGCGTCGGCCCGTTCCGCTGGGCGGCACTATCGGGTGATCCGGAAGACATCCGCAAGACCGACGCAAAGGTGAAGGAACTGCTGCCCGACAACAAGCACCTGCACAATTGGCTTGATATGGCCGCCGAGCGCATCGCCTTCCAGGGCCTGCCGGCGCGTATCTGCTGGGTTGGCCTTGGTGATCGCCATCGTCTCGGTCTTGCTTTCAACGAAATGGTCAAGAACGGCGAGCTCAGCGCTCCGATCGTCATCGGCCGCGACCACCTCGACAGCGGCTCCGTCGCCTCGCCGAACCGCGAGACCGAAGCCATGCAGGACGGTTCGGATGCCGTATCCGACTGGCCGCTGCTGAACGCGCTGCTCAATACCGCATCCGGCGCGACATGGGTTTCCCTGCACCACGGCGGCGGTGTCGGTATGGGCTTTTCCCAGCATTCCGGCATGGTCATCTGCTGCGACGGCACCGATGACGCGGCCCGCCGCATAGAGCGCGTGCTGTGGAACGACCCGGCAACCGGCGTTATGCGCCATGCCGATGCCGGTTACGAAATCGCCGTGGAATGCGCAAAAGAGCAGGGCCTGCGACTGCCCGGCATTCTCGGTAACTAAAGAAAAAACTCGGCGCAGTCTTCAGGCTGCGCCGTTTATCTGATCCGGGAAGAGAGCCGCGATCCACCCATCGTACAGTGCCGACAGCGGTGCCGCATCAGTTTCGACGCCGCTGTCGGCGGCCGGTGGAACTTCTGGTCTGTCTGCGGCTTTCTTACGTTGCTGTTTTTAACCGACCGACTGTATGCTCGTTTGAAAGCCGCGCTAACCGTTAGGCAGGCATGAAGGACATGGTAGATCAAAGAATGGCGTACAGGTTCCTTCCGCTTGCATTTACCCTCCTGCTCGGGGCACTTCTTCCGGTTTCCGCTACGAATGCCGTGGCGTCCGAAAAGCAGCAAAATGTTCCCGTGCGGATCGATGTGGGCGGCTACAAGCTGAACAGCATCTTGGTCGAGCCGGGAAAAAGCGCCGAGCTTCCGCCGATCCTCTTCATTCACGGCGCAAGCGCCAGTCTCTATGATCCGATGTTTTCGTTTCTCGAAAAGCTGAGAGGCCGTGCAAAACTGCTATTTGTCGACAGGCCAGGGCACGGCAATTCGGATATCGGCGGCAAGGCAAATATTCTCCCGGATGGACAGGCGGACGCCATTGCCCAGCTTATGAAAAAGCGAGGCGTCCCGAGAGCGATTATCGTCGGACATTCCTTTGGCGGCGCCATCGCGGCATCGCTTGCGGTCCGTCATCCGGAAATGGTCGCGGGCCTCGTATTCCTTTCTCCCGCTGTCTATCCATGGGAGGGTGGCATCGCCTGGTATTACACAGCGGCAAATGCGCCCTTCACCGGTCCGCTGTTCAGCACCTTCATTGCTCCGCCCGCCGGCCTCCTGGCATTGGATCAGGCAACGCGCGGTGTTTTTGCACCCAATTCCAGACCCGCCGGTTATGTGGAAGCAACGCATTCCGTGGCGGCCCTGCGGCCCAGGGCCTTTCGGCACAATGCGCAGGAGGTCGCGGCTCTCAATGAATGGGCGCGTGGAGCTTCCTCGGAGTATCGGCGCATCACGGCACCAACCGTCATCATAACCGGTGATACGGACACGATCGTCTCGCCAGAGGTGCATTCCCGTCATCTCGCCAGAGATATTCGCGGCTCCACTTTGATCGTCGTGCACAATCTCGGGCATAAATCTGACTATGTCGCCAGTGACCTTGCCATTGCCGCGATCGAAAAGGTTGCCGGCCGGCCATCCGATTTAAAGGCGGTCCAAAAAACGATTGAGCGACGCATCGAGAATGATCGCGGATCATAAACTTCCGCCCCCGCGCCCTTAACGACCCGATTCTGGACATCACATGAGAATATTACGCGCTTCCGAACACAAAACCATGCCGTGGAAAAATGGCGGCGGCGTTACGGTGGAAATCGCCATCCATCCGCCGGGTGCTTCCGTGGATGCATTCGACTGGCGCGTCAGCATGGCGACCGTTGCTCAGGACGGACCATTTTCCAGCTTCGCCGGCATAGACCGCACGCTTGCGATTATCGAGGGAAACGGCCTTGAACTTGCTATTTCGGGTCATGAGCCGGTGGCGCTGACGACGGAGAGTACCCCCCTGCCCTTTGCCGCCGATGTTCCCGTAGATGCGACCCTGATGGACGGCGCGATCGTCGACCTGAATGTCATGACCCGCCGCTCGTCCTTCGCCCACAGCGTGCAAAGACTATCCGGCAGCCGCTCGATGCAGGCGGCAACGGGAACAAGGCTGATCCTCGCGCTCGATCCTCTGACGGTCGCCGTCAACAACGACACAGCCCGGCTGGAGAAGCTGGATAGCGTTTTCATCACGGAAAGCGTGCCGTTCACCATCGATTCAGATCATGGTGAAGGCATATTCTTTCTGATCACGCTACAAGATATTTGAAGCGTCGCAGCCTCAGTCCAACCCCAGCGGATCGGCCACCCGTGGCCATAGCTGGAGGCTTGCCTTGCGATAGGCGGTTGTGGCCGGATCGGTCGGATAGGAAGTGGGCGCGGCGATATAAACGATCTCGGAAGCGACCGGCGCAAAACCCGCATGGAAGTGGTTGGTGGACTTCACCAGCAGCACGTCTTTCCTGGCAAAATCAATGCCGAGATTGGAAAAGATATCCGGCTCATAAGTTTGCGTGCGGCTGGTAATGAGAATGATATCGATTTCCGTTCCGACCGGTCGAACGACGGCGGCGCGGCCGAGCGTGACGCGGCTGTTTCGGAAACTCTGCCACCCTGCTTCTGCAGTGCGCATGACCCTGATCCGGAAATCGAGCGGCTCGCCACCTTCGGGACTGGATTTGCCGCCAATACGCAGATCAATCTCTGCCCCCTCGCCTGCCGCGTGACAGAAAGACACAGCAATCGGATCCCAGATCGTTGCCACACCGATATTGTCCATGCCGCGCTCCACCATGCGCCGCAGAATATGGGTGGCATCACCCGCAACGCCACCACCGGGATTATCCCATATATCCGACACCACGACCGGCATATCCGGATGCTCACTACGAATGGCGAGAACCCTGTCGAGACCCGATTCCGTGTCGAGCATCGGCATGGCAGTCAACTTGCGCATGGCATAAAGCTCATGGCCGAGTTTTTCGGCCAGTGCGTCACCTTTTGCCCTGTCATTATCTGTCACGACGACGATACGCGTGCCCATATCTGGTACATCGCCTGCCATGAAACCGTGAATGACGGAAATAGACAGCACGCCGTCCTTGCCCTCCAAAGCCTTCAAACGGTCAACATAAGAACGCATTGGTTCGCGGCTGGTGGGGTAAATGGTGATCATGCGGCAATCGAAAGTGGAAATAACCGGCCTGATCTCTCCGCGGAGGGTGCGAAGTGCCAGTTCAACGACGTGCTCACCACGTTCCTCAAAATCCGTATGCGGGAATTCCAGAAACGTCGCCATGATATCGAGATTTTGGACCCTTAAAGGGGTCAAATGGCTGTGGGGATCGAATTCCGCCGCGATCAGTACGTCGGGACCAACAAGCGTGCGGACATGCGACAGGAAATCGCCTTCCGGATCGTCATAACCCTGCGCGACCATGGCGCCATGGAGACCAAGAATTACCGCATCGACCGGCAGGGCGGCGGCAAGCTCGGCAAGAATTGTATCGCGTAGCGTTTCATAGGTCTGGCGCTGTATCAGCCCCGCCGGTTCCGCCCAGCAGGAGGTACCCTCGATTACCGTAAACCCTTCCGCTTTGCCGCGTCGGCGCAGAATTGGTACCGGTGAGGAGCACAGTGTCGGCGTTTCCGGATGTTCGCCGGGCCCAGCGTAAAAAGCCGCGCGAAAGGCGTCCATGTCCGTCGGGACGGGTGAAAACGTGTTGGTTTCGGTGGCAAGCGATGCCGTGAATATGCGCATGACTGTCATTCTCGTTGCCGATGCCCGCTTTTAAGCAGCATTTTTTTGCAATTTAATTAGCCGGGTAATGTTACCAGACGGTGCCGCGTGCTGCCACGTCTTCCACCCGCGTCACGATACCGTTTCGATGGAAAACCATCCTGTCGAAAAGATTAGTGATGACGCAGGTGTGGTTCGGCACAACCTTGACCAGCTCACCGATTTCCGGCCGGCCCGATGTGCAGCCCGACAAATCGACCACCGCATGTTCTTCCGAAAGCGACATGATTTTCGCGCCTTCATACCCTTCAATCAGCCCGTAATCGCTGAACCCAAGCAGATCGGAGGTCAAAGCCTTGGAGCCACAATCGAGCACAGCGCGATCAGCTGTCGGTCGCGACACCACTGTGGCAAGAACATGCATTGCCAGGTCGCCAGCGGTGCAATGTCCGGCACGCAGCATCGAACGGTCATTATATACATAGGTGCCCGCCCGATATTCGGTTGCGGAGGGAACGAGGTGAGCAGAGAAAAAATCCGGTGAGCCGCCACTGGAGCGAACCGGGCAGTCGATGCCCTTTTCCGCAAGCAACGCCATGGTTTTCCGAATGAAGTTATCCACCTTTTCAGCGCCACCGGGTGCCGGATAGGTCAAAATGCCCTTGAAATCGAGGCCCGGTGCCGCGACGATCTTTTCTGCAAGCTGCAACACGGCGTCCGGGGTCTGCACACCGCAGCGTTTTCCGCCGGTATCGCATTCGACAAGAACGGAAAGCGGTCTTTCCGCATCGAATGTGCCGGCAAGGCCGGCAATCGTCACGGCGCTGTCGGCGACGACGCTCAGTTGCCCTATACGCGCATTCAATGCCCTCAGCCGCGAGAGTTTCGCCACGCCGAGGATATTGTAGGTAATGAGGATGTCGTCGAAACCGGCATCCGCGAAAACTTCCGCCTCGCTGACCTTCTGGCAATTGATGCCGATGGCGCCCGCCTGAAGCTGCTGCTTCGCAATGGCTGGTATCTTATGCGTCTTGATATGGGGGCGAAAAGCCATGCCATGTCCATCAAGATAGGACTGCGCCCGCGCAATATTTGCGGCAAGTCGGTCCTCGTCGATCACGGGCATCGGCGTCGAGATCGCATCGAGTGGGGTGCCTTCGTCAGGCCAGGGGTAGGTCATCGTCATACGCTCTCAGGATCGGAAATTGGCAATCAAACCAGTGGCTTATAGGCGATAACATCCATTTCAACCTTCGCATCGACCATCAGGGGCGACTGCACGGTTGAACGTGCCGGTGGATGATCGATGAAATATTTCTGGAAGACCGCGTTGAAGCTCGAAAAATCCCGAGCATCATCCAGCCAGACATTGACCTTGACGACATCGGCAAGTGTACAATCCGCAAGCGCCAGAACATCCATGATATTGGCCACAACCTGCTCGGTCTGAGCCACAATGCCGCCAGTTACTACTTCACCATCGACTGTTGGCACCTGTCCAGACACATAGACGAAATCACCGGCCCGCACGGCCTTGGCAAAAGGCCTGCGCTGTCCGCCAGCCTGAGCGTCAGCCGTCTCGAATCGTACCAGTTTCTGCTTTTCCATAGATGCCTCGCAAATAATTTTCATAGAAATCATATTTTTAAGGGTTTAATAGCTCGTTTTGCATCAATATTCCATAAGTGATGTAAATAATTTAGCAATTGTGTAAATCATCAACTCGCGGACGGATGGACGTCACGGTGAGCTATTCGTATCGCCGCACGTTGTCGAACCGAATAATGAGGCTCAAAACCCATTGTCTGTCGCGATCTATGGAAGCGGCTATTGGCTGAGCCACGGCTCTCACTAACCCTTAGCTCTATCGCGTAATGAGGAAGCCCGGTACATTCGGATGGCTGCCTGATGAGAGAAATAGAGAGGTTAGCCGCGGCAAACCTCAGTATCTGAAAAGTTAGAGGAGCAGTCTCAAGCGCAAACTCTTCAAGACCTGGCGCTGTGCGAGTGTTCTTTCCTTCACATCAACCGTGTGCCGAAACCCGCCGGTCCGATACCACTCTGTCCGTGACAGCTCGCGCAATCTTTTGCGCCTGCACGCGGATATCCGGCACGGCGGTTATCTCCCAAAAGCGGCCCGCCGTCAGCGCCCCGGCGGCAAACAGGCCAGGCCAGATCTGCCCGTCCGCGTTTGACAAGCGCGACTGGCCATCGACCTCGACCCCAAGACCAAAGGCGTCGAGCAAAAGCACGCCATCGTCCCGCATGGTTTCCAAAAGCCGTGAATGACCGATCCCCGCCCTCTCCATTCCCGTACAATTAACGACCCAATCGACCTGAAGCTCTCTAAGCGTCTCCGTATGCCGACGGCGATAGAGTACGGCGATCCCCTCGTCCTGCTCGTCGAGAGCGCGAAGATAACCGGCATGGATCTCTAGGACGCCGTCAGACAATAGCTTTTCAAAAGCCTTATGCACTTCGGGCGCGATTCGGTGCCGGTGAATGTTCCACCAGGGCAAAGCATGGCGAAGAAACCGGCTTCGCTGCTCAGATGTCAGGCTCTGCCAAAGCAGCTGGGTCTTCGGCCTTAGACCGTCCATGACAGTACGCCACGGCGCACCATCTTTCACCTGCTTACGCAGAGCCTGCACTAACCGGCTGATCTCGGTCGAACCTTCTGGTAAGCGCGGATCAGCTGGCGACAGTGGCGGGCTGATATGTGGATGCGGCACAAGTCCGCGGCGGGACAATACGTGGATTGGGCCACGGTGTCCCTTTCCTCGAAGCGTCAGGACCTGATCTATCATCGTCAGGCCAGAACCCAGAATACAGATGCGGTCCCCCGCCTTTACTTTCGACAGCCATCCAGACTGCCAGCAATGCCCGATGATGCGATGCGGCGCGTCGTCATCTTTCGTCAGAGTTTGCACCGGCAAACTTGCCGCGCCGACACCAAGACATAAGACAACATTTTTCGCTCGTAGCTTCTCACCATTCTCCAGTGCAAAAGAGAAACCGCCATTGCCATCCGGGCGACAGGCTGAAGCCTTGGCACGGATGAAGTCCACCCTCGCCCGCTGATCCCGGCTTCTCAGCAGGCTGGCGAGCCTGTCCCTGAGATAGAGGCCGTAGTCGCCACGTGAGGCAAAAGCCAATGGATCATTGCCGAGCCCATTCTCCGTCAGCCAATCGAGAAAGTCATCAGGCCTGTCGGGGAATACGCTCATCCGCCCTGCCGGCACATTGAGCCGGTGATAGGGCAACTCGGTACGATAGGCCGTACCGCGCCCGAAATCCGACTCGTCGCCGACAATGGCGATCGACGCGTCCCCGGGCAGGAATGATAAGAGATGAGCGGCGGTACAGATGGCCGAGAAACCCGAACCGACGATAGCGACATCATAGGACATTTATTCCTCCAACCTGCGACAGCACGAAAGGTCAGGCGGTGGGCGCCGAACCCGTTGATACTCTAGTCGATGAGTAGAGATTAAACATCTGCCAATGTCTACCCTTCACTTTCCGCCGGCGGGATCGCGCCCTGCACATTTGGTGCGCGGGATTCCCAAAGTTAGCCGCGGCAAACTTTCGCTCTGATCGCTCCTTGTCAGTTTTGAAGGAAGTCGAAAAACCGCGTCTCAGCCAGAACGAAGATGAAGTTAGCCGCGGCTAACCGAAAAACTGTCACAAAAAGCAAAACTGATTCTTCCACAATGCCTTAGCGGTACTTCTGCATCCGGGAAAAAAGCCTATTGCGCCAAAAAGAGAATCGGCGCTTATATCTCAGTTGCGGAAAAAACCGTCTTTTTCGAAAAAAACCGCAACTGCAATATCGAGCGAAAGTAGATCCATGACACAGAGTGCCGACTCAAGATTTGCTGCAGGGGCACCCGACCTCACGAGCCTTATACAACAGCATTCGGCTGCATTGTCAGCCCAATTGCAGGCGCATAATGCGAATACGTTTTCGCCGCATACCGAAAAGAGTATGCGCCATTTTTCGCCGGCGGAAACCGCCCGGCTGATTGGCATCGGTGAAGCCTATCTTCGTCAGATCGCCGCTGAGCGTCCGGAGCTCGACGCAGCGCAGGCATCCGGTCGTCGTTCCTATTCGGTAGAGGATATGGACGAAATCAGAAAGTTTCTCGATCAGGGCGCGCGCGGCACGCGTCGTTATCTCCCCCACCGTCGCGAAGGCGAGGAATTGCAGGTCATCGCCGTGATGAATTTCAAAGGCGGTTCGGGTAAGACCACGACGTCCGCGCATCTGGCGCAATATCTGGCGCTACGCGGTTACCGGGTTCTGGCGATCGATCTTGATCCGCAGGCCAGTCTCTCCGCTCTCTTCGGTCACCAGCCCGAAATGGATGTCGGCCCGAATGAAACGCTCTACGGCGCGATCCGCTACGATGACGAACGCCGGCCGATCGCCGAGATCGTTCGCGGCACCTATATTCCCAACCTTCATATCGTTCCGGGCAATCTGGAGCTTATGGAGTTCGAACATGATACCCCGCGCGCACTGATGCGTCGCGCACCGGGCGACACGCTGTTCTTCGCTCGCATTGGCCAGGCAATCGCCCAGGCCCAGAATTTCTACGACGTCGTGGTCATCGATTGCCCACCGCAACTCGGTTACCTGACGCTTTCGGCGCTGACGGCAGCAACATCGGTTCTCGTGACCGTTCATCCGCAAATGCTTGATGTCATGTCCATGAACCAGTTCCTTGCCATGACTGGCGATCTTCTCGCTGAAATCGGCAGGGCCGGCGCACGCTCCGATTATAACTGGATGCGTTACCTCATCACGCGTTTCGAACCGAGCGATGGGCCGCAGAACCAGATGGTGGCTTTCCTGCGCTCGATCTTCGGTGAAAACGTCCTCATTCACCCGATGCTGAAGAGCACGGCCGTTTCGGATGCCGGATTGACCAACCAGACGCTTTTCGAGGTGGAAAGAACCCAGTTCACGCGCTCCACCTATGACCGCGCACTGGAAGCCATGAACAACGTGAACGCTGAAATCGAGGGATTGATTAAAAAAGCGTGGGGTAGGGCAGCATGAGCAGAAAACAGATTTTCGCCAATCTTGGCACGCCAGGCACAGACAACGATACCACTCCCGAGCGGTCCCGTCCGCGTGTCAGACCCATCCTCGGTTCTCCCGAACTGGTGACGGATGTGTCGAACTCGCCAGTCGGCATGATCGGCCAGTCTCTGAACGAAGTGTCGGAACGCTCCAAGCGTGCTGAAGAGATCGAAAAACGGCTCGCAGAGGGCCTTACGATCGTTTCGCTCAATCCTGCTGATATCGACCCATCCTTCATACCCGACCGCATGCCAGCCTCAGAAGAGGCTGATGCAGGCCTGGTGGAGGCTATTCGCGAGCAGGGCCAGCAGGTTCCCATTCTGGTTCGCCCGCATCCTGAATTTCCGGGACGTTATCAGGTCGCATTTGGCCATCGCCGTCTGCGCGCCGTTTCCAACCTGGGTATTCCGGTCAAGGCCGTGGTTCGCGATCTCAGCGACGAACAGCTGGTTGTCGCCCAGGGACAGGAAAACAACGAGCGCCGTGACCTAACCTATATCGAAAAGGCGCGCTTCGCCCAGAAACTGCAGATGCGGTTTCCGCGTGATACGATCATGGCGGCGATGTCCCTGCACAAGGGCGATCTTTCCAACATGCTATCGGTTGTCGGTCGCATTCCCGAGGATCTGATCGATCTTATTGGTCCAGCACCCACCGTCGGTCGCCGTAACTGGATGGATCTCGCAGATCAGCTCTCCTCGTCACAGGTCAAGGAAGCTGCGCGCGCTTATGTAAGGGAGCCATCCGTTGCCGCTCTTCCGTCCGAAGAACGCTTCAAGTCGCTTCTGGATTTTCTGAAACCCAAGGCCCAGGCAAAGAAAGCCGGTGTTTGGTCTTCGGAAACTGGCAGCAGGCTGGCAAAGGTGGTCGAAAGCGACCGCAAGCTGGATATATCCATCGACAAGAACGAGGCGCCGGAATTTGCCGATTTCGTTCTGGAACATCTTCAGGCGCTGTTTGCCGAATACCGGTCCAAGCAGTGATTGTTAATACCAACGACTAACAGGAGAAGCATTACAAAAGAAAAAAGCCCCCGAACGTTGCCGCACGGAAGCCTTTCTTTGATCTAAGCAACCAAAGAATCTCATTTCCGCGAATCATAGTCAAGAGTCTTGGCATCGAATTTTTCGGTGAGCGATTTTCTTTTGCCTTGTGAAAGGTGAAAGACATGGACAGCACATGTGTAACGACGCCCTTTGGGCGGCGAGCGATGTCGTTTGGCGTCCTCGCAACTCAGTTTGCCGCGCAGAAAAACAAAAAGACCGAGGCGGTCGATAAATGGAAACTCTACCGTTCGGTCTGTGAAGCCAGACCATTGCTCGGCGTGACCGATCGTTCTCTAGCGGTCTTGAACGCCCTTCTGAGTTTTTATCCGAAAAATGAACTCTCCAGCGAAGCCGGATTGGTCGTCTTTCCGTCGAATACGCAATTGTCATTGCGAGCACATGGAATGGCAGAACAGACATTGCGCCGCCATCTCTCGGCTCTCGTCGAGGCCGGTCTCATCATTCGCAAGGATAGTCCGAACGGAAAACGCTACGCCCGTAAGCACAGGGGCGGGGAAATCAGCGAAGCCTATGGTTTTTCGCTGGCACCGCTTCTCGCCCGCAAATCGGAAATCGAGGAACTCGCCGAACGCATCGTTCGCGAGCGGCTCGACCTTCAGCGGCTTCGTGAAAACATCAGCCTGTGCCGCCGCGATATCCAGAAGCTTTGCGAGATGATAGCCGCCAGCGGTGAAGTCGTAACGTCAGAAGGATTCCAGGCGCGCTACAATGCCATTGCCCGGTCTCTCGGCCGTAATTCAAAGCCTGTCGAACTCAAGGAAATCGCCGGATTTTTGGTCTCCCTGCGTGCAGAAGTGACCAACTATCTGGAAAATATTGAAAATTCGGAGAAATCGGGCGGCAATGACTGCCAAAATGAGCGCCTCATAAAGAATTCAGAATCCGAATCTATATCTAAACCGCAAAATTTGCGTGAACCGGTAATCGTCGCACCTGCCGACACGACAGTCGTACAGCCAGAATACGCCGTACCCGTCAGTGCAAAACCGTCATCGCAACAGCCAAAGCCTGTTCTTCATAAGCAATTTTTTGTTCCTGATATTGTTTTGGTTGTGAAGGCTTGCCCGGACATTTCCCTCTATGCACCCGGAGGAGCAGTGACTGGATGGCGTGATCTGGAAGTGGCGACATCAGTCATCAAAACCATGTTTAACGTTAGCCAATCGGCCTACCAGGACGCCCTCACCACTTTCGGTCGACAGGGAACAGCGGCGATTCTTGCCTGCCTGCTGCAAAAGGCGGACCAGATCAGCTCGCTGGGCGGATATCTGCGCAATCTCACCCGTAAAGCCCACGAGGGCGGGTTTGATCTTCAGGCCATGCTTCTGGCGCAACTGCGGGGTCGAACTGACGGGATAGAGAGAAGCATGGCCGTATGAGTTCTTGAGGACTGACAGAAAATGGCGTCGGCTTGCCGAATTCCCAGTCTGCAGCTACATTGACGCTGTTTCTGCAAGACATCGAAGATTCGCTGTGAGGCTGCCAGTGTTTACGAACAGACTGCGCTGGCAGGGGGTCCTATGGTTAATGCAAAGTAATGAAAGTTAAGCCTTGATTGGCTTTCGTTTGAGTTATTCCATGATTGGTTTCAATCGCTTGAGTCCGGGAATATTTTAGCGGTAGTGCGATGATACGGGCAGGAAAAGCGCGATTTTTATGCGTTTCTTGCCTGACTAGACCGGGGTAATGCCGAGATTTCGATATGGCACGATGTTGGAACTGAACCTTCCTTAAGATCGTGCGTTTCCCTATCTATGTTGGAAGGGGGGCGGTGAGCCTATGGTTTTTCCAGACGATATGGAGCTGGCTGTCGCTGTGTACATGGCAGACATTGCCTTGCCTCGACATACCGCCATCGAAAAGCTCTTGAAGGCGGGACTTGAAGATGCCGGTTATTTAACCGGAGGTGAGGGGCGACCGCCGGAAATTGTCGACGGGCAACCAAGTTCAGACTATGTGCAATATCGAACCTATCTGGACGAGGACAGCTGAAAGACGGCTGGAACCAAACCGGGCGAGGGCTGTTTATGGCGCAGTCAATTGTGACAGGATGTGCCGATGTTCTCCAAGTCCCTCTTTATCGCGACAATTGTCATCTCCGCGACGAGCCACCCGATATTTGCTCAGCCTTTAGAGGTCAGCATATTGGAACCGACCAAGACCCGTAGCGCCGCATTCTCGTCTGGGGCGACAGCATCGAATTATATTACCGATGTCTCCGGCAAGACAGTGCGTCTGGTAGGACCGCGTTTTTATCCCGACAATGCGCGGGCGCTGCAGTTTCCCGGCCGGGACTCGAATGTTAATTCTTCGGATGAAGCGCAACGCTAACGCGATCGCAATAATTCATATTGACGAACAGGGGCAGAATGGGAACCGAAAGCGAAACGTCCGGGCAGAAACCGGATGCGCAAACCTGGATCAAACAGGACGGGCACGAAGCAGAAAAGGCGACCTTTCCTGAACTGTTCTTTGATCTGGTTTTCGTTTTCGCGCTCATTCAGCTTTCCCATGCGCTAGCAAAGGACTTCGGACCGACAGCGGCGCTTGAGGCGGGCATACTGATATTGTCACTTTGGTGGTTGTGGATACACACCACCTGGATCACCAACCTGCTGAATACCGAAAAGGAGCCTGTCCGGATTCTGCTTTTCGTCCTGATGTTCGGCGGGGTTCTTTTGGCCATCGCGCTGCCGGAGGCTTTTGCGGAACAGGGTTTCGTGTTTGCCCTTATCTACAGTGCCATGCAGGTGGGAAGGAGCCTATTTGCACTTTATGCCTTCAAGGGAGAGGACAGGCAGTCTTTTCTGGTTTTTGTGCGGGTGACGATCTGGCTAGTCATATCGAGCCTGTTCTGGCTGGCTGGTGGGCTTGTCGATTTGATGGATCGAATCCTCCTGTGGGGTATAGCACTCGCGATAGAATATGCCGGACCGGCTTTTCGTTATGTCGTCCCGGGATTGAAAGCAAGCGATGCGGATAAGCTGCATCTTTCCGGCGAGCACCTTGCGGAGCGCTGTGCGCTTTTCGTCATCATCTGTCTCGGGGAAACGATCCTAACCACCGGCCGCACGGCCACGGAATATATGAATTCCGGCCTCACATTCATCGTCTTTTGTTCGGCCTTCGTCAGCACCGTCACAATGTGGTGGATCTATTTCCATCACGGGCAGGAAGAGGCCTCCAGAAAGGCCGAACATGCCGACGAGAAAGCGAAGATCGCCCAAAATCTTTTCAACTATGGACATCTGCCTATCGTGGCCGGCATCATTCTCACGGCAGTTGGAGAGGATTTCAGCCTGTCCCATGCCCATGAAGGGACGACGATGAGGGAGTCCATCGCCATTCTTGGCGGCCCGATTCTGTTTCTAGCCGGTAATATCGGCGTCAAGATTGCTGCCACCTATCAGCGGCCGATCTCGCATTTTGCCGGAGTAGCGGCGCTCTGCCTGCTTCTGCCAGTGCCTGGCGTGCCGCTTTTTGCGCTGCAACTGGCAAGCACGGGGATTTTGCTGCTGGTGGCGCTTTGGGAATATCTGGCGCTGAAAAAATCAGTCGCCAACGCCTAGGCAGTGGCGAAATTGCGTGCCCTGTCGTTCCATAGCCTCAGGCTGCGGGCATAGGCCTTTTCGAAAGGCAGCACCATATCATTGAGGAGCATCAGGGCGATGGCAGCTGTGGAGACGATGATGGTTTCCGCTCTCTCGTCTCTGGCCGCCCCCGTCCAGACGGCGCGCCAATATTCGAAGGTGGTGAACATGGTCGGCATTTCGGCCGGTGGGGTTTCGCGGGCCGGAATGACGAACTCGACATCCTCGCCCTTGGAAAGACCGAAGATCCGGGTGCTGCGGAAGGGAGTAAATTGCGCGAAATCCCGCGTATTGCCGAGAATGGCAAGGCTCTCGACGGAAAGCAGCCGCGCCGTATCGCGATGAAGCTCCTGATAGGAGGGGCGGGCGACGCCGATAATGGTGCTTCTGGCGCGAAGCGGATTGAGAAGATGCACGACCGTATTGAGCGGCAGGCGCATTTCCAGAATGCCGTGCAGGCCAAGCAGGCTCTGAAACTGTAACGATAGTCCACCGATCGGCAGATAGGCGATCCCTTGCGAGGCAGTGGCCTTGGCCGCCTGCGAAAGTGAATGGCAGAGCGGTATGCCGCAGGCTTCAGCGGCGAGTTCGAGCTTACCGCCATTTTCTCCCTGGCCCACATGGCCGTGTAACAAGACGCTATATCCCGCCATGGAAACGAGACGCGCGGAATGCAGGAACCAGGGTGCATCGCGATGTTTGGGCGACATATAGGCCGGCCAGTCAAGATCGACCGATGCGGGCGCTTGCTGGTCTCTTTTTATATGGCCCCACATGGCTTCGATAAAACCGGCAAGCTCTGCCGCGGTCACACCGCGATATTGCATGGTCGCAAGTAGGGCTCCTATCTGTATGGGATCTGCATCGCCTTCGAGAATGATCGAAAGCGCGTCCATCGCCTCTTGCTGGCTGAGCGGGCGGCTGTTGCCGATGCCCATCGCCGAGGTCGCTATATATTTGGCGAGCCTGTGCTGCGGATCGGCATTGTGGCCGATGCGGGCAAGGCGGTCCGCTATATTTTCCGGTGTCGGCTGACCTTCCAGAAGAACGCTGGGGCGCAGCGAAAGAGGCGGCGCCTTCATCAGCACCGGCCGTTCCCAGCCGCTAACATTGGCGGCGGCAGGAGCTGCCGCTTTTTCCTGTGAATAATCGATCAGGTTTTCCGCCTCCGCCGCCAGCGAACGAATGCGCAGCCGCATGGTCTCGGCAAAAGGGGTGGGTCGCAAACCCTGGCCGGTGCGTAAGAACAGCTGGTCGCCGTATTTCTCGCGCAGCTGCTGTAATATCCGACTCATCGATGATGTCGGCAGTCCCATGCCTGCCGCTGCGCGGCTGACGCTTCCTTCCCGCAACAACGCATCGAACGCGACAAGTAGTTTCAGCTGACCAAGCCTGTCGGGCTTTGTCGGGGAAGCTGGTTCTTCTTTTCTCTTGCCGGTTGTCATCTTGCTGTTTTTTTACCCCGCCCCCGATTAGAGGTGGCCTTTTTGCAATTTCTGGAATTTAGAACTGTTCGAAAACAAACGCGTTGCGCCAGACCTCCCTCCTAAATAAGTGGGGGTAAATTCTCAAGTTAAATGCGGGGGCGTAACATGGAATTGAAGTACCGCGGGCAGGATATGGCCGCGACGATAATAAAGGCTGGCATTTCCGTCGCTATGGCGGGAACGGCGCTCAGCGTTGCATTGCCTGCTGTCGCGCAGCAGGCGACCGACGGAACCACCGTTCTTCAGCAGATCGTGGTGACCGCGTCCGGCTTCGAGCAGAATGTAAAGGATGCTCCGGCCAGCATCACGGTTGTGACGCGAGAAGATCTGGAAAAGGGGTCTTACCGCGATCTGACAGACGCCTTGCGCGAAGTTCAGGGCGTGTCTGTCACCGGCATTGCCAATGAGAAGGATATTTTCATTCGCGGATTGCCCGGCGCTTACACGTTGATCCTGGTTGACGGTAAGAGGCAGAGCACGCGCGATGCCCGTACCAATGGTAATTCCGGCTTCGAACAGAGTTTCGTACCGCCGGTTTCGGCGATCGAACGCATCGAGGTCGTGCGCGGCCCGATGTCCTCTCTTTACGGTTCCGATGCCATGGGCGGCGTCATCAACATCATCACCCGCAAGGTTGGCGATGTCTGGTCTGGCTCCGTCACCAGCGAGGGTACGGTTCAGCAACATTCAAAATTCGGTAATAGCGGTCAGGTGTCCTGGTATGCCAATGGGCCGATCCTGAAGGACCGGCTGGGGCTGCAGATCTGGGGCAGGGGCTTCACGCGCGGCGAAGACCGCATATTGAATGGTACGACGGGCGCGAAGGAATATGATTTCAATGGACGTTTGACCTTCACGCCGAATGAGGATCACGACATCTATCTCGAGGCTGGCAAAGCACGGTTGCGCCGCGATGCCGAGTCCGGCGAGACGCTGGCAGCCAATGCAGACGGCACCTACAACACCAATACGCGCGACCATTGGTCATTGTCGCATACCGGCCGGTGGGGACCGACCACGTCTGAATTCTCCTTCCAGCAGGAATGGGCCGAGCGCACCAACTTCACCAGAAACTTTCGCACGGGACGCGTCACTGAAAATCCGCGCTCGCCGGAGATTCGCAATAGCGTTCTCGACGGCAAGTTCACCACGCCGTTCGAACTGTTCGGCAACCATACGCTCGTCACCGGCGGTCAATATTTCGAGGCACAGCTGAAGGACCAGAATCCGGGACGCCGTACCGGTCGCGACGAAACTTTCTCGGCGACGCAATGGGCGCTCTTCGTCGAGGATGAATGGCGCATTGTCGATAGCTTTGCGCTGACTGGCGGCCTTCGTCTGGATAACCATGAAAAATATGGCAATCATTTCAGCCCGCGCCTTTACGGCGTCTGGAGCGCAACCGACGATCTTACGATCAAGGGCGGCATTTCAACAGGTTTCCGCGCACCGGAAATCCGCCAGATCGCACCGGGTTACGCCTATACGACTGGCGGCGGTGGTTGCACCTATGCCTCGAACGGTACCTGCGGCGTGATCATCGGCGATCCGGGTCTGGAGGCGGAAAAAAGCACGAGTTATGAATTGGCAGCACTCTGGGACAACGGTGATGTCGCCCTTGGTGCGACCTATTTCTACACAGATTTCAAGGACAAGATTTCCAACGCGCTGGTGCTCAATCCGGATGGAACGCCTGCCCGCTGGAGCGAAGATAGCAATTATCGCCTCTGGTACAATTACAATATCGACGACGCGGTCATTCAGGGCATAGAACTGACGGCAGCATGGTATGCGACGCCGGAACTGACATTGCGCGGCAACTATACCTATACGCATTCCGAACAGAAGACGGGCGATTACGAGGGTTTTCCGCTGGCGCGGACACCGGAGCACATGGCCAATCTGAGAGGCGAATGGGTCACCCCGGTGGACGGGCTGGAAGCCTGGGCCTCGGTGAATTATCACGGATCGGAAATCAATGCGGGTCCGCGCATCGGTACGAACGGCAAACCGGTTACGATCAACGGCAAGGCCGGGCGTAAATATGACGCTTACACCACCCTCGACATCGGGGCGAAATATGCGGTGGCCCAAAATGTCGATCTCAACGCGGCGGTTTACAATGTATTCGACAAGGAAGTAGGCGGTGACGATTTCAACACGGTCATGGAAGGCCGCCGCTTCTGGATCAGCATGACCGCCAAATTCTGATCCGCGATATTTATGAATTCAGAGGCGCCCGATGGGCGCCTCTTTTTGCCATCCATCCTATTGACCTCAACTATGGTTGAGGAATTATACCGGCTGCTCTCTAGTGTGTTTCCGCGTTTTTCAGAGCGGAGGCCGTTCAGAAAACGGAGCCGGCATGGAAAATACCATCTTTAAACACAGCCTGACGGTTGGGGAGGTTGCGCGTCGTAGTGGCGTCGCCGTTTCCACCATCCATTTTTACGAGGCGAAGGGATTGATCGAAGGTTGGCGCACCAGCGGGAACCAGCGTCGTTATCATCGCGCCGTCCTGCGGCGCATTGCCATTATCCGCATTGCGCAGCGGGCAGGTATCCAGCTCAGCATCATCAGGGACGCCTTGGCGGATTTGCCGCAGGACAGGGTGGCGACGACGGCTGACTGGCGCGTGTTTTCGCAGTCCTGGCGGGAAATGCTGCAGCTTCGTATCAACAACCTGATTATGCTGCGCGACCAGCTTACCGGCTGTATCGGTTGCGGTTGCCTCTCACTTGATGACTGTCCCTTACGCAATCCAAACGATGTTCTGGCCGATGCCGGCGCGGGCCCGCGCCGTCTCGTATCCGTCAAATGAGCAAGGTTTCCGGCTGGCCGCTTTAAAAGCAATTGTTCCTACTCGACGTCGGCCGGAACCCAGACACTGACGTTGCCGCCATTGGTGGAAAACAGACCCTTGCCATGCTCGTCAAGGGTGATCTGTTCGTGACGGTGTCCAAGGAAATCGCGCCATACAGCTCCCGCCTGCTCAGGGCCGAGATCTATCTGTTTTTCCGCCGCCTCGCCGTTCGACATCACCACAACGCAGCCCGGCTCATCGGCGGTACCGTGGCGAATAAACGCAACGCAGCTCGGATCGTCGAAAATATCCGTCTGGGCACCGTTGGAAAAGCGGCTGCGTGCCTCGATGAGCTTCGGAAGGCATTCGATAGCCGGCATGACGATCTCATGGTCGTTGCCGTCATTGCCGGTGTCTGTATACGTCGTACCGAAAAGATCGGGATAAAAGACGCAAGGCACACCTTCTTCGCGCAGCAGAATGATCGCATAGGCCAGAGGCTTGAACCAGGGTTCTACCGGCGCTTCCAGAGATTGCAGCGGCTGCGTGTCGTGGTTGTCGACAAGCGTGACGGCGTGATCTGGAACAGCGGAAAGCAGCGAACCATCGAAGATAGTGCGCATGTCGAAATCGCCGCCCTGCTTGGAAGCGTCATGGAAGCGGTGGTGAAGGGCGACATCGAAGAGCATCAGCTGCTTGTCGACCAGATCGAGATAGCTTTTCAGCGCGTCTATATCGGGGTGCCAGTATTCCGCCACAACGAAGAGGTCGGGATTAATCGTGTCGCGCATATGGCCTACCCAGTCGCGGAAGAACCATGCCGGAATATGTTTGGCCGCATCCAGACGGAAACCATCCACCTGCACCTGTTCGGCAAGCCACCGGCCCCAATATTTCAGTTCCTCGTACACAGCCCTGTTTCGGAATTCGACATCCGCGCCCATGAGATAATCGAAGTTGCCGTTTTCCTCGTCGACCTCCTCATTCCATTCGCCGTCGCCATATTCGTTGACGAGACGGAAAATGCCGTCCTCATCAGGCTCTTCGATGTGGTCGACGCCGCTGAAGCACTTCAGGTCCCAGATGAATTTGGAATGCGTGCCGTTTCGGCCGGGAAAGGTGAAGCGCGTATAGGCGTGCGCCTCGAAATCCTCGTCCTCTATCTCGGTGCGGTCATCGGGATTGACGCGGCGAACCCGCACCTTCTCTCGTTCATCCGCGCCCATCTTGTGATTGAGAACCACGTCGTGAATGACGCGGATGCCGTTTTCCTTCAGCGTCCGACCGGCCTGTTCGAGGGCAGCGCGATCACCGTATTTGGTCGCGACTGTTCCCTTCTGGTCGAATTCGCCAAGGTCGAAGAGATCATAGGTATCGTAACCTACCGAAAAACCGCCCGCAGAACCCTTGTAGGCCGGCGGTAGCCAGACGTCGGTAATACCCATTCGGGCAAGGCTTTCCGCCTTTTCGGCCACCTCGCTCCATAATTTCCCTCCGTCCGGATAGTACCAATGGAAGAATTGAAGCAAGGTGCGTCCGGCCATATTTCCCTCATGATGGTTAGCAGGTCGCGCCATAAACGGCCCGGCGGCGAAAGGGTTCCGCCGCCGTATTGACCAAACTTCGATTGTGAGGGACCACCTTCCCTGATGGGTCCGGTGGCCTGGTCTATGCGTTATTCCGCAATTTCGAGAAGTGCCGCGCCCGCCTGAAGATAGTCGCCTTCCTTGACGATCAGGCGGACCTTGCCGGCCTTCGTCGCCACGATTTGCGTTTCCATTTTCATGGCTTCCATGACGGCCAGAAGATCGCCTTTGGAAACAGTTTCGCCATCGGTCACCTTGAACGATTGCAAGGTGCCGGAAACGGGAGCGATAATTTCACCTTCCTTCTCCTTGACCGACGCGCCGGGGGCAGCGGCATTGCCGCCGCTGACAGCGCCGAGGCCGGAGAGCAGCAGGTTCGGCAGGCCGACAGAAACACGCTTGCCGTCGATTTCCAGAAAGGTGCGCGTGATGGAAGGGTCTTCAGCCGGTGCAGGACGTTCCATGGCGTCAGGCATGGCGGCGAAATCGGTCTCGATCCAGCGGGTATGAACCTTGAAACCGTCGGTGCCGATGAAGTCGTCCGTCTCGATTGCGGCGCGATGGAACGGCAGAACCGTGGCAATGCCTTCGATACGGAATTCTTTCAGCGCGCGGCGCGCGCGGCGCAGAACCTGATCGCGGTCGGTACCCGTAACGATGAGCTTCGCCATCAGCGAGTCGAATACGCCAGGCACGCTGGAGCCGCTGACGACGCCGCTATCCATACGGATGCCGGGGCCGGAAGGAGCATCGAAAATCGAGATCGTGCCGGGTGTTGGCAGGAATCCTCGGCCGGGATCTTCGGCATTGATGCGGAATTCCATAGAGTGGCCGCGCGGTTCCGGCGTTTCAACCACCCGCAGGGTGTGGCCTTCGGCGATGCGGAACTGCTCGATGACGAGATCGATACCGGTGGTTTCCTCGGTAACGGGATGTTCCACCTGCAGGCGCGTATTGACCTCCAGGAAAGAAATCGTGCCATCAACGCCGAGCAGGAATTCGACGGTGCCGGCACCGGAATAGCCCGCGGTGGCACAGATCGCCTTTGCCGCGTCGTGGATTTTTTGTCGCTGTTCGGCAGACAGGAACGGGGCCGGAGCCTCCTCTATCAGCTTCTGGTTCCGACGTTGCAGCGAGCAATCGCGGGTGCCCAGCACCAGCACATTGCCGTGCTTGTCGGCCAAAACCTGCGCCTCGATATGGCGGGGCCGGTCGAGGAAGCGTTCGAGAAAGCACTCGCCGCGACCGAAAGCGGCGGTCGCTTCGCGAACGGCGGATTCGTAGAGATCGGCGATCTCTTCCATCTTCCATGCGACCTTCAGGCCGCGCCCACCACCGCCATGCGCCGCCTTGATGGCGACGGGCAGGCCGTATTCTTCGGCAAAAGCGGTGACTTCGGCGGCGGTAGAGACGGGGCCGTCACTGCCGGCCACCAGCGGTGCGCCGACGCTGGTGGCGATGCGCCGCGCTTCCACCTTGTCGCCCAGCGCTTCAATGACATGTGGGTCGGGGCCGATCCAGCTAAGGCCGGCATCGATAACCGCCTGCGCAAATTCGGCGCGTTCGGACAAAAAGCCGTAACCGGGATGCACGGCATCCGCGCCGGCGCGTTTGGCAATCGCGATCAGCTTGGCGATATCGAGATAGGTTTCGGCGGGGCGGACGCCTTCCAGCGCATAGGCCTCATCCGCCAACCGAACGAATAGCGCATTCTGATCGGGATCGGCATAAACGGCAACCGACTGCAGGCCGTAATCACGGCATGCGCGGATGATCCGCACCGCGATCTCGCCGCGATTGGCAATCAGCACTTTTTTCATCGCTATTCTCCCTACAGACTTTTAGCCGCCGCGATTTCGGCAAAAGGGCCGATCGGGCGGAACTTGATTTTGGCATTGACGGGGATTTGCCCCGCAAGATCGAGATGGTATTCTGCGACCGCGCCGATGACGGGATAGCCGCCGGTCAACGGGTGGTCGGCAAGGAAAAGAACGGGCTGGCCGCTATGGGGAATCTGGATTGCTCCGGTGGCCGTGCCTTCGCTCGGCAATTCGGCACTGTCCCTGCGCTCCATCGGCACTTCGCCGGCAAGGCGGATGCCGACGCGGTTCGATTGCGGCGTGACCTGCCAGAGCTGGCCGGTCAGCGTATCGAGGCCCTTTTGCGTGAACCAGTCGGTACGCGGTCCGAGAACCACGTCGAGCGTCACAATATCGCCGGTTGCCGGCGGATCGAAGGCCGGAGCCTCGTCGACAGACACGCTGGAAAGTCCTGTCTTTTCGCCCTTCAGCGGCAGAGTAGTGCCCGCAGTCACGCTTTCTGGACCGACTACGGCGAGCGTATCCGTCGCATAGCTGCCCAGCACGGGCTCGACATCGAACCCGCCACGCACAGCAAGATAACAGCGCATGCCCTTCGGCGGCTGACCCAAGGTTACGATATCGCCGGGTTCGAGAGACACGGGAACATGGGTTTGTGCGGTGAAACTGCGATCTGCGGTCTTGACGGTGATGGGGCAGGGCGCGCCCGCAATGCCGATGACGGCGCGGCTCGTGCTTTTGAAGGAAAAGCCGCCGAGCGTCAGCTCGAGACACGGCGAGTTAACGGGATTGCCGACGATACGGTTGGCGGCGTTAAACGCGCCACGATCCAGTGCGCCGGAGGCGGAGACGCCCTGTCCGGTTTGGCCGAAGCGGCCGAGATCCTGAAAAATGGCGGGCATGGGGGCCGCGAGCACCTCGAAATGCGGGCCTTCTCTTGTCATCTCAGGGCGGGCGGTGCGCGGCGCTGAGGTGGGAACATCAACCGTTCTTCCGGCCTTGTCCATATCGAAGAAACGCACGCGATAACCCGGCTGGAAAAGCGCGCCGGGATCACGGTCTATATCCCACATCTTCACCGGGGTGGTGCCGATGATCTGCCAGCCGCCGGGGCTGTTTTGCGGATAGACGCCGCTGAAGGCGCCAGCCAGCGCCACCGAACCCGCCGGAATGCGGGTACGCGGGCTTTGCCGGCGCGGCACGTGAAGAGCCGTATCGCCGCCAACCAGATAACCGAAGCCGGGCGCGAAACCGCAGAAGGCCACGGTGAATTCGCTTTCGGTATGGCGGCGGATGACTTCGTCGATGCTCATGCCGGTCAGTTCGGCAACGTCGGCCAGATCTTCGCCGTTATAATGGACGGGGATTTCCACCAGATTGTCCGAGGGCGCGATTTTTGCGGAGAGATCGCGGCTGGAAAGCCGTGCAACCAGCGCCTCTGCGCCAATCTTTTCGGGGCGGAAACGGATCATCAGGGTGCGGGCAGCCGGAACCGTTTCGTCGATGCCCTCAATCGGATCGTTCTGAAGCGAGGCGAACAGCGCCAGCGTTTCATCGAGATCGGCAAGTTCGACGAGAATGGTGGTGAGGCTGACGGGGAGAAAACGCATCATATCCTCACGCGTGATAGGCAGAATCGGGAATGTCGGTGATGAACATGTGCCCGGGCGCATGGGTAATCGCGAACGGCACGCCGGACGCCATGACTGCAGCCTGAGGCGTCACGCCGCAGGCCCAGAAAACTGGAACCTCGCCGGGTTCGATCCGCACCGCATCACCGAAATCCGGTTTCGCGAGATCCGATATGCCGATTTCTTCCGGCGCGCCGACATGCACGGGCGCACCGTGAACCGCCGGAAAACGTCCTGAAATTGTCGCGGCATCGGCCACGCGCGAAGCCGGGATCGGTCGCATGGAAACGACCATGTTGCCCTTAAATCGGCCGGCCGGCCGGCAGGGGCGGTTGGTCAGATACATCGGAACGTTGCTTTTGTCGGTCATGTGACGGATTTCGATACCCGCTTCGACCATCGGCGTTTCAAAGGTAAAGCTGCAACCGATCAGGAAAGCGACGAGATCGTCACGCTCTGCCCATGCGGCGGTCGCATCCGCCGTTTCCTCGGCAAGTTTGCCGTCCCGCCAGATACGGTAAAGCGGCAGGTCGGTCCTGAGATCGGCACCGGGGGCAAGAAGCGTGGTTGGTGAGCCGGGATCTGAAACATCGAGCACCGGGCAGGGCTTGGGATTACGCTGCGCATAGAGGAGGAAATCGAAGGCCCAGTCGCGCGGCAGCACGATCATGTTGGCCTGCGTGAAACCGGGAGCGATGCCGGAGGTCGGTGCAACGAGGCCGCCACGATAATCGGCGCGGGCCGTCCGGGCGGCATCCGCATTGGTGTGGCTCAGAAAGGATAAGGGTATCGTCATTGGTCGCCCTTTTAGAGAATGGATGCAAAAGAGCGGATTTCGATGCCCTCGGCGTCGAAACGGCGGCGGATTTCCTGGGCGATCGCCACCGCGCCGGGGCTGTCGCCATGCACGCAGATGGATTGTGCTTCGATCTTGATGCTGCTGCCGTCGATGGCTTCGAGTGTTCCTTCGCGGGCAAGCTGCACCATCCGGTCGGCGATTTTGGCAGCGTCGTGCAGTACGGCGCCCGCCTCGCGGCGCGAGACGAGTTGGCCTTCTGGCGTATAGGCGCGGTCAGCGAAGGCTTCCGCGACGACGGCAAGGCCTGCCTTGCGGGCGAGATCGAGGATGGGCGCATTGGCAAGGCCCATCAGCATCAGCGAGGCATCGACGGCCTTTATACCGTCGATGACCGCTTGTCCCTGTTTCGCGTCATTGGCGATGCGGTTGTAAAGCGCGCCATGTGGCTTCACGTAACGCACCGTGGTTCCGGCTGCGGCGGCGACACCCTTTAGTGCACCGATCTGGTAGATGACATCGGCGATCAGCTCTTCGGAGGTCACATCCAGATCGCGGCGGCCAAAGCCGACGCGGTCCGGGTAGGAAACATGGGCCCCGACGACCACGCCTTTTTCGGCAGCGGCCTTGACGGTGCGGTAAATCCCGGCCGGGTCACCTGCGTGAAATCCGCAGGCGATATTGGCGCTGGAAACGATGGCAAGCATCGCCTCGTCGTCTCCCATGCGCCACGCGCCGTAACTTTCGCCAAGATCGCTGTTGAGATCGATAGCGGCCATGTTTGCCTCCCTTTAGAGCATTTCCAGCAAAAGTGCGTAGCGGTTTTGCTTCGGGAAAATGCGTAATAACAAATATATAGAGCGTTTCCGCTTTTCTCCGAAATGCGGAAACGCTCTAGTTTATTAGAGGCCGAGCAGGCCGAAAATGGTGCCGGCGGACTTGTAGCCCATGTACCACGTCAATGCGCATGTCAGAACGCCAAGCCCGAGCAGAATGCGCGAGTAGCGATGGCCGCCCATCAGGTCTTCGCGCTTCCATGCGGCAAACAGGAAGATGCTGAGGCCGATGGGCAGGATAAGACCGTTCAGGCCGCCGACGAAGACCAGCATGGCGGCGGGCGGGGTCGTGATGAGCAGGTAGCAGACGAGCGAGACAGCGATGAAGATGACCGTCGCCATGTTGCGGGCGCGTTCCGTCATGTCCTGCTTGAACACGGGCAGGAACGAGACGGAGGTATACGCCGCGCCGATGACGCTCGTGATGGCCGCAGCCCAGAAGATGATGCCGAATAGGCGGAAGCCGAGATCGCCCGCGGCCGACCGGAAAGCCTGTGCGGCGGGATTGGCGGCCTGGCCCGATGTATCGATGACGACGCCGCTAGCGACAACGCCGAGAATGGCGAGGAACAGCACGTAACGCATGATGCCGGTGACAGCGATGCCGGTCAGAGCGGCGCGGTTTACCGCGGGCAGGTTTTCAATGCCGACCATTCCCCGGTCCAGCAGACGGTGCGCGCCGGAATAGGTGATGTAGCCGCCAACGGTGCCGCCGACGATGGTGGTGATGGTCGCGAAATTGATTGTGTCCGGCAGGAATGTCTGGCGGAAGGCATCACCGACCGGCGGCGCGGATACGAATGCAACGTAGAGCGTCAGCACGATCATCAGGATACCGGCGAAAATGATGAACCGGTCGACGGCGAGGCCAGCCCGTTTGGAAACGAAAATGGCGATGGAAAAGATTGCGCTGATGGCGCCGCCGATTTTCGGATCGAGCCCGAAGATGGCGTTCAGGCCGAGGCCGGTGCCGCCAATATTGCCGATATTAAAGAAAAGGCCGCCGATGATGACGAGAATGGCGAGAAGATAGCCGGAGCCCGGAATGGCAGCATTGGCGATGTCGGACGCACGCATGCGCGTCAGCGTTACGATGCGCCAGATGTTGAGCTGAACGACGAAGTCTATGAGGATGGAAGCAAGAATGCCGAAGGCGAATGCGGCACCAAGCTGCATGGTGAATGTCGCCGTCTGCGTGATGAAGCCGGGACCGATAGCAGATGTTGCCATCAGGAAGATTGCTCCCAGAAGAGATGCACGTTTTGACATTTTGAGATCGGCAGTCGGGGTGAGCTTTTTCTGCTCCATGGATTTTCTCCGCTCCTGTCGCAATCCGCCCCTCGCGGATGCTTTATGCCACCGATCTTGTCTTGTTCCGTGAGATTGTCAATATTGTTCAACAATAAATGATAATCGTTCTTTTATTTTGTCTATTTGTTGGACGTTATGAGTATGAATTCATCACGTTTTTTTGGCGCTTTGCTGAAGCTTTGTGCTATGGGCAATCATGCCGTGTCCGAACATGCCTGTCACGGAATTCCCAACGTTGCATTGCTCTTAAGGAAAGCGCCATGACGGAAACGATAGAGGGTCTGCCGCTTGCGGATCGATTGGCAAAGGGTATTCGCACCCTGCTGATCTCCGGTGAACTGATGCCGGGCCAGCGTCTTTCGGAAGCAGCCTTCAGCGAACGTTTCGAGGTCTCCCGCAATTCGCTGCGTGAAGCCTTTCGTCTCCTGACCAAGGATGGTCTGCTGCGTCACGAGGCCAATCGCGGCGTTTTTGTCGCCGTTCCCACCCTGGCTTCGGTGATTGATATTTACAGGGTGCGGCGCATGGTGGAATGCGGGGCGCTGCGTCAGGCCTGGCACAAGCACCCGGCCATCCGGACAATGCGCACGGCGGTCGATGATGCCAGGATAAAGCGCGACCAGGCAGACTGGTTAGGCGTGGGCAGCGCCAACATGAAGTTTCACGCCGCCGTGGTCGACCTTCTCGACAGCGCTCGTCTCAGCGATTTTTACGAGCGAATCGCCGCTGAGCTCAGGCTTTGTTTCGGCCTGCTGAAAGACCCGGAGCAGCTCCATTCCCCCTTTGTGGACATGAACAGCAAGATCCTGTCGCTGATGGAAGAGGGCAAGGCGGCTGAGGCCGGTGACGAGATGGAAATCTATCTCAATCTTTCCGAGCGGACGGTTTTGAAGGCGCTCGAACGGGCGTCCTGAGAAATCAGGCGGAGCGGGATGAAAACGTCCCTTGCACGTCCGCTCCATTTTTATATCGGCGCCTGATTGCCAAGTTTGTTGCGGTGCGTCATCAATGCCGACATGACGCTTCGCGACCTCACCATTCTCGTTATAGACGAAAACGCGATCCGCGCCTCGATCATCGAGGAGGGGCTGCGCGAGGCCGGGTATAATCGCGTGACGCTCATCCATGAGGTGCACGGCGTGGCGCGGACCATCGAGACGCTGCAGCCCGATGTCATCTTCATCGACCTTGAAAATCCCAATCGCGACATGATGGAGCATCTGTTTCAGTTGACACGCACGGTCGGCCGGCCGATCGCCATGTTTGTCGACCGCTCCGATACTGCGTCCATCGAGGCGGCCGTTGAGGCCGGTGTTTCCGCCTATGTCGTTGACGGGCTGAAGAAAGAGCGCGTCAAACCCATCCTCGATATGGCGGTCAGCCGCTTCAACGCTTTCAGCCGTCTGCGACAGGAACTTGCCGAAGCAAAATCGGCGCTTGAGGAGCGCAAGGTCATCGAGCGCGCCAAAGGCATTTTGATGAAAATGCGTGGCCTGTCCGAAGAGGAGGCTTTTGCGCTTCTGCGGCAAACGGCGATGAACGAGAAAAAGAAAATATCCGAGATCGCGCAAAGCGTGGTCACCGCGGCCGGTCTGTTGATGTAACGAACCCGCCGGCGGGACAGTCGAGGAGTGTATGATATGGCGGCACAGGAAAAATCGGCCGGTTCAAAAGCGGGCACGCCGGCAATTGTTGGCAGCGACCGGCAAAAAATCCTGCGGGCAGGTTTTATTCCTCTTGTCGATGCGTCCGTCCTCATTGCTGCGGCGGAATTCGGCTTTGCCGAGCGCGAAAGCCTGACGCTCGATCTCGTCAAGGATGTGTCCTGGGCGAATGTGCGCGACCGGCTGGCATTCCGGCAATTCGACATTGCCCATATGCTGTCGCCAATGCCCGTTGCCTCCATGCTCGGACTCGGCTCGAACCCTTCGCCGACGATCACGCCGTTTTCACTTGGGCGCGGCGGCAATGCGATAACGCTTTCGACGCGGCTTTTTGCCCGGATGAAGGCGTTGACGGGGCTTTCCGAAACGGCGGGGGCGCTGGAAAATGCGAAGGCCTTAAAGCAGGTGCTGGATGACATGCGAGCGCGGGGCGAAGCTACACCGACGCTCGGCATGACCTACCCGTTTTCCTCGCACAATTACGAATTTCGCTATTGGCTCGCCGCTGGTGGCATTCATCCCGATCACGATGTCAAACTGGTGGTCGTACCACCGCCATTGACGTCGGACGCATTGGCGGCGGGCGCCATAGATGGTTTCTGTGTCGGTGCGCCGTGGAACATCGTTGCCGCCGAGCGCGGTGTGGGCAGGATCGTCGCCGCCAAGCAGGATTTGTGGCCGTCCGCGCCGGAAAAGGTGATCGGGATGCGGCCTGAATGGGCTGAAAGCCAGCAGGAAACGGTCAGCCGGCTGCTGATTGCGCTCGATGCCGCCGCACGTTGGTGCGACCTTGCGGAAAATCACGATGATCTGAGCAGGATACTTGCCGATCCGCGTTATATCGGTGCGCCGCAAAGCATCATCCGCCATGTGCTTGCCGGTGAATTCAACATCGACAGCCAGGGCAACCGCCGGGTCATCGACAAATATTTCCTCTTCCACGGCGGCCATGCCAATTATCCGCGCCAGAGCCAGGCATTGTGGATTTACAGCCAGATGATCCGCTGGGGGCAGACGGAGTTTTCGCAAGGTGGTGTGGAGGCCACCCTGTCCGCTTACCGTCCAGATATTTATCGGGCGGCACTGGGCGATGCCAATGCGCCCGATGATGCCGATATTCGAGTCGAAGGGCAGGAGGCGGGTGACCGGTTCGTGGACGGTTTTGTTTTCGATCCCGCAGACATTGCTGGATATGTGAATGGCTTTTCCGTGCGCAGTTCTGCCTCGTTTTCCATCTCCCAAGGCGAGGCCTGACAGCCGTCGGCCGGGCAAGCTGCGCAAATTTCAAGCGCGGAATTTATCCATTTGCGCAAACCATAGACAAAATTCCTACTGATTAAAATTTAATCGTCCGATTCAATCTCGGAAATTCCGTTTTTTTCCAAGGCGATAGCTTCCATAAGTAAAACTGGCACGCCTCTTGCGTCGTCGTCTTTGCACTGGTCAACGGCGATCGGGGCGAGCAGGGCGCGGCATAAGCGCTTTCACAGACATAGACGTCGCAAGGTTTTGCTGCCCGGAACATTTCCCGTTCCGAAGGCGCAAACTCCGAGCGGCGTTTTTTTTATTTTCAGGTTTTTTCGCAAGCGAACGCGCCACCCATGCGGTGGTCCAATAAGGGGAAGATGCGAATGAAAAAGATATTCTCGGGCGATGTCAGCCGCCGCACCATACTGAAGACGACAGCCGCCGCAGCTCTTGTTACCGCCGTGCGCACCGCTTTTCCGTCAGGCGCTTTCGCAGCCACGGCTGAGCCGGAAGTGAAGGGCGCGAAAATCGGCTTCATCGCGCTGACCGACGCCGCCCCGCTTATCATCGCGGCGGAAAAGGGACTGTTCGCCAAGCATGGCATGCCGGATGTCGAGGTTCTCAAACAGGCATCCTGGGGTGCGACACGTGACAATCTCGTGCTCGGCGGCGCATCGAACGGCATTGATGGCGCGCATATCCTGACCCCGATGCCCTATCTCATGCATACCGGCAAGGTGACGCAGAACAACGTGCCTGTGCCGATGGCGCTTATCGCCCGCCTCAATCTCGACAGCCAGGGTATTTCCGTCGCCAAGGAATATGCTGAAACCAGCGTTCAGCTCGACGCGTCCAAGCTGAAGGCAGCTTTCGAGAAGAAGAAGGCAGAAGGCAAGGAAATCAAGGCTGCCATGACATTTCCCGGCGGCACGCATGATCTGTGGATCCGCTATTGGCTGGCCGCCGGCGGCATCGACCCGGACAAGGACGTCTCCACCATCGTCGTTCCGCCGCCGCAGATGGTCGCCAACATGAAGGTCGGCAATATGGACGTCTTCTGTGTGGGCGAACCCTGGAACGAGCAACTCGTCAATCAGGGCATCGGCTTTACTGCCTGTACCACCGGGGAACTCTGGAAAGGGCATCCCGAGAAGGCGCTCGGCATGCGCGCCGACTGGGTGGAAAAGAACCCCAACGCCACCAAGGCATTGCTGATGGCCGTGATGGAGGCCCAGCAATGGTGCGATGAGATGGCGAACAAGGAGGAGATGTCCACGATCCTCGGCAAGCGCCAATGGTTCAACGTGCCGCCGAAGGACGTTCTTGGCCGCCTCAAGGGCAATATCAATTACGGCAACGGCCGCGTGCTGGAAAATACCGGTCTGCAGATGAAGTTCTGGCAGGATCACGCGTCCTATCCCTTCCGCAGCCACGACAGCTGGTTCATCACGGAAAACATCCGCTGGGGTAAATTTGCACCCGATACGGACGTGAAGGCGCTGGTTGCCAAGGTCAACCGCGAGGACATCTGGCGCGACGCTGCAAAGGATCTCGGTGTTGCCGATATTCCCGCCTCCACGTCGCGCGGCAAGGAAACCTTCTTCGACGGCAAGGTCTTCGACCCCGAAAACCCGTCGGCCTATCTCGAAAGTCTTTCCATCAAGGCAGCCTCCTGAGGAGGAGACACGGGTGTCGCCCCTCCTCCGCCGGGTTGCCATTTAAAGTTGGACACCAAAGGCCGGATGAGGGGCGAGACCCTGACCGCAACCGAAATCCAAAGGAAACGCCATGTCCGCATTGGCTCGAAATTTCAAGGAACAGCCGCAGCAACCGGTGGTACAAAAGGCAAACGTCGTGACCCTTCCGCCCAAACATCCCTCGCGGTTCAATCTGCGTAAACTGGGTGCTGCGGCGGCCCGCAATATCATACCGCCATTTGTCGTCCTCGCCGTTCTGCTAGGCGTCTGGCAGGTGCTCTGTTCCGCCCCCGGCTCGTCCCTGCCGCCGCCAAGCCAGGTATTCGAGGAAAGCTACGATCTCATCGTATCGCCGTTCTTCCATAATGGTTCGCAGGATATCGGCCTCGGCTTGCGCGTGCTGGTCTCGCTGGAGCGTGTGGCATACGGTTTCGGCCTTGCGGCCATCGCCGGCATTATTCTCGGTGCGGTCATCGGCCAGTCGATCTGGGCCATGCGCGGCCTCGACCCGATTTTTCAGGTCCTGCGCACCGTGCCGCCGCTCGCCTGGCTGCCGCTTTCACTTGCCGCCTTTCAGGACAGCAATCCGTCGGCCATTTTCGTGATCTTCATCACCTCCATCTGGCCCGTCATCATCAATACGGCGGTCGGCGTGCGCAACATTCCGCAGGATTATCGCAACGTTGCGAAGGTGCTGCGGCTCAACCAGATCGAATTCTTCTTCAAGATCATGCTGCCGTCGGCCGCGCCTTACATCTTCACCGGTCTGCGCATCGGCATCGGCCTCTCCTGGCTCGCCATCGTGGCTGCGGAAATGCTGACCGGCGGCGTCGGTATCGGCTTCTTCATCTGGGATGCGTGGAACTCCTCGCGCCTGCCCGACATCATCGTGGCGCTCGCTTACATCGGCGTTGTCGGCTTCATGCTCGACAAGCTGGTAGCGGCGCTCGGCAAGGTCATCACCCGCGGCGCTGCGGCCAACTAAAAGGGCGACCATCATGAACGCTTATCTGAAACTCGATCATATCGACAAATATTTCGACAAGGGCGGTTCGCGCGCCGAGGTGCTGAAAGGCATCAACCTGACCATCGGCAAGGGCGAATTCGTCTCGGTCATCGGGCATTCCGGCTGCGGCAAGTCCACCATGCTCAACCTCATCGCCGGGCTGACCAAAGTCTCAGCAGGCGTCGTGCTTCTGGAAAACCGCGAGGTCAACGAACCTGGCCCGGAACGCGCCGTCGTCTTCCAGAACCACAGCCTGCTCCCCTGGCTTTCGGTTTATGAAAACGTCAACCTGGCCGTCGCGAAGGTCTTCAGCAGTACCAAGACCAAAGCGGAACGCCACGACTGGGTCATGCGCAATCTGGATCTCGTGCAGATGGCCCATGCCAAGGACAAGAAACCGTCTGAAATTTCCGGTGGTATGAAACAGCGCGTCGGCATTGCCCGGGCGCTCGCCATGGAGCCGAAAATCCTGCTGCTGGACGAGCCTTTCGGCGCACTGGATGCGCTGACTCGCGCCCACCTTCAGGACGCCGTGATGGAAATCCACGCCCGGCTTGGCAACACCATGGTCATGATCACCCACGATGTGGATGAGGCGGTGCTGCTTTCCGACCGTATCGTGATGATGACCAACGGTCCCGCCGCCCATATCGGCGAAGTGCTTGACGTGCCGCTGCCGCGCCCGCGCAACCGCATCGAGCTTGCATCCGACAAGACCTACCTCAAATGCCGCGAGGCCGTGCTGAAGTTCCTTTACGAACGTCACCGCTTCGTCGAAGCTGCGGAGTAACCACCATGGCGCAAAAACTCGTCATCATCGGCAATGGCATGGCGCCGGGGCGCATGCTGGAAAACCTTTTCGAAACCGCCCCCGGCCTCTACGACGTCACCATTTTCAACGCCGAGCCGCGCGTCAATTACGACCGCATCATGCTCTCGCCAGTACTCTCAGGCGAAAAGAGCTATGAAGATATCGTCATCCACAATGACGAATGGTACGCGTCCAACAATGTGACGCTGCACAAGGGCGCCAAGGTCACCGGCATCGACCGCGACAACAAGACCGTAACCAGCGAAAACGGCATCACCGTTTCCTACGACAGGCTGGTGATCGCCACCGGTTCCCTGCCCTTCATCATTCCCGTCCCTGGCCATCAATTGCCGGGCGTTCTCGCCTATCGCGATCTCGACGATGTCACGAAGATGCTTGAAATCGCCGAAGGCAAGGGTCGCGCCATCGTCATCGGCGCCGGCCTTCTGGGTCTGGAAGCAGCTTATGGGCTGAAGCGCCAGGGAATGGACGTCACCGTCATCCATCTGATGCCGACGATCATGGAGCGGCAGCTCGATCCGGCAGCGGCCTATCTTCTGGAAAAGGCGCTGAACGAGCGCGGCATCGACATCATCACCAAGGCCAATACCAAATGCATTCTCGGCGCGGAGAAGGTCGAAGGCATCGAGCTGGAAGACGGCCGCGTCATTAAAGGCGACATGGTGGTGATGGCGGTCGGCATCCGTCCCGCCTCGGGTCTCGCCAAGGAAGCCGGCATCGCCGTCAATCGCGGCATCGTCGTGGATGATGGCATGATGACGTCGGATGCCTCGATATATGCGCTTGGCGAATGCGCCGAGCATCGCGGCATGTGCTACGGGCTGGTCGCGCCGCTTTATGAATCTGCGCGGGTGCTGGCGGACCGGCTTTGCGGCGGTTCAGCCGAGTATCATGGTTCGGTCACCAATACCAAACTTAAGGTCACCGGCATCAACCTGTTTTCCGCCGGCGATTTTGCCGAGGGTGACGACCGCGAGGAAATCGTGCTTCGCGATGCCACCGCCGGTGTCTACAAGCGCCTGATCCTCAAGGAAAATCGCATCATCGGCGCGGTTCTTTACGGCGAGACGGCGGATGGTTCGTGGTTCTTCGACCTGATGAAGAAATCGACCGACATTTCCGCCATGCGCGAAACCCTGATCTTCGGCCAGGCCTATCAGGGAGGGTCCCCGCTGGACCCTATGGCGGCCGTTGCAGCCTTGCCGGATGATGCGGAAATCTGCGGCTGCAACGGCGTCTGCAAGGGCAAGATCACCTCGGTCATCACCTCGAAGGGGCTGACCTCGCTGGATGATGTGCGCGCCCATACCAAGGCGTCCGCCTCCTGCGGCAATTGCACCGGCCTTGTCGAACAGCTGATGACGCTGACGCTTGGCGACAGCTACAATCCCACTGCCGTGCAGCCCATGTGCAAATGCACAGATCTCGGCCACGATGATGTGCGCCGTCTCATCAAGGCCAAGAGCCTGAAGACCATTCCCGCCGTGATGCAGGAACTGGAATGGAAGACCTCCTGCGGCTGCGCCAAGTGCAGACCGGCGCTCAACTACTATCTCGTCTGCGATTTTCCCGACCAATATGCCGACGACTACCAGTCACGTTATATCAATGAGCGCGTCCATGCCAATATCCAGAAGGACGGCACCTATTCCGTCGTTCCACGCATGTGGGGCGGCGTTACATCTTCCTCCGAACTGCGGGCGATTGCGGATGTGGTCGACAAGTTCGAAATCCCGATGGTGAAGGTGACAGGCGGGCAACGCATCGATCTTCTCGGCATCGAGAAGGAGGATTTGCCGGCGGTCTGGGCCGATCTCGGCAAGGCCGGTTTCATTTCCGGCCAGGCCTATGCCAAGGGGCTTCGCACCGTGAAGACCTGCGTTGGAGAACAATGGTGCCGCTTCGGCACGAAGGATTCCACCGGCCTCGGCATCCGCATCGAAAAATTCATGTGGGGCTCATGGACGCCCGCCAAGCTGAAGCTTGCCGTTTCCGGCTGTCCGCGAAACTGCGCTGAGGCGACATGCAAGGACATCGGCGTCATCTGCGTCGATTCCGGTTTCGAAATCCACTTCGCCGGTGCCGCCGGTCTCGATATCAAGGGTACGGAAGTGCTGGGCCTCGTCCATACAGAGGATGAGGCGCTGGAGCATATCGTGGCGTTGACCCAGATGTACCGCGAGCAGGCGCGCTACCTCGAGCGCATCTATAAATGGGCCAAGCGCATCGGTTACGACGAAGTCCGCCGCCAGATCATGGACGATGCCGACAAGCGCCGGGCCTATTTTGACCGCTTCGTCTTCAGCCAGAAATTCGCGCAGGTCGATCCCTGGTCGGAACGTGTGTCCGGCCACGACAAGCACGAATTCAGGCCGATGGCGGCAATCGGTTTCAACGAGGCAGCGGAGTGAGAACGATGGACAGCAACTGGATCGATATTGGCGACATTTCCGACATTCCGCTGCGCGGCGCGCGCTGCGTGAAAACGCCTATGGGCAAGATCGCCGTGTTTCGCACGGCTGAAAATCAGGTCTTCGCCATCGAGGATCATTGCCCGCACAAAGGCGGCCCGCTGTCTCAGGGCATCGTGCACGGGGCTTCGGTGACATGTCCTTTGCACAATTGGGTCATTTCGCTGGAGACCGGCAAGGCGTTGGGGGCGGATGAGGGTGAGGTGAGGACCATTCCTCTCCGCAATCTCGACGGGCGGCTTTCGATTGCGCTCGAAACTTTGATGATTGCGGCGGAGTGATATCAGATGTTGGCGACGATACTCCCCTCTGCCCTGCCGGACATCTCCCCCTCGAGGGGCAAGATCGACAAGTGGCACGCTTCTCGCTTCATCTCTGTTGTCGGAGACACAAGCTGTAAAATAGAGCCGGTGCCACAATTGATCTACCCCTTTGAGGGGCAGATGTCCGGCAGGGCAGAGGGGGGTAAATGCCACGCACCAAGAGGGCAAACCCATGCCCGTTGAAACGAAAACCACCTGTCCCTATTGCGGTGTCGGCTGCGGCGTCATCGCCACCGTTGCCGATGACGGCATCGTTTCCGTCAAAGGCGATCCGGACCACCCCGCCAATTTCGGCCGGCTGTGTTCCAAGGGTTCGGCTCTGGCCGAAACCATCGACCTCGACGGACGGCTGCTCCATCCCGAAATCCACGGAAAGCGTGTGGCATGGGACGAAGCGCTTCAACTCGTTGCTTCAAGATTTTCCGAGGCCATTTCCGAGCACGGCCCGGATTCGGTTGCCTTTTACGTTTCCGGCCAATTGCTGACGGAGGATTATTACCTCGCCAACAAGCTGATGAAGGGTTTCATCGGATCTGCGAATATCGATACGAATTCACGGCTTTGCATGTCGTCTTCGGTCGCCGGCCATCGCCGCGCCTTCGGGGCCGATACGGTGCCCGGCACCTATGAGGATATGGAGCTTGCCGATCTGGTAATCCTCACCGGATCCAATCTCGCCTGGTGTCATCCCGTCCTCTATCAACGGCTTGCTGCCGCAAAGGCGGCGCGGCCGGACATGAAGGTGGTGGTCATCGATCCGCGCCGGACGATGAGCGCAGATATTGCCGATATGCACCTCGCCATCCGCCCGGATGGGGATGTGGCGCTGTTTACCGGTCTTCTGGCCCATCTTTCCGCCAGTTCCGCGTTCGATAATGCTTATGTTGGAATCCACACTGTCGGCCTCGATGCCGCGATGCAGTCAGCGACCGGGCACAGCCTGCCGGAGATTGCCGACAAGACCGGTCTGACAATCGCGGAACTGATTTCCTTTTACGAATTGTTCGAACGCACGCAAAAAACCGTCACCTGCTACAGTCAGGGCGTCAACCAGTCGCAAAGCGGCACCGACAAGGTCAACGCCATCATCAATTGCCATCTCGCCACAGGCCGCATCGGCCGGCCGGGCATGGGGCCGTTTTCGCTGACCGGCCAACCCAACGCCATGGGCGGACGCGAGGTGGGCGGGCTTGCCAATATGCTGGCGGCCCATATGGCGATCGAGAACGCTGAAGACCGCGACCGCGTGCAGCGCTTCTGGGCCTCGCCGGCGATTGCGCAGAAGCCTGGCCTCAAGGCCGTGGATATGTTCCGGGCGGTTGCCGATGGCCGCATCAAGGCGCTGTGGATCATGGCCACCAACCCCGTCGTTTCCATGCCGGATGCCGGTGCCGTCGAGGCGGCGATCAAGGCCTGTTCCTTTGTCGTGGTGTCCGATCTCATCGCCAAGACCGATACCGCCCGCCACGCCCATGTGCTGTTGCCATCGCTCGGCTGGGGTGAAAAGGACGGCACGGTCACCAATTCCGAACGACGTATTTCCCGCCAGCGCGGTTTTCTTGACGCGCCCGGCGAAGCAAGGGCCGACTGGTGGCAAATCGCCGAAGTTGGACGGCGCATGGGTTTTGACGCCGCCTTCGGCTACCGGCAACCTTCTGAGGTTTTCGCCGAGCATGCCGCTCTCTCCGGCTTCGAGAACGCCGGAAGCCGCGATTTCGATATCGGCGGGATCGACCGTGATTCCTACGATACGATGACACCGTTTCAATGGCCAAAAGCCGAACCCGGTGAAGTCGCCACGACCCGCTTTTTCGGGGATGGCCGCTTTTTCCATGCGGATGGCAAGGCCCGCTTCATCGCCACGGCACTGCCGGAGACCGGCAGGACATCGGCGGACTACCCGCTGACGCTGAATACTGGCCGTATCCGCGACCAATGGCACACCATGACCCGCACCGGCAAAAGCGCGCGGCTTACCGCCCATATCGCCGAACCCTTTGCCGAACTTCACCCGCGCGATGCACAGTTGCTGGGAATCGAAAGCGCCGATCTGGTGGAGATTGAAAGCCCGCACGGCAAGGTCCTGCTGAGGGCTCTGGTCAGCGAGAGGCAGGCACGGGGAGCTGTGTTTGCGCCGATGCACTGGAACGACCAGTTCGCCTCGCAGGCCCGCATCGATATGCTCGTGCCAGCGGTCACGGACCCGCATTCCGGTCAGCCCGCTTCGAAGAATGTCGGCGTGAGTGCACGACGTTTTGTAGCGAAAGCCTATGGATTTGCGATCTCCCGCACCCGGCCTGATGCGCCGGACTGCGCCTATTGGGCAGTTGCGAAGGCGGATGGCGGCTACCGCATGGAGCTTGCCTTCGAGGAACAGCCGCAGGACTGGACGCTCTGGGCGCGACGGGTTTTCGGCATCGATATCAGGGTTGAGCCTCTGGGTTACAGCGACCGGCAGACGGGCGATCTGCGGCTTGCTTTCTTCGACGGTAATACCTTGCTGGCAGCGCTGTTCGTCGCCAGAGAGCCGGTGGCCGTTGCCCGCAACTGGGCGATTTCACAGCTGAACGAACGCCATGAGGATTTGCGCATGCGTTTTGCGCTGGTCGCCGGGCGTCCCGGTGCCGGTCGCGCCGATCCCGGGGCGACGGTCTGCTCCTGCTTCAATGTCGGGGTCAACCAGATCACGGCCGCCATCCGCAATGGCTGCCACAGCGTCGAAGCCATAGGTGCTGCGTTGAATGCCGGAACCAATTGCGGCTCCTGCCGCGCCGAGATCAGGGGGATCATCGATGGATGCCTTAAAACCGCAGCGGAATGAACCGAACCGCATGGAGAAGCTCGCCAAGTTGCCGGTCTTCTGGGGGCTTGAGGGCAAGCGCGTGGTGCTGGCGGGCGGATCGGATGGGGCCGCATGGAAGGCGGAACTGCTGCTTGCCTGCGGGGCGGAACTTCATCTCTATTGCGAGGAAAGCGAGCTTTCGGAATGCTTTGCGGCGCTCGTCTCGACAAGCCAGATGCTGACATGGCATGACCGTTCCTGGGGTCCGGATAGTTTCAAAGGCGCGGAACTGGCGCTGGCGGATTGTGAAACCGACGAAGAGGCGGGAAGATTTTACAATGCCGCGCGCTCTGCCGGCGTGCCTGTCAATGTCATCGACAAGCCGGAATTCTGCCAGTTCCAGTTTGGCTCCATCGTCAATCGTTCGCCGGTGGTGGTGTCGATCTCCACCGATGGCGCCGCACCCATTCTGGCGCAGGCCATTCGCCGGCGCATCGAGACTTTGCTGCCGCACGCTCTCAAGGATTGGGGGGCGCTTGCCCAAACCATCCGAGAGCGGGTCAATATACGCCTCGCGCCCGGCACGGCGCGGCGATCATTCTGGGAGAAATTTGTCGACCGGGCGTTTACCGAAAGGCTGGATGAGGGCAGCGAAGAAAGGCTGCTGACAGACATCGGCACGCAGGCCGGTCGGAGAGGATCGGGACGTGGCCTTGTGACGCTGGTCGGTGCCGGACCGGGCGATGCCGAGCTGCTGACGCTGAAAGCGGTACGCGCCCTGCAGGCGGCGGATGTCATTCTGTTCGACGATCTCGTTTCATCCGAGGTGCTGGAACTGGCGCGGCGGGAGGCGAAGCGTATGCTTGTTGGCAAACGCGGCGGCCGGGAAAGCTGCAAGCAGGAAGATATTAACGACATGATGATCCGCCTTGCCAAGGCCGGCAAAAGGGTGGTGCGGCTGAAATCCGGCGATCCGATGATTTTCGGACGCGCCGGCGAGGAGATCGCAGCGCTGGAGGCTGAAAACATCCCGGTCGAAATCGTGCCAGGCATCACCGCGGCAAGCGCCATGGCTTCGCGGCTCGGCGTTTCCCTCACCCACCGCGATCACGCCCAGTCGGTCCGCTTCGTCACCGGGCACTCCAGACAGGGCAAGCTGCCGGAGAATATCGACTGGCAGTCGCTGTCGAACCCTTCCGTGACCACGGTTTTTTACATGGGCGGGCGAACCGCTGCCAGCATCGAGGAAGCCCTTCTGGCGCATGGCATGCCGGCCTCGACGCCCGTCGCCATCATGATTTCCGTCAGCCGCGAAAATGAGCAGCGCTGGTGCGGTTCGCTCGTGCAACTGGCTGCGGCGGTTGAGCGAATGGGCGTGAACGAGCCTATATTGATCGGCATCGGTGATGCGTTTGGTGCTGCAATCTCTGCGTTTTCCGAGATAGGCCTGCCGGAGCCGGTCCCGATGTCAATTCAGAAAGCCGGCTAATAATCTTGCTGGTCCGTGCGGATACGTTTTTCGCATACCTCCGCAAGTGGACCTGATCGGCGCCACAAAACCGTCCCTTGACATTGGTTTTTCGTTCGCTCTTCAATAAAACGAAAAAATTGAAAGAGGAGGGAGGGTGAAATGATGCTCACACCGCGTCAGGATGAAATCGTTGCGCTGGCGAAAGCAAGCGGGCGTGTGCTGGTGGACGAGCTGGCCACGCGGTTTTCGGTAACGCCACAGACGATCCGCAAGGACCTCAACGATCTCTGCGATACGCGGGTGCTGACGCGCATCCATGGCGGCGCACTTTTTCCGAGCGGCAACGAAAACGTCAAATACGAGGCACGCCGTGCGATCGCCTCCTCCGAAAAGCAGGCGATCGGCGCCGCTGCCGCTGCCCTCATCCCCAACAATTCCTCGCTTTTCATCAATATAGGTACGACGACCGAGGCGGTGGGCGAAGCGCTGGCGGATCATCACGAGTTGATGGTCATCACCAACAATATTAATGTTGCCAACAGGTTACGGGTTTTTCCGGGCATTGAGGTGGTGATCGCTGGCGGCGTCGTGCGCGGTTCCGATGGCGGCATCGTCGGGGAGGCCGCAGTGGATTTTATCCGCCAGTTCAAGGTCGATTTCGCCGTCATCGGCGTTTCTGCAATCGATGAAGACGGCGCTTTGCTGGATTTCGACTTTCGCGAGGTCAAGGTTGCCCAGGCGATCATGTCCAACGCTCGCCACGTCATTCTTGTATCGGATTCACTGAAATTCGAGCGGACGGCGCCGGTGCGCATCGGCCATCTTTCACAGGTGCACACCTTCATTACCGATCATTGTCCGGTCGATTCGATCCGATCCATCTGTGCCGATCATGACGTCAGGTTGATTGAAACCGAGGTTGGGGAGCCTTGATCCGAACCGTCCCGGAATTTCGTTTGACATTCGTTTTGTCTTCAAATTAGATGTCCGTGCTTTCAATATATCGATGAGGAGAGCGTCGATGAAAGCGCGGGAGGGTCCATGTCTGACGAGGCAATCCACGATGTTTTCGTGATCGGCGGCGGCATCAACGGCTGCGGCATCGCGCGTGACGCTGTCGGCAGGGGTTATTCCGTTGCGCTTGCGGAAATGAACGATTTTGCCTCCGGCACCTCTTCGGCCGCCACAAAGCTCATTCATGGCGGTTTGCGTTATCTCGAACATTACGAATTTCGTCTGGTGCGAGAAGCGCTGATGGAGCGCGAGGTGTTGTGGGCCATGGCGCCGCACATCATCTGGCCCATGCGCTTTGTTCTGCCATTCCAGAAGGGCGGCGTGCGCCCGGCCTGGCTCGTGCGTCTCGGGCTTTTTCTTTATGACCATCTCGGCGGCCGCAAGCTTTTGCCCGCCACCCGCTCGCTCGATCTGCGCCGTGATCCCGCAGGGAAACCGCTGAAGCCGATTTTTGCCCGGGCTTTCGAATATTCTGACGGCTGGGTGGACGATGCCCGTCTTGTGGTGCTGAACGCCCGCGATGCCGCCGATCGCGGCGCCTTGATCCTCAACCGCACGCAGGTCGTTTCGGCACGCCGCGAAGGCGCCTTCTGGCGGGTCGAAACGAAAAATGGTGCCGGAGAAACCGCGACCTACCGGGCGCGCATGCTTGTAAATGCGGCCGGCCCCTGGGTAGACAAGGTTCTGGCTGCGACATTCGGTAAAAACAATGTCCACAATGTCCGCCTCGTGCAGGGCAGCCACATCATCGTGCGCAAGAAGTTTTCCGATCCGCGCGCCTATTTTTTCCAGAACCCGGACGGGCGCATCATCTTCGCCATCCCTTATGAGCAGGATTTTACCCTGATCGGCACGACGGATCGCGACTATACCGCCGACCCCCGGGCTGTTAAGATCAGCGACGAGGAGATCAGCTATCTTTGCAACGCGGCGAGCGAATATTTCGCTGAACCGGTGACGTCGGCCGATATCGTCTGGACCTATTCCGGCGTGCGGCCGCTGTTTGACGACGGCGCATCGAAAGCGCAGGAGGCAACCCGCGATTATGTGCTGAAAACCGAAGGAGCTGAAGGCGAAGCGCCGCTTCTCAATATCTTCGGTGGCAAGCTCACCACCTATCGACGGCTTGCCGAACATGCTCTTGAAAAAATCGGTGATGCGCTGGGTGAAAAGGGCTCGCCGTGGACGGCCGGTTCACATTTGCCGGGCGGAAATTTCGGTGCCGAGGCTTATGCGGGAGAGGTCACGGCCCTGCGGTCGCGTTATCCGTTTCTCGATGAGCGGCATGCGAAGCGGCTCATCCGCTGCTACGGAACGGACGCCGTGTCGATTATTGGCAATGCCGGGGACATGGCAGGGCTGGGACGGCATTTCGGCGGCACGCTTTATGAGGCCGAGGTGCGCTGGCTGATGGCCCGGGAATGGGCGCTGACGGCGGAGGATATTCTGTGGCGCCGCACCAAGCAGGGGCTTTTCTTTACCCAAGAAGAGGTGCGCGGGCTGGAGGATTATATCGATGACATTGCAGGTGGACGCTTGAAGGCAATCTGACGATCCGATCAAAAAGCGGAGGAGGCTTTGGATCACCATGCTTGAATTGCGAAACGTCTCGAAGATGGCCGGCGGTGAATATCATATTCACCCGACCGATCTGACGTTGCAGCGCGGAAGCCTGAACGTCCTGCTTGGACCGACACTTTCGGGCAAGACGACACTCATGCGGCTGATGGCCGGGCTGGACAAGCCAAGTGGCGGTACGATTCTCTTCAATGGGGAGGACGTGACGGGCTGGCCGGTTCAGAAGCGCAACGTCGCCATGGTCTATCAGCAGTTCATCAATTATCCGGCGCTCAGCGTTTATGAAAACATCGCCTCGCCGATGCGCGTTGCCGGCAAGGACAAGGCAACGATCGACAGGGAGGTGAGGAAGGCCGCCGAGCTTCTGAGGCTGACGCCCTATCTAGATCGTACGCCTCTCAACCTCTCCGGTGGCCAGCAACAACGCACGGCACTTGCCCGCGCCATCGTCAAAAACGCCAATCTGGTGCTCCTCGACGAGCCGCTCGCAAATCTCGATTACAAGCTGCGTGAGGAGTTGCGTGAGGAATTGCCGCGCATCTTTGCCGAATCCGGTGCGATTTTCGTTTACGCCACGACGGAACCCTCCGAAGCTCTGCTGCTCGGTGGCAATACCGCGACGCTGAACGAGGGCAAGGTAACGCAATTCAGCCGCACGATCGAAGTTTACAGGCGTCCGGTGGATATCGTAACCGCGAAAATATTTGCCGATCCGCCACTCAACACCATCGAGGTCATCAAGACGGGCGGCGCCTTCACGCGCGCCGACCATGCGGTTGTGCCGGTGCCGGCGCATCTTGCTGCCATGCCTGACGGTCCAGTGACCATTGCCTTCCAGCCACATCATCTTTTCCCACAGCAAAAGGGGCAGGCGGCGCAATCCATCCGGGCGCGGACACTGATCTCGGAGATCGCCGGATCGGAAAGCTTCGTACATGTGGAATTTTCAGGCCAGCGTTGGGTGATGCTGGCGCAGGGCATTCACGACATCGAGCCGGACACGGAGATCGAGCTGTTTCTCGATACGCGGCACCTGATGGCTTTCGATACACACGGCCACGCCATCGGCGAAGCGGCTTAAGGGGAGATCGATCATGGCACGCATCACGCTCGATCATATCCGCCACGCTTACAACGCCAAGGCGCAGGCGGCAGGTGATTATGCTCTGAAGGAAGTTCATCACGAATGGGAGGATGGCGGTGCCTATGCGCTGCTTGGCCCTTCCGGCTGCGGCAAGACCACGTTGCTCAACATCATTTCCGGCTTGCTGCGCCCCTCGGAAGGCCGCATCGCCTTTGACGGAACGGATGTCACCGATCTTTCCACCGAAGATCGCAACATCGCCCAGGTATTCCAGTTCCCGGTCGTTTACGACACGATGACAGTCTATGACAATCTGGCTTTTCCGCTGCGCAACCGGCAAGTGCCGGAAGCCGAAGTCGACCGCCGTGTGCGGGAAATTCTCGAGATGACCGATCTTTCCGGCATGGCCAAACGCCACGCGCGCGGACTTACGGCGGACCAGAAGCAGAAAATTTCGCTGGCGCGCGGGTTGGTGCGATCCGACGTCAATGCCATCCTCTTCGACGAGCCGCTGACGGTGATCGATCCGCATATGAAATGGGTGCTGCGCTCACAGTTGAAGCGCCTCCACCGCCAGTCCGGTTTCACCATGGTCTACGTCACGCACGACCAGACCGAAGCGCTGACTTTCGCCGACAAGGTGGTGGTCATGTATGACGGACAGATCGTCCAGATCGGCACACCCGCCGAGCTTTTCGAACGCCCGGGACATACGTTCGTCGGTTACTTCATCGGTTCGCCCGGCATGAATGTGATGCCTGCCAGCATCGATGGCGCAACGGCGGTTGTCGGCGGCCTTGGCGTTCCGCTTGCCGGCGTGCCGGTGGTGGATGGATCGAAGCGGATCGAAATCGGCATCCGGCCGGAATTCGTTCGGCTGGAGCGGGGTGGCATGCCCATCACCGTCGACAAGGTCGAGGATATCGGCCGGCAAAAGATCGTTCGCGCCCGGTTCGCCGGCCAAAAGCTTGCGATTGTCGTTCCGGAGGAGGAGGACATTCCGGCAGAAGCGGGTGTTCGCTTCGATCCGGCCGCTATCGGTGTCTTTGCCGATTCCTGGCGTGTGAAGATGGGGGCCTGACCATGGAAAAGACCTGGAACAACAAAGCGTGGTTCATGGTGCTGCCGGTTCTGGTGCTGGTCGCGTTTTCCGCCGTCATCCCGCTGATGACGGTCGTGAACTATTCGGTGCAGGATACCTTCGGCAACAATCAATTCTTCTGGGCGGGAACCCAATGGTTTCAGGAAATTCTTGGCTCCGACCGTTTCTGGAACGCGCTCGGACGCAATCTGGTATTTTCCGGCATCATATTGGCGATTGAAATTCCGCTCGGCATATTCATCGCGCTCAAGATGCCCAAATCCGGCATCGGCGTGCCGGTCTGCCTCGTCACCATGGCGCTGCCGCTTTTGGTGCCATGGAATGTGGTAGGCACGATCTGGCAGGTGTTCGGTCGCAGCGATATCGGGTTGCTGGGTTATTACGCCAATCAGCTTGGGCTTGATTACAACTATGTCAACGATCCCGTCGACGCATGGATCACCGTCGTCATCATGGATGTGTGGCACTGGACAAGCCTCGTCGTCCTCCTGTGCTACGCCAGCCTCGTCTCCATTCCGGATGCCTATTATCAGGCGGCAAGGATCGATGGCGCATCGCGTTTTGCGGTTTTCCGGTTCATTCAGTTGCCGAAGATGAAGCGGGTGCTGCTGATCGCATTCCTGCTGCGCTTCATGGACAGCTTCATGATCTATACCGAGCCTTTCGTCGTCACCGGCGGCGGCCCCGGAAATTCCACCACCTTCCTGTCCATCGATCTCGTCAAGGTAGCGCTCGGCCAGTTCGATCTGGGTCCCGCGGCGGCCATGTCGCTGATCTACTTCCTCATCATCCTGCTGTTGTCCTGGGTGTTCTACACCGTGATGACCAGCCACGACGCGGAGACTTGAGACATGAGCGCCTCTGATGTCACCACAAGCGTGGAACTCAACGGTATCGGCAATCCACCGGTAAGAGCCAGTTCGGCAAGAATATCAGGCCTTGCTGCGAATTCACGATCGCGCCGCCGCCATGGGCCATCGCGCTTTTCCTGGCTGGTGCCGACGATCTACATCATCCTGCTGCTCGTGCCGATCTACTGGCTTATCAATATGAGCTTCAAGACGAACACAGAAATCGTCTCGTCGATGACGCTTTATCCGCACCAGCCGACGTTGCAGAATTATCGGACGATCTTCACGGATTCATCCTGGTATTCGGGTTACATCAACTCGATCATCTACGTCGTCATGAACATGGTGATCTCGGTCTCGGCGGCACTCCCGGCGGCCTATGCCTTCTCCCGTTACCGCTTCCTGGGCGACAAGCACCTGTTCTTCTGGCTTTTGACCAACCGCATGGCGCCACCTGCCGTCTTCGCGCTGCCCTTCTTCCAGCTCTATTCCGCTTTCGGGCTGATCGACACGCATATTGCCGTGGCGCTGGCGCATTGCCTGTTCAACGTGCCGCTGGCGGTGTGGATTCTCGAAGGTTTCATGTCGGGTGTACCGAAGGAAATCGACGAGACCGCCTATATTGACGGCTATTCCTTCCCGAAATTCTTCGTGAAGATTTTCATGCCGCTCATTGCCTCCGGCATCGGTGTCGCCTGTTTCTTCAGCTTCATGTTCTCGTGGGTCGAGCTTCTGATCGCCCGCACGCTGACGACGACCGACGCCAAGCCGATTGCCGCGACCATGACGAGAACCGTTTCCGCCGCCGGCATGGACTGGGGCCTGCTTGCCGCCGCCGGCGTGCTGACACTCATACCCGGTGCGCTGGTGATCTGGTTTGTTCGCAATTACATCGCCAAGGGCTTTGCGCTGGGGAGGGTTTGACATGACGAAGATGCCCGATTTCACCTGGATGGCATGGACCTGGCAGACGGCCGCGTTTTTCGGTGCCATCGCCGTGTTGCTGGTTGGGATGTGGTTCTGGGAACATCTCTCGCCCGGCGGCAACCCCCGCTTCGGCCTGCTGCGCTTCGAGACAACGCGTGGCGACAGGTTGTTCATTTCGCTGCTCGGCAGCGCTTTCATTCATCTTGCATGGCTCGGGCTGATCGGCCCGAACCTGTGGTGGGCTCTCGCTCTGTCGGCGGTTTACGCAATTGGCGTTTTCCGTTTCGTCTAGAGCAGGAAGAACGGTGCGGCGGAGGAAAACCGCACCCGGCAGACTTCGTGCAATCGCAACCCTTGGGAGGACTGATATGCGACGGCATCTGATGACGACGACGGCAGCCATGCTGCTGGCAATGACAGGTTCCGCTTTCGCCGGAATGGAGGAGGCAAAGCAATTTCTGGACAAGGAAATCGGCGATATGTCGTCGCTTTCGCGTGCAGATCAGGAAAAGGAACTGCAATGGTTTATCGATGCCGCCAAACCTTTTGCTGGCATGGACATCAAGGTCGTTTCCGAATCCCTGACAACACATGAATATGAATCGAAGGTCCTGGCACCGGCGTTTACCGCTATTACCGGCATCAAGGTCACGCACGACATCATCCAGGAAGGTGACGTCGTCGAAAAGATTCAGACTCAGATGCAGACCGGCCAGAACCTCTATGACGGCTGGGTGAATGACAGCGACCTCATCGGCACGCATTGGCGTTACCAGCAGGTCCGCAACCTCACGGATTTCATGGCCAATGAGGGCAAGGACGTCACCAATCCCGGCCTAGATCTCAAGGACTTCATCGGCAGCGCCTTTACGACGGCACCGGACAAGAAGCTCTACCAGCTTCCCGACCAGCAATTCGCGAACCTGTACTGGTTCCGCTACGACTGGTTCAACGACGACAAGAACAAGGCGGATTTCAAGGCCAAATACGGCTACGACCTTGGTGTGCCCGTAAACTGGTCGGCTTATGAGGATATTGCCGAATTCTTCACCGGCCGTGATGTCGGCGGCAAGAAGGTCTTCGGCCATATGGACTATGGCAAGAAGGACCCGTCGCTTGGCTGGCGCTTCACCGATGCCTGGCTTTCCATGGCCGGCAACGGCGACAAGGGCCTGCCAAACGGCCTGCCTGTCGATGAATGGGGCATCAAGGTCAACGACAAGTCGCAGCCGGTCGGCTCGTGCGTGGCACGCGGCGGCGATACTAACGGTCCGGCGTCGGTCTATTCCATCGAGAAATATCTCGAATGGCTGAAGAAATTTGCGCCGCCAGAAGCGCAGGGCATGACCTTCTCCGAATCCGGTCCGGTGCCGGCGCAGGGTAACATTGCCCAGCAGATCTTCTGGTACACGGCCTTCACTGCCGATATGGCCAAGCCCGGCCTGCCTGTCGTGAACGAGGACGGTTCGCCGAAATGGCGCGTCGCACCTTCCCCGCATGGCGTCTACTGGAAGGACGGCATGAAGCTCGGTTATCAGGACGTGGGTTCGTGGACGCTGATGAAATCCACCCCTGACGATCGCGCCAAGGCCGCATGGCTTTATGCGCAGTTCGTAACTTCCAAGACCGTGGATGTGAAGAAGAGCCATGTTGGTCTGACCTTCATTCGCGATACCACCATCCATCACAAGAGCTTCACGGACCGGGCCGCCAAGCTTGGTGGTCTGATCGAGTTCTATCGCTCGCCCGCTCGCGTGCAATGGTCGCCAACCGGCACCAACGTGCCTGACTATCCGAAGCTGGCGCAGCTCTGGTGGCAGGCAATTGGCGATGCATCTTCGGGTGCCAAAACCGCTCAAGCCGCAATGGACTCGCTCTGCGCCGAGCAGGAAAAAGTCATGGCCCGTATCGAGCGCGCCGGTGTGCAGGGCGATATCGGCCCAAAACTGGCGGAAGAACACGATATCGACTACTGGAACAAGGACGCCGTTTCGAAGGGCAATCTGGCACCGCAGCTGAAGATTGCCAACGAAAAGGAAAAGCCGGTCACCGTCAATTACGACGAGCTGGTCAAAAGCTGGCAGAAGTAATGTCTGCGTGAAATCTTAAACCGGGGCGGCTTTGCCGCCCCGTCATCGCGTTTGAAAGGGAGTGACATAATGGGCGGTTATATTCTGGCGATCGATCAGGGGACGACATCGACAAGGTCGATGGTCTTTGATCGCGACATGCGGGTCATCGGTGTCGGCCAGCGAGAATTTCCGCAGCATTTCCCGGCCTCTGGCTGGGTCGAACACGATGCCGAGGATATCTGGAAAAGCGTGCTTGAAACAATCCGGCTGGCGCTTGCCGATGCCGGTATGTCCGCTTCCGATATCGAGGCGATCGGCATCACCAACCAGCGCGAAACGACTGTGCTGTGGGACCGTAATACGGGCGAGGCCGTGCATCGGGCCGTTGTCTGGCAGGATCGCCGTGCTGCACCAATTTGCGAGGATCTGAAACGAAGGGGGCTGGAGCCGCTCTTTTCGAAAAAGACCGGTCTGCTGCTCGACCCCTACTTTTCCGGCACGAAGCTGAAATGGCTTCTCGACAGCGTCAGCGGCCTTCGCGAAAAAGCCGTGAAGGGCGAAATCTGCTTCGGCACGGTCGACAGTTTCCTGATCTATCGCCTCACCGGCGGTCGCCGCCATGTGACCGACGCTACCAATGCCTCGCGAACGCTGATCTACAATATCGAGGACAATGCCTGGGATGACGAATTGCTGTCCATCCTCGACATTCCCCGCGCCATGCTGCCGGAGGTGCTTGATTGCGCGGCCGATTTCGGCGTAACGGACAAGGCGCTTCTGGGTGCGGAAATTCCGATCCTCGGCGTCGCCGGTGATCAGCAGGCTGCCGTTATCGGTAACGCCTGCTTCGAACCCGGCATGATGAAATCGACCTATGGCACCGGCTGCTTTGCGCTTCTCAATACCGGCACCGACCGGGTCGCCTCGACAAACCGGTTGCTGACGACCATTGCCTATCGCCTCGATGGCGTGACGACCTATGCGCTCGAAGGCTCGATCTTCATTGCCGGCGCCGCCGTGCAATGGCTGCGTGACGAGCTCGGTTTCATATCGGTCGCGTCTGAAGTCAGCGCGCTTGCCGAAAAGGCTGATCCCAAGCAGCGGGTTTACCTCGTGCCGGCCTTCACCGGCCTTGGCGCGCCCTATTGGGATGCCGAAGCGCGGGGCGCGATTTTCGGCCTGACGCGTGGCACCGGCCCTGCGGAGTTCGCCCGCGCGGCACTCGAAAGCGTCGCCTATCAGACTTTCGATCTTCTGGATGCCATGCGCAACGACTGGGCGGGCGACAATGGCAAGACGGTGCTCCGGGTCGATGGCGGCATGGTTGCCTCGGATTGGACCATGCAGCGGCTGGCGGACATTCTCGCTGCACCGGTCGACCGGCCGGTATTCCTGGAAACCACCATTCTCGGTGCGGCATGGCTCGCAGCATCGCGCGCCGGCATCTGGCCGGACCGGGAGGCCTTTGCCGCCCATTGGAAACGGGATCGCCGTTTTCTGCCAGATATGGATGAGACGGAGCGTAAGAGCGCCATCGCGGGGTGGCGTGATAGTGTTGGCCGCTGCCTCTCGAAACGGGAAGATTGACTCGAGCAAGCGTCTTTTTTACGCAAAACTGCCCGGTGCGATGCTCTTGCTGGATACCAGATCGGAAAGGGCGCGCACCAGTTTTGTGTCCGCGCCCTTACTTGGCTGAAGCACGAATTCCACGTCTTCGAGCGCCGGCAGCACATCAGCCGCAATCTCCCTGAGGCCGGCTGGCGCCATGCTGCGCGGTTGCACGAGGATGCCCATGCCCGCCCTTGCGGCAGCGGTCAGTCCGCTAAGGCTGCCACAGGTGCAGACGATCCGCCACGCGAGACCTGCCCGATCCAGCGCTTCCTGTGCCGCCTTTCGAGTAATGCTTGGCGGCGGAAAGGCGATCAACGGCAGGGCGTCCGGTTGGCTCAGCATTCGCTCCGGGTCACGCGCGAGCCATACCAGAGGTTCGCGGTACAGGAAGTGGCCGAGCTTATCACCGAGTCGACGTTTTGCGAGCACGACGTCCAACTCGCCATTATCCTGCATCTGGTAAAGCACGCCGCTCAGCGACACCGTCAGCTCCAGATCGACCAAGGGATAGAGGCGGATGAATTCTTCCAGAATGGCGGTGAGCCGGCTAGCGACGAAATCCTCGGAAACGCCAAGCCTTAAGCGCCCGCGCAGGCGGTTTTCGCTGAATAGCGATGAAACTCTGCTGTCGATCTCCAGCATATTGCGGGCATAACCGAGCAGCGCCTCGCCTTCGCCCGTCAGCTTCACCTGATGGGTGCTGCGCGCAATCAACCGACGGCCAAGTGCCGCCTCAAGCCGCTGAATATGCTGGCTGACGGTGGATTGGCCGATGCCCAGCCGCTCGGCAGCCAGCGTGAAGCTGCCGGTTTGCTGAAGCATCACGAAGCTGGCAAGATGTTGAAGGTTCAGCATTTATCTCATATCGTGATAACTGTTAGTCTTTGCATCCGAATTCATGATGAGCGATAGTATGGGATATTTCAAGCAAAACCGATGTCGGAAAGACCTCCCATGACCCGCTTCCTGCCTGACCGTTTCACCATGATGCTGGTGGCCACCGTGATCCTGGCTTCCCTTTTGCCGATCAGCGGACAGCCGGCGGTGTATTTCGGGCTTGCCACGAAACTGGCAATCGCATTGCTGTTTTTTCTCCACGGCGCGCGGCTGTCGCGGGATGTGGTGATTGCGGGTATCTTGCACTGGCGCCTGCACATGGCGATCCTTCTCGTCACCTTCGGCCTTTTCCCGTTGCTGGGCGTGGCGATCGGTTTCATTCCCGAGAGCATTCTGCCGGCACCGCTTTATATGGGTGTGCTGTTTCTCTGCGTCCTGCCGTCGACGGTGCAATCGTCCATCGCCTTCACATCCATGGCAGGCGGAAACGTGCCTGCCGCGATCTGTTCAGCCTCCGCCTCGAATATTTTCGGCATGGTGCTGACACCGCTGCTGGTCGGGCTGCTGTTCACGGTCGGTGGCCATGGTGGTGGATTTTCGCTGGATGCGTTCCTGCAAATCTTCCTGCAACTGCTCTTGCCCTTCATCGCCGGCCAGGTGCTGCAGCCGTGGATCGGTGACTGGATCAGGGCACGCAAGAAATTGCTGTCGCCGGTCGATCGCGGTTCCATCCTGATGGTGGTCTATCTTGCCTTCTCCGAAGCAGTTATCGAAGGCATATGGCAGACGTTTTCCGTGCGCGATATCGGCGTTGTCATCGGCATAAATATCGTTCTTCTGGCGCTTGTTCTCTGCGTGACGATGTTCGGCAGCCGGGCGCTTGGTTTCGACAAGGCGGATGAAATCACCATCACCTTCTGCGGGTCGAAGAAGAGCCTTGCCAGCGGCGTGCCCATGGCAGGAGCGATCTTCGCCGGCCAGAGCATCGGCGCAATCGTATTGCCAATCATGCTCTTCCATCAGGTTCAGCTGATGGTCTGCGCAGTGCTGGCCCAGCGTTATGCCCGCAAGGCCCATGAAAAAGCAGCGATAACGGAAACTGTCGCTGCGGAAGGCGCGGCAGTATCCACCCGCTGAGGGCTGAATTTTAGGCAAACAAAAACGGCCCCTTAACGGGGCCGTTCGTTTGACATCCGGATCGGCTTAGTTGACCTGGGCCGGCGTGACCTGTGCTTCGATCGTCTTCGGCGCATCTGCGCTGTCGGAGGAGATCGCGATACGGCGCGGTTTCATGGCTTCCGGAATATTGCGGACGAGATCGATGTGAAGCAGGCCATTCTTCAGGGAAGCGGTCTGGACTTCGACATGATCAGCCATCTGGAAGCGGCGTTCGAAAGCGCGCGTGGCAATGCCGCGATACAGGAACTCGCCTTCAGACGACTTCTCATCTGCAGCCTTCTCGGCTTTCACCGTCAGCGTATTGGCACGGGATTCTATGCTTAGTTCCGTTTCATCGAAACCGGCAACCGCCATGGTTATACGATAGGCGTTTTCACCCGTCCGCTCGATGTTATAGGGCGGATAGGACTGGGCCTGTTCGGGCTGGCCGAGGCCGTCGAGCATCGAAAAAAGACGGTCGAAACCGACGGTGGAGCGATAGAGGGGGGAAAAATCGACGTGACGCATGGTGTCCTCCTTATGAAGCGACTGTTTGCGGTTGATCCGGCGTCCCGTTCTGGCGACGGCCGGACATATGGCGCGGCCCCGTTCTGGCGGCCGCATGAATGAGATGGGAATGGCTTGGCGCTCCGTCAAGGGGGCGCTTTAAAGCGGAAAGGGCGACAACAAGATGAACCATCGCTGAACATCCGGTTCCAGCATCGTTCAGTTTGAGAGCCATAAATATCCGTCATCGGAGACATGCTCCGTGGCAGAAGCAATAACGTCCCTTCTTCTTCTGTCCTATTCGCCGGAACCGCGACTGCTTTAACCGACGGTTCCGGCAATTTTTTCTTTGACCTTCCGCCGTCGCCGACCTATCCCGAAAAGGCAGAGAAGCCGGAAAAGACCGATGATCGAAGCCACATTGCGCGAGAGCGAAGACAACCCGGTTCCCGGCAACCATACCGTCGGTTATTTCACCGGCCACGGCGGCAAACAGCTTCGATACGCGATCTTCCGCGCTAGCCGACACATTGCGCGCGGAACCGTGGTTCTGCTGCATGGTCGCAACGAATGTATTGAGAAATATTTCGAGACCGTCAGCGATCTGACGGCCATGGGATTCTGGGTCGCGACCTTCGATACGCGCGGGCAGGGCGGTTCCGAACGGTTGCTGAAGAAGCCAGGCGCCGGGCATGTACGACGTTTTTCCGACTACAAGCGCGATATAAGTTTGTTTCTCGAACAGGTGGTGCTGCCGGATACCAGGCTGCCATTCTTCATGATCGCCCATTCAACCGGCGCACTTGCAGCACTGGCCGCAGCACCCGGCCTGTCGAACAGGATCGACCGTCTGGCGCTTTGTTCGCCCTTTATCGAGCTGGAAAGCCAGCAATCCGTTCCTTCGTCCGTCATCCGGCTGGTCGCGACCGCTTTAAGCCTGTTGGGTCTTGGAAAGCTTCAGCTCGGCAGGGATCAGCGCGAACGGGATTTCGATGGCAACCCGCTGACGTCTGACGCCAGACGTTTTGCCAGAAATCTTGCGCTGCATCGGCAATTTCCGGAACTCTTCATCGGCGCACCGACAGCGCGATGGGTTTATGAAGCGCTGAAAACGATGGGTCGGGTGACCCGTCAGGACCATCTGACGGACATAACCATTCCCACCCTCATTCTTGCGCCGATGCTGGATACGATCACGCCCTATAAGGCGCAGGAGGAACTCTCGCGCAACTTCCGCGCGGCGCAGCTTCTTCCCATAACCGGCGCGCGCCATGAATTGCTGCATGAGCGCGACGTTTTCCGCAAACAGGCGCTGGCGGCCGTCGACGCCTTTTTCGCGCCGGAATGACGCGGCGATGACGGGGATGGCGCGGTTTGCGCCATGCCCGTCAGTTGCACCATCTACAGCTTTGAAAGAATGGCGAGCGCCTGTTCGTGCACGGCTTTGGAACCGGCTGCCAGAATGCGGCCGCCATTTTCCGGACGACCCCCATCCCAGGTGGTGATGATGCCACCCGCCTGTTCAATCACCGGAATGAGGGCGCCGACATCATAGGGCTTCAGGCCCGATTCGATCACCAGATCGACATGGCCGGCGGCAAGCAGGCAATAGGCGTAACAATCCACGCCATAACGGAAAAGGCGAACCTGATCCTGCACCTTGTCGTAAAGGGGCTTTTCTTCCGTCGTGAAGATATGGGGTGTCGTGGTGAACAGCACAGCATCCGACAGCGAAGCGCATTCGCGCGTGCGGATCTTGCGTTCACCATCCGGCCCGAAATACCATGCGGCCTCGCCGTCGGCGAAATAACGCTCTTTCGTGAAGGGCTGGTCCATGATGCCCATCGAAGCGCGGCCGGCCGACTGGAAGCCGATCAGCGTGCCCCAGACCGGCACGCCGGAAATGAAGGCGCGTGTGCCGTCAATCGGATCGATAACCCAGATATGTTCGCGATCGAGACCGACATTGCCGTGTTCTTCACCAAGAATGCCGTGTTGCGGGAAACGTGCCTCGATGAGGGCGCGAATGGCGCTTTCTGCTGCCTGATCGCCTTCCGTCACCGGGTCATAGCCGCCGTCCTCCTTGTTGGTGACGGCAATGCCTGTGCGGAAGCGGGGAAGCGTTTCAGCGCTGGCGGCTTCGGCAAGTTTGAAGAAGAAATCCCGGTCGGGCAGCATGCGAAACCTCATTGCCTTAATTATTGGGCCTGAATTGTATGGCGAAATGCATAGACCGGAATTGCACCCGCCGTCCACACGTACGGATGCAAGCAAGGCCGATTCCAAATTTTCAGCATAAGCCTAAAAAAAGTGCATAAAATAAAATGATTGACAATTGTGCATATAATGCGTAGCGTGACCCTGCAGTCTTTGACTGTAAATACCCTCCTTGGGTGTTTCCTCCCTAGACTTGACCGCGCCAAGGCGCGGTTTTTTTTGTCCGGCGCGTGGCCAGGCTGTCTGGAACAGAGGTCTGAAATATCCTGGAATTTGATGTGTTATTCGGCGGCGAGCGAGGTTTCGATCGCGTATTCCGAAACAAAAGCGCCGAGCTGGCGCATGAATATTTCAAGCGATGCCTGAATGGCGGGAAAATCTGCTTTCTTCGAAAGCGTTTTTTCATCGACGTACAGCGCCCGATTGACCTCGATCTGGAGCGCGTGAAGAGAGCGGATCGGTCGGCCGTAATGTTCCGTGATGAAGCCGCCGGCATAGGGCTTGTTGCAGACCGCAACGAAACCCAGTTCTTCAAGAAAATGCAGAGCGGCGCGGGAGACCTCCTGGGAAGCACTGGTGCCGTAGCGATCGCCTATAATGACATCCGGCCGCAGGTTCGAGCCGGCAACGCGGATATTGCCCGGCATCGAATGGCAATCGATCAGTACCGCCATGCCGAAATTGGCGTGGGTGCGTGACAGCAGCCGGCGCAGGCAGGCGTGGTAGGGTTTGTAAATCGTCTCGATCCGTGACAGCGCCTCGTCCACCGGCAGGCGGTGGGCATAGATGTCCATATTCTCGGCGACGATACGGGGTACCGTTCCCAGGCCGCCGGCAACCCGCATGGAGCCGATATTGGCGTAGGGAGGCAGAGTGCCTTCGAACATGCGCGGATCAAGCTCGTAGGGCTCGCGATTGACGTCGAGATACGCGCGGGGAAAATTGGCTTTCAGCAGCGGCGCACCGATGACGGGCGCAGCGGCGAACAGCTCGTCAACGAAATGATCTTCCGAGCGCCGGATCTCGTGCGAATCAAGCCGTGCCGATTCCAGAAAGGAGATGGGGTAACAGCGACCGCTATGGGGTGAATTATAGACGAATGGCAGGGTTTGAACGGCAGGTTCCGTTACTTCGAACAGCTCGTATTCACCCGTTATCCAGTCCATTCAGTGCCATTTACCATGTCGTAAACTATCAGGATGTTCATGTTGCCAGTTACGGTGCGGCAAGTCCATACTATCGACCATGCAGCGCTATACCGATTCTTGTGTTCACATGATATTTACCGTGAAAATCCTATAATCGGGCTAGGGTATCTCAAACATTGAGCAGTTACGGTCACTTATGATGAATCAGAAAATTCTTCTCGCTGAAGATGATAACGATATGCGCCGCTTTCTCGTCAAGGCGCTGGAAAAAGCCGGTTACAAGGTTTCTTCCTTCGACAATGGCGCAAGCGCTTACGACCGGCTTCGCGAAGAGCCTTTCTCGCTGTTGCTGACAGATATCGTCATGCCCGAAATGGATGGCATCGAGTTGGCCCGGCGCGCGACTGAACTCGACCCCGACCTGAAAGTCATGTTCATCACCGGCTTTGCGGCCGTCGCGCTGAACGCCGATTCGAAGGCTCCAAAGGATGCCAAGGTGCTTTCCAAGCCGTTCCATCTTCGCGATCTAGTGGATGAGGTCAACAAACTCCTTGTGGCGTAAGGGGTCTCAAAAAACCTTCACAAAACCGAAAAAAAGCAGTTGACGCATGAACCGGTTTTGTGGTCTATCCGCCGCCACGGAGGGCGTGTAGCTCAGCGGGAGAGCACTACGTTGACATCGTAGGGGTCACAGGTTCAATCCCTGTCACGCCCACCATCCGAATTCTTAAATATCAAGGCCTTGCGAGAAATCGCAGGGCCTTTTTGCATAGTTGCCTCAGTGTCAATTGAACCTGTCCCCTATGGAGTACGCGTCAACGGTCCCATCACAGGAACCCGCTGCGACACCGTCATAAATACCACTCCAACTAGGGCAAAGAGGATCGGCAGGAGGACTTTGCGGCCTTCCATGCGGCATGGACATGGAGGAGGGCGTGATGAACCGAAGCGTTTACGCGCTACCCGCCATTTGGCGTCCTGAGTGCATCGCGCCTTGCCGTCCCTTGTTCTTAAGACATCCGACTGCCGCCAGCTGATTGGTATAGGCAAGCTGATTGACTGCCTATTCGATCAGCGGAGTTCGCTCGAGCGACGGGCTATCCTGTAGGCAGCCTCCAAACTATCCATGCGCTCCGCAATAAATTTCACTCAAAAAAATAAAATGCAAACCGGATTGACGCTTGCCCGGTTTCCCGATATCTCAAACGTCATGCAATAAATTACACGACTTAAAATTTATTGCGGATTGGTCATTGTCCTTGGGAGGGGAATATGTTGGCTTTTCTGAAATCGACCGTTGCCGCGGGTGTTTTAGCCGTGGCGATTTCCGCAGGCGCCGGCTCTCAGGCCGCTGCTGCGGGCAAATTCGCCTGTGAACCGGGCGAGACCTATGTGATGAACGTCATGGTTTCCAGCCACCCCTATTGGGTGCCGGTGTTTGAAGGTTTCAAGCAGGCCGCGAAGGCCTTGGGCTGCGAGGCCGTTTTCACCGGTACGCCCGAATACGACATCACCAAGCAGATCGCGTCCTTCGAGCAGGAACTGGTGAAGAAGCCGAAGGGTATATTGCTGCATCCGATGCAGGCCGATCCCTTTATCGAACCGATCAACAAGGCGATCGACTCCGGTGTTTCGGTGACGACTTTTGCGGCAGATTCGCCGAAGTCAAAACGCACCGCCTACATCACCTCGGACAATGTTGCCGAGGCGAAATTTGCGGCTGACGAGATCGTCAAGAAGCTGGGCAAGAAGGGCGAATATGCCGTTCTCGAAAATCCGGGCCAAAGCAACCATGATCTGCGCGTCACCGCACTCATCGATTACATGGGGCGCACTTATCCGGAAATGAAGCTCGTCGGCCGCCAGGCGACCAACCAGGATGCAAACGTCGCCTATCAGGCGGTGGGTGCCCTGTTGCAGGCCAACCCCAATCTAGGCGCATTGTGGATTCCTGAAGCCGGCTCGGCTGAAGGCGCAACGACCGCTGTTCTCGAGGCCAAGAAGAAGGTCCTGATCCTGCATGCGGATATTACCCCGGCGACGCTGGAGCACATCAAGCAGGGCAACATCTACATGTCCATCAATCCCAATCAGGGCGTTCAGGGCTTCATGGGTTTCATGAACACCTTTCTGGGTGCCCATTCGGATCTGATCGACCCCTTCAACGACTACAAGGTATCTGGCTTCAACCCGATGCAGGTTCCTTCAATGGACAATGGTTTCGCCGTGATTACCAAGGCGAACGCCGCTTCCTTTGATCTCAATGACTATATGAAGGGGCGCTGATGCGCCGCCCTGAAACCGGCGAGGTTTACGCCTCGCCGGCAAAGGGGAGCCACGTTCGGGAGGGGCGTTATGGGAGAGGTCATCCTCAACATGACGAATATTCACAAGGCGTTCGGGCCCGTGCGGGCGTTGCGCACTGCTGCCTTTGAGCTGCGGCGGGGAGAAATCCATGCGCTCGCGGGTGAAAACGGCGCCGGTAAATCGACGCTGATGCATATTATCGATGGCATTTTGCAGCCTGATGGCGGCGAAATCCTGCTGGACGGCAAACCGGTCAAGATTTCCTCGCCCAATGCGGCGAACCGGCTCGGTATCGGTTTCGTGCATCAGGAGATTGCGCTTTGCCCGGAAATTTCGGTTGCCGAAAACATGTTCATGTCGGAGACCGGCCAGAGTAAATCCTGGTTCATGAATTATCGCGATCTTGGCAAGCGGGCGGCAACCATCCTCAAAGAAATCGGCGATATCGATCCCACCAGCCGTGCCGGTGATCTGTCGATTTCGCAACAGCAGATCGTCGAGATTGCCAAGGCGCTGACGCTGGACTGCCGTATCCTGATCCTTGATGAACCGACGGCGGCTTTGACCGAAACCGAGGCCCAGACCCTTTTCCGGATCATGCACCGGCTGGCGGAACGCGGAATTGCGATCATCTATATCTCGCACCGGATGGCGGAGATTTTTGAGCATTGCGACCGCATCACGGTGATGCGCGACGGTTGCCACATCAGGACGGAGAATATCTCGGAGATTTCCCCGGAGGAAGTCGTCAACAGCATGGTGGGACGGGTGCTCGACAAGCTCTACCCACCGAAACTTGCGGAAGAAGAGAAATCGAATGACGTCATTCTCTCTGTTCGGGGACTGAACGAGGGAAAGCGCGTTTTCGATGTCGATTTCGATCTGCGCCGGGGCGAAATCCTCGGGCTCGCCGGCCTGATCGGCGCAGGTCGAAGCGAAATTGTCCGTGCGGTCTGCCGGCTGGAGGGAAAACCAAAAGGCGAGGTCACGTTGCGCGGCCGGCCGCTGAGGCTCAATGACTATCGCGACAGCATTCGGGAGGGGCTGGTCTATCTGTCGGAAGACCGCAAGGGCAACGGGCTGTTTCTCAACATGTCCATTGCCGCGAATGTCTCGGCGCTCGATGTCGGCAGGATATCAAACGGCATGGGCTTTATCGAACGGCGCAAGGAAATGAAGCGCGCCGACGAGTTGGGACGCCGGCTGAAATTGCGGGCAAACAGCGTCGGTGACGCTGTCTCTACCTTGAGCGGCGGCAACCAGCAGAAGGTGGCACTGGCAAAGATGCTGTCGGTGGGGCCACAGGTCGTCTTTCTCGACGAGCCGACACGCGGGGTGGATGTGGGCGCAAAGGCCGAAATCCACCGCCAGATCCGGGAACTGGCACGCGAGGGTGTGGGCGTGATCGTCATATCCTCTGAATTGCCGGAACTCATCGGTGTCAGCGACCGCGTACTGGTCGTGCGCGAGGGGCGCATTGCCGGCGAGGTTGAGGGTGAGGACATGACGGAAGAAAAGATCATGCAGCTTGCATCGATCAATATTGCAGAGAGCCCGGCAGGGGCCTGAGGGAGCGGGAAAATGGCAACATCGGAAACACCTTCGGGCATTGCAGAAGTGGCGGTTCGCCGCACAGGCTGGTGGGAACCGGCGCTCAAGGCACGGGAAACCGGACTTATCGTCATCATCCTCGCCCTTTTCGCGGTGATGTCTTTCATATCCCCGTATTTCCTGACGGTCGACAATCTGCGGGCCATGGCGATGGTTTTCGCCATCGAAAGCATCGTCGTGGTCGGCATGACGATCCTGTTAATCTCGGGCGGCATTGATCTATCCGTCGGTTCCGTCACGGCGCTTGCGATGGTTGCGGCTGGCTGGCTATTCCTCAACGGTGTCGATCCCTGGGTCGCGGCCGGGCTGGCAATCTGCCTCACCACGTTGGTCGGCATGGCCATGGGATTTCTGACAACGGTCATCGGCCTGCATCACTTCATCGTATCGCTCGGCGTCATGGTGATTGCGCGCGGCGTCTGCCTGCTCGCAACGGGCGGCCGGCCGCTCGGTCTCTACTCGCTGCCGCCGGAATTCAAATTCATCGGCCAGGGCGCGCTTGGCGGCATTCCGCTGGTGCTGATCATATTCGCGGTGGTGGTCGTCTGCTTCGATCTCTTGCTGCGGCGTACGACGGCATTCCGTAAGGTGTTCTATACCGGCAGCAATCCGAAAGCGGCGGCTTATTCCGGCATCCGCGTCGGCCGGGTGGTGTTTGCCACCACCACACTTTGTTCGATGCTGTGCGGTGTCGCAGGCGTGATCTACATGGCCCGCTTCGGGTCAGCACAGCCGAGCTTCGGAGTCGGCATGGAACTTAACGTGATTGCAGCCGCGGTCATCGGCGGCGCCAGCCTTTCGGGCGGCTCTGGCACCATTCTCGGCGCAATCCTCGGGGCGATCCTTCTGTCGGTCGTTTCCAGTTCGCTTGCCTTGCTCAATGTGTCTGTCTACTGGCAGGACATCATCAGGGGAAGCATATTGCTGACGGCGGTCCTGTTCGACCACTATCTTGTCAAGCGTCGCCGCTGAGCGCCTGTGGTAATTGGAGATATACGATCATGCTGGATACCAAGGACGATTTCGATCAACAGAGGCAGATGTACTCCGTCCTGGTGCTGCATTTCATCGAGGGCGTGAAGCAGTCGGAAATTGCCGAGCGGCTCAATCTTTCCCACACCAAGGTGAACCGCATGATAGCGGCGGGCCGCAAGGCAGGCATGGTAAAGATCACTATCGCCAGTCCCTATCAGAGGCTGGTGGACCTCGAAAACGAGATCACACGCCGCTTCGGCCTCAGACAGTCGGTGGTGACACCGACGGTGTCCGACAATCCGGAAACCGCGCTGCAGATGGTCGGACGCGTGGCCGCCAACCACTTGCTGGAGACGATCCGCGACGGCGACGTGATTGCGATTACCGGCGGCAAGGCGGTGAGTGCCGTCGTCGATAATCTGGAGGCCGAGCGCCGTTTCGATGTGCGGGTAGTGCCGCTGACCGGCGGTGTCCAGGGCAAGCACTATACGGATGTCAATCATCTGGCCACGCAACTGGCGGAGAAGCTCGGCGGCAGCGCGTCGCTCATTCATGCGCCGCTATTTGCCGAGGATGAAGAACAGCGTGATCTCCTGATGAATGTCGCTTCGATCCGCGAAGTGTTCGACTTAGCGCGACAGGCGCAGGTGGCACTGGTTGGCATCGGTTCCGTGGAGGCGCCCGGTTCCGGTTATTACGATCTGCTGCCGGATGCGGCCCGTGGCGGGCAGGCGCTGGTGGATGCGGGCATTGCCGGGGAATTCCTTGCCCATCTCACCATGGCGGATGGGCAGCTGGCGCGGATCGATCTCAACTCGCGCGTGGTGGCGCTGGACCCCGGGCAGCTTGCCCGGTGCCCGAACATCATCGGCGTGGCGGCCGGGGCCATCAAGGCCGGACCGGTGGCAGCCACGCTTGCCGGCCGCTATCTGACCTCGCTCGTCGTGGACGAGGCGATCGCCGGCTATTTACTGGATCAGGAAGAGGGGGAAACTTCGTGACGGACAATTCAATATTGACCCGGACGATTGGCCGCAGCGGTATCAGCGCATCAGCCGTGGGGCTGGGCACCTGGGCCATCGGCGGCTGGATGTGGGGCGGCACCGATGAGCGGCAATCCATCGCCGCTATCCAGGCCTCCATTGACGCCGGCATTTCCCTGATAGATACCGCGCCGGCCTATGGCATGGGGCTTGCGGAAACCATCGTCGGCAAGGCGATTGCCGGCCGGCGCGACAAGGTGGTGCTGGTCACCAAATGCGGGCTGGTCTGGCATGTGAACGAGGGCGCCTATTTCTTCCACCAGGATGGCAAGCCCGTTCACCGTTATCTCGGCGCCGCTTCGATCCGCCATGAGGTCGAAGAGAGCCTGAAGCGGCTTGGAACCGACTATATCGACCACTATGTCACCCACTGGCAGGATGCGACGACGCCGATTGCCGAGACGGTGGAAATGCTTGTGCGCCTGAAGGACGAAGGCAAGATCCGTTCGATCGGCGCGAGCAACGTCTCGCCGGAGGATTTGGTAGCCTATATCGCCACCGGCGCGCTGGATGCCATACAGGAAGAATATTCAATGGTGCGGCGGGACATCGAGACGACACTTCTGCCGCTTTGCCGCACGAGTGCTGTTTCGGTCCTGAGCTACTCGTCGCTGGCGCTCGGTCTCCTCTCGGGCAAGGTCGGACCTGAACGGGTTTTTGCAGGTGATGATCAGCGCAAGGGCAATCCGCGTTTCAGCCAGGCAAACCGCGAGAAGATCGCGCGGCTGATGCGGGGTCTGGAGCCGGTGGCCGAAGCGCATGGGGCGTCGATTGCGCAGGTCGTGATTGCCTGGACGATTGCCCAGCCCGGCATAACATTCTCGCTGTGCGGCGCGCGCGATCCGGCTCAGGCGGTTGAAAACGCTGCTGCGGCCCGCCTGCGCCTCGCGGAAAATGAACTGGCTCTCATCAGCGCCGGCGTTGCCGAGCATCTCGTGGGGCTCGATGCGTAAATCATGTAGCTGAGACGGGGCTTCAGGCGAATAGCGCATAATTTTCGCCACCCCTCTCTCTCGTCGCTTTAAACGTTTAACAACATTGGGACGCTGGTTGTTAGCCAGCGAACGGTACTCCTATGCCCAGTTTTCGCGAGGACGCTCTACGCCGCATCCGGCAAGACGGTGATTTCGACGCCGTCGTCGTCGGTGGCGGTATCAATGGTATCGCCGCCTATCGCGATCTTGCTTTACAGGGACTGCGGGTGCTTCTGGTAGAGCGCAACGACTTCTCGTCCGGTTGCAGTGCTGCACCCTCGCGCATGATCCACGGTGGCCTGCGGTATCTCGAAAATGGTGAATTCGGCCTTGTGGCGGAATCGCTGCGGGAGCGTGATGCGCTTCTGACGCTGGCACCGCATATGGTTCATCCGCTGCCGACGACGATCCCGATATTTTCAACCTTCAGCGGCCTGTTCAACGCGGCTGCGACCTTTGTGGGTTCCGGCGGAAAACCCGCCAGCCGGGGGGCACTGGCCATCAAGGCGGGCCTCATGCTCTATGACTTCGTCACCCGCAAAAATCGCATCCTTCCCCGACACACCTTCCGCAACGCACGCAAGACGTTGCAACGCTGGCCGGGCCTGACGCCAGGCATCAGATATTCGGCCACCTATTACGATGCGTGGATCAGCCAGCCCGAACGGCTTGCGCTGGAGCTTGTGATCGACACCCGGGCCGATGCGCCGCAAAGCATTGCGCTGAACTATGCCGAGTTTGTCCGTGCTGGCGGTGATTATGGTCTTAAGGTGGAGGGCACGGACGAAACCTTGCCCGTCCGGCCACGCATCATCGTCAATGCGACGGGCGCCTGGATCGATGAGACGATTGGAGCGCTAACGACCACACAGGCTGCGGGGAGGGCGAAACCGACCGTTTCCGGCACCAAGGGATCGCATCTGATCCTCGCCAACGAGGCGCTCTTTAAGGCCTTGAACGGCCATATGATTTTTTTCGAGAATGCCGACAACCGTGTCTGTATCCTCTTTCCCTATCTTGGCCGGGTTCTCGCTGGTTCGACAGATATCAAGGTCGATCGTCCCGAACGGGTGCGATGCGAACCGGAAGAGCGTGATTATATTCTCGATGCGGTCCGTCAGGTCTTTCCGCATATTTCCATCGACCATTCCGACATCGTCTACAGTTTCAGCGGCATACGCCCGCTGCCGCGCAGCGACGCGGCCTTTACCGGAAGAATATCCCGCAGCCATTTCGTCCACCGCGTGGAGGGCGATCCGCCGCAGCTCTGCATGATCGGCGGCAAGTGGACGACGTTCAGAGCCTTTGGCGAACAGGTGACCGACGAGGCCCTGGCCTTTCTCGGACGCAAGCGGCTGACTGGCACAATGAACCGCCCGATCGGCGGCGGCAGGAACTTCCCCAGCGGTGCCGGGCGCCTGCCGGCCCTGCTGTCGGAGGAATTTTCGATCGACCGGGACCGGGCCGAGTATCTGGCATCGGCCTACGGTTCACGTGCCTTCGAGTTGATGGGTTTTTGTCGGGGCCGTCCGGATGACAGTCCGCTTTGCGAAAAACCGCCGATCACGGCGGCAGAGGTGGTCTGGCTGATCCGCTGCGAACATGTCCGCCATCTGACGGATCTCATCCTGCGCCGCACGACGCTTGCCATTACCGGCGTCATCGATGCCGATCTGATCGATGCGATCCTTGGTGTCGCAGCGCGCGAGCTGGGATGGGCGCCACAACAGGCGGCAGACGAACGGCAGCGGCTAATTGATGAACTGGAGACCTTTTACGGGGTCACGACGGCAATGCTTAAACACAGATGCAAGGAGAATGCATGATGATGCGGATTTCGAAAAAGGCGCGCATGAACCGGCTGTTCCGCAATGGTGGATGCTTGGACGTTGCCATTGATCACGGGGTTTGCAACGAGCCGAGCTTCCTCGTCGGGCTGGAGGATATGGCTCAAACTGTGGACAGGCTGGTCGAAGCAGCTCCCGATGCCATCCAGATGACCTACGGACAGGCGGATCTATTGCAGCAACGGCCTCAGCGCGACAAGCCGGCGCTCGTCATGCGCATCGACATGGGCAACCCCTATAATTCAACGCGCCACAGAACCATGTGGTCGCAGCTCCAGAATTATCACGATCCGATCATCGGCGCGCTGGAGATGGACGCCGCCTGCGTCGTCGTGAACCTGTTCATGTTGCCGGACGAGCCGGAACTGTTTCGCCAATGCGTCGAGAATATCAGCCGCGTGCGCGCCGATTGCCATCGTTACGGCATGCCGCTGATGATCGAACCGCTGGTGATGTTGCCCAATGACGTGCGCGGCGGTTACCAGGTGGATGGCGATGCTGAAAAGATCGTCACCCTGGTGCGTCTTGCCTCGGAAATGGGAGCCGATATCATCAAGGCCGATCCCACCAGCAATCCGCTGGATTTTCACAAGGTCATCGAGGCAGCGCGGTGCCCGGTTCTGGTGCGGGGCGGGGGGCGTGAGGACTTGCGCAACGTGCTGGCGAAATCAGCGGCACTGGTGGCCGAAGGCGCGACCGGGATGGTCTATGGACGGAATATCTACCAGCATGACAACCCCAAGGCCGTCGTTGCGGCCTTGATGGCTATCATCCATCAGGGTGCGGGCAGCGAAGAAGCATGGGACATCTATAATCGTGGCTGATAAAAATCATATATTGGGTCTGGATGTCGGTAACACGGTGATCAAGGCGGTGCTGTTCGACACGGTCGGCCGGCAGGTCGCGCAACACGCCATCGACGGCCATTCGACATTTCCGCAGCCCGGTTACGTCGAGCGCGATCTGGAGGAGTTGTGGCGCAACGGATGCGAGGCGATCCGCCAGCTTCTGGCAAAATCTTCCGTCGATCCCCGGAGCATCCTTGCCGTCGGTTGCGCCGGCCACGGCAACGGTCTCTACCTGCTGGACAAGGATCAGCAGCCCCTGATCGGTATCCAGTCGCTTGACAGCCGAGCCGCCGATGTGGCGGTAGAGCTTGACCGGAAAAGCGGCGCGCAACTACAGAACCGTTGTCTGCAACGGCCTTGGCCCGCGCAAACGCCCAGCCTGCTGGCCTGGGTGAAAAGGCATGCGCCCGATACATATGCCCAGATCGGAACGGTGCTGTTCTGCAAGGATTTCCTGAACTTCCGCCTGACCGGCTGTCTTGCCAATGATATTTCCGATCTCAGTGGTGCGGGGTTGCTTGCCTTCCCCGAAGCGAAGCTCGACCGGGAACTCCTGTCGCTCTACGGGCTTGAGGATGCCGTCGCCTTTTTTCCGCGCCTCGTAGAATCGGCGGATATCGTCGGCCATGTGACAGCTGAGGCTTCGGCTCTGACGGGGCTTTCCGAGGGCTCACCCGTTATCGGTGGTTTTTTCGATGTCGTCTCTAGCGCCATGGGGTCGGGCGTCATCAACGCCGGGGAGGCTTCTATCATCGCCGGCACCTGGAGCATTAATCAGGTTTTCGCGGATAAACCGGTCATCAGCCCCGATGTCTTTATGGTCACGACCTTTGGACGTGGCCGCTTTGTCAATATCGAGTCCAGCGCCACCTCTGCGGCCAATCTTGAATGGTACGTGCACCGTGTTCGCGGTGACCATGGTGACCATGCCTTCGAGCGCTGCAACGATCTGGTCGGTTCCGTTTCGCAACGCGCCGACGATCCGTTCTTCCACCCGTTCATCTTCGGCTCGCGACTGGGCGCGGAATTTCGGGGCGGGTTTTATGGTCTGGCGGGATGGCATGGCGAAGGCCACATGCTGAGAGCCCTGTTCGAGGGTGTGTGTTTCGAACACCGCCGCCATATCGGCGTTCTCAGGGAAGCGGGGCTGCCGGTCGACAGTGCCGTCATGTCCGGCGGCGGTTCCCGCAGCCAGCATTGGCCGCAGATCATGGCGGACGTTCTTGAAATCCCGCTGCGTGTCGCGGAGGCCCGCGAGACCGGCGCGCTTGGTGCGGCCATCGGCGCGGCCGTGGCGGTCGGTCTCTATCCCGGCTATGAAGCGGCGGTCGCAGCGATGACCCGCGTGGCCAGTGCCTACCGGCCGGATGCGGGGCAACTCCCGCATTATAGGCGGCGCTACGGCCTCTACACACAATTGACCGACCAGTTGCGCGGCTTCTGGAGTGATCTGCGTTTGCAGGACTAAAGGCTCCCGGTTTTCCTGATCAGCGGCACGCAATGATGCGTGCCGCATGAGCTTGCTCGTAGCTTGCAATATATGCTGGCGTTTCGGAAGGTTCGGATATCGCGTAATATTTTGTTTGTACTGTAATATTACGGTTTTATAATTTATTTCTGTTTTCTTAATTGCGCTAAAAATATGAATTAAAGTAATTTTTAAGCATAGTTTTCTAATATTATCCTCCGGTCTGGTTGCTGACATTTCGGGCTTGCGCGCAGCGACCTCAGCCGTCGCGGCCGGGATTTTTTGTGGGGATGAGACATGCTGTTTAAATCGACAACGGGCCGTAATATCTTCGCAGTCGCCGCGTGCGGCGTCGTTGCAACGATCGCGGCTTCGGCCGTGCTGTTTTATCGGTCCTTTGAGGATACGAGGGCCAACAGTATGGAGCGTATGCAGCAGATCGCGCAAGCCGAAGCCCTGACGACCGAGAAAAATATCGGCGGCATGATTCACATCGTCAATAGCCTCGGCTCGGTTCTGGAATCGATGAAGCAGTCGGGCGATGCCGATCGGAGCAAGGCCGATCAGCTTATCCGGCACATGCTGGCGAACAATCCCGATTTGCTTGGTCTCTGGACCGGATGGGAGCCCAATGCCTTCGATGGCAAGGATGCGGATTTCGTCAACAAGGAGGGATATGATGCGACTGGTCGTTATGTACCCTATTGGGTGCGGAGCGGAGGCAAAATAAGCAACACCGCATTGACGGATTATACCACCGCGGGTCCAGGCGATTATTATCAGTTGCCCTTCACATTGAAGAAAACAGTCGTCATCGAACCCTATTCTTACGCAATCGATGGCAAGGAGGTTCTGATTACCTCGGTCGCCAAACCTGTCATCGTCGACGGTAAAACTCTGGGCGTCGCTGGCCTCGATCTGTCGCTGGAGGAAACGAACAAGGCGTTGTCAGCCGTCCGGCCGATGGGAACGGGTTTCATGAGCCTTGTGAGCGGCGGCGGCAAGATCATCAGCCATCCCGATGCGACGATAATGGGTAAGAACCTCGCAGATGGCGGCGCACAAACTGCAGGCTGGGATAAACTGATCGCCAATCCCGGAAAAGAGCTGGAAATGACGGCACAGGACGGCACGGTTTCCCTTGCCGTTGCCTTGCCGGTCATGCTCACCGGCGACATGAAATGGTACGCAATCGTCTCGGTTCCGGAAGACACGGTCTTTGCGCAGCTGCATGCAATGATGCGTGACGCCGTCCTGACGATCGTAACGGCGGCGGTGCTGCTGGCGTTGGCCGGCTGGTTTATTGCACGGCGGTTCATCAACCGCATCACGAATGTCATCGATGAGACCGCCCAGATCGCTCGGGGAAATCTCCAGCTGACATTGAAGGATATCGAGACCAGGGACGAGATCGGCGATCTTGCCCGCTCGCTTGACGTTTTGCGCGAAAACAATCGTGAAAAAGCCTTGCTGGAGCAGGAAGCGGAAGCCAACCGAACTCTTGGCGAACAGGAGCGGGTGGCCCGCGAACACAAGGCTGCTGATGAGGCGAGCGGCATCCGTTTCACAGTTGACAGTCTGGCTCAGGCGTTGGCCAGGCTCGCAGATGGCGACGTGTCCTGTCGTATCAACGATCCCTTTGTCGAGCGGTTCGATGCCGTGCGCAACGATTTTAACGGTTCTGCCGGGAAGTTGCAGAACGCGCTTCTGCGGGTATCGGATAATGCCGCCGGTATTGATGCCGGCGCTAATGAAATCAAGGCAGCCTCCGATGATCTGGCAAGGCGGACGGAACAGCAGGCTGCTGCCGTGGAAGAAACCGCCGCAGCTCTTGAAGAGATCACGATAACCGTGAAAGACGCCGCGAACCGTGCGCATGAGGCGGGCCGTCTGGTTTCCCGCACGCGCATCGGTGCGGAACGATCGGGCGAAGTCGTGCGTCAGGCCGTAATCGCGATGGAGCGGATCGAAAAATCCTCGAACGAGATTTCCAGTATCATCGGTGTGATCGACGAGATTGCCTTCCAGACGAACTTGTTGGCGCTCAATGCCGGCGTGGAAGCAGCGCGAGCCGGCGAGGCGGGCAAGGGTTTTGCCGTGGTGGCGCAGGAGGTGCGCGAACTTGCGCAGCGGTCTGCCGTCGCGGCGAAGGAAATCAAGTCGCTCATCACAAAATCGAACCAGCAGGTCGAAGAGGGCGTGCATCTTGTCGGCGACACCGGCAAGGCACTCGACGCGATTGTCGCCGAAGTGCAGGAGATCAACCAGCACGTCGCCGCGATCGTCGAATCCGCGCAAGAGCAGTCGTCCGGCCTTAAGCAGATCAATACCGCCGTGAACCAGATGGATCAGGACACGCAGAAAAATGCCGCGATGGTGGAAGAAATGACCGCCGCAAGCCACAATCTTGCAGGCGAGGTCGATGCGCTGAACCGGTTGCTCGGCCAGTTCGAGCTGGGTTCAGGCGCAGTTGCTCATCGGGGGGCTCTCAAGGCGGCTTGATCGGCCGCCACGGGGTTTAGTTCGCTTCACGTTCAGCGCCGCCAACCACAGGAAGCGGCCTGACGAAGCGCTGTTCCAGAACCTCGCTTCCCCACTGGCTGCCGGGACGTTCCTCTACACACGTAAAACCCTGGGCCTCGTAAAGATGCCGTGCCGCCAAAAGTCCGTTGAAAGTCCACAGATGGGTTTCGGCGAACGCTTTTTCGTCCGTGAACGCAAGGGCGGTTGCCAACAGCCTTCGCCCGACGCCGCCACCACGCACGCCATCATCGACGATGAACCAGCGCAGATGCGCGGTTCCCGGTCCCAGATCTTCACCGTCGATTGCAACGGAGCCGATGACATCGTCTCCACGCATTGCGACCCAGATCGCATTTTGCGGGCTTTCGAGCCGGTTGCAAAAGGAGGCGAGACCTTCGGCAACAACGGATTCGAAGCGCTGGCCGAAGCCTGATGTCCGGGCATAATAGAGCGCATGCATTTGCGTGATACGGGCAATAAGGCCGGGCCTGTAGCCCCTGACGATTTCGATCGGGGGAGCCGCGGCGTCGGCCCGGTCTCCCAGCGCGTCGGCATAAAGGCGAAGCCCGTCAAGGATTTTTTGGCCATCCGCAGGCGCGAGCCGCGACAGTGCGTTTGATACCTGTCGGTTTGCAAAGGTGTGGATGGCTTCGACCCGCTTCTGTCCTCGCCCGGCGAGGCGCAACCGCTTGATACGACTATCCTCTTCGTCCGTTTCTTCTAGAACATCGCCCGAAAGAACCAGTTTGCGAAGCATGCGGCTGATGCTCGACTTTTCAAGCCGAAGCATCTTTCCCAGATCGCGTGCGGAAATGCGTGGGCATGCCTCGATCTCGATCAGGGCGTGCACGGCGGAGGGCGGCAGATCGGTGCCGGCAAAGTCTCCACCCATGAAGCCGAGTTCGCGCACGAGCCGACGCGAGGTGGAGCGGATATCGTTTATGGGAAAGGGTCTTTCGGACATGCCAAAATCCATTATGGTTGCATCATGCAACCATAATCATATTCGATCGGTCTTGCCAAGGTCACCACTGCGCAGCGCCGATAACATGAAAACCTCTCGAAACCGCTGTGGTGGTATCAAAGGGATCATTCGGTACGGGTGATTATCCGACTATATTGTCGATAAGCTCGACAGGCCTCGATTTCCTCGCGCTGACACCGCTCTAGTCACGAAACCGCAGGTTCCGGCGTGTCAGTTGGTCGACGGTGGTGCAGCCCATCAGCTTCATGCCGCGCTCGATTTCGATGCGCATTAGCTCAAGCGCCCGCTCGACACCCGGCTGTCCGGCGGCGGCAAGCGGGAAAAGGTAATAGCGGCCAAGCCCCACGGCCTTCGCCCCCAGAGACAGGGCTTTGAGGACGTGCGTTCCGCGCTGAACGCCGCCATCCATCATGACATCGATACGGTCACCGACTGCGTCGACAATCTCGGCCAGTTGGTCGAAGGCGCTACGCGAGCCATCGAGCTGGCGACCGCCGTGATTGGAAAGCACGATGCCGCTGCAACCGATATCGACGGCGCGTCTGGCGTCCTCCACGGACATGACACCCTTCAGACAAAAAGGGCCGCCCCATTCACGCACCATCTGTGCGACGTCGTCCCACGTCATGGATGGGTCGAGCATTTCCGTGAAATAGCGACTGATGGAGAGCGCGCCGCCGTCCATTTTGATGTGGCCGTCGAGCTGGGGCAGGCTGAAGCGCTCATGCGTCAGATAATTGATCCCCCAGGCCGGCTTGATGGCGAATTGCGCAATGCCAGAAAGATTGAGCTTGAACGGAATGGCAAAACCGGTGCGCTTGTCGCGCTCACGGTTCCCACCCGTGATGCTGTCCACCGTCAGCATCATCGTCTGCACACCCGCAGTCTTGGCGCGCGCCATCATATCGCGGTTGAGACCACGGTCCTTGTGGAAATAAAACTGATAGACCTGTGGGCCGCCGCTGATCCGGCGCGCTTCCTCGAGGCTGGTGGTGCCGAGTGAAGAAACGCCGAACATCGTGCCGAATTTTCCGGCTGCGGCCGCAACCGCCCGCTCCCCCTGATGGTGGAAGAGACGCTGAAGCGCCGTCGGGGAACAATAGACCGGCATCGCCAGCTTCTGCCCCATGACGGTGACAGACATGTCCACATCGGCAACGCCCCGCAACACGTCGGGAACGAGATCGCAATTCTCGAAGGCGGCCGTGTTTCTCCGGTACGTCACCTCATCGTCGGCAGCACCGTCGATGTAGTTGAAGATCGGTCCGGGAAGACGCTGTTTTGCCATTCGGCGAAAATCGTGGAAATTGTAGCAGTCTTTAAGTTGCATTTGTTAGTCCGCCGATCCGCTATGCAAACGTTAAAAGATGAAACCTGTCCCGGGAATTCTGCGTCTCATACGTCCGTCAAGCTGCCTCAGCTGCGCAGGCCCGGCGCTTCCTGTCCGGTGCTTTCGACATATTCCGTATATCCGCCGCCAAATTGGTGGATACCGTCAGGCGTCAGTTCCAGCACCCGGTTGGAAAGGGCGGCCAGGAAATGGCGGTCATGCGAAACGAAAAGCATCGTGCCTTCATATTCCGACAGGGCCTTGATCAGCATTTCCTTGGTGTCGAGGTCGAGATGGTTCGTCGGCTCGTCCAGCACGAGGAAATTCGGCGGGTCGAACAGCATGGCAGCCATGACCAGACGGGCCTTCTCACCGCCGGACAAAACGCGGCAGCGCTTCTCCACATCGTCACCGGAAAAACCGAAGCAGCCGGCAAGGGCGCGCAGCGGTGCCTGCCCGGCTTTCGGGAAACGTTCCTCCAGCCATTCCAGAATGGTGCTGTCGCCGTCCAGAACATCCATGGCGTGCTGGGCGAAATAACCGAGCTTGACGCTAGCGCCGAGAGTGACATTGCCGGAATCCGGCGTTGTCGCGCCAGTCACGAGTTTCAGCAAGGTGGATTTTCCGGCACCATTGACACCCATGATGCACCAGCGTTCCTTGCGCCGCACCATGAAGTCAAGTTCGCCATAGATCGTGCGGCTGCCATAGGCCTTCTTCACTTTCTTCAGCGCGACGACATCCTCGCCGGATCTCGGCGCCGGCGCAAATTCGAAAGCGACCGTCTGGCGCCGCTTGGGCGGCTCTACGCGGTCGATCTTTTCGAGTTTCTTGACGCGGCTCTGCACCTGTGAGGCATGCGAGGCACGCGCCTTGAAGCGCTCGATGAACTTGATTTCCTTGGCGAGCATCGCCTGCTGGCGTTCGAACTGCGCCTGCTGCTGCTTTTCGTTCTGCGCACGCTGCTGTTCATAAAAGCCGTAGTCGCCGGAATAGGTGGTGAGGTTACCCGCGTCAATTTCGATGATCTTGGTAACGATGCGGTTCATGAATTCGCGGTCGTGCGAGGTCATCAAAAGCGCGCCGTCGTAGTTCTTCAGAAAATCTTCGAGCCAGATCAGGCTTTCGAGATCGAGATGGTTCGATGGTTCGTCGAGCAGCATCACGTCCGGGCGCATCAGAAGGATGCGGGCGAGCGCCACGCGCATCTTCCAGCCGCCGGAAAGTTTGGCGACATCGCCATCCATCATTTCCTGATTGAAGCTCAACCCGTCCAGAACCTCGCGCGCGCGGCCCTCCAGCGCGTAGCCGTCCAGTTCTTCATACCGCGCCTGCACTTCGCCGTAACGCTCGATGATGGCGTCCATTTCGTCCATCCGGTCGGGATCGGACATGGCGGCTTCCAGCTGCCGGAGTTCGGCTGCGACTTCGCTGACCGGGCCGGCACCTTCCATGACTTCGGCCACGGCGGAACGGCCAGACATTTCGCCGACGTCCTGGTTGAAATAACCGACCGTCATGCCCTTTTCGACGACGACCTGTCCCTCGTCGGGCTGTTCCTCCCCGGTCATCATTCGGAACAGCGTGGTCTTGCCAGAACCGTTGGGGCCGACAAGGCCGATCTTCTCGCCGCGATTGAGCGCAGCGGAGGCCTCGATGTAGAGAATGCGGTGACTGTTCGACTTGCTGATATTTTCGATGCGGATCATGACAGGGGCCTGTGAATGGGAGCGGCTCTCCTATGCCATGTGTCGCCGGCGCTGTCACCTGCCGCGCACGCCGTGCCAGCCATGCAACCCGGCAAGGTCGCCCAGGGAACATCGCTCCCCGGAAGCGGGGTCGTTTCCGGGGGATGCTGGCTTGATTTTCCCTTAATTGGTCAGCGTTGCCAAACTGCCGGCAGCCTTGCGGGCAATTTCGCCGAAGGCGGTAACGATCTGCTCCATGTTTTCAGGTGCGTAATAATTGTCGAGACTGGACGCACAATGTTGCAGCAGCGACTTGCCCTTGTCCGGCGCCATGAACGCGACGCTGAAAATCTTGATACCGTCTTTCTTGGCCGTATCGCAGGTATTGCGCACGGTCTGGTCGATGCTGGAACTCCAGGAGGAGCTGTTCCCCGTCATTTCGCCATCCGTCATGAGAACGATGTATCGCTCGAAGGATTCGCTTTTCTTGTCCTTGTGTTCTTTCGCTTCAACGGTATTCGCTTTTTTAAGGGCGTTGTATGCGGCATTCAGACTGCTGCGGGCATCCGTACCGCCAGACGGAAACTCCGGGATCTGTTTGTCGACATAGGTGGCAACGCTGCTAGTACCCCAGGTGATAGGCTGGGCCGCGTAGGTCTCATGCGTATAGACCGAGGCTCCTGTTCGAACCAGTTCGGAACCGCCGTTGGCGGTATAAGTGGGATCGGCCTTGTTCAACGTCGCGACGAGATAGCCGACCGCGGTTTTTAGCGAAGTAGCCTTGTTGACGTAGCAGGGCGATGTATTTTTGAGATTGGGATAACTCCCCCAGTTATCGACCGTGTAGTTCTGGCACGACGTTTTCTTGGTGTTGAGCGTATCGGTCTTGAAGGACATCGAACCCGAGCGGTCGAGCACCAGATACATGGAGATCGGCGCGCCCTTGTTGACAGTGCTTACCGCGGTGCCTGTCGCGGCAAGGTCGAGTGTTTTCGCCCCGAAGAACCCAAAGAGCGGATTAAGCTGCATCTGGTAGTTTATCGTGGTCTGGATGGTGTAGGTCTTGCCGCGCGCATCGTCCGTTGTGCCGATATTGACTGGAGAGTTTTTCTCGAGCGCCTTCTTCTCCTCCTCGGTCAGGGTCTTTTCCATCTGGCTGGCGATGAAGGCCTTGGCGATTTCCTTGATTTGTTCGTCCGTCAGAGCGCCTTCTTTCAAGCGGGCCTCGGTCGCCGCCGCGAGAGCCGCCGAATCCGCCGTGTTCTGCAGGTCCGCTTTCACCTGCATCACATTCGCCAGCTCCATGCCGGCCCCCGCAAAACCAAGTAGCACCGGCAGCAATATTGCCGTCATCATGCCAAAATTGCCGCCCGTATCGGCAAGGAAACGGCGCGTCATTTTTTGATATGCGGAGGAGATCATAACGGGCTCACTAATTAGAACATTAGACTGAGCGCAGGAAACCCGCAAACGATGTAGAATCCACTAATGTAGACGGTTAAATTTTATACGTCGTTCAAATTGGTGCAGTTTTTCAAGTATTAATTCGAGTATGCTCATAATAACACGTAATGTATCATTACTGGACGGGAATGACGTCGACGGCCTGTTTGATCTGCTGGTTGCCGTAGCTCTTCAATACGCCGATCACCGGCGCGACATCGGAATAGTCCCGGCCATAGCCAACGACGATATGGTCGCTGCCGGCAACGATATCGTTGGTGGGGTCGAGCTCCAGATAACCGGCGGCCTCACCGCACCATACGCGAACCCAGGCATGCATCGCATCGGCACCTTCCAGACGTTCCTTGCCCGGCGGGGGGATGGTGCGCAGGAAGCCGCTGACGTAACCGGCGGGAATGCCGAGGCTGCGCAGCGCCATGATCATGATATGCGAAAAGTCTTGGCATACGCCGCGTTTCAGCTTGAAGGCTTCCGACGGTGTCGTATCGACAGTCGTCGCTTCACCGTCATAGGTGAAGTCCTTGTGTATGCGTTTGCACATCGAGAGTGCGATTTCGCGAATGGTCATTCCGGGCTTCAGCAATTCCCGCGCATAGGCCGATATCGCCGTATCCGTCCCTAGTCTCGGGCTGGCGCCGATGAAGTGATGCGGTGACTGGAAGTCGACCGACCAGACGTCGGCAAGATCTTGCGGCAGGCGTGAAAGCTCGGGTGAAAAATCTGCCGTCAGCGCAGGTGCCTCCACCATCACACGCGCCTGCATGCGGATATCCAGCTTTTCGTGCGGCGCGCGCAGATGCACTGAGGTGGCCGATTGATGAAAGAAATCTTCAAAGACCGCCCGTTCTTCCGGCACCGGCGAAACATCTATGGTGCCGGCGATGAAGCGCTGACGGCCCGGGATCGACAGGGGCAGCACGCGGATGATGTGACGCGCGCCATGGGCCGGCGTGTCGTAGGTGTAACCCATATGCAGGGAAAGGTCATAAAGCATCGGGTTATCCGAGATATGTCTGGGCCAGAACATCGGAGAGATGTTCCATGTCCGTTTCGAGCTGGCGGTAGATCGCGCCATTCATGTTTTCCGGCGTCATGACGGCAAGGCCGGAATGCAGCCGCATCGCCTCGCGGTAAAAGGGCGACATCTGGCCGTTCGTAAAGGCGTTCGGCAGCTGCTCCACCTCGGTACGAATCTCGTTCAGCTGAAACAGGATGGACCGTGGATTGAGCGGATCGAGCGCCAGAAGATCGGTGACTGTCAGACCCGCCGTGCTGACATTGTAGCGGCGGCGATGGGTCATGACGCTATCACCGATTTCGAGCAGCATGTCATAGGATCCATCTGGCGCATCCGGTCCGGTCATGTGGCCGAGAAGCCTTGTCATATGCAGGCCACGCTCGAGATAGCGGCCGATCGACAGGAAACGCCAGCCGGTGAAACGATACATGTTTTCGTGCACGAGACCGGCGAAGCCCGCAAGCTTGCGCAGGAGGATCGTCATGGCATGGGTCGCGTCATCGCCCGGCGAAACCTTTGCGTGGAACCGACGGGCAGTCTTGGCAAGGTCATTCAGCGCAAGCCATCCGTCCGGCGAAAAACGGTCTCGGATGTTGCTGGCGGAATAAAGCGCGCTGTTGATGTTGTTCAGCAGGCTTTCCGGCACGGCATCGTTCATTTCCACATCCAGCGCTTCGAGATAACGCGTCACATGCGCAAGCAAGGGCTGACGTGGGTCGGCGGATTCGGCATAACGTCCGTGCCAGGCGCGCAAGATGCGCAATGCGCCTTCCGAACGTTCGATATAGCGGCCGAGCCAGAAGAGATTGTCCGCCGCACGGCTTGGCAGGCTGCCCGGCATATTGCGGGTGAAGCTTTCTTCCGCCGGTAAAAGCGTGGTGCGTTCCACCGGCTTGTCGCTGACGATCCAGACATCCGCAGCACTGCCGCCTGATTGCATGGCGATGGCGGATACATCGTTGCTGCTGCCGATCCGCGCAAAGCCGCCCGGCATGATCTGCCAGCCATCCTGGGTGCGGGCGGCAAAAACGCGAAGGCTCATCGGGCGCGGCACGAGCTTGTTGTCGATATAGGCCGGCGTGGTGGAAAGCGTCACCACCTCTTGGCCGACAAGCCTGTGGCCATCGGAAGCGAGCCAGTCGCTGATCGATTCCTTCGCCGTTTCACGCAAGGACGAGCCGAGCACGGACTGACCGTTGTCTTCGAAGAAGGGCAGCCGGGAATAGGCCGGGCCGATGACCATGCCCTCGATATTGCCGGCAACGTGGCGACGCTCGGATTCCTGTCCGCACCACCAGGTCGCGATGGACGGCAGTTTCAGGTCTTCGCCAAGCAGGTGGCGACAGACGCGCGGCATGAAGGACAGCAGGGCCCGTGTTTCGAGAATGCCGGTGCCGAGCGCGTTGACGATTGTCAGTGCTTCATTGCGCAGCGCCTGGACCATGCCGGGCGTGCCGATGTGGGATTGCTGGTTCAGTTCCAGCGGATCGGAATAGGAGGCATCGAGGCGCCGCCAAAGCACGCCGATCGGTTTCAGTCCGGCCACGGTCCGTACCATCACGCGGCCGTTGACCACGGTCAGATCCTCACCCTCTAGCAGCATGAAGCCGAGATAGCGGGCGATATAGGCGTGTTCGAAATAGGTTTCGTTGGCGGGGCCGGGCGTCAGCACCGCGATGCGGTCATCCGGATGTTTTCTGTGCGACTGCAAGGTGTCGCGGAAAGCGCCGAAAAATGAAGCGAGACGGTGAACATGGGTTTCGGCATAGATGTCGGAAAGCGCGCGCGTGGTCGCCACCCGGTTTTCCAGCGCAAACCCTGCGCCGGAAGGCGCCTGTGTCCTGTCGGCAAGTACCCACCAGTTGCCATCAGGTCCACGTCCAATCTCGAACGAGCAGAAATGCAGATAATGGCCGCTTGCAGGTTTTACGCCGACCATCGGCCGCAGATATTCCGGATTGGAGGCGATCAGTGCCGGCGGTACGTAACCTTCCTTCACCAGCCGGTTTTCGCCGTAAAAATCGGCGACCATGGCTTCCAGAAGATTGGCGCGCTGTTTAAGCCCTTCGGAAAGAACCGTCCATTCCTTGTCGTCGATCAGCACCGGAATATGGGAGATCGGCCAGTTTCTTTCGCTGCTGCCCTTGCTATAATCGCGGTAAAACACGCCCGCATCGCGCAGATAGCGGTCGGTGCGGGCAAAGCGCTCATGCAGTTCGCGTTCCGACATGCGCGACAGGGCACCGAGCAGGGTTTTCCAGACCGGTCTGACCTTGCCGTTGGTATCGAGCATCTCATCGGCCACGCCGGGCAAGGTGGAGTAGTCAAGCCCGCGCGATTGCGCGCTCGTTTCCGTCTTGCGTTCCGTGGCCGGGGCTTTGGACAATTTATACTCCGTATGGCCGGCGCAGATCGAGCGTCAGCGGAAATTCTGGCGACACGGTTTCCGCCATCAACGGATATTGCCCGGCCGTATGTCCCCATGGTTCGAAACGGGCAAGGCGGCGTGCCTCGGCCTCGTTGCCGTTGACGGGAAAGGTCTCGTAATTGCGACCGCCCGGATGAGCAACATGGTAGATGCATCCGCCGATCGATCGTCCCGACCATGTATCATAAATGTCAAAGGTCAAGGGCGAATTGACCGGCAGAACGGGATGCAGGCCGGAAGAGGGCTGCCACGCCTTGAAACGAACACCGGCGACCGCAACGCTTCGGTTTTCCGTCGGAGTTAGCGGAACGGCGCGACCGTTGCACGCCACGGTATAGCGCGCAGGGTTGGAGGTTTCGAGGCGGACCTGCATACGCTCGACGGAGCTGTCGACAAAACGCACGGTTCCGCCGATGGCACCCTGTTCGCCCATAACATGCCAGGGCTCCAGAGCCTGGCGCAATTCCAGCTTCGCGCCTTCGTATTCCACCTCACCGAAGAAGGGGAAACGGAATTCCTGCTGGGCTGTGAACCATTCCGGCTTCAGGTCGAAGCCATTTTCCCTCAGGTCTCCGAGCACGTCCATAAAGTCCGCCCAGATGTAGTGCGGCAGCATGAATCGGTCTGCAAGTGCCGTGCCCCAGCGCACGAATTTGCCGGCGGCGGTGTTTTTCCAGAAACGGGCGATGAGGGCGCGCACCAGCAATTGCTGGGCGAGCGACATGCGGGCATTCGGCGGCATTTCGAAGCCGCGGAACTCCACAAGGCCAAGGCGGCCGGTCGGCCCATCCGGAGAAAACAGCTTGTCGATGCAGATTTCGGCGCGGTGGGTGTTGCCCGTCACATCCGTCAGGAGGTTGCGGAACAGGCGGTCGACCAGCCATGGCAGCGGCGGCGCACCCTGGCCAGGGGCAGGCACCTGCGCCAGCGCGATCTCCAGTTCGTAAAGACTGTCGTGGCGGGCTTCGTCGATGCGGGGCGCCTGACTCGTCGGTCCGATGAACAGGCCGGAGAACAGGTAGGAAAGCGATGGGTGCCGCTGCCAGTGCAAGACAAGGCTTTTCAGAAGGTCGGGACGGCGCAGGAAAGGGCTGTCATTCGGGTTGGCCCCGCCCACGACCACATGGTTGCCACCACCGGTGCCGGTGTGACGGCCATCGATCATGAATTTGTCAGCGCCCAGACGCGTCTGTCGCGCCTCTTCATAGACCGCCGTGGTGATGTCGACACAGTCCTTCCAGCTTGCAGCCGGGTGGATGTTGACCTCGATGACGCCGGGATCGGGCGCGACACGGATGACATTGATACGCTCGTCATGCGGTGGAGCATAACCTTCGATATGGACGGGCAGCCCGAGCTCGGCCGCTGCCGCTTCTGCCGCTGCGACCAGTTCCAGATAATCCTCGATGCGTTCGACAGGCGGCATGAAGACGCAGAGCCGTCCATCGCGCGGTTCCACCGACATGGCTGTGCGCACCGCGCCGCCGATTTCACCAAGCGTCTGCTCGATGCGTTCCTGGCCGGATGCCTCATCCGCATGGAAAGACGCTTCCGGCATGGTGCGTCCGGAGGGCTGGAATTTCTCGGGAAGCGGCCCTCGCGGGATCGAAGGGTCAGCTTCATGGATATAAGGATAGGCGGATGGCGGCACATGGGGCAGGGTGCCAAGCGGCAGGCGGTAACCTACCGGGCTATCACCCGGAACGAGGAAAATCTTGCCGCGCCGTGTTTTCCATTTCTCGCTGACCCAGCGTTTGTCTGTAGTGGGCTTGGCGTTCCACGCCTGCACCGGAAGAATATAACCCGTCGGTGTCGTCAGCCCGCGTTCGAACACGCGGGCAAGGCGATTGCGTTCTTCCGGGTCTTTCAGTTTCGAGTTGGACGGATCGACATTTTCGGGAAGACTACCTTCCTTGATAATCCATTCGGCAGGATCCTCATAGGCCGGAAGCACCAGATCCGGCTCCACACCGAGATGAGTGGCGATACCGCTCAGTAGCTTTTGCGCGTCGTCGGCCGCAACACCGGTATTTGCGCCTTCTTCGGCTATCAGCGCAGGGTTCTGCCAGATCGGCAGACCGTCCTTTCGCCAGTAGAGCGAAAATGTCCAACGCGGCAGGCTTTCGCCCGGATACCATTTTCCCTGCCCGTAGTGCAGGAAGCCGCCGGGCGCGAAACGTTCGCGCAGGCGGCGGATCAACACGTCCGCTTTTTCGCGTTTCGTCGGTCCAACCGCGCCGGTATTCCATTCCTCGGATTCGAAATCGTCGATGGAAACGAAGGTCGGCTCGCCGCCCATGGTCAGCCTGACGTCATGGGCGTTCAGAACCTGATCGACCTTTTCGCCGAGTGCATTGAGGCTCTCCCAGCTCTCATCGGAGAAGGGTTTGGTGATGCGCGGGGTCTCGGCAACGCGCCGAACCTGCATGTCGAAAGCGAATTCCGTATTGGCCTCGCCGAAATAACCGCCGGAAATCGGTGCGGCATTGCGGAAATGCGGCGTTGCCGCCAGCGGAATATGGCTCTCGCCGGTCAAAAGCCCCGAAGTGGGGTCGAGACCGACCCAGCCGGCGCCCGGCATATAGACCTCGGCCCAAGCATGCAGATCGGTGAAATCGACCTCTGTCCCTGACGGGCCATCCAATGCCTTGAGATCCGGTGTCAGCTGGATGAGGTATCCGGACACGAAACGTGCGGCAAGGCCGAGATGTCTCAAGATCTGGACGAACAGCCAGCTGGTGTCGCGGCATGAACCCTTGCCGGAAGCCAGCGTTTCTTCCGGCGTCTGAACACCCGGTTCCATGCGGATGACGTAACCGATTTCCTGCTGCAGACGGGCATTGAGGCCAACGACCATATCCACCGTCGGCTGCCCGGGTGTGTGGTCCACGGTGGCCATGAAGGCGGAAAGCAGGGGGCCGGTCGGTTCCGGTTTCATGTAGATGGACAGATCTTCCCGCAGCTCCTGCGGATAATCGAACGGCCACTTGGTCGCCTCTTCCTCAACGAAGAAATCGAACGGATTGTAAACCGTCATATCGGCGACAAGATCGACCTCGATCTTAAATTCCGTCGCCGGCTCGGGAAAAACGAAACGGGCGAGATAATTGCCGTATGGGTCCTGTTGAAGGTTCACGAAATGATTGGACGGTGAAACCTTGAGAGAATGGCTGATAACATGGGTTCTGGAGTGCGAGGCGGGCTTCAATCTTATGATTTGCGGTCCAAGGCGAACCGGATTGTCGTATTTATAATGCGTCAGATGATAGATGCTCGCTTTGATCGCCATTAATCTGCCTTGCCCGGTTTTCCGGTTTATGCGGTTTGTCCGCCCCTCTGAAATTATTTGGATTTTGTGCAATGCAGGAAAAGAAAGCAAGGATCATTTCCGGAGGCAACCGCATTGTTGGCCGAGGCGCCGATGTTTGCCGGCGCGAAGAATTGCCGCGGCTTTTTAATTGTCTCCCTGGGGATTTCTCCGCGGTTGTGGACAAGGTTGAACGGCGTGTTATTGCTGGGCATCGCAAGGTGCAGGATCGCAAATCGCTTTCCTTGCCGACTGACGTTTCGGAATGGAATGAATGGCAACAACGGTGACCGACGATCAGCGCAAGAGTGCGGCGAACCTTTCGGGCTTCGATCTCGATTTTCGTTCGCAACTGCGCATGATGGGCAATGCCTTCTGGACGTCGCCGGTTCGCAACCGGCTGATATTGCTGTCGATTGCCCTGCTCACGGTGATATTGCTCACCGCTTACGGGCAGATCAGGCTCAATGAGTGGAACGCGCCGTTTTACAATGCGCTGGAGCGGCGCGATCTTGACGCCTTCCTCCACCAGCTCGAAGTCTTCGCGATCATTGCCGGGCTGTTGTTGCTTCTTAATGTCATTCAGACTTGGCTTAACCAGATGACGGCGCTGAACATGCGCGAGGGTCTGGCCAAGGATATGGTGGACCAGTGGCTGAAACCGGGGCGCGCCGCCCGCCTTGCCGGTTTCGGCACGATTGCGATCAATCCGGACCAGCGTTTGCACGACGATGTCCGCAACCTTGCGGAAAGCAGCACGGCGCTTTCCATCGGTCTTGTGAATGCGACGATCCTGCTCATCAGCTTCATCGGCGTTCTGTGGACATTGTCGGCAGGCTTTTCCATCACGATCAACGGCGATCCGGTCGCGATTCCCGGATACATGGTCTGGGCGGCGATCCTTTATGCGGGCTCGGCGTCCCTGCTCAGCAACCTTGTCGGCTATCGTCTGGTCGGCCTGAATGCTGAACGTTATTCAAAAGAGGCCGAACTACGCTTTTCCCTGATGCGGGCCAGCGAAAATCTGGCAGCGATTGCGCTTGCGCGTGGTGAAAAAAACGAGCGGCGGCGGATCGGCGTCGATATCGATGCCGTGCTCGGCGTAATCCGCGGGCTCGCTTTAGCAATGACGCATCTGACCTGGGTGTCGTCTGGCTACGGCTGGTTGGCGGTTGTGGCGCCCATTCTTATCGCAGCGCCGGTCTATTTTTCCGGTAACCTCACCTTCGGCGGGCTGATGATGGCCGTCGGCGCCTTCAACCAGGTCAATACCGCACTTCGCTGGTATATCGACAATTTCGGGCCGATTGCCAGCTGGAAGGCGACGTTGCAGCGTGTTTCGGTGTTTCGCAACGCTCTGATCCAGATGGATAGCGTTGAACAGCACGGCCTCGCAATCGATCTTCAACGGAGTGCCGACAACGAAAAAATCCGCCTTCGGTCGGTGACTATCTGCCGTGATGCGGGCGGGCAGGATCTGGAGCGTGGTTTCCGGCTGCGCGAGGCCGAGGTTGAAATCGGGCGGGGTGATCGTCTGATGATCAATGGCGAACAGGGCGTGAACCGGCGGCTGCTGTTTGCCGCCATGGCCGGCCTGTGGCCATGGGGGCAGGGCAGGATCGAAATGCCCGAACAGTCCGACACGCTTTTCATTGCCCAGCACGGCTATTTGCCAACAGGTACGCTGCGCGAAATTCTGGCCTATCCGCGCGCGCCCCAGCGGTTTGTGGAGGCAGACTATGTCGCGGCGCTGACCGCTTGCGGTCTCGGTGAAATGGCGCCCCGGCTTGATGAACACATTCGCTGGGACAAGAAGCTGGATTCGGATGAACAGGCCAGCATCAGGATCGCCAATGCCCTGTTGTTGAAGCCGAAATTCATCGTCATCGACGATTTGCTGGAAGGGCTGGAAAAACAGACACAGGATACGCTGGCGGAGGTTTTGAATGGGATCGACGGCGTAGCGATTATCTATATCGGCAGATCAGAGACATTTTTGTCGGTTCTTACCCCGGCTTTGGCCCATCTGGACCATGCCCCCATGAAGGAAAATACCGTAAAGCCGGATATCGCTCCAAAATAAGCCGCCGGGTTATGCTGCTGTTGACATTATCGTGCGGATCAAAGCCGCAAATGCCATTTTTCGAGGTCCAGCCGTTGCTGTTTGGCAAGGCTTATGGTGCCGTCCGGCTCCATCTGCGAGCGCAGAACAAAGGTGCCGGTCGCCAGGCTGATGGCAATGACGCTGGCAACCGCGAGAATGATACGGTCGTAGCGCTGCTGTATCTTATTGTTTCCACTCCAGTCATAGGCCATTCGCACGCCCTCGCGGTTTTTTGGAATCGTGCCGCATCATGGTTAACCGAAGCTTACGATGGCTTCGTGATTCCTTGCTGTTTTGGAAGGGCTGCCGCGAAAAATCGGCTATTGGCTGAGGGGGCGCGGTTGTTTAAATCCGGCGGCGGGAGGTTCTTGAAAGGAATTTGATATGGAACAGCAACCGCCCGCCGATATGGAACTCACGCTCAGAACGCTTGCCATGCCGGCTGACGCCAATCCGGCCGGCGACATTTTCGGCGGTTGGGTGATGTCGCAGATGGACCTTGCCGCCTTCGTCCGCGCCAATGATGTGGCAGGCGGGCGTACCGTCACAGTGGCGGTTCATGAAATCGTCTTCAAGAAACCGGTCAAGATCGGCGATACATTGTGTGTCTATACCAGGATCGAAAAGGTTGGGCGCACCTCCGTCACGCTCAAGATCGAGGCCTGGACCCGCAGGCACTATCAGGATTCCCGGGAAAAGGTTACGGAGGCCGTCTTCATCATGGTAGCGGTGGATGACAAAGGCGAGCCGCGCCCTGTGCGCAAAGAGGCGTAAGGCGCTTGCCTTCGAAGCAAACTTCCGACCGTTCGCAGGCAGCCGAAAGAGCATGAGGCTCTTCGGCTCCGCCAATTCGATCTCCGAACGCGCAATACTTTAGAAATATCCAATTTATTTATCAATTTTTGCGATCAAGGTATGGAATAGGGCGGGGATCAGGCTGTGACCATTCCAGGTGTTGTTATTGTTGGTGGCGCTCACGGCACGCTTGCCCTTGCCCGCAGCCTTGGCGCCCTTGATGTGCCTGTGCACTATATCACCCATGATTCACCGCTGCCGGGCTGGTCGCGTTTCGTGAAGAACACGATCCGCTGGTCCGGTCCTCTTGATGCAGGGGCGATGGCGTTTTTACGCGATATGGCAGACAAGCATCATCTGAAAGGGTGTCTTCTGGTGCCATCAGGGGATGGCGAGGTTCAGCTCGTTTCACAACATCGCGATGAGCTTTCCGCCCTTTACAAAATCGTCCTGCCTGATTGGTCCTCCCTTCAATGGTTGTGCGAGAAACCGCTGCTCTACAAACGCGCGGCGGAACTCGGTGTCAGCTTCCCCAGGACCTATGCCATGGTCACGTCCGATGACGCCGATGCGCTGGACGTGACGTTTCCCGTTATCCTGAAGCCGAATATGGGCGGGGGCGATACCGCGATTTCCCGGGCGAAGGTTATCCGCGCCGATGACAGGCAGGCTCTGAAAGCCGCTTTTGCCGCTGCGAGCGGCGAGATCGGCGCGGGCAATGTCGTCGTGCAGGAGCTCATTCCCGGCGGGGGAGAAAGCCAGTTTTCCTATGCGGCGCTCTGGCGCAATGGCGAGCCTGTTGCAGAATTCACCGCCCGACGCCTGCGTCAGTATCCCGTCGATTTTGGTTACACCAGCACCTGTGTCGAGGTTGTCGACAACCCTCAAGCGATCGATGCGGCAAGGAAAATATTGAAATCGGCCGGTCACAGCGGGTTGGTCGAGGTGGAGTTTAAGCGGGATGGCAGGGATGGATCGCTGAAACTTCTCGATGTTAATCCGCGCCCATGGTCGTGGTTCGGCCTGTGTTCAGCGGCCGGCATCGATCTCGGCGCGCTGCTGTGGCAGGTTGCCAACGACATGCCGCGCGGCCAGATGCTCGATGCGCGGCAAGGTGTGTCATGGTCCTATCTTGTCCGTGATGCCATTGCCGCATTGACGTTAAATCGACGGGGACAGGCGGGAATTGGGGACTATGTCGCCTCTCTGCGCACAATCCGCAGCTGGGCGGCTTTTGCGGCGAACGATCCTTTGCCGGGCCTTATCGACCTGCCGCTCACGGTCTGGAGAGTCATCAAAAAACGGGTTCTGCCCGGTTTGAAGTTGCGGTAATCGGTAATGGTGTTCTTGCGGTCGGTAAAACGCTCTCTGAAATATGGGGTCATAAGGGCGGGGCTGGAGATAGCTTCCCTGCCGGCGGTTCGTGCGGCTTTTCCGGCTCTTGCCGGGCGTGGCGTGATTTTCACGCTGCACCATGTTCGTCCGGACGAGGAAGCGTCAGCTTTTGCGCCGAATGCACACTTGTCGATCACGCCACAATTTCTGGAAGAGGCGATAGAGGCGGCGCTCGAATGTGGTCTCGTTCCCGTTCATCTACACGATCTGCCGGGCCTGCTCGCCGATAATTCCGAGAAACGGTCGTTCTGTGCTTTCACGCTTGATGATGGCTATCGCAACAATGCCGAATATGCTGCACCGATTTTCCGAAAATATGCTGTTCCCTATACGATTTTCATCACGCCGGGTTTTGTGGAGCGGACGCGTAGCGTGTGGTGGGAAACCACTGCCGCGCTGACGCAGAAAGCCACGTCCTTTGAATTCGATTTCGGGGCAGGGCCGGAGGAGATTAAATCCGGCAGCCTTCCACAAAAAGCGGAAGCCTTTGCGCGTCTGGAAAACTTCGTCCAGATATTCGCGGAGGACGAGGCGGTGGAGAGGATCGACCGTGTCGCGGGGCAACATGGTATCGATCCGATCGCGATCGTGGACAAACTCGTCATGGATGCGGCCGAACTCAAGGCGCTGTCGAGCGATCCCCTGGTCCATCTCGGCGCGCATACCATGATGCATGTGAACATGCGCAAGATCGATGCGGCGCGTCTGGCATACGAAATCGAGGAATCGACAAGACGGGTGGAGACCTATGTAGGCCGTCGGCCGAGGTCCTTTTCCTATCCCTATGGCTGGATAAAGGCTGTGGGAGAACGCGAGGCGAAAGCGGTGTTTGATGCGGGATTTCCCGTAGCTGTTACCACGCAGGCCGGTATTCTTGGGGCCCATAGCCTTGAAAAGCCGATGCTGTTGCCGCGCGTTTCGCTGAACGGCCGCTTTCAGAAAAAGCGCTTTGTCAAAGCGCTCATCTCAGGCCTGCCTTTCCGGTTCGTCTAGGGATCAACCTCTCCCTGCCATCTTTCGCCGATGACGACGACATGTGTCGGTGCGGCTAATCGAGCTGTCGTGTTGTTTTTGTTATTCACATCCATTTATCTATTGATTATAAATAAATTTATCGAAGGAAAACATTACAACTTTTCTTAAGGTTTCGCCCGTGCTGTTGATATTTTCCGATGACCTGACCGGTGCGCTTGATGCGGCCGCCCCCTTCGCCGGGCGTGGGCTTTCGACTGAAGTTGCGATCGGTCTTGACGGCGTCCCTGCAGCGGTGGCCGATGCGCCGGCCGTCCTCAGCGTCAATCTGGGTTGTCGGGATGGCAAGGCGGATGAAGCCCGCCGCCGCACGCAGGAACTGATGGCACTGGTTCCGGCCGATACAATTCTGTTCAAGAAGATCGATTCCCGCCTGAAAGGACATATCGCCGCGGAAATGGATGCTGTTTCCTATCGGCACGCGCTTGTAGTGCCAGCCATTCCGGATTTTGGACGCATCGTCGTAGACGGTTCCGTGTCCGGCTTTGGCGTTGAGGGCACGATTTCGGTTCATGAAAGACTGGGCGGTCACGCCAGCCGCTGCGCAATACCAGACACCCTATCGCATGCGGACATCAGGGAGGCTTTGCTTGCCGGGCGCGCAAACGGGGTTGATCTTTTGGTGGGCGCGCGAGGGCTGGCCGAGGCGCTGGCCGAAATGATGACAACGCAGGCGGTGCCCGAAGCGGCATCTATTCCCGCGGGTAAGGGGCTTTTCGTCATAGGTTCGCGTGACCCGATCACCGTTGAACAAATTGAAATCCTTAAAGGAACGGGTTTGGTATCGGTCACCGATGCACCCAATGGCGTCGTGCCGTTTCACGCGCATGCTCGTTCCAGGCTGACGCTCGTTTACGCGACGCAAGGGGCGGAAGATCTTTCCCCGCTCGAGGTTTCAGACCAGCTGGCGTATGGCGTCGTGCCGCTTTTCACCACCGGGACCGACACGTTGCTTTTGTCCGGCGGCGCCACGGCCGAAGCGGTGCTGCTTGCCATGGGGGTATCGCGTCTGCGCCTTGCAGGCGAGTGCCTGCCCGGTCTTGGTGTCGGCTGGTCCGGCGACCAATGTATCATTGCGAAGTCAGGTGGTTTTGGGCAAGCTGACACGTTGAAACGGATTGCGAAAATGATGCTTGGCGAAAATGACGCTGGAGAAAGCTGACCAGATGGGGCTGATGAAAGAAACGGCGCGCAAGGCACTTCCGGACATTATTTTCGAGAGAATGCACCGGGCGATCAAATCCGGCGCCTACAAGCCGGATGAACGGCTTCCGACCGAACATGAACTCGCCATGGAATTCGAAGTGTCGCGACCGGTGGTCCGCGAGGCGCTTCGGCGGCTGCGCGAACAGGGGTTCATCTATTCGCGAAGGGGTTCCGGCAGCTATGTGCGGGCATTCGGCCTGCGCGAGCCGCTGGGCTTCGGCCAGCTCGAAAATGTCGCTGACCTGCTGAACTGTTATGAATTCAGGCTGACTCTGGAGCCGGCAGCTGCTGCGGCGGCGGCCCTGCGGCATGATGGCGAGAGGCTCGTCGCAATCAAAAAGGCGCTCGAGCTGATGCGGGACGCGACCAATCGCCAGTCCCACCGTGAGGATGCCGATTATCAGTTCCACCTTGCCATCGCGCGGGCGGCACGGAATAGCTATTTCTCGACTGCGATGGAGGCTCTCAAGGACCACATTGCGGTGGGAATGAAGTTTCACGGCATGTCGGTGAAGCGCGAGGCATCCGGCCTTACCCGCGTGTTTGCCGAGCACGAGGCGATTGCGGTGGCGATTGCCGAAGGAGATGCCGAGGCCGCGCGGCGGCTGATGCACGACCATCTGACGGGATCACGTGACCGCCTCTTCGAGTCTTCGCATACGGATTGAGGGAAGTGACGGCGAGCCGGTGCGCGATAGCGCACCGGAATTTCGATTAGAAAGCGCGGCGGTAAATGCCGAGCACGTCATCAAGGCTCATATCGACGGGATTGTTGTCCATCAGCCGGCGGATTGCGTGAGCGTCTTGCGCATAACGGGGAAGGTCGGTTTCGCTTGCCCCGTGCCGCGCAAGGGACATTTCAATGCCGAGGCCGGCGCAGAAATCTGTCGCTGCCTTGCGAAGATCATCGGATGAAAGATGCTCGCGAAGCCCAAGCGCTCCGGCCACCTCTGCCGTCTTTGCCGAAACCGCGTGCTGGTTGAAAGCCAGAACATGCGGGAAGACGATAGCGTTTGCCAGCCCGTGCGGCAGGTTGAGAAGCGTGCCGAGCGGATAGGCGATGGCGTGACCCGCCGCCGTATTGACCGGGCCAAGGCAGATGCCGCCATAGTAGGAGGCGAGCATCATTCCTTCGCGGGCTTCGGTATCCGCGCCGTCGCGAACGGCGCGCGCCAGATATTTGCCCACCAGTGAAAAGCCCATGCGGGCAAAACCGTCGATCATCGGATGGGCCTTGCGATTGGTGAAAGCCTCCACGCAATGCGCCATGGCATCCACCCCCGTCGCCGCTGTCACAGCTGATGGCACGGAATAGGTGAGTTCCGGATCGAGCACCGCGAAATCGGCAATCAGATGAGGGCTTTCGACCGCGACCTTGCTGCCCTTGACGGGATCGGTGATGAGCGAGCGAATCCCGGCTTCCGAGCCGGTTCCGGCGGTGGTGGCAATCTGGACGAGCCTGGTGTCGCGCCCTGCGACCCTGTTCGGTCCTGCCACATCCTCAAGCGTCTGGCTGGAATTCCAGAGTGCGGCGACGAGCTTCGCCACATCCATCACCGAGCCACCGCCGAGGCCGATGACGAGATCGGGTTTGGCGGCGCGCGCTGCGGCCAGTGCTGCATCGAGCGTCCCTGTGTCCGGTTCGCCGGGAATGGCGTCAAAGACAGTGAAAGGACCCTGCAATTGCAGCCGGTCGGCAAATTTCGCTGTCAGCGGCGTGGCGATCACCAGGGTCGAAGCGGTTTTGCCGGCCCAGGCGCCGACCTGGGAAATGGTGCCGGCGCCAACGGCAAGCCTGCGCGGCTGATGGATGAGAATGGAGGCTGTGGACATGGTGTTCATCCTCTTGCGCCCTTGCCCGCCACGAGCTTGCGCGCATAGGCTATGGCCTCATTCATGTTGCCGTGATTGGCGATGCCTTTGCCGGCGATGTCGAAGGCCGTTCCATGATCGACCGAAGTGCGATCAATCGGCAGATCGACCGAGACATTGACGGCGGTATCGAAGGCGACGAGCTTGATCGGGATATGGCCCTGATCGTGATATTGCGCGACAACCAGATCGAAAGTGCCCGAATAGGCGCGGTGGAACACGGTATCGGCGGAGATCGGCCCGTGTACCTCGATGCCTTCAGCGCGCGCGGCGGCAACCGCTGGCGCAATCTGGTCATCATCCTCGGTGCCAAACAGACCGTTTTCGCCGCAATGCGGATTGATACCGGCAACCGCGATGCGCGGCCGCTCGTAACCGATGCGCTTCAGATGAGCATTGCCAGCGCGGATGGTCGCCAGCACCCGCTCCGTCGTTGCCCGTTGAATGGCTTCCTGCAGGGACACGTGGGTCGAGACGTGAATGACCTTCAGCCGCTCGGAGGCAAGCAACATGTAGGCGGCTGAAGAACCGGTCAGGCTGCGCAGCATGCCGGTGTGGCCGTCATAATGGTGGCCCGCAAGATTGAGGGCCTCCTTGTTAATCGGAGCAGTGACGATGCAGCCGATTGCGCCCGCTTCGGCATCCCGCACCGCTTTTTCAATGAAACGGAAAGCGGCGTCTCCGGCAACCGGCGACAGCGTGCCCCATGGCAGCGGCGCACCCTCCACCGGCAGATCGACCACATTCCGAGTAAGATCGATGTCGATGCCAAGCGCACCCCGCGCCGCTTCCAGCGTGGCAAGGTTGCCATAAATCCGCGTTGCTTCCCTATCCGGGGCGGACATTTCCGCAAGCGCGCGGACGGTTATTTCCGGGCCGACGCCGCAGGGGTCACCCATGGTGATACCAATGATGTTGCTCATCCGATTCTCCCGTCCTTGGCGTCTGCCCAGCCGGGCGCCAGCCGGACATATTTGATTGCGCGGCGATGATAGGTGTAGCTTGCGTGCAGGGTACCGTCCGCTGCCTCCAGAAGCCATGGATAGGACATTTCCAGATTGCGGCCGTCGGTCGAATCGTTGGACAGGCAGGTGCCCGGCCCGTCCTCGATCAAAATCCGGGTAGGAAAGCTGCGGCCGTCGTCATCGGACAGGCAGATGGAAACCGGCGCGCGCGGCACGCCCCATATGGGCACACATCCACCGCTCGGATCGGCATCCGGTCTGTCGTCTTCCTCGCCCAGTTCGTCATAAAGCGAGGCGCGACGGTCGCTGGATTGCGCGGCGTTGATGGGGTTGCAGATCATCGCCAGCCTGCCGTGTGCGAGCCTGATCGCGGCGATGGAGGAATTATTGTTCGGTACGTCGGTCGGCAGCGGTTCTGTCCATGAGCGACCGCCATCTGTGCTTTCCGTGCGGTAAACGAAATCGGCCTGACGGCGGCGAAAAAAAGCGGAGTAGCGCCCATTCGCGCCCGCAACCGGGCTCATATGAACGCAGCCGGTCGAGCCCGCCAGCTCCTGCAATTGCCATGTGAGGCCGTTGTCTTTCGATATGCCGAGTGCTGCGGTATCGTGGCTGCCGTTCCATTTCTGGCCGGGGCGTTGGACGCAGCGGAAGATCGGCAGAAGCCATGCGCCGTCATCGCGGATGCGAAGCGGCGCACGGATGAAGCAGCCTTTCGGAAGATCGAGAAAACGGCCATCTTCGGCGGACAGCTTTTCCGGCGTTGCCGGGTCGTGGACGACCCGCGCCATGCGGATGCGGCATTCGTCCTGATTGCCGGATGGCTGGGCGGTGTGAAACAGCCAGAGAGTGCCATCAGGTGCGGTGAAAATAACCGGATTCTGTTCGGAATGGGCGGGATCGTTGCTCAGGCGCTGCGGCGCTCCCCACCGGCTCGCGCCGGGTGTGAGCGCGGACGCGAAGATCGAAATATCCGATTTTCCCTCCAGCGTTCCGCCAAACCAGGCGCACAGCAGGGTGCCGTCCTGCAGAAGGTGCAGAAAGCTCGCATGGTTCTGGATCATCGGCGATGGCAGGAACGCTTCGTGCCGGTTTTCCGAAACGGCATGGATGGCTCCGGTCATGGCGTGAGCAATGTCATCAGGGGTCATCGTGGTCTCCTCTTGGTCTGATGAAAATGGCATATTCAAAAAGTTGTCAAGTTTATTTAAGACAAAATGACGTCCGAAAATTTTTGATGAATTAAAATAAGTGTATGTTTTATAAATATAAAACTTCTGTACTAAGTCTCAATAAAAAATCCTTCTGAAAAATAATTTGACAAAAAATGTGATAGCGTCGATGCTTTGATAACGGGTGGAGGAGACGATCATCCGCACGCCATGCTCCTCAATGCAGGAGACGGGGCTTTTGAATGCCTCTTGCGGCACGCCGCCATGTTGCTGAATTTCTGATCTGGGAGGAGAACGGAATGAAGAAGTCATTGATTGCGGGCGCCCTTGTTATGGGTTGCCTTAGCGCCGCGGTTTCGCCGGCGCTTGCGGCGTCGGGGCCGATCAAGATCGTGCTGGCGGAAGAGGCTGACCTGCTGGAGCCTTGCATGGCGACCCGCTCCAATATTGGCCGTATCATCATGGAAAATGTCAGCGAGACGCTGACCGAGCTTGATGTGCGCGGCAAGAACGGCGTGCAACCGCGCCTCGCTGAAAAATGGGAGCAGAACGTGGATGGCAGCTGGCGTTTCCACCTGCGTGAAGGCGTGAAGTTTTCCGACGGCACGGGTTTCGATGCCAAGGATGTCAAGCATAGCTTCGAGCGCATCATGAGCGACAAGAATGCATGCGAATCCCGTCGTTACTTCGGCGGTATGACCGTCACCCCCACGATTGTCGACGACCATACGATCGACTTCAAGACAGAGCCAGCCCAGCCCATTCTGCCGCTCCTGATGTCGCTCGTCACCATCGTGCCCGAAGAAACCAAGATGGAATTTATCCGCGAGCCTGTTGGCACCGGACCTTACAAGCTGACCAACTGGACACCGGGCCAGCAGATTGTTTTGACTGCACGTGACGACTATTGGGGCGCCAAGCCGCAGGTGACGGAAGCGACCTATCTTTTCCGAGCTGATCCCTCGGTTCGCGCCGCCATGGTGCAGACCGGCGAAGCCGATCTTTCACCCTCCATTTCGCAGCTCGACGCGACAAACCCGAAGACCGACTTTTCCTATCTCGACAGCGAGACGGTCTACATGCGCCTCGACCACAACATCGCGCCGCTGAATGACGTGCGGGTGCGCCGTGCACTCAACCTCGCCATCGACCGGCAGGCTTTCCTCGGCACGCTGGTTCCCGAAGGTGCTGTGCTGGCCACCGCACTCGTTCCGCCGACCACGCTCGGCTGGAACCCTGATGTCAAGGTTTTCCCCTACGACCCTGATGGCGCGAAGAAGTTGCTGGAGGAGGCAAAAGCTGCTGGTGTGAAGGTGGATACGCCGATCACCATCATCGCGCGCACTGCGAACTTCCCTAATGTCACCGAGATCATGGAGGCGATCCAGCAGCAATTGCAGGAAGTCGGCTTCAAGATCGACCTCAAATTCGTGGAAGTGGCCGAGCACGAAAGCTATTATTCCAAGCCTTTCAAGGAAGGCCGGGGACCGCAGATCGTCGCTGCCATGCACGACAATTCCAAGGGTGATCCGTCCTTCACCATGTTCTTCAAATATGCCACCAAGGGCACGCAATCCGGTTTCTCGGACCCCAAGGTGGATGACTTGATCGAACGAGCATCCGCAGCCGTCGGCGATGAACGCGCCAAGCTCTGGTCCGAGCTCATCGCCTACCTGCATGACGATGTCGTGGCGGATGTGCTGCTGTTCCACATGGTTGGCTTCTCACGCGTCTCCGAACGGCTGGACTTCAAGCCCACCATCGCCACCAATTCGATGCTGCAGCTTTCGGAAATCGGCATCAAGTAAGCCGGTATTTCATCTGCCAGAGAGCGGCGGCGGAGCTTTAGCTTCGCCGTCGTGCTGAACACCGGAGGTAACCATGCTGAGCTTCATCCGAAAACGTTCCGTTGCAAGCCTGATCTCCCTGATCGGCCTCATCGTAATGGTTTTCTTCCTCTCCCGCCTGACGGGCGACCCGGCCGCGCTGTTTTTGCCGGTGGAGGCTTCGGAGGAATTGAAGCAGCAGTTTCGTGCGCTGCATGGGCTGAACGATCCGCTGATGGTGCAGTTCCTGCGCTACGCGGGCGACGTGATGACGGGGGATCTGGGTGAATCGCTCAGGAAAGCCCGCCCTGCGCTGGATGTGGTGCTGGAGGCTTTCGTCTGGACGCTGTGGCTTGCGGTCATCACCATGTCCCTCGTCACCACCGCAGCAATCGTCGTCGGTTCGCTTGCCGCTTTCCGCTCCGGTGGCTTCTTCGATCGCATGGCCTCCACCATTTCGCTCATCGGCGCTTCCGTGCCGGATTTCTGGCTCGCGATCGTGGCGATCGTGGTGTTTTCCGTCAATCTCGCCTGGCTGCCCACCTCCGGCACCGGCTCGGTGCTGCACTGGATATTGCCGATCTCGGTTCTGTTCGTGCGCCCCTTCGGCATCATCGTTCAGGTGGTGCGCGGCTCGATGATCGGTGCGTTGTCCTCTGCCTATGTCAAAACGGCGCGCGCCAAGGGTGTGAAATCGGGTCCGATCATCTTCATCCACGCCTTGCGAAACGCCATGCTACCGGTCATCACCGTCATCGGCGATCAGGCGGCAAGCCTTCTCAACGGCGCAGTCATCGTCGAAACCATCTTTGGTTTCCCCGGGGTTGGCAAGCTGATGATCGATTCCATTCTTCAGCGCGATTTCAACGTCGTGCTGGCAGCAATTCTTGTGACCGCGCTTGCGATCTTCCTGATGAATCTTCTGATCGATATCGCCTATGCGCTGCTCGATCCGCGTATCCGGCACTGAGGAGACGTTCAGCCATGAGCCTTTCAAACGCCGATACAGAGATTATCGATGAGCCATCCTTTGCAACGCGCATGCTGCGCATGTTGTGGGCCGATAAATTCGCCCTCTGCGCCGCGATCTTCCTCATCGTCGTCATCATTCTCGCCTTTGTCGGCCCGGCGTGGCTTGGCGAGCTGGCGACGAAGCAGAACCTGCGTGGACGCAACCTTGCCCCGTTCCAATGGCAACGCGAATGGTATTTCTGGCTGGGGGCGGATGCGCTCGGTCGCCCGCTGCTGGCGCGCATCGTCGCCGCCACGCAAAATACACTGATGATCGCCGCCGGTGCCGTTTTCCTTTCCGCCGTCACCGGCACCGTGCTTGGCCTGATCGCCGGTTTTTCCTCCAACCGTGTTGGCCAGATCATCATGAGGCTGGCGGACGTGATCATGTCGTTTCCGTCACTGTTGATCGCGGTCATCGTGCTTTATCTGCTCGGCTCATCCATCCTCAACCTGATGCTGGTTCTGGCGATAACCCGCATCCCCGTTTACATCCGCACCACAAGGGCCGAAGTGCTGGAGGTGCGTGAACGCATGTTCGTACAGGCGGCGCGCGTGATGGGCGCATCGGGCAAACGTATCCTGTTCCGCCATATTCTACCCGTGGTCCTGCCGACGCTGACAACGCTTGCGACGCTCGATTTCGCCTATGTGATGCTGGCGGAAAGCGCGCTGTCTTTCCTTGGTATCGGCATTCAGCCGCCGGAAATCACCTGGGGCCTGATGATCTCGCAGGGGCGGCAGTACCTCACCAATGCCTGGTGGCTGTCCTTCTGGCCGGGCCTTGCCATCATACTCACCACCCTGTCGCTCAACCTGCTGTCCAACTGGCTGCGCATTGCGCTCGACCCCGTGCAGCGCTGGCGGCTGGAAATGAAAGGCCGCAAACATGGCTGACCATCTTCTCGATGTGCGCAACCTTTCCGTGGAGTTTCACACCGCAGGCGGTGTCGTGCATGCGGTGAAGGATGTTTCCTATCATATCGACCGTGGTGAAACGCTTGCGATCCTCGGTGAAAGCGGCTCGGGCAAATCGGTATCGTCCTCGGCCATCATGAACCTCATCGACATGCCGCCCGGACGTATCAGCGGCGGCCAGATATTTCTTGATGGCAAAGACCTTCTGACAATGCCGGCTGAGCCACGCCGCGAGATCAATGGGCGGCGCATCGCCATGATCTTTCAGGACCCGCTCAGCCATCTCAATCCGGTCTATACCGTCGGCTGGCAGATCCGCGAGGCGATGACCACCCATGGAATGGACAGGGTGAAAGCCGAAGCGGAGGCGAGGCGGCTTGTCGCGCGCGTTGGAATTCCTGATCCGGACGGAGCCTTGAAGAAATATCCGCATGAATTTTCCGGCGGCCAGCGCCAGCGTGTGATGATCGCCATGGCGCTTGCGCTCCGGCCCGATCTCCTGATCGCCGACGAGCCGACCACGGCACTCGATGTGACGGTTCAGGCTGAAGTTCTTGCCCTGCTCAAGGAATTGCAGCGGGAAACCGGTATGGCCGTTCTCATCATCACCCATGATCTTGGCGTCGTCGCCGAAATCGCCGACCGGGTGGTCGTGATGGAAAAAGGCGTGCTGGTGGAGGCAGGCACGGTTCGCGAGGTCTATCGCAACCCAAAGCATCCCTATACCCGCAAGCTCATCAGCGCCGCCCCCGGCAGGGGCGAAATGCACGAGCCGAATGCGACCGGCGAACCGCTCCTCCGTGTGCGCGATGTGCGCAAACGTTATGGGGCTTTCGAGGCACTGAAGGGCGTTTCCTTTGACCTTATGGCGGGGGAAACCATAGCTGTCGTTGGCGAAAGCGGTTCCGGCAAATCGACACTCGCGCGCATTCTGCTCCGGCTCGACGAGCCGGATGCCGGCAGCGCCGAGTGGAAGGGGCGTGATCTCTTCAAGCTTTCGCCTGCCGAACTCTTTGCCCTCAGGCGTGATTTACAGATGGTGTTTCAGGATCCAACCCAGTCGCTGAACCCCCGCATGACTGTGTTCCAGCTGGTTTCCGAAGCCTGGGTGATCCATCCGGACATACTACCCAAAGCGAAATGGCGCGAACGGGTCGCGGAATTGCTGCATCAGGTCGGCCTCTCGCCGGAACATATGCGCCGTTATCCGCATCAGTTTTCCGGTGGGCAGCGGCAGAGGATCGCGATTGCCCGCGCGCTGGCGCTGGAGCCGAAGCTCATCATCTGCGATGAAGCGGTCTCGGCGCTCGACGTGTCTGTCCAGGCGCAGGTTGTTGCACTTCTTGACAAGCTGCGCCGTGAAATGGGCCTCTCCTTCATCTTCATCGCGCATGACCTGCCGGTGGTCCGCGATTTTGCCGATCACGTCATGGTCATGCAGCGGGGAGAGGTTGTGGAATTCGGGACTGTCCGGCAGGTTTTCGAAGCGCCGCGCGAGGCCTATACGCGCGCACTTCTTTCCGCCAGCCTCGATCCCGACCCCGATATGCAGTCTGTGCGTCCGGCCGATGCCGATCACACTATTGGAAATCCAAGCGGAGTTCTTTCATGACCAAACAAGCCTTCGTCGCGCTCGTGACCTGTTTCAACGAGGACGAAACCATCAATTACGAAGCGACCCGTGCGCAGGTGCGCCGTCAGGTGGCGGCCGGCAACAACATCATGTGCGCCGGAACTAACGGCGATTTCACCGCACTGACGCATGAAGAAAAAATCCGGCTGACGGAAGAGGTGGTGGACGAAGTTGCGGGCCGTGCGAAGGTCATCGTCAACGCCGGCATGCCCGCCACTTTCGAAACGCTGCAACTCGCCAAAGCCTTCGACCGCATCGGCGTAGACGGTATTGCCGTCATCACACCCTTCTTCATCGCCTGCACCCAGGATGGGCTGATCCGCCATTTCTCGACTGTGGCCGACGCCGTCGAAACACCGGTCTATCTTTACGATATTCCCGCCCGAACCCAGAACCACATAGAGCCGGAAACCGCCCGCAAACTTGCCGCCCATGGCAACATTGCCGGCATCAAGGATTCGGGCGGTGCGCAGCAGACGCTGGAAGCCTATCTACAGGTAGCAAAGGAGATGCCCGGTTTCGAAGTCTATTCCGGCCCGGATCATCTCGTTCTCTGGTCGTTGCAGAACGGTGCCGCCGGCTGCATCTCCGGCCTCGGCAACGCGCTCCCGGATGTACTTGCCGGCATTCTCAATGCCTTCAACGCCAGCGATATCGCTGAGGCCGAACGCCAGCAGGCGATCTATACGGATTTTCGCACCGATCTCTATGCGCTCGGTTTTGCGCCCGCCATGGTCAAGCGCTCGCTTTACCTTCAGGACCCATCCGTCGGCGCCAGCCGGCAACCCGCCCTTCTGCCGGATCAGGAGCAGGATGACCGGATCGTGGAAATCTTACGTCGCTATCACCAGCTGTGACGCCACCGCCCGAATGTGACGTGGAGGAGTGAAGCCGTGTGGCGCCACGTGAAAAATATCCACAAAACGGCCAGAAGCCGAAGCATTTATACAGCCTTGTCCGGGACGAATAATTTGTGACACAAACACGAAATTTCCCTTGTCAGTCCCGCCATTGATGTTTATGAGGAGCGCGCAACGCAAGCGTTCGCGCATGCGGAGAGGTGGCAGAGTGGTCGAATGCACCGCACTCGAAATGCGGCATACCTGCAAGGGTATCGTGGGTTCGAATCCCACCCTCTCCGCCATAAAATTTCACTAACCTATTGTTTTTACACGATTTTATCGTCTGGTAATTTACTTTTGGTACAATTATTGGTACAAAAAGTGGATGAATAAGGCTCGTCTTCCCGGCTTCGAAGCTCGATATCTGTATCTCCGTGGTGACGGTAATTTCGTCTATCGACGCCCGATTCCCGAACAGCTCCGATTGCTTGCCGGTCGAAAGTCCGAATTCAAGGAATCGCTGAGAACCCGCGATCCGGTCAAGGCAACCGTCCGATACGGCGAACTTCACAGCAAATACGAAAATATTCTGGAACAGCTGAAAAACGGCATTCCATTCTCCAGCCGGAAAATGCCGTCGCTGGCCGAACTGAAAGACAAGGCGAAGGAATTTAACCTCCCTTACAAGTCAGCCGATGATCTGATGGAAAAAGCTGACATGCGATCGATGATGACACGCCTCGCAAAATGGGAGGCTCTCGGTCGTCCCACAGGCGTGGAAATGAGTGCACTGTTCGGGTCGCTGCCGGACCTTGTAACCATCCAGAACGTCCTCGAATTCTACGAGGAACATACCCGAGTGGACATGATCGGAAAAACCAAGCGGGAGGCAAGCAAAAGCCAAAGTCCGGTCAAGGCTGCCGTCAAGCGATTCCGGGATTTTGTCGGCTCTGACATCCCCCTTGAGGAAATCAAACGTTCGACCGCAAACGAATACAAATCACACCTGATTGGGATCGTCGAAAAAGGTAAGCTCACGGCCGAAAGTGCCAACAAGACGATCATGCACCTTCGCAAAATCATTACCTTTTATATCGAGAACATGGATCTCGAAATGAGCAATCCCTTCGCCGGCATTCGGCTGAAGGGGAAGAAGAACTCGCGTCCTGTCTTTTCGCTTGAGTTCATCAAGCAGAACTGGCTGCGAGGTGATCCATTCGCGACGTTGAATGACGAAGCCAGAGGTGCACTCTTCGCCATGATCGATACTGGTTGCGGACCGAAGGAAATTATCGGTCTGGACGCGTCAGAAATCCGGCTAGATGCCGAAATTCCTCATATCGTCGTTCAGGCCAACAAGTACCGACAACTCAAAACCGATCATCGTGGCCGAACTATTCCCCTCATCGGCCACGCCCTCAAGGCGTTTCAGGCGAACCCGGAGGGCTTTCCGGCATATAGGAGACCAACAGGGGCCGACGCCCTGTCAGCCGTGTTGATGAAGCACCTGAAGACGAACAAGCTTCTCGAAACTGACGATCACTCGGTTTACAGCCTCCGGCACATGTTCAAGGACCGGATGAGAAAGCACAAAGTGCCAGAGGAGTTGCAAAACTTCCTGATGGGTCACAAGAACCCTATGATTGGTGCGAGTTACGGTGCGGGATACGATCTCGCCAGCACCCTTGAATACCTCAAAAATCTCGAATCCGACTGGAAATAGTGGTTTACTTTTTTCAATAAATACATTATATTCAATCTGATGCTTAGGCATGACTGCCGTTATTTTAGAGAGTCTATACGGCTAGACAAAATCCCTAAAAATGAAATCAGATTTGGATGAGGATGAGCTCGAGTGGCTCACCCAAAGGTTGTGTTCGTTAGGAAATACGGCCCATAAAAATTCAGACCCGAATATTGTTCGTTTGGTCAACTTTTATTGGAAAAAGGCCCAGGAATTAAAGGAAAACGCCCGACCTTTATGGCTTGAGGCGGCCTGATCCACCCCCCTTTAAAATAACACGATAGACGGCACACGTTATGCGTGCAAAGGTAGTGTTTGGGTGACTTTGCCCTCGACTGCCTGTCTTATTGTGGCTATGAGATGGACTCGAGCGATGAGCCGAGCGGGTCCAATTGTTTATTATATTCTAAATATAGAATAACTTATAGGATATGTTATAAAATCATATGAATAAATCTTCTAAATATAGTCTAGACTCTTCTTTTTCCCTCTTTATAGAACAAGTATTTAATGAGAAATATATGTTTGACCTTCAGGTCAAACATATATGCCGTAAGGCATCCTTAAGTCATTTTTATAATCACCTATTCTTTATTACAGTCCATTTTAAACCCGATATCTGCAAGATCGCCAACGAAAAATCTCCTGTTCAAACCAAGGCGATTTTCGATGCCTATAGGAAATGGCACCTGACCGTCAGCAAGAAGCTTCTGGGTCCAAAATTCAACAAAAAACCTCTGCTACAGCCGTTCAGCATGGCCTTCCTTGATGTCGAAGGCAGCCGCTACAAGATGGCTCCAAAGGTGTTTCAGATACCGCATATCCATGCCTTGCTTCTCGTTCATCCTGACACTCAGGCGGAGTTTGAGAATCTGAGGAAACGCGGGGTCCTGAAAGAAGCCAACGACAGTCGCATTACAGGCATCGATATAATCAAGTTTGAGCCGCAACTAGGCTCTGTCACGCCGCTAATGACCTACGCTTCAAAGTATCCCTGCCAGACGCTTAGAGAGGCAAGGATTGATAAGACGTTTTGGTCGTATCCTGATTTGGATGCGACGTCTTATCCTTTCTACGGAGGCGATTGGCTACTCAACCGGTAACCAATCCATTGAGAATGCTTCTGGAAATTTAAAAGTTCAGCTAAACCAGCTTCTGCAATTCAAATTCTAGTCGGTTGCGGATTGCACGTCTTAAGCCGGAAAGTTGGCGCGGAATTGGAGAACCTAGGTTTCCCATAACGCGCGAAGCTCTTTTCGCATACGTTGTGAAAGTCCAGAGACGGTAATCCATGACCTTAGACCGGAAGTCTTTAACAGGGCCAAATGTTTGGATGAGCTTCTCAATATCTGTTAATTTTAAGATCTCATCAACCGACTTTCCCTTGTAACGTTTGACAAGTCGGATTGCCGTTGCATGGCATACAGACGCGATCTTCCGATGAAGATTGCTCATTGTCTTATCTCGTATGAAGACGCTTTTACCATCGTATCTAAAACCCAGATATTCAAACGGCTTATTTAAAGCAGTTCTTCCATCCTTGTCTGATGCCTTGATAACCGAGGCGACTTGAATTCCTGCGATGCGCTCAAATTTGTGAATCGCGGATTTCTCTTCTTTGATCAAAAGGCCCTCTCCAAATTTGCCGACTGCTGTTCGGATTTCCTGCTCAAGGCTGATAGCGTCGGTCTCAGAGATTGGTGCGACGATGAGTATATCGTCTGAATACCGAAAATACGATCCACCTTTTTCGTTGCAGATATTCTGAACATATTTATCGAATTCAAATAGGTACAGGTTTGCAAGTAGATCCGAGAGCGGTGCACCTTGTGGGACGCCCTTGCCAGTTTTATTTACCTCAATAATCGACGGTAGTGTGCCTTTTCCGGCAATTTTTTCACGAAACGTCTTTCCATCACAAAGCTGAACCGGGATTTCTTTTTTAGGTTTTAGATATCCCAATCGCACTTTACCGTATCGATCCGTTTTCTCACCGTAATAACCGAGCCGTTCATACGCCGATTTCACGTTGACGAAGGCATATTTGGTAATCGCCCGGAAGACAGTGAAATGATCTTGTGGTAAGCGTGATTCACCAATTAGTTCTTTCCAGACCTCCCTCAGTCGGTCGTGATCCAAAGACTCAAAAAAGCTGCTTATGTCCAACGCCACCGTGCAGCAGCTTTCGAACGAACGGATGCTCTGTACCGCGGTCAGAGCAAATTCGATATTACTCTGTCCACCACTCCCGCTGGATTTCAAAATGCGCCTGTATGCAATAACCGAACTGCCTAACCCCTCGGCCGCCAAGCGCTCCTCATAAAGTTTGCTGAGAACGCTTCGGTAATAAGAGAATATACAGCTGTCTAATCGAGCGGCGAATCTAATCGGGCGGTCTTTACGTTTTCCGTGTTCACCTTTGCGGGCATAGGCTGTCCAACCCTCGTCATATTTCAAAAAAGGATAAAACTTGTGGGAGCTTACCTGCCTCGGGTCTAATGCTACCGCTTCCGCTTCCGCGGCGGAGATTACCGGATCAAAATGAGGATAACGCCGAATAGAGGCAGTCCACGATTTCACAAAGCGACCTTTGGGGCGAGAGGGGGCAAGAGAACCGTGTGCTTCCGGTTAACCTCCTGCCCCCAACTGTTTAATGCGGGTCTATATCACCCTTTGGCACATATAATCGAGATTATGGACTATAGTAGCTGCGTGAAGATATTCTCTTCATGCGCCTTGATTGTCCAATTTCGTGCGGAGGTCCGAATGGACATCTTTACACTACTGCTGGCAACCTTCGGGCTTGACAGCTTCAAGCTATTCTCCGCACCCCCAAGTTTCCCATCGTGAACGGATGGAAGCAATATCTGTTGCCATACTCTTTATTTCAAGTGCGCGACAAAAAAATTTCTCAGACTGTGGAAAACGTTGATTATACTTGATGGTTAAAGTCAATTTCGGAAATTTCGTTCGAACCTCAGTACGCGCTCTGATTTCTTTTTTCCGATCCGACTGTAAAATACCGCTTTTAAATAGCAAAATTCTACCTATATTTTCATCCTATGGCGCACTCAACCTAAGGCGCGTCACTATGGTCAGTGGCTTTCAAAGGAATGTAAATGTCTCTTGATAGTATTCATCTGCGAAAATTGCTTATGCTGATGTTCCTGTCCGATAAGAAAAGACAGAGCGCGCTTCGTAACGATATTCGCGATGAGATCGCAAAAGAATCAGGACGGGCATCGAACGGGGGGGATTTTTACGCTCCATTTTGGGCCGATGCACGATCTCACATTTTTGGGTCTAGTGAATTGGATGTAACGGTCAAGGATCGCATAGACGTCAACAAGCGCCGCCAAAATCTATATCCGCAGTTAAAAGATGGCTTTTTGCGCTGGTGGACGGAGAGAAGACGTTGGACAAATGAGCCTTTTCAGCCAGGACGACAAATCCGGGCAAATTATGATTTCGTCGAACTGAAATCGACGGTTAAGATTGACAGCATTATTTCTGTTCGTGACGCCCAAGGGATCGAACACTTCATATATCCATATTTTGCAAAAGACCCAATTCTAGGCAAGGAGGCCGCCCGCCTCGGTTTATGGCTGTTAACAACCGCTTTGAACGAAGTGCCATCCGATGAAATCCGAATTCTCGATGTCATAAGGGGGCAGACGTATTCTATTGACCGAAGCCCGCTCATTGGAACCGAGAGACACGAATTTTTAGAACGCTACGGTAGCTTAATAAGTGAGCGTGCTGTCCTGAAAGAGGAATACGAATAATCAATAAAAAACCACGGACAATTCACGTCGCCTCAAGTTGAGGATCGCATCATGCCTGCTTTTTGCAGCGTAAGGTGTTTTGATAAGGTCGTGAAACACTATAGATAATTCGGTTTCACAATTTAGCCATTTTCATATCCTGCGGCACCAAATAGTCAACCCCTGATTGGGTATTTCGAAACACCTAGTATAAGAAGTGTTTCGATCAGCGAAGTGCGGCTTTCGACCTCTTCTTCGATAACTATTTCGGATTTTCCTCGCTCAAAGCATTCCTGAAACAAAATTATCTATTCGGTTTCAAATGCGATGCTTTGAAGCAGGATCGGGTGATGAGCGAAAATAATGTTGATCGAACAATATCAACAATCCTGCAAGTGCAGCTGCCGTTGTCGTTCTTTGAGAGTTTGAAGAAGATCTAATTTATCCAGCGAAATCAGCTATGTACACGATATATAGTCTTGATAAAGTGTTTCAAGACGTAAAGGAATACCTCAGCAATGATCAACGATTGCAATGGAAAACGACTTTATCTTACATCGTCAGAGCGACAGGCTTTCCTCAAAGCCGCCATCAGACGACCCGGAACGATCCGTTCTTTTTGCGAAACACTGCACTTCACCGGATGCCGTATTTCCGAAGCGCTCAACCTGACCGTTGACCGGATTGATCTGGAAAACGAGACGATCATTTTCGAAACTTTGAAGAAACGACGCTCCGGCGTGTTTCGAGCCGTACCGGTCCCTTCACAACTGCTGAATACACTTGAGCTTGTCCATCAAATTCGTCGGCCGGGAAAACTGGACCGTCGCCTGTGGCCGTGGTCGAGAGCGACAGGATGGAGATACGTCAAATCGGTGATGATAGATGCCGGAATAGCATCTGGTCCGCAATCGTCTCCCAAAGGTCTGAGACACGGTTATGGCGTGAATGCGATCTCTTCCGGTGTTCCCTTGAACATGCTGTCAAAATGGATGGGTCACTCTGCGATTGAGATCACGTCAATCTATGCCAACGCCGTGGGAAGTGAACAAAAGCAGATATCGGAAAGAATGTGGATCAACCCCTAGCGATCCTGTCGGTGCGTTCGCGTCGCAAAATTTGAAGCCAGAAACAGCACTTGGGATGAGCAATGCTGAAAAGAACGAAATACATTTACCCCTTTCTCGCCGGAATTGCCTTGTCCGGCTGCGATCAGAACGTAACAGCCACGCTATACACCAGCGACATTCAGGGAATGATTGAGACGCACGGGAAAAGCGTTCCGGTCGATATCACAATCGAAGTCCTCGAGTCCGGGATTGATAAGCAGTGCGCGAAGCCGGAAGGCAAGATGATCGTTGATGCCGTCGCGTCAGTATTCGAAAGTGCAAGCCTGATTGGATGTGAAGATGTTTCCGGAAGCATCAACGACAGGATGCTGATCAAGGCAAGAACAGTCCTTGATGCACCTGCCTCTCCCGAGGTCGAGCCGGGGAAATTCCTGCTGCATTTCAGCACGTTTAAAGAGGACAAATCGCATTTCATCGTCGCACGCTTCAACGTTGAAGCCTATTCAGCCCTTCAGCAGCAACTTCAAAAAATGAACATGATGGCACGTCCAAAATTCGAGGACGCGTCCATGACCATTACAATCGAAAACGATATGCGTGAACCTGCAGCAATTTACACCAGCACAGGTCTTTTCGTTGACGGTGTACCTGCCGATCAAAACGTGGAAGCAAAGCTTGCTCCCCGACAAAAAATGACGGTCAAGCTGGGTGACGTCAAGCAATCGTTTCTAGGCAAAAACGGTTGGGCTGGTATCGCCAACATCGGCCACAGCCCCTCTTCGAACTAACTTGTCAGGATTTCAAACAAATGCAAAAAGCAGGCGGAATTATCGCACTGATCGCAGGTATTTTCGGCATTTTTGCCGCAGCGATAACATTGTTCGTCGGTGGTATCGGGGCTGGACTGGAAGCCGACGGTGCATCTACCGTCGTCGGCTTAGGATGGGGCGGTATCCTCTTCTCGTTCCTCACGATTATCTTTGGCGCCGTAGCCATGGGAGCGACGAGCAAAACTCCCGGTGCCCTGCTCATCGTCAGTGCAATCCTTGGAGCGGTTCTGGGTGGAACCCTAGTCGCAATTTTTATGGCCCTCGCTTTCATCGGCGGCATTCTTGCTGTCTTCGGTGCAAGGAAAGCGACTGTCGCAGAAGCAAAATGAGACTATTCTGGAAATCATTGTTCTGGATTGTGGTCGTTGGTCTTGGCTTGCCGGTTTTTGGAAGCCTTTTGGGTCTCATCCTTTCGTCATTCATCGACGCTCAAGGGCCCGGTAGTCCCGGTAAAGAAGTTCTGGACGACGCCCCGATCAGCACCACACCACCTGACGATCTGGTGAATGCACTGTCATTCTTTTCAGGACTTACCGAGGTCCAGAAGAGCGAGATCAAAGATTCCTATCGCGGCAAGCTCGTGGAATGGAAGCTGCCGGTCTGGGATGTTTCGCAGCGGAACGATGAATTTGTGATCCAGACTTCTCGTCAGGGCAAGATTGCGACGTTCTGTAAAATCCTACCGTCTGAAGACAATGAGGCAAAGAGGATCAGGCAACTGGCCGCGGGTGATTTCATCACCTGCAAAGGCGTCGTCAGTGGCTACACATTGGGAAACGTGAACATCTCTCCCGCCAAACTGGCCGATTGATGGGCAGCATCTTCCTTCATAATTCCAAAGAAAAACGAACCCATTGAGGAGAGGCATCAATGAAAAAAGCCACCGTTTATGCAGCCATTGTTCTTGGCTCGATGGCCACCTCAGTTAACGCGGCAGCGATTGAGCCTACGGTCTATGTTTGCTCTCCGACCGACGACGGCGAGGCAGAACTGGACAACATCGTTGAAATTGCTACCACGGCCGCACAGCAGAAAAAACTCTATTCGACGGCAAGGAAGGGCGTTCAAGAGGGTTTCTACACGGACTGCTATCATGAGGGCGGAGCCAAGGGATATCCAGAGGTCAAGTCCGTTCAGGCTTGTAAGAAGCACGCCGATGAATGGTACGGTCAGACCGGAGGAGCCTTGGTGATTATTTCCTGTGTTGCCCAATAAGTCTTTGAGGGATCCAGCCGGCCAAAGGGGCTTTCACTTTCTGTAGAAATTTTATTTTCATCGATCCGCAGCTTTAAATCCTTTGGTTGTTTCATTGTTGGGGGCAACGTTAATGTTGCAAACATTCTCGCCAGCTCTTAGTCTCTGCGTCGGCATTAAAATTCGCGCGTAAATGCATAATTGTAGCTGCGTCTCCCAGCAATAAAGAGGATTTAGTAATTGAATTCAGTGTTTGTCTTGCTCAATCAAGGCTGGGTTGGGACGCTATTAGGTGTGCTCGGAATTGGTTTTGCGGTATACCAAATTTTTAAACGCTCCGAAGCCAAACCCGTTTTTCAATATTCGGGACAAAAGCTGATATCCAGCAATGGTGGACTCTTGCCGAACGAGGTGACAGTTCAGTTTCACGGCACGACTGTTCCGAGAATCTCGCTGACTTCCATAGTATTTTGGAATCACGGACAAGCGACCATTAAAGGTGGCGACGTTTCTGATAAATATCCCTTAACATTTTCCTTCGAAGGTGGGCAAATTCTAAAGGTTGAAGTAGTTAAAGTCACGCGAGCTGCGATTGAAGCATCTGCCAGCGTCTTGACGAATGACGCTTCTAGGCTTCGTGTGGCATTCTCATTTTTAGACGCTGGAGATGGCTTCGTGCTGAAAATACTTCACACAGGCGAAGGTACAAAACCGACCTTTTCAGGAACCATAGTAGGAGTTCCACTTGGTGTTAAGTCGCTGGGACGAGTTACGAATTATCAACCGCGAAAAGGAAGCAAATTTGTAGAAAATGTCCTTCTAAATTTGCTGAAGCCGAGTTGGCCAACTATATTCGCGTTCGCTTTAGTTGGCGCAGGCGGTATTATTGGAGCCGTTTACCCGGACTTTTTGCTACAATTCGCCGAAAAACGGGATCTGGAAACTAATGCTGTACGCGTAGCAATGGGAATAATTGGAACACTCTATTTGTTTATGGGGGCATACATATGGATGCGCTTCCGCAGGCGCTTTCCAAGCTCAATCAACATTGATGAGAGCTAAAAACTTAGACACTTACATTTTCGGCTTCTTTTCAATAAGATTCACTCACTCCGTTTAAGATGGTACATTTATTGGTACATTTTTAATTTAGTTCTTCATAAAATAGCGATATTTTACAATAGTTTATGGCGCAATCCGACGTTTAATGACTTCCACCCTCTCCGCCATAATTTACGCTGAGCCGTAAGATTTTTCCGAGATAGCCTGATTCATTCGTTGGTCGCTTTGATGCTGCAGTCCGCTAGCGAAGCCGGTGCCGCTTTGCGCCAGCGGAGGCAGACTGGTTGAGATAGCCGTTGGCTTCCATTTCGTTGCGTCCCACCCGCGATCTTCAGCACCTGTTGGAGGCCCACATGGCCACGCTCCCGAAAAATTGGGATGCCGGCAAGTGCTCGTTGATATCCGCCATTGCCTCTTACGGCAGAGGCGCTATCATAATTGTGTTGTAGGACGATAAGCTTTGGGAGGAGCGATACGTGAGACGGATGTGGCCAGACGAATTTGCCTTTCTGCTGGACGGCGCGGAAGAGGTTGACCTGCATATTCCATCGGGTGCACACGACGACAGTTCGCCCGAAGAAACGATATCCAAGAAGGCTTTGAAAGCCCGCATCAGCCAGCAGGATTTTGAAAAGATTTGGCATCTTGCAGAGGCTCGCTATCGGCTGACCGGCAGGTTTTCGGGCAAGGCGATTACGCTGATCGCCAACAATCCTCACTATCAGAAATGGCATCCCTCCGACGGCGGCAGCGTCGAGAGCGTGTCCGATAGCGGTCAGAAATACACGACGCGCTATGTGATCGTGCATTTTCTCGTTGATGATGTTCGCGAGCTGGTCGAAGCCTGAACTCCGCAGGAACGGTTCTTGCCATTGACTGGTCGAAGGGCCTTTCGAAATCCAGCGGTGCCGAGTAATTCTTGGCATCGCTTGGCGGCGTGTTAGAGGTGAGCTTCAATATCTGCGCAAGACTACGATGAGCAGCGCGTGTCCGTAGTCCACTGAAATGCCTCTATACTGGTGCCGTCTTTGATCTCTCCGATGGCAGGGTGACGTACTGACCTTCCGCAGGCTTTACCGCTGCTGCGATGTAAAAATTTCCTCTGAATTAAAATAGTTTTCCTTTAAAGAAGGAAAAACGCTTTATGCCGGAGGATCACATGGCAAAGGACAGCACAAAGACCGAGCCTGCGCTTTTGTCGCAGGACCCGCATGCGGTTCGCGAGCCGAGGGTCAATAATCTCGAAATGGCGATCGGCCATGAGGTGCGTGCCTATCGCAAGAAGCTGGGCATCACGGTCACCGATCTCGCATCGGCCACCGGCGTATCGGTGGGAATGCTCTCAAAGATCGAAAACGGTAATATTTCCCCGTCCCTCACCACGCTGCAGACGCTTTCAAAGGCGCTCGGCGTGCCGATCACGGCGTTCTTCCGTGGCTTCGAGGAGCCGCGCAGCGCCACCTTCGTCAAGGCGGGCCAAGGGGTGAACATCGAGCGTAGAGGCACCCGCGCCGGCCATCAGTACAGCCTGCTTGGCCATATCGACAACAATACCAGCGGCGTCACCGTCGAGCCCTATCTCATCACGCTGACGACGGACTCGGATGTATTTCCGACCTTCCAGCATGAGGGCATGGAGTTCCTCTACATGCTGGAGGGAGAGGTGGTTTATCGCCACGGCGAGCAGCTTTTCACCATGCAGGCGGGAGACAGCCTGTTTTTTGATGCTGATGCGCCGCACGGACCGGAGGAGCTGGTGAAGCTTCCCGCTCGCTATCTGTCGATCATTTCCTATCCGCAAAGGCGTCTGACAAATGATTGAAAAGTTGCCTTAGAAGAAAAAAATATTCCTGATAGTTGACGAGATGGAATTCCATATGCTAGCTCTTCATTCAGAAACGAATGGAGGTGCCTGTCGATGTGCGGCATTGTTGGACTATTCCTGAAAGACAAAAGCCTTGAACCGCAGCTGGGTGAGCTGCTTTCGGACATGCTCGTGACCATGACGGATCGTGGACCGGATTCCGCCGGCATCGCGATCTATGGAAGCGCTGCCGATGGCCGGGCAAAAGTAACCATCCAGTCGGCCGATCCCGTCACCGATTTTTCGGGCCTTGCCGAAGCGCTGAAGGAAAATGGCGTTGAAGCTTCGGTTGCGGTGAAAAGCACCCACGCGGTCCTGGATATTCCATCGGCAAAGCTCACGGAAATTCGCTCGGTCCTGGCTGCCATCCGCCCGAATGTGCGGGTGATGGGCTCCGGCGACAGCGTGGAAATCTACAAGGAAACCGGCCTGCCGAAAGATGTCGTCGCCCGTTTTGGCGTGCGCTCCATGGCGGGCAGCCATGGCATCGGCCACACCCGCATGGCAACGGAATCGGCTGTGACGACGCTTGGCGCACACCCCTTCTCCACCGGTGCCGACCAGTGCCTGGTGCATAACGGTTCGCTCTCCAACCACAATAATCTGCGTCGGGAACTGGTACGCGAGGGCATGACCTTCGAAACCCAGAACGACTCGGAAGTGGCCGCCGCGTATCTCACGGCTGAAATGGCCAAGGGCAAGGATCTGGGCGAAGCGCTGACCGGCGCGCTCGATGATCTCGACGGGTTCTTTACCTTCGTCGTCGGCACCAAATCCGGTTTCGGCGTGGTGCGCGATCCCATCGCCTGCAAGCCGGCGGTGATGGCCGAGACCGATCAATATGTCGCTTTCGGCTCTGAATACCGCGCGCTGGTCAATCTGCCCGGCATCGAAAATGCCCGCGTCTGGGAGCCGGAGCCGGCGACCGTCTATTTCTGGGACCATGAAAAGGCCGCGTGAAACCGTCATCGGCGCATATTGCGAAAGTCATATCCATGCCAGTTTTCGATCTCTCCCACACGCCTTTGCGTGAACTCAACAGCGCGCTCCATGGGCTTTCCTCGGGCACAAACGACACCGAATTCGAAGTTGTCAATCCGCGCGGCCACCATGCCGTCGCTGTTGGCATAGACAGCCCCGTCATCGTCGATGTTCGCGGCTCGGTCGGTTATTATTGCGCCGGCATGAATGATGGCGGCACCGTCACCGTTTACGGCTCGGCCGGGCCAGGCGTTGCCGAAAACATGATGTCGGGCACCGTCGTCATCGAGGGCGACGCTTCGCAATACGCAGGTGCCACCGGTCGCGGCGGGCTGCTGGTCATCAAGGGCAATGCCGCTTCCCGCTGCGGCATTTCCATGAAGGGCATCGATATCGTCGTGAAGGGCAATATCGGCCACATGTCCGCTTTCATGGGCCAGTCGGGCCACCTCGTTGTCTGCGGCGATGCGGGCGATGCGTTGGGTGACTCCCTTTATGAAGCGAAGCTTTTCGTGCGCGGCTCGGTCAAAAGCCTCGGCGCCGACTGCATCGAAAAGGAAATGCGGCCCGAACATCTGGAAAAGCTTGCCGAGCTTCTTGAAAAAGCCGGCGTCTCCGATGTCAGCCCAAGCGAGTTCAAACGCTACGGTTCGGCCCGCACGCTCTACAATTTCAACATCGACAACGCCGACGCGTATTGAGGCGAGGGATTTTCCGATGAGCTATCACAACCCCTTCACCCCACCGCGCAAGTCCGCGACTTTCGATGATCATACGCTGGCGGAAATCCGCCGTGCGGCTGCGACCGGCATCTATGATATTCGCGGCGCAGGCACGAAGCGCAAGGTGCCGCATTTCGACGACCTGCTGTTTCTCGGCGCGTCCATCTCGCGTTATCCGCTCGAAGGTTATCGCGAGAAGTGCGATACGACCGTCACCCTTGGCACGCGCTTTGCCAAGAAGCCGATCACGCTGAAAACGCCGATCACCATTGCCGGCATGAGCTTCGGCGCGCTTTCCGGCAACGCCAAGGAAGCGCTCGGCCGTGGCGCGACCATTGCCGGCACGTCCACCACGACGGGCGATGGCGGCATGACGGATGAGGAACGCGGCCACAGCCAGACGCTGGTCTATCAGTATCTGCCGTCGCGTTATGGCATGAACCCCAAGGATTTGCGCCGTGCGGACGCCATCGAGGTGGTCGTCGGCCAAGGCGCGAAACCGGGCGGCGGCGGCATGCTGCTTGGCCAGAAGATTTCCGATCGCGTCGCCAATATGCGCAATTTGCCGAAGGGCATCGACCAACGTTCCGCCTGCCGTCATCCTGATTGGACCGGCCCGGACGATCTGGAAATCAAGATCCTTGAACTGCGCGAAATCACCGATTGGGAAAAACCGATCTACATCAAGGTTGGTGGTGCGCGCCCCTATTACGACACCGCACTTGCCGTGAAGGCCGGTGCCGATGTGGTGGTGCTTGATGGCATGCAGGGCGGCACGGCGGCCACGCAGGACGTCTTCATCGAAAATGTCGGCATGCCCACGCTTGCCTGTATTCGCCCCGCAGTACAGGCGCTTCAGGATCTCGGCATGCATCGCAAGGTGCAATTGGTCGTGTCCGGTGGCATTCGCTCGGGTGCGGATGTCGCCAAGGCTCTGGCGCTTGGTGCCGATGCGGTTGCCATCGGAACGGCGGCGCTGGTGGCGCTGGGCGATAACGACCCGAAATGGGAAGATGAATACCAGAAGCTAGGCACCACGGCCGGCGCTTATGATGACTGGCACGAGGGCAAAGACCCCGCAGGCATCACCACGCAGGACCCGGAACTTGCCGCACGTCTTGATCCAATCGCCGCCGGTCGCCGCCTCGCCAACTATCTGAAGGTCATGACGCTCGAAGCCCAGACCATCGCACGCGCCTGCGGCAAAAACCATCTCCACAATCTGGAGCCGGAAGATCTGGTGGCTCTAACCATGGAGGCTGCGGCAATGGCGCAGGTTCCGCTGGCGGGAACAAACTGGTTCCCGGGTAAAGGCAGCTTTTAAAAAACACAATGGACGGGCGCATTTGGGAGGATGTGGCCGTCTTTTTCGATGAAGTGTCTGATATTCAAAAAAAGGGGAATGACGTGACACTGGACCTCTCCAAGTTTGCTGCCGAAAAAGGCATCAAATATTTCATGATCAGTTATACCGATCTCTTTGGTGGCCAGCGCGCCAAGCTGGTTCCTGCAGAAGCGATTGCCGATATGCAGAAGGGCGGCGCCGGATTTGCCGGTTTCGCCACATGGTTCGATCTGACGCCCGCCCATCCCGATCTCTTCGCAGTGCCGGACGCCTCCTCGGTCATCCAGCTTCCCTGGAAAAAGGATGTGGCCTGGGTTGCTGCCGATTGCGTCATGGAAGACCAGCCTGTGGAACAGGCGCCGCGCGTCGTTTTGAAAAAGCTCATCGCGGAAGCGGCCGGGCAAGGGCTGCGGGTCAAAACCGGCGTGGAACCGGAATTTTTCCTCATTTCGCCGGACGGCGCGAAAATCTCCGATGAGTACGACACGGCGGAAAAGCCCTGCTACGACCAGCAGGCAGTGATGCGTCGTTACGATGTGATCGCGGAAATATGCGACTACATGTTGGAGTTGGGCTGGAAACCCTACCAGAACGACCATGAGGACGCGAACGGCCAGTTCGAGATGAACTGGGAATATGACGATGCGCTCCAGACGGCGGATAAACATTCCTTCTTCAAGTTCATGGTCAAGTCGGTTGCCGAAAAGCACGGGCTGCGCGCGACATTCATGCCGAAGCCTTTCAAGGGTCTGACCGGCAACGGCTGCCACGCTCATATTTCGGTCTGGGATCTGGACGGCAAGGTCAACGCTTTTGCCGACAAGGCAATGCCTTTCGGGCTCTCCGCAAAGGGCAAGACGTTTCTGGGCGGCATCATGAAACATGCCTCCGCTCTTGCGGCCGTCACCAATCCGACGGTTAATTCCTACAAGCGCATCAACGCGCCGCGGACCATCTCGGGCGCGACCTGGGCGCCGAACACGGTGACCTGGACCGGGAACAACCGCACCCACATGGTTCGCGTGCCAGGGCCGGGGCGTTTCGAACTGCGTCTGCCGGATGGCGCCGTGAACCCCTATCTGCTCCAGGCCATCATCATTGCGGCCGGTCTGTCGGGTGTCCGCTCACAGGCCGATCCCGGTCCGCATCACGATATAGACATGTATCGCGAAGGTCATACCGTGACGAATGCGCCGAAACTGCCGCTCAATCTTCTCGATGCGCTGCGCGAATACGAGAAGGACGAGGAACTGCAGCAGGCATTGGGCATGGAGTTCTCAAAGGCCTATCTCAAGCTCAAGCAGGGCGAGTGGAACGCTTATTGCGCGCAATTCACTGCCTGGGAGCACCAGACAACGCTCGACGTTTGAGTTCGGGTTTCCCCGCCGCCCTCGCGGCTTTTCCCCGCGCTCGTCAGACAGCGCGGGGTTTTTCCAGTATCGATGACAGAGAGAGTGCCGGATGACGAACTTCGTCCTGACCGTAACCTGCAAGTCCACCCGAGGTATCGTCGCTGCCCTTTCAGGCTTTCTCGCTGAAAAAGGCTGCAACATCGTCGATAGTTCGCAGTTTGATGATCTCGGTACGGGCCGTTTCTTCATGCGCGTGGGCTTCATTTCCGAAGAGGGAGCAAAGCGTGACGACTTGATGGCTGGACTGATGCCGATCTCGCAGAAATTCGGCATGGAAGTGGCGCTTCATGACCAGTCCGAGCGGATGAAGGTCCTGCTGATGGTGTCGCGCTTCGGCCATTGCCTGAACGATCTGCTTTACCGTTGGCGCATCGGGGCCTTGCCGATCGATATTGTTGGCGTCGTCTCCAACCATTTCGATTACCAGAAAGTGGTGGTCAATCATGATATTCCCTTCCACCACATTCCAGTGACGAAGGAAAACAAGCCACAGGCTGAAGCCCGGATCATGGATATTGCCGAAAGCACCGGAACCGAGCTGATCGTGCTTGCGCGTTATATGCAGGTGCTTTCCGACCGGATGTGCGAGACGATGTCGGGGAAGATCATCAACATCCACCATTCTTTCCTGCCGTCCTTCAAGGGCGCCAACCCTTACAAGCAGGCCTATCAGCGCGGCGTGAAGCTGATCGGTGCGACGGCCCACTATGTCACCGCCGATCTCGATGAAGGTCCGATTATCGAGCAGGATATTGTGCGTATTACCCATGCCCAGAGCGCGGAGGATTATGTTTCGCTCGGCCGGGATGTCGAGGCGCAGGTTCTGGCACGCGCCATCCACGCCCATATCCACCACCGTACTTTCATCAACGGTAACCGCACCGTGGTCTTCCCGCCAAGCCCGGGCAGCTATGCATCGGAACGGATGGGGTGACGCGGCATTGCGACAAGCGGGTCGCGCGCTGTTGCCATAAACATGGTGCGCGGCTAAATAAGTTGGTACGCCATAATATAAAGAGCCAGAACCTGTTTTCACGCCCGGCGGGCGGAAGCGGGATGTGCCAAACGAGGTGATACCATGACCGGTGCTTTGCAGGGAACTGCCATTCGCGTTGAGCGTCCGACCAAGACGCTGAGGGAGCTTGCGCTCGACAAGGTGCGCGACGCCATCGTGAACGGTTACTTCCGTCCGGGAGATCGCCTCGTAGAGCGCGATCTCTGCGCCCAGCCGGGCGTTTCCCGCACCATCGTGCGCGAAGTCCTGCGGCATCTGGAGTCCGAGGGGCTGGTGGCGAATTTGCCGAACAAGGGGCCGATGGTTGCGCTGCTCGATCTCGCCGAGGCCAAGCAGATTTACGAAATCCGCGGTGCGCTGGAGGGAATGGCGGCGCGCCTTTGTGCGGAGCGTCGCGATCCCGCCATTGTCGAGGCGCTTGAGGCTTCACTCGAGCATATTCGCGAAAGTTACGTTGCCAAGGATATGCCCGGTGTTCTCGCGCATACCTCGTCTTTTTATCATACGCTGTTCAGCAAGATCGACCGGCATGTCGCCTGGGGCGTCGTCAATTTGCTGACGGTGCGGATCAACCATCTTCGCTCCATGACGATTAAGACGAAAAGCCGCGATACCGAAGGTCCGGCGCAGATGAAAAAGATCGTCGATGCGATCCGGAAAGGTGACGGGGACGCCGCTTACAAAGCCGCTCTCGATCATGTCACCAGCGCATGTGCTATCGCCGAAGCCGTTCTCACCGCGCAAAAAACGGCTGACTGACGGTTTTTGGCGCTCCGTTCTGCTTGTCTTGCGGTTGCCCAGTTGGCGGCCGCAGGCTCTGCAGTTTTTTGATTTTATGGTTGTTTTACAATAATTTAGAAAAACAAATGACCGCTTATTGACAGGGCAATCCGTTTGGTGTGATGGTATGCCATAATAAATAATATAAAGAGCGGAGCTTAATATGAACTGGTATCCGATTTCCCGGAAATGCATAGCCGTGCGCGCCAAAACCTCTCTGGCGGGCTTTGTCATCAGTCTTCTTGCCGGTGCGGCCGTTGCACAGGACTGCACGCCGAAAATATCCAACGATCACCTCATCAAGCCCGGCCATCTCGTGATGGCGACCAGCCCGACATTGCCGCCCATGGCCTATGCCGACCAACAGGGTGTGCTCAAAGGCCTTCGTATCGAGTTGGGTTATGAAATCGCCAAGCGCCTCTGCCTGAAGCCCGAATATATCAGCACGGAATATGCCACCATGGTGCCGGGCCTGCAGGGCGGCCGCTGGGATATGATCAATGCCGGCCTGTTCGTGACGGCGGAGCGGCGCAAGATCCTGTTCATGATCCCCTATGAGAGTCTCGCCATCAGCATTTCAACGGCCGTCGGTGCATCCGAGCCCATCACCAAGGTGGACGATCTGGCCGGTAAGGCCGTCAGCACCGATATCGGTGGCTATGCCGAGCGCAAGATCAAGGAATTGAACGAGGACTTCAAGAAACGCGGTCTTGCGCCGATGACCATAAACCTGTTCGACAATTACGCGACCGTCTATCAGGCGCTGCGGGCAGGTCAGGTTCAGGCCGCGGTCTCCATCGATCCTGTCGCCAAGCAATACCAGGATCGCGGCGAGTTCACGCATGCACTTTCCGGCATGTACCCTACGCCCGGTTCGCTTTCCTTTGGAAGCAAGGACGTCGCCAGTGCCGTCTCTGCTGCTCTCAAGGAAATGAAGGCCGATGGTTCGCTTGAAAAGCTGATGGGTGGTTATGGCGTGAGCATCGCGCCCGGCGACCTCGCCGTTCTTGGTCCGGAAGGCTGAAATCTCCTCCATCTGAACTGTCAGCGCGGCGGGAGAGTTCTCGCCGCGACCATTCCCGCATGAATTGGAGAAAGACGTGAAGGGTTGGAACTGGGAAGGTTTCTTCGAATACCTGACGAATTATTATCTTTTCGAGGGGGCGATGGTGACGCTCGGCCTCACGGTTTTTGCCATGACGGCGGGTCTTGCGCTGGGCTTCGTCATTGCGGTGATGCGCATGTCGAAATACCGGTTCCTCTCCGGACCGGCCTATTTCTACACCTGGATATTTCGCGGCACGCCGCTGCTGGTGCAGCTCATCATCATCTATACCGGCCTGCCGCAGCTCGGCATCAAGCTGACGGTTCTGCAGTCCACCCTGATCGGCCTGTCGCTTTGCGAGGCCGCTTATCTGTCGGAGATCGTCCGGGCAGGTATCGCCGCGGTTCCCAAAGGCCAAATCAATGCGGCGCGCGCCATCGGCATGACCGAGGCGCAGGTGATGCGCTACATAGTTGCGCCGCAGGCCTTCCGCATCATCATTCCGCCGCTTGGCAATTCCGTCAATGGCGTGCTGAAGACAACGTCGATCGCCTCCATCATTTCCATGGAGGAGCTGCTGCGCCGCACGCAGGTTCTTATCCAGGAAAAGTTCCTCGTTCTGGAGCTCTTCATGGTTGCGGCCCTTTATTACCTCGCCATGACGACCGCCTGGGAACTCATCCAGCGCCGTATCGAGAAACGATTCGGCAAAGCCTACGGCCCAATGTCGGCTGACGTACACTAGGGAGAAGTCCGATGTCTCAAGCAACCAGCATGATCGAACTTCAATCCGTCAACAAATGGTACGGTCCGACCTTTCAGGTTCTGACCAATTGCAGCCTGAATGTCGCCAAGGGCGAAGTCGTCGTGATCTGCGGGCCGCCCGGTTCGGGCAAGTCGACGCTGATCAAATGCGTCAATGCGCTGGAGACGATCGGCAACGGCATCATCACCGTCAACGGGGTTGAGGTGACCAACCCCAAGACCGATATGCCTAAGCTGCGCTCCAAAGTGGGCATGGTGTTCCAGCATTTCGAACTCTTCCCGCATATGACGATCCTCGAAAATCTGTGCATCGGGCAGGAGAAGGTTCTCGGCCGCTCCCCTGCGGAGGCGCTGGTCAAAGCCAACGCCCTTCTGGAGCGGGTGGGGCTTACCGCGCATGCGAAGAAATATCCCGGTCAACTTTCCGGCGGTCAGCAGCAGCGCGTCGCAATCGCCCGCGCGCTGGCGATGGATCCGGTCGCCATGCTTTTTGACGAGCCTACATCGGCGCTTGATCCGGAAATGATCAACGAGGTGCTCGACGTCATGGTCTCGCTTGCGCAGGAAGGCATGACGATGATGGTGGTGACGCATGAAATGGGGTTTGCCCGCAAGGTGGCTGACCGCATCGTCTTCATGGATGGCGGCGAGATCGTCGAGATCGGCGAGGGTGACAGCTTCTTCACCAATCCGAAGACGGATCGCGCACGCTCGTTCCTGTCGAAAATCCTGGCGCATTGACGCCACGGTGACCGGAGCGGGATGGCGAAATCCCGCTTCAGATCGTGTGCCTTAGGCCGTTCCGAACAACGCAGAATGATAGTGGCGGAGAACCGCAATGATAAACCGTGTCCTGATGCCTCGCGAAATGCTCATCGGCGGTGGCAGCCGTTTCCGATTGCCGTCACTGTTGAAATCTCTGGGGGTGAAGCGCCCTCTACTCGTCTGCGATCCAGTCATGCAGAAACTCGGCCATGCGGATGCGCTTTTGCAGGCGCTTGGCGGTGAGGGTATCGATGCCGCCATTTTTGCGGATGTCGTAGAAGATCCAACGGATATATCCATCGCCACACTGGTGAAACGCGTTTCCGGGGGCGGTCATGATGGTCTCGTCGCACTCGGCGGCGGTAGCGCCATGGATACGGCGAAAGCAGGCGCCATCGTTGCAACCAGTGGCGAAGAGCTGCGGGCGCTGAAAGTTCCAAGGATCGTGGATTTTGCCGTCATGCCGGTAATTGCCATACCCACAACCGCAGGAACCGGATCGGAAGTAACACGCGCCGCCGTCGTGACGGATACGGCTGCCAGCGAAAAAATGCTCATCCTCGGCACTGCCGCTTTGCCCGTTGCGGCCATCATCGATTACGAGCTGACGCTGACCTGCCCTTACCGCGTCACGGTCGATACCGGCATAGATGCGCTGACCCATGCGCTGGAAGCGCTGGTCAACCGCAACGGTAATGCCCATTCCGAGGCGTTGGCGCTGTCCGCGCTGAAACTGATCGGGGCAAATCTCGAAAAAGTCGCGAACGACCCGCAAAACCGGGAAGCACGCGAAGCGATGATGCTCGGGGCGACGCATGCGGGTCTTGCCGTTTCCAACACATCCACAGCGTTGATCCACGGCCTCAGCCGGCCGGTCGGTGCCTTTTTCCATGTTCCGCACGGCATGTCGAATGCGATGGTGCTGCCGTTGGTCACACAATTTTCGTTGAATTCCGCTCTACCGCAATATGCCGCCGCCGCCCGCGCACTTGGTTGCGCCAGTTCGACGGACAGTGACCAGATTGCAGGCGCAAAGATGGTGGAGGCTTTCATCGACCTGAACAGGCGGTTGAAGGTGCCGACCCCGCAGGAATTCGGTATCGACAAAACCCGCTATCTCGATCTTTTGCCGGAAATGGTGCGGCAAGGCCTCGCCTCCGGCACACCGGCAAATAACCCACGGGTTCCGACGGCAGCGGAAATGACGCGCCTTTACGAACTTGCCTTTGACGGCCGCATGGAAGGGCCTTGAGCCATAACCTCCTGTAAGAATTGTTATTTTTCACAACTTCAAGCCGCAGACTTCCGCCACTTGACACCTGCATATTATGGCATACCATAAGACATCATATTTATCGGAGAGAACGCCTATGCCCATCCAGATCCGTAAGACCCTGTTGCAGGTCGAAACAACGTTGATTGAAGGAGGCAAGGCCGCAGCGACACCTTTGAAGCTGTTCACCGCCATCGCGGTCGTGAAAAATCCCTGGGCTGGAAAAGGCTTCGTGGACGATCTCAAACCGGAAATCCACGCCGGGGCGCCGGTGCTGGGCGAACTCCTGACGAAGATGATCCTTGATGCCGTGGGTTCCGGCGAAGCGGTGGAGGCCTATGGCAAGGCGGCCGTCGTCGGGCTGGATGGTGAGATCGAACATGCCTCCGCGCTCATTCACACGCTGCGTTTCGGCAATCACTATCGTCAGGCTGTGGGTGCCAAGTCCTATCTGGCCTTCTGCAATACGCGTGGTCCCGGCAATGCGCCGATCATGATCCCGTTAATGGACAAGAACGATGAAGGCCGCCGTTCGCACTACCTGACTATCCAGACCTCCGTTCCCGATGCTCCGGCTGCCGACGAGATCGTCGTGGCGCTCGGTGCTTCAGTCGGCGGCAGGCCTCATCACCGCATCGGCGACCGGTATCAGGATCTGAAGGATCTCGGTCAGGATGTTGCCAACCCGGCGGGCGTTTGAGGGTGATGCAAATGCAGGAGGCCGCCACCACGTCACGGGTCAATGCTGCAAAGGCAGGTGCTGCCGCGCTCCCTCGCAAGGTGACCGAGGGCGGGGCGGCCTATTTCGAGGCAGGCGCCGGTGAAGACCTGATCCTCATCCACGGTGTGGGAATGCGGCTGGAAGCCTGGAAGCCGCAGATCGAAATCTTTTCAAAGACGCACCGTGTCATCGCGGTAGATATGCCGGGGCATGGCGGCAGTGAACGCCTGCCAGCGGGCAGCTCACTCAAGGATTTTGTCGGCTGGTTCGGCCGCTTTCTTGACGATATGCGGATCGCGCGTGCCAATGTGGCCGGGCACTCCATGGGTGCGCTGATTTCCGGCGGTGCCGCTGCAACCTTTGGAGATCGAATTGCGCGCGTTGGTTATCTGAACGGCGTCTACCGCCGTGATCCGGCCGCGAAGGCTGCGGTTCTTGCACGCGCGGCTGCCATCCGGACCACCGGCGTGGACAAGGAAGGCCCTTTGTTACGCTGGTTCGGCGACGATCCAAAGAGCCAGCAGGCGCGGGAGTTGACGCGGGGCTGGCTGGAAATGGTCGATCCCGAAGGTTACGCGGTTGCCTATACCGCATTTGCGGGCGGCGACGAGACCTATGCGGATCGGTGGCCCTCGGTCATCTGCCCGGCTCTTTTCCTGACGGGTTCGGACGACCCCAATTCGACGTCTTTGATGGCCGAGCAGATGGCGGCGATCACACCGCGCGGTTACGCCCGCGTCGTTGAGGCGCACCGGCATATGGTCAACCTGACCGCGCCTGAAACTGTCAATGCAATGATGGCCGAATGGCTGGCTTCAGAGGAGGAGCCGCAATGACTGTTGCAACCCTTGATCCGCGCGCTTTGCGCGATGCATTCGGCGCTTTCGTTACGGGAGTAACAATCGTGACCACCCGGGACGATGCAGGAAAGCCCATCGGTTTTACCGCCAACTCCTTCACCTCGGTTTCGCTCGATCCGCCGTTGCTACTGATCTGCCTTGCCCGCAGCTCGCGCAATTTCATGACGATGACCGGCACCAAAAACTTCGCGGTCAATATTCTGTCGGAAAGCCAGAAGGACCTCTCCAACACCTTCGCCCGGCCGGTCGAAGACCGTTTCGCCACCGCCAGCTGGTTGGATGCGCCGAAGGGCTCCCCGGTCTTTGCAGACGTCGCGGCCTGGTTCGAATGTTCGATGCAGGAGGTTATCGAGGCCGGCGATCATGTCATTCTGCTCGGCCGTATCGAGGCTTTCGACAATAGCGGCCTGAACGGTCTCGGTTATGCGCGCGGCGGCTATTTCACGCCGATGCTGGCTGCAAAGGCGGTATCGGCAGCGGCAGAGGGCGATATCGTCGTGGGCGCCGTTCTGGAACGGCGCGGCGAGATTTACCTCGTTGGCGACGACGTGCTGTCGCTTCCCGGCTGTGTCGTGGCAAGCGGCGATCCGGTCGCGGCGCTGACATCACGTCTCGAAGACCTGACGGGTCTCTCCGTCAAAACGGGATTTCTCTACTCGGTTTATGAGAACAAGACGGACGGGCGCCAACACGTCGTCTATCACGCGCTTGCCGATGGCGATGAAGCGCCGCGCGAGGGCCGTTTTCTGTTGCCCGGCGCGCTGGCTTCGGCAAAATTCGACTCCGGCGCTACGGCGGATATCGTCAATCGTTTCGTGCTGGAAAGCTCGATCGGCAATTTCGGTGTTTATGTCGGGAACGAGACCGCCGGCAAGGTTCATCCCATCTCCATGAAGGGGCCAAAACCATGAAATTCTCCCTCTTCGTTCATATGGAGCGGCTGGACGCCTCCCAGGACCACAAGACACTCTACGAGGAGTTCGTAACGCTTTGCGAAATCGCCGATCGTGGTGGCATGCATGCCATCTGGACCGGCGAACATCACGGCATGGATTTCACCATAGCGCCCAACCCCTTTGTAACGATCGCCGATCTGGCGCGGCGTACGAAGACGGCACGCCTGGGTACGGGAACGGTGATCGCGCCTTTCTGGCACCCGATCAAGCTTGCCGGAGAAGCGGCGATGGCGGATCTGATCTGTGACGGCCGTCTTGATATCGGCATCGCGCGTGGCGCCTATTCGTTCGAATATGAGCGGCTGCTTCCAGGCCTCGATGCCTGGGGCGCCGGCCAGCGGATGCGCGAGCTTATTCCGGCTGTCAAAGGGGTTTGGGCGGGTGACTACACCCACGACGGCGAATTCTTCAAGTTCCCGGCCACCACATCGGCTCCCAAACCGCTGCAGCAGCCTTTTCCGCCCATCTGGGTGGCGGCGCGTGATCCGAATTCGCATGAATTCGCTGTCGCCAATGATTGCAATGTTCAGGTGACGCCGCTCTGGCAAGGCGATGACGAGGTGGAAACCCTGATGGGCCGCTTCAACGATGCCTGTGCGAAAAATCCGGATAAACAGCGGCCGAAAATCATGCTGCTGCGCCACACCTATGTCGGTTCCGGTGAAGCCGACATTGCCCAGGCGGCCCATGAGATGAGCGTCTACTACAACTACTTCTTTGCATGGTTCAAAAACGAAAAGCCCGTTCATCAGGGTTTGATCGAGCGTATTGCGCCGGAGGAGATTGCCGCAAACGCCATGCTTTCCGGTGATGTCATGCGCAAGAACAACGTTGTCGGCGATGCCGATGAAGTCATTACCCGGCTTAAGGCCTACGAGGCCATGGGCTACGACGAATATTCCTTCTGGATCGATACCGGCATGAGCTTCGAGCGCAAGAAGGCCTCGCTGGAACGCTTCCTTTCCGATGTCATGCCGGCTTTCAAGGAGTAAGATGATGCGCCGTTTCCAATGTTACATCGACGGGCGCTTCGAGGATGGTGAGGCGAGCTTTTCGAGCCTCGACCCGGCAACCGGTGAACCCTGGGCAGAAATGCCGGAAAGCCGCGAAGCGGATATTAGCCGCGCCGTAGAGGCTGCGCATCGGGCGCTTTATGACGATGCCGCCTGGTCGAAACTGACGGCGACGCAACGCGGCAAGCTGCTCTATCGGCTTGCCGATCTGGTTGCCGAAAATGCAAAGACGCTTGCCGAGCTCGAAACCCGTGACACCGGTAAGATCATCCGCGAGACCTCGGCGCAGATTGCCTATGTCGCGGACTATTATCGCTATTATGCGGGCTTGGCTGACAAGATCGAGGGCGCTTACCTGCCGATCGACAAGCCGGACATGGATGTCTGGCTGCGGCGCGAGCCCGTGGGTGTGGTGGCCGCGATCGTCCCGTGGAACAGCCAGCTTTTTCTGGCAGCCGTTAAAATCGGCCCGGCGCTCGCTGCCGGCTGCACAATCGTCATCAAGGCCTCGGAAGACGGACCGGCGCCGCTTCTGGAGTTCGCCCGGCTGGTGCAGGAGGCTGGTTTTCCTGCCGGCGTCGTCAATATAGTCACTGGTTTCGGTGCGTCCTGCGGCACGGCACTCACCACGCACCCCAAGGTGGCCCATATCGCCTTTACCGGCGGGCCGGAAACGGCGCGTCACATCGTCCGCAACTCGGCCGAAAATCTTGCCTCCACGTCGCTCGAACTCGGCGGCAAATCGCCAATCCTCGTCTTTGCCGACGCCGATCTCGAAAGCGCCGCCAATGCGCAGGTCGCGGGAATTTTCGCGGCGACCGGTCAGAGCTGTGTTGCCGGATCACGGCTGATTGTCGAGAGAAGCGTGAAGGATCGCTTCCTCGGGATTTTGAAGGCGAAGGCTGAGGCGATCCGCATCGGCTCGCCGCTGGACATGGCAACGGAAGTGGGGCCGCTCGCGACCGAGCGGCAGCGCAAGCATATTGTCTCTCTGGTCTCTGCTTCCGAAAAAGCCGGTGCGAAGGTGGTGACGGGCGGTGTGGCGGTGGATGGCGCTGGTTATTTCTACCCTCCGACCATTCTCGATTGTGACGGCATTCGTTCGCCGTCCATGGAAAGGGAGTTCTTCGGCCCGGTTCTTTCGGTTGTTTCCTTCGAAACCGAGGCGGAAGCGATCGCTTTGGCCAATGACACGGTCTATGGCCTCGCCTCGGGCGTCTTCACGCAGAACCTGACGCGCGCCCATCGACTGATGAAGGCGATCCGCGCCGGTGTGGTTTGGGTGAACACCTATCGCGCCGTCTCACCGATTGCGCCTTTCGGGGGGTTCGGTCTTTCCGGTGATGGTCGCGAAGGCGGGCTTGCGGCAGCGCTCGATTACACGCGCACGAAGACCATATGGCTTAGAACCTCCGATGACCCGATCCCCGATCCATTCGTGATGCGGTGACGCGATGTTTTACGAGATCCGCACCTACCGGCTGAAGAACGGCGCCATTCCGGCCTACCTTGGGGTTGTCGAGGAGGAAGGCATCGAAATCCAGAAAAGCCATTTGGGCGAGCTGGTGGGTTACTTCTTTTCCGAGATCGGGCCGATCAATGAAATTGTCCACATCTGGGCTTTTTCCAGCCTGGATGACCGCGAAGAACGGCGCGCGCGGCTACTGGCCGATCCACGCTGGTTGTCTTTCCTGCCTAAGATCCGCGACCTCATTGAAGTCGCCGAAAACAAGATCATGAAGCCGGCGCCTTTTTCACCGCTGAAGTGAATCTGCCGGCCGCGAAGTGCATGCCAACAACAAGCTCTAAAACGGAGTAAGGGAACATGAGATCGAAACTGGTATTGATGACATGCGCAGCAATTTTCGCCCTGGGCGCATCCGCACAGGCGAATGATCTGGTTTTTTCCAGCTGGGGAGGAACCACGCAGGACGCGCAGAAGGCGGCCTGGGCCGAAAAATTCATGGTGGCGACCGGCATCAACGTGCTTCAGGATGGCCCGACGGACTATGGCAAGCTGAAAGCCATGGTCGAGGCGAACGGCGTGACATGGGATGTGGTCGACGTGGAGGGCGACTACGCCGCGCAGGCCGGGCCGAAGGGCCTGCTGGAGAAGCTTGATTTCGCCGTCATCGACAAAACGAAGCTAGACCCTCGTTTCGTCACTGATTACTCCGTCGGAAGCTTCTATTATTCCTTCGTCATCGGCTGCAATGTTGATGCTGTAGCCGCCTGCCCCAAGAGCTGGGCCGACCTTTTCGATACGGCAAAGTTCCCCGGCAAGCGCACCTTTTACAAGTGGTCCGCGCCGGGTGTGATCGAAGCAGCCCTGCTGGCCGATGGTGTTGCCGCCGACAAGCTATACCCGCTCGATCTCGATCGCGCCTTCAAGAAGCTGGACACGATCAAATCCGATATCATCTGGTGGTCTGGCGGTGCGCAATCGCAGCAGTTGATCGCTTCTGCGGAGGCACCCTTCGGCAGCGTCTGGAACGGCCGCATGACAGCGCTTGAGAAGAGCGGTGTGAAGGTGGAGACCTCCTGGGAGCAGAACATCACGGCAGCGGATTCCCTCGTGGTTCCCAAGGGAACGAAGAACAAGGACGCGGCGATGAAGTTCATCGCTCTTGCGACCTCCGCGCAGGCGCAGGCGGATATGGCGTCTGCCACGGGTTATGCCCCGGTCAATGTCGAATCCGCAAAGCTGATGGATCCGGAAACGGCAAAGACCCTGCCTGACCAGCAGACAGCGAGCCAGGTCAATGCCGACATGAACTACTGGGCGCAACATCGTGACGAGATCGGTGAGCGCTGGTACGCCTGGCAGGCCAAGTAAGGCAACGGCGCGGGCAGCCAAAAGCGCCCGCGCAAATTTTCACCTCCGGGGAGGTTTGGGCATGGTCTCGCTTACCGATGAAACAGAAAGCCCGAAGACGAAGGTGCGGATGCCCTTCCGGCCCGGCAATTTTGCCGCCACCCTGCCGGCATTCGTTCTGCTTGCCCTGTTCTTCGTCGTGCCGGTTATCATCCTGCTGTCGCGCAGCGTTACCGAGCCTGTTCTGGGCTTTGGCAATTACGCCGCATTGCTGGGCAGCTCCACCTACCTGAAGATTTTCTTCAATACATTCGCGGTCTCGGCGCTGGTCACGCTCGTAACGCTGGTCATCGGTTTTCCTGTCGCGTGGGCGCTTGCCATCATGCCGTCGCGGCTTGCCTCCGTCGTTTTCGCAATTTTGCTTCTGTCCATGTGGACCAACCTTCTGGCACGCACCTATGCCTGGATGGTGCTGTTGCAGCGGACGGGTGTCGTCAACAAGACGCTGATGGGCCTTGGCATCATCGACAAGCCGCTTGCACTGGTCAACAACCTGACCGGCGTCACGATCGGCATGACCTATATCATGCTGCCATTCATCATCATTCCGCTCTATGGCGTCATCCGCAAGATCGATCCGGCCATTCTCCAGGCGGCGGCGCTGTGCGGGGCAACCCGCTTTCAGGCGCTGACCCGCGTTCTCATTCCACTTGCCGCTCCCGGTATGATCTCCGGCGCGCTGATGGTGTTCGTCATGTCGCTTGGCTATTTCGTCACCCCGGCGCTGCTGGGCGGCACGGCGAACATGATGCTGGCCGAGCTTATCGCGCAATTCGTGCAGTCTCTCGTCAACTGGGGCATGGGCGGGGCAGCGGCGCTGGTGCTTCTGGTGGTGACGCTGACGCTTTACGCAATCCAGCTGAAATTCTTCGGCGCGGCCGGGGCAGGGGGGCGCTGACATGCTTTTGAACTACAACAGCCTTGGCGCATGGAAGTGGCTGCTCCTTTTAATCACCGTGCTGACAGCGGCATTCCTTATCCTGCCGATTGTCTTCATCGCTGCTTTGTCCTTCGGCTCGTCGCAATGGCTGATCTTTCCGCCGCCCGGCTGGACGCTGAAATGGTATGCGGATTTCTTTGCCGATCCGAGGTGGCTGGATGCTGCCTGGACAAGCCTGCGTATCGCCGTGATGGTCACAGTCCTGTCGGTGTTGATCGGCCTCGTGGCCTCCTTCGGCCTGGTGCGGGGGCGTTTCATTGGGCGCGAGGGTCTGCGGGCTTTGTTCATGACGCCGATGATCCTGCCTGTCGTGGTGCTGGCGGTGGCGCTTTATGCTTTTTTCCTGAAGCTCGGCCTTGCGGGTACCACCACGGGCTTTGTCATTGCCCATCTTGTCGTGGCGCTGCCTTTCTCCATTCTGGCGTTGACAAGCGCGCTCGAGGGTTTCGACAAATCGATCGAAGACGCTGCAGTGCTATGCGGCGCGAGCCCGCTGCAGGCCAAAATCCGCATCACCTTGCCGGCCATCAGCCATGGCCTGTTCTCAGCCGCGATCTTTTCTTTCCTCACTTCCTGGGATGAGGTGGTGCTGGCGATCTTCATGGCAAGTCCAACGTTGCAAACGCTGCCGGTGAAAATCTGGGCGACGCTGCGGCAGGATCTGACGCCGGTGATCGCCGCTGCATCGACGCTTCTCATCGCGGTGACCATCATTCTCATGCTGCTTGTCGCGGCTGTGCGAAAAGGATTGAAAACATGACCAAACCGCTCCTGCAAATTCGCGGCATCGCCAAGCAATACGGACCGGTCGTTGCCGTTCAGGACGTCAATCTCGAGGTGCAGCCGGGCGAGTTCATGACGTTTCTCGGACCATCCGGTTCGGGCAAGAGCACGACGCTCTACATTCTGGCCGGTTTCGAACAGCCGACGGCGGGCGACATCCTGCTGAACGGCGAAAGCCTGCTCTCCACGCCGTCGCACAAGCGCAATATCGGCATGGTCTTCCAGCGTTACACGCTGTTTCCGCATCTGTCTGTTGGCGAGAATATCGCCTTTCCGCTGAAAGTGCGCCGAAAGAGCAAGGCGGAAATCGATACGAAGGTGAAGGAGATGCTGAGGCTCGTTCGTCTCGAAGGTTTCGAGGACAGAAAGCCTGCGCAGATGTCGGGCGGCCAGCAGCAGCGCGTGGCCTTGGCAAGGGCGCTCGCTTATGATCCGCCGGTTCTTCTGATGGACGAGCCGCTCTCGGCGCTCGACAAGAAGCTCAGGGAAGAGATCCAGTTCGAAATCCGTCGCATCCACCAGCAGACGGAAGTAACGATCCTTTACGTCACTCACGATCAGGAAGAGGCCTTGCGTCTTTCCGACCGGATCGCGGTGTTTTCAAAAGGCGTGATTGACCAGATCGGTACGGGGCCGGAGCTTTACGCTCACCCCACCACCCGCTTCGTGGCCGAATTCATCGGTGACAGCGACTTCATCGCCTGCGATCTCCTCGCCGCCTCGGGCGGCAAGGCGACGGTTTCGCTCGGGCAGAATATCGTCTTTGACCAAATTCCGGTTCATGGCGAAGCTGCGCCGGGAAAAAAGGCGGCGCTGATGCTGCGTCCGGAGCGTTTACAGCTCAGCCGCAACAGGCCCGGCTCTTACGCCGGTTTTCAGGCCACCGTCAGCGATATCACCTTCCTTGGCAACAACGTCCATGTCGTCGCCCATACAGGTTCGGGAGAGCCCTTTGCCGTGCGCCTGCCATTTGGCCATGAGGCGATTTCGGGCCTCAACCGTGGTGATCTCGTGCATCTGGCCTTCGATCCCGCGTCGGCGCAGGTTTTCTGTTGAGGGTCGGAAATATGCATCTTAATGATCCCATGCTCTTCGGCGAGCACGGGAGGACATCTCTACCGGCAATGCGCGCCGACCATCAAGAAACTGGGACTGGAACTTTGCGGCAATGCGCCCTTCATCGTCGACGACGCCGATCTCGATGCGGCCGTGGAGGGAGCGCCGATTTTCCCAGAAGTTGGAGCCGCAGAAAAAACCGTTGCATTTCAATGAGCCATCATGCCCCAGGCAAGTGAACCTAGGGCAAAAAGCCCGAATAAGACAAGGATCACTCCGGACAGGCGGGAAACCCAGCGGGCAAAGGTGGTGGGAAGGCGCTGCCGGGCAAATGCAACGCCGCCGCTCAACATGAACCACCACAATAAAGACCCTAGAAAAACGCCCGCGACCACAAAAAACGCGCTCGTCGCTCCCGATGCGTCAGCAAGGCCGAGACCCGCGAAAATTGCTGCAAAGGACAGTATCGTCATGGGGTTGGTGATCGTCAGGAAAAAGGTCGCGGTGATGGTGCCGAGCAGATCGCGCGCTCCAACCTTGGCCGCTTCTGCCAGAGGTTTGGGCCTCAGGCTTTTCCAGCCGAGCCACAGCATGAAAAGGCCGCCGACGATTTTGAGCGGCGTATCGATTGTCGCAAGGGTTGCCGCGAAAGCGGAAAAGCCGAGCGCTGCGAGGCTGGCATACACGGCATCCGCCAGAGCAGTCCCAAGGCCACCTGCCACTCCCGCCCAGAACCCGCGCTCAAGGGTCCGGTTGATGCAGAGGGCGCCGATGGGGCCGAGCGGGGCTGCGACCGCAAGGCCCAGCACAATGCTTTTCAAAACGAGCATCAGTTCCATCAGTCCACGCTTTCCTTCGGCATAAATGGTCCCTGCACGACAGAAGACAGGGCGATGATCGTTTCGGTACGGGCAAGGAACCCGTTCTGTTTCATTGTCGCCAGAAAGGTTTCGATCTCCGCCAGCGACCCGACGTGAACTTTGACGAGGTAGGACCACTGCCCGGTCACATGGTGACATTCCGCAATAGCGGACTGCGACGCCGCATAGACACGAAACGCGGCCTCGTCCGCATCCGGCGCCAACGCGATCCACACGAAGGCGATCACGGGCAAATCGAATGCGGATGGATCGGCATCAACGGTGATGCGACGGATCGCCCCGCTGGCCGTCAGGCGTCGGATGCGCTCGTTCACGGCCGAAGCGGAAAGCTCCACGACATTTCCGATATCGGCCAGAGAGCGGCGGGCGTCTTCTGCAAGAAGACTGATGATTTTGCGGTCTGTTGAATCCATTTCCGCAGATAATCATGTTTATTATGATAATGAAAGATATTATGCGGAATTTTAGTGAATCGAGCGCAAGCCTTGAGCCGGGGCCAAGATTCCCCCGCAGCTTCGCCGTACCTATAATCTTGGCGGAAGCTTATGCTGTTTCAGCGATTACGGTCGCACTATCCATGCTTCCGGCAGCGTTTCCTGCAAGGCTTGGCGGATGATCGTGGCGAGATGGGCGCTGATTGGATTTTCGTCTTTTCCGGAGCGAAGAAGGCTGAGCCCCAGCGACGGGAGTTGCGGCAAACCGTTGGTGAGTGGATCGAGAACCCGTACGGCAGGCGGCCGGCCGAACGGTGTGCGAAGTGCGATGCCAAGGCCTGCGGCTGTCGCAGCCCACAACCCGCCGAGGCTCGGGCTGACGAATGCAATGCGCCAGGCGATACGCTGTTGATCAAGGTGGTTGCAGGCAATACTACGTAAAAGGCACGGCGCTTCCAAGACTGCAAGTGGCAGCGGCTCTTTCCCGCCGGTCTGCCAGACAGTTTCTGTTTCCGCCGCGCCCAGCCAGCACAGTGGCATGGATGCAACCGTTTCAGCTGGCGAAGCCGTGTCGTCATTCCAAGCCAAGGCGAGGTCAAGATGGCCGGACTCGACCTTCTCCCGCAACTCGCTATTGCGAGCGATGCGCCCTTCGATCCGAACCCGCGGATGGGCGCGTGCGAAACGGCCCAGCACCTGCGGCAACACGGTTTCTCCGAAATCCTCCTGAATCCCGAGGCGGATCCAGCCTGCGAGTTCCGGCCCGCGAACGGCGCTGATCGCCTCGTCATTCAGGCTCAATAAACGCCGGGCATAGGACAGCAGCACTTCGCCGCTCTCGGTCAGCGCCAGCCCCCGGCCGGATTTGCGCACCAGAGCGGTTTCGGCCTGGTCCTCCAGCTTCTTGAGTTGTGCGCTGACCGCAGAGGTCGAACGCCCCAGTCTGTCTGCGGCCTGCGCGAACGACCCGGTCTCGATGCCAATCACGAAACTGCGGAGCGCGTCCAGATCCAAATGGGTAAGGCGCAAATTAAATGTCCCTAAAATCAGGACGTAATGTCCTGAATAATTTGATTTTCAGGATGATGATGTCGTTTCATAGTGTGGCTGTCAATCCTCTTGAACGGAGCGCATTCATGCCTTTCACCCGAATATCTCTGCTTGCAGGCAAATCCACCGACTATCTCAAGGCGGTTTCCGACAGTCTCGACCGCGCGCTTGTCGACTGCTTTGACGTTCCGGAAAACGACCGCTTCGCTGCAATCCACCAGCACCAACCGGGCGAACTGATCTTCGACCGAACATATCGTGGCGGCCCTCGGTCGGATGATTTCATTTTCTTTCATATCACCACGGGCAAGACGCGATCGCCGGAAACCAAGGCGCGCTTCTATGCGAGGCTCGTCGAAAACCTGTCGGCGTCGCCCGGTGTGAGGCCTGAGGATGTGATGGTCGCCATCGTCAACTCGACGTTTGATGACTGGTCCTTTGCATCAGGCGTTTCAGCAGGCACACCGGCGGATGGGAGTGGCCGATGACTGATTTTTTCGACATGCAACCGGCCTGTCCATCCACCATGAGCGTGCGTCGAGCCGGTGACGGAATAGTTGCTGCACCTGAGGGTATCTCCAGCGGATCCTTCCTCGTCCAGATGCTGTTATCGAGCCGGATCGATGGCGAGATGACGGCAATGCGCGCTTTTGTGCCGCCGGGGGTCGTGACCCATTGGCACAGTCATCCGCGCGGCCAGCTTCTCTTCGTGCTGGATGGCATCGGTCTCGTCCAACGCAAGGGTGACGATCCGCGTGAAGTCCGTGCCGGAGATGCGGTGTGGTTTGCGCCCGGCGAAGCCCATTGGCATGGCGCCGCGCCGTCCTGTCCCTTCAGCTATCTCAGCGTCCAGCCGGTCAGGAGTGGAACTGCCGTCCACTGGATGGGACCTGTCAAAAAAGAGGAGAGCACGTCATGATCGCCATGCAATACAGCTTCACGCTGCCTGCCGGCTACGACATGGCGATCATAGACCGGCGCATAAGGGAGAAGGGGCCGCTGCTCGATGGCTTTCCACGCCTGCGTTTCAAGGCCTATCTTTCGGCGAGAAAGCAGGATGCCGGCTTCACCAGTGCTGAAAACCTCTACGCGCCGTTCTATCTATGGGATGAGCCAGAAGGAATAGACAGCTTCCTGTCCGGTCCAGGTTTTGCAGTTCTGACACGGGACTTCGGCTGGCCATCGGTGCAGACATGGCTGGTCTGGCACGCCGACCACGTACCTGATCTTACAGCTTCGCGATATGCCACACGGGAGGTCCGGTCCATAGCGCCCCATTCTGATCTGGCGAAGCTACGCGATACTGCGACCGCGGACGCGCGTTCAGCAATCAGGGCCGGCGCGCTCGCGGCCATAGCCGCATTCGATCCAACAAAATGGCTGCTGCTACAGTTCAACCTCTGGCCGACAGTGCCGGCCGTTACTGAAACAATGCAAACCTACACTGTTGGCCACGTCTCATTGGGGTCGGTTCTGCATTTAGCGGAATGATACCTCACGCACCGGCTCAAAGGGTATTGCGTCGCTCCAGCTCTCATCTATTGCGGTTGCTTTTCTGCCTCACGTAGCGAAATCAGCCGTTTGGTGGATTCGTCCCACAGAATGAGCTTTACGCAGCCCAGGCTGTCGCGAAGGCTGATGCGACCAAGTTTCGCAAGCTCCGGGTAGTCGTGCAGAATCTCTGGCAACCTGTAAAAAGGCACCTTGCTCGACAAATGGTGGACATGGTGCATGCCGATATTGCCGGTGATCCAACGCAGCGGACCCGGAAGATCGTAATACGAGGCGCCATGCATCGCCGCATGGGGAAAAGCCCATTCCGGAGGCTTGGACCAGTGGGTTTCTTCAAACTGGTGCTGGACATAAAACAGCCAGACACCTGCTGACCCGGCAAGCAGCACTATTGGCAGATGAACCAACAGAAAAGGCACGAGCCCTATCGCCCAGATAAGAAGAATGGCCAATACGGCCACACCGGCATTTGTTGCCATTGTCGAAATCCAGGGCAACGCTCCAGACCGCATCATGCCAAACGGTAGCCTTTGTTTGAACAGAAACAGGAAAGCAGGACCGATGCCGAACATCACCAGCGGATGCCTGTACAAGCGATAACCGAGTTTTCCGCGCGGGGAGAGCGCACGATATTCGGTCACGGTCAGAGTTGTAATGTCGCCAACCCCTCGCTCATCGAGATTGCCGGCTGACGCATGGTGTTCCGCATGCGCGCGGCGCCAATAGTCGTAGGGCGTCAGCGTCAGGATACCGATTGCGCGACCCGTCCAGTCATCCCATCGACGGCGCCCGAAAAAAGAGCCGTGTCCGCAATCGTGTTGCAGTATGAAGAGCCTCAACAGGAATCCGGCTGCGGGGATCACCAGAAGCAGGCCAAGCCAGTAACCAAAATGAATCGATACCGACGCTGCTGCCCAAAGGAATACAAAGGGAACAAGCGTCACGGCAAGTTCGTACAGGCTGCGGCCGGTCCGGGGTTTGCGATAATTCGAAAGTATTTTAAGCAGGGCCTTTTCACTCGCGCCGCCAGGTAATTGGGCTGTTAACGTCGCGGTCATGGTTGATAGCAATCCTTCTGGTTGCCTGCATTTCGAAAAAAGTGTTCGCCGCGCTGGCGGTCGTTTTCTGGAATAGCCCGATCTCGAGCCAACACGCGTTGCCGCGGCGGTTCCGTGCTCTGCGCGGCGCGGGCATTCACTGTTTTGTTCATAAATCTTCGAGCTGTAAGCTCGCTCCTGAAATCTGAAACGGTTAATTAAGTCGATCTGCTCGGCGAGGATCTCGCACAACTCTGCGCGGCTGGAACCTGTTCTGTCTAACTGTACCGGCGCTGTTTGCACAGAGGGGCAGGGTGACCTCAAATTGATTGAAGGGTACTAGAATTTAATCGGCACTGGCATTCTCGCGCAGGAGCACAGCTCGACTCGGCAACTAAAATCGCTGAAAAGTTGGAGTGGTGAGCGGGTCTCGGCAACAGGATGGCAATTACTCGTTCAAATACGAGCAATATGCTCGAGGCAACAGACCCTTACCGCAGCATTGTGGCTGTATCGCGCCCGACATGTAAGGTTTCTTGCGATGTATCAGATCGCAGCATCAGGGGTCATCGAAAGCTAATTTTCTTTGTCAAAGCCGGGTCTGGCAGGAGAGTGCCGCTTATGCCAGCAGCCCGCGCATGATCAGTTCGAGATGAATCTTCAGAACGACCTGCTTGTCCAGACTGCGCCGATCGTCGAAAATCAACCGGAAAACCAATGTTCCGACTATGGGTGACATGACGACCTTGGCCAGTTCGGTGGGGTTGGCTCTAAACCTTTTTTTCGCCACGCCATCTTCGAGGATCGTATTGATCCGCTCGAATACCGGCGCCATCACCACGTCATGGTGCTGGTCGATGAGATCGGGGAATTTTGCTCCTTCCGCAACGATGAAGCGAAACAGTTCCCGCATCTTTCTATTGTCGACGAGGGCGTCGAACAGGAATTCAAGAAGCATCCGAAGCTCCTCGACGGGATCATCCGACGTGCGTGCATAAGCCTTGAATGCCTCCTGAAAAGGTGCCGAGGCATGCCTGATCATCGCCTCGAAAAGAGCCTCCTTGGTTTCGAAATAGACGTAGACCGTGCCTTTCGTCACTCCCACCCGCTCGGCAATGTCCTCCACCCGCGTGGCCGTAAATCCTCTCTTGGTGAATTCCTCGAATGCGGCGTCGAGAATTTCCAACGGACGTTGTATCTTCTGTTCTGCGCGTGTCAGTTTTGCTTTTGCCATAACCCCGGATCCCTACGTATTCTTTCGGCACTTGCCTCTTTTTACCCGTCGCAATCGGCGGAAATGACAGGTGGTTTGCCTATAGCACCGGCGTAAAAACCGGAATCGATTTTTACAAGACGTGGTGCGTGGTTCAATATGTCAGCACATCCCCCGATGCGTCCGCGAGGACGCGCCGGGCAATTCGGAATGATCATTCGGGGAGCCCGGTTTGACGTCCGGACGGTTCCAGATCGGCGACACAAGAATTTCATTGACTATTCAGTCAGTCAAATATTATAGGGTGAGGCGAAGATCAAGAGGTCACCATGAAAAGCATTCTTTTAGCAATGGCGGTCGGCGGCATTTTCGCCCTGTCGTCCTGCAGCAACGAAGAGCCGCCTGCTGAAAAGCCGTTGCGTGTCGTCGATGTGGTTGCGGCAGCGAAAAAGCCCGTCGGCCGTGGCAGCGTCATCACCGGCGAAGTAAGGGCACGGGTCCAGACGGACCTTTCCTTTCGGGTGAGCGGCAAGATCACCGAGCGGCTGGTGGATGTGGGTACCCCGGTAAAGGCCGGGCAATTGCTTGCTCGCATAGACCCGGAAGAGCAAAAGGCGGATATCGACGTTGCGGTGGCCAACCTGCAATCTGCCGAAGCGCAGATGACGCAGGCGCAGCTGGCATTCGATCGCCAGCAAAGTCTTTTCAAGACGCAGGTGACTTCGCGCTCCGCGGTCGACAAGGCGCAGGAAACCCTGCTCACCACACAAGGCGCCGTCAGATCGGCGCAGGCCCAGCTGGATACGGCGCGCGATGCGCTTTCCTACACCGAACTCAGGGCCGATGCGGATGGTGTGATCACCGCGCGCAATGTCGAAGTCGGCCAGGTGGCGCAGGCCGCTCAGCTCGTTTTCACGCTGGCGCATGACGGGCCGCGCGATGCGGTATTTGATGTCTACGAATCCCTGTTCCTCGAGCGCGATATCGACAATCTCGTCAATGTCAGCCTCCTGTCGGATCCCGCCCGCGCTGTCGAGGGACCGGTGCGGGAGATTTCCCCGACGATCGATCCCGACAATGGGACGATCCGGGTCAAGGTTGGCCTGAACGGCGATATGACCATGCCGCTCGGAGCACCGGTATCGGGTCATTTCCGCTTCAAGCAGGTGGAGGCGATTGAGCTTCCCTGGTCGGCAATGGCATCGCAGAACGGCCTTCCCGCCGTCTGGGTGGTCGATGCGCAGTCCTCGGAAATCGCCATGCGCCGGGTTGAGGTCTCCGACTATGAGACGGGTCAATTCGTCGTGGCGGAAGGACTTCTTCCCGGCGATCTCGTCGTGACCAGCGGGACCAAATTTCTCCGCACCGGTGAAAAGGTCGCCTATGAAAAGGGGCAGGCACAATAATGTTCAGGATAAACAGAAGCTTGTTTTTGCTGCTTCCGGCGATTGCGGTCTCGTCCTGCCAGGAAAAGCAGGAAGCGCCCGCTGAGGCGCCGCGCCCGGTGCTGTCCGTTGTCGTAGGGGAGACGCGCGCCGATGCGCTGCGGCTGACCGGTACGGTGGAATCGAGAATTCAGACCGATCTCGGCTTTCGTGTTCTCGGCCGGATCATTGCCCGCAATGTCGATGTGGCCGATCTGGTCAAGAAAGGCGATGTGGTGGCCTCGATCGATCCGCTCGCGCTGGAACTTTCGGTAAAGAGTGCCCAATCCGATCTGTCAAACGCCGAAGCGCAACTGGCCAATGCGGTGACGACCGAGCAGCGTCAGCGCGTGCTGGCCGAGGCCCGCAGCGGCACGGAAGCAGCACTTGAAGAGGCCGAGCAGGCCACGCGAACGGCCAATGCCGCCGTCGCCAAAGCCCGTGCAAATCTTGATAAGGCCGAGGAGCAACTGGGCTATACGCAGCTGCACGCGGAATTTGACGGCGTGGTGACTGCGACATCCGGTGAAATTGGCCAGGTCGTCTCTGCCGGACAGACGGTCGTGACTATTGCCCGCCCGGAAGTGCGGGATGTTGTGGTCGATGTTCCGCAATTTTCGGCGCAGCGACTTGATATCGGATCGACCTTCGATATCGCCTTGCAACTGGACCCAAAGATACGCACCACCGGCGTGGTGCGTGAGATTGCCCCAGAAGCCGAAACCGCGACACGCACGCGCCGCACGAAAATCAGCCTTCAGGATGCGCCGCCGACATTCCGGCTCGGCTCGGTCGTCACGGCCTCGGCAGTTGCCGCCTCCGAATCGCAGATCATGCTCCCCTCGTCGGCCCTGCTGAAAACCGAAGACGGTTGGAGTGTCTGGATCGTCAATACCGATACGGCCACGGTCACCTCGCGCCCGGTCAAAATAGAGGGAGAGCCCGCTGAAGGCGGCAGTGTGCGCATCACCGGCGGCGTCAAGCCCGGCGAACGTGTCGCCAGTGCCGGCGTTCACAAGCTTAAGGATGGTCAAGCCATCAGGATCGATCAGGAGGTCCATCAGTGAAGAAATTCAATCTTTCCGACTGGGCGCTCGAGCACCGTTCGCTCGTCTGGTACTTCATGCTGGTCTTCGTTCTTGCCGGTGTTTTCTCGTATCTCAACCTCGGACGTGAGGAAGATCCGAATTTCACCATCAAGACAATGGTGATCAGCGCGCAATGGCCCGGCGCTTCGGCGGAGGAAGTGGCCAGACAGGTGACCGACAGGATCGAGAAGAAGCTCGAGGAACTCGACAATCTCGACTATCTTCGCAGCCAGACAGTGGCTGGCAAGACGACGATTTTCGTGGAACTCGTGCCGGAAACCAAAGCCAAGAATGTCGAACCCACCTGGGTGCGCGTGCGTAACATGATCGGCGACATCAAGGGCGAGTTCCCCTCGGGCGTTGTCGGCCCGTTCTTCAACGACCGTTTCGGCGATGTTTATGGCAATATCTACGCCTTCACCAGCGACGGTCTCAGCCAGCGGCAATTGCGCGATCTGGTGGAGGACGCGCGTGCCAAGGTTCTGACTGTCGATAATATCGGCAAGGTTGATGTCATCGGCGCGCAAGACGAGGCGATCTATCTGGAGTTTTCCACGCGGCAGATCGCAGCGCTGGGCATCGATCAGCAATCGATCATCAAGACGCTGCAAGCCCAAAATGCTGTCACCCAGTCCGGCTTCGTCAATGCCGGGCCGGAACGTGTTGCGCTGCGTGTCAGCGGCCAGTTCACCTCGGAAGACAGCCTTCGCGCCATCAATCTGCGCGTCAACAACCGGTTCTTCCCGCTGACGGAAGTGGCGACGATCCGGCGCGGTTATGTTGATCCGCCGTCTTCGCTGTTCCGCTTTAACGGGCAACCGGCCATCGGTCTTGCCATAGGCATGAAAACCGGTGCGAACCTCGTACATTTCGGCGAGGAGCTGGATGCACAGATGAAGCGTATCGTGGCGGATCTGCCTGTTGGCGTCGATGTGCACCGGGTGTCCGATCAGCCGGCCGTGGTCGATGAGGCGGTCTCCGGCTTCACTTCGGCGCTGTTCGAGGCAATTGCAATCGTTCTCGTCATCAGCTTCATAAGCCTCGGATTGCGGGCGGGCATGGTGGTTGCGGTCTCTATACCGCTCGTGCTGGCGATCACCTTCGTCTACATGGAATATACCGGCATTTCGCTGCAACGCATCTCTCTCGGCGCGCTTATCATCGCGCTCGGGCTTCTCGTCGACGATGCTATGATTGCTGTCGAGATGATGGTCGCACGCCTCGAGGTCGGCGACGATCTCAGAAAAGCGGCGACCTATGTTTATACTTCGACCGCATTCCCGATGCTGACCGGTACGTTGGTCACCGTTGCCGGCTTCATTCCCGTCGGCCTCAACAACAGCGCGGCGGGTGAGTTCACATTCACCCTGTTCGTGGTGATCGCCGTTTCGCTGATCGTGTCGTGGATTGTCGCGGTTGTGTTCACGCCACTGCTTGGCGTGGCGATGTTGCCCAAGACGATGAAATCGCACCATGAGAAGAAGGGCCGTTTTGCCTCTGGCTTTTCCTGGCTTCTATCCCGGGCGCTGCGCTTTCGCTGGGTTACGATCATCCTCACGGTTGCGTTGTTTGCCCTTTCCGTTGGTGGCATGAGCCTCGTGCAGCAGCAGTTCTTCCCGGCCTCCGACCGTGTGGAACTGATCGTGGACTGGAACCTGCCACAAAACAGCTCGATTGCCGAAACCAACCGGCAGATGGCACAGTTCGAGCAGGAAGCGCTGGCGAAAAACCCTGACATCGACCACTGGACGACCTATGTCGGTGAAGGCGCACCACGTTTCATCCTCTCCTTTGACGTGCAGACGCCTGATGTCACCTTCGGCCAGACGATCATCGTCACCAAGGGGCTTGATGTGCGCGACAAGGTGCGCGCTGAGTTGCAGGACTATCTGAACCGGACGTTTACCGGCACCGACGCCTTCGTGAAATTGCTCGACATCGGCCCTCCGGTCGGAAAGCCGGTGCAATATCGCTTGAGCGGTCCGGATATCCAGCATGTCCGCGAACTCGGCCAGCAGCTGGCGGGCATCGTCGGCGAGCATCGGCTGCTGTCCAACATGGTCATGGACTGGAATGAGCCGACGCGGGTGGTCAAGGTCGACGTTTTGCAGGACAAGGCCCGCCAACTGGGCGTGTCTTCGGAAGACATCGCCAATGCCATGAACAGCATTGTCGAGGGTTCCACAGTGACGCAGGTCAGGGATGATATCTACCTCGTCAATGTGGTGGCGCGTGCGCAGCTGGCGGAGCGCGGCTCCATCGAAACATTGCAGAACCTGCAATTGCCAGCCACGAACGGCAAGGCCGTGCCGCTATCGGCAATCGCCAATTTCCGCTACGAGCTGGAACAGCCGACCATCTGGCGTCGCGACAGAATTCCGACAGTCACCGTCAAGGCCGCCATCATCGGCCCGACGCAGCCGGCGACGATCGTGGAGCAGTTGAAGCCGAAACTCGAGGCTTTCGAAAAGTCGCTCCCCGTGGGGTACAAGGTGGAAATAGGTGGCTCGGTGGAATCCAGCGCGGATTCGCAGGCGCCAATCGTAGCCGTGGTGCCTCTGATGCTGTTTGCGATGGCAACGATCCTTATGGTTCAGTTGCAGAGTTTCAGCCGGCTATTTCTTGTCTTTGCCGTTGCCCCGACGGCGCTGATCGGCGTGGTGGCAGCGCTGCTGCTCTCCAACGCGCCGATGGGTTTCGTCGCCATTCTCGGCATATTGGCACTGATCGGTATTCTGATCCGAAACTCGGTCATTCTCGTCGTTCAGATCGAACATCTCAGAAGCGAGGGGGTCTCTGCCTGGCACGCTGTCATCGAGGCGACCGAGCATCGCATGCGACCGATCATGCTGACGGCTGCGGCGGCAACACTTGCCCTCATCCCCATATCTCGGGAGATATTCTGGGGTCCGATGGCCTATGCCATGATGGGCGGCATCGTGGTTGGCACGGCGCTCACGCTGCTGTTCCTTCCGGCACTCTATGTCGCGTGGTTCCGCATTCCGCGCGAGCATGACAAACAGGAAGCACAGGAAATCAAGACGTAATTTCCTGCGAGACAGCCACACCCTCGTGATCGCGAGGGTGTGGCGCCGGCAAAGCCACTGTCCCGCTTAAATTCTGCAAATGTGCCCGCCATCGTTGTTCCTTCGGCGCAGATAGTGTTAGGAAGATCGGCTTAGCTGCGGGAGCGGCGCTGTCCTTCAATAGATAAGCGTTTGCTTCTGCGTCGTTGACAGACCAAGGGTGCCGGAGGGTTCAAGGATGGGCGGGTTGTCGGATTGGCTTGCGGACGCAAAGCCGATCAATCGCAAGAATGCCGCAGAAGTGGTGTTCGAAGATATCCGTTCGGCCATCACCTCTGGTCAGCTCGTGGTCGGAACCCGGCTGCCCTCCGAAGCCCATCTGGCGGAAAGATATGGTGTCAGCCGGCCGATCGTGCGCGAGGCGTTGCGATCTCTCCAGACTCTGGGGTTGACGCAGACGCGCACGGGTAGCGGCACCTATGTAATGACCGCCACACCGCCTGCTGAATTGAGTTACGGAGCATATTCCGCCCGTGATCTGATCGAGGCACGCCCCTTCATCGAGGTGCCGGCGGCCGGTTGGGCGGCGCTGCGTCGCACGGATGCCCAACTAGAGACTCTGCTCGAACTCTGCGACAGGATGGAGGCTGAGGAAAGGCCGCATCCGTGGGTGCTGCTGGACGGGCAGTTTCATTGCGCCATTGCGGAAGCCTCGTCCAATGCACTGTTTGCCAAGGTTGTGGCCGATGCGCGCGAGGCTCTTTCCCAACAGTCCGAGATGGTCAACCTGATGGCTGGCCGGCGCGTTGCATCGAATTTGGAGCACCGCCGGATCGTCGAGGCGATCCGGCGGGGTTCAGCCCCCCGATGCGCGCGAAGCGATGGAGCTTCACCTGGGTCAGGTGAAGCAGGTGGTAACCACCATTATTGGAGAAGATCGGGCTCGACACCCGTAAGCGCGGGTAGGTTGGCGAGGTGGCGTGGGCTCAGTGCCTGCTGAAGTTGCTCCTCCGTCAGATAGCCGCGCTCCAGCACCACCTGCGGCACGGTGCGGCCGCTGGCCAGCGCCTCTTTTGCGACGTCAGTTGCTGCATAGTATCCGATCAGCGGGTTAAGCGCGGTTGCGAGACCGATCGATTCCTCCACACGCTGTGCCATGATGGCGGGATTGGCGACGATGCCATCGACACAACGTGCCGCCAAAGTCCGGCAAGCGGCGCTCAGCTGGCTGATGCTCTGGGAAAGGGCACGCACCATGATCGGCTCGAATGCGTTCAGCTGAAGCTGCCCGGCTTCTGCGGCCATTGTGATGGTGATGTCGTTGCCGATTACCGCATAAGCCACCTGATTGACCATTTCGGGAATGACCGGATTGATCTTGCCCGGCATGATGCTGGACCCCGCCTGAACGGAGGGCAGGGTGATTTCGCCGATGCCGGCGCGCGGGCCGGAAGAGAGCAGGCGAAGGTCGTTGCAGGTTTTTGACAGTTTGACGGCGACACGTTTCAACACGCCGGACAGATGCACAAATGCGCCGGGGTCCTGCGTCGCTTCGATCAGGTCGGCGGCCGTCACCAGCGGGCGTCCGGTCAACCGCGCCAGATGCTGGCAGGCAAGCGCCGCATAACCGCGCGGTGCATTGAGCCCGGTGCCGATGGCGGTGGCGCCGAGATTGATCTCGTGCAGCAGGGCTGCGGATTCGATGAGACGGGCCTGATCCTCGCCCAGCATCACCACGAAAGTGCGGAACTCCTGACCGAGCGTCATCGGCACGGCATCCTGCAATTGCGTCCGTCCCAGCTTGATGAAGCCGGAAAACTCCTGTGCCTTGCGATCGAACGCGTCTTTCAGCACACCCATCGAAGCCGCGAGATCGTCGATCGCTTCGATCATTCCTACATTGACCGCCGTCGGATAAGCATCGTTGGTGGACTGGCTGAGATTGACGTGGTCGTTGGGGTGAAGGTGGGCATAATCGCCTTTCGCGTGGCCGAGCAGTTCAAGTGCCCGGTTGGCAATGACCTCGTTGGCGTTCATGTTGGTGGAAGTGCCAGCACCGCCCTGAATTTCATCCACGACGAACTGCTCGTGAAGCGCACCCTCACGAATTTCGCGGCAGGCCCTGACGATTGCTTCCATCCGCTCTTGGTCGAGCAAGCCAAGCTCGTGATTGGCGAGGGCGGCGGCCTCCTTCACATAGGCCAGTCCCCTGACGAGATAGGGGTTGTGGCCGATCGTTACGCCGGTGATCTGAAAGTTCTCCACCGCGCGCGCCGTGTGCACGCCCCAATAAACATCTGCCGGAATTTCCTTCGTTCCGAGCAAATCATGCTCCATGCGCGTCACGCCCACTTTTTCCTCCAATAGCTCAAAGCGTTACCTAAATCTGTAAAGCTGTCTTACAGATTTTTCGACCTTAATCCTTCGCCGTACGAAGGTCAATAATGCTTCGATCCCCTTGACGAACAGCATTCTCTGCAATTATGAGGGCAAAAATCTGTCATGCAGCTTTACAGCGATGCATGAGCTTGCTGGCGCTGTATCCAGCGCCGAGCATGCCAGTTCCAATTTTGATTTCCGGCGTATCGCCGACTGCAAAGCAAATTCATTGGGAGGAGAAATATCAATGAAATCTGTAAAAACGGCACCTGCCGAACGCGAGGTCTTCACGGAAGAAGACCTCGGATACCACAAGGCACTTAAACCGCGTCAGATCCAGATGATCGCGATTGGTGGCGCAATTGGCACCGGGCTGTTCCTGGGCGCCGGTGGACGGCTGGCGCAGGCCGGTCCGGCGCTGGTGTTTGTTTATGCGCTTTGCGGCTTCTTTGCGTTTCTGGTGCTGCGTGCACTTGGCGAACTTATCATGCATCGCCCGAGTTCCGGCTCGTTCGTGTCCTATGCCCGCGAGTTCTATGGCGAGAAGATGGCTTTCTTTGCCGGCTGGATGTATTGGTTGAACTGGGCAATGACCTCGGTGGCCGATGTGACCGCCGTTGCGCTCTATATGAACTTCTTCAAGCACTACGTCCCCTGGCTGGCGGGCATCGACCAATGGGTGTTTGCGTTGACGGCACTTCTGGTTGTGCTGGCGATGAACATGCTGTCGGTGAAGGTTTTTGGCGAGCTTGAGTTCTGGTTCAGCCTGATCAAGGTGCTGGCGCTTGCGATCTTCCTCGTCGTTGGCGTCTATTTCGTCATCTTTGGCACGCCCATTGAAGGGCATGTGACAGGCTTCAGCATTATCACCGACAATGGCGGCTTCTTCCCGAACGGCATTCTTCCTGCCTTCGTCATCATTCAGGGGGTAGTGTTCGCTTACGCCTCGATCGAACTGATCGGCACGGCGGCAGGGGAAACCGAAGACCCTCGCAAAGTCATGCCCCGCGCCATCCGCGCCGTGGTGCTGCGCCTCGTGGTGTTTTATGTCGGCTCGGTATTGCTGTTCACGCTGCTTCTGCCTTATACCGCCTATAAGGCTGGCGAGAGCCCCTTCGTTACCTTCTTCGGTTCCATCGGTGTTCAGGGTGCGGATGTGATCATGAACCTTGTGGTGCTAACCGCCGTGCTGTCTTCGCTCAATGCCGGGCTTTATTCTACCGGCCGTATTCTTCATTCGATGGCGGTCTCTGGATCGGCGCCGGCAGCGCTGGCAAAGATGAACAAGGCCGGCGTGCCCTATGGCGGTATTGCGGTGACCGCCGCCGTCACCGTTCTCGGTGTGGCGCTGAACGCCGTCGTGCCAGCTGCGGCCTTCGAAATTGCACTCAACCTGTCGGCGCTCGGCATCATCTGCGCATGGGCCGTCATCGTGCTCTGCCAGCTCAAACTGTGGCAGCTTTCCAGGCGCGGCGAACTGGCTCGCCCGGATTTCCGCATGTTCGGTGCGCCTTACACTGGCATTCTCACACTCGTCTTCCTGTTCGGCGTGCTGGTGCTGATGGCTTTTGATTACCCTGTCGGCTCGTGGACCATCGCTTCGCTGCTGGTCATCATCCCGGCGCTGGTCATCGGCTGGTATATGCTGCGCGACCGTATCCACCGTCTGGCCGGCGAACGTGCAGGCGCGGGAGCGTCGCATTGAGCGGGCATGGTGAAGCTCCATTGGTGGCGGTCATCGCCACCGGTGGTACCATCGCCAGCAGGCGCGGCGCCGATGGCGCCAGCACACCAAGCCTTTCGGGTGAAGACCTGCTTGCACTGGTTCCGCAAATCAACGCGAGGCTGAAGCCGGTCGATCTGATGGCGAAGGATTCCTCCAGCCTGACATTGGCCGACATGCAGCGCATCAGCGATGCGGTAGGCGTGGAGCTCAATGATCCCGCTGTCACCGGTGTCGTCGTTCTGCATGGAACCGATGCGATGGAAGAATCCTCGCTGCTCGTGCATTTGCAGCATGCCATCACCAAGCCGGTTGTCTTCACCGGCGCACAGTTTACGGCCGACCATCCGAATGCGGACGGGCCGTCCAATCTGGCCGCGGCCATAGAAACGGCGCTTGATCAGACGAATGCCGAACGCGGCGTGCTTTTATCCTTCGGCGGCAGATGTCTGCCGGCATGGGGGCTGTACAAGCTGAGCGCGGATGCGGCGGATGCGTTCCGCTCTGCGCGGCCGGCGGCCCATGCCGCAGCGCTGGAGCTTGCAGTGCCCCTCGCCGATCTGCGGGTTGATATCGTTGCCATTTATCCCGGTTGTGATGCCGCCCATATCGAGGCAAGCCTGCAGGCCGGTGCGGATGGGATCGTGCTTGCCGCACTTGGCTCCGGCAACGCCAATCCGGGCATCGCTGTGGCGGTGAAGCGCTGTGCCGAGCGAGGCGTTCCCGTCGTCGTCTCCAGCAGGGTCCCGGAAGGACTGCTGGTGGCGAGTTACGGCGGTGGCGGCGGTGGTCACGATCTGGTCGCGGCCGGTGCCATCCATTCGTCAACGCTGCGCCCCGGACAGGCGCGTATACTGCTTGCGGCGCTGATTGCCGCCAACAGCCCGGCGGAAAAGATCGTTTCCGCGTTCAAAGACGGCTCGCTCTCTTAAGCATCGGCTGCAATGCCCGCATTGGCGGGCATCGAAATTCCTATGAGATTCCTATTTTATTCCATCTGCCGCCGTCTCGAACCTTTATGCGGTTCGGGTGCATTCTTCTGTGCGGGAAGGGATGGTGTTTCTTCCCAGCCAGAAAGAATGAAAAGCGACGTCCCACATGACGGCGCTTTTCTTCCTGTCCGGCTCCTCGGTTAAAAAAGGAGTCCCATCGATGATGGACGTTATTCTGATCGGCGCAGCCACGGTGTTTTTCGCGCTCTGCTTTGCCTATACGCGCGCCTGCGACCGGCTTTAGGCGGAGGTCGAGATGTTATTCGACTATGTTTTGAGCGGTGCCGTCACCGTCTTTATCGCCGCCTACCTCACCTATGCTCTCATTCGCCCCGAACGCTTCTGATCGGGAAGCGGCGGCTATTGAAAGTTCAATACCATGACCCTCAATGGATGGTTTCAGATCCTGCTTTTCTGCGGGATCGTTGTCGCGCCGGTGAAGCCTCTCGGCTTCTATATGGCGCGAGTCTTCAATGGCGAACGCACCCTGCTTTCGCCGGTTCTCGCACCCGTCGAGCGCGGCCTTTATGCCCTTGCCGGGACAAGCGAGCGCGAAGAACAGCACTGGACGACCTATGCGTTTTCCATGCTCCTCTTCAACCTCTTCGGTTTTGCCCTGCTTTACGCCCTCATGCGCTTTCAGGGTATGTTGCCATATAATCCGGAAGGAATGGCAGCAGTCGGGCCGGAACTGTCTTTCAACACGGCAGTCAGCTTCGTCACCAACACCAACTGGCAGAATTATGGTGGCGAAAGCACCATGTCCTATCTGACCCAGATGGCTGGTTTCACCGTGCAGAACTTTGTTTCTGCCGCGACGGGCATGGCGATTGCAATCGGGCTAATCCGCGCCTTCGCGCGCGCGTCCGGCAAGGCCATCGGCAATTTCTGGGTGGATATGGTGCGCTCGACGCTCTACATCCTGCTGCCTGCCTGTATCGTGCTGACCCTGGTTTACGTATGGCTCGGCGTGCCGCAGACGCTTGGCGCTTATGTCGGCGCCCAGACGCTTGAAGGCGCGCGGCAGACGATCGCAGTCGGCCCGGTAGCGTCGCAGCTGGCGATCAAGATGCTCGGCACCAATGGCGGCGGTTTCTTCAATGCCAATTCCGCGCATCCGTTCGAAAACCCTGATGCCATCTCCAACATGATCCAGATGGTGTCGATCTTCGCGATCGGTGCTGCCTTCACCAACGTCTTCGGCCGTATGGTCGGCAACACCCGTCAGGGCTGGGCAATCCTTGCTGCCATGGGTGTTCTGTTCATCGCCGGTGTTGCAGTGACCTATTGGGCGGAAGCAGCCGGAAATCCGCTGATGCACAGCTTCGGCCTTGCCGGAAGCAACATGGAAGGCAAGGAAGCTCGCTTCGGCGTGGCACTCTCGTCGCTCTTTGCGGTCATCACCACCGCTGCCTCCTGCGGTGCGGTCAACGCCATGCATGGCAGCTTCACGGCGCTCGGTGGTCTCATTCCGCTCATCAACATGCAACTGGGTGAGGTAATCGTCGGCGGCGTTGGCGCGGGTTTCTATGGCATTCTTCTCTTCATCATCATCGCCATTTTCGTGGCGGGGCTGATGGTCGGGCGCACGCCGGAGTATCTCGGCAAGAAGATAGAGGCCAAGGAGATGAAGATGGCGGTTCTGGCCATTCTCTGCCTGCCGCTCGCCATGCTGGTTTTCACAGCCACCGCCACCATCCTGCCCTCGGCGGTCGCGTCGGTCGGCACAGCCGGACCGCACGGGTTCTCCGAGATTCTTTATGCCTATACCTCCGCTGCTGCCAACAACGGCTCTGCCTTCGGCGGCCTCACGGGCAACACGACCTGGTACAACATCACGCTTGGTTTTGGCATGTTGATGGGACGTTTTCTGGTGATCATCCCGGCGTTGGCGATTGCCGGCTCGCTGGTTACCAAAAAGACCGTTCCGGCATCAGCCGGCACCTTCCCCACGGACGGCCCGCTCTTCGTCGGTCTGCTCGTCGGCACGATCGTGGTCGTCGGGGGCCTCACCTTCCTGCCGGCCCTGGCGCTTGGTCCGGTCGTGGAACATCTGGTCATGGCCGCCGGCCAGGTATTTTGAGGTGGTGCCATGACGAAGGATACTCCCCGATTTAACCGCACCCTTCCTGTCCGCACTGGCGCTCCTGTTCGCGGGAGCGCCGGCCCGGGCGGCTGGTGCGCATCCAATCTCATTCTTGCAATGATGGCGGCTCTGTTCGCCGCCGTCTGCGCTCTCGAAGTTCTCACGGGCTGATCGACCCTCATCGGTCGCCCTGTTTTCAAACGCTGGAGTCTCTTCATGAGCCAGTCCAAACAAGCGAGCATCCTTGATTCTCGCATTCTCGTTCCGGCAATTGCCGACGCATTCAAAAAGCTCAATCCGCGCACGCTTGCGCGCAATCCGGTCATGTTCGTCGTGGCAACGGTATCGGTGCTGACTACCGTGCTGTTCGTTCGCGATCTCATCATCGGCAATGCAAATCTCGGCTTTTCCTTCCAGATCAATCTGTGGCTTTGGTTCACCGTTCTCTTCGCCAATTTTGCCGAGGCCGTAGCCGAAGGGCGCGGCAAGGCGCAGGCGGATTCGCTGCGGAAAACCCGCACGGAAACCCAGGCGAAACTTCTGACCGGTGATGATCGTAGCCAATACACGATGGTAGCCGGCGCTGGCCTCAAGGTGAACGATGTCGTTCTCGTCGAGGCTGGCGACATCATTCCGTCCGACGGTGAAGTCATCGAAGGTGTTGCCTCAGTCAATGAAGCGGCAATAACGGGCGAATCCGCCCCTGTTATCCGCGAATCCGGCGGCGACCGCTCGGCTGTCACCGGTGGTACGCAGGTGCTGTCGGACTGGATAAGGGTTCGCATCACCGCTGCTGCCGGCTCCACCTTCCTCGACCGGATGATTTCGCTCGTTGAAGGCGCCGAGCGCCAGAAGACGCCGAACGAAATCGCGCTCAACATTCTGCTTGCGGGCATGACGCTGATCTTCGTTCTGGCCACCGCGACCATTCCGAGCTTTGCGGCCTATGCCGGTGGCTCCATCCCGATCATCGTGCTGGTGGCGCTGTTCGTGACGCTCATCCCGACGACCATCGGCGCTCTCTTGTCGGCGATCGGCATTGCCGGCATGGACAGGCTGGTGCGTTTCAACGTGCTTGCCATGTCCGGCCGCGCGGTGGAAGCCGCCGGCGACGTCGACACGCTGCTGCTCGACAAGACCGGCACGATAACGCTCGGCAACCGCCAGGCAACCGAATTCCGCCCCGTCACCGGTGTTTCCGAACAGGAACTGGCCGATGCGGCGCAGCTTGCATCGCTTGCTGACGAAACGCCGGAAGGCCGTTCCATCGTCGTTCTCGCCAAGGAAAAATACGGCATCCGTGCCCGCGACATGCAGAAACTGCACGCCACTTTCGTGCCCTTCACCGCCCAGACCCGCATGAGCGGTGTGGATTTCGAAGGCTCTTCCATTCGCAAGGGGGCTGTCGATGCCGTTCTTTCCTATGTCGATGGCGGTGTTACGCAGCAAGGCAATACGGCGCTTGCCGTTAAAACCGAAACGGATGTAACGCGCGACATCCGCACGATCGCGGAAGAGATAGCCAAGACAGGCGGCACACCGCTTGCCGTCGTGCGCGACGGAAAGCTGCTCGGCGTCGTGCAGCTGAAGGATATCGTCAAGGGCGGCATTCGCGAGCGTTTCGCCGAACTTCGCCGCATGGGCATCCGCACGGTGATGATCACCGGCGACAATCCCATGACGGCCGCTGCCATCGCGGCGGAAGCAGGGGTGGACGATTTCCTCGCCCAGGCGACCCCGGAAAACAAGCTGGAGCTTATCCGCGAGGAACAGGCCAAGGGCAAGCTAGTCGCCATGTGCGGTGACGGCACGAACGATGCGCCCGCACTGGCGCAGGCCGATGTGGGTGTCGCCATGAACACCGGCACGGTCGCAGCGCGCGAGGCTGGCAACATGGTCGATCTCGACAGCGATCCGACCAAGCTCATCGAAATCGTCGAAATCGGCAAGCAATTGCTGATGACGCGCGGCGCGCTCACCACATTCTCCATCGCCAACGACATCGCCAAATATTTCGCCATCATCCCGGCAATGTTCCTGGCCTTCTATCCGCAGCTTGGCGTGCTGAATGTCATGGGTCTTTCGACACCGCAAAGTGCGATCTTGTCTGCCATCATCTTCAACGCGCTCATCATCATCGCGCTCATCCCGCTCTCGCTGAAGGGCGTCAAATACCGCCCGATCGGGGCCGGGGCGCTGCTGTCGCGCAATCTCGTCATCTATGGTCTGGGCGGCATCATCGTGCCCTTCATCGGCATCAAGGCCATTGACCTCGCCATTACGGCGCTTGGTCTCGCCTGAGGAGTATGGAAATGTTGAAACAGCTACGTCCCGCACTGGTGCTGATCCTTGCCACCACCGCAATCACCGGCCTTGCCTATCCTCTTGGAATGACGGGCCTCGCACAGGCTATCTTTCCCTTCCAGGCAAATGGCAGTCTGATCGAGAAGAATGGGACTGTTGTCGGGTCGCAATTGATAGGGCAGGCCTTCACCGGCGAGAAATATTTCCACGGCAGGCCGTCAGCTGCCGGCGACGGCTACAATGCCGCGTCGTCTTCCGGCTCCAACCTGGGACCGACGAGCGCAAAGCTTATCGACCGGGTGAAGCAGGACTACGAGGCTGCTAAAGCCGAAAATCCGGCAGCCGAGGTTCCCGTTGATCTGGTGACGGCATCGGGCAGCGGTCTTGACCCGCATGTGTCGCCTGAGGCCGCCTATTTTCAGGTCTCGCGTGTCGCCAAGGCAAGGGGCATGAACGAAGCGTCACTGCGCGCCGTCGTCGACGCCCATGTGGAGGCGCCTGAATTGGGCTTCATGGGCGAGCCCGTTGTAAATGTGCTGGCTCTCAACATGGCTCTTGACGCAGCCGGCTCATGAACTGAAATGGCTATGGCTTCTTTGGAAGCCATAGCTTGTCCACTGGTGGGTTAAATGCCTGACGATAATCGTGATATGCCGAGCAGACCATCGCCGGATGCGCTGCTTGAAAACGCCCGGCGCGAGGCGCGAGGGCGGCTGAAGATTTTTCTGGGCGCAGCTCCCGGTGTCGGCAAGACCTATGAAATGCTGATGTCCGGCCGGGCAAAACTCGCAGATGGTGTCGATACCATTATCGGTGTCGTGGAAACGCATGGCCGCAAGGAAACCGAAACACTTGTGCAGGGTTTCGAGATCATTGCGCGCCGGAACATTGATTATCGCGGCCAGGCGCTGAACGAGATGGATCTCGACGCCATTCTTGCCCGTCGACCGGCGCTGGTTCTGGTCGATGAGCTGGCCCACACCAATGCGGCCGGCAGCCGGCATCCCAAGCGCTATATGGATGTTCAGGAAATTCTCGCGCAGGGCATCGATGTCTATACGACATTGAACATTCAGCATGTGGAAAGCCTGAACGATGTGGTGGCGCAGATCACCCGTATCCGCGTGCGCGAAACGGTGCCGGACAGCATCATTGACCGGGCTGACGATGTTGAGATCATCGATATCACCCCCGACGATCTGATCAAGCGCCTGCAGGACGGCAAGGTCTATATGCCCCGCACCGCGCGGCGCGCCATCGAGAACTATTTTTCGCGCGGCAATCTGACGGCCCTGCGCGAGCTTGCGCTACGGCGCACAGCGCAGCGGGTGGACGAGCAATTGCTCAACCACATGCAGTCGCACGCCATCTCCGGGCCGTGGGCTGCGGGAGACCGTGTTCTGGTCTGTCTGGACCACGGCGGCAACGGCCCCGGTCTGGTGCGTTATGCCCGAAGGCAGGCCGATCGCCTGCGCGCGCCGTGGACGGCACTGCATCTGGACACGCCTCGCTCTCAGCAATTGTCGGAGGCGGAGAAGGATCGGCTGGCCGGCACCATGCGGCTCGCGCAGCAGTTGGGCGGCGAGACAGTAACCCTGCCGGCGCTCGACCTGACGCACGAAATCATATCCTATGCCAACGCCAATAACTTCACCCACATCATCATCGGCCGTCCCCGAAGGTCGTGGTGGCAGAGAATTCTGCAGCGTTCGCTGACGCATGATTTGATAGACCATGCCGGCGATATCAGCGTGCATGTCATTTCCGGCGACAAAAACGTGGAGAAGCCGGTCCAGACCGTGAAACCGGCAACGGCTCAATCGCGGTTTTCGATACTGCCCTATCTCAACAGCACCCTGTTTGTCGGACTGGCAATCGTGGCCGGCATCGTGCTTGACCAAGCCCTTGATGTTCAAAATCTGGCGCTGGTGTTCCTGATGGCGGTTTTTGCGGCAGCCGTGCGCGGAGGGCTGGGGCCTGGCCTTTATGCTTCCCTGCTTGGTGCCTTTGCGTTCAATTTTTTCTTTCTTGAACCGCGTTATACCCTGACTGTCCGCGATCCCGAAAGCGTCGTGGCGCTGCTGTTCTATCTCGGTGTGGCGCTTGTCGCCTCAAATCTGACTGCGGCGGTGCAGCGGCAGGCCGCAGCTGCACGGATGCGTGCGCGAACCACGGAAGATTTGTACCTTTTTTCCAAAAAACTCGCGGTTACCGGCACGCTGGATGACGTATTGTGGGCAACCGCGTTCCAGATGGCGTCGATGCTGAAAGTCAGGGTCGTCCTGCTTCTGCCCGAAAACAATTCGATCACCGTCAAGGCGGGCTATCCGCCCGATGACACGCTCGTGGATGCGGACATTGCGGCCGCACACTGGGCCTGGGAACACAACAAGGCTGCAGGCCGGGGCGCCGATACGCTCCCGGGTGCCAAACGCCTTTATCTGCCGCTGCGCACCGGCAGCGGCGCCGTCGGGGTGGTGGGGCTGGACGACGACCGGCTTGGCCCGCTTTTCACACCTGAGCAGCAGCGGCTTTTCGATGCGCTGGCGGATCAGGCGGCACTTGCCATCGAGCGCATCCAGCTGGTTTCGGATGTCGATCGGGCAAGGCTTGCGGCGGAAACCGACCGGCTGCGCACCGCGCTTTTGACCTCCATCTCCCACGACCTGAAAACGCCGCTCGCCGCCATTCTGGGTTCCGCCGGAACGCTGAAGGATTTCGCCGACGACATTCCGCTCGAGGCGCGCACCGAACTGCTTCTAACCATCGTCGAGGAATCCGAACGGCTGAACCGCTTCATTTCCAACCTGCTCGATATGACGAGGATCGGTTCGGGCGCGATGGAGCCGAATTACGGACTGCACTTTGTTGGCGATATGGTCGGAACAGCGCTTTCACGCGCGGCGAAAATAATTGTCAGGCACGAGATCGTTCTGGACATTCCCTCCGATCTGCCGATGCTGAAGGTCGATCCGGTGCTTTTTGAGCAGGTTCTGTTCAATCTGATCGACAATGCCGCCAAATATGCGCCCGAACAAACCGTAATCCAGATTCGCGGGTGGCGGCAGGGCAGGCATGTCTTCCTGTCCGTTGCCGACGAGGGGCCGGGTATTCCCCCTGATGATACCGAGCGGGTGTTCGACAGTTTCTACCGTGTGCGCAAGGCGGACCATGTGCAGGCCGGGACCGGCCTCGGGCTATCCATCTGCAAGGGGTTTATCGAGGCCATGGGTGGATCTATTCGCGCTGAAAACAGATCAGGTCGCACGGGCGCGCAATTTACCATAAGCCTGCCCGTTCCCGCCGAAGTGCCGGTGCTGAATCATGACTAGGGCTGAAGGAGATCGGCAATGACCAATTCCGCCGTTCGCATTCTGATCGTCGACGATGAACCGCCGATCCGCAAACTTTTGCGGGTCGGTCTCTCGACGCAGGACTATGCGGTCAGCGAGGCGATGAATGCCCGCGTCGCGATGGAGTTGATGAACGAGGACAAGCCCGATCTCGTGGTCCTTGATCTCGGTCTTCCGGATATGTCGGGACACGAGCTTCTGGAGAAATGGCGGGGCGAGGGGCTTTCCCTACCCGTCATCATTCTTTCCAGCCGCACTGATGAGGCGGGTATCGTCAAGGCGCTGGAGCTGGGTGCCGACGATTACATCACCAAGCCTTTCGGCATGAACGAGCTTGTTGCCCGCATTCGTGTCGCCCTGCGCCATCGCCTTCAGAGCCAGGGTGAGAGACCGGTGTTTCATACCGGTGATCTTTCGGTCGATCTCGTCAGACGCATCGTCAAGGTGGAGGACCGGGAGGTGAAACTCTCGCCCAAGGAATATGATATTCTGCGGGTTCTGGTCCAGCATGCGGGCAAGGTGCTGACGCACCGTTTCCTGCTGGAGCATGTGTGGGACGAGTTGACCGACGTGCAATATTTGCGCGTTTATGTACGCCAGCTTCGCCAGAAGATCGAAAAAATTCCGGATCAGCCGCGCTATATCCTCACGGAAACCGGTGTCGGCTACCGGCTGCAGGAGGTTTGAGGGCGCCGTTACGACACGGCGCCCCCGAATGTTTTGTCAGACGGCGGCGCAGATCGACAGGAAGTCGTCGACATCAGTCTCGGTCGTTGCGAAGCTGGTGACCATGCGGATCAGCACCTCGTCCTTTCCGACCTTTTCCGGCATATCGCGGGGCACCAGCCAGTCGTAGAACTTCGCGCCTTTCTCCGTTGCCGCTTCAGCGGCAGCCTTCGGCAGAATGGCGAAAACCTCGTTTGCAGTGGTCGGCCATGCCAGACGGGCACTGTTAAGCGAGGCGAAGCCGGCGCGCAGCCGATTGGCCATGGCATTGGCGTGGCTTGCGAGACCCAACCAGAGATCGTCCTGCAGATAGGCTTCGAATTGTGCGGCGATGAAGCGCGACTTCGAAAAAAGCTGGGCGGTGCGCTTGCGCAGGAAGGCGAAGTCTTTGGCGAGCGCGGGGTCGAAAAACACGATCGCTTCCGCGCACCAGCAGCCGTTTTTCGTGCCACCGAAAGAGAGCACATCAACGCCGCGTTTCCAGGTCATTTCGGCGGGCGTGGTGCCGAGTGCGGCAAGCGCATTGGCAAAGCGTGCGCCGTCCATATGCAGCGGCAGGCCGTTCTCCTTGGCGATTTTGGCAATCGCGTCGATTTCATCGAGCGTATAGACAGTACCGGCCTCGGTTGCCTGTGTCATCGTAACCGCTGCGGCGCGTCCGTGATGAACGGCGTCCTGCGGATAGCGCGAAATGCGCTCGATCAGATTTTCCGGCAGCATTTTGCCGTTCGGTCCCTCGACGGCAACCATGCGCATGCCGGAGAAGAAATCCGGCGCTCCACATTCATCCTCGATCACATGGGCTTCGGAATGACAGAAGGTCAGGCCGCCGGGGCGGGCAATGCTTGCCAGCGAAAGAGAATTGGCCGCCGTACCTGTGGCGACGAAAAACACCGCCACTTCGCGTTCGAATATTTCATTGAAGCGCTTTTCTATGGAAAGGTCGAGGGCGCTGGTGCCATAGGCAGCCGCAAATCGGGTGGATTCCCGCGAAAGGCGCTCGTTGATGGCAGGGTGGGCGCCGGCCCAGTTGTCTGAGGCAAAAAACATCTCTGAAAGCTTTCCGATGGCTGTTGTGCTGGTGTTGGGAATGCGTTGACGATGACCCGCAAAGTTCTAGGACCTAACCTCGCGGTTGGCAAATCCGGCAATGAAAGCAACGGCCCGAAGCGTTTTGTGACAAGAAAGTTTCGCGCAATGGGTCAGTATCGAAACTTCGCTGCAAATCGGCACTGCGACTAATTGGATTCGCACCCTTGCTAAACCCGCGGGTTTCTGCCAAAATTCTCCCGAATTGAGACAGCTTTGCTGTCCTAAATTTGGTCGAGCCGGATTGAATGCGGATTTTTCGGAAAGCGAAATTCGTGTCGAGCCGGATCTTCGCATGAAACCATGCAAGTAATTTTGCAGGAGGGACGAAAATGACAAACAAGCTGCAGGCAGACAACGTCGCCGCAACCCTGACCACAGACTGTCCCACCGCGGCTGCGGCCGCACCCGTTTCTGCGAAGGGGCGTTTCGCGGGCGGCCTGCCGGAAAAGCAGGGTCTTTACGATCCGCGCAATGAGCACGATGCCTGCGGCGTCGGCTTTGTTGCCCATATGAAGGGTCAGAAATCCCACCAGATCGTCAAGGACGGCCTGTTCATTCTTGAAAACCTGACGCATCGCGGTGCTGTCGGCGCTGATCCGCTGATGGGCGATGGTGCGGGCATTCTCGTGCAGATCCCCGACCGCTTTTTCCGCGAGGAAATGGCGAGCCAGGGTGTGACGCTGCCGAAAGCTGGCGAATATGCCGTTGGCCACATCTTCATGCCGCGCGATCCGTCCCGTATCGATCACTACAAGAAGGTCATTGTCGACGTGATCGGCGAGGAGGGACAGCAGTTCCTCGGCTTCCGCGACGTGCCAGTCGATAATTCTTCCCTTTCCAAGGCACCCGATATCGCTGGCACCGAACCGCACCATGTTCAGGTTTTCATCGGCGCCGGCCGCGATGCCGCGACCAATCATGACTTCGAGCGCAAGCTGTTCCTGATCCGCAAGGTTCTCTCCAACCGCATCTACGACGAGGGCGGCGGTAAGGAAACGCAGGATTTCTATCCCGTCTCGCTGTCCTCCTCCACCATCGTCTACAAGGGCATGTTCCTCGCCTATCAGGTTGGGGCCTATTACAAGGATCTGGCGGACCCGCGTTTCGAATCCGCGGTTGCGCTAGTGCACCAGCGTTTCTCCACCAACACCTTCCCGTCCTGGAAGCTCGCGCATCCCTATCGCATGGTCGCCCATAACGGCGAGATCAACACGCTGCGCGGCAACGTCAACTGGATGGCGGCGCGTCAGGCGTCTGTTTCGTCGGCGCTGTTCGGTGACGATATCTCCAAGCTCTGGCCGATTTCCTATGAAGGCCAGTCGGACACCGCCTGCTTCGACAACGCGCTCGAATTCCTCGTGCGCGGCGGTTACTCCATGGCCCACGCCGTGATGATGCTGATCCCGGAAGCCTGGTCGGGCAACCTGTCCATGTCGGCTGAACGCAAGGCTTTCTACGAATATCATGCCGCGCTTATGGAGCCGTGGGACGGCCCGGCCGCCGTTGCCTTCACCGATGGCAAGCAGATCGGCGCAACCCTCGACCGTAACGGTCTGCGTCCGGCGCGCTATCTCGTCACCGACGACGACCGCGTCATCATGGCATCCGAAGCCGGCACGCTGCCGGTTCCGGAAGAACGCATCATCAAGAAGTGGCGTTTGCAGCCCGGCAAGATGCTGCTGATCGACATGGAAAAGGGCTCGATCATTTCCGACGAGGATGTGAAGCACGAGCTTGCTGCCAAGCACCCCTATCGCACCTGGCTAGACCGTACCCAGCTCATTCTTGAGGATCTGAAGCCGGTGGAGCCGCGGGCGCTGCGGCGTGACGTGTCGTTGCTCGATCGCCAGCAGGCCTTCGGTTACACCAGCGAAGATACCAAGCTCCTGATGTCGCCGATGGCAACAACGGGCCAGGAAGCCATCGGCTCGATGGGTACCGATACGCCGATTTCGGCGATGTCGGACAAGTCCAAGCTGCTTTACACCTATTTCAAGCAGAACTTCGCGCAGGTCACCAACCCGCCGATCGATCCGATCCGCGAAGAACTGGTGATGAGCCTCGTTTCGTTCATTGGCCCACGCCCGAACCTTCTCGATCACGAGGGTGCGGCCCGTGCCAAGCGTCTGGAAGTGCGCCAGCCGATCCTCACCAATGGCGATCTGGAAAAGATCCGCTCCATCGGCCACACCGAAGACCGTTTCGATACCAAGACGCTCGACTTTACCTATGATGTGGAGCGCGGCGCCGAAGGCATGCCTGATATGCTCGACCGCCTGTGCGAGCGGGCTGAATCCGCTGTTCGCGGTGGTTACAACATCATCGTTCTGTCCGACCGCCAGCTTGGCCCGGACCGGATTGCGATCCCCGCGCTGCTGGCGACGGCTGCCGTGCATCACCACCTGATCCGCAAGGGTCTGCGCACTTCGGTCGGCCTCGTCGTTGAAACCGGCGAACCGCGCGAAATCCATCATTTCTGTCTGCTCGCTGGCTATGGCGCGGAGGCGATCAACCCCTACCTCGCCTTCGACACGCTGCTCGACATGCACAAGCACGGCGCCTTCCCGAAGGAAGTGTCGGACGACGAAGTCGTCTATCGCTACATTAAGGCAGTGGGTAAGGGCATCCTCAAGGTCATGTCCAAGATGGGCATTTCCACCTACCAGTCCTATTGCGGCGCGCAGATTTTCGACGCCATCGGCCTGTCGTCGGAATTCGTCGAGAAGTATTTCTTCGGCACCGCCACCTCCATCGAGGGCGTGGGTCTGACCGAGATCGCCGAAGAAACCGTAACGCGCCACACGGCGGCTTTCGGCAAGGATCCGATCCTTGCCAACACGCTCGATATCGGCGGCGAATATGCCTATCGCATGCGCGGCGAAAGCCACGCCTGGACGCCGGATGCCGTCGCCTCGCTGCAACACGCCGTGCGCGGCAACAGCCAGGAGCGCTACCGTGAATTTGCCGCCATGGTGAATGAGACGGCGCTGCGCATGAACACCATTCGCGGCCTGTTCAAGGTCAAATCGGCGGAAGCGCTCGGCCGCAAGCCGGTTTCCATCGACGACGTCGAACCGGCGGTCGATATCGTCAAGCGGTTCTCGACGGGCGCCATGTCCTTCGGCTCGATCAGCCGCGAGGCGCATACCACGCTTGCGATTGCGATGAACCGCATCGGCGGCAAGTCCAACACCGGCGAAGGCGGCGAAGAATCCGACCGTTACATGCCGCTTCTGAACGGCAAGCCGAACCCCGAGCGTTCCGCCATCAAGCAGATCGCATCCGGCCGCTTTGGTGTGACGACGGAATATCTCGTCAATGCCGACATGTTGCAGATCAAGGTCGCGCAGGGTGCCAAGCCCGGCGAAGGCGGCCAGCTGCCCGGCCACAAGGTGGATGCCACGGTTGCAAAGACCCGTCACTCCACGCCGGGAGTCGGCCTCATTTCGCCGCCGCCACACCACGATATCTACTCCATCGAAGATCTGGCGCAGCTGATCTACGACCTGAAGAACGTCAACCCGGAAGCAGATGTTTCTGTGAAGCTGGTGTCGGAAGTGGGCGTTGGCACAGTTGCGGCGGGTGTCGCCAAGGCGCGCGCCGACCATATCACCATCGCCGGTTTCGATGGCGGCACCGGTGCTTCGCCGCTGACGTCGCTGAAGCATGCCGGTTCGCCCTGGGAAATCGGCCTTGCTGAAACCCAGCAGACGCTGGTGCTGAACGGCCTTCGTTCGCGCATCGCGCTGCAGGTGGATGGTGGTCTGAAGACCGGCCGCGACGTCATCATCGGCGCGCTGCTTGGTGCGGATGAATTCGGCTTTGCCACCGCGCCGCTGATTGCTGCGGGCTGCATCATGATGCGCAAGTGCCATCTGAACACCTGCCCCGTCGGCGTCGCAACGCAGGACCCGGTTCTGCGCAAGCGCTTCAAGGGCACGCCGGAACACGTCATCAACTACTTCTTCTTCGTGGCTGAAGAAGTGCGCGAAATCCTCGCCTCGCTTGGCGTTACCAAGCTGGACGAGATCATCGGCGCTTCCGAACTCCTCGAAAAGGATGAGATGCTGGCGCACTGGAAGGCCAAGGGTCTGGATTTCAGCCGCATCTTCCACAAGGTAGAGGCTCCCAAGGAGGCAACCTTCTGGACCGAGCGTCAGAAGCACCCGATCGACGATATTCTCGATCGCAAGCTGATCGAGAAGTCGCTACCGTCGCTGGAAAACCGCGAGCCTGTCGTTTTCGAAGTGCCGATCAAGAACGTCGACCGTTCCGCCGGTGCCATGCTGTCAGGCGCGCTTGCCAAGCGCTGGGGCCATAAGGGTCTGAAGGACGATACGATCCACGTGACGCTGCGCGGCACGGCCGGTCAGTCCTTCGGCGCGTTTCTCGCTCGCGGCATCACCTTCGATCTGGTGGGTGACGGCAATGACTATGTCGGCAAGGGTCTTTCGGGTGGCCGCATTATCGTGCGCCCGCCGGAAAACACCCGTATCGTCGCGGAAAACTCGATCATTGTCGGCAACACCGTTCTTTACGGCGCCATCACCGGCGAGTGCTATTTCCGCGGTGTTGCGGGTGAGCGCTTTGCAGTGCGCAACTCCGGCGCGGTCGCGGTTGTCGAAGGTGTCGGCGACCACGGTTGCGAATATATGACGGGCGGTATTGTCGTGGTGCTCGGCGAGACGGGCCGCAACTTCGCGGCCGGCATGTCCGGTGGCGTGGCTTACGTTCTCGACGAGAAGGGCGATTTCGCCACCCGCTGCAACATGGCCATGGTCGAGCTGGAGCCGGTTCCGGAAGAGGACGACATGCTCGAGAAGCTGCACCATCACGGTGGCGACCTCATGCACAAGGGACGCGTTGACGTCTCCGAGGACATGACGCGGCACGACGAGGAGCGGCTCTACCAGCTGATTTCCAATCACTTCCACTACACCAACTCTGCACGCGCCAAGGATATACTCGACCGCTGGAGCGAGTTCCGTCCGAAATTCCGCAAGGTCATGCCGGTCGAATACCGTCGTGCGCTTGAGGAAATGGAGCGCATGCGCATGGGCGTCGCGGCGGAATAATCCGCCGCGTGAGGATACTACACCAACTGGTCTCGCTGATGATCGCGGTCGCCGTTCCAATGGTGATCTATTGGACAAGCGGCGAGACCGGATTTGAATTCATCGTATTGGGGGCGGCTTTCGGTTTCGCTTACTGGTACTGGGGCCCGACAGGCGCTCCGCTTTGATGTGAGGACATAAACGTGGGCAAGGTTACAGGTTTTCTTGAGATCGACCGGCAGGTGGGCAAGTATCAGCCCGCATCGGACCGTATCCGCCATTTCCGCGAATTCACCATTCCGATGTCGGATGCCGAGGTGCAGAAGCAGGCGGCGCGCTGCATGGATTGCGGCATTCCCTACTGTCACGGCCCGACGGGCTGTCCCGTGCACAACCAGATCCCCGACTGGAACGATCTGGTTTATAACAACAATTGGGAAGAGGCGATCCGCAACCTCCATTCCACCAACAACTTCCCGGAATTCACCGGCCGCGTCTGTCCGGCACCCTGCGAGGAAGCCTGCACGCTGAACCTCGAGGATGCGCCGGTCGCCATCAAGACCGTCGAGCAGGCGATTGCCGACAAGGCCTACGAGCTGGGCTTTATCGTGCCGAAGCCGGCGACGATCCACACCGGCAAGAAGGTCGCCATCATCGGTTCCGGTCCTTCCGGCATGGCGGCAGCGCAGCAGCTTGGCCGCGCCGGTCATGAGGTCCACGTTTACGAGCGTGAATCGAAGCCCGGCGGTTTGCTGCGTTACGGTATTCCGGATTTCAAGATGGAGAAGAACTTCATCGACCGCCGTGTCGAGCAGATCAAGGGTGAAGGTGTTACCTTCCATTGCGGCGTCAACGTCGGCGTGGATGTAACGGTCGAAGCGCTTCTGGCTGATCACGATGCGGTTCTTTATTGCGGCGGTTCGGAAACCCCGCGCCCGGCCGGCATCGGTGGCGCCGATTTCAATGGCGTTTATGACGCCATGCCCTATCTCGTGCAGCAGAACCGCCGCGTTGGCCGCGAAAACATCGACAGCATCGGCTGGCCGGCCGATCCGATCCTCGCCGGCGGCAAGCATGTCGTCGTCGTCGGCGGTGGCGATACGGCGTCTGACTGCGTCGGCACGGCCTTCCGTCAGGGTGCGGTTAAAGTCACTCAGCTCGATATCCGCCCGATGCCGCCGGAAAAGGAAGACAAGCTCGCCGTATGGCCCTTCTGGGCAACGAAAATGCGCACCTCTTCTTCGCAGGCAGAAGGCGCCGTTCGCGAGTTCCAGGTGGCCACGCTTGAATTCGTCGGTGAAGACGGCGTTTTGACGGGTGTGAAGTGCTGTCAGGTGGACGACCGGCGCAAGCCCATTGCCGGTACGGAATTCATCATCAAGGCTGATCTTGCCTTCATCGCCATCGGTTTTTCCGGTCCTTTCACCGATAGCGTGCTGAAGGAAATGGATGGCAAGCTGTCGCTCAACACCGATCGTCGCGGTTCCACCAACGTGATCGCCAACGAAACGGACTACAAGACCTCGGTCGACAAGCTGTGGGCGGCAGGCGACGTTCGCCGTGGCCAGTCGCTGGTGGTCTGGGCAATCCGCGAAGGCCGTCAGGCGGCACGCGCTATCGACGAAGAGCTGATGGGCGCAACCGTCCTTCCGCGCTGAGCGAGTTGACGCGGCGCAAGCCGTCGTAACGAAAACGGAAAGGCCTGTTGTGTTTCACAACAGGCCTTTCGTTTGACTGGAGAACTGAAACGCGATGGAGGTGTCGCATTCAGGGGGACGGCAACATATCGCGCCTGAGAATTGCAATGACATTACGTGGTGTCCGAAGACAGGATTCGTTTCAGCAATAAGGAAGGCTGATGCGGAAGGAGGCGCCGCCGGATGGGGAATCACTGATGGTGATCTCGCCTCCATGGTAGCGGACGATTTCCTGCACGAGGTTGAGACCGAGCCCGGTACCGCGATCCTTCGGTATCAACCGGTGAAATGCGTCAAACACGGCTTCCCGGTCCTCTTCGGGAATTCCGTTGCCTTGGTCGGATATGTCGATCACGCGGTTGGCCCCCACTTTTATGGTGATCGTTCCGCGATTACCGCCATGTTCGATGGCGTTTTGCACGACGTTCATCAGGGCGCGTTGCAGCGAGGCGTCATCGGCAAGGGCGAGGATCGGCTCTTCGTCCGGCTCGAACGAAAGTTCGTAGCCTTGAGAGATTGCAAGCGGCGCCATATCAGCGACGACAGACCGGCAGAGGCCAACAAGATCTAGTGGAATAAGCGGCGCCTTTTGCCCGCCAAGTCGTTGCAGATCGAGCAACTGTTCGGCAAGCACGGCGATGCGGCTGGCATCGGCTAATATCCGGCTCCGGTCCGGTCCGTCCAGCAACGTTTCGACACGGGTCTGGAGAATGGCGACAGGGGTCCGCAATTCATGGGCGGCGTCGAGAATGAAGCGCTTGTGCCGCTCGTAACCATCGTCCAGCCGTTTCAGCGCGCCGTTGACGGCATGCACGAGCGGCTGCACCTCCCATGGAATATCGCCATCCGGCAATCGATATCCGCGCTTGTCGATGTCGATGCTTTCCGCCGTTCGCGCAATAGCGGAAAGTGCGAAAAATTCCCGACGGATGATCCATGGAATGGTCACGATTGTCACAATGGACATGATAAGGAGGATCGGCATGATCAGTATGTTGGAGAACAGTAGGACGGGGAATGCCATACTGAAGGCTCCGCCCTTGCCGACCATAACGAATTCGCCCGCCGGTCCCGATGCACGACGCACGACGGCGATTCTCAAGACAGCAAGATAGGAGTAGGACAATGCCGCATCGCGTACGTCCGACACTTTGACGTCGCTAAGCTGTTGATCCATGTTGCTAAAGGCCTCAGGCACCGGCCCACCCTGCACGATCTCACCTTTCTCGCTGACTGCAACGAACCAGAAACCGGGCATGCTGTCGCGCAGCTCGACAAATTCATTTGTTTCGTCAAGCATCAGCCGGCCATCCTTGTCACGCATGATGGCATTGGCTGTAATCTGGGCCGCTGCCGGGCTGAGAAGGGCGCTGCCAGAGGCGCCGCTGGACAGGTAAGCGACGAAGGCGGCAGTGACGATGAAAAGGCTGCCGATCTGGAAAAGCAGCAATTGAATGGTCAGGCGTCGCTTGAGCGATTTCCTTCCGGCCGATTTCATGAGGCCGCCCTCAGCAGATAACCGACGCCGCGAATACCGTGAACCTCCAGACCCGCATCCGCTGCCTGCAATTTGCGGCGCAGACGGGAGATATGGGAATCAAGCGCATTCGACTGGATTTCATCGTCGAAATTATAAACCGCCTCTTCCAGTACCGATCGCAGCACCGTTCTGCCCTGCCGACGCAACAGGGCTTCAAGGATCAGCAATTCGCGTCTGGTCAGGGGAATAAACTCTCCCTTGATGCGGACTTCGCGGGTTTCGAAGCAAAATTCCAGCTTGCCCAGTTTCGCCGTCATCGTCACGCTGCCGGCCGGCCGGCGCATCAGGGCGCGGATGCGAGCAAGGAGTTCCTCGACAGCGAAGGGCTTGGCCAGATAATCGTCCGCACCAAGGTTCAGGCCGTTTACCCGATCCGCAAGCGTGCCTTGCGCTGTCAGCACGATGACGGGCGGTGTGACGGGCAGCAGACGCAGATCTTCTACAAGCTGGATGCCATCGCCATCGGGCAATTGCCGGTCGAGTACGACAAGATCGTGAACACCGTCCATGATCGCATGCCGGGCAAGATCGAGCGTGCCGACATTGTCCACGATGATATCGAACCGGTGCAGGGCGGCGGAAAGGGCTGCTGCCATTTCGCGTTCGTCTTCAACAAGCAGCAGGCGCATGAATTGTTCTCGGCAGTGTCTGGCGTACGCCTTCCCGGAGAGGAAGGGGCGCGGGGGCATCGGATAAATATCACCGTGCAGTAAGACGCGGGCAGGGGAGGGCAATTGGCCGACCCCGCATTTGCTGCAAAGCTGAATTTATCCTGCCATTGCCGGGTTGCCTCAACATTACGCCGGTTCGAGCCGTAGCGACGGCGGAGAAGTGGCTACTGTCGGGCCTGAGCAGTATCCGGGACAATCCGGTAGTCATCGATACGACCCGCCGGTGCATCGGCCATCTCGCCCCGCTTGGTCAGCCGTTCGCGTGGCGATTCCACCACCGAGACACGTGTCGATACGGCCGTCGAAGGGACATCGCCAAGCAGCTTGTCACCGCCATCGAGGTTCGGATCGGTCAGGCTGATCGGCTGGGTGCGCACCTGTCCCGCGTCGATGCCAAGCGCGGGCAGGGAGGTGAGTGCAGGCAAATTGCTGCCGTCCAGTTTCACGAGGTCCGGTCCGGCGCTGTCGAGGTGCCTGCGCACGAATTTCTCGACGTAAAAAGCAAGCTTGCGTTTGCCGGCCTGCGTCATGCCGACGCCATCTGCCTCACGCAGACGGGCCTGCTGGCCGTTCATGTCGTAGCCGGTGATGACAAATTTACCGGCCTCGTCGACAAAGCCGTCCCAGACATCGACGAATTCGCCGCCGTATTTTTCGATATGGCTGCGATAAAGCCGGTTGAAGCCGACGAGATCGGCCGAGAGTGAGGTTGACTGGAAGGCCGGCAGGCCAACCCACAGCAGCGGTACCTTCGGCCGGCCGGCAAGGGTCAGAAGTTCATCGATCCGCCGCTCATATTCCTTGAACCAGACATCGGTGCCAAATTTTTCCCTGGTATCGCCGATCTGCATCTGCTGGCGATCGTTCGATCCCATCATGATGACGATGGTGGCGGGATTTGTTTCGGTTATGAACTGCGGCAGATTGGCGAACCAGTCGTAATAATCCGTGCGTACGAGGCCCGAAGAACCATTCGCGCGCACATCGACCGAGATTCCCGGAGAGCTGGCGAAGGCATTGACCAATTCTTCCCCCATCCCACCGGCCAGAAAATCACCGACGACCAGAACACGCCTGGCATTTTCAAGCTTGGCGGTAGGCTCCGGTTTTATGGTTCGCATCTGAACCACCGAAGGCGCTTTTCTTGCGGGTTGCGGGCGGGTGACTGATTTTTCACGCGGGGCAGCCGGGAAATCCCGGCGACTGCGGGGCTGGTATTCGCGGCCGGGCGTGTCCTCCCGGCCCACGGGCCGGCCAAACAGCATTTCGAACAGGGTGCGTCGCTGTTCCTGGGCGAAGGTTTGCGAAGGGACAAGCGGCGTGCACAAGACAGCACAAAGAATGATGGCGCAGATGCGCCAGCCCGTCCTTGTGCTTTTCGCCGCAGGTTTCCTACTCATGACATCGATCCTTCCGGATGCTTCGGCGGCGTTGAAGACCGCCGCCGAATTCACCGGCATATTATCAATTCCGCAGTGCTCTCAGCAATCGCTGCGACGGCTGACCGTCGGTTTCCAGACCCATGCGCGACTGGATGGCGCTGATCGCCGCCTTCGAGCCGGAGCCGAAATTGCCATCGACTTCGCCATCGTAATAGCCAAGTTCTTTCATGCGGGTCTGGAGTTCGAATTTTTCACGAATATCCAGCGTGCCGTCCGGGCGCGGCCATTTCTGCTGCATGCCGCCATAACCGGCGATCTCGTCAGCAAGCAGGCCAACGGCCAGCGCGTAGCTGTCGGATGCGTTGTATTTCTTGATGGTGAAGAAGTTTTTCATCATCAGGAAACCTGGACCATTTGCCCCACCCTGCAGTTTCAGCATGGCGCGATCGGAGCCGCGGGTGAAATTCTTGCCGTTCGGGCGGGCAAAGCCAAGCTTGGTCCATTCCGCAATGGACTTCGTCTGCCCCTCATAACGGGCGCCGCCACGCGGCACGGCTGTTTCGTAACCCCAGGTCCGGCCGGGTTCCCAGCCGTTCTTGGCGAGTAGATTAGCGGCCGTCGCCAGCGCGTCCGGAACCGAGTGCCAGATGTCGCGCTTACCGTTGCCGTCCGCATCGACAGCATAGAGCAGGTAGCTGGTCGGAATGAACTGGGTATGGCCCATCGCACCCGCCCAGGAACCCGTCAGCTGCTTGGGCGTGACATCGCCTGCCTGCAGGATTTTGAGTGCGGCGATCAATTGCGTGCGCGCGAACTTCGCGCGTTTGGGGTCGGAATAGGCGAGCGTGGCCAGTGCCTGCGGAATATTGTGCAGGCGCTCCGGTTTTTCGAGAACCGCGCCGTAATTCGATTCCATCGACCAGATGGCGAGAATAATATGTTTGTCGACGTTGAAGTTACGCTCGATCCAGTTGAGCGTCGTCGCGTGCTTCATCTTCATCTCGCGGCCGATGCGCACCGTATAGGGGTTGACGCGGGAATCGAGATAATCCCAGATCTGGGTGGTGAATTCCGGCTGGAAGGTCGCCTTGCGCAGCGCATCCGGATCCGGCTCGCTGACACCAGCAAAGGCTTTCTGGTAGGTCGCCTTGCTAATGCCTTCTTTCGCGGCTGTTGCGTAGAACTGGTTGATCCACTGCTTGAACCCAGCATCGGCCCGGGCCGAGACGGGGGCCAGCGAGATCGCCAGACCTGCAACCATCATGCAGCCGAATTTGCGGACATTTGAAAGGATCATCTTTGTCATCGTCAGTCTTTCGTTCTCTCGAATATCATTTCGATTGCGAAAACGCATCGGGCGTCGTCATGCATAACAAAAGAATGTCAACAAATTCTTTACCATTAATAGATGGTAGCGTCACCCTTTACAAAACGTTGTTATTTTTGAAATAACAACACTGTGCGGGGATTGTGATCAAGTTTTATCTCTCAGGAGGGATATGTGGTAGAACATAAGAAAATTCGGAAGGCCGTATTTCCGGTCGCAGGTCTGGGTACGCGTTTCCTGCCCGCAACCAAGGCGGTTCCGAAAGAAATGCTCACTGTCGTTGACAAGCCGGTCATTCAATACGTCGTCGACGAGGCGGCGGAAGCGGGCATCGAGCATTTTGTATTTGTCACCGGCCGCGGCAAGGCGGTGATTGAAGATTATTTTGATATTCAATTTGAACTCGAACAAATGCTGCGCGAGCGCAACAAGAATGCCGAGCTTACATTGCTGGCCGGCCTTCTGCCCAAGGCGGGCACGGCAAGCTTCACGCGTCAGCAGGTGCCGCTCGGTCTTGGCCATGCGGTCTGGTGTGCGCGTGATATCGTCGGCGACGAGCCTTTCGCCGTGCTGCTGCCTGATATGATCATGCACTCACAGAAAAGCTGCCTCAAGGGCATGGTCGAACTTTATGACCAGACGGCCGGCAACGTCATCGCGGTGCAGGAATGCGCTCCCGATCAGACGCATAAATACGGCATCGTCGGCGTGGGTAACGCCGTGGGCGAGGGTTTCAAGATCACTGAAATGGTCGAGAAGCCTGCCAAGGGTACGGCACCTTCGAATTTCTACATCAACGGTCGCTACATCCTTCAGCCTGAGATTTTCGACATTCTGGAAAATCAGGAACGGGGCGCCGGCAACGAAATCCAGCTGACGGACGGCATGTTGACGCTTGCCAAGTCCCAGGAATTCGCTGGCTATCATTTCCGCGGGCAGACGTTCGATTGCGGCGCCAAGGATGGTTTCATTCTTGCCAACGTCGCTTTCGCGCTCGAACGCTCTGACATCCGCCCCGCAATCGAGGAGCCGATCAAGGCTCTTATCGACGGACTGAAGTAATTTACCAACTGGACAACGGGATCCCGGCCTTCGCGCCGGGATTTCTGTTTGGGGCGACGTTATCGTTTCAGGACAAGACCCGCGCCGACGCGCAGTTCGTTGCTGTCATAAATCGGCGTCCACTGATAACTAACGTCCGCCGTCAGATCGAGATAGCGGTTCAGCCCCCAGGTCAAGCCAGCGCCTGCGGTGTATTCCACAGCATCCTCGATATCGGAGGAGGGAAATGTCCGGTGCACGATCTGCCCGGTCAGCCGCGCGACTAGATTGCTGCGCAACTCATGGGTCAGCCCGGCATCCAGCCGATAGGAAATCCAGCCGCCCTGCGGTCCGCCGGCGAAATCCTCTATCGTCGTGCGCAGGCCAAGATTGACGTTGGTGCCGCGCTGCGGCGACCAGTTCAGTTCGCCGTCCAGTGTCAGCGCGCCGATGGAAGCGATGCGGTCGTCGTCATATTGCTTGCGTAGATAGCCGATGGCGGCCTCGCCGCGGGTCTTCTCGCCAAGATCGACCTCGGCTCCAATTTTGGCGCCGTAGGAATTCGAGGACCGTGCGTAACCGGTATTGTCCAGGCGCCTGTCATATTTGGTCGTTCCCGCGTTCAATTCGAGGAACGGGATCAGGGCCGGTGACAATTCGTAGCCGATGCGGCCGCGCAGGTTCGCGCCGTTCTGGTCGCGATCGCTAAGACTGATCGGCTGGCCGTTTATGCCCTTTGCATCCGTGTAGACCGTACGCGACAGATCGAGCGCCGCCAGCCCGCGCAGCTTGCCGAAATCCCGTTGGATCGATGCGCCGGTCGTGAAACGGTGTTCTCCGCCCTGCACGGCAGCGCCGGTCAAAGCGTTGGGGTCCGTGGTGCCTTCACGACTGAATTCGTAACCCGCCTTGAGATTAGCCGTCGTTTCTTCGCCGAGATCGAGGCGCAGATCGGCTTCTATCCGCGCCCTCGGCTCTTCACCATTCTTGCTGCCGAAATTTTTCTCCCAGGCGCCATCGCCTGTTACAGTCAGCGCATGGCGGGACCAGTCGCTGGTTAGCGTGCCGCGAATACCCGTCGTCAGGTAGTTACGTCTGGAAGGGCCGCCGGTGTTCGTCTGCTTTTCCGTATTGATCGTCTGGCTGATCGAGGGCCGCAACAGGAATGTACCGAGCCGGATGCCGGGGGTTTGTCCGGGTTCGGTGGCTCTTTGCGGGTTTTCACCGCCGTCTACCGTTGGCTCATATGGGTTTTCCGCGTCGGCATAAGGCTGGCCCGCTTCTTCCTGCTGTTCGGAGATCGGGTCGCCCGGATTAGTCGAGGGGCGCCATAGTTGCTGTGGCGGTGCTGCTCGCACCGTGCTTGCCTCGTTTTCAGTTGTCGTTGTGGGGTTCTCTGTCGGCGTTGCATCGCCGGATGGAACTGCGACCGGCAGCCGCGTGGCCGCTGTTTGCGCGAAAACAGTTCCCGGGGTGTAGAGAAGCGTACAGGCAAGCAGCAGCAGGGTTGCTGCTTTCCGCGACGTCGGCAGACGTGTGGCGGTGCCCTTCACAATCATTCCTCTTCACCCGGCGCATTTGGCCCATGTCGGATCGAAAGTTCGTCTCAGCATTTCCTGAAGCCGAATGAGCGGCAGACAGATGAAGTGGACGACCAAGAGACCAGACACGCGACGCAAGTTTTAATATCGCTTTAACAATAGGATTTTTATGGTTAACAGTTGATAAAGACCTCCCCGATTTCACCACATCTGTGGCTGCGGCAAAGCTGGGGGGCTTCCTCGTTCGATCTGGCCGCTTCGGCACCGCGACTGAAGAAAATTTGCCGAGATGCCCAATATTTCGAATATGATCAGATTTAAACGTTTCATTTTGATACGGAATCGCCCTATGATTGGGTGGAACTCATCCGTTTTATTTTAGCAATCCAATTGATTTTTATTTTGTGTCACAGCGTCGTTTCATGAATCCCGTTTTGAACGTCAAGCAGGTCGGTTTTTATTGCTGGGATATTACCAATGACCGATTCTATCTAGACGAAGTCTGCGCTGAACTCTTGGGCATTCCTTTGCGGCAGGCGATGCAGGGCATCAGCATTTTTCAGATGCTCGAAAAAGTGGATATCGGCCATCGCAATCATGTGATCGAAACTGCGCTCACGACGCTCAAGGCCGCCAGCTTTTACCATCAGGAATATGCCGTGCGCCGTGATGACGGCTCTATCTCGTGGATAAGGACAGTCGGGCGATACCTGGTCGATGAAGAGAACATCCCTTTCAAGCGGATGGGAACGATGGAGGAGATTTCTCCGCCGAACCTGCGCCACTAAAGAGCGGCGATTTTCGGCTGTAGAGTGGACTTATTCCGGTTGAAATAGTAACAGTCGGCCATGATTACGAGAGCCGTCAAACTGGTTGAAGACAATGCGATTGAATCCGCCGTGCGGACGATTTCGATGGAGAGGGCTGGCCTTGCCGCTCTTGAAGAGGCCCTCAGGAACGGGCTTTCCCAACCTTTCTGCAAGGCGATCGAGACGATCGGCCAGTCTAATGGCCGCCTCATCATCACCGGTGTCGGTAAAAGCGGCCACATAGGCGCCAAGCTCGCGGCCACCTTCGCCTCCACGGGAACGCCTGCGTTTTTCGTGCATGCGGCAGAGGCCAACCACGGCGATCTGGGCATGATCGGCGGTGATGACGTAGTGCTGGCGATCTCCAAAGGCGGTGAAAGTTCAGAGCTGCGTAGCATCATCAACTATTCGCGCCGTTTCTCCATCCCGCTGATTGCACTTACATGTTCGGAGAGTGCATCGCTGGCGAAGGCAGCCGATATCGTGCTTCTGGTTCCCAATGAACAGGAAGCCTGCCCGCTCGGTCTTGCGCCTACCACCTCCACATTGATGCAGCTGGCACTTGGCGATGCCCTTGCCGTTGCGCTTCTGGAAGCACGCAATTTCACTGCCGGTGATTTCAAGGTGTTTCACCCCGGCGGCAAACTGGGCGCGGGCCTTACGCTGGTCAGCGATATCATGCATACCGGCGACCGGGTGCCGCTAGTCGGCAAGGGAACTTCCATGCCGGAAGCAGTCAGTGTTCTTTCCCGCAAGCATTTCGGCTGCGTCGGTATTCTGGACGAGGATGGCCGTCTGTGTGGCATCGTCACCGAGGGCGATATGGCGCGCAACCTGTCGCGCAACCTCGCGGAATTGACGGTGGACGACATTATGACCCGTACTCCGAAAACGGTCAAAAAATCGGTGCTGGCGACCAGCGCTCTCGCGACGCTGGAAAAATTCCATATCGGTGCGCTGATCGTCGTTGATGACGATAACCGACCAATAGGGCTGGTGCATTTCCACGATCTGTTGAGAATCGGTGTAGCCTGATCGCTATGGGCGGTCGAGCGGCTCTATTGTCAGGGTGCGGCCACGCGCAGCTGCGATCCTGACACGTGTTCCGGCTGGCATGTCCTCACCGTTAACGGACCACCAGGTATCGTCCAGCCTTATGCGGCCGCGTCCTTCGACAACCGGCTCCTGCAGGGTCGCTGTGCGTCCAACAAGGCTTGCTTCCCGTTGATTGAGGAAGGGTTCGTCGCTTGCCTCACGGTTTTTGCCGAAATATTTCCTGCCAAGCAGGGCGAAGGCGATGGAGAGGGCGGCAAAAAGCACCAGTTGCAATTGCCACGCCCAGAATGCAGCATCCCAGAGCAGCAGGGAGAGCGCGCCGATCACCAGCGCGGCAATGCCAATCCAGATCAGAAACACGCCCGGAGCGACCAACTCGGCAGCCAGCAGAATGAAGCCGGCAATCCACCAGCTCCATGGTCCCAGTTCCGTGGCAAGCCGTTGCAGCATCGTCACTTCTCCGATGAAGAGCCGAAGGGATTACCGGGAATTGTAACGTTGATGGCCTGGGCCGAAGGCCGCGACGGCGGCACCGAGCGGGAAGATGCGGGGACGGCGGGCGCGGTTGGTGCATCGCCCTTGTCGCCGAAAACGTCACGGGCGATTGCCCCTATGCCGCCGAGCGAGCCGATCAACGCAGAAGCCTCCATCGGCATCAACACGATTTTCGAGTTTTTGGCGGTGCCGATATTGGAGAGCGCTTCGGTATATTTCTGGGCAACGAAGTAATTGATCGCGTGGACATTGCCGGCAGCGATGGCTTCCGACACCATGCGGGTGGCGCTGGCTTCGGCCTCGGCCAGACGCTCGCGGGCCTCGGCATCGCGAAACGCCGCTTCGCGCTGGCCTTCCGCCTCGAGAATGGCAGATTGTTTTGCGCCCTCTGCGCGCAGAATCTGAGCATTGCGGGCGCCCTCGGCCTCCAGCACCTGCGCGCGTTTTTCACGCTCCGCCTTCATCTGTCTTGCCATGGAATCGACGAGATCTTTCGGCGGCGCGATATCCTTGATCTCGATGCGCGTAACCTTGATACCCCATGGTCCCACCGCCTCGTCAACCACGCGCAGCAGGCGATCGTTGATGGCATCACGGTTCGACAATAACTCATCGAGATCCATCGAGCCCATTACCGAGCGGATGTTGGTCATGGTGAGGTTTTCAATCGCCATTTCCAGATTGGTGATCTGGTAAGCGGCCTGTGCGGCATTGAGGACCTGATAGAAAGTGACGGCATCAGCCGAGACACTGGCATTATCGCGGGTGATAACTTCCTGTGTCGGTATATGCAGAACCTGCTCCATCACATTCATCTTCGAACCGATGCTTTCGAAGAACGGCACGATGAGGTTGAGGCCCGGCTCGAGTGTGCGGGTGTAGCGCCCGAACCGTTCAACCGTGTAGCGATGTCCCTGCGGTACGGTCTTGATGCCGGCAAAGAGCACCAGAATGACCAAAACAACCGCCGCTATGACGACGATATCGAAACCGCCCAATGCAATCATCACTTCCTCCTCCAGCACCACAACCTTTTGGGATCGTACACCCGCATCGTTATGGCAAGATTACACCCAACCTTGCAACTCTTGTCGTACAACCTTTTCGAGAACTGTCATACCCTCGACGCTGTCGTTGAGACACGGGATGTGGGTGAATTTCTCGCCGCCATTATGCAGGAAGATTTCTCCGGCCTCACCGGCAATTTCCTCCAGCGTTTCAAGACAATCCGATACGAAACCGGGGTTCATGACGGCGATGCGTTTGATGCCCTCGGATGCCAGCTTTTCCATGGTCTTGTCGGTATAGGGCTGCAGCCATTCTTCTGGCCCAAAACGCGACTGGAAGGTGATCATGAAGTTCTTCTCGGTCCGTCCCAGCGCGTCCTTCAGCAGACGGGCGGTCTTCTGGCAGTGGCAATAATAGGGATCGCCCTTCCTGAAGTAGGATTGCGGAATGCCGTGGAAGGAGGTGATCAGCATCTCGGGTTCCCAGTCCAGCGTTGCCAGATGGTTTTTGACGGAGGCGGCAAGCCCCTCGATATAGGCAGGATCGTCATGATAGGGCGGAACGGTGCGGATGGCGGGCTGCCAGCGCAGCTTCATCAGATGTTCGAAAGCCTTGTCGTTCACCGTCGCCGTGGTCGATGCGGCATATTGCGGATAGAGCGGGAATAGCAGGATTTTCTCGCATCCCTGCTCCTTCAGCGCGTCGATTTTCGAGGCGATGGAAGGCTGGCCGTAGCGCATGGCCCAGTCAACGACGACATTCGGCAAATCCTTCAGCGCCTGTGCCATCAGTTCGCCCTGGCTGCGAGTATAGGTGCGCAGATAGCTTTCGTTGCGATCGCGGTTCCAGATTGCCTCATAGGCCTTGCCGACCTTCTGCGGGCGCTTGTTGAGGACGATGCCGTACAGGATCGGATACCAGTAGAGGCGCGACCATTCGATCACGCGTTTGTCGCTCAGAAATTCCGCCAGATAACGTCGCATCGGCCAATAGTCCGTACCATCCGGCGTGCCAAGATTGACAAGCAGAACGCCAACCTTGCCAAATCTTACGCGGGGATGGTCTACGGGAAGTGCGGATAATTCTGTCGTCATGAATGACACCCTGAACTCGTACTGGTTGCATGAGAACGTTTCCGTTTGGGATAAAGGGCGGAAACGCTCCATTTTTTGTTTTTATACATGGCCGGACGCAAACCGTGACGCGGTTTTGCCGGAAATGCTCAAGCTATATGCTCGTGCCGTCAATTTGTTCACGTGTTCTAGACGAAATTTGTAAGGATTGAACCACCTGCAGAGGTGATTTCCGAGGTGCGGTAACGGACGCATTGTCTTTTGATAAAACGCAGCCTGTAATGATCTGTTTTTAAAGGGAAAATAAGAAGCCGGCCTCATGGTGCGAGGCCGGCTTCCCGTCTGCGGCAAATTGCCCTGTCTGTATGTGTTCACGGCTTATTGAGCCGGAACCTCCAGTTCCTCGCCGATTTCGATATGGTTCGGACGCTTCAGCGTGTTTGCCTTGGCAATCCTGGTCCAAAGGGCACCGTCGCCATACTTCTCCGCCGCGATCTTCCATAGCGAATCGCCCTTTGCGACGACATATTTGCTGGCGGCAGCCGCGGCCGCTGCCGGCGTGGTGGTGGCAGGTGCAGTCGCAGCAGGTGCTGCGGGAGCCGGGGCTGGTGTGGCGGCCGGAGCGGTTGCAGTTGCCGCCGGTGCTGTTGCGGCAGGCGCTGATGCAGCGGGCTTTGCCGGAGCCACATAACCGGCAGGCGTCACTTCGGTGATGCGGCCGTCCGTGAAGGGCTTATAGGGGCTGTTGGCCGTAATATAGGCAGCTACAGCCTCTTCGAGGTTGGGGCCGAAGTCATAGGCGTTGATCGCCTTGGTCGCGAATACCTTGAAGCCATCGCCGCCGGTGCGAACGTAATTATTCGCCGCAACAGTGTAGGTCTTTGCCGGGTCGAGAGGCACGAAAGCGTCGCCCTCCTTGACCTCGACCGCAGTAACGCGGCTGCCGGCCGGCTTGGAGCGGTCGAAGGAATATTTCATGCCTGAAACCTGCATGAAACGACCCGCGCCATCGTCGATCTGGCTGACGCCGTTTTCGAGGGCAGCGCGAATATCCTCGCCCTTCAGCTGGAAAGTCGCGACCGTGTTCTGGAACGGCAGAACCGTCAGGACTTCGCCCATCGAGACATCGCCGCTATCGATGGAGGAGCGCAGGCCACCGCTATTTGCGAAAGCGATGGTGACGCCCTGATCCTTGACGCGGGCAAGGGTCGCATCCGCTACCAGATTACCCATGGAGCATTCTTTGACGCGGCAAACCTTGCGGTCACCTTCGATCGGGCCTTCCGAAGTGCCGACGACCTTCGATTTCAGCGCCTCGATTGGTGCTTTCAGTTCATCGATACGCTTGAGCGTTGCTTCGTCGGGTTTGAAGGATGAATCGATCAGGATCGGATCGCCCTTGCTTTCCTTGACCACGCCGCTGTCATCGAAGACGACGCGCAGGTCACCCAGATATTTGCTGTATTGCCCTGCCTGAACGACCGGAACCTTGTAGCCGCCGGGATTGTCGACGAGTGTCGGATAAGGCCCTTCGGCCTTCTGGTCGGTGTTGGAGAGCAATGTATGCGAGTGGCCGCCGACAACGACGTCCACATCCGGGATTTTCGCGATGAATTCGAGGTCGCGTGGATATCCGACATGGGTCAGGGCAATGATCTTGTTGACACCCTCGCCTTTCAGCTTCTGCACCTGTTCGCTGATTTTCGCGACATCTTCCGCAATGGTGATATTGGGGCCGGGGGTCGCAAGTTCCGCCGTGTCGTTGGCGACAGCGCCGACAATGCCGATTTTCTGGCCGCCGACTTCAAGGACGATGGACGGCTTGACGCGATCGCCGATTTTCGAGGCGGCGCTGGCAACCACATTGGCGGTCACGACCGGAAACTGAACCTTGTCGAGGAAGCCCGCAAGTCCGTCTTCGCTATCATCGAATTCATGGTTGCCGACGGTCATGGCGTCGAACTTCATGGCGTTCAGCACTTCGGCTTCAACGGTACCCTTGTAGGTGGTGTAGAACAGAGAACCTTGAAAATTGTCGCCGGCATTGAGCAGGAGAACGTTCTTGCCTTGAGCCTTGAGCGCGTCCCTTGTCTGGTTGATTGCGGTCAAGAGGCGCGCGGCGCCGCCAAAGCATTCGTTTTTGCCTTCCTCTTCCGCTGAGCAGGTCGAGTCGAATTTATTGATCGATTCGATACGGGAGTGAAAATCGTTAATGTGAAGAATGTTGAGTTCGTAATCGGCCAGAGCCGCTCCGGCTGAAAGCGTTATCGCTGAAACGCTCAGCATACTCAGTCTCAAAATTTTCTTCATGGTCCCTCTCTCCTGTTCAAAGCGGAAGCCCTGGCCGGTCGATCATCATCAGGCCGTGCTCATTCTCTAGTCTGAAAGTATGTCAGTCTTTCAAAGCGCGATGTTTCCATTTAGCGGCAGCTGCCGCAAGCGGAAATTGTGACAGTGGCGCAATAAAGCAAAACGCACGCTTGAGGCGTGCGTTTTAAAAGCTCATACCATTGAAAAGTCTGTGTTATCAGCCCTGACGAGACAGCGAGAACTGGCTGTTGCTGTCTGTCGTGCAATTCAGTTGTGACGGGGAGACGAGCGCGCAGTTGACGCGCGATTGCGTGTTGCGCACCAGCGACGTCATGTTGATTTCATAGAGCGTCGGCGAAATCGTAACATAGGTGCCTGATGCCAGAAGCGTGTTGGTATCGGTCGAACGGGTGGAGAAAGCACCGTTCTGGAATGTCGATACGATGCCGTTGCGGTCGATCCAGCGGCCATCCACGGCCGGGCCGCGGGCAAGCGAGGGTGCCATCGACGTCTGCTGGGAGGGACCCGGCGCAACGCATGAAGACACCGCGATTGCGGCACAAAGCAAAGCAGCGCTTGTCTTGAAGTTCATGAGCCTGTTCTCCTGCGATTCGATGAAACCCTGATGTTTCGACCATGCCGTGAAGCGTTATTTATTTCAAGGCAACGTTGTTTGCTCTCCCGGGTTCCTGACATCCGTCATGAAAACACCTGCGTGACAAATATGAGACGCCATGCCCTCAGCGCACGAGGATGTTGCGGAACTGCCAGGGATCCGAGGTGTCGATATTGTCTGGAAACAGTCCCGGGCGACCGTCAAGCGGCGTCCAGTCCGTGTAATGTCCTTCGACCGGTCCAAGATAGGGACGCTGCACCTCAAGGCAACGGCGATAATCCATTTCATCCGCCTCGACGATGCCGGCCTGCGGATTTTCAAGCGCCCAAACCATTCCGGCCAGTACCGCGGAGCTGACCTGCAATCCGGTCGCGTTCTGGCTGGGGGCGAGCGCCCGTGCCTCCTGCAAGGTTAGCCGCGAGCCATACCAATAGGCATTTTTGTCATGGCCGTAGAGAAGAACACCCAGCTCGTCGGCACCATCGACAAGCTCGTCTTCGCCAAGCACATGCTGGATCGGCTGCGGCGTGCCGCCATTACCGAAAAGTTCGTGCAGGGAAAGGACGGCGTCGTTGCAGGGGTGGTAGGCATAGTGACAGGTGGGCCGGTAGATCAGATTGCCATCGTCATTGCGGACGGTGAAATAGTCGGAAATCGAGATCGCCTCGTTGTGGGTGACCAGAAATCCATATTGCGGCCCTTGTCCGGGACACCATGTCCGTACCCGCGTATTGGCGCCGGGTTGATCGAGATAGATCGCTGCCTTGCTGCCCTTTTTTTGTTTTTTCGCGTTTTTCGGCATCCAGTTTTCATGCGTTCCCCAGCCGAGTTCGGCGGGCTGAAAACCTTCGGCGATAAAACCCTCGACGGACCAGGTGTTCCAGAATGCGCCGAATGGCTTGGGATTTTTTGCCCGCTGCGTATCGCGCTCTGCCACATGCACGCCCTTGACGCCGAGCTGCTGCATGAGCTTTGCCCATGCCTGCCGGTCATGCGGTTGGGGCTCTTCGATGTCGAGACCGCTATCCTTGGCGAGATTGACCAGCGCCTGTTTTACGAACCAGGACACCATGCCGGGATTTGCACCGCAGGTGGAAACGGCCGTTGTGCCGCCCGGTTTCCGAGCCTTTTCTTTCAGCATGGTCTCACGCAGCGAATAATTGGTACGGGAGGCATTGTCGGCGTCTGCATCGAAGTAAAAGCCGGGCCACGGCTCCACTACGGTGTCGATGTAGAGCATGCCATGTTTGCGGCAGAGCCTCATCAGATCGACGGATGCGGCATCGACCGAAAGATTGACGCAGAAGCCCTGACCCTGAACCCCTTTAAGGAGTGGCTTGAGCACCTCCTTGTAGTTTTCTTTGGTCAGATGCGTACGGATATGGCGAATATTTCTCTCGGCCAGATACGCTGCGATATCCTCGCGCGGGTCTATGACGACGAGCCTAGTCTTGTCGAAGTTGAAATGACGTTCGATCAACGGAAGAGTGCCGCGCCCGATGGAGCCGAAGCCGATCATGATGATGGGGCCGTCAATATCGCCGTAAATCGGATGGTTTGCGTCCGTCATTCGTCATTTTTCCTTTTTAAGCCAATAAGTAAGCTAGATCATAAAAGCGTGCCACAATAAAGGGCAGGTGCATGACGGACATATGACGGTGGCGCAAGCCCGGGATGCGAAAGTTGTGACGGGTTGGTGTGTGGTGATCCCGTTCTGCGCGGTTGCGATCTGGCGAGATTGAAGTCGAGACCTTCCGACCGCATTCTTCCCCTTCGCATTTTAGAGACTACGTTTATAATCAAGTTCTTCTTTTCGTGTATATGTCCTAGGGCTTGGGGGCTTTTGCAAGATGGCGAAAAGGGGGCTTTTCGTCATCACAGGAGTGTTGCCTGTTGAATAGTCTTATCGAGCGTGTCGCAGCGCTTCAGAGCGCCACCCCCGTTCTTATTGCACTTTACGATTCCGAAGACCGGTTGCGGCATGCCAACCCGTCGTTTCGGCAGAGCTTTCAGCTTGCCGACGATGATTTTTCGACCTGGGCGGAAATCATGCGCTTGAACCACCGTCTGCGAACCGGCGTGGTCGTCAGAAACAGCGATTTCGAGGGCTGGCTTTTGTCAGCGCAGTCCCGGCGCGGCAAGCTGCCGTATCGTGCCTTCGAGATGGACATGTATGACGGCCGCTGGTTCTGGATGACGGAGACGGTGCAGCAGGATGGCTGGATGCTGTGTGTCGCAAGCGATGTCACCGAATTGCGCCAGGGCTACAGAACCCTGCGGCAGGACCGGGATCTGGCGGTGCGCGCCTCGCAGACCGACGAATTGACGGGAACGGCGAACCGGCGTTTTGTTTTCGCCAAACTCGCGCTGCAGGTGGAGCGGGTCGGCAAGGGGCTTGAAGCGCCCTTTTGCCTTTGCACGCTCGACATCGACTTTTTCAAGCACATCAACGATCGTTTCGGCCACAAATGCGGCGATGCGGTGCTGCGCGATTTTGTCGGGATCGCCCATTCCGTCGTCCGGCGGGTGGATTGTTTTGGCAGGATCGGCGGTGAGGAATTCATGCTCATCTTGCCGCGCAGTTCGGTTGTTGAGAGCCGGGAGATCGTCGAGCGGCTACTGCAAAAGGTGCGTCTTTCCAGACCTCTGGCCGAGTTTCCGGATTTTTCCTATAGCTGTTCCGCTGGAATGACGACCTATCGGATGGCAGAAAGTGCCGACGATGTTTTCATGCGCGCCGATCAGGCGCTTTACGCTGCCAAGGAAAAGGGCCGCGACCGGCTTTTGGCGGTGACGGTTTAGACCAGCTCCGCCGCGATCAGCCCATGCAGCGAATTTCCCACGAACAGCCGTCGACCGGCAATATCCTCCGGCTTCAATGCCTGCCCGCGCGCCTTTCGCTGGCGGATGAGATCGGCACGCAGGACGCCCGGCAGAATACCGCTGTCGAGCGGCGGCGTCAGCAATTGCCCGTCCGGCATTTCGACGAAGATGCTGGTCGATGATCCCTCGCACAACTCGCCGCGCTCGTTGAGCAGCAGAACCTCGTCTGCATCCCCGGCTGAAAATTCGGCGCGGGCGGCATCATAGGGTTCCCGGCGCGATGATTTGTGGCGATAGAAGGTGTCGGCGGAATCAAGCCTGGTTTGCGTCGCGATGCGGATCCGCCAGACGGTTCCCTCCTGCAACGGCCGAAACTCGGCCGTTTCGATATCGAGCTCACCCTTGTAGTTCATGACCAGCTTCACGCAGAGCGGACTTTCGCCGCCCACCTTCTTCTCCAGTACCTGAACCGCGTTGACCGGTGCTCGGAAACCGAGCGCATCGGCTGAGCGCAATAGCCGGCGCATATGCTGGTCAATGCGCTGAAAGCCCGATTGCGGCTCCCAGCGCAGCGTTTCTCTCAAGGTCAGATCGGCGGGTTTGCGTTTCATTGCCTTTGCTCGTCGCCTGTCATCGGTATTTTTCGGAGGCAATCAGGCCTGTTTGCTGTCAAGCGCTTCCAGTTCGTCGATCAGCCCTTCGATCATGGCAAGACCCTTGTCCCAGAAGGAAGGGTCTGTCGCATCGAGGCCGAATGGTTTCAGAAGTTCCGAATGGTGCTTGGTGCCGCCTGCTTTCAAAAGCTCGAAATATTTCTCCTGGAAGCCGGTCTCGGCCTTCTGGTAAACGGCATACAGCGAGTTCACCAGGCAATCACCGAAGGCATACGCATAAACATAGAAGGGAGAGTGGATGAAATGGGGGATGTAGGTCCACCAGGTCTCATACCCTTCGGAAATCTTGATCGCCGGGCCGAGGCTCTCGGCCTGAATGGAAAGCCACAATTCACCGATCTGTTCGGAGGTCAACTCACCCTGCTTGCGGGCGGTGTGCAGCTTGCGTTCGAATTCATAAAACGCGATCTGTCGCACGACCGTGTTGATCATGTCCTCGACCTTGCGGGCGAGCATGGCCTTGCGTTCCCTGACGTCCTTCGTGTCGTCAAGCAATCTGCGGAAGGTCAGCATTTCTCCGAAAACGGAGGCAGTTTCGGCAAGCGTCAGCGGCGTCGCGCACATCAGCGCGCCTTGGTCGCCGGCCAGCACCTGGTGCACGCCGTGGCCAAGCTCATGGGCAAGCGTCATCACGTCACGCGGTTTGCCGAGATAGTTGACGAGGACATAAGGATGGGCCGAAGGCACGGTCGGATGCGCGAAGGCGCCCGGCGCCTTGCCGGGCCGGGCGGGGGCGTCGATCCATTGCTCATCGAAGAAACGGCGGGCGATATCGGCCATCTCCGGCGCAAAATCGCCATAGGCGGACAGCACGGTGTCCTTCGCCTCATCCCATGGAATGATCGTATTCGATGTATCGGGAAGCGGCGCGTTGCGGTCCCAGTAGTTCATCTGTTCCATGCCGAGCCATTTCGCCTTCATGGCGTAATAACGATGCGAAAGGCGCGGATAGGCATTTTTCACGGCGGCAGCCAGAGCGTCGACTACCTCGCGCTCCACACGGTTTGCCAGATGGCGGCTGTCGGCGATGTCTTCGAACTTGCGCCAGCGGTCGGAAATATCCTTGTCCTTGGCCAGTGTGTTGGTGATGAGGGTGAAGACCCGCAGATTATTGGTGAAAGTGGTGCTGAGCGCCTGTGCTGCCTTCTTGCGAGTTTCCGGCTCCGGCTCCTGAAGCATATTGAGCGTTACTTCCAGCGAAAGGCTTGCGCCGTCTATCTCGAAGCGCAGGTCGGCCATCGTCTCGTCGAACAGGCGGTTGAAGGCGCTGGCACTCGTCATCGATTTTTCGAGGAATAGCTGTTCGAGCTGGTCATCGAGCTGGTGCGGCTTGTCCTTGCGCAAATCCACCAGCCACGGCCTGTAGTGCCCAGCTAAGGCATCGTTTGCCATGCAGGCATCCATTACGGCGTCGTCGATGCGGTTCAGTTCAAGCGTAAAGAACAGCAGATGGGCGGAAATATCCGTCAGTTTCGCCTGGGCGTCGCCGTAAAGCTTGCCGTTTGCCGGGTTGGACGTATCTGAAAAATACGTCAGCCCCGCAAAGGAGCCGATGCGGCCGATAAGATCGTCCAGCGCTTCATATTCCTTGAGAGCAGCGCCGATGCCGTTGGCGCCCGTCGCCTTTGCAGCGTCTTCAAGCTTGCCCTTCCATTTATCCTCGAAAGCCGCCGCCAGCGTCGCCGCCTTCTCAATGTCGCCCTTGTATTCCGGCGAATCGCCCGAGGGATAGAGATCCGAGAGTTTCCAGCCGGGCAGGTCGCCAAGGGCAGGGCCGGAGGTTTCGGCAAGCGAAAATACGGGGTGCGGTGTTGGGCGATTGAGGGTCATCGAACGCGTCCTTGTCGTTATGCCTGCGCAGCATATGGGGCCTTTGTTTCCCGCAGCAATGGATAAAATGCAAGCAAATCTCAAAACTGGATGTTCAAATCTCCCGTGCCAGAGTGCGCCACAAGGGACCGCATGACGCAGGTCCATAAACCGGAAACCGGAGCCAAAAATGACCGCGCATGTTCTCGTGATAGACGATGATCCCGTCCAGCGCCGCCTGCTCAAAAATGCGGTGGAACGTTATGGGCATCTGGCCTTGCTTGCAGAAAACGGCAGGGCGGGGCTGGAGCTGCTCAAGCAATATAGCGGCGAGATCAATGTTGTCGTCCTCGACCTGATGATGCCGGAAATGGATGGCCTCGCCTTCCTGAAAGCCGTTGGCGAACTCGGCACCGACGTCCCGGTCATCGTCCAGACGGGGCAGGGCGGCATCGATACCGTCGTGCAGGCCATGCGCGCCGGCGCCTTCGATTTCGTCGTGAAGCCGGTCTCGCCGGAACGGATCGGCGCCGCCATCTCCAATGCCCTCAAGCTCGACAGGAGAGAGGCAAAGGCCCGCACGGGCAGGCGCGGACGGAGCAATGCCGTGAATTTTACTGATATCGTTTCCGCAAGCCCGGCCATGCTGAGGGTGATAGAACTGGCGCAGCGCGCCGCCCAGTCCAGCATTCCCGTGGTGCTGGAAGGCGAATCCGGCGTCGGCAAGGAAATGGTCGCCCGTGCAATCCAGTCGGCTGGCGACAGGGCGAACAAACCATTCATCACCGTCAATTGCGGCGCTATCCCGCACAATCTGGTGGAGAGTATTCTTTTCGGTCACGAGAAGGGCGCTTTTACCGGTGCCACGGAAAAACACGTTGGCAAGTTCATGGAAGCGGATGGCGGAACGCTGTTCCTCGATGAAATCGGTGATCTGCCGCTCGACGTGCAGGTAAAGCTACTGCGGGCAGTTCAGCAGGGCGAAATCGAAACTGTCGGTTCCGCGCGTGTGCAGAAGGTGAATGTCCGCCTGATTTCCGCCACCAACAAGAATCTCATCGAAGAGGTGAAGGAAGGCCGCTTCCGCGAGGACCTGTATTATCGCCTCAACGTCTTTCCTATCACCATTCCGGCGTTGCGCCGGCGCAAGGAGGATATTCCCCATCTAGCACGGGTGTTCGCGGAGCGTTTTTCGGTGGAACAGAAATTGCCAAATCCCGTCGGCCTCGATGCCAGCGCGCTGGCACTGCTAACGGCCTATGACTGGCCGGGCAATATCCGCCAGCTTGAAAATGCGGTCTTCCGCGCCGTCGTGCTGTCGCAGGGCGAGGAACTGGCTGATTCCGATTTTCCGCAAATCGCGCTGCAATTGCCGGAATTCGCAGGTGGGGACGATGCGGGTGAGTCGATCCGGTCGCCGTCTGGATCGTCGCTGACACTCGCCGCCTATTCTCCGCCGCCGCCGGCCGCCGAAAGTCACGCCATTCTGGATGAGGCGTCAGATATTTCCACCACGATATACCGGGGAGGAAACCTGATCTCCAGCATGGACGATTCAGGCAATATCAGGAAGCTGGCCGAGATCGAAGAGGAGCTTATCCGTTTTGCCCTTCGTTTTTATCGCGGGCAGATGAGTCAGGTCGCAAGGAAACTTGGTATCGGCCGCTCGACGCTTTATCGCAAGCTGAAGGATTATGGCATTGATCCGGACGATCCGTTGCGAGATGCGGCCTGATTGCACAAACCGCTTATTCGACGGCAGATAGCAAGATTCGTTAACTTCTGAGCAAGGATATCCGCTTACCGTCTATAAACCTCTTGTTAGTGGCTGATTCACTATATAGAGGAAGGTTGCATCTGTGTGGCAATTTTGCCATCGTGTCACCGTATTTGACGTTCATTTGAGGCAATGTGACAGAAATTGTCTTCCAGGCGGGGATCGAATTGCCATATCTGCATCGAAATATCGCGCTGTCGACCAAGATCGCGCGCGGCTTGATCAAGGATATATGCACGAAGCTGTCGGCACGCGCTGTCACCTTTGCCTGCTTGATGCTCGCCGCAATGCCTTTCGCAGGTGTCTCGGCGACGGAAGCTTTCGCCGAAACGCGCAGTCTCAAACTGTATTATATCCATACACGCGAGAAGGCGGTCATAACCTTCAAGCGCAACGGAAAATACGACCAGAAGGGTCTGCAGGAGCTGAACCGCTTTTTGCGTGACTGGCGTCGTAACCAACCGACGCGGATGGATCCGCGTCTTTTCGATCTTGTGTGGGAAGTCTACCGCCGCAGTGGCGCGACCGATTACATCAACGTTGTTTCGGCCTTCCGTTCGCCTGAGACTAACGGCCTCCTGCGCACGCGCACCAAGGGCGTGGCGGAAAAAAGCCAGCATATGCTCGGCAAGGCCATGGATTTCTACATTCCGGGCGTGAAGCTTTCCACACTGCGCGAAATCGGCATGCAGATGCAGATTGGCGGCGTAGGTTTCTACCCGACCTCGGGTTCTCCCTTCGTGCACATGGATGTCGGCGGCGTTCGTGCCTGGCCGCGCATGAGCCGTCAGGAACTCGTGCGTATCTTCCCTAAGGGCAATACGCTGCACGTTCCTTCCGATGGCAATCCGCTTCCCGGTTATGAACAGGCCTTGGCTGACTACAAGAAGCGCGTCAATTCTTCTTCCATTCAGGTTGCTTCCAGCGCCGGTGCCGGCCCTGCGTCCTCCGGTGGTGGCGGCAAGCGCAAGACACTGTTGCAGGCGCTCTTTGGCGGAGGCGACGAGGATGAAGATCCCGATAGCATCGCTACGCCGCAGCCCGCAGAACGTCCGGCTGTCGCTCGCCCTGCAACGCCACCGCCTGCTGCACCTGAGCCAGAACCGACGATCGCCGTTGCTTCCGCCCAACCGCTTCCCGGTGTGAGCACCGCGCCGCTGCCCATTGCACGTCCAGCTTTCGGCAACCAGCCTCCGGCCAATACGGGCCTTGCCACCGCGCTTTATTCTCCGGCCCGTAATGCGGCGCAGGATGCCCTCCAGGCTGCGACAACACCGACGCCGACCTCTGCTCCGGCCGAGCGTCAGCAGTTTGCCGATCTGGCTGAGGTATCCGTGCCTGTGCCGACGCTTCTTGGGCCGCGTGGCATGCGTGGCGACGCTGAAGGATCGATCCTGACCGCATCCGCAGATGGTGCGACACCCGCAGCGAGTGGCGAACTTGCGTCTATTCCGGTGCCGGCCAATCGTCCGGCTGTGGCGGAAGCCCTGCTGGCACAGGCCAATGCTGATCCGGAAGGCGACGAAGATCTCGCCGAAGAGCGGAAAGATACGCTTTCGCCGACTGTGGTTGCTGCTCTGGAACAGAGCGGTCAGGCTGCCCGCTCGCAGATCAATTCCGCTACGGTGCCGACAGCCGCGCCGTTCCCGGCTGCCGTCAACCACAAGGTTACAGTCGCGCCCGCCGAAACGGCGAAGGCTGAGCCAGAGGCAGGTTTCGGTGACGCCTTTGATCTGAAACCCTCCATCAATGGTGGGCTGACGGCCGGCTTGCCGACCAAGGGCTCACGCCCGAGCAGGCAGGATGCCGCCGTTTCCCATCAGGCCATGGTCGGCGGTGGTCGTCTGACGCAGGATCTGATCTCTGACTGGGCGCTCAACCAGAACAAGGGCTCGACCGGCCGCTCGGTGAAGGCGCCGCGCGTCGTCGCCAACCGTATGCTCAGCCACGACATGTCGGCTTCGGCCACATCGGCAAGTTTCAAGCCCGGTGCAGCGGCGATCGAGTCCAGCCGTTTCAGCACGCCGGTGAAGATGCACTGAGCCCCGCTTTCTGCAATGCGGCCGAAAGGCCAACAAAAAACCCGCCGGTGACGGCGGGTTTTTTATTATGCTTGATATCGCGATATCAGACGCCGCTCTGGCCGTCCGAACCGATATAGGCGATGCGCACCATGTTGGTCGCGCCCGGGGTGCCGAGCGGCACGCCGGCGGAGATGATGATGCGGTCGCCCGGCTTGCCGAAACCTTCGGACACGACGATGCGACAAGCGCGGTTCACCATATCGTCCAGATCGCTGGCGTCACCGGTGACCACGCAATGCAGGCCCCAGACGACCGAGAGACGGCGTGCGGTCTGGATGATCGGCGAAAGCGCAATGATCGGAACCTGTGGCCGCTCGCGCGCGGCGCGCAGACCCGTTGTGCCGGACGAGGTGTAGGTGACGATCGCGGCGAGCTTCAGCGTTTCGGCAATCTGGCGGGCAGCAAGCGAAATGGCGTCTGCACCCGTCGCTTCCGGCTGTGGGCGCTGCGCGTAGATGATGTTGGAATAATAGGGGTCCTGTTCCACCGTGCTGGCGATGGATGCCATGGTCGATACGGCTTCGATCGGATAATCGCCGGAAGCGGACTCGGCCGAGAGCATGATAGCGTCGGCGCCTTCGAATACGGCAGTCGCAACGTCCGAAACTTCCGCACGGGTCGGAACCGGAGCTGTGATCATCGATTCCAGCATCTGTGTGGCAACGACAACCGGCTTGCCGGCACGACGGCAGGCGCGGGTCAGCTGTTTCTGGATGCCCGGAACGGCTTCCAGCGGCATTTCCACGCCGAGATCGCCGCGTGCGACCATCAATGCGTCGGAAAGCTCGATGATTTCTTCGATGCGCTCAATAGCCTGCGGCTTCTCGATCTTGGACATCAGGCCAACGCGACCGCGCGAAATCTTGCGCACTTCGGCCAGGTCTTCCGGGCGCTGAACGAAGGAAAGGGCAACCCAGTCCACTTCGTTGGTTGCGAGAACGGCGTCGAGGTCGACGCGGTCCTTGTCGGTCAGAACGCCGACGCCGAGCAGGGTGTCGGGCAGGCTAATGCCCTTGCGGTCGGAAATCCGGGTACCCGAAACAACAGTGGTGACGATGCTCTTGCCGTCGCTCTTCTCAGCGCGCAGATGCAGCTTGCCGTCATCGATCAGCAGGCGGTGACCAGGCTTGACCGCTTCGAGAATTTCAGGATGCGGCAGGAAAACGCGGGTGTTGTCGCCGGGCGTATCGTTATTGTCCAGCGTAAACGTCTGGCCGGGAACGAGATCAACCTTGGTTTCGGCAAATTTACCGACGCGCAGCTTGGGACCCTGCAAGTCGGCCAGAATGCCGATGGGACGGCCGTTACGGCTTTCGACGGAGCGAATACGCTCAATCAGCGTCCGCATCACGTCGTGGCTCGCATGGCTCATGTTGATGCGGAAGAGATCGGCGCCGGCCAGATGCAGCTTTTCGATCATTGCCTCGTCGGAAGAGGCGGGGCCGAGAGTTGCAAGAATTTTGACTTTGCGGTTACGCTTCATCAGTTTTGATTTCCCTGTGTGCCTGGCGTATCGGAAAGCTGGACCATCCAGCTGCCCTGTCTGCCCGTGTCATATTCCTTGAAACCCATTCTCTGGAAGCTGCGGGCATAACAATCGTCTACGCCGGCGATTTTGAACTCGTTTTCCGCCACGCACATGTTGACGTCACCGGTCCAGCGGCCGCCGTGAGCGGCGTCCTCGGCATAAAGATAATAATAACGCGACTGCAACTCACCCTCTATCAGCGTTGCGCAGGTGGAGGAGGGGACCTGCCACCAACCTTCACTGACCCAGCCGTCCTGCGCCCGGTAGCCGATTGCAACCCCCACGAGGTTTTGCGTGCTGTTGCAGACGCGGAAGTCCGCATGCGCGGCCTCCACGAAGACAAACGGGGTCAGAAACAATGCCGCTGCGGAGAAAAGACGGGCAAGATGCCGAAAGTGGCGAGGAAGAGCGAGAGATGACTGAGTCACGGCTTCCATCCGGATTCCATGGTTATAATGAACACACTTCTTGGCGTGGCCGCCAAAGAAAGTCAACGCGAGTTTAATCGATTATATTGTTCGTGGGATCGTGAGTGCGATAAGGTAGATGGCTGTTCTGTCGCCGAAACTTGCGCCCGGCCTCAAGCCATGCCATCAAGCTTTTCTCCTCAATCTTGCCCCAGAAAATTATCGATGAACGACTTCATACCCTATGAAATCATAGAAGGCGATTATGACAAAGGCATGGTTCTTCTGGCGGACCATGCCATGAACCTCCTGCCGGCACACTACGGCAAACTTGGCCTTCCGCAAACCGCTTTTCATCGTCACATCGCATTTGATATCGGCATTGAAGGGCTGACGCGCTCTCTTGCGGCCCGCCTCGGCGTGCCGGCCGTGCTTGGGCGATTTTCGCGCCTCCTGATCGACCCTAATCGCGGCGAGGACGATCCGACCCTTATCATGAAGATTTCGGACGGGGCGATCATCCCCGGCAACCACCCGATTTCGGATGAGGAATGGCAAAGACGGATCGAGATTTTTCATCGTCCCTATCACAATGCCGTCGATCGCGTGCTCACCGGTGTAGCGCAGTCGTCGGGGGAAGCGCCGCTTGTTCTGTCGCTGCATTCGTACACGCCGTTCTGGAAAGAAACACCGCGGCCCTGGCATGCGGCGGTTCTCTGGGACACGGATAATCGTGCGGTCGATCCGCTTCTGGCGCATCTGCGCGCGACCGGCGACATTCTCGTTGGTGACAACGAACCCTATGACGGGGCGCTGAAGGGCGATACCATGTATCGCCATTGCATGATGAAGGGCATACCGCATGCGCTTCTTGAAGTTCGGCAGGATTTGATCGCGGATGAGGAAGGGATTGCCGAATGGTCGGACCGGCTCGCTCCCATTTTCGCCGCAATGAACGACGATCCCATTTTGCATGAATATGAGCTGTTCACCTCTCGCACCGGCCCCTACTGAGCCTGGAGCTGCCCCATGACGACACCGAATGACAAACAGCAGATTGAATTCGAGGCCGCCGCGTTCCGCCGTCTCGTCGAGCATCTTCGCGAGCGTCACGATGTGCAGAACATCGACCTGATGAATCTCGCGGGCTTTTGCCGCAATTGCCTTTCCAACTGGTATGGGGAAGCCGCTAACGAGGCCGGCGTTGCACTCACCAAGGAGCAATCCCGGGAAATCGTCTACGGAATGCCCTATGAGGAGTGGAAGGAAAAATATCAGGCGGAGGCGAGCGACGCCCAGAAAGCCGCCTTTGAGCAGAACAAGCCAACGGAATAACCCCCGATCGACGGAAACGACTTGACGTGAGGCCCGTCAGTGGGCAGGTCACAGGCCGGAATTTTTGCTGCCCGGCTGGCGGCGACCGGCGAAGGCTTCGCCTGGATTTAATGAACAAGGCTCACCCGAGCTGCTACCAATGAAGGATGATATGATGGACGAAACGAGCACCACCGAAACCGTCGCCGCCGCCGAACTGCGTCAATTCATCGAGCGCGTCGAGCGTCTCGAAGAGGAAAAGGCCGCCATTCAGGGAGACATCAAGGATGTCATGGGCGAGGCGAAGGGTCGTGGCTACGATACCAAGGCGATCCGCACCATCATCCGCCTGCGCAAGAAGGACGCCAACGAGCGTATCGAGGAAGAAACCATTCTTCAGACCTATATGGCTGCGCTTGGCATGGAATGATCGGTTGACGGTCCCACAATGAAAAATCGCCGCTTTTGCGGCGATTTTTGTTTGGATCGTCTGCGATATTCAGCTGCGAGTGCCAGCCAGCTTTTCAGAAAGGTCAGCGGCCTCTTTGCGGGCGTCCTTGTCCGCGGGATAGAGCGCGAGATAGCGTTCCCAGGCTTTCAGCGCCAGATCGTCACGGCCTGAGGCTTCGAGGATGTTTGCAAGGCTCGCCAATGCCGGAAAATAGCGCGGCTCCTTCTCCAGCGTCAGATTGATATCCGCCATCGCCTTTCGGGTGTCGCCATCCGCAAAATGCACCATGGCGCGGCGATAGGGCGCCTGCACGTAGTCCGGATCGAGTAAAATAGCCTGGTCGAGAAAATCGTAAGCGGCGGCGTTGCGCTTCTCGTCTGCGGCTTCACCTGCCCATTGCATCAGGAGATTGATTGTCGCGCTGCCAGAATCGTTCCATTCGGAAGCGATCTGGTTGGCAATGCTGCGCGCCTTGACCGCATTCCGCTCTTTTTTCAGCGATGCGAAAAGACTGTCAACTGTCTTTGCAGGTGAAGGCGCAGCCTCCAGGGCTGCGGGAGGCTGACCATCTGCCGCATGACCAAGGGACGCCATTCCTGAAAGCAGGAGGCCCGAAAGCAGGAAACCCTGAGCGACGATGATAGCCGTGCATAAACGATTTGGGCGCATGGGTTAAAGCTTAACCCGACTGCGCCCAATATCAAATGCAAAGTTCTGCACTGTCAACAAAGTGATCCGCGATGTGATCGCGAACCGCAGTGGCACTCAATCAGCCCTGACGAGCCTTGAAGCGCGGGTTCTGCTTGTTGATGATGTAGACGCGGCCCTTGCGGCGAACCAGGCGGTTATCGCGATGACGGGCCTTAAGCGCTTTAAGCGAATTCTTGATTTTCATTTTACTGGTCCGCAGTTTTGCACGGCTTTTACCGTGCTTATTCAAACAATCAAAAGCGCGCAACGGGGCGCGCTCTTTTCGGTTGGCAGGCAAATACCCGTTTGACCCCTGCCTGTCAACACTTCCAGACGTCTTTGCCTTAAAAGACTGAGGCTTTTCCTGTGTGCAAAAGCTCGGTCACATGGCCCATCTTGCGGCCAGGCCGTGCTTGCGTCTTGCCGTAAAGATGCACGAGACAGTCTTTTTTCGAAAGCCATGCTGGCACATCATTGATGTCATCGCCGATGAGGTTCGTCATGACGCAATCCGAATGGCGGGCCGTGCTGCCGGGGGCAAGACCGGAGACGGCTCGTATATGCTGTTCGAATTGCGAGACCACGCAGGCCGCTTCCGTCCAGTGGCCGGTATTGTGCACGCGCGGCGCCATTTCATTGGCAACGAGCGAACCATCGGTCAGGACGAAAAACTCGATGCCGATCACGCCGACATAGTCGAGCGCGGCCAGAAGCTTTTCCGCCGATTGCACGGCAACCGCCTCCGCCGCATCGGAGAGTGCTGCCGGCACGGTGGATGTATGCAGAATGCCGTTCAGATGAATGTTTTCGGCCGGATCGTAGCAGGTAACGGTGCCATCCCTGAAACGGGCGGCAATGATCGAGATTTCCCGCTCGAAAGCGACGAAGCTTTCGAGGATGAGCGGCACACCACCGAGTGCTGCGAAGGCGCCTGCGATGTCCTCACCACCCTTGAAAAGCCTCTGGCCCTTGCCGTCATAGCCCATGCGGCGGGTTTTCAGCACACCCTTGCCACCAAAAGCGGCCAATGCCGCTTCCAGTTCTTCCTGATTATCCACGGCGCGGAAATCGGCGGTCGGAATGCCGCAACCGTTGAGGAAGCGTTTCTCCGTCAGCCTATCCTGCGAGGCGCTGAGAGCCTGCGGCGGGGGATAAACGGGAACGGAAGCGCTCAGGGTCTCGGCTGCGGTGACGGGTACGTTCTCGAATTCGTAGGTCACGACATCGCAAAGGCGAGCGAGTTCCGCAAGCGCCGTCTCGTCACCGTATTCCGCGACGATCTGGCTGTTGCAGACCTGCGCCGCTGGACAATCGGCTTGTGGTTCGAGAACGATGGTGCGGTGGTTGAGGCGCGCGGCGGCCATTGCCAGCATGCGGCCAAGCTGCCCGCCGCCGATGATGCCGATGGTGAGATTGTTCGTATTCATCGTCATGTCAGAGGCTGTCACTGGGCGCTGTCCATGGGATATTCGGCAACGGCCGCTGACTGGCGCGCGCGCCATGCATCGAGCCGGTCTGCCAGGTCCTCGTCACCCAGCGCCAGAACCGCAGCTGCCAGAAGTGCGGCATTGATAGCGCCGGCCTTGCCGATGGCAAGCGTTCCGACGGGAATGCCAGCGGGCATCTGGACGATGGAATAGAGGCTGTCCTGCCCGGACATCGTCTTGGATTGTACCGGGACGCCGAAAACCGGCAGCGGGGTCATGGCGGCGGTCATGCCCGGCAGATGGGCGGCGCCGCCGGCACCCGCGATGATGACCTTGAAGCCTTCGTCTTTCGCGCCATTGGCAAAATCATAAAGGCGATCAGGCGTGCGGTGGGCGGAAATGATGCGGGCTTCGTATTCCACGTCCAGCGCATCCAGCGTATCGGCGGCATTCTTCATGGTCTCCCAGTCGGACTGGCTGCCCATGATGATGGCGACGGGGGGTGTCTCTGCTGTCACTTCGCTTCTCCGGCTTACAGCATAGGCGCAAAAATCGATTTTGATTTCTGCAAGGCACGATGCGTAAATTCAATAGATTAGAGCGTCTCTCGTGCATCCGGCAGGAAGCACGGAGCCCACTCTAGGCAATGATATCGGGAATGACCTGATCTTCGATCTGGGTCATCTTGTCCTTGACGGCCAGCTTTTTCTTTTTCATGCGTTGTATTCTCAGCGCATCGCAGTTGGTCTGGATCATCGCGTTGATCGCAGCGTCATAATCCTCATGCTCCTGGCGCAGCCGCGCCAGCGTAAGCCTGATGTCCGCCTGGTCCTGATCGGGCATCTTGTCATCCCCATTTTATGCCAGCCGGAGAGCCTCCGGCGCGTATGTCATCGGTTCTCGAGCCTCTATCATCAAATCGCGGTAACGGGAAGTTATCCCTTGCGACCAAATTGCCCACTTATTGCCTTCATTTCGCCTTCGACAAGACCAACGATCCATGTCACATTGTCGTCGCAAACCTGAAACTCCAGCGATGGAGAGCTGGAGGTAGGCTTAAAAATGGAAGGACGTGCCGCATGACCATTCAGGCTCATATTGCATCGCTCGAAAAGAAACACGGTGCTCTGGAGGAGGAGCTCGAAAGTATTCTTGCTTCCCCGTCCTCTGACGATAGAGAGATCGCCGATCTCAAACGCCGTAAACTGCGCCTGAAGGATGAACTACAGAGGCTTCGCGCCTCCACAAGGCATTGATTGATGCCATTCCCCAGCCTTCGATGAAGGACTGACGGATTCTTTTTCGGCCCTGGCGGTACGTGCGTGCTGCCAGGGCTTTTTAGTGGCCGCCTTGGGTCTAGAAAGGCAGCCCGTCCCACAGCAGTTTCAGCGCCGCGATCAGCGCCATGGTATACATCAGCGGGTAGAACACTGATGGTTTCAGATATTTCACCACCCTTGCGCCAGCAAGCGTCGCCAGCATTGCCACCGGCAACAGGCTCGCCGATGTCTTGAGGTTGGTTGCATCAAGCGCTCCCAGCGCGAAATAGGGAATGAGCTTGATTGCATTCATGATCGCGAAGAAACGCACGCTCATGCCGGTATAGGTCCTGGGATCGAGCTTCAGCGGCAGAACATAGATCTGGAAGGGTGGGCCACCCGCATGGGCCACGAAACTCGCATAACCGGACAGGCTGGACCAGAGCGTTGCAGCCACCGGACGCTGCGGTCTGGCCGGAATCTCCTGCCCTTTGCGGCTTTTGAAGCTCTCCTGGAAATAACGCAGTACGAACAGGATCGTCACCGAGGCGACGACGAGGCGCATGGCGTCTGCCGAGATGAGGCTTGAGGTCGCCCAGCCGAGAGTAATGCCGGCGATCGCGCCCGGAAGCATGATGAGGAGCGTTTGCCGGTGGTTGTGGTGCCGCCAGGCCCATAGCGCCACAAGATCCATCACGATCAGGATCGGCAGGAAGATTGCCGCCGCCTGCACGGGCGGGATGGCAAGCGCCATCAGCGGCACGCCCATCAGTGCCAGCGCACCGCCCAACCCGCCCTTGGAAAGGCCGACAAGCACGACTGCGGGGATGGCGACGAGGAAAAAATGAAAATCGGTCAGCATGGATGAAGGTTGATCCTTTCGCCGGTCCGGTCTATCGGATTTATCATATCAAAACGAGTGCAGATAACGCCGAAAGTGTCTTCTGCCTGAAATGGACGAACCGATGACCAAAGTTGATAACCGTTGCCGCCTTGTTCTGATTGTCCCGCAATTGGACGACGCGCAAAAGCAGGCGACAGAATTGCAAGAAGCACTGCGAGGCGGCGATGTGGCTTCGGTCATCATTCCGCAATATGATCTGGATGACGCCACTTTCCAGAAACGCGCCGAATTGATCGTGCCGATGGTGCAGGAGGCTGGTGCCGCTGCCCTTATCGCGGGCGACAGCCGCGTTGCGAGCCGGGTGAAGGCGGATGGCCTGCATGTGGCGGGCAATGCCGAGGCGCTTGCGGAGGCCGTAGAAAATTTCGCGCCGAAGCTGATCGTTGGCGGCGGCAATGCCGATGATCGGCATAAGGCTCTGGAGATGGGTGAGTCCAATCCGGACTACGTGTTTTTTGGAAAGCTCGAAGGCGACATCAAGCCGGAAGCGCATCCCAAAAATCTGGCACTCGGCGAATGGTGGGCATCGATGATCGAGATTCCATCCATCGTCATGGGCGGCACCGATATCTCGTCTGTGGTTGCCGTGGCCGACGCCGGCGTGGAATTCGTGGCGATGCGCAGCGGCGTTTTTGACAATGCCTCGGGTGCTGCCCAGGCCGTTTCTGAAATCAACGCGTTGCTTGACGAAAAAGCGCCACGGTTTGACGGTTGATACAGGCGATGTTGATGCGCTCGGTTCACGTCTGCCTTTCTATTTCGCTGCTGGCGCTGTCTTTCGGCGCGCCGGCGGGCGTCGCTTTTGCCCAATCCGGACCGCAAAGCGAAAGCAACGCGCTTTCCCGCCAGTTGGAGGATGAGGCGCAGCCTTCCCGTCAGGGCAGGGTGCAGTCCGAAGAGCAGAAGGACTTGCAACCGTCGCAGGGCGTCAACGTCTATCAGCGAATGGGCGCGGACCTGCCGGCCTTGCCGCCTGAAAAGGAGTTCAAGGGCCGGGTGGATGAGGCCTATGGGCATTTCCAGCGCGGCGAATATGTCCAGGCGCTCGACAAGGCGCTCAACCGTGCGCAGAACGGCGATGCGGCCGCCCAGACGCTGGTGGCGGAAATGATGTCGCGTGGTCTCGGCATCGCCCGCGACGAAAAGACCGCGGCCTTCTGGTATCAGCAGGCGGCACAGGGTGGCGATCCCGTCGCGATGTTCAAATTCGCCCTCATTTTGATGGAGGGCAAGTTCGTTACCCGCGACAAGGCGAAGGCCGACGATTACATGCACCGTGCGGCGGAAGCCGGCAATGCTTCGGCTCAGTTCAACTGGGGGCAGATACTGGTTTCGGAAAATCCCGGCGTAAAGGGATTACTGATGGCCATGCCGTATTATGAAAAGTCCGCCGAGCAGGGCATTGCCGACGCGCAATATGCAGTGTCGCAGATCTACCACTCGGTCAAGGATGTGCCGGCCGAAAAGAAGGCCAAGGCGCGCGATTGGCTGACGCGGGCCGCAAAGGCCGGCTACGATACCGCGCAGGTCGATCTCGGCATCTGGCTGGTCAACGGTTTTGGCGGCGAGCGAAATCTGGATGAAGGCTTCCGCTGGCTTTACGGTGCTGCACAGCGCGGCAATGTCGTGGCGCAGAACAAGGTGGCGCATCTTTACATTCAGGCGCTCGGCACACGGCCCGATCCGGTGGAGGCGGCCAAATGGTACGTGCTTTCCCGCCGCGCCGGGCTGAAGGATCCCTCTCTCGAGGATTTTTATCTCGGGATCACCGACGAGCAGCAGAAAAAGGCTATCGAGGCGGCAAATCGTTTCCGTCCGATGTGATGCAAGGCCGGTTGTTCGGCGCCAGCGTGCATGTGCAGGCTTTTTGCCTTGAATTTCCGCGCGTTTTGTGGTCTTGAACCGCAAACTTTCAATTCAAGAAAATAATGACGTTCCTGCCCGGCTAGCTTGCGGGTGGTTCGCAAGCTTTCCAGGAAACAAATTCGATGGCACGTTCAGCCCTTCTCAATGTCATGGTTCAGGCCGCCCTCAAGGCGGGTAAGTCTTTGTCGCGTGACTTCGGTGAAGTGCAGAACCTTCAGGTTTCGGTCAAGGGACCGAGCGATTTCGTATCGCAGGCGGACCTAAAGGCTGAAAAGATCGTGCGCGACGAGCTGATGAAAGCCCGCCCCACCTACGATTTTCTGGGTGAGGAAGGCGGCGAGGAAAAGGGCAGTGATGGTGCGCATCGCTGGATCGTCGACCCGCTGGATGGCACGACCAACTTCCTGCACGGCATTCCGCATTTCGCCGTTTCCATCGCGCTCGAGCGTAACGGCGAAGTCGTAGCCGGCGTGATTTTCAATCCCGCGACCGACGAACTCTACACCGCCGAGCGTGGCGGCGGCGCGTTCCTTAACGATCGTCGTATCCGCGTTGCCGCGCGCAAGGCCTTGACGGATTGCGTCATCGGCTGCGGTGTGCCCCATCTCGGTCGCGGCAATCACGGCAAATTCCTCGTCGAACTTCGCCATGTCATGGGTGAAGCGGCCGGCATCCGCCGCATGGGTGCTGCAGCACTCGACCTTGCCTATGTTGCAGCAGGTCGCCTCGACGGTTTCTGGGAAGCAGAGCTTTCGCCGTGGGATATGGCGGCCGGTCTGGTGCTGATTCGCGAAGCTGGCGGGTTCACCTCCGACGCCAAGGGCGGCGCGGATATCTTCGGCAGCGGCAGTGTTGCTGCCGGAAACGAATATATCCACAAGGCACTTGTGGAAGTTGCCAACCGTCCGATTCCGGGTCGTTGATCGATTTCGGCAGAAAACCTGCCGTTTAATCCAGGTTTTAGGCGCCCGGCGAACTATCGCCGGGCGTTTTTGTTTTTTCGGTCTTCGGTCAAGCCGGCTTTCGTGAAATGCCTGTGACGAAAGACAGGCTTTTCGCTTCAAATCGTCGCAATTTTCAAATAGCGTCCGGTTGATACGTGACCGAAGGGAATGCGAACGTTATGGCGGATTCGGAGTTGCTCGATCTCGGCGTGGAGAAGCCGGTGACCACACGGCAATACAGCCACAAGCTGTCCAGCCCCACACCGTTTCTGTGGACGATGGTTCTGTTTCTGATCCTCGTCGGCTTTCTGGCGGCCATTCTTTACCGGCAGGCGCACACGGCCTTCATGACGAATCCGGGCTTGAACGGCTTCATTCTCGGCGTTCTCGTCATCGGCATCATTCTGGTATTCACGCAGACCATGAGCCTGCGTTCGGAAGTCCGCTGGTTTAACGCATTCCGGGCCGCCGGCAGCGCCGAGAAAGTCGGCCGCGCTCCAAAACTGCTGGCCCCCATGAGCACGTTGATCGGCAAGCGTGGCGAAGTCCGGCTTTCTGCAGTTACGCAGCGGACAATTCTCGATTCTATCGCGACACGCCTTGATGAATCGCGCGATACTTCACGTTATCTTGTCGGCCTTCTGGTGTTTCTCGGCCTGCTCGGCACCTTCTGGGGTCTGATCGGCACCATCGGCGCCATCAGCAATGTCATTCAGTCGCTCGATCCCAGCGCCGGCACCAGCAACGATATTCTAAGCTCGCTCAAGACCGGTCTCACCGCGCCGCTTTCCGGCATGGGAACGGCGTTTTCCTCGTCGCTCCTCGGCCTTTCAGGCTCGCTGATCCTCGGTTTCCTCGATCTTCAGGCCGGCCGTGCCCAGAACCGTTTTTACACCCAGCTCGAAAACTGGCTGTCGTCGGTGACGGATACGTCGGCGGATGGGCCAAGGGAATTCAACGCTGAACCCGGCGCAATGGTCAGCACTGAGCGCTCGCTCGCCGCCATGACGAGTCTTGCTGAAGGCATTCAAGGTCTGGTCAAGAACATGCGCAGCGAGCAGCAGATGTTGCGTGACTGGATCGAGGCGCAGCAGGAGGAATCGAAATCGCTTCGCCGCACGCTCGACCGGTTGTCGACACGTATCGACGGCGAGACAAAATCCTCCGGACGCACCCGGCACGATAACGGGAGCGAGTAGCCATGGCGCTTGCGCGCAACCGCCGCCGCGACAGGGGTGTGGATTATTGGCCGGGTTTCGTCGATGCGCTGTCGACGCTGCTCATGGCCATCATGTTCCTGCTGACGGTCTTCGTGCTGGCGCAATTTGTTCTGTCGCGGGAAATTAGTGGTAAGGACGAGGTGTTGACCCGCCTCAACAGCCAGATTGCCGAATTGACTGAACTTCTGGCCATGGAAAAGGGCAGCAAGCAGGATATCGAGGATGCGCTGGCGAGCCTGCAATCAACCCTTGCCGCATCTGAAAGCGAGCGCTCACGCCTGCAGTCGCTTCTCGATGCGGGATCGGGCAACAATGCAAGCGCCAATGCCCGGATTGGCAGCCTGACCGGCGAGTTGGATGACCAAAGACAGGCCAATTCCCGCGCCTCCGCACAGATCGAATTGCTCAACCAGCAGATTGCGGCGCTCAGGGCGCAGATCGCATCGGTGGAAGCCGCCCTGCAGGCGTCGGAAGCCAAGGATACCTCATCACAAGTCAAGATCGCCGATCTCGGCCGCCGTCTCAATGTTGCGCTGGCGCAGCGGGTTCAGGAACTCAACCGCTATCGTTCTGATTTTTTTGGGCGTCTGCGTGAAATCCTCTCGGATCGCGAAAACATTCGCATCGTCGGCGACCGCTTTGTCTTCCAGTCCGAGGTGCTCTTTCCATCCGGTGGCAACGACCTCAATCCGCAAGGGCAGGCGGAGATGGAGAAGCTGGCGGCCGCGCTGATCGATCTTGCCAAGGAAATCCCCACCGAGATCAACTGGGTTCTGCGCGTGGATGGCCACACGGACAATGTCCAGCTTTCCGGGTCCGGCCGCTTCCGTGACAATTGGGAACTTTCCTCGGCACGCGCAACCTCCGTGGTGAAGTTCCTGATCTCCAAGGGTGTTCCTGCCAACCGGCTGGTCGCTGCCGGTTTCGGTGAATATCAGCCGATTGCCGAAGGCGACACGCCGGAAGCACGCCAGCAGAACCGCCGTATCGAACTGAAGCTCACCGAGCGCTGACACCTTAAGCCGTATCATAGCGGTTGCCTTGAGCTGCAAGTAAATTTACGTTCGCGTAAACGTAATTCTGTCGCATCTGGGAGGAGCTGATGGAGCGATATGATGTGATCGTTGTCGGCGCGGGGCTTGCCGGTCTGGTCGCAGCGACAGAGGCTGTCGAGCGCGGTTTCAGTGTTTGCCTTGTGGATCAGGAGGGGGAGCAGAACCTTGGCGGGCAGGCCTTCTGGTCGCTGGGTGGTCTGTTTTTTGTTGATAGTCCCGAACAGCGCCGAATGCGGGTGCGCGACAATCTCGATCTTGCAAGGCAGGACTGGTTCGGCTCCGCCGGTTTTGATCGCCTGGAAGATCATTGGCCGCGCCGCTGGGCGGAGGCTTATCTCAATTTCGCCGCAGGCGAGAAACGTCAATGGCTGCATCGGCTGGGCATGCGCTGGTTTCCCGTGGTCGGCTGGGCCGAGCGTGGCGGTGCCCTTGCTCATGGCCACGGCAATTCCGTTCCACGTTTCCATGTCACCTGGGGCACTGGCCCCGGTGTGGTGGCGCCTTTCGTTGAAAAGGCAAAGACCATGACGGCAAGCGGTCGGCTCACCTTTCGGTTCCGCCACCGCGTCGATCATCTGGATATCACTGACGGCAGGGTGACGGGCATTTCCGGTGTTGTTCTTGCCAGGGATCCGGTGTTGCGCGGGCAACCAAGCAGCCGGGAAGAGCAGGGTGATTTTGTCCTTTCGGCCTCGGCGGTCATCGTCAGTTCCGGTGGCATCGGCGGCAATCAGGAACTGGTGCGGCGCAACTGGCCGCTGGAGCGGCTGGGCAAGCCCCCCGCGACCATGGTCTGTGGCGTGCCTGCGCATGTGGATGGCCGTATGATCGCCATTACGGAAGCTGCGGGCGGAACGGTCATCAATCGCGACCGTATGTGGCATTATACCGAGGGCGTGAAAAATCACGATCCGATCTGGCCGGACCATGGCATTCGTATTTTGCCCGGCCCCTCGTCTTTCTGGTGCGATGCGGATGGAAACCGGCTCGCAGCTCCCGCGATGCCGGGCTTCGATACGCTCGGCACGCTTAAGATGCTGGGCGAACGCGGCAGCGGTCACAGCTGGTTCATTCTGACCAAGGCAATCATCAAGAAGGAATTTGCGCTTTCTGGTTCGGAGCAAAATCCGGATCTGACGGGCAAGGATGTGCGGCTACTGCTCAAACGGTTGGGCAAGGAGCCACCGGGGCCGGTGCAGGCCTTTATGGAACGCGGCGAGGATTTCGCCGTCCGTGATACGCTGGAAGAACTCGTGGCGGCGATGAATACCATAAACGGGGACAATCGGCTGAATATTGACCACATCCGCTATCAAATAGAGGCCCGAGACCGGGAGATCGAAAACGGTTTCAGCAAGGATGCGCAGGTTACGGCGATCCACGGAGCGCGGCGTTATCTTGGTGATCGGTTAATGCGCACTGCAAAACCACATCGGTTGCTAGACCCGACAAAAGGGCCGCTGATTGCGGTGCGCCTGCATGTGTTGACGCGCAAGACGCTTGGCGGTTTGCATACGGACCTAGAGGCGAGGGTGCTGGACGCGGCCGGCAACCCTGTTCCGGGCCTTTATGCTGCCGGAGAGGTGGCAGGCTTCGGCGGCGGCGGCATGCACGGATATAATGCGCTGGAGGGCACATTCCTCGGCGGTTGCCTGTTTTCGGGCCGTGTCGCGGGGCGTAGCGTGCTGGCTTAAGCCCACACGGCTCACGCTTGAGCGCGCAGTTCGTCCGGCCCGGTCTGGAATTGCAGCCGGGCAAGTCTCGCATAAAGGCCGTTCTGGCGGATAAGGCTCTGGTGCGTGCCTTCCTCGATTATACGGCCCTCATCCATCACGAGAATGCGGTCGGCCTTCAACACGGTGGCGAGGCGATGGGCAATGACGATGGTGGTGCGGGTTTTCATCAGCTCATCGAGCGCCTTTTGCACCAGCGTTTCGCTTTCGGCATCCAGTGCGGAGGTCGCTTCGTCAAGAAGCAGGATAGGGGCGTTGCGCAGGATGGCGCGGGCAATGGCGATGCGCTGGCGTTGACCGCCGGAAAGCGTTACGCCGCGCTCGCCCACCTGCGTGTCATAACCATCGTTCAGCCGGGCGATGAAGCTGTCTGCCTGCGCGGCGATAGCGGCCGTGCGCACTTCTTCGCGTGTCGCAGCCGGCCGACCGAATGCAATGTTATCGTGGATGGAGGAGGCAAAGATCGCCACATCCTGTGGAACAATGGACAGTCGCGCGCGCAGATCGGCAAGGCGGACATCGCGGATATCGACGCCATCGATGGTGATGCGGCCCTCCTGCGGATCGTAGAACCGCATCAGCAGCGAAAAGACCGTGCTTTTTCCCGCCCCGGAAGGGCCAACGATGGCGACGGTTTCGCCGGCATTGACCTTGAAGGAGAGCCCGGAGATGATCGGGCCACCGGTTGCGAGTGGATAAATGAAACCGACATTCTCGAATGCCGCTTCGCCGCGCGGCGGCTGAACCATCGAAACGGGTGCTGACGGCTCGGCAACGGGCGAGCGCTCGTTCAGCAGTTCGGAAAGCCGTTCAGCCGCGCCGCCCGCCTGCGCCAGTTCACCCCAGACTTCGGAGAGCTGGCCTAGGCCGCTTGCCGCGATGACCGAATAAAGCACGAACTGGCCAAGCGTACCCGCCGTCATGCCGCCGGACAAAACGCTTTGCGCGCCATACCAGAGAATGCCGACGACGCTGCCGAAAACGAGCGCGATGGCGACGGCGGTGAGGATGGAGCGGGCGCCTATCGCTGCGCGCGCACCCTGATAGGCTGCTTCTACGGAGGCGCCGTAGCGGGCATTTGCAAGCGCCTCGGCGTTAAAGGACTGCACGGTGCGGCTCGCCCCGATCGTTTCCGAGGCATAGGCGGCGGAATTGGCCAATGTGTCCTGCGTATTGCGGGAGCGGGCACGAACCGAGCGCCCGAAAGCAATCAAAGGAAAAACGATGAACGGGATGGCCAGGAGCGCGAGGCCGGAAAGGCCGGGGCTGGTATAGATCATCATCGCCACCGCGCCGCAGCACATGATGATGTTACGCAGCGCAACGGAAGCTGAGGAACCGAACGCCGAGCGAATCTGTACGGTATCCGCGGTCAACCGCGAGGTCAGCTCTCCCGAGCGGTTGGCATCGAAAAACTGTTGGGACAGCGTGGTGAGATGAGCAAAGACATCCCGGCGCAGATCGGCAACGACCCTTTCGCCGATGGTCATGACATAATAATAGCGCATGGCGCTGGCGAGAGCGAGGAGGACAGCAATGGCCAGAAGCACGGCGAAGTAGCTGTTGATCATGCCACCGTCCGGCGTCTGGAAACCGTGATCGATGATACGGCGAACGGCAAGCGGCAAGGCAAGTGTCGTGGCGGAAGAAAGCACAAGCGCAAACAGGGCCGCCGCCATCAGGCCGCGATAACGCCTGAGATACGGAAACAGGCCAAGCAGCGGCTTCAGGTTTCTCTGTTTAGCCGCTTTCTGCTCTTCAATGTCTGCCACGTCCGCTACACTCCTCGTTCCGTGCCGTTTTTCGGCCTTTTGCGGGTGAATTTCCGGCACGCGGTAAAATTCTAGTCCCTGCGGCCATCTCCTTTCACAAGGGGATAGCAGGCTCTTGTTATCTGGGCGACCTTCATGTATAGGCTCCGCATCGAATTGGGAAGCCATAGCCCATCAGGACTATGGCTTCATTTATTGAAATGGCTCAGTTGACGCAATTGCGGCAAATGGACCGCACGTCACTTAACCAGGAAGATTGTCATGAAGGCTGATATCCATCCCGCTTATCACACGATCAAGGTCGTCATGACCGATGGCACCGAATACGAAACCCGCTCGACCTGGGGTTCGGAAGGCGCAGTCATGAACCTTGAAATCGACCCCAAGTCCCATCCGGCATGGACGGGCGGCAACCAGCAGCTTATGGACCGCGGCGGTCGCGTTTCCAAGTTCAACAAGCGTTTCGGCGGCCTCGGCCTCTAATCCACTTGTGGACGGATCATTTAAAAAAGCCCGGTTTTACCGGGCTTTTTTATTGTCTGTCGATCCGGTGAAACGAGCCCATTGTAGGCCAAAACAAAAAAGCAGGCCTATGAGCCTGCTTTTCAAATTGTCTGGATAAGGTCGTCTTTTCTCAGTTGATCGAGAAAGCCGTGCGCAGAAGGTTAAGCTGCGCCTGCACGCTGTTTTCGTTGTCAGGTACCTTGGTGGCTTCGGACGGGCGGTAGATTTCGCGGTCGAGAAGGGCAACGCGGTTCTGGAGGCGGAGCGACCGCTCGATGAGGTCACGGAACGACTCAGGCAGGTCGTTCCAGCCTGGAGCGTTGCGATCGACGTTGAAGCTGTCGAGCCGCACCTTGCTTTTTTCGCTGAGAACCTGATCGCGTGTCATCTCGCCATTGTTGACGGCGCGCTGCAGAAGCAGCCAGGACGCCATCTGCATCAGGCGGGTGGTGAGGCGCATCGATTCTGCCGCGTAAAGGACAGACGCCATGCGCGGCAGAACCTTTGAAGCGGTACGACCGGCTCCATCAAGATAGCTCGCCGTTTCCTCAACCAAGGTCATGCCTTCGGTATAGAGGGTCTTGAACTGGTTGGAAGCAGCCGCGCGACCCGCAAAGCTAATGGTATTTAAAACCTGTTCCGACATTTTCTTTAAATCCCTGCTCACGCACCACACTGTCAGGCAACGACGACCGGTAATATTTTGTTCCGGCCTTTAGTGTTTTCAGGATGGTATCTTTACCTGAAATGCGCAAGGCAATTATTAAAGAAGGGTTAATACCCACAGTTTTACGAAATCCGGTGATCGGTAAAAAAAGAGCCGCGAAAGCGGCTCTCAAGGTAAAACAGGGAGAAAAATCAGACCAATTCGCCGTATGGAGAAGATGCCTGAGGCCCAGAAGAACTGGACATGTATAGTAATCTCTCAGAAAGCTTAATTTTTGGTTAATGGTAAACGAAAGACTGCATCAGAATCGTTAATCTCGTTTGCCTTTGTGGCAGCAGCTTATCGAGTTAAGACTTGGCCGGAGGTTTTGCTGAAGGCCGCCTGTCAGGACCGGAAGAGGTTCTCCGCCGCAAGCCGGCCAGCAGACTTCCTTTTCCTCTCCTCTTCAAGTCGGGTGATTTCGGTTTGAAGAATGTCGATGCGGTTGCTCAGCTCGTCCACCGAAAGAAGGCTGAGATCGCTGCCGATCTCATGCGCTACCGGTTTTTGCGGACGGTCATCGTCCAAGAGGCTCATATGCCTGCTCCTTTTTCAACATGGTCGCCATCGTCCTCGGGATATTGCGGCGCGCGCGGGTCAAGCGCAATGCTTTCCGGTGTCACGAGCGGTGAGGGCGTTGTCGGCATCATCGTCGAGAAATTGTCCTTTTCGGCGTTCGAAAGCGTGGCGCGCTGACGGCTTCTGATGATGGCATAGGCCGTGATCAGCACATGGGCGACGGCTGTCACCAGGAACAGCGCATAGGGGCCGGAATAGGTCATGACCGCGCCGCCGAGCGTCGGGCCGATGATGGTGCCGATGCCATAAAGCAGTAGCAGTCCACCGGAAACCTTGACGAAGTCTTCCGATGCCGCAAAGTCGTTGGCATGCGCTACGGCGATGGGATAAAGCGCGTTCGCGGCGGCGCCGTAAATGGCGATCATCGGAATGAGCACATAGACATCATGCGGCTGCACGGCCGCCACGGCCAGGCCCGCAACCGCGCCAAGCCCCGCCAGTCCTGCAAGCACATAACGGCGGTCAATCCGGTCCGAAAGGCGGCCTGCAGGAAACTGGGCGAGTGCGCCGACGAAAATCGTGACGGAAACCATGATGGCGATCATGGTCGGATCAAGGCCCGCCCGCGCGCCGAAAACGGCGCCAAGCGTACCGTAAGCACCATTGGCGATGCCGATCATCAGGATACCGACGAAGGAGACCGGCGAATTCCGATAGAGGGCGGGTAAGTCCAGCTTCACCTTTTGCAAGGGCTGGGGACTGGCAGCCTTAGAAAGCGTGGCCGGCAGAATGGCGATGCAATAGATGATGCCGCAGATCATGAACAGCGAGCTATTACTGATATCGCCCATCGGCACGATCATCTGCCCAGCCACGACGCCAAGCAGCGTTATGGCGATATAGAGCGAAAAGATCATGCCGCGGCTCTCATTCGTCGCGCGCTCGTTCAGCCAGCTCTCGATGATCATGGAAGTGCCGGCGGTGCAGAAGCCTGTAAGCGCGCGGAGCGTAATCCACCAGACATCATCGATAACGAGGCCGGTCATCAGCACGGTCAGGCAGACAAGCGCCACGAAGGAAGCAAATGCCCGCACATGCCCCGCACGGCGCACGATGGCGGGCGCCACAAAACACCCAATGACGAAGCCTGCCGCCCAGGAGGTGCCGAGAAAGCCCAGAATTTCATTGGAATAACCTTCCGCCGAACCGCGCATGGGTAGCACGAGACCCTGAAGGCCGTTACCGAGAAAAAGAAACAGAGTGCTGGATAAAAGAGCGAATACGGGTAGAAGATTTCTGCTCATGAAGACACTCTCATGCGTTCGAACGTATGGTCGGCAGGCCATAAGACGGGGGTTACCCGAATGAGTTGCACTCTTCTGGTGAACGGTAAAAATGTCCAGCCTGTGACGATGCAGAAATAGAGAAAAGGCTCAATAAATGACAAAGGCGATCGGCCTTTTTTTACTGCTGGCGATGATTGTGCAGATCATCCGCCCCTTGGGCCTGCCCGGCCTCAAGAAAAGAGGCGATTGCTGGAAGATAGCGGTTGCCGCCTTCGTCATCTGGTCGGCGACGCTGCTTTTGCGCCCATAAAGAAAAAGCCGCCCAAGGGGCGGCTTCAATTTTCTATAAATGCCTGGGGCTATGCCTCAGGCAGCCTTTTCGAGTTCCTGCTTCCAGTTGCCCTTGGCAGCCAGGGTGTTCATCATCGCGCGGTGAGTGAAAGCACGCTGGCCGGCGGCGACATTTTCCTGCTTGCCGCCCCACGCCTTGAGTGCGGTGTCCTGAAGGGCGCGGCCGTACGAATAGGTCAGCGACCAGGGCAGGTCGTAACCGGCATTCATGGCGGAGAGATGCGCCGTCGCCTCTTCGGAGGACTGGCCGCCGGAAAGGAAAGCGATGCCGGGAACGGCAGAAGGCACGGTCGCCTTCAGAACCTTCACGGTCTTTTCCGCCACTTCATCAACGGAAGCCTTGCGGGCATTCTTGCCGTCGATGATCATGTTCGGCTTGAGGATCATGCCTTCAAGGTTGACGCGGGCGTCGAACAGATCCGCGAACACGGTCTGGAGAACCCATTGCGTGACTTCCGCACAGCGATCGATATCGTGCGTACCGGGTTCGCCGTCCATTAGCACTTCCGGTTCCACGATCGGCACGATGTCTGCCTGCTGGCAGAGGGCAGCGTAACGGGCGAGCGACTGGGAGTTTGCCTTGATCGAACCCCAGCTCGGACGCTGATCACCGATGGTGATGACGCCGCGCCACTTGGCGAAACGCGCGCCGGCTTCATGGTACTTGCGCAGGCGCTCATACAGGCCGTCAAGGCCTTCGGTGATGAATTCACCCGGGTGGAAAGCCATCGGCTTGGCGCCGATATCCACCTTGATGCCCGGCAGGCTGCCGGCGGCCTTGATGATGTCCACGAATGGCGTACCGTCGGCGGCCTTCTGGAACAAGGTTTCTTCGTAAAGGATGACGCCGGAGATGCACTTCTTCATGGCGTCGTCGGAGCGGAACAGCATTTCGCGATAATCGCGGCGGGCGGTCTCGGTTGATTCCAGGTTGATGCTGTCGAAACGCTTCTTGATCGTTCCTGTGGATTCGTCGGCGGCGAGCAGGCCCTTGCCGTCTGCAACCATTTTGATTGCGATGTCTTCGAGACGTTCGGTCATTTGCTATTCTCCCAAGGCACAATAAATTCCCGATAACAGAAGTTCCAGGGCAGGGAAATGGCATGCTAACTCATTGAAACGATTGAAATCATTTCAATCGTTTGAAACTTTCCTCCCATGCGCACTTACCAAAAAACGAGGCCGGCCAAGCATCGCTTGTCCGGCCTCGTGTCAGGCAAGTGTGGGAAGTCTACTTGGCGGCGGTCAGGATGGCAACGCCCGGCAATTCCTTGCCTTCCATCCATTCGAGGAAGGCGCCGCCTGCCGTCGAGATATAGGTGAAATCGTCCGAGACTCCGGCATGGTTGAGTGCCGCGACCGTATCGCCGCCACCGGCGACGGAGACGAGCTTGCCGGCCTTCGTGCATTCGGCGGCATGTTTTGCGGCAGCAACGGTTGCCGCATCGAAGGGCTCGATTTCGAAGGCGCCAAGCGGGCCGTTCCAGACCAGCGTTTCCGCGCGCGAAATCCAGGCTTTGATGCTTTCGACCGATTTTGGGCCGACATCGAGAACCATGGCGTCAGCGGGAATGGCGTTGATATCGACGATTTCATTTGCCGCACCGGCCTTGAATTCGCGGGCAACCACGCCGTCTTCCGGCAGTACGATCGCACAGCCGGATGTCGCCGCCTCGATCATGATCTGTTTTGCGGTTTCGGCAAGGTCGTGCTCGCAGAGGGACTTACCGACTTGTGCGCCACGCGCGGCAAGGAAGGTATTGGCCATGCCGCCGCCGATGACGAGGGCATCGACCTTCTTGACGAGATTCATCAGGAGATCGATCTTGCTGGAAACCTTGGCGCCGCCGACAATGGCGACGACCGGGCGAACAGGCTGGCCAAGGCCTTTTTCCAGCGCCTCCAGCTCGGCCTGCATGGTGCGACCGGCATAGGCGGGCAGATGACGCGCCAAGCCCTCGGTGGAGGCGTGCGCACGGTGCGCGGCAGAGAAGGCGTCGTTCACATAGATATCGCCATTGGCTGCCAGAGCCTCGACGAAGGCGGTGTCATTCTTCTCTTCGCCCTTGTGAAAGCGGGTGTTTTCCAGAAGCAGGATATCGCCATCATTCATTTTCGCGACTGCGTCGGCTGCCGGCGCACCGATGCAATCGGATGCAAAGAAAACGGCGTGATCCAGCACTTCCTCGACCGCAGGCACGATCTGGGAGAGCGACATGTCGGCGACCGGTTCACCCTTGGGGCGACCGAAATGGGCGAGCAGAATGACTTTTGCGCCTTTTTCGGAAAGCTCCAGAATGGTCGGTGCAACCCGCTCGATACGGGTGCTGTCCGTCACTTTGCCATCCGCAACCGGCACGTTGAGATCAACACGGACAAGGACGCGCTTTCCGGCAATATCGTTAAGGTCATCGATGGTCTTGAAGGCGGGCATAGGTCGATCCTGATTTCGTTGCGAGTTCGGGACGGACCATACTATGCCTGATTGCCGACGCAAGCCGGTCAGGCCTCATTTTCTCTTGCCTCGTCTGAAGGCGCGGAAATGCCCTTGCCGGCAGCGGTGGAGCCCGACTGGCGCCGCTGCGCCAGATAAGCGCGCACGCGGCGGAGAATTTCCGAAAAGCTGATAAAGATCGGCAGGCCGATAGCCGGTTCGACCGGCTCAAGCGAAATTCCGATCCCGGTAATCGCCTCATGTTCGTCCAGCGCCCGAACGATGAGAACAATAGAACCGAGGCGCACCCGGTCGGCATAATCTGCCTTGCCGGAAAGGCGCGCCTCGATCAGTTCCGCGATGCTCATGGCATGCTCGTTTGCCGAAATAAGGCCGGGGCCGTAGGCGGCGTCAAGCTCCGTGGCCGGACGCGCGGGAGAGATTGCAAAGATCCCGAAGAAATCGGCGTCGTCATCCGCAACCGGCAGGGCGCTTGCAAACAGCCGGTCGATCAGCCGCGTATAACCGGGCGCGATGAAAAGATAGACGAGATCATTTTCGCGCAGGCGCCCGGCATATTGGTAGCGAATGGATTTGCCGTCGCGCACGACGAGCGAGGGCATTGCCCAGCGGGGAATACGCTCGCCCTGCATGATGGCGCTGCCTTTGGCCACGCGGTATGAAATCAGTTCGTGATTGGCAGTGCCGGGAAGGTCCACTTCCAGTTTGTCGACATCACCCATGCGCGGCGGCACGATCAGTCCGAGCCGTGTTGCCACCGGCTTGATGGTCCAGCCTTGCAGCAGAAGCGACACGAGCACGATGATGAAGGCGGCATTGAAATAGATTTGCGCATCGTCCAGGCCGCCAAGAATGGGCATGATGGCAAGCAGGATGGAAACCGCTCCACGAAGGCCCACCCATGCCACGAAGGAGGTTTCCTGCTGGGTATAGTTGAAGGGCATGAGGCTGAGCCACACCGCAAGCGGGCGGGCGACAAAGATCAGGAAAAGCGCAAGCAGCACGGCCGGAATAGCAATCGCTGGAAATTGCGATGGCGTTGCCAGAAGGCCGAGCATCAGGAACATGATGATCTGGGCAAGCCAGGTCAGCCCTTCATGGAAACGGCGGATGGTCTCCTTGGCAAAAATCCGGCGGTTGCCGGCAACGATGCCCGCCACATAGACCGCAAGAAATCCACTGCCGCCAACAGCGCCGGTGAAGGAGAAGACCAGCAGGGCAAGAGCCAGCACGAAGATCGGCGCCAGCCCGCGGTCGGCAGCGAAACGGTTGACGACTGTTGCGATCATGACGCCGCCGAGCAGGCCGAAAATAACACCGAGACCCATTTCCTCGACGAACAGCAGCAGGAAGCCGGTGTCGATGCCGGCCAGTCCCTGTCCCTTGGCGATGATCTCGACCAGCGCGACGGTGAGGAAAATCGCCATGGGATCATTGGTGCCGGATTCGACCTCAAGCGTTGAGCGGACCTGATCGCGGATATGAATGCCGCCGATGCGCAAGAGAAAGAATACGGCTGCCGCATCCGTAGAGGCGACGATGGCGCCGAGCAGCAGGCCTTCCAGCCACGACAGTCCGAGCAACAGGGCGGCAGCGCCTGCGAAAAACACGGATGTGAGGATGACGCCGACGGTGGCGAGGGCGACGGCGGGGGCTGCCGAAAGCCGGAAGGATTGTATCGACGTACCGAAACCGGAATCGAAAAGGATTACGGCGAGAACGAGCGAGCCGAGCATATAGGCGAGCGGATTGTTGGTGAACTGGATACCGAGGCCATCCACGCCTGCCGCAAGGCCAATCATCAGGAAGAGCAGCAGGAGCGGTGCGCCGAACCGGAAGGCGATGAGGCTTGAGAACGCTGCGACGAGAACCAGAACAGTTGCCACCAGCAACAGAAGATAAAATGATTCCACGTCCACCGCCTCTTTCAAACCGCGCTGGCCGTCGCAATCAATGCCCTGCACGTTTGCAGTCAATGCGCCACGGGTTGCGGTCTGTCAGCGCTGTTGTGGGTGGCGATGAAAGGCGACGCAAGGCGGGGTGTATCGAATGATACGGCAGGGCCGAAGTGCATTGCGCACGACCGTTGTCCCTGTTCTTCTTGTCCGTTTCAAAGTGGACCAGACGAAGGCAGGAAATGGGATTTTTTTCGGCGCCCGGGCGAAACGTTCATGGCGTGTAGCGCTGTGGATGTTTCGCGCAAACAATTCGCGTGCCGGCGATTCGACGTAACATAGAGACAATGCAGCTACGTTAGTTGTCGCGTCCGAGTTGCTTTCACCATGACCGGAGCGATCGGATGAAACGGAAATCCATTACTATATTTATTGCCTTGCTGGCGGTCGGCCCAATTGTTTCGGGCTGTTCCAGCACGGAACAGACGGCTGAAAACATGGCCGCCCAACGCGAGCGTTGCCGGGTGTTTGGTTACCCTGAAGGTTCGCGTGATTTCGCTGACTGCATGATGAAGCTTTCCATGCAGCAAAGCGATTTGAGGCAACAGACTTTCGATACGATCTGGAGCGGTAGCAGTTCGGATCAGATTATCATCAACAACAAGAAATAACGGGTTGTGCAGTTCATCAGACTTGGTCGGCCTGGTCTCATGCGCCTCTTGCCGGGCGATGGTCTTCGATCCGAAGCGCCCCGCCTTGCTTCAGGATCGATGCCGGCGGGTCCCTCGTCCCGCCGGCAATTTTTTGGCAAAGAAAAACCGGCAGGATTGCGCCTGCCGGTTTTTCTTAATTCGCGAACCGTGGTGCCTGTTCAGATGGTCTTCGCAAATGCGACGGCCGTATCCGACATGCGGTTGGAGAAGCCCCACTCGTTGTCGTACCAGGAAAGAACGCGCACGAACTTGCCTTCCATGACCTTGGTCTGATCGATCGCGAAGATCGAGGAGTGGCTGTCGTGGTTGAAGTCGCGGGAGACCAAAGGCTCTTCGGTGTAGCCGAGAATGCCCTTCAGCTTGCCGTTGGAAGCGGACTTGATTGCTTCGTTGACTTCCTCAACCGTCGTGTCGCGCTTGGCGATGAACTTGAAATCGACGACCGAAACGTTCGGGGTCGGAACGCGGATCGACGTGCCGTCCAGCTTGCCCTTGAGGTGCGGCAGAACGAGGCCAACGGCCTTGGCTGCACCCGTCGAGGTCGGGATCATGGAAAGGGCTGCGGCGCGGGCGCGGTACAGATCCTTGTGCATGGTGTCCAGCGTCGGCTGGTCGCCCGTGTAGGAGTGGATCGTCGTCATGAAGCCGTGATCGATGCCAACGACGTCATCGAGAACCTTCACAACTGGCACGAGGCAGTTAGTGGTGCAGGACGCGTTGGAAATGACTAGATGGTCTTTCGTCAGCTGATCGTCGTTGACGCCGAAGACGACCGTGAGGTCAGCGCCGTCAGCAGGAGCGGAAACGATGACGCGCTTCGCGCCAGCCGTCAGGTGGGCAGCGGCCTTGTCGCGGGCGGTGAAGATGCCGGTGCACTCGAGCGCGATGTCGACACCCAGTTCCTTGTGCGGCAGCGTTGCCGGATCGCGAACGGCCGTAACCTTGATCGGCTTGCCGCCGCCAACGATGATCGTGTCGCCTTCGACCTTCACATCTGCCGGGAACTTGCCGTGGATCGAATCGTAGCGCAGCAGGTGGGCGTTGGTTTCAACCGGGCCGAGGTCGTTGATGGCAACGACTTCGATATCGGTGCGGCCGGATTCGACGATGGCACGCAGAACATTGCGGCCGATGCGGCCAAAGCCGTTAATGGCAACTTTTACAGTCATTTATAGTCTCCCGAACAAGATATGTGCTTGGTCTTTGCGGAATGTGAGGGCTTGGGAAGCCCTCATGCAAGTTTTGCCTCGACTGCGGCGACGACAGCTTCCGCCGTGATGCCGAAGTGCTTGAAGAGATCCTTCGCCGGCGCGGACGCACCAAAGGAATGCATGCCGACGAAAGCGCCGTCGGAGCCGATGAAGTAATCCCAGCCCTGGCGAATGGCGGCTTCCACCGCAATTTTGACCGGAGCCTTGCCGATGATGGCGTTGCGGTAGGTTTCCGGCTGCTCCTTGAAGAGCTCGAAGCAGGGAACGGAAACGACGCGGGCGGAAACGCCCTTGTCCTTCAGCGTCGCTGCGGCCTTGAGCGCTACTTCCACTTCCGAGCCGGATGCAAAGATCGAAACCTTGGCATCGCTTGCGGATACGAGTTCGTAGGCGCCGTAAGCGGAAAGGTTCTTTTCTTCGTATTCCTTGCGCGAAGGCGCAAGGTTCTGGCGGGTGAGCGCTAGCGCCGAAGGACGATGCTTCTGCTCAAGCGCCAGCTGCCAGCATTCCGCCGTCTCGGTTTCATCCGCCGGGCGGAAGACGAGCAGGTTCGGGATGGCGCGCAGCGCGGCGATCTGCTCCACCGGCTGGTGAGTCGGGCCGTCTTCGCCGACGCCGATGGAATCATGCGTCAGAACGTGGACGACGCGGATGCCCATCAGGGCAGCCAGACGGATCGACGGACGGCAATAGTCCGAGAAGATCAGGAAGCCGCCGGCATAGGGAATGAGACCGCCATGCAGTGCGATACCGTTCATCGCTGCTGCCATGCCGTGTTCGCGGATGCCGTAATGCAGGTACCGGCCGGAGAAGTCCGTCGGCGTGATGGACTTCATCTGGCTGGTCTTGGTGTTGTTGGACGGCGTCAGGTCGGCCGAGCCGCCGATCATTTCCGGCAGGATGCCGTTGATGACTTCGAGCGCATCTTCGGACGCCTTGCGGGTGGCGACGGTCGGGTTATTCTCGATGATCTTCTTCTTGAAGGCATCGATCGCGCTGTCGAAGTTGCCGGGCAGATCGCCGGCGAAGCGGCGCTTGAATTCGGCCTTCTTGCCGGCTTCGGTGGCTTCGAGACGGGCTTCCCAGTCCTGACGGGTCTTGGTGGAGCGCAGGCCGGCGAGACGCCATGCATCCAGCACGTCTTCCGGAATGACGAAAGCTTCGGCTTCCCAGTTGAGGCTCTTGCGGGCGGCGGCGATTTCTTCGGCGCCCAGCGGGTTGCCGTGAACCTTGTGGGTGCCCTGCTTGTTTGGTGCGCCGAAACCGATCACGGTCTTGCAGGCGATGAAGGTCGGGCGGTCGGATTTATGTGCAGCTTCGATCGCGGCGGCAATCGCATCCGGATCATGGCCGTCGACGCGTATGGTGTTCCAGTGAACAGCCTGGAAGCGGGCGATCTGGTCGGTGCTGTCGGAAAGGCCAACTTCACCGTCGATGGTGATGTTGTTGTCATCCCAGAAGAGAACGAGCTTGTTAAGCTTCAGGTGGCCGGCGAGCGCGATGGCTTCATGGCTGATGCCTTCCATGAGGCAGCCGTCGCCACACAGCACATATGTGAAGTGGTTCTGCAGATCGGAGCCGAATTCTTCTTCCAGCTTGCGTTCGGCGATTGCCATGCCAACGGCGTTGGCGATGCCTTGGCCGAGCGGGCCGGTCGTCGTTTCGATGCCGGTCGCGTGGCCATATTCGGGATGGCCGGCAGTCTTGGAGCCGAACTGACGGAAACGCTTGATCTCGTCGATCGTCATGTCCTCGTAGCCCGTCAAATAGAGCAGCGAGTAAAGCAACATCGAACCATGGCCCGCAGACAGCACGAAGCGGTCACGATCCGGCCACAGCGAGCTCTTGGGATCGAACTTCAAAAAGCGGGTAAAAAGAACAGTGGCGACATCAGCTGCGCCCATCGGCAGGCCGGGATGGCCGGAGTTGGCCTTCTCTACTGCATCCATGGCAAGAAAGCGGATTGCATTGGCCATCCGGTCGTGTTTGTCGCGAGAAATCATGGCTTTTCCGTCTGTTTCCGGGTGAAGGGAGATAGTTTTACGCAACTATCCAAAAAGCGGGTTGATCCATAGCAGGTGAGGCAGGCAAGTCAATAAATCCACGGGCAATTGCGGTTCTCTCAAGGATAAAAATCGTTTAGCAAAACGGGTGTCTCGAGAAAAATCGTGCGATATGTGTCGCCGTTTCCTCGTTCATCCACAGAGCAAAACGCCTCAATGCACTGGTTTGATTGACGTGATGATAAATCGGGTAATAACCTCTTGGATGTTGAAAAGGCCTGAAACCGGACGATTCGGCCGGTTACTTGCGAGTTGGAAAAAACGATGTCGGCTGAGAAGACCGTACAATCTGCGGTGACGGAGCTGAGCGCTGCCATCACAAATCTCGAAAATGCCATCGATATGCGTATCGAACGGCAAAGGGAGACGGGCGAAATCGATAACGAGGTCAAGCGGGTCCATGTCGATCGCGCAAGGCTCGCGCACGAGCTGGACCAGGCCGAGTTTCGCGCCAATCGTCTCGAAGAAGTCAACCGCGAGGTTTCCCGCCGTCTGGTGACGGCGATGGAGACGATTCGCGCGGTGCTGGATCGATAGGGAGCGGTTTCATGGCGCAAGTTACTGTTATGATCGACGGCAAGGCCTACCGCATGGCTTGCGAGGCAGGGCAGGAAGAGCACCTGACCGATCTCGCTACCCGTTTTGACCGTTATGTGGGGCATCTAAAGAGCCAGTTCGGCGAAATCGGTGATCTGCGCTTGACCGTCATGTCGGGTATCATGGTGATGGACGAACTTTCCGAGCTCAACCGCAAGATCGAAAAGCTTGAGGGGGAAATAGCGTCCCTTTCTCGCAACCGCGACGGTATGGCCGAACACAAGGCAAGATCGGACGAGATGGTTGCCGTTGCCATCAGCGATCTGGCCGACCGTCTGAACGGTATTACCGAAAAACTCCTGGCGCGGCCAAAGCCTGCGGCGCATTGATCGCCGGCAAAGCTTTCCAGCAACAAAATTCGTTCTTGGCCCTCTGGTGGTTTGGTTGGATACGTCCTATATCTAAGAGGCGTTCTGCGCTTCCCGACAGGAACCACAATCCCTGGGGCCATACTCGATCCAAAGGGAGCTGTCCCTGGCCAGTCCCGTGGGGCTGGACACATGGCGCCCACCTACATTTGTAGGCACCCAGGATCGTAAATCTCCATCGGTCGCCGTGGATCGCACTTGAAGTTTCGGGTCACTCCCCGATTCTTCTTCTGACTCTCATAGTGTCGACAGTTATTTTTCATTGCTGCCGGAGACGGCTTTTTTATGCTGCTGTCATTGCAATGGCGGAACAATTCCCTATTATCTCAATTGGTATGTCTGTCATGCCCTTTTTTTTGAAAGAGGGCGCTGCGGCCAAAACCGCGACGTGCCGTTCAACAGCCCAAAGAGCTAAACTTGTTTACTGAAATTATGATCGTGGTCCTGCTCACCGTATTGAACGGTGTGCTTGCCATGTCCGAGCTTGCCGTTGTCTCCTCCAGACCGGCGAGGCTCAAAGTGCTTGCCGCGCACGGCAGCAAGGGCGCCACGATGGCGCTCGGTCTTTCCGAAAATCCCGGACGCTTTCTTTCCACGGTGCAGATCGGCATCACTCTGGTCGGCGTTCTCTCCGGTGCGTTTTCCGGTGCCACCCTCGGCGCACGGTTCACGGCATGGCTGTCGGTGCAGGGCGTCCCCGATCGGGTTGCCGATGCGTTGGGCGTGGGCTCCGTGGTCGTCGCCATCACCTATCTGTCGCTGATCGTAGGCGAACTGGTGCCGAAGCAGATTGCGCTGCGCGATCCGGAAAAGATCGCTGCCCGTGTTGCACCCACTATGGTGATGCTCTCCAAGGTCGGCGCGCCACTGGTCTGGTTTCTCGACAAATCCGGTAAAGCCATCCTTGCGCTTCTCGGCCATAGCGGCACGTCCAATGCATCGGTCACGGATGACGAAATCCGCACGGTTCTGGCGGAAGCTCATAGCGCCGGCGTCATCGAAACCGAGGAATCGGCGATGATCACCAGCGTCATGCGCCTTGCCGACCGTAATGCCCGTGGCCTGATGACGCCGCGCCGCGACGTGGAAGTCGTCGATATTGAAGACAGTGCGGAAGAAATCCGTGTTCAGCTTCGGGAAACGCAGCGTTCCCGCCTGCCCGTGCGCAACGGCGCCTCCGATGAAATTCTGGGCGTGCTTTTCGCCAAGGACGCTTTCGATGCGCTGGCATCCGGCAAGGAGCTGAACGTGCGCGAGCTTCTGCGCGAAGTTCCCGTCGTCTCGGATCTGACGAGTGCTGTCGATGTCATCCAGTCATTGCGCCGCTCCACCGTGCATATGGTGCTGGTCTATGACGAATACGGCCATTTCGAAGGTATCGTCAGCTCTGGCGACGTTCTGGAAGCAATCACAGGTGCCTTCCAGGAAGACAATGACGAGGAGCCGGCGATCGTCGAGCGCGAGGACGGTTCGTTCCTCGTTGCCGGCTGGATGCCCGCCGATGAGTTCGCTTACCGCATGGGCTTCCAGATCGACGAAGACGCCGAGTTCGAGACCGTTGCCGGTCTGGTGCTTGACGAGTTCCGTCGCCTGCCGGAACTGGGCGAACACATCACCCGCAACGGCTGGCGTTTTGAGGTCATAGACCTTGATGGACACCGTATCGACAAGGTGCTCGTGAGCCGGGCTGCCTGATGTCTGGCGACATCGCCGAAAAAGCAAGGCTGCGCGGCGAAAGGCTTGCCGCGCGTGATGCGTTGCCACAAGCCGAGCGTCAGCAAAAAAGCGAGGCGATGACGGCATATGGTGCATCTGCCATTCCGTTCTCGCCAGGTGCCGTTATTTCCGGTTTCATGCCCATCCGTTCAGAGGCCGATATTCGGCCGCTGATGGAGGCACTGCGGACAAGAGGCGGGCGCCTCGCCCTTCCCGTTGTGCTGAACCGGGAGACCATCGTTTTCCGCGCCTTTGATGCGGATGCACCGCTGGTGAAGACGGGCTTCGGCACGACCGGTCCGGCAGAGGACGCAGAAGTTCTCGATCCGGATATTCTGCTCGTCCCGCTTTCCGTCTTTGACGGGCAGGGTCAGCGTATCGGTTATGGCGCGGGTCATTATGATCGCGCTATTGCGAGATTGCACGGCAAAGGCCGAGCGCCCGTTCTCATCGGCGTCGCATTTGATTGTCAGGAAGTGCCATCCGTGCCGGCGGAGCCGCATGACGTGCCGCTTCAGGCGGTTCTGACGGAGAGTGGCCTGCGCTGGTTTTCGGCTTAGCCGTTGATGACCGATGGGAAAAAGGCGCTTTAGCACTTTTTAAAAGATGGATTACCCGTTAGAGGGGACGGAATTTAGGAACATGCGCAAGATCGGGGCGGGTGAATGAGGCTTCTTTTTCTCGGAGATATGGTTGGCAAGACCGGACGCACGGCTGTCTGGGACAGGTTGCCCGGGCTTGTTTCCGATCTGAAGCTCGATTTCGTCATCGTTAATGGCGAAAACGCCGCCGGTGGTTTCGGCATCACCGAGGATATCTATCTCGAAACCATCAATGCCGGTGCGGATGTGGTGACGACCGGCAACCATGTCTGGGACCAGAAGGAGGCCGTTTCCTTCTGCGAGCGCCATGACCAGTTCCTGCGGCCAGCCAATTATCCCGATGGTACGCCGGGCAAGGGCTCGGGCATTTTTTACGCCCGCAACGGCGCGCGTGTGCTTGTCGCCAACATCATGGGCCGGGTCTTCATGCATCCGGAACTGGACGATCCCTTCAAATCGGCGGAGAACATTCTCGCTGCTTGCCCGCTGAAGGAGCAGGCCGACGCCATCATCTTCGATTTCCACGCGGAAGCGACGAGCGAAAAACAGTGTTTCGGTCATTTCGTTGATGGACGTGCAAGCTTCGTCGTCGGCACCCACACCCATGTTCCGACTGCTGACGCCCAGATCTTGAACGGTGGCACGGCCTATATGTCGGACGCCGGCATGTGCGGTGACTACGACAGCTCGCTTGGCATGGAAAAGGAAGAGCCGATCAACCGCTTCATTTCCAAAATGCCGAAGGGCCGTTTCGAAGCCGCCAGTGGACCTGCGACGATCTGCGGCGTCGGCGTCGAGATTTCCGACCGGACCGGCCTTGCGGAAAAGATCGCACCGCTGCGAATTGGCCCGAGGCTCTCCGAAACCCTCCCGTCCTTCTGGGCGTGAGCTTTCGGCTTCTAGCGCTCATCACCCGTTCACAATGACGAGATCGTGAGCGTTCCGCCGCTGTTGGCGCTGGACGCCCTGCAAAACCTGCCTCATCTTCCTTTCTTCGCAAGTTCGAGGGAGTGGCATGATGCTGCGCGTGCTAATGCTTGCAATGGCCGGACTGGTTGCGTGCGCGGGAGCGGCCTTTTCCCAGGCTGGAAGCCGCCCTCCCGTTAGCCAGTGCCAGGCAATCGCCCGCAACATTCCCGGCGTCATGTTCGCCAGCTTCAAACCGGCAGGTGCCCAGCTGGCGCAGGCCACGGCTAAGGAAGAGGTGAAGATCAGCTTCATCGGCCATTCCACCTATCTCATCGAAAGTCCTGGCGGCGTGACGATCGCCACAGATTATAATGGTGTCTATCGCCCACCGGTCACGCCGACAGTGGTGACGATGAACCGGGCGCATATGACGCATTTCACTCTCAGTCCGGATCCGGCCATTCAGCATGTGCTGCACGGTTGGAGCGATACGCCCGGAGACAAGGCCGAGCACAAGCTTCTGGTCGGTGATGTCTATATCCGCAACGTCGCGACTGACATTCGCAACCGCTGGGGCGATTACGAATCCTTTCAGGAAAACGGCAATTCCATTTTCATCTTCGAGGTTGCGGGGCTGTGTATCGGCCATCTCGGCCATCTGCATCACGAACTGACGGACAAGCATTATGCCGAAATCGGTCGTCTGGATGTGCTGATGGTTCCAGTGGATGGTGGTTTGACGATGGGGGCCGACAGCATGAGCCGCGTGGTCAAGCGCCTGCGCTCCGCACTGATCTTGCCCATGCACCGCACTGGGCCTCCGTTGGAGCAGTTTCTGACGATGTTTGGGGAAAGCTTCCAGATTGCCTACGCAAAAGATGCGATCATCCGGGTCTCAATGAGAAACCTTCCCCGCCAGCCGCAGATACTGGTGCCTAAAGGCATGTAGTAAAGCGACCGGCGAGGAAAGTCGGGGGAGTCGGTATCTCAGGCGAAGGCGAGGTGCTGGCGAACGCCGACATCAGGCATTTTATCGTCGGACATATTGGCCTTGGCGATTTCCCAGCCGAATTTTAGCGTGCTGTCAGTCGAGGCCCAGATTTCCGCATCGTCAACATGCAGCGCCAGCATCGTCAGTTGCGGATCGCTCTTACCGTGCTCGTACCATGCTGCGGTGACAGAGTTCCAGTATTCTTCGATCTTTGTCCTGTCGTCGCGCGCCTCGAGCACACCCGAGAGGCAGGCGTGATAATCATGGTCCTTGCCGACGACACAAAAATGAGCCCGCGAACCCGGCTTCAGCGTTTTGACGAGATCGGTGTCTTTCTTGGAGAAAAACCAGATCGTGTTGGTCTTGGGGTCGGCGTGCGGTGCCATCGGCTGCATATGATTGTGCAGGCCCTCGAGGCCAAGCATGCCGGCATGGACCGAATTGACCTCATCCCAGAGCTGGCGGGCAGGGTTTTCTCTTGCTTCAGTCAGGCTGACCATGTGTTTCCTCCGTTGGGTTTGCTGCGGCGATCGGGAGGGTGAAAAATGTCCCGCTCTTCCGCTTTCATTGTCAAAACGAAAAGCGGATAAATCAGTTCCTTATATTCTTGCGGCCAAGAGAAAGCGCTTGCGGGCTTGAACGGCGGGCATATCGCACTTATAAGGCCCGCAATCTCCAAATTAAGACAATCAGGTTTTCCATGGCTGGTCATTCACAGTTCAAGAACATCATGCACCGCAAGGGCAAGCAGGACTCCGTTCGGTCCAAAATGTTTTCCAAGCTTGCGCGTGAAATCACCGTTGCGGCAAAGGCGGGCATGCCCGACCCGAACATGAACGCGCGCCTGCGCCTGGCAATTCAGAACGCCAAGGCCCAGTCCATGCCGAAGGACAATATCGAGCGCGCGATCAAGAAAGCTTCCGGTGCAGACAGCGAAAACTACGATGAGGTCCGTTACGAGGGTTACGGCCCGGGTGGCGTCGCCGTCGTCGTCGAGGCCTTGACCGACAACCGCAACCGCACCGCCTCCAACGTCCGCTCCATCTTCACCAAGGCTGGTGGCGCACTCGGCGAAACCGGATCAGTTTCCTTCTCCTTCGACCGCGTCGGTGAGATCACTTACAAGGCCGAAGTCGGCGATGCCGACAAGGTCATGGAAGCGGCTATCGAAGCTGGTGCCGACGATGTCGAATCTTCTGAGGACGGTCACACCATCATCTGCGGTTTCGAGGCGATGAACGAGGTTTCCAAGGCGCTGGAAGGCGTGCTCGGCGAAGCTGAAAGCGTCAAGGCCATCTGGAAGCCGCAGAACACGGTGCCGGTGGATGAGGAAAAGGCGCAGTCGCTGATGAAGCTCATCGACAATCTCGAAGACGATGACGACGTGCAGAGCGTCTATTCCAACTTCGAAGTTTCGGAAGAAATTCTCGCCAAGCTTTCCGCCTGACGGTTCAGATTTAAAAAAAAGCCCCGGCAGCGTCCTCGCTCCGGGGCTTTTTGTTTAGGCGGCCTTCCTGATGGAGGTCCGCACATCGGCGAAGATCTCCACGGATCGCAGCCGTTTTTCGATATTGTGGATCGGCATCGAGACGATCAGTTCGTCGGCCTGCGTTTCGGCGAGGAAGCCGTCGAGGTGGCGTCCGATTGTTTCAGGCGAGCCGACGGCGGCGAAACGCAAGGTATGTTCCACCGAAAAACGCTCCATCTCGTTCCAGTGGTCGTCCATGCTCTGAACCGGCTTGGGGAACGGGACGCGTACATTGCGGCGCAGGTTGACGAATTGCTGCTGTGACGAGGTGAAGAGATATTGCGCCTCCTCGTCGGTATCGGCGCCGACTCCCATCACTCCAACCATCACATAGGGCTTGTCCAGCGTCGCAGAGGGCTGGAAGCGCTCGCGATAGATATGGATCGCCTCCATCAGCATGTCAGGCGCAAAATGCGACGCAAAGGAATAGGGCAGGCCGAGTGCCGCTGCCAGATGCGCGCTATAGGTGCTTGAGCCAAGCAACCAGAGCGGCACGTGCGAATTCATGCCGGGCACGGCAAGGATCGCCTGATCCTGCTGGGGCTGGCCAAGGTACTGCTGGAGCTCGATGATGTCGTGCGGGAAGTTCTCCGCACCGGCATCAAGATTGCGGCGCAGCGCCCTTGCCGTCCGCATATCGGTTCCCGGCGCGCGGCCAAGTCCGAGATCGACCCGGCCAGGCAACAGTGCCGCCAGCGTGCCGAATTGTTCGGCAATGACGAGCGGGGAGTGGTTAGGCAGCATGATGCCGCCTGAACCGACGCGAATATGTTTCGTGGCGGCACCAACATGGGCGATCACGAGCGATGTGGCTGCGCTCGCAATACCAGGCATGCCATGGTGCTCCGCAAGCCAGATGCGGTTGTAACCGTGGTCTTCAGCCTTGATCGCCATGCGGCGAGAATTTTCAAGCGCCTGGCTGACGCTCTCGCCTTCGCCGATTGGCGAAAGGTCGAGAATGGAAAAGGGGATCATCCAACGCTCCTACACAAATTCTGTCTTTGATGCGGATGTAAGGCGCGTGTCCCGATTTACCATAGAAGTCGCGCAGAATTGAAGGATGGTTCAAAAAAATTGGGGCCTCGAAAGAGGCCCCTTTTCATTTTTTTAGCCCGCTCGACGGAATTGCCGGGTTTCGCGATGGTCTGGAGGTTGCCGGTCGGAAGCGAGCACGAATTGTCCGAGCCTGCCGTCCATCTCTCCCGCCTCGGAAGCGAGATTGTGAATGGCCGCCGTCGTCTCCTCCACCATGGCGGCGTTTTGCTGGGTCATGGTGTCGAGACTGGTGACGGTGCTGTTGATTTCAGCAAGCGTATGCGCCTCCTCGCGGGTGGATTCCATGATCTCTTCGATGCGGGAACTGATGGTCTGCACGTGCTTGCCGATGCCGGTTAGCGAGGCCCCCGCCTTTTCGACCAGTGCCACGCCGGTGGAAACCTCGTCGGTGGAGCGCTTCAGCAGGCTGGTGATTTCTTTTGCGGCGGCGGCCGAGCGTTGTGCCAGCTCGCGCACCTCCTGCGCCACAACGGCAAAACCCTTGCCGGCCTCGCCCGCACGCGCGGCTTCCACACCTGCGTTCAGGGCGAGAAGGTTGGTCTGGAAGGCGATTTCATCGATAACGCCGATGATCTGGTTGATCTGGCGCGACGAGGTCTGGATCGCTTCCATGGCGGCGATGGTCTGCTCCATGACGTGGCTGGACGCAGTGGCCTGCGTACTGGCGTCGCGGGCGATCCGTGTTGCCTGTTCGGCACGTTCGATCTGGTCGCGGACGGCTTCGGTGATTGCCTTGATGGCGCTTGCCGTCTCGGTAATGGAGGCGGCCTGCCGTTCAGTGCGCTCAGCGAGCTGGTCTGCACCTACCCGCATTTCCTCCGAGCCGCCGCGAACGGCGGCGGAATTGCCGCCGATGGCCTGCATGGTCTCGCTGAGCCTTGCAAGCGCCGTATTGAAGTTGTGGCGCAGACTTTCAAGATCGTCTGGGAAGACAGTCTCAATGCGATAGGCGAGATTGCCGCTTGCCAGTCGATCCAGCCCTTCGTCAAGAGAACGCACGACCATTTGCAGCGTGCCGGCCTCGGCCTCTCGTTCCGCAAGATGTGCGCGGCGTGCCGTTTCGGCTTCCTCGCGCGTGCGGGACGTGGTCGCTTCCATTTCCCGCTGCAAAATGAGTTTTTCGCGGAAACTGCCAAGCGCGCGCGCCATGCGGCCGATCTCGTCCTTGCGGTCCTGATTGCCGATCTCGGCATCGAGACGGCCTGCCGCCACTTCGCCGGTCAGCCCGGCCAGCTTCTCCAGCGGTGCGAACAGGCGCCGTGCAAAAAAGGCGGTTGCCGCGCACATCGCTGCCAGAACGCAAAGGCCGATGACGGCTAGCGTGCCGGCAATCGAAATGGAACCGGCGTTCAACTCACTGCGCAACATGCTTTCCACCGCGACGTATTTTTCACCGGCAAACGAGAAGGCGCGGGCATAGGCATTGGCTTCGCCGTCCGGACGGTTGATCTTGGCGATCGTCATGCCGGACGTATTGAGTGCTTGTGCATGGAAGCCATAGATTGCCGGATTAAGGCTGACGAGACCGTTGCCGTCCACGCCCAGAACCTTGCCATCGGCGGAAACGATCGCGGATTGTTCGGAGCTGCCGGCGGAGATGCCTTTCGCGAGGATCTGGCTGAAGACCTCTTGTTTGACGCGGAAGAGAACGATGCCCTTGAACGCACCGAATTTGACTACCGGAATGCCGAAATAGATGCTGGCCTCTTTAGTCGCGGCGTCGATGCGCAGGCCGGAGAAACTCGTCTGCGCCACGTCGTTCACGGCTTTTCCTGCGTTGGTGGCTCCGCGCGCAAAAGCAGCCCCAAGGCCGCTATCCGCCCAGGCGCCACCCGTGACGGTTTCCCCGAAAGCCGGTCCTTTCAGATAGGAGTAATAAACCGTGCCGGCCGGATCGATGAAAAGAACATCGCTGAATGGGGTTCCCTTGAGGTAGCCGCCGATATCCGTCTGGGTTTTTTCATGGGTGGAATAATAAAAGCCGCTCGGATTTTCGGGCTTGATGAGCTTTTCTTTCTCTCCGTAGGGGTTTTCCTTGACGAAGACGCGTTGCAGTTCCGCCTTTGCGTCGCCGGAACTCTTCTGCACGGTGCCCCAGCCGCTGCGCATGGAAACTACCGCCATCTGCAGGGATTCGATCTTGGCGATGGAATCCGCCTGCGTTTCAAGCTGCTCAAGGCGTTCCTGCAGCATGTCGCCCCTGAAGACGAGAATGCTCTCCATGGATTTCGACGCCTGTTCCTCGAGAACGCCGCTGCTGCTTTGATAGCCGAGAAGCGTGAGAGCCCCGGTCGAGATCGTCATCAGCGCAAGGAAAATCACGAGCACTTTGGTGGATATGGAATGAAAACGGTTCAGCATGGCCGATGCAGCCCTCAATGCCGTATCACTTCCCGCACCATGCATTGATGGCGCCACCGGATGGCTGATATGGCGAAAATATTGCGCTGCGGATCATCATGTCCGCAGCTCCCCTTTTTTGATTTTGTGCGGGAACAATGCGGTACGCGGTTTAAGCAGAGGTAAATGCTGCACTGCAAATTTGATCAATGTTGTCGTTTTGTTCACTTATCGCTGGCAGGGTCGCAGCCGAAAAGATAGGGTGGCTTATGCAAAAGACGATTCGAATCATCGGTATCGACCCCGGGTTGCGGCGCACCGGATGGGGTGTCATCGAAACCTTCGGCAACAGCCTTCGGTTTGTCGCTTCCGGCACTGTGACATCGGATGGTGATATGGATCTCGCCTCCCGCCTGTGCCAGCTGCATGATGGGCTGGCGGATACCGTTCACAGCTATCAGCCCGATGAGGCGGCGGTGGAGCAGACGTTCGTGAACAAGGATGCTGTCGCCACGCTGAAGCTCGGTCAGGCGCGCGGCATTGCCATGCTGGTTCCGGCGCGGGCAGGGTTGCCTGTTTTCGAGTATGCGCCGAACGCGGTCAAAAAAGCCGTCATAGGTGTTGGGCACGGCGAAAAGCAGCAAATCCACATGATGCTGAAAATCCTGATGCCGAAAGCAGAATTCAAGGGTAACGATGCGGCGGACGCCTTGGCGATCGCAATCTGCCACGCCCATAATCGCGGCGGCGACAGGATGGCGCGGCTATTGGCGGCCGGTTGAATATTGAAGTCTCATTGCAGCGGGCGGCATCATGATCGGAAAACTTAAAGGCACCATCGAGGAAATCGGTACGGATTACGTGCTGGTGGATGTGCACGGCGTTTGTTACGTCGCCTATTGCTCGGCGCGCACACTCTCAAAAATAGGTTCCGCTGGTGAAGCGGTCGTCCTCTTCATCGAAACCTATGTGCGCGAAGACCAGTTGAGGCTGTTCGGCTTTTTGTCCGCACTTGAGCGGGAATGGTTCAATCTCCTGCAGAGCGTGCAGGGGGTCGGTTCGAAAGTGGCGCTGGCCGTCTTGTCTACCCTGTCGCCTTCTGAACTCGCCAATGCGATAGCGCTGCAGGACAAGGTGATGATTTCGCGTGCGCCGGGCGTAGGGCCGAAGGTGGCGGTGCGCCTCGTTACCGAGCTTCGCAACAAGGCGCCTGCCTTTGCAGGAGAAGCTTCGGCTTCCATCGGGCTCAAGCAGGAACTTGGCGAGGGTGTCGCCTCCGCGCCGGTGGCGGATGCCGTGTCGGCGCTCACCAATCTCGGCTATTCACGCGATCAGGCCGCAAATGCCGTTGCGGCAGCGCTGAAGAACGGCGGGGAGGGCGGCGACAGCGCCAAACTCATCCGGCTCGGCCTGCGCGAACTTTCACGCTAAGCTGCGCGCAGCAAGCGAACGAAGCCGGGTGCGATGCTGAATTTCGTGAAGCGCCTTCGTGCGACAGTCGTGATATAGCGGCGAAGACCATCTCTTGAATTGGTTTAGAACAATGGAATGCCCTCTATGAGCGATGCGGACAGACTGATTTCGGCGGACAAGCGCGGTGAAGATATCGACACCACAATGCGCCCGCAGTCGCTGGACGATTTTACCGGCCAGGCCGAGGCTCGCGCCAATCTCAAGGTGTTTATCGAGGCGGCAAAGAACCGTGGCGAGGCGCTGGACCATGTGTTGTTCGTCGGGCCTCCCGGTCTCGGCAAAACCACGCTGGCGCAGATCATGGCCAAGGAGCTTGGCGTCAACTTCAAGTCCACCTCTGGACCAGTGATCGCCAAGGCTGGCGACCTTGCCGCACTTTTGACCAATCTCGAGGAGCGCGATGTGCTCTTCATCGATGAAATCCATCGTCTCAACCCGGCAGTCGAGGAAATTCTCTATCCGGCAATGGAGGATTTCCAGCTCGACCTCATCATCGGTGAGGGGCCTGCGGCCCGCTCGGTGAAGATCGATCTTTCCAAGTTCACCCTCGTTGCCGCGACCACGCGTCTTGGTTTGCTGACAACGCCGCTGCGCGACCGCTTCGGCATTCCTGTCCGTCTGGCCTTCTACACTGTCGACGAGCTGGAACTGATCGTTCGGCGCGGCGCGCGGCTGATGGGTCTGAACATGACCGACGATGGCGCACGCGAGATAGCAAGGCGTGCACGCGGCACGCCGCGCATCGCCGGACGGCTCTTGCGCCGGGTTCGCGATTTCGCTGAGGTGGCACGGGCGGAAGCCGTCACCCGTGAGATTGCCGACGAAGCACTGACGCGGTTGCTTGTCGACAAAATGGGTCTCGATCAGCTGGACATGCGCTATCTGACCATGATCGCGGTCAATTTCGGCGGCGGCCCTGTTGGTATCGAGACCATCGCCGCTGGCTTGTCGGAGCCGCGTGATGCGATCGAAGACATCATAGAACCCTACATGATCCAGCAGGGTTTCATCCAGCGCACGCCGCGCGGCCGCGTTCTGACCGGTACTGCCTGGAAACATCTGGGCATGCAGCCGCCTAAAGATCTCGAGGCGGCGCAATTCCGGCTGACGCTGGAAGAGGATTGAGGGAACAAGCCCGGCGCTTTCGCATTTGATTTTCTTTGGTCAGGAAATGATGATGTCTGGATATCGCAAGGGTACGAAGGTTCGCTGGAAATGGGGCAACGGAACCGGCGAAGGAAAAATCGTCGAGACGTTTACTGATGATGTCGAAAAAACGATTTCCGGTTCCACGATAAAGCGCAAGGCCAGCAAGGACGAACCCGCTTATCTTATCGAGCAGGAAGATGGGGCGAAGGTTCTGAAGAGCAAGTCCGAGCTCGAACACGTCGATTGAAAAGCGGCGTTATCAGGCGCCATGAGAAGGGACGTCGATGGCCTACGATCCGACGCGGGTTTTCCGCAAACTCGCGCGCAACAACCGGCTGGCTAATTTAAGGCTGCATCAGGCTTGTCTTCAGCTGTTGCAGGAGGAATTCGTGGCCGCTCGCGTCAGCTTCTTTCCAACCCTTCGGGCGACCCTGAACCACATCTACACCGTTGACCTGTTTTATATCGACGCGATTAAAGGCGGGACGCTCGGCCTTGCCGCTTTTGAAGAGGAAGAGCCTTTCGCCACCATGGCGGAGCTGCATGTTGCCCAAGCGAAACTGGACGAAGAACTCATCGATTTTGTCGACATGCTGGATGAAGACGGCCTCGCTGCCATCGTCAATATTCATCGTGGAACACGCATCCAGCAGGATCGCTGCGATGATGTGTTGTCCCATCTCTTCCAGCATCAGACGCATCATCGCGGGCAGGTGCATGCCATGTTGTCCGGCACCATGATCAAGCCGCCACAACTGGATGAATTCATTGTGGGAGACGACGCAAAGGCGAGAAAAGCCGAGATGGATGCGTTAGGGTGGACGGAAACCGATTTGATGTTTCCAGCCAGCAGGTTCAGTTAATGACACAAGACACCACGGTGCAGGACACCCGTATCCGCATGAAATTCAAGCCGAAACGCATTTTCCAGATGCGCGTTGCGGGGCTGGCGTTTCGGGATGGCCACGTGTTGGTGCACCGCGCGTCCCATGAGAAATTCTGGACCTTTCCGGGTGGCCGCGCCGAAATGGGCGAGCGTTCCGAAGAAACGCTGGCGCGCGAAATGGTCGAGGAACTTGGCGTCGAAGCGAAGGTCGGGCGGCTTCTATGGGCGGTCGAGAATTTTTTCCATTATGAGGGTAAGGAGTGGCACGAACTCGGTTTCTATTACCTGATGGATTTGCCAGAGACCCTTGCCTTTCACCCCACGGATATCATTCACCGCGTTCAGGATGGCGATAACGAGCTGGAGTTTCGCTGGGTCGCTGCGACCCGTGATGCATTGACCGAACTCGATATTCCGCCCTATTTCATCGCGGATGAAATAGAACACCTGCCTGAGACCACAAGACACCTTGTCTGGTATGACGGCGACCTGGACGCCAAATGACTTCTGCCCCTGAGCGCCATATGATCCGGCTGGACCGCAAGCCGCAGCTGTTCAGCATGCGTGTGGCGGCGTTGATTTTCCACGACAACTATCTTCTCGGCCAGCGCGGCGCCAAGGATAGCTATTGGGCCCTGCCGGGCGGGCGGGCGGAAATCGGTGAAAGCTCCGAGCAGACCATCATCCGCGAGATCGGCGAGGAGCTTGACCGGGATTGCGTTGTCGAGCGTCTTCTCTGGTCGGCGGAGAATTTTTTCGCCTATGATGATTATGCCGCGCATGAACTGGCATTTTATTATCTGGTTTCGCTGCGCCAGCCTTTGCCGTTCCATGAAAGCGATATAGTGCATCGCGTGCTGGATGGCGTCGAGGTGGAGTTCCGCTGGCTGCCCGCGCAGCCTTCCGCGCTGGTGGAACACGATCTCAGACCCCGTTTCATTGCTGAGCGCATCGAGATGCTGCCTCAGCGCCACGAGCATCTTATCGTCCGCGAGGGTCGTTCAGGTGCGGCCGAACTTTCCAAGGAGATATCATGAGCGAGCTTGTGGTTTCGCTTTCCGGCGAACTCATCGAACATGGGCACCGCCTGACCCAGCGGGTCTATTATGAGGACACGGATTTTTCCGGCCTCGTTTATCACGCGCGCTATCTGCATTTTCTCGAGCGCGGTCGAACCGACTACCTGCGTTGCCTCGGCTGCGAGCAAAGCGCACTCCTGACCGCCGACGAGGAGGGTCTCATTTTCGTCGTCCATCGTATGGAGATCGATTTCAAGAGCCCGGCCCGGATGGATGATGTGTTGACGATCACCACCCTTACCGAAAAGGCCGGGGGCGCAAAAATGGTGCTCAATCAGGAAATCCGGCGCGGCGAAACGCTGCTTGTTGCCGCCAAGGTCATCATCGCCGTCATCAATGCCAATGGCCGGCCAAGGCGCCTTCCGGAGACGGTGGCCGAAAAATTCCTGAAGTAAGTTCGGGGCTGGTCCAGTAAATCCATCAGACGTGGCGCGGTTGTAACACTCCTTTAACCATAATGGTGTCTTACTTTAGCAACTGGCATTTGTGCGGCGCACGCCTTCCTTTCACCAAATTTATTGGCAAGTAAGGCTTACTGGCAAGTATCGGGGTATGGCAAAGGGGTTTGCGGCTGTTGCTGCATAGCTTCGAGCGTTAACACGCGTTTGAATCGCCCGGTCCCGTACCGGGCGTTTGGATTCGGGGATTGGATATTTATGGAACAGGCAGGTTTGGCAGCGGCGACGCACGATGTAAGTCTCTGGGCGCTGTTTATGCAGGCGGGCCTCATCGTGAAGTTCGTGATGATTGGACTTATCGCCGCCTCGGTCTGGACGTGGGCGATCGTCTTCGACAAATACGTAAGCTTCGGCAAGGCAAAGCGCCAGTTCGACCAGTTCGAACAGGTCTTCTGGTCTGGCCAGTCGCTCGAAGAGCTTTACCGCACTCTGGCAGAACGCCAGAATGTTGGTCTCGCGGCAATTTTCGTTTCCGCCATGCGGGAGTGGAAGAAATCATTTGAACGCGGCGCCCGTTCACCCATCGGTCTGCAAATGCGTATCGACCGGGCAATGGACGTGACGATTGCTCGTGAAGGCGAACAATACGAGGCTCGCCTCGGTTCGTTGGCGACGATCGGTTCTGCCGGTCCGTTCATCGGCCTCTTCGGTACGGTCGTTGGTATCATGACCTCGTTCCAGGCGATTGCCGGTTCGAAGTCCACCAACCTTGCGGTCGTGGCGCCGGGTATCGCCGAAGCGCTTCTGGCAACGGCCATCGGTCTTGTCGCGGCTATTCCGGCGGTTATCGCCTACAACAAGTTCACGGCTGACGCACACAAGCTTTCCGCTCGCATGGAAGGTTTCGCCGACGAGTTCTCCGCGATCCTGTCGCGCCAGATCGATGAAAAACTTCAGACGCGGCAGGCAGCCCAATAAGCGCGCCGCGCAGTAATTTGCCGCAAGGCAAAATGGAGTAGATGTTATGGGTATGTCAGCAGGTGGCAGCAGCGGCGGTTCCGGTGGACGCCGTGGGCGCGGCGGACGTCGCAGGGGCGGCGCGATCAGCGAAATCAACGTGACGCCACTGGTTGACGTCATGCTTGTGCTGCTCATCATTTTCATGGTGGCCGCACCGATGATGACGGTCGGCGTTCCGATCGACCTGCCGCAGACATCTGCCAACGCGCTGAATTCGGATACGCAGCCGATCACGATTTCCGTCAATGCCAATGGCCAGATCCATTTGCAGGAAACGGAAATCCAGGCGGCCGAGGTGGCCGACAAGCTGCAGGCAATCGCCACGACAGGTTATAACGAACGCATCTTCGTGCGCGCGGATTCCGTTGCCGCCTACGGCGTCGTCGCCGACGTGATGGCGCGTATCCAGGCAGCGGGCTTCAAGAATATCGGCCTTGTGACCCAGCAGAAACAGGATAATTGACGTCAGCGATGAAGGGCAGCCTTACCACATCCGCGATCGTGCACGCATCGCTTCTGGCTTTCGCCCTCGTTTCCCTGGGCTCGCCGGAGCCTCTTGACGTGTCGCAGGCTGAGGCACTGCCTGTGGAGCTGGTGCCAATCGAGGAATTGAGCCAGATCCAGCAAGGCGACAAGAACGCGCCGAAGGCGGAAAAGTCGGCCCCGGTTCCGACTACACGTCCGGATATCGTTCCGAACGCTCAGAATGTCGGCAACAACGTGGCCGATATAGAAGCGCCGCCGACACCTACTACAAAGCCGAACGACAATATCAGTGCGGCCGCTCCGCCAAAGCAGGAAAAGCCGCAGCCGGTTGTCGACACCAAGGCGAATGAGGTGAAGGAAATCGTCAAGGAAGAGACCTCGGCTCCGAAGCCGCAGGAAATGGCCGCCTTGCCGCAGACCAAGCCCGAGATCGCGCCGCAACCGAAGACGGAGCCGCCGCCGCAGGAAACGAAAGCGGAAGAGCCACCCCCGGTGCAACAGGAACCGGCCGAAATTCCCGTGCCGCCGAATGTGCCGCGCCCGAATTCCCGCCCGGAGCCGCCGAAGCCGGAAGTGCCGAAACAGGCTGAGACCAAACCTGCCGAGCAGAAGCCCGCTGAGAAGCCTGCAGAGACCAAGCCCGATCAGGCAAAGTCCACGGACAAGCCTTCCGACAAGAAGCCGGGTGAGAAAAAGCAGGAAACGGCGAAATCCGCTTCGTCGAAGGAAAGCGATTTTAACGCTGACGATGTTGCCGCGCTTTTGAACAAGCAGGCGCCCTCCGGTGGTGGTGCAAAGCGCTCCACCCAGCAGGCATCGCTTGGCGGCAAAAAGACCACGGGCGGTTCGACGCTCAGCCAGACGGAAATGGATGCGCTGCGTGGCGCAATCCAGAAAAACTGGCAGATCATTCCCGGCATGGCGGATGCCTCGGACGTTCGCGTTCGGGTCACCATGAAGCTTGACCGTGATGGATCCATCATCGGCCGACCCGAGATCGAAGCAACGGGTGGTTCCGAGGGAACGCGTCGCGCCCTTTCCGGTGGTGCCTATCGCGCCATCATGCGTTCTGCTCCGTTCACGAACCTTCCTGCCGACAAATATGATGCATGGAACGAAGTCGTAGTGAATTTCGATCCCAGTGAATTGCTATGAATGCTGAAAGGCCTGGCAACATGAAGATATTTTCGCCGATCCGGCTGGTGCTCGCTGTCGCGGCCCTTATGTCGGTTTTCTCCGCACCGGCTTTTGCGCGGGTGGAAATCAACATCAACAAGGGTAACGTCGAACCCTTGCCCATCGCCATCACCGACTTCATCTCGGGTGACGGCATCGGCGCGCAGGTATCGGCCGTAATTGCTGCCGATCTGCAGCGTTCCGGCCTGTTTGCGCCAGTCAACAAGAGTGCCTTCATCGAAAAAATCGCCAACCCGGATCAGCAGCCGCGTTTTGAGGACTGGAAGGTTATCAACGCGCAGGCACTCGTAACGGGCCGCGTGACGCGTGAAAGCGATGGCCGTCTGCGTGCGGAGTTCCGCCTTTGGGATACTTTCGCAGGCCAGCAGATGACCGGGCAGCAGTTCTTCACGCAGCCGGAAAACTGGCGCCGTGTCGCCCACATCATCGCGGACGCCATTTATGAGCGCGTCACCGGTGAAAAGGGTTACTTCGATACCCGCGTCGTTTTCGTCTCCGAAAGCGGCCCGAAGACAGCCCGCAAGCGTCAGCTGTCGATCATGGACCAGGACGGCTTCAACGTCCGTAACCTCACCAATTCGAACGACATCGTTCTGACGCCGCGTTTTTCGCCGAACCGTCAGGAAGTCACCTACATGTCGTTTGAAGGCCAGCAGCCGCGCGTTTACCTGCTGCAGCTGGAAACCGGACAGCGCGAAGTGGTCGGTAATTTCCCCGGCATGACATTCTCGCCGCGCTTCTCGCCGGATGGCCAGAAGGTCATCATGAGCCTTCAGCAGGATGGTAACGCCAATATCTACACCATGGACCTGCGCTCACGAACCACGACGCGCCTGACGAACACGTCCGCGATCGATACTGCACCGTCATTCTCCCCGGATGGGCAACGTGTTGCCTTTGAAAGCGACCGTGGCGGCCGTCAGCAAATTTACGTAATGAATGCCGATGGTTCAGGACAGCAGCGTATTTCGTTCGGCGACGGGTCGTATTCCACGCCGGTCTGGTCGCCACGCGGCGATCTGATCGCCTTCACCAAACAATCGGGCGGCAAGTTCTCGATTGGCGTGATGAAAACCGACGGTTCGGGTGAGCGCATTCTGACCAGCGGCTTTCATAATGAAGGCCCAACATGGGCGCCGAACGGCCGTGTGCTGATGTTCTTCCGCCAGAACGCTGGTGCTGGCGGTCCGCAGCTCTATTCGATCGACTTGACCGGCTACAACGAACAGCTGATCAAGACTCCCACCTTCGCTTCGGACCCGGCCTGGTCGCCGCTTCTGGACTGATATTGACTGCCATGACGGCGCCGGCCAACCGGCGCCGTCATGTTTTTACACATGCCGTACGGGAAACTGCCTCTTTCTTGCCGCAAAGTGTTGTGAGGGAGCAAAAAAGTGGGACGTTTCCTTTCTGTTAACCATAAGCGTTTGCCGGCTATTAACCTCGATCCGTTAGTGTCTGGCAACGTTATTGCAATCCCAAGGAGAGACCGGCGATGAGCCGTACACACACTTCGGCACTCAGCCCGATGCAGAAACTGGCCCGTAATCCGGCTGTTATCGCCATGACGCTCGCTCTTGCTCTCGCAGGCTGCGCGAACAAGAAGAACATGCCGAACAGCGCCGGTGAGCTCGGTCTCGGCGGTGCGGGCTCTGCGACGCCCGGCTCCCAGCAGGACTTCACGGTTAATGTTGGCGACCGCATCTTCTTTGATACGGACTCGACGTCCATCCGTGCAGACGCGCAGCAGACGCTGCAGCGCCAGGCACAGTGGCTTGCCCGTTATCCGAAATACGCCATCACCGTGGAAGGCCATGCCGACGAGCGCGGTACGCGTGAATACAACCTGGCGCTCGGCGCCCGTCGTGCCGCTGCAACCCGTGACTTCCTGGCGTCCCAGGGCGTTCCGGCAAGCCGCATGAAGACGATCTCCTACGGCAAGGAAAAGCCGGTCGCCGTCTGCGATGACATTTCCTGCTGGTCGCAGAACCGCCGCGCTGTGACGGTTCTCGGTGGCGCAGGCATGTAATCGCCTAACGCTTTTGTGATCTCGACTGGAAGGCGGTCTATGGGCCGCCTTTCGTTTTTTTCATAGTTTGGCCGAAGTTAAGTTGCTTTTTCGGTTGATATGGAAAAAATCCGGCTTGCGCCATTCCGGTGCAAATCAGTTAAGGCAGGGCAAATGAGATGAAGAAACTTGTCGTGGCGGGAATGCTGGGGCTTGCAGCCTGCACCGGCTTGAGCGGCACAGCCGTTTCGGGTCCGCTGTTCGGTGCGGGGGGTAGCTTCGGCACGATCAACTCTCAGCAGGTCCCAATTGTGCGGGTTCAGGCCAATGAAGCCTATAAGGTTCAGCAGCTTGAAGAACAGATCCGGCAGCTCAACGGCCGTATCGAAGAAATGAGCTTCCAGCTTTTGCAGATGCAGGAAACGATCCGCAAGGCGCAGGAAGACAATGAATTCCGTTTCCAGGAACTGGAAGGCGGCAAAGGCGCGAGTACCACTGCGCCGAAAAAGAAGGCGGAGGCCACTCCGGCCGCTCCGCCGAGCGACGACGTTGCAACGATCATCGAAACGCCACCTCAGGGTGGCGCTTCCGTTTCGCCGTCCTCTTCCGCGAACGCGCCGACGAGTGCACCGGGAGAGACGACGCTTGGCTCCATCGAGCTTGATTCCAAGGGCATGCCGATCGGTGGCTCATTGAACCAGGGTGCCAACAATTCTTCCGGTAGTCTTCCGGGCGTTACCACCGGCAACGGTTCGCGCAAGACCGATCCGGTCAACACCGCAGCACTCACCAGCGAGGGCGATATCTATCAGGCTGCTTACGGCCATGTTCTTTCCGGCGATTACAAGCTGGCGGAGCAGGGGTTCCAGCAATATCTCCAGGGTTACCCGAAGGGCACCAAGGCCGCCGATGCCAGCTTCTGGCTGGGCGAGGCACAATATTCGCAGGGCAAGTTCAACGAGGCCGCAAAAACCTTCCTGAACGGCCATCAGACCTATGGCAAGTCTCCGAAAGCACCGGAAATGCTGATGAAGCTCGGCATGTCGCTTGCAGCTCTGGACAACACCGAGACCGCCTGCGCCACGCTGCGCGAAGTGCCGAAGCGTTATCCCAGTGCTTCAAAGACTGTGCTGAACAAGGTTGCCAGCGAACAGAAGCGGCTGAGCTGCTGATCTTGCTCCTGCCATGGCGGCGGTCTTTCCATGCCGGTTGATGTCCGCATTTTGAACGAAAAGACGGTTGCGCCGCTCGCTGCGGCTAGGTCCTTCGTCGAAAATCTTCGCAAACCCGTCCATATTCTCATCGCAATCTCCGGCGGTAGCGATTCCACCGGTCTGTTGCTGGCAACGCATGAGGCGAGGGCGGAGGCAGGCCCGGACCGGGTGCAGCTTTCCGCCGTCACGGTTGACCATGCCCTAAGGGCGGAATCCGCTGATGAGGCTCACAAGGTCTCCCTGCTCTGCGCGGAACTCGGTATCCCGCATACCGTGCGCCGATGGGATGACCCCAAACCCGCTTCCGGCATTTCCGAAGCCTCTCGTCTTGCCCGATATACTCTGATCGCCGACGTTGCGAGCGACATTGGCGCTGATCTCATCGTGACGGGGCATACTCTTGGCGACCAGCGGGAAACCGTGGCGATGCGTGCCGCCAGAAGCGGCAGCAGCGAAAATCTCGGCCTCGCCGGCATGGCGGATGCTGTATTATACGGTGGACGCCACTGGATCATGCGGCCGTTCCTGACCTGTGAAAGACAGGAGATCCGCGATTTCGTATCATCTCGCTCGCGTGGCTGGTTTGACGACCCGAGTAATGACAACGCGCGCTACGAGCGGGTTCGTGTGCGGCAGTCGCTTTCCGACTCTCCGCCGCCGTTTGATGCGCAGGCCGCCGTTAAACGACAGGCATATTCCGAGAAAACCGCCTTTTTTCTCCAACAAAACGTAGAAGTCTTTCACGCCACGCTCGCCAGATTGTCGGTTGAAGGCCTGATGCCCGATCTTCCCGAATTTCGGCACGGGCTAGCGGTGCTCATCGCTAATCTCGGTGGAAGGGCCTATTTCCCGGCGGCCAGCAGCATGGATCGGGTGTTGCAGTTTCTAAAAACCGGCGAGAACGGACGGATAACGGTTGGCCGCGTTCTTTTCGATCGCCGAAAGGACGGGCTTTATCTTTTCCGCGAGCATCGGAATATGCCGGAACTGCAAGTCGAGGCTGGTGGGCAGGGCCTCTGGGACGATCGTTTCCTTGTGAAAAACACGTCGGCTTTTCCGGTCAATATTGCGGCGGGCAGGACGGGTGGTATTGCGGATGCGGCAGCGCTTTTTCCAGCGGTGCCGCCAGGGATTGCAAAACAGGCGATGGCGATCCTGCCGCAAATTGCCGCGTTGGTTCCCGGTCGAGCCTCTCCGGAAGGTGCCATCAGTATCGTGCCGAGGCTTGCCCCCTTCGATCTTTTTCTGCCGCGCTTCGACCTTGAGTTGGCGAATGCCATCGCGGTTTTATTCGGCCGTGCGGCCTATCCACAGCCGCCGGTTTAAATCCGGCCTCTTTTTCGTGAATTGCCTTGGAATAGTTTTTACACCAAAACGCATCAGATAACGCCCTTTGCCTTGGCAACGGCAGATGTCGTCCTTATGTTAGGGTCGAGTAATAGCGGGCAGCAAACATGTCCGTGTGAGTTCGGGGAGTTCGATGAACCCAAATTTCAGAAATTTCGCCTTGTGGGCCGTGATTGCCCTCTTGCTGATCGCTTTGTTCAGCATGTTCCAGACTTCGCCGACGCAAACGGGTTCGCGGGAAATTCCGTATTCCCAGTTTCTCCGCGATGTGGATTCCGGGCGAGTTCGCGACGTGACCGTCACCGGTAACCGGGTTCTCGGAACCTATACCGAGAACGGCACGGCCTTTCAGACCTATTCCCCAGTAATCGACGACAGCTTGATGGAGCGCTTGCAGAGCAAGAACGTCACCATCGTCGCGCGTCCCGAGAGCGACGGTTCTTCCGGTTTTTTGAGCTATCTCGGCACGCTTTTGCCGATGTTCCTCATCCTCGGCGTCTGGCTGTTCTTCATGCGGCAGATGCAGGGCGGCTCGCGCGGCGCGATGGGCTTTGGCAAGTCAAAGGCCAAGCTTTTGACGGAAGCGCACGGCCGCGTGACGTTTGACGACGTCGCAGGTGTGGACGAAGCCAAGCAGGACCTTGAGGAAATCGTGGAATTCCTGCGCGATCCGCAGAAGTTCCAGCGACTCGGCGGCAAGATCCCGCGCGGCGTGCTGCTGGTCGGCCCTCCAGGTACTGGTAAGACGCTACTGGCGCGCTCCGTCGCGGGTGAAGCTAATGTGCCGTTCTTCACCATTTCCGGTTCTGACTTCGTGGAAATGTTCGTCGGCGTCGGCGCAAGCCGCGTGCGTGACATGTTCGAGCAGGCCAAGAAGAATGCGCCGTGCATCATCTTCATCGACGAAATCGACGCTGTCGGTCGTCACCGCGGCGCCGGTCTCGGCGGTGGCAATGACGAACGCGAACAGACGCTCAACCAGCTGCTGGTCGAGATGGACGGCTTCGAGGCGAATGAAGGCATCATCCTCATCGCCGCCACCAACCGTCCGGACGTTCTCGATCCCGCGCTTCTGCGTCCCGGCCGTTTCGACCGTCAGGTCGTCGTGCCGAACCCGGATATCGTCGGCCGTGAGCGCATTCTCAAGGTTCACGTTCGCAACGTGCCGCTGGCTCCGAATGTCGATCTCAAGGTTCTGGCCCGTGGCACCCCCGGTTTCTCGGGCGCTGACTTGATGAACCTCGTCAACGAAGCCGCCCTGATGGCCGCCCGCCGTAACAAGCGCGTGGTTACCATGCAGGAGTTCGAGGACGCCAAGGACAAGATCATGATGGGTGCGGAACGCCGCTCCTCCGCCATGACCGAAGCGGAAAAGAAACTGACCGCTTACCACGAGGCGGGGCATGCGATTACCGCGCTCAAGGTTGCTTTGGCTGATCCGCTGCACAAGGCGACAATTATTCCGCGCGGCCGTGCACTCGGCATGGTCATGCAGTTGCCTGAAGGTGACCGCTACTCCATGAGTTACAAATGGATGGTGTCGCGTCTGGTGATCATGATGGGTGGCCGCGTTGCCGAGGAGTTGACCTTCGGCAAGGAAAACATCACCTCCGGCGCATCTTCGGATATCGAGCAGGCCACCAAGCTTGCCCGCGCCATGGTAACGCAATGGGGCTTCTCCGACGCTCTCGGCCAGGTCGCCTATGGTGAAAACCAGCAGGAAGTCTTCCTTGGCCATTCCGTCTCGCAGTCCAAGAATGTCTCCGAGGCAACGGCTCAGACGATCGACACCGAAGTCCGCCGCCTGATCGACGAGGCCTATACAGAGGCACGTCGTATCCTGACGGACAATCACGACGGGTTCGTTGCTATTGCCGAGGGTCTTCTTGAATACGAAACCCTCACGGGCGACGAGATCAAGGCTTTGCTGAGGGGCGAGAAGCCGGCCCGCGATCTGGGTGACGATTCTCCTGGCAGCCGTGGCTCGGCTGTTCCGAAAGCAGGCACCAAGAAGGACGGCCCAAGCGAAGTCAAGGGTGACGGCGAAGCCAAGGGCGACGGCGAGGCTGAAGGCGGCATGGAGCCGCAGCCGCACTGATTGCTTGGCCAAGACGACTATTGAAAAAGGCCATCCGGTTTTCCGGGTGGCCTTTTCAGTTTGGTAACAAGATATAAGCCATTTTTGCGGTAATTTACGTGCTGTTTATCGTGGTTTGTGGCATTTAGCCAAAAACGCTTCCGGTAGTTTTATGCTATGCCGGAATGCCCGAAAGATTTGGAGTTCAAATGGCACGCCGTTATTTCGGAACCGATGGTATCCGCGGACAATCGAACGTCTTTCCCATGACGCCGGATCTGGCGATGCGTGTGGGCATTGCGGTCGGAACGATCTTCCGCCGGGGCCATCATCGCCATCGTGTCGTGATCGGCAAGGATACACGGCTTTCGGGCTACATGCTGGAAAACGCGCTGGTCGCAGGTTTCACCGCGGCCGGCCTTGATGTCTTCCTGCTCGGGCCCATTCCAACCCCCGCTGTTGCCATGCTGACCCGCTCGCTGCGGGCCGATATCGGCGTAATGATCTCGGCGTCGCACAACCCATTTTCCGATAATGGAATCAAGCTTTTCGGACCCGACGGATACAAGCTTTCCGACGAGCTTGAGCTGGAAATCGAAGATCTTCTCGACAAGGATCTCTATGCCCAGCTCGCCAAGCCGAGCGAGATCGGACGCGCCAAGCGCGTGGATGGCGATATCTACCGCTATATCGAATTCGTCAAACGTACCCTGCCGCGTGATGTGACGCTGAGCGGGCTCAGGATCGCCATCGACTGTGCCAATGGCGCTGCCTACAAGGTGGCTCCCGCAGCACTCTGGGAACTGGGCGCCGAAGTCGTTACCATCGGCAACGAGCCGAACGGCATCAATATCAATCTCGAATGCGGCTCCACCCACCCGGAAGCCCTGCAGAAAAAGGTGCATGAGGTGCGGGCCGATATCGGCATCGCGCTCGATGGCGATGCGGACCGTGTCATCATCGTCGACGAACGCGGCGAGATCGTCGACGGCGACCAGCTCATGGCGGTGATTGCCGACAGCTGGGCTTCCGACAATACCCTGCGTGGTGGCGGCATTGTCGCAACCGTGATGTCCAATCTCGGTCTTGAGCGTTTCCTTGGCGACAAGGGTCTCACCCTTGCCCGCACCAAGGTGGGCGACCGTTATGTTGTCGAACATATGCGCAACCACAATTTCAACGTCGGCGGTGAGCAGTCCGGCCACATCGTCTTGTCGGATTATGGCACGACTGGCGATGGGCTGGTGGCAGCTTTGCAGGTTCTCGCCAAGGTCAAACGTTCGGGCCTCACCGTCAGCGAGGTTTGCCGCAAGTTCGAGCCGGTGCCGCAGCTTTTGAAGAACGTCCGTATTTCCGGCGGCAAGCCATTGGAAAATCCGATCGTGCAGCAGGCGATCGCCGATGCGGAAAGCGCATTGGCCAATAATGGCCGCCTCGTTATCCGCCCCTCCGGTACGGAGCCTTTGATCCGCGTCATGGCGGAGGGCGACGATAGTGCGAAGGTGGAGCAGATCGTCAACGATCTCGTCGGCGTTATCACCAATGCCCGCTCGGCTGCATAAATTGCGCCACCAAATGTGAAAAGAAAAAGCCGGCTTTCGAGTCGGCTTTTTCTTTGAGTATTGCCTAATAAATATAGTGAATGATCGTGGTTAATCGGGACTTAACCATTTTACGCCAATCTCCGTGACTGAACAGTTCACTGGCATTTGCTGCCGCAACGGCAGGTGCCTCTTCTGGAGTGGAAGTCATGAAAAACGCTTTGGCCGGCATTCTGGCCGTTCTGATGACCGGCACGAGCGCCTTCGCTGCCGATCTTTATCAAGCTGAACCTGCGCCTGCCTATGTCGAGGCACCCGAAGTGCAGATCACGCAGGCAAGTGGTTGGTATCTGCGCGGCGACGTCGGTTATTCCTTCAACAAGCTTCGCGGCGCCAACTATTATCAGGGTGGACCGGGTGGTTATCTCGCCGATTTTGATACGGCTAATGTCAAGGATAGCTACATCGTCGGCGCCGGTGTCGGTTATCAGTTCAACAACTATTTCCGCAGTGACGTAACCTTCGATTACATGGGTAAATCGGATTTCCGCGGTTCTACCATCGGCGGCTGTGGTTCCGTGCCCGGTCCCTGCGTTTCAGCGGATCTCAGCTCGCTTAGAGCATACACGCTGATGGCAAACGCCTATGTCGATCTTGGTACCTATGGCCGCATCACGCCCTATGTTGGTGGCGGTATCGGCGGCTCCTACGTCAAATGGGATAAGCTGCGCAATACTTCGTGCAGCACCAACGGCCTTGGCTGCGACCCGACCACCGAACATGGCGGCAGAGGCAAGTGGCGCTTCGCCTATGCCCTGATGGCCGGTGCATCGATCGATGTTACCTGTAATCTGAAGGCAGATGTCGGTTACCGCTTCCGCCAGATCAACAAGGGCGACATGTTCGATTTTGCGAATGGTGGCGGTCCTGGCCGCGACAAGGGTCTGTATTCGCATGAGGTTCGCGTCGGTGGCCGTTATGTCTTTAACGGCTGCGATACCGCGCAATACATGCCGCCTGCCGATATTCCGCTGCAGCCTGCCGTTTATAAATAAACGTCACGCCCGACTGTTAGCTTCAAGCCGTTCGCATCCTCCTCCGGTGCGGGCGGTTTTTGTTTTCAGCGGTATCCAATTCGTCGCATGACGCATATGGACTAAAATTCTCATGCGTAGCGACATATTCCGCTTGACGGAGGCCGGTGAGAGGAATAGCAACGGCGTCAGGACACCTCTCCCTAACGAGAGGCGCCTATCTGAAAGGGTAGTCAAATGACAGATATAGTGAAGCCGGACCTCCGTCCGGGCAATACGCATTTTTCTTCTGGTCCCTGCTCGAAGCGTCCCGGTTGGTCGCTAGATGCTCTATCCGATGCACCGCTCGGTCGCTCGCATCGCGCCAAGGTTGGCAAAGCCAAGCTGAAGCAGGCCATCGATCTCACCCGTGAAATTCTCAATGTTCCCGCCGATTATCGCATCGGCATTGTTCCCGCGTCCGACACCGGCGCCGTTGAAATGGCCCTTTGGTCGCTGCTCGGTGAACGCGGCGTCGATATGCTTGCCTGGGAAAGCTTTGGTGCCGGCTGGGTTACCGATGTCGTCAAGCAGCTGAAGCTGAAGGACGTACGCAAGTTGGAGGCCGATTACGGCCTGCTGCCGAACCTGGCAGAAGTCGATTTCGACCGCGATGTGGTTTTCACCTGGAACGGCACCACCTCCGGTGTCCGCGTTCCCAATGCCGATTTCATTCCTGCTGACCGCAAGGGTCTGACTATCTGCGATGCCACCTCGGCGGCCTTCGCGCAGGATATGGACTTTGCAAAGCTCGACGTCGTGACCTTCTCCTGGCAGAAGGTTCTGGGCGGCGAGGGTGGCCACGGCGTCATCATCCTTTCGCCGCGCGCTGTCGAGCGTCTGCTGAGCTACGCGCCGGCATGGCCGCTGCCGAAAATCTTCCGCATGGTCTCCGGCGGCAAGCTCATCGAAGGCATCTTCACTGGCGAAACCATCAACACCCCGTCCATGCTCTGCGTTGAGGATTATATCGACGCGCTGCTGTGGGCGAAGAACCTTGGTGGCCTGAAGGCGCTGATTGGCCGTGCTGATGCCAATGCCAAGGTCATCTACGACTTTATCGAGAAGAACGACTGGATCGCCAACCTGGCCGTCAAGCCGGAAACCCGCTCCAACACCTCCGTCTGCCTGAAGATCGTCGATCCCGACGTACAGGCGCTGGATGCTGCTGCGCAGGCGGATTTCGCCAAGGGCATCGTTGCCCTGCTTGAAAAGGAAAATGTCGCCCTCGATATCGGCGCTTACCGTGACGCACCGTCCGGTCTGCGCATCTGGGCCGGCGCAACCATCGAGACGGCCGATATGGAAGCCGTCATGCCCTGGCTCGCCTGGGCCTACCAGACGCAGAAGGCAACACTTTCCAAGGCTGCCGCCTGATTTTGATACCGGCCCTGCGTTGATGCAGGGCCGCCGATTTCCCGCTTTTAAAACTGCACCGTTTTTCAAGGAGCCCCTGAACCATGGCACCTCGCGTACTCGTATCCGACGAACTGTCGGAAACCGCCGTCCAGATTTTCCGTGATCGTGGCGTCGAAGTCGATTTCCAGCCGAAACTCGGCAAGGACAAGGACAAGCTGGCTGAAATCATCGGCAATTACGATGGTCTTGCCATTCGTTCCGCCACTAAGGCGACCGAAAAGCTGATCGAAGCGGCGACCAATCTCAAGGTCATCGGCCGCGCCGGTATCGGCGTCGATAACGTCGATATCCCGGCCGCTTCGCGCCGCGGTATCATCGTCATGAACACGCCGTTCGGCAACTCTATCACCACTGCCGAACATGCGATTGCGCTGATGTTCGCCGTCGCTCGTCAGCTTCCGGCTGCCGATAGCTCCACGCAGGCGGGTAAGTGGGAAAAGTCGAAATTCATGGGTGTCGAAATCACCGGCAAGACGCTCGGCGTCATCGGTGCCGGCAACATCGGCTCCATCGTCTGCTCGCGCGCACTTGGCCTGAAGATGCACGTTCTGGCCTACGATCCCTTCCTGTCGCCGGAGCGCGCGCAGGAAATGGGCGTGACGAAGGTTGAGCTGGACGAGCTGTTGGCGCAGGCCGATTTCATCACCCTGCATGTGCCGATGACCGACAAGACACGCGGCATCCTCAATGCCGAAAACCTTGCCAAGACCAAGAAGGGCGTACGTATCGTCAATTGCGCCCGTGGCGGTCTGGTGGATGAGGCGGCTCTTGCCGACGCCATCAAGTCCGGCCATGTCGCCGGTGCAGGCTTTGACGTTTTCGAAGTCGAGCCCGCCACCGAAAGCCCGCTTTTTGGTCTTCCCAATGTCGTCTGCACGCCGCATCTCGGCGCTTCGACCACGGAAGCACAGGAAAACGTTGCGCTTCAGGTTGCCGAGCAGATGTCGGATTATCTGGTCAAGGGTGCCGTCTCCAACGCCATCAACATGCCATCGATCACGGCGGAAGAAGCACCGCGCCTGAAGCCCTTCATCCGTCTGGCGGATGTCCTCGGCTCCTTCGTCGGTCAGGTGCAGGAAAGCGCCACCAAGGAAATCGAAATCCTTTATGATGGTGCAACCGCCAACATGAACACCAAGGCGCTGACCAGCGCGTTGCTGGCGGGCCTTATCCGCAGCCAGGTTGCGGATGTGAACATGGTTTCCGCGCCTGTTATGATCAAGGAAAAGGGTGTTATCCTGTCCGAGGTCAAGCGTGACAAGACCGGCGTTTACGACGGTTACATCAAGTTGACGGTCAAGACTGAAAACCAGGTTCGCTCGGTTGCTGGTACGGTGTTCTCGGATGGCAAGCCGCGCTTCATCCAGATCAAGAACATCAACATGGATGCGGATGTTGGATCGCACATGATCTACATCACCAACACCGACGTTCCCGGCATGATCGGCTTCATGGGCACCACGCTTGGTGAGGCTGGCGTCAACATTGCCAACTTCCAGCTCGGTCGTGAAAAGGAAGGCGGCGACGCCATCGCGCTTCTTTATGTCGATGGTCCGGTTTCCGAAGACGTGCTGGACAAGCTGCGCGCCAACCCGGCAATCCGCCAGGTCAGGCCGCTGACATTCAACATCGACTGATACCTATCGTTCCTCCCAAGGGGACAATAAGGGCCGGTGCAGGGGAAACCCTGTGCCGGTTTTTTTGTTTCTGAACCGCCGGTTTCACCGAAATGTGTGCGTGTTTCTCTCTCTGGTTGCATATCACGAAAAATTTAAGGCGGGCATACTAAAAATGATGATCATGAGTTGCTATATCGCGTGCTGATATGCCGCTCATGGGAGGGTGGCCAACAGGAGATAGTGATGTTTGCTGCCTTTCGGCGCTTCAAAGGTTTGTTCGCAGTCGCCGCGCTTGGTATCGCGGTATCTTTCGTAGCCGTCGATATGGCGGAAGCACGCCGTGCGAGCGGCGGTTTCGGTAGCCGCGGCACAAGGACGTTTTCCGCGCCGCCGTCGACCAGCACCGCCCCCGGCCAGACCGCGCCGATCAACCGCAGCATGACTCCTAACACCCAGCAAAACCAGGCGACGCCCGGCGCTGCACAGCCGGCGCGTCCCGGTGCGCAGGCACCGCAGCAGAGCCGTGGCCTGTTTGGCGGCATGATGGGTGGCTTGATGGGCGGACTGCTGATGGGTGGCCTGTTCGGCATGCTCATGGGCGGCGGTTTCGGCGGTATGGCCGGTTTCTTCGGTATGTTGCTGCAGGTGGCGCTGATTGGCCTTCTGGTCATGTTCGCCATGCGTTTCTTCGCATCGCGCCGTCAGGGCCAGCCGGCTTTCGGTGGCGCAGGCGGATCGCAGCGCACGGATCATTCCGGCTCCTCCTTTAATGGCGGCCCGCAGGCAGGTCCTTCCGCATCCTCGTTCAAGATTCCGAAGATCGGCGCGCTTGCCGGTGCTGCGGGCGGCGCAGCCGCGGCCACTGCCGCAACCGCAAAGCCGGTGGCACATGCCAATGCTATGTCCGAAGGTGACGAAATTGGCATTACCCAGAGCGATCTCGAAGTCTTCCAGAAAATGCTGCAGGATGTTCAGGCTGCCTATGGGGCTGAAGATTACGGCACGTTGCGCAAGCTGACGACGCCGGAAGCCATGTCCTATCTTGCTGAGGAACTGAGCGACAACGCGACGAGCGGCGTGAAAAACGACGTGCGCGACGTAACGCTGCTGCAGGGCGATGTTGCCGAAGCCTGGCACGAAGAGGGCCAGGACTATGCAACGGTAGCCATGCGCTACTCCGCCATCGACATTATGCGCGACCGCACCTCCGGCAAGGTGATCGAAGGGGACGAGCAGCATCCGTCCGAAGCGGTGGAAATGTGGACCTTCGTGCGCCGTGGCGGTAACGACAACTGGCAGGTCGCCGCCATTCAGGCCGCTGCCTGAGACGACGCGTAGTCTTGTCTGAATGAAACAGCCCGGAGGTTTTACCAACCTCCGGGCTTTTGCGTACCGCGATGCGTGATGCCGCGACATTGTCTTTCGTCGATAATTCAGTGATCGCGGTGGCAGATCGCAACTCTCCAAAAAAATGACTGATAAATCTAACGGGTGATATCTGTATCGTCCCGCGAGTGGCTGTCCGCGTTTTCCCTGCCATGCAGGGGTTTGCGCCCTCTTCGTCGAGGCGTGGCGCTGACGCATAGCTCTTTTGCTCCACGGAATTGCCGTTTTTCATTCATCCGGTGTTCAGTCCGCGCATCCTAACCAGCATGCGTACACGTCAATGTTACTTTTCGCGCCGGTTCTAAACCGCTTTGGGAAGGGAACCACAGGCGCAAAACAGCGTTGACAATCCAATTCCCGGCCCGCCTCCCGCAAGCCGGGCTGGGTGGCCGGGCAATGCACGGCCCGCGAGAACGGAGAGCTATCGAGATGAAACGCTTTGACCTGATCGACGGGATGCGTGGTTACTTCCTCGTCTTCATGCTGATCAACCATCTGGTGTTTGCAGGCGGTTTCTGGCTGGTGGAAATCAATCACCGCCAGTTTGCCTTCGTGGAAGACGCGCAGGGCTTCGTCTTTCTGTCCGGTCTGCTGATCGGCATGGTCTATGCCCGCAAGATGATGAAATATGGCTATGATGCCGGCAAACAGATGATCTGGAACCGGGCGATGGAGCTCTATCGCTATGCGATGGGTCTCGTCATCGCCGTGCTGTTCTTCCGCATGGTCATCCCGCATGCGCCCTATATCTGGTACAACTGGCTGGGCATGACGTCGTTCGACGATCCGCTGCGTCTGGCGGCGATTGCGACATTCCTTTTCCAGCCTACATTCATGGATATTCTGCCGCAGTACATTGTTTACATGCTGTTCGCACCCGTCCTCGTTAAACTCTGCCTCGACGGCAAATGGGCTTATGTCATGGCAGGCTCGCTGCTGGTCTGGATGGCCGGCCAGCTCGGTCTTCAGCAGATCGTGACGACGCCGCTCAATGAACTCGTCAAGGGTGCCGACGAGCAGGGTATCCGCGTCAGCTTCAATCTTCTCGGCTGGCAGCTGGTGTTCTACTCGGCGCTGGTGCTGGGCGCGATGACGGCGCAGAACCGCATTCCGTGGAAGGCGATCTTCTCACCGCAACAAACATGGCTTCCGAAGGCGGCACTTCTCATCTGCCTGTTTTTCATGCCGCTTCGTATCGCAACCGCCTGGGGCCTGATGCCGGAATTCGTGATGGGCAAGTTCTCCACGATGGAGATCCGTGCCGATTTCGGCCCGGTCTACCTCATCAATTTCCTTGCTGTTGGTGTGGGTCTCACTTGGCTGGTGATCGCTGGTCCGAAGCATCACCGCCCGATCGTCCGCTCGATTGCGGAGGGCGTGATCTGGGTGCTCTCGCTGAAATTCCTGCAGCTGCTCGGCCGCCATTCGCTTCAGGTCTATGTCTGGCACGTGGCTATCGTCTATGGCGTCTATTATCTGGATGGCCGTACGGCCGAACTTTCGCAGGTCAGCAAGACGCTAATTGCCCTTACCGCAATAGGCTTGCTGGCTTTGCCGGCCCTGTGGAGGGAGCGCGACAAGTGGATTGGCAGCAGCGGCCAGAAGACGGCGGGCGCTTAACAACCGGTCACCACCTCACTCTAATGGCTTTACGGGGCGGTTTTCCGCCCCGTACTTGCGTGCGCGGCCATTCCTTTCTATATGCAGCCCTTAAATCCGCATGGTGGCGAGGCAGGACAGTCTTTTTCGACTAAGGCTTGCCGCAGCGGATGACCGACAGGCGGCGGGGCCTTTACCCCCGTTATGACTGACGATGGGAAAAAACGTGAATACGCTCGATTTTGACAAGAGGCCGGAAGACACCCGGATCGTTGTCGCCATGTCCGGTGGCGTCGATTCTTCGGTTGTGGCCGGTATCCTCAAGCGCGAGGGCTATGACGTCCTCGGCATAACTCTCCAGCTTTACGACCACGGTGCGGCTGTGCACCGCGCCGGCTCCTGCTGTGCGGGACAGGATATTGACGATGCGCGCAGGGTCTGCGAAACGCTCGGCATTCCCCACTATGTGCTGGATTATGAAGCGCGGTTCCGCGAAACCGTCATCAATCCCTTTGCCGAAGCCTATGCGATGGGTGAAACGCCGATCCCCTGCGTTGCCTGCAACCAGACGGTAAAATTCGCCGATCTGCTCGCCACTGCTCAGGAACTCGGCGCAGATGCGCTGGCGACCGGCCACTACATCCGCTCGCGTCCCAATCCCGTTGCCGGCCAACCGGGACGCCGCGCGCTCTATCGCCCGATCGATAGCGATCGTGACCAGAGCTGGTTCCTGTTTGCAACGACGCAGGAGCAGATCGACTATCTGCGGTTTCCGCTCGGCGGCCTCTCAAAGGCCGAAACACGCGCGCTGGCGGAAGATATGGGTCTCGTCGTCGCCAAGAAGGCCGACAGTCAGGACATCTGTTTCGTACCTCAGGGCAAATATACCGATATCATCAACAAGCTGAAGCCGAATGCGGCGTTGGCGGGCGATATCGTCCATCTGGACGGGCGCGTACTCGGCCGCCATGACGGTATCGTGCATTTTACCATCGGTCAGCGCCGGGGTATTGGTGTCGCGACTGGGGAGCCGCTGTATGTCGTGCATCTCGATGCGCGTGGCCGCAGGGTCATCGTCGGTCCGCGGGAGGCGCTGGAGACCCGCCGTGTCTATCTGCGAGACATGAACTGGCTTGGCGATGGCGCGCTTGCGGACGAGGCCGGGCAGGGCTTTGCCTGCTTCGCCAAGGTGCGCTCCACCCGCCCGCCAACCGAAGCGATGTTGCATGCCGATGAAAACGGCATCTACGTGGATTTGATGACCGGCGAGGCGGGTGTCGCTCCCGGTCAGGCCTGCGTGCTCTATTCTGCACCGGGCGCGGATGCCCGCGTTTACGGTGGTGGTTTCATCGAACGTTCGGAACGCTCGGTGGACGCCGAGGCTTCGCTGAAGGCGCTTTTGGAAAAGCCGGTTGCTGCCTGAAACAAATCGGTTTTCACCGCCGTGTGGAAAGCGAATTTTTTGCGCGTCATGCGCTTGACACTTTGGGGAGCGGCACCTTATAAGCCGCTCATCCTGATGGAGCGGACGGTCACATGGCTGTCACGTTTTCCCTGTGGCGGGGTAGCTCAGGTGGTTAGAGCAGCGGAATCATAATCCGCGTGTCGGGGGTTCAAGTCCCTCTCCCGCTACCATTCATCTTCAATGAGAAAAGCAAAGTTTGCGTCGTCTTCTGGACGTACGTTGAGAATTTGCGGCATTCCTCGCACTGCCTGTGGCTGGCCGGACGCCAAAAAAAGGGAAACCCGCTTGCCGTATCGAAACAGCCAGCGGGTCTCAACCTTTACCCCCTCCCACAAGGGCGAGCGAACAAAAGCACATCAAATGAATTATGACAAGATCAAGGCGACCATATTGTTGCGGTAGAAGACTCTGTTTGCCAGTTTAGCGGCGGATGGCAGAGAGTAACCACTTCCGTATGCCGCTCGTAAGGGGAGCGGTAAGACACGATATTATCGTTGCAGCGTAAGGGCGCGCCGGCAGCATAGACATTTGCAACGGCACGTGGATGATGGTGCACTTTGTATTTCGGGGCCGTTTCCCTTCCGTAATTGATCATGTCGGCAGCGAAAGAGGCAGCCGGGATGGACAGGACGGCAAATACGGCAACCACACAAGTTCGTCTGAGATTTATGGACATGAGCTATCCCCTCGTGTTGACCAACGCAGGAAAACGCGATGCGCCCGGGAGCTGTTCCCTGTGCCAAATGGTATTTTCACGGGGTGACAAAAAAATGCCCGCTCGCGGCGGGCAATTCAGAGGGGAACTGAGGTTAGGAGCCTCGCGTCAAGAATGGATATCCTTGCCAAAAGTTCCGCCTGATTACACGTCGCCCGATAAAAATCATGCACGCCAAGCCGACAGACCGGGAGCGGCGTCTTCATAAGCAATCGAAATAACGCAAATAACTGTGTTCTGGGAAATT
>NZ_BDLN01000002.1:394360-526641 GCF_001950375.1 Rhizobium sp. TBD182 | reverse complement strand
GGCGAAGGGATTTGAACCCTCGACCCCAACCTTGGCAAGGTTGTGCTCTACCCCTGAGCTACACCCGCTCAAATCCATCGGTCCGGGGTAGTACGCTGAACCGTGGGCCACCGCAATGCGGCGACGGGCGCTATATCGCTCAATCGATTTTGGAATGCAACAGGGAAATGACAAAAACGCGAAAATTTCTTTGAGAAATGCGACAAGCGGCGGAAATGATTGGGAATTTTCGCGCCGTCGCTTTTTCACGCGTTGCCAAGCCGCGGTTGCCCCCTTAATCATGACGGAGAGGATATCGGAATCGGCAAAGGCAGGCGGCAGGATATGGCGGAAAATTCTCCGAAGACGGCAGCGGACTTGTTCGCGTTTCTGGACGGGCTCGGCATCGAGCATAAGACAAAACAGCATGAGCCGGTCTACACCGTTGCTGAATCCCAGTCGTTGCGTGATCTAATCCCGGGCGGCCACACGAAGAACCTTTTTGTGAAGGACAAGAAGGATCAATATTTCGTTCTGACCGTTGAGGAGAACGCGGTCGTCGATCTGAAAAGCGTTCACAAGACGATTGGCGCGGCAAGCCGCGTATCCTTCGGCAGGCCGGAAAAAATGCTTGAATATCTGGGTGTCGTGCCGGGATCTGTCACGGTTTTCGGCGCCATCAACGACACGGGTGGGCAGGTCACCTTCGTACTCGACAGCGATCTTCTGGAAAACGAGCTTATCAACGGTCACCCGCTTTCCAACGACCAGACGACGACGATAGGAAACAAAGACCTCATTCGCTTCCTGGAGGCGACCGGCCACACGCCGCTTGTCTTGAAAGTCAGCGAGTGAGATACGATCTTTGCTTCAACCAAGACAATACGACAGAGATTACGGGAGACCGGCATGAGCGGCACGAACAATCCTTACGGCAGTTCCTACGGCGGGCAGATGTCCGGCAACGCGCAATATAGCGGGGAGCTGAACGGCGCGTCTTCCGGTCACATCAAGGACACCACAACGGCGGCCTTCTCCAAGGATGTTCTCGAGGAATCGCGCCACCAGCCGGTTCTGGTGGATTTCTGGGCACCGTGGTGCGGCCCATGCAAGCAGCTGACGCCGGTTCTCGAAAAGGCAGTAAACGAGGCGAATGGCCGCGTGAAGCTTGTGAAACTGAATATCGACGATCACCCGTCTATTCCAGGACAACTCGGCATCCAGTCCATTCCCGCCATCGTTGCTTTCCTGGATGGCAGGCCGGTGGATGGCTTCATGGGCGCGGTACCGGAAAGCCAGATCAAGCAGTTCATCGACAAGATCGCCGGACCTGATGCGGGTGATCCGAAGGCTGAGATCGAAGCGGTTCTGGCAGAGGCAAAGCAGCTTCTGGCGGATGGCGATCATAATGGCGCGGCACAATTGTTCGGCGCGGTTATGCAGGCCGATCCCGAAAACGCCGCCGCAATCGCTGGTATTGCCGAATGCATGATTGCCGTTGGACAATATGAACGGGCAAGCGAACTCCTCTCGTCCCTGCCGGCGGAAGTGGCCGCAGATGCTGGCATTCAGCTCGTCTCGAAAAAGATCGCGCAATATGAAGAAGCCCGCAAGATTGGCGACCCGGTGGCGCTGGAACGTGATCTCGCGCTCGATCCCGATAATTACGAGGCTCGTGTGAAGCTTGCCAAGGTCCTCAACGCTCAAGGGCGGCGGGATGAGGCAGCGGATCATCTGCTCTATGTCATGCGCAAGGACAGAACCTTTGATGATGACGGCGCGCGCCGCCAGCTTCTGGAGTTTTTCGAGGCCTGGGGCTTCAAGGATCCGGCAAGTGTGGCCGGGCGCCGGAAGCTTTCGTCGATCTTGTTTTCGTAATGCGGGCATATCCCGACCATGGCGGTTGATCCGCCGGCCGGGCAGCGGTGAACAGGGGGCTTGATCCCATGCATGTCGGAAATGCGAGATATGTGAAGAACAATGATTTGCCGGAAACTGTGCCGGTATTTCCATTGTCGGGCGCGTTGCTTTTGCCGGAAGGCCACCTGCCGCTCAATGTCTTCGAGCCTAGATACCTCGCCATGATTGATATGGCACTGGCCGGCCACCGGGTCATCGGCATGGTGCAGCCGGCCCTTCACGTCATTGAGGGGGGGCATGATGGTGGTCCTTTGAGCGCTGTCGGATGTCTTGGTCGCATAACTTCCTTTTCGGAAACCGGGGATGGGCGTTATGTCATTTCGCTCACCGGCATCTGCCGCTTCCGCCTGCTGGAAGAGGTGGATGTGGGCAAGCCCTATCGCAGTTTCCGGCACGCGCCCTTCATCGCCGATCTTTCCGGCGAGTATGATGAGGACGCTGTGGACCGCGAAAATCTGCTGCGGGTGTTCCGCGCGTTTCTGGATGCGAACCAGCTGGAAGCCGATTGGGAAAGCGTGGAGCGCGCAGGCAATCGTGTCCTCGTCAATTCGCTTTCCATGATGTCTCCCTTTGGTCCCGCCGAAAAGCAGGCGCTGCTGGAAGCGCCTGACCTGAGGACGCGGGCCGAAACATTGATCGCCATCACCGAGATCGTTCTTGCCCAGGGCTCGGGCGAGGCCGGTACTGTGCTGCAGTAGGATCGCCGCCATGGACGACAGGATGAGCAATGCCGATCCCAAGCTGCTTGAGCTGCTGGTTTGCCCCTTGACGAAGGGACGTCTTTCCTACGATCGCGCCCGCAACGAGCTGGTGTCCGAAAGCGCAGGGCTCGCCTACCCCATCCGCGACGGGGTGCCGATCATGCTGATTTCCGAAGCGCGCAAATTAGAAGACTAGCGTTAGCCCTGCCTGCCGCTCTCTCCACAGTGTCACGTCGCAAATTGACGATGATGCGTTGACAACCGTGCGTGGATTTGACCAGAGTCCCGCCCGACATGTCTGTTGCGGGGAGAAAACTGATGTCGTTGCGCGCGCTCGTCCGGATCTCGTTGATTGCGGTCTCAACCGCCATTACTTTTATTCCAGCTGTGGCGGCGGAACCTTCCCGCAAGGTGGTTACCACCAAAAATGGCGATTATTTCGGGTTCGATCTCAGAACCGAGCAGAATGTCTCGCTTGAGCAGTGCGGCGAGATTTGCGTCGGCGATACCGCCTGCAAGGCGTTCACCTACAATCCCAAGGTGCAATGGTGTTTCCTTAAATCGGATTTCAATCAGCTCAATGCCTTCCCCGGTGCCGTCGCCGGCAAGATCGTGCAGGTTGTCGCTGAAGCCGATATCGGTGCACCGCAGCGTCTTTCTTTCGTGACTGATAGCCTGCAGCAGGAAGCGCGCCGGCTGAAATCGGGCCTTGCGGCAAGCGCGGAGCAGCAGAGCCAGGGACTGGAGAACCTGCTGCAAACGGCAAGGCAGCAGGCGGCAGCCGACGCGATCGAAACCTACAAGGCGGCTCTTGCGATTTCGCCCGATGACGGTGCTCTCTGGGCCGAATTTTCGCAAAGGGCGGCGCAGGTTGCCGACAATTACGCGATTGCGGGCCAGGCCGCTTCCGCTGCCATCAATGCCTATCAGTTGAGCCGCACGGTCAGTGCCCGCACCGAGGCGTTGAACCGGCTGGCCCAGGCTTTCGAAAAGACCCAGAATTATCGCGCGGCGCTTAATGCCTATAAGGAGAGCCTCACACTTTCCGATAATGCGCAGACGAAGGCGGCCTATGCCGATCTGCGCACGCGCCAGGGATTCCGCGTCATCAACAATACGATTGATACGGATAGTGTCAGCCCGCGCGCATGCGTGCAGTTTTCCGAACCGCTGGTGAAGAACGGTGTCGATTATTCCTCTTTCGTCACATTGGATGGTGCTGCACCCAAGGCGATCGAGGCGAAGGGCAGTGAGATTTGCGTCGAGGGGCTGACCCATGGTCAGCGTTACAAGATTGCGTTCCGCGCCGGCCTGCCGTCCTCGGTGGAAGAACCGCTGGAAAAGCAGGTCGATCTCGATATCTACGTGCGTGACCGTGCAGCGAGCGTCCGCTTCACCGGCGAGAACTTCGTGCTGCCGGGCACGGCGCGGCGCGGCATTCCCATTGTTTCGGTCAATGCCGAAAAGGCCGATCTGAAGCTTTACCGTATTGGCGACCGTAACATCACGTCGGTCTTGGCAAACTCGCAGTTTTTGACGCAGATGGACGGTTACAACGCCGACCGTATTGAAAACGAGCTCGGCGAGCTGGTCTGGCAAGGTTCGATAGACATTCAGCCGGACCTCAACAAGGACGTAGTGACGAGCTTTCCGGTGGACGAAGCCTTGCCGGAGCGGAAGCCCGGCATCTATGTGCTGACCGCCGTACCGCCCGGCACCGCACCGGAGACATGGGATTCGCGCGCCACGCAGTGGTTCCTCGTTTCCGATACGGGCATCACCACCTATGCCGGCACCGATGGCCTGAACGTATTCGTGCGCTCGCTCGGCAGCGCCGCACCGCTTGGCGGGGTGGACTTGCAATTGCTCGCCAAGAACAACGAAGTGCTCGGCACTGCAAAGACGGATGCAGACGGCAGGGCAGTATTTTCGGCAGGCCTGATGCGTGGCACAGCGGCGCAGGCGCCAGCCATCCTCACAGCGCGCAACGGCGACAAGGACTACGTCTTTCTGGACATGACGCGCGCCGGTTTCGATCTTTCCGACCGTGGTGTGACTGGCCGCGCGGCCCCCGGCGCCATCGACGTGTTCAGCTGGACAGAGCGCGGCATCTACCGCGCCGGCGAGACCGTGCACGCGGCAGCGCTGGCCCGTGATGTTGACGGCAAGGCGATCGAGGATCTGCCGCTGACCTTCATCTTCTCGCGTCCTGATGGCGTCGAGGACCGGCGTTTCGTGAGTGACGGCAAGGCGCTCGGCGGCCATGCGGTCGATCTGCCCTTGCAGGCGAATGCCATGCGCGGCACCTGGACGCTGCGCATTCATACCGATCCGAAAACGGCTGCGATCAGCGAAAAGAGCTTTCTGGTCGATGATTTCGTGCCTGATCGCACCGAATTTGATCTCTCCAGCAAGGTGAAACAGATCGAGCCGGGCGCGGAAACGGCAATCGACGTCGATGGCCGTTATCTCTACGGCGCGCCCGCAGCTGGCCTGACGCTGGAAGGTGAGGTCGCCGTCAAGCCGACCCGGACGAGTACCGACTTCGAGGGTTATTTCTTCGGTCTAGCGGATGAGGAAAGCGAAGAGGAAAATCGCACCGCGCTTGCCGATCTTCCGGCGCTGGACGAAGAAGGCAAGGCAAGCTTCAATGTCGATCTGACGGATTTGCCTTCCACCACGCAGCTGCTTTCCACCAACATCACCGTTCGGATGCGCGAGGCCGGTGGCCGCGCCGTCGAACGATCTCTGACGCTGCCGGTGAAGGCGCAAGCACCTGTCATCGGCATCAAACCGCAGTTTTCGGGTGATCTCGCCCAGAATTCCGTTGGCCGTTTCCACATTATCGGCGTGACAGCTGATGGCGCGAAACAGGCGATGAGTGGCCTCAGCTGGAAGCTGATCAAGGTAGAGCGAAACTATCAATGGTATCGTCAGGGTAACTCCTGGCGGTACGAACCGGTGGAATATACCAAACAGACCGAAACCGGCACGGTTTCCGTCGATGCCAATGGCGGTGAGATTTCCGTGCCTGTCACCTGGGGCCGCTACAGGCTGGAAGTGGAAGGTGCCGGCAATGGCGCACCGGTTTCGAGCGTCGAATTTGATGCTGGTTTCTACGTCGAGGCAAGCTCGACAGAGACGCCGGATGCGCTGGAAATCGCGCTGGACAAACAAAACTACAAGATCGGTGATACCGCAAAACTCAAGGTATCGTCGCGTTTTGCCGGTCAGCTGATGGTCACGTCAGGTTCGGAAAAGCTGATTTCCGTGCAGAATGCTGAGATCGGTGAGGATGGCGGCGAGATCGACATTCCCGTTACCGAGGAATGGGGCGCGGGGGCGTATGTGACGGCCACGCTGTTCCGTCCGGGCGATGCGCAGGAAAGCCGCATGCCGATGCGCGCCATAGGCATCAAGTGGCTTGCCGTCGATCCCGTCGAGCGCAAGCTTGCGGTAACGCTAGGCGCGCCGCAGAAGACGCTGCCGCGTCAGCCGCTTGAAATTCCGATCAGTGTCGCCGGCGCGGGCGTGGGCGAAAAGGCCTATGTCATCGTCGCGGCTGTGGATGTCGGCATATTGAACCTCACCCGCTATGAACCGCCGAAGCCGGATGAATGGTATTTCGGTCAGCGACGGCTGGGGCTGGAAATCCGCGACCTCTATGGCCGCCTGATCGACGGCTCGCTTGGCGCCACCGGTCGCCTGAGAACGGGCGGTGATGGCGGGGGCGCAGCACTGCAGGGCAGCCCGCCCACCGAAAAGCTCGTGGCCTTCTTCTCGGGACCTGTCGAACTTGACGCACACGGCAAGGCGACGGTGAGCTTCGATATTCCTCAGTTCAACGGCACGGCCCGCATCATGGCTGTCGCCTGGACGAAGACGGGCGTGGGACATGCGGTCTCCGACGCCGTCATTCGAGATCCCGTGGTGGTGACGGCCAGTGCACCGAAGTTCCTCGCGCCCGGCGATGTCTCGCAATTGCGGCTCGATATCGCCAATACCGATGGCGATGCCGGCGACTACCGGCTGGATGTGACCAGCAACACGGCACTTACGGTCGATCAGGGTGAGATGTCGCAGACCCTGGCACTGCAAAAGGGCGGCAAGTCGTCGCTGACCGTGCCGTTAACAGGCGAACAGCCGGGCAATGGCGCAATCACCATCAAGGTCTCCAATGCCGCCGGTCTTTCGCTGGAGCAGGTATTGAATGTTCCCGTGCGTCCAGCCGTTCTGCCGGTCACGACGCGGCGTGAAATCAAGATCGCGCCCAATAGCAGCCTGACGATCAATGGCGACCTTCTGGCCGATAGCATGCTTCTCGGTTCGTCCGTCGCCGTCAACGTCACACGCTCGCCAGCCTTCGATATTCCGGCGCTGGTGATGATGCTCGACAAATATCCTTACGGCTGCGCCGAGCAGACGACGAGCCGCGCTTTGCCGCTGCTTTATCTCTCGGAAATGACCAAGGATAGCGGCATTGCCGAGGACCCGGATACCCGCCGCCGCGTGCAGGAGGCGATCTACCGGGTGCTGTCCTTCCAGTCGAGTTCCGGCAGTTTCGGCCTCTGGTCTCCCGGTTACGGAGATCTGTGGCTGGATGCCTATATCAGCGACTTCCTGACCCGTGCGCGCGAGCAGGGTTACGATGTTCCCGAACAGGCGATGGTGCAGGCTTTGAGCAACCTGCAAAACGGTCTTTCCTACGATAGCAACGTCAAGGATCGGGGCAACGAGATCGCCTATTCGCTTTACGTTCTGGCGCGCAACCGCAAGGCGGCGATCAACGATCTCAGATATTATGCGGATACGGCGCTTGCCGATTTCCCCACACCGCTTGCCAAGGCGCAGGTTGCCGCAGCCCTTTCGCTTTATGGAGATCAGGCACGCGCGAAGACTGTGTTCGGTGCCTCGCTCGATATGGCGAGCCGTGCCACCAAGGTTAGCTTCGCAAGGGCGGATTACGGTTCCGCCCTGCGTGATGGCGCAGCGACGCTGGCGCTTGCGGCGGAAAGCCGTCCGGTTCCTGCCGTCGTGCCGCAACTTGCAGGTGCCGTGGCGAAGGAATGGGAAAAGAAACCCTATACCAGCACCCAAGAACAGGCATGGATGCTGCTTGCCGCCCGCGCCGTCAAAGGTGAGGACAAGGATATCCGTCTTGATGTGAACGGCGATTTGCAGACCGGCGGTTTCGGCAAGCGGATGAGCGGCGACGAATTGCTGGCGGCACCCTTGAAGATCGCCAACGCGTCGGCTGATCCGGTCACGGCGGTGGTCACCACGGTCGCGCCCCCGGCACAACCGCTTGCCGCCGGTGGCGAGGGCTTCACCATTACCCGTACCTATTATTCCATGGATGGCGAGGAGGTGAACGCGAGCGAGGTGGTGCAGAACGAGCGTTACGTGGCGGTGCTGAATGTCACGCCTAAAAATGACTGGCAAGCACGCATTCTCGTGACTGACCTTCTGCCTTCCGGTTTCGAGATCGACAATCCGAGCCTCGTCAATTCTGCCGCCCTTTCGAATTTCGACTGGTTGCCGGAAACCGAAGCTGCGCATACCGAATTCCGCTACGACCGGTTCGTGGCGGCCTTCGATCGCACGGCTGGCGACAGTTCGGAAATCACGCTGGCCTATGTGGTCCGGGCCGTCACCCCGGGCACTTATGATCATCCGGCGGCCTCGGTCGAGGATATGTACCGGCCGCAATTTTCCGCCCGCACGGCAACGGGCCGCATGGAGGTGCGTTCGGCAACCCCATGAGGCGAAAAAAGGCGATCATCGTCGGCATCGTGTCGGCCGCTCTGCTTGCAGGCGGTGCGGCCTTCGGTCTCGATGCGCTGGACAAAGCCTATCCACCACCACTGGAGGCTGCGCAGCAGCGGTCCTTCGAGGTGCTGGATAGAGACGGGCGGTTGCTGCGCGCATTTGCGACACCTGATGGCCGCTGGAGGCTGAAAACCAGCGCTGCAGAAGTCGATCCGCAGTTCCTGCGCATGCTGATCGCTTACGAGGACCAGCGTTTTTACGACCATCACGGCATTGACCCGTGGGCGCTGCTGCGCTCCGCCTGGCAATTGGCAAGCAACGGCCGGATCGTCTCCGGCGCCTCGACGCTTTCCATGCAGGTGGCGCGGCTGATCGAACCGCGCACCGACCGGTCGTTTTCGGCGAAGTTTCTGCAGGGATTGCGCGCGCTCCAGATCGAAAGACGGCTCGACAAGGTGGAAATCCTCGATCTTTATCTGAATATCGCGCCTTATGGCGGCAATCTTGAGGGTGTTCGTGCCGCAAGCCTCGCCTGGTTTGGCAAGGAGCCCGCCCGGCTCGACACGGCGGAGGCGGCTCTTCTGGTTGCGCTGCCGCAATTGCCGGAGAAACGCCGACCGGACCGCTTTCCGGATGCGGCAAGGCAGGCGCGGGAGAGGGTTTTGCAGCGCCTTGCCGTGGAACGCGTGGTGGGTGAAGGCGAAGCAGAGCGGGCGACCCTTGCAGCCGTTCCCGCCAACCGGCGTGATCTGCCGGCCTATGCACCGCATATGGCGGCTGCCGCACGCGTGAAGTTTGCCAATGCCACCGAGGCGCACTCGACGCTCAGATTGCCGATCCAGCGGGAACTGGAAGCCGTTGCCCGCCATGCAGCGGAAAAGCTGACAGAAAAGGTCTCCGTCGCCATCGTCATGGCCGACGCGCAGACCGGTGATATTGTGGCTGAAGTTGGTTCCGCTGATTATCTCGATACTGCAAGGCGCGGTTTCGTGGAGATGAGCCGCGCCGTGCGCTCGCCGGGCTCCACTCTCAAGCCATTCATCTATGGCCTTGCCTTTGAAAATGGTCTCATCGGGCAGGAAACCATCATCGAGGATCGCCCGGCGGATTTTTCCGGTTACCGCCCGCGTAATTTCGATATGCATTATCAGGGTGATGTCAGCATCAGGCAGGCACTGCAACTGTCGCTCAATGTGCCCGCCGTAAAGCTTCTGGATGCTGTCAGCCCATCTGCGCTGATGGTGCGTTTTCGCCGCGTGGGCGTGAAGCTCGTGCTTCCCACCACCGAGGCGCCGGGCCTTGCCATTGCGCTAGGAGGTGCTGGTATTTCGCTGGTTGATCTGGTGCAGCTTTATGCGGGCCTTGCCGGCGGCGGCGACCCTGTGCGGCTGGGGGACGGTGTGCGCTCCGCGCCGCAACGGCTTGCCGGAGATCGGCTGTTTGCCGACGCTGCGATCTGGAACGTCTCCGACATCCTGTCCGGTGTGCTGCCGCCACTCGGCATGAAGCAGCGCGGCATCGCCTACAAGACCGGCACCAGCTACGGTTACCGTGATGCCTGGTCGGTAGGTTATGACGGGCGGCATGTCATCGGCGTCTGGGTCGGTCGTGCCGATAACGGCGCCGTCCCGGGCATTGCCGGTTATGCGACGGCAGCCCCGATCCTCTTCGAGGCTTTCGAGAAATCCGGCGTGGCGATCACGCCAATGCCTGCTGCACCTTCTGGCGTCGCGCGGGTGGCCGTGAGCGACCTTCCCGCCAACCAGCGGCGTTTCACATTGACCGCAAGCGGCCTGCTTTCGGCCTCAAGGCGCGAAAGCGCGCCGCGCATCGTCTATCCACCGGAAGGGGCTAGGGTGGAGCTCTCCAACCAGTCAGGCATTTCGCCGCTAGTGCTGAAGCTGCAAGGCGGCCGCGCGCCCTTCCGCTGGCTCGCCAACGGCAGGCCTCTCCCGGATGCTTCGCTCCGTCGCAACAGCGAATGGCGACCGGAAGGGCAGGGGTTTTCAACGCTGACCGTGATCGACGCCGATGGCCGCGCTTCGAGCGTGCGCGTTTTCATCGAGTGAATTTTTGACGGCTTGCGCACCACGCGGCTGAACGCCGCGTCGCAGGCAGCTTCCTGCCCGCGTCATAGAAGTTCATTTGCAGAGACCTGACGCAACGTGGAAGGAGGAACGGCGATCACGCAACGTCGAGTGAATGACGATCGATACGCTCCTGAAGTGCGGCCACAACCGCATGCAGGAATTCTCGGCATCGAGGGTCGACGGTCTTCGCCAGTGTCATTTCCAGCCGGCTGCGGATCTTGTCCATGAACCCAACATGATCGAAGCTGTCGGCGGCGATATTTACCTCGACCTCTTCCATATAGTGCAACAGGTGCGGTTCCAGTGCGAGATTTGGGTCCATCCGGTATCGGGTGGCCATCTGCTCTGCAAGCGTTCCCATCTGTACGTATGGGCCATATTCGTTGATCATTCTGTCTCCTTCATCGGGTGTGAGCATCTTAGATAGGTGCTGTTTGTGGATGCACGAGATGTGTTTGCGATCAAACGCGCAAAAGACCGGAGCTAATTGGTAAAACGAACGTGACCAATCGATGCGGTCGCCGTTCGAAAATACCGGTGTGCACGCTGACCGAAACGGGACAGCTATTATGTTTGTCTAGGACTAGAGCCGCATGGCGAGCAGTGAAGCGGGTCACGACATTCCGCTCTTTTCTATATTATTGTTTTAAACTGAATTTACAGGAAAATGGTGTCCACGAGAGGATTCGAACCTCCGACCCCAGGATTCATACCACTTCGGCTTTAGCCGCCGCCCATCTCCATTGGATAGGACGTTCGTGGTCTGGACTGTCCCTTCACCATGAGCCTTTCGGCTTTTAGGTGCTGCCCATCCAGTCTCTACACCTTCACCGGATTTCTCCAGAGCTTGGCTCGGGATTGGCATGCTGGAAGACCAGCGAAGCTTTCCCCGACTTTGAGCAGATCGATTGCGTCGTTTCCGGGCGCAACCCCCAATTTGTCTTAGGAATCCTGTGCTCTATCCTGCTGAGCTACGTGGACACTGAATTGCTCTTTAACCTGCCGTAGCCGGCGGATCAACCGCGTTCTTTATCGCGGTCGATCTGTTCCTCTGCTTTCTTTGCGTCCCGGCAGTCAGTTCGTCAGGCGTTGCTCGGCAAGTTTCACCCAATAGGAAATGCCGTAGGCGATGGCGTCGTCGTTGAAATCGTATCCAGGGTTGTGAAGGCCGGCCGAATCGCCGTTGCCGATGAAGATGAAGGCACCCGGTCTTTCCTTCAACATGAAGGAAAAATCCTCGCCCGCCATGGAAGGGTCGACATCGGGGTCGACGTTCTTTTCACCAGCCACATCGCGGGCGACGCGGATGGCGTGGTCGGTCTCGTCCGCATGGTTGAAGGTCACCGGGCAATAACGCTCATAGACGACTTCGGCTTCCGCTCCATTTGCAAGCGCTATGCCTTCCGCCATCTGCTTGATGCGATCCTGCGCGAGATCACGCACCGTCTCGTCCAGACTACGCACCGTGCCGGCAATCAACGCGTCGTTGGGAATGATGTTGTGGCTGGAGCCGGCGTGAAAGCGGGTGACGGACACGACCACGGATCGGATCGGATCTGCATTGCGCGAGGCGATCATCTGCAGATTGCCGACGATCTGTGCACCGATGGTGATCGGGTCGATCGTGCGGTGCGGCTGGGCCGCATGGCCGCCACGACCTTTGACAGTGATCGAGAACTTGTCCGGTGCCGCCATGATACCGCCCTTGCGGATGGCGAACGAGCCGAGCGGAATACCCGGCATATTGTGCATGCCGTAGACCTCATCGATGCCGAACCGCTCCATCAGGCCGTCCTCGACCATGGCGAGCGCACCCGCGCCGCCTTCTTCGGCGGGCTGGAAGATGACCGCGATGGACCCGGTGAAATTGCGGGTTTCCGCGAGATATTTGGCGGCGCCAAGCAGCATGGCGGTGTGGCCGTCGTGGCCGCAGGCATGCATGGCGCCTGCGGTTTTGGAAGCCCAGGGTTTGCCGGTTTCCTCAAGGATGGGAAGAGCATCCATATCCGCCCTAAAGCCGATGGTGCGATTGCCCGGAATATTGCCTCTGATGATGCCGACCACGCCCGTGCGGCCAAGACCGGTCACGATTTCGTCAACGCCGAAAGATTTCAGCTTGTCCGCAACGAAAGCTGCGGTGTTGTCGACATCATACAAAATCTCGGGATTTTCATGCAGGTGACGCCGCCATTCGCTGACTTCCTGCTGAAGTTCGGCGGCTCTGTTCAAAATCGGCATTCGTTCATTCCTGGGTTCATCGGTGCGGCATGGCGTAAAAGCCTATCCTCCGCGGTGGATAGTGCGCCGCATAATTGACGTAATCAATGTACTTTGCCATTGCTAGGACATATATGGTGAATATTGCCATTCCCTGACTGAAGACGGGAATTCGAGGATAAGCCTTGCCACAGAATCTTAAATCGCCAAACGCCGCCCGACGGCTCTCCGCAGCCATTGCCATCATGACCGCCGGCCTTGTTGCCGCTGCACCCGTGGCGAATGCCAATCCGAAAATGGTGGTCGATGTCAAAACCGGCAAGGTGATTTCCCACCAGGAAGCGTTCCGCAAGTGGTATCCGGCCTCGCTGACCAAGCTGATGACCGCCTATATCGCCTTTTCGCAGATGAAGGCCGGCAAGCTCAGCCCGCAGACGGAAGTGGTGATGAGCAAGAAGGCGGCCGACCAGCCGGCCTCGAAAATGTATTTCAAGCCCGGCCAGAAGCTGACGATGGACAGCGCGCTGAAGCTGCTGCTTATCAAATCCGCCAATGATATCGCTGTGGCGATTGCCGAAACCATCGGCGGCACCAGCGATAATTTCGTGGCGCAGATGAATGCGCAGGCGCAGCGGCTTGGCATGAGCTCCACCCGTTACATCAACGCCAACGGCCTGCCCGGCAAGGGCCAATATACGACGGCGCGTGACCTTGCGCTTCTGGCGTTGATCATCAAGCGGGAATTCCCGGAATATGCCCATTATTTCTCGCTGGAAGGTGTCACCACCGGCAAGAAGGACTACGCCAACTTCAATATGCTCGTTGGCCGCTTTGATGGCGCAGATGGCATGAAGACCGGCTTCATCTGCGCATCCGGTTTCAACCAGGTGTCCTCTGCCGTGCGCAACGGCCGTTCGGTCATAACTGTGGTGCTGGGGGCAGATAGCCTTGCCGGGCGAACCGACCAGTCCGCTGATCTGCTGCAGATGGGACTGACGGCGCCCTCGGGCCAAGGCGTTTCACTCGCCTCGCTGGCACCCTATGGCGATACCGCCGAGGTAAACGACGTCAGTGCCGAAATCTGCAATCCGAAGGCGGCCAAGGTGCGCAGCGAAAGCCGCGACGAGACCGGCCGCATGGTCATCCATTCGCCCTACGTTACGGAAATGACCCGTCCGCCGGAATATTCTTTCGCGGGTCTCATTCCCGGCAGTGAGACGGTGGCGGTCAACACCGCCAAGGGTGCGAGCGCCAAGGGACAAGTGGCCAACGTTCCGATTCCGATCCCGCGTCCGACATTCTGATTTCGCCTAACCGCACTCTTTATGGATGAGGGCGCGCGCGAAGCCTGAACGCTGCGCGGAATCTGTATTCGCAGCTTCGGTTTGTTATGATATTACAGTGTCGCTCGTGGCCTTCAGGCCCCGGGCGATTTTTTGTGATTATTGCGCGGTTCCGGATCTAATATCGGCCAACGATCTGCCGGAGCGGCCATCAACATACAGGCAAGACATGTCACGCGATCGCATACCGGTTTCAATCATCACCGGATTTCTCGGCGCCGGAAAATCGACGCTGCTCAACCGGCTTCTCAAAGACCCCGATATGAGCGACGCCGCGATCATCATCAATGAATTCGGCGATGTCAGCATCGACCATATGCTGGTTGAAAGTGCAGGCGAGGGCATCATCGAACTGGCGGAAGGCTGCCTTTGCTGCACCGTTCGCGGCGAGCTGGTGGATACTCTGGCGGAACTGATGGACGGCATCCAGACCGGCAAGCTGAAGCCGGTGAAGCGTGTCGTGATCGAAACCACTGGTCTTGCTGATCCCGCTCCCGTCATGCAGTCTGTCATGGGCAACCCGGTGATTGCGCAGAATTTCGTTCTGAACGGCATCATTACGGTTGTGGATGCCGTGAACGGCCTGTCCACACTCGATAATCACGAGGAAGCGGTGAAGCAGGCGGCGGTGGCCGACCGGCTGGTGATGACGAAGCGCGCGCTTGCCGATGCTTCCACAATTTCCACGCTGACGGCCCGCCTTCAGGCGCTAAACCCGCGCGCGACGATCGAGGATGGTGATCGGGCGGATTGGAGTGCTGCCGCACTGCTGGATCACGGTCTTTACGATCCCGGCAGTAAAAATGCCGATGTCGGCCGCTGGCTGGGGGAAGAGGCGGAACACGATCACCACGACCACGACCACGACCACGACCACGATCACCACGACCACGACCACGATCATGACCACCACCATCATGGCGACCACGATGGCCACCATCACCACCACGATGTGAACCGGCACGACGCGTCGATCCGTTCCTTCTCGATCATTCACGACCAGCCGATAGCCCCGATGGCGATCGACATGTTCGTGGACTTGCTGCGTTCGGCGCATGGGGAAAAGTTGTTGCGGATGAAGGCCGTCGTCAAGCTGACGGACAATCCAGACCGACCCCTTGTGCTGCACGGGGTACAGAACATTTTCCACACACCCGAGCGCCTCGCGGCATGGCCGGACCCGTCTGACCAGCGCACGCGCATGGTGCTGATTACCAAGGATTTGCCGGAGGCGTTCGTGCAGGACCTGTTTGCTGCGTTCACCGGCACGCCGCGCATCGACCGTCCGGACAGGCAGGCGATGACGGACAATCCGCTGGCGGTTTCGGGGTTGAGGTTTTAGGTCGCAAAACGGTGGTTGAAACCCGCGGGCGGGGCACCCCTTTACCCTGTCGAGTATCTCACCCTCAATGGGGAGATCGAGTGGAGTATTCTCGGCAGCGAGGGTAATTACGCTCCCTTCACGATCCTGAATCGGTGTCCTTTGGTCAACGTCGTAGTTTCAACCAGGCTATGCCCATCCTGGTTGCACATATGGGCAATATCGATAACCGCCAGCGGGTCGGTCGTCTCTACAACAAGAACATCGCCCGCCTGCAGGCCAGCGAGTTTTTTACGGCTTCTTAAAACCGGAAGGGGGCATTTAAGCCCCCTCAAGTCGAAAACTATGTCAGCCGTGTCGGTCATTCCTTGGCCCAGAACTTCCAGAACGGCTTCTTTTCCGGCGCTTCCGCTGGCGGTGCTGCGGAAAAAGCGAGCGGGTTCATGGCCGGCACAGGGACCTGGGCGGCAGTTCCGTTCTGACCAGGCCCCGAAGCCGCAGGCGTAGCAGTGGCAACCATTGTCGGGGCCGTCGGGGCAGGGTTCGATTGCGGAGCTGCGGGCTGGGTTGCCGAAGGATGCGGCGTCCGCAGAGAAGACGCGGTTGCGGTGGTCGCCGGCGAAGACGAGGTCACCTGCTGCGCCTTCTTCTCCATCAGCGCGGCATATTCCGTTTCCTTCATCAGCTTGCCCGCTTTCAGCGCCGAGCCGGTCGGAGCATAAGCGGGTTCGCGGCCCTTGCGCTTTTCGGCAACCAGCGCCTTGCGCTCCGCCTCGCTCGGGTCGTACCAGGCCATGCCGTCATATTTCTTCATCGCCTTTTCATAGGCGAGATCATAGGTCTTTTCGTAGCTAGAAAGTGCGCTCACCAGTGCTGGCGGCGTGCTCATGGCCGGGCATTGCGCAGATGCGTTGAACGTGCCGCCTTCGGTCTGCTGGTTGAAGACATATTTCTTCTCGCAGACATTCACTTCCGGCGGGCGTTTCGTGACTTCGAAATTGTCGTAACCGACCTTCAGCATCTTCCAGAAATCGAGATGTTCGCTCTGGCGGTGGCGGGCCATGTTTTCCGCGGTCATACGGAAGGGAAAGGCCTGCAGCTGAACGGTCTTCTGGCCACCCTTGAAGGCGTCGCGGGCGAAACCGTAGATTTCAAGAATCTGCGCGTCCGTCATCGAATAGCAGCCGGAGGACGAGCAGGCGCCATGGATCATCAGATTGGTGCCGTTGCGGCCGTTGGCGGCATCGTAGCGGTTCGGAAAGCCGGTGTTGATGGCAAGGTAATATTTAGAGTTGGGATTGAGGTGCGCGGGCGTCAGGTTGTAGAAACCTTCCGGCGCCTGCCGGTCGCCCTCTTTCACCTTGGGGCCGAGTTTGCCGGACCAGGCGCAAATCTGGTATTCGGCAATCTTGTCGAAGCGGTTGTCGCGCTTGGCCTTCCAGATTTCCAACGCGCCTTCTTCCTTGAAGATGCGGATCATGATCGGCGAGGTGCGATCCATGTTCTTCTTGTCGATCTCGGCAAGAATGGACGGAGAAAGCGGGTAATCAACCTTGTTTTTAACGTGGGAGACGTCGCGTTCGACGGTTTCGAGCGTATCGTTGCAGCCGCTGAGAATGAGCGCGGTGCAGGCAAGAAGTGCAAAATGTGTCAAACGCATGATCTGATCCGAAAGACGATGGCACGGGCGACGGAGTTCTACACCGTCCCGCGTGTATTTTAAATACGGTATTAACCGTTTACATCTTCTTAACTCAAATCGGACCCGCCCCTGCGGCCGCCGATACATCTGTTGATGTGACCGGACTATGGCCGAGTTGGGGCGAGATTCAAGGAAAATAAGGCTGGAGCTAGATTGTTTTGGCTTCTTTTTGATCCACCAAAAAATCTAACTGCCTCTTTTTGCGCATTTCCGCACGTAAACCGCTGCGCACTTTTACTGGAAACGCTCTAAAGGTTTCTGCCGATATCCAGGAATTTCTGGCGGCGTTCGGCGCGCAGCTGCGTGCCCGAGCGCTGCGAAAGATCGGCGAGCGCCTTGGCGATAACGTCGCCGGTGGCACCAATCACGGCCGCCGGATCACGATGCGCGCCGCCCATCGGCTCGGGAATGATGCCGTCGATGACGCCAAGCGACTTCAGATCTTCCGAGGTGATTTTCATGTTGGTCGCGGCTTCCTTGGCACGGGTCGAATCGCGCCAGAGAATGGAAGCGGCACCTTCCGGCGAAATCACCGAATAGATCGCATGTTCGAGCATGTAGACGCGGTTGCCCGTGGCGATCGCGATTGCGCCGCCCGAGCCGCCTTCGCCGATGACGACGGAGACGATCGGCACCTTGACGTTGAGGCACATTTCCGTCGAGCGGGCGATGGCTTCTGCCTGACCGCGCTCTTCTGCGCCGACACCGGGATAGGCACCAGCGGTATCGATAAGGGTCACGACCGGCAGCGAGAAGCGGTCAGCCAGTTCCAGCACGCGGATCGCCTTGCGGTAACCTTCCGGACGCGGGCTGCCGAAATTGTGCTTCAGGCGGCTTTTGGTGTCATTGCCCTTTTCCTGGCCGATAATGGCGACGGGCTGGCCATTAAAGCGGGCAAGGCCCGCCTGGATGGCAGCGTCTTCGGAAAATTTGCGGTCGCCTGCAAGTGGCGTGAAATCCGTGAACAGCGCCTTGGCGTAATCGACGAAATGCGGGCGCTGCGGATGGCGCGCGACCTGCGTTTTCTGCCACGCGTTCAGCTTGGAATAGATATCCTGCATCGCGTCATTGACGCGTGATTCCAGGCGATTGATCTCCTCCGAGGTGTCTATGCTCTCGTCTTCATCGGCAAGCTTCTTCAGCTCGATGATCTTGCCTTCAAGGTCCGAGATAGGTTTTTCGAAGTCGAGATAATTGTGCATGAGATCCGTTTCCGATCGTTTTGCGCAAGGTTTGAGCCGGATTATCCGGCGGTTCCGGTCGCTCTAATCAAGGTTTTTGCCCTGTTTGGCAAGGGGGTGATGTGTTTGTACCAGCTCTTGCAGGCGTTCTTCCAGCACATGTGTATAGATTTGTGTCGTGGAAATGTCGGAATGGCCGAGCAATTCCTGCACGGCGCGCAGGTCGGCGCCGTTCTGCAGAAGGTGGCTGGCAAAGGCGTGGCGCAGGACATGCGGTGACACCGCCGAGGGATTGAGGCCCGCGCGAATGGCAATGTCCTTCAGGTCGCGGGCGAAAACCTGTCGCGGCAGATGCCCTTCCTTGCTGTTTGAAGGAAACAGCCACGGACTTTCCGGACTGTCAGCCTTTTTGGGGGACGCGGGCGTCCTGCTTTTCTCAGGTACGAGCGACTTCCTGGCCGCGTCGTATTTTTCCATCGCCTCGATGGCCGCGCGAGACAGCAACACCATGCGGTCCTTGTTGCCCTTGCCGCGGATCATCAGGAAGCGTCCCTCCTGGCGCAAAACCTTGACCGGCAGCGAAACGAGTTCGCTGACGCGCATGCCGGTCGCGTAGAGAAGTTCGAGCAGGAGATGCATGCGGATGCGGGCAAGCTGGCCGGGGCCGGTTAAGGCGGCCTCTTCAGCAGCGATGCCAAGAAGTTTTGTCACGTCCGCGACGCTCATCGTCTTGGGCAAGGTGAGGCCCTTCTTGGGTGCATCGATGGTACCGGTCGGGTCGTCGCCGCGAAGTCCTTCAGAATAGAGGAACCGGTAGAATTGCCGCATGGAAGACAGGCGTCTTGCCTGCGACGTGGCTGCAAAGCCCTGAGTGGAAAGATGGGTCAGATAGGCCGACAGGTCTGCCGTGGCGGCTTCCATCAAGGACTGGCCTCGGCCACCGAGAAATTCACGCAGATCGGAAAGGTCGCGTTCGTAAGAAGAGAGCGTATTGGCGGCGGCACCCCGTTCGGCGCTCATCATTTCCAGAAAACTTTCGAGCCGCGCGCCGTCCCGCCCGCTCATCTCTTTGCTACTCATGGGGTGCGCCTTGCCGGCTCCGCCGACGGCGGGTTCAGCCGCTCGGAAGGAATGCGCACCGTCACCTCGCGATCATTGGGCTTGACGAACATGACCAGCAGCACCATGCCGCCATAGATCAGCCCCGCGATGGTTGCCAGTATCATCGTGAAGCGGAAGAGGGTTGGCATGGCGGCTCCGTGAGGGTGGCTGTCTGAAGGTATATGCGGTGCAGCGAAAGCGGCGACAAGATCAAAAAGCGGTAGTCCGCCGCTGCCGCATGCGGCGATGAATGTGATTCAACGCAATTCAGTCAGCAATTTGGCTTGACGCTTCGTAAACATTTGCAGATATCCATGCCAAACGGGCTTTCAATTTTATGAATGAAAAGAATTTATCTGTCCCGGTCACACTCGGGGAGCAAGCGCGGGCCAAGCTCGCCGGGCGCAACGTCGTCTTTGTCGGACTGATGGGGGCTGGAAAGTCCGCGATCGGTCGCATGGTCGCCCAGCAGCTCAAGGTCTCCTTCATCGACACGGATGTCGAAATCGAGCGTGTTTCCCGCATGACGATAGCCGAACTTTTCGCCACCTATGGCGAGGAGGAGTTCCGGGCGCTGGAAACGCGGGTCGTCAAGCGGCTGCTGCGCGGTGGCCCCAAGGTCATTTCTACCGGCGGCGGCGCTTTCATCAACGACAATACCCGCCGGCACATCACGCGCGGCAGTGTGTCGCTGTGGCTGAAGGCCGATATCGAGGTTTTGTGGGAAAGGGTCAACAAGCGTGATCATCGCCCGCTTCTCAAGACCGAAAACCCCAAGGCCACGCTGGCGGCCCTGATGGAGAAACGGTATCCGATCTATGCGGAAGCGGATCTGACCATCGAATCCCGCGATGTCCGCAAGGAGATCATCGTGACCGAAGTGCTGGCCGCCATCGCCGGCCTTGAACAGAAAGACTGAGCATCATGACGCCTTCCGAAATCCACACCGACGAACGTCTTGTCCATGTGCCGCTCGGTGAGCGCGCTTACGACATTCTGATCGGACCGGGCCTGATCGGCAGGGCGGGCGGCGAGATTTCGTCGCGGCTGAAGGGCAGGCGTGCCGCTATCATCACTGACGAGCATGTTGCACCGCTTTACCTCGAAGGCCTGATGGACGGCCTGCAGACGGATGGCATCGAAGCCGTTTCGCTGACCTTGCCCGCAGGCGAGAAGACCAAGAGCTTCGAACATCTGGTCACTGTTTGCGATGCCGTTCTCTCCGCACGGGTGGAGCGCAACGATGCGGTGATTGCACTTGGCGGCGGTGTTATCGGCGATCTCGCCGGTTTTGCGGCGGGCATCGTGCGTCGCGGCGTGCGTTTCGTGCAGATACCGACCTCGCTTCTGTCGCAGGTGGATTCCTCCGTCGGCGGCAAGACGGGCATCAATACCCGCCAAGGCAAGAACCTTGTCGGCGTTTTCCATCAGCCCGATCTGGTGCTGGCCGATACGGCGGTGCTCGATACGCTGAGCGAGCGCGAATTCCGCGCCGGTTACGCCGAGGTGGTGAAATACGGCTTGATCGACAAGCCGGACTTCTTCTTCTGGCTGGAAAAGAACTGGGATGAAATCCGCACCGGCGGTCCCGCCCGCATCCAGGCGATTGCCACAAGCTGCCAGGCGAAGGCCGATGTGGTGGTGGCCGACGAGAAGGAAAACGGCGTACGCGCCCTTCTGAACCTCGGCCACACATTCGGCCACGCGCTGGAGGCAGCAACGAATTATGACAGCAAGCGGCTGGTGCACGGCGAAGGTGTCGCCATCGGCATGGTGCTGGCGCACCAGTTTTCCGCCCGCCTCAACCTTGCAAGCCCTGATGATGCCGCGCGCGTCGAAGCGCACCTCAAGGCGGTTGGTCTGCCAGTGTCAATGAAGGATATTCCAGGTGAACTGCCGCCGGTCGAGATGCTGATGGCGGCAATTGCGCAGGACAAGAAGGTCAAGGGCGGCAAGCTCACCTTCATCCTAACTCACGGCATCGGCCAGTCCTTCGTGGCCGACGATGTCGCGACGTCCGAGGTGCAGTCTTTCCTGTCGGAAAAGCATCCCGGCTGAGGCTTAAGGCGCGCGTTGCCTAGAACCGCGTCGGCTCCCCCGGCGCCGCCGCCTCGATGGCGAGGGCATGCAGCCCGGCGTCGAGTTCCGGTTTCAAAAGTGCATTGATCGCCCGGTGGCGCTCAATGCGTGACTTGCCTGCGAAGCTTTCAGACACTATCTGAACACGCATATGCGTCTCGCCGGTGCCGGTTATGTCCGGCTGATGGCCGGCATGCATCTGGCTTTCATCGATCACCACCAGGCGTTGCGGCGAAAAGCTCTGCCGAAGCTTTGTTTCTATGCGTTCTCGCAGGGACATGCGATGGGCTCCAATCCTGTTGGCTGGTCTTTAAAAGGGGCTACCTAAAAGCCTGCAACATTCCGCTTTGTCAATTCTTGTTGTGCGCCTTTTCGCACCCCATAATCAGGGCATCATGAAACTGGATTCGAAATATTTCGACCGCATCCGTACACGCAGAAAAAGGGATAGGGAACCTGAGGTTCAGGCCCCGACCTGCCAGTGGGACGGATGCGACAAGCCGGGCGCTCACCGTGCACCTGTCGGCCGCAATGCCGAGGGGCAATTCTTCCTGTTCTGTTTCGAGCATGTGAAGGAATACAATAAGGGCTATAATTATTTCTCCGGCCTGTCTGACACCGAGATCGCCCGTTACCAGAAGGAAGCGATCACCGGCCATCGTCCCACCTGGACGGTTGGCGTGAACAAGACTGCGCGCGACAGCCCGCTGCACTCCACGCTGCGTTCCGGCGCGGCGGGCGCGGCCAATGCCCGCATCCGCGATCCTTTTGGCTTCACGAATGGTTTTGCAAACGGGGCAAAGGCCGGCGGCCAGCGCCTGCAGCAGGACCGCAAGTTGAAGACGCTGGAGGCGAAAGCCTTCGATACGCTCGGCCTTTCTGCGGGTGCAAAGCAGGAAGAGATAAAAAGGCGCTATAAGGAGCTTGTCAAAAAGCACCATCCTGATGCTAATGGTGGCGATCGCGGCTCGGAAGAACGTTTTCGGGCTGTTGTTCAAGCATATCAATTGTTAAAGCAGTCAGGTTTCTGCTAAGCCAACGTTCGTGTTTACCGCCTGATTGATGATGTGGCCGGGTGGCCGCCGCCCGCCTTGGAGACGTGATGAGCAAAATCGACCTTGATATTTCCAACCTGCCCGACACGACGGTGTCCGTGCGGGAGGTTTTCGGCATTGATACGGATCTGCGGGTTCCCGCCTATTCGCAGGGCGACGCCTATGTGCCCGACCTTGATCCCGACTATCTTTTCGACCGCGATACGACGCTCGCTATTCTTGCCGGTTTTGCTCACAACCGACGCGTCATGGTTTCCGGCTTTCACGGCACGGGAAAGTCCACCCATATTGAGCAGGTAGCTGCCCGCCTGAACTGGCCCTGCGTGCGCGTCAATCTTGACAGCCACGTCAGCCGTATCGACCTCGTCGGCAAGGACGCCATCGTTCTTAAAGACGGCAAGCAGGTCACCGAATTCAAGGACGGCATTTTGCCCTGGGCCTACCAGCACAATGTCGCGCTGGTCTTCGACGAATACGATGCCGGTCGCCCGGACGTGATGTTCGTCATCCAGCGCGTGCTGGAATCCTCGGGCCGCCTGACGCTGCTCGACCAGAGCCGCGTTATCCGTCCTCACCCCGCCTTCCGCATTTTTGCGACCGCCAACACGGTCGGCCTCGGCGACACGACGGGCCTTTACCACGGCACGCAGCAGATCAACCAGGCGCAGATGGACCGCTGGTCCATCGTCACCACGCTGAACTACCTGCCGCATGAGCAGGAAGTGAACATCATTGCCGCCAAGGTAAAGAGCCTCAACAACCCGAAGGGTCGCGAAACCGTCTCCAAGATGGTGCGTGTGGCCGATCTTACCCGTTCGGCCTTCGTCAACGGCGACCTTTCCACGGTCATGAGCCCGCGTACCGTCATTACCTGGGCGGAAAATGCGGAAATCTTTGGCGATCTCGCCTTTGCGTTCCGCGTGACCTTCCTCAACAAGTGCGACGAACTGGAGCGCACGCTGGTTGCCGAACAATATCAGCGGGCTTTCGGCGTCGAGCTGAAGGAAAGTGCTGCGAACATCGTTCTCAGCGCCTGATCTTCCCCGGCTTGTCCGGAGAACATCACCGATGACTTGAAGACGCCGGCGGGCCGCGCATCCTTGGATGGGCGGCTCCGAAGCGTCGACAACTGACAGGAAAGACAATGGCAGCGCGCGGCGACAATTCCAGAGCAAAACCGGGTACGGCGGTCGATACCGAACCGTTGCGTCAGGCGATTGCCGGATGTGTGCGATCGGTTGCCGGCGATGCAGAGGTTGAGGTCGTTTTCGCCAATGAGCGGCCTGGCCTTGCCGGAGAGCGCATGCGCCTGCCGGAAATTTCCAAGAAACCCACCGCGCAGGAAATCGCCGTCACCCGTGGCCTTGGCGATTCCATGGCGCTTCGCCTTGCCTGCCATGACGCTGACACCCATGCGGTGATGTCGCCGCAGGGTGCCGAGGCGCGGTTGATCTTTGACGCTGTTGAGCAGGCGCGGGTGGAATCCATCGGTGCACTGCGCATGCCGGGCATGGCCTCCAACATTCAGGCCATGAACACGGAAAAATATGCCAAGGCGAATTTTTCGGGCATCAACACGAAGGACGATGCACCGCTTGCCGAAGCCGTCGCCCTTTTGGTGCGCGAGAAGCTGACCGGCGAAAAGCCACCGGCCAGTGCCGGCAAGGTTCTCGACCTGTGGCGCGACTTCATCGAGGACAAGGCCGCCGGCGACCTGAGCGACCTTTCCAAGGTGATTGGCGACCAGAAGGCTTTTTCGCGGCTGGTGCGCAAGATGCTGACCTCCATGCAGATGGCGGAGGAATTCGGCGACGACGATAACGAGCCGGAAAGCCAGGAGGCAGAATCCGACGAGGAGCAGCCGCGCACTAACGAGACCGAAGAAGAACAGGTCGAGGAAGAAGCCGGTTCCGATGCGACGCCCGCTGATGAAAGCGAGGCCTCGCAGGAGGAGATGGAAGAAGGCGAGATGGACGGCGCCGAGATGTCGGACGAGGAAATGTCCGACGATCTCGATGAGGATTCCGAGACGCCCGGCGAGACCCGCCGCCCCAACAGCCCCTTCGACGATTTCAACGAGAAGGTCGACTACCGCATCTTCACGCAGGAATTCGACGAGGAAATCCACGCCGAGGAACTGTGCGACGAGGCGGAGCTTGACCGCTTGCGCGCGTTTCTCGACAAACAGCTCGCCCATCTTCAGGGCGCCGTCGGACGTCTGGCGAACCGGCTGCAACGCCGCCTGATGGCGCAGCAGAACCGTTCGTGGGATTTCGATCTGGAAGAGGGCTATCTCGATCCGGCTCGCCTCGTACGGCTTATCATCGATCCCATGCAGCCGCTCTCCTTCAAGAAGGAGCGCGACACCAAGTTCCGCGACACGGTGGTTTCGCTCGTCATCGACAATTCGGGTTCGATGCGTGGCCGCCCGATCACGGTTGCGGCCACCTGCGCCGATATTCTTGCGCGTACGCTGGAACGGTCGGGTGTGAAGGTGGAGATTCTCGGCTTCACCACCAAGGCGTGGAAGGGCGGTCAGTCGCGCGAGCAATGGCTGGCCAGCGGCAAACCCGGCTCGCCGGGTCGGCTTAATGATTTGCGCCATATCATCTACAAGTCGGCGGATGCACCCTGGCGGCGTGCACGGCGCAATCTTGGCCTGATGATGCGTGAAGGCCTGCTGAAGGAAAACATTGACGGCGAAGCGCTGATGTGGGCGCATAACCGCCTGATCGGCCGCCCCGAGCAGCGCAAGATCATGATGATGATTTCGGACGGTGCGCCGGTGGACGATTCGACGCTGTCGGTCAATGCGGGCAATTATCTGGAGCGGCACCTGCGCGCCGTTATCGAACAGATCGAGACACGTTCGCCGGTGGAGCTTCTGGCGATCGGTATCGGCCATGATGTGACGCGTTATTACCGTCGCGCCGTGACGATCGTGGATGCGGACGAACTGGCTGGCGCGATGACCGAACAGCTTGCTGCTCTCTTCGAGGATACCAATACCGTCAGCTCGTCCCGCAAGGTTCGCCGTGCGGGATAAGCGGGGCCGGGCTTTTCCTTCCTGTAAATCGCTGGCGATGGCTGCAGTTCTTGCTGTCGCAGCGCTTGTTCCGGTTCCCATCGGCGCATCGACCATCGATGTTCCGGTCAGCGTTCGTCTGTTGTCAGGCTTCGAGGTTGGCACCAGCGCCAAGCGTTTCGGCAAGCTGGAATTTATCGGCGGCATGGTGATGAGCACGCCGGAAAAACTATTCGGTGCCATATCCTCCATCCGCTTTCGCCCAAACGGGCAGGAATTCGTTGCCGTGCTGGATACCGGCCACTGGCTCACGGGCAAGATCGCACGCGGCCCGTCGGGCGCGCTGTCCGGGTTGGCTGACGTGCGTATCACTGCCATGCTGGATGCCAGCGGCCGTGAACCTTCCCGCAAGATGGAAATGGATGCGGAAGGTCTGGCGCTGCGGGATGGCCAGGTATTCGTCAGCTACGAGCAGCGGCACAGGATCGATGCCTATCCCGATCCGGGGTTCGAGACCTCAAAGCCGCTCAGCCGCCTGCCTCATCTCATTCCCAACAGCGAACTGCGCCACAATGGCGGCATGGAGGCCCTTGCGGTCTCGCCGGCCGATTCGCCGCTTGGCGGTGCCCTTGTCGTGGTGGCTGAGAAAAGCATCGATGCCGACGGCAATCTTCTTGCCGCCATACTGGAAGGCCCGTTGAAGGGCACATTCGCGGTCACCCATCACCCCTCATTCGACGTGACGGACGGCGCTTTCCTGCCCAATGGCGACCTGCTGCTTCTGGAGCGGCGCTTCAATTTCGCTGAAGGGGTGGGGATGCGCATCCGCCGCATCAAGGCTGCCGATATCAGGCCAGGCGCGGTGGTTGATGGCGAAATCCTGCTGGAAGCGGGCATGGTCTACCAGATCGATAATATGGAAGGCATGGATGTGGTGAAGGGGCCTGATGGTTCCACGCGCCTCATCATCGTTTCCGATGACAATCACTCATTTCTCCAGCGCAATCTGATGCTGGAGTTCAAGTTGGTGGAGTGAAGGTTCACACCTGCTGCCCCGCCTTGTAGGCAGCCATCAGATCCTCGACGGGAATGCCGTCGATCTTCATCCCGGTCATTCGGCATCCTGTTATCTGCGCGCCGGACAGGTTGGCGTTGCTCAGTTTCAGACCGGAAAGATTAACATCGTCGATCGACCAGCCGGACATGTTGCTGTCGGTAAATGACGCGCCGGAAAAGTTGATCTGGTTGAAGCTGGTTCCGGCGAGATTGACGTCGTTGAACATCGTACCCGACAGATTGACGTCGTTGAAGGTGGAGCCTGAAAGCGTGGCGCTGGCGGCCTCCACAATATCGATAACGTCATTGATCTGCATATCTGCCTGCCTCTGAGCTGTGCCACGGACCGCAGACTGCAACGCAGTCGGCTGGTTTGCAAGCGCGATTCGATCCACGCTCCCACCCCAGCCTTAAACCTGGATGACAATGGTGTCAGCCCGATTTGGCGACCTTTGGCATCGGCTTCAGCGTGTTCATTAGTGCGCCGTAGGGCAGGAGCATCACGAGGCCGACGAGGATCTTCACCGAGAGGTCGCCGAGCGCCCAGGAAATCCAGCGCGGTGCCTCCAGAGCGAAGATGCCGAGCACGGGGGCATTTTCAATGGCGAAGGCATCGTTGGGACCGACGAAGGAGAAACTCGCAGCAAAGGCGATGGAGAAGAACAGCGCGGTATCCAGCACCGAACCCAGCATGGAGCCGGCAAGAGGTGCGTGCCACCAGCGCTGGCGGCGCAGGCGGTTGAATACGGAAATATCGAGCAGCTGGCCAATCAGATAGGCGGTGCCGGAGGCAACGGCGATACGCGGGATCGAGGTCCAGAAGGACAGTGTGACACCAACAATAAAACCGGCAAGTACGACGCGGCGCGCGACTGACGGGCCGAACTGGCGGTTTGTAAGGTCTGTGACGAGGAAGGCGACCGGATAGGTAAAGGCACCCCAGGTCAAAAGATCGCCGAGATTGACGCCGAACAGCGATCCGGAAAGCGGGTATTGCACCAGAATATTGGACGCGACGACCACCAGTGTCATCAGCAGAACGTAAATGAGCGTGTAGCGCAGGTAGGGCATTTTTTTATCCTGGGTGATGCCACCAGTTGGAGCCGAATTAGAACAAGCAAAAGGCTTGAGCGGCAAAAGCCATTCAAGCCTTCTGAATATCAGTGATGTCGAAACCGCTAATTAAGCAGCTTCGGCCGTCTTCTTGGCGATCTGGCGGCGCAGGAGACGAGCGCGCATGCTCAGTTCGTTTTCGCCGGACTTCAGAAGGAAGGCATCGAGGCCGCCACGATGTTCAACGGAGCGCAGAGCTGCTGCGGAAACACGCAGGCGGAAACGCTGGCCGAGAGCATCGGAGATCAACGTAACCTGGCAGAGGTTCGGAAGGAACCGGCGCTTGGTCTTGTTGTTGGCGTGGCTGACGTTGTTGCCCGTCTGGACGCCCTTGCCGGTCAATTCGCATACACGGGACATGGGTACACCTATTTCGTTTGTCTGTTTCACCACTGGCTCGCCACCGGCAAAACCGTGGTGGCAATCCAACTGGCCATGATTGGAAAGTTGCGGTTCTATAGTCAGACGGGACTTAACAGTCAAGCCGCTCGCGAGCAAATGAAAGGAAATTCCGGCGTTTTCAACCGGCATCCGCTTTTTTATTGCCACAAGTCGGCGTATATGATCGCCCCATAAGGCCGCTTCCGCGCCTCTTTTAAGGTGATATCCAAATGATTGCCAGAGGAAAAAGCATTTTCATGGCTGTGACAATGGCGTTTGCAGGCGTATCTCCCTCGCTCGCCGCCGAAGCCCGCCATACAAGCGAATACAGCATCAATCTCGGTATTCTACCAATTGCCAAGGCGAGTTTTTCGACTCGCATGAACGGCCCGAACTATTCGATTTCCGGTTCCTTCAGCTCAGCAGGGCTTGCAAGCGTTCTGGCGGATATTTCCGGCAAGACGACGATTTCGGGTGCCAAACGTGGCCATCGGCTGCAGGCGAACACATATTCGCTTGTTTACAAGGACGGCAAGCGGGTGCGGACCTATGATGTGGTCTATCGCAACGGCAACGTCACATCGACGACGGTGAAACCGGAGCCGAAGGCGCGGCCGGACAATTGGGTGAATGTGAAGGACGGCGACCTGCGCTCCGTCCTCGATCCAATCTCTGGCCTCATCATTCCCGCCGGCGGCCGCATCTGCCCGTCGCGCCTGCCGATCTATGACGGCGAATCGCGGCTGGATCTGGTGTTGAGCCCCAGCGGCACCAAGCCCTTCAAGACGAATGGCTTCAGCGGCGATGCCGTGGTCTGCAAGGCGCGTTACGTGCCGAAGTCGGGTTATCGCCAGGGGCGCAAGGATATCGAATACCTGAAATCCATTTCCATGGAGATCTGGTTTGCCAAATCGGACAATATGGATGTCTATGCCCCGGTCTACGCCGTCATTCCGACGCGGGTAGGCCAAGTCTACATCACCGCCACCAAATATGGCGGCTGATGCAGTTACGGCGTATCGCCCGGCGACCATCCGGGTTCGGCCATCACGAAGCTTGAAAAGGCGAAACCCGGCGAGACGGTGCAGCCGACGAGGGTGAAGTCGCCGAGGCTTTCTGCCGATTGCCAGCAATTGGCAGGCACGATCACCTGCGGGCGCTCGCCTTCCAGAATGTCGGGGCCGAGGGTAAAGGTCTGTACCTCCCTGCCATCTTCGGAAAGATGCAGGGTGATCGGAGCGCCGGCATAATAGTGCCAGACCTCCACCGCATCGGTGACGCGATGCCAGTGCGAGCGCGTCCCCTTTTCCAGAAGATAATAGATCGCCGACGAATGGCCGCGCTCACCACCTGCCTTGTCGCGAAATGTCTGGTGGTAAAAGCCGCCCTCGGGGTGCGGCTCCAGTTCCAGTTCGCGAATGATCGCTGCCGAAGACAGATCGGCGCCCATCAGAAATTGTCCTTGCGTGTGCGGATTTCGGCAAAGACTTCGGCATCGGTTGCGCCTTCAAGGCCAAGATGACTGCGGATGCCGGCATCGGCCACCCGCATATAAGGGTTGGTCTGTTTTTCCAGCCCGATGGTGGTGGGAATGGTGAATTCATTCGCCTGCCGCGCCTTTTCGACGCTTTCGGCGCGCTCGATTAGAGCCGCGTTATCAGGATCGACGGTGAGCGCGAAACGGGCATTCGAAAGTGTATATTCGTGGCCGAAATAGACTTTCGTGTCATCCGGCAGCGCCATTAACTTCTGGAAAGAGTGCCACATATCTGTTGCCGTACGTTCGAACAGGCGACCGCAACCCATGGCGAACAGCGTATCGGCTGCAAACAGCAGGCCGTCATCGGGAAGGTAGTAGCAGATATGCCCCGCCGTATGACCGGGTGTGGCAATGACCTGAACGCGCCGTCCGGCAAATTCGAACTCGTCGCCATCGGCCTGGGACCGGTCGAGACCGGGGATCGCAATCGCCTCATCATGTGGGCCATGTATTTCGCACTGGAATTTGTCCTTCAGCGCCAGATTGGCTTCCACATGGTCCTGATGGTGATGGGTGGTGAAGATATGCGTGAGCTTCCAGCCATGCCCATGAAGAGCCTGCAGGATGGGGCCTTCCTCCGGCGCATCGATCGCGGCGGTCGCCCCGCTTTCTGGATCGTGCAGCAGAACGCCAAAATTATCACTGCGGCAAAGAAAGACGTCTATTTCCAAAGGTTTCATCGTGGTCCTCTCCATTTGCCGGCCTTGGCCGGCGCATTTGTCCGCCTGAATTTCAATGTAGGCGCAGACGCCTTGAAGTCCAACCGCCTGATGCTACATTCTCGCCCATGAACACCGATATCGTCGATCTGCGCGAATTCTATCATTCCCCGCTTGGCCGCTCGGCCGAGCAGGCGATCACCATGGCGCTTTCATCGCTCTGGCCGCCTTTGCCGGAGGAAAGGCTGGTCGGCCTCGGTTACGCCGTGCCGTTTCTGGAGCGGTTCCGTCATGACACGGAGCGCACCTTTGCCTTCATGCCGGCGGGGCAGGGAGCGGTGAACTGGCCGGCAGGCGAGCTTTCCTCCACGGCGCTGGTGTTTGACGAGGAGCTGCCGCTACCCGATTCGTCGATAGACCGGGTGTTGATGGTGCATGCTCTGGAATTTGCCGAAAATCCGCGCGAAACCCTGAAAGAACTCTGGCGGGTGCTGGCGCCCGGCGGGCGTCTGGTGATCGTGGTGCCGAACAGGCGTGGGGTCTGGGCACGCATGGAACACACACCTTTCGGCTCGGGCCGGCCCTATTCGCGCGGGCAGTTGACGGCGCTTCTGCGCGAGACCAATTTTACGCCGGGGGCAAGCGCCGAAGCGCTATTCTTTCCGCCCACCACCAGCCGCCCGGTACTGAAATTCCGCCGATACCTTGAGCTTACCGGCCGCAGGCTCTGGCCGCTGTTTTCCGGCGTTATCGTGGTTGAGGCACAGAAACGTCTCTATCAGGGATTGCCCGTTACCCAGCGCGCCTCACGCCGGGTTTTCGTGCCGGTCCTGGCGCCTCAGGGTGTGCCCACCACCCGCACCGCCGCAAAGCACGGAAAGCCGCGCTGACCCTCGACAAAGGGGCCATTCCGGTCTAATGCCTCCGGCATTGCTTTTGCCGGGCTCCCCGGCGCATTTCCGAAGGTCGATCAAATGAGTGCAGAGCTTAGCCAACCTCTTCCGCGTCCGGGTATTCTGGATATCGCCGCTTATGTTCCCGGCAAGGAACACGTGGATGGCGTCGCGAAGGTTTATAAGCTCTCCTCCAACGAAACGCCGCTCGGGCCAAGCCCGAAGGCGATCGAGGCATTCGCCGCCACCGCCAGCCATCTGGAAATCTATCCCGACGGACAGGCGATTGCGCTGCGTCAGGCGATTGCAGACGTGCATGGCCTCAACATAGCGAATATCATGTGCGGTAACGGCTCGGATGAGCTTCTTGGCCTGCTCTGCCACGTCTATCTGGGTACGGGCGATGAGGCGATCATCACCGAACACGGTTTCCTCGTCTACAAGATCCAGATCATGGGTGCGGGCGCAACGCCGGTGACGGTGAAGGAAAAGGATTGCGCCGTCGATGTGGACGCCATTCTTGCCGCCGTCACGCCAAGGACGAAGATGGTTTTCATCGCCAATCCCGGCAATCCCACCGGCACCTATGTTCCGGTCGCGGAAATCCGCCGCCTTCAGGCTGGTCTGCCGAAACATGTCGTGCTCGTGCTTGATGCGGCTTATGCCGAATATGTACGCAAGAACGACTACGAGGCCGGTCTCGAGCTGGTGTCTGGGAACCGCAACGTGGTCATGACGCGCACCTTCTCCAAGGTTTACGGTCTGGCCGCACTGCGCGTCGGCTGGATGTATGGTCCGGCCGCCATCATCGATGCGCTGAACCGGGTGCGTGGTCCGTTCAACATGAGCGCGCCGGCGATCGCAGCGGGTGCCGCGGCCATCCGCGATCAGGCATTCCTGGAAAAGGCGATCTCTCACAACACGCTCTGGCTGGAGAAACTCACGACGGTCTTCACCGGTCTCGGCCTCAAGGTCACGCCATCAGTCACCAACTTTGTCCTCATCCATTTCCCGGACCAGGATGGCAAGCGTGCACCAGATGCGGACGAGTTCCTGAGCCGCCGCGGTTATATCCTGCGTGCCGTGCGCGGTTACGGTTTCCCCAATGCCTTGCGTATGACGGTTGGTTCGGAAGAAGCCAATCTTGGCGTCATCGCCGCGCTCACCGAGTTCATGGGGCAGGCGTAATGGGCGAGATCATGTTTGAGCGCATCGCGCTTGTTGGCATCGGCCTGATCGGCTCGTCTATTGCGCGCGACATCAAGGAACTGGGTCTTGCCCGGCATGTCACGATTTCCACCCGCAGCGCGGAAACGCTGAAGCGGGCAGAGGAACTGGCGCTTGGAAGCGAGTATACGACATCCGCCGCGCAGGCCGTCAGGGATGCTGATCTTGTCATCGTTTCAGTGCCGGTCGGTTCATCCGGGGCGGTTGCCGAGCAGATCGCGCCGCATCTGAAGCCCGGGGCCATCGTCACCGATGTCGGCTCTACCAAGGCCTCTGTTATCGCGCAGATGGCGCCGCATATGCCTGACAATGTGCATTTCATTCCCGGCCATCCGCTGGCGGGTACGGAAAAATCCGGCCCAGATGCCGGTTTTTCCGGTCTTTTCCGCGAGCGCTGGTGCATCTTCACGCCGCTGCCGGGCACGGATGCGGAGGCGCTGGAAAGGCTCAAGGATTTCTGGCGGGCGCTCGGCTCGCGTGTGGATGAAATGGATGCCGAACACCACGACAAGGTTCTGGCGATCGTCTCGCATCTGCCGCACATCATCGCCTACAACATCGTCGGCACGGCGGACGATCTGGAGACGGTAACCGAGTCGGAAGTCATCAAATATTCCGCTTCCGGCTTCCGAGATTTCACGCGTCTCGCCGCCTCGGACCCCACCATGTGGCGCGATGTCTGCTTGCACAACAAGGATGCTATCCTCGAAATGCTGGCACGGTTCTCGGAAGACCTTGCTTCGCTGCAAAGGGCGATCCGCTGGGGGGAGGGCGACAAGTTGTTCGAACTGTTTTCCCGCACACGCTCCATCCGCCGCTCCATCATCGAGGCCGGTCAGGACGTCGATACGCCTGACTTTGGGCGTCACGCGCTGGATCAGAAGAAGTAGGGCGCTGAAGTGATATTGATATCGGCGGCGACGGATGACGATATCGAATGGCTGCTGCGGGAAGACAAATGGATCGATGAGGATTGGTTGCGGCGTTGCGTCGGACGCCGCGAATATCTCGTCGCGAAAGAAGATACGATTCTAGTCGGTTTTCTGCGGTTCTCGATGTTCTGGGGTAAGATTCCCTACATGGATATGATCCGCGTCGTTCCTGAGTTTCGGGGACATGGCGTCGGCGCAACGCTTACAGTTTTTTGGGAAACTCTGATGCGTGAGCAGGGTGCCTCACTGGTGATGACGTCCAGCCAGCAGGACGAGCGGGAACCGCAGATGTGGCATCGTCGCAATGGATACAAAGAAGCCGGCATCCTGCATCTTTCAAAAATTCAGGATGCCGCTGAGGTGTTTTTTACAAAAGCTCTCTGTTAAATCGGCGGGATCTTCCCCAACGGAATGAAACCGCTGACGGTGGCGCGGCCGCGATCCACCACGAGGTCGACGGACGCCCTGTCGCCGCCGCCGGCGAGTGCGCGGAGCATTTTGCGGGCGGTATCGATGGTGGATTGCAGCTGCGGAAACGCCTGCTTGGCATTGTCCGACCAGGCGTCGAGCTTTTCGATCTCCAGCTTGAACTGGCCGGAGAGATAGCCCTCATTATCGAAGGAGAAAGGGCCGCTGATACGCATGGTGCGGCCTTCGCCGATATCAGCGACCAGCCGGCGAAGCTCGCCGCTCGCACCGTAAAGCCCGGCCGTATCGCTGCCGTCTACCATACCCGCCTTGCCGGCCAGGGTGACATCGGCGATGGCGTTGAGGCGCGGCAGAAGTTGCGGCCAATCCTTGATGACGGTTGACGAGTCGGTCAACGTTATCGCGCCGTCTAGATCGGCGCCGTTCTGGCGCAGATGCATTTCCGTCTTGGCGGCATCGAAATCGATCGTCTGGCCGGTAACGGTGGAAACCGCCTGAGCCTTCAGGCCGTCGATGACAAGCGAGGTACGGTCGATACCCCTAAGCTTGGTGACGATGCTCGACTGCATGTTCTGCCAGACGGCCGAAACCGTGAGGCCATGCGCGGTGCGGATTTCAGCCGGTGCATCCAGTTCCCAGACAATGTGGCCGGGATTGTAGACCTGCGCTGCGGAACGCAATTCTCCGAACGAGGCTGAAACGCCATTCTGCTTGTCGTCCACCGTTACCTTGGAGCAGAAAAGGCCGATGCGGAACGGATAACCCTTGAAGGCAATGTCGCCGCATTCGCCGCTGACGTTTCTGGCCTGCGAAGGCGAGATGACGTTCAGAACCGTCTGCTTCAGCTTGTCGGCGGCATAAAACCACCCGGCCGTGTAAAGTCCGATAACCAGCACGACGGCGATACCAAGCCAGAGGAATTTTTTGACCGTGCCGGATTGGCTTGACGATGCCATATTGATCTCCGATGAACAGACTTCAGATAAATTCGATTTGGCTTGGGATATGGACGATTTTTGGGTCTTTGGCTACGGTTCGTTGATGTGGAACCCGGGCTTTGCCTTTGAGGAAAGGCAGCAGGCGCGGCTGCACGGTTATCGACGCTCCCTCTGCATCAGTTCAAATGTGTACCGCGGCACTGAGGAGAAGCCCGGCCTTGTTCTCGGTCTGGAGCGCGGCGGCTCCTGCCTCGGCGTTGCCTTTCGCGTGCGCGGAGCGGACCATGGTCCGGTCATGGCCTATCTGCGCGAGCGCGAGCTGGTAACGAATGTCTACAAGGAACGCGTCGTTGCCATTGCGCTCGCCGATGGCACGCGCGGCAGTGCCGTGACCTATGTGGCCGATCCCGCCCACGAGCAGTTTATTGGTGGTCTGGGTGTCGCGGAAGCGGCTACGATCGTGGCTGCCGCATCGGGCCGGTCCGGCCCGAATACCGATTACGTCTTCAATACCGTGCAGCATCTGCAGGATATGGGTATTCGCGACACGCTGCTGGAAAGCATTGCCGCCAGTGTCGGCACGATCGCGGTTTAGCCGGTGGGAGTGTCTTGCCCCTGAAGTTCTGCGATACGCTTCACGGCGGTCGGTGGCAGCGGCAGGTGCGGATTGTTGCGCGCGGTCTCCAGCAGCAACTCGTCGCTCGCCTTTTCCGTCACCTCGATCAATGTCTTGAAAAACACGTCCGGGTCCAGTCCCGGCTCGATGGCCGGCAAGATCCGCACCTTGAAATGGCCGGGATAACGCATTGTCGAGCGGCGTGGCCAGAAGAGGCCGGGATGCATGGCGACCGGAATGACGGGGACTTTGAGGTCGCGGTAAAGACGTGCGATGCCATAACGATATTCGGGCTCAGCGCCCGGTGGCCGGCGCGTGCCTTCGGGATAGATTATGAGTTCGCGGCCAGCCGCCATCTCCTCTCTCGCCCGCTCCATGACCTTCAGCATCACCTTGCCGCGCGCGGCGCGGTTGACCGGGATCATGCGCTGCTTCATCGCATACCAGCCGAACAGCGGGATCCACAAAAGCTCGCGCTTCAGAATATAGACCGGATCGGGAAGGTTGGGCAGCAGCGCATAGGTGTCCCAGAAGGACTGGTGTTTGGGGGCGAAGATACAGCCGGTTTCGGGAATGTTTTCCAGCCCCTCGATCTCGAAGGTGGTGCCGACAATGGTCTTCATCAGCCAATGGTTGGATCGCGCCCAGTTCTTGGGGATTTCATAGGCTATTCTGCGCGGCAGGATGAAATAGATCGGCGTGAGCACGATCATGCGGACAATCAGATTGAGATAAAACAGCGTATTGAAAAGAAAAGAGCGCAGCTTGAGCATCGACAGACTTCCCGGGTTGCAGCCGTTCCGAAGCTCAGGCGCGCCTCGATGCCGGATGCCGATGCCAGACGCCTACACGAAAACAAGGCTCCGCAGCAAGCGTGTTCTCTCCGTTCTTTCCATTCACGGGGAAGAGGTTGCCGCCTTGATCGTGGGGTGATCGGCGCCCGCCTTGCGCAACCCGTCGCCCTTGCCGAGCCCGGTCAGGTCGCGTCCTGCTGCAATCACGAATTTCATGTATTCGTAGAGCATTGTTCGGACCACATCTGGCTCCGCGAACCAGTTGGTGCGGGCAAGGTCGGCGCTGATAACGGGATAGGCGATGAATTGGGTCTGCGGGCTGGCATTGTGCAATTCATGCAGGCTGCGATGCATATGGTAATTGTTGGTGACGACGACGATGGAGGAATAACCGTGGTCGCGTATCCAGCTCGCCGCCTCATTGGCGTTGCCGATAGTGTCTATGGCCTTGTAGCCCATGTCCACGCAGCAGGAAAACATGTCCGAAGAGCCTTGCGTCATCTTGCGGATTTGCGTGCGGGTGGTGGCCGGATTGACGCCGGAAATCAGAAGGCGCTTGCCAACGCCGTCCCGCAGCAGGCCGACCGCCTGTTCGATGCGCTGATAACCGCCGGTCAGAACGATGATCGCGTCGCCCTTGGCGCCTTCGGGCGGGCGCATGGAGGCGACCGAATCTGCGAACCACAAAAAACCGCCGGAAAAAGCCCCGAGAGTAATGACGCAAAGAAGGATGAGACCGCGAATAAAACGGCGCAGGCGACTTCGCCGCGACAACAGGCCCTTTTTTGCCTGTCGCGTGGTCGTCTGCTCCTGATCATGGTCCGTCCGACTCACAAACATTCCTCCTGAATACTCGCCGATTAAGGCAAGGAACAGGCATTTTTGTCCACCGTCCGCAAGTTACATCCGGCGTGTGAAGGGTGCAGTTTCCTCGCGAGATCCGGGAGACGGCGTCACGATGCGACACCGTCGCTTTTAGACGGATCGGAACGGACGCGGTCGATATCGTCGATCGTGCGGATGACGGTCACACGCGCGGTGATCGTGGTGAGCAGCGCGATGATGATCATCGTCGTGGCGATGCCGATATAACCACTGAGGCCAACGGAAAAGGAGCCGAAAAGCGCACTTGCCTGATCGCTTTGCGGCGTAGCAACCGTGCTCGATTGCCAGAAACCGGCGGCAAGGAAAACCGCCGCGGCAAGGGCGCTGCCCGCTGCCGCACCTTTCAGGCTGATCTTCAGGAAGTGCTTCTGGAATTCCCGCGCGACGAAGCTGCTTTCGGCGCCGACGAAATGCAGCACCTCGACGATGTGCCTGTTGCCGGAAAGCGCGCCGCGCGTTGCAAACACCACCGTCAGCACCATGGCGGTGAAGACGAGGATCAGGACCCCGACGCCGATCATGACAGTGGTCCTGGCCATGGAGACGAGCCTGTCGACCCATGTACGGTGGTCATCCAGAAACGCCTGTGGAATTTCAGCTTTCAGCATATCGCGCATGGCCTGAAAATCGGGCGGGTGGTTTTCATCGATGGTAATCACGACGAGGCGCGGCACCGGCAGTTCGGAAAGATCGAGGCCACTGCCGAGCCACGGCTCCAGAAGACGCGCGGTGGCGGCGTCATCGAGGATCGTGCCATCCCGCGTGCCGACGAAGGTGAGCGCCAGAGTACGCGCCTTGGTGAGCGCTGCATTCATGTCCAGCCCGTCCTCGGGTTTGATCTGAATGGTGATTTCGCGGGAAATCTGGCTCTGCCAGGTGGCGGCGGTGGCACGCACCATGGAAACGGCACCAAGCGTCAGGCAGGCGAGAAAGGCCATGATGGCGATCACCACCATCAGCGCATTGCCCTGAATGTTGGAAGGCGGCAGAATGGGTGCCATCGGGCGGATACGCATCGGCGGCCGCTTCGGTGCGGTCGCCTCTGGTCTTAACTGTTTGCGGTTGATCTCATTCATAGATGTCGAGCCGCCCTTCGGTGAGGATCATCCGGCGTGCGTCGATCTGGTCCATCAGGCCGAAATCATGGGTGGCGATGACCACAGCGGTACCCAGCCGGTTGAGCTCCAGAAAGAGGTTGAGAAGGCGCTTGGCCATCGGCGGGTCGACGTTGCCGGTCGGCTCGTCTGCCAGCAAGATTTCCGGCTGGTCCATCAATGCACGGGCAATGGCGGCGCGTTGCTTTTCCCCACCGGAGAGGATGGCCGGAAGCACATTGATGCGCTCGCCAAGCCCGACCCATTTCAGAAGCTCGATGACGTCGTTGCGGTAGGCGCTTTCTTCCTTGCCGCGCACACGCAGCGGCAGGGCGACATTCTCATAGGTCGTCAGATGATCGAGCAGCCGGAAATCCTGAAAGACGATGCCGACGCGGCGGCGCAACATGGGCAGCTCGCTGCGCGGAATGCGCGACACATCGCGGTTGAACATGCGGATATTGCCGCGTGTGGGCTGCAGCGACATCAGCAGCAGGCGCAGGAACGTGGTTTTGCCGGCACCGGAAGGGCCGGTCAGAAACTGGAACGAACCCTTGGGAATGTCGAAGGTCATGTCCCTCAGGATTTCGGGGCCCATGCCGTAACGCAACCCGACATTTTCGAAATGGATCAACGGACTTCCAGTCTCTTCGTTTCGTGGTGGTTCGCAAACCGCTGGCGCGTGAGGCCCGGATGCGCCGTTTAACCCGGTTCCGGTGGCCTATGCGAGCCGTTTTTGCGAAGCATTAACCAATTAAATTTAAAACTTGGCAGGATTCGTTGCAATGCCCAGTTTTGCGGGCCGGAAAACCTCACCCAAGGAATTCTATGGCTATGTTCCGTTCATCTCGCCGGCAAGCGGCATTCGATTTCGACCTCCTGATGCCGGAAGTGCCAGTGCGCCGTACGGCGCGGGCAACCCACACCGGCCCCGATGTGGTAGACGCGGAATTTGTCACCATCAAGGAAAACCGTGTCCGTCAGCCCGGAAACGATAATCGCGGCGCGATGCGCCGGCAGATGGAAAAACCGCCCGTCACCGCCAGTGCTCTTGGTTACGCGTTCATCGGCTGGGTGGACCGCAAATTGTCGCGCCTGTCTGTGGATGCCTATTCGGCGCTGGTTGCGGCGCTCGTCATTTTTGTTTTCATCTGCTCAGGCGGCCTGTCGGTGGTCGTGCCGGAAAAGCCGGTCGTTGCGGCCGCAAACCCGCTTGCCATTTCCCATGTCACCATCACGCCGCAGGAGGCTGGCGGCATGGATGTCCTGCTCATCAACGGTATTGTGGAGAACAACGGTGCCGCTCTGGAAGAGGTGCCGGCACTTCGCGCCGACCTCTTCGTTGCCAAGGGGCAACTGGTCGCCAGCATGGTCATCGAACCGCCGGTCAGGCAGATGCAGCCCGGTTTCAGCCACGGATTTTCGGCAAAGTTGCGCCATCCCGGTGGAAAAACGCCTGAGATCAAGCTTTCCTTCGTCGAAGCGGGTGCTTCCGAACGTTGACTGTGCTAACGCGTGGTCTTCGTATTTTTACTGAAAGGTAAAATCGGCAAGGCGCAGCACAGGAGAAAGAATGCCCGTCGTCCGTGGAAAAAACATTGAGCCGCTTTACACCGCCGAGCAGATTGCCGAGCGCAATCGCGACATGGCCAAGCATATAGCGAGCGGCCCGACCAAGGATTTGCTGGTCATCGCCGTGCTCAAGGGATCGTTCATTTTCGCGGCCGATCTCATCCGCGCGCTGCATGACAGCGGCCTTGCCCCCGAAGTCGAATTCATCACGCTTTCGAGCTACGGTGCCGGCACCGTTTCGCAAGGGGTGAAGATCGTCAAGGATATCGACAGCGACGTAAAGGACCGCGATGTTCTTCTGATCGACGATATTCTCGAATCCGGCCGCACGCTGCGTTTCGCCAAGGAACTGCTTTACGAACGCGGCGCCCGTCACGTCACCATCGCCGTGCTGCTCGACAAGAAGGTCAAGCGCAAGGAAGATCTGGAGGCCGACTATGTCGGTTTCGAATGTCCCGATTATTTCGTTGTCGGTTACGGCATGGATGTGGCTTACGCCTTCCGCGAACTGCCCTTCGTAGGCGTCGTCACGGGCGACGCCTGACGATTTCTGCCGTGCCGGGATGGGACATGCCGGAGACGCCTCATTAACCATTCACCCAGCGAAACTCTGGGTGTTTACCTCTTGAAAAGAGGAGCCTGCGATGTTGCTCACGGCTGGAAATGATGCCCAGGAGCAATGATTGATGGCGAAGATTCTGATTACCGAAGATGAGGATGCATTGCGGGCTTTCGTTGCCCGTGCGCTGCGTCTCGACGGTCACGAGACCCACGAGGCGGCAGACGGCGAGCAGGGGCTGGAGAAGCTTCAGGAAACCAATTTCGATCTCCTTCTTTCGGATATCCGCATGCCGGTCATGGATGGCATCGAGCTGGCGCACCGCGCCGCCGAACGCTTCCCGGCCATGCGCATCCTGTTGATGACGGGTTATGCCGAACAGCGCGAACGTGCTGATGATCTGGCAGAAAAGATCGTGGACGTGGTTTCAAAACCTTTTGCGCTTCCGGATATCCGCAAGGCTGTTGCGCGGGCGCTTGCGGCCTGAGCGATAAGGCTACAGAGATTTGAGAAAGGGTGGCCCTTTGGGCCGCCTTTTTTGTTGCGGAGTTGTCAAATCTCTCCGCCGTCATGCTCGGGACAAGGCCGAGGATGACGTTGAGTGTTTGATAAGCTAGCCTTTCCTCAAAAATGCGCGAGGTTAAACAGGCCCGATCGCTAGGAATGGCGGCCTCCATCCTCACCGTATATCCAGCAACCGCTCCAGATAACGCCGCTCGATTTCACCCGGCGGGTTGTTGCCGAGCTTTTCGCGAATAGCCTCGAGAATTTCGCGGGCGCGCTGCACGTCGATCTCATCAGGCACCTTCACCTGGTCGCCGAAATCGGGGCCGGTTGTGCTGCGCGGACGGCCGAGTGGATCGCGGCCGTTCTGTCCGCCTTGGCCCGCCATGCCTTCCTGCCCTTGTCCGGGCTGCTGTCCCTGCTGGCGCATGGCCTGCATGATCTGGCCCATCATATCCTGCGCGCCCTGTCGCAGCGCGTTCAGCGCATTGCCCTGACCTTCGACCGCCTGTTCGCCCTGGCTTTTGCCGAGTGCTTCGCCGGCGCCTTCCATTTCCTGCTGCGCCTTGCCGAAGTTTTCGCCCGGCTCCATGCCGAGATCACGAAGGCCCTGCTGCAATTCGCCCAGCTGCTTGCCCAGCGCGTCCTGCTGCGCCCTCAGATTTTTCAGCGCCTCGCGCAATTGTTCGGCGGTCATCTGCTCGCTCGGCTGCCCGCCTTGCTGGCCGTTTTCGCCCTGCTGGCCCTGTTGCGGTGATTCACCGTTTTCACCCGTCTGCGGGTCCTGACCTTCGCCGCCATCCTGCGGGTCGCCGCGCTGCATGCGGTCACGCAGCGCCTGATCGAGCTTGAAGGTCTCGTCCATCAGCTTCTGCTGCTGTTGCAGAATTTCACCCAGCTTGTCGATCTGCTGGCGCATCTTGCTGCTTTGCTGCTGCCCCTGCTGGCCCTGACGTTGCGGCCGTCCCGCCTGCAGGTTGTTCATCATGCGTTGCAGCTGCGAGAGCATTTCCTGTGCTGCGTCACGGTTGCCGGAGCGCGCTAGGTTTTCGATCTGGTTCATCATGTTTTCCAGATCGCGCTGCCGCAAGACGTTTTGTGCCTGCTGGTTCATGTTGGCTTGCGGCGCATTCTGCATGCGCTGTGCAAGCTCGCTCATGAACTGCTGCATCGCCTCACGCAGTTCCTGCATCAGCTTGGCGACTTCCTCATCGGAGGCATTGCGCTGAAGCGCCTCGGAAAGCGCTGTCTGCGCATCACGCAGGCGTTTTTCCGCCTGCGAAAGATCACCATCCTCGATGCCGAGCGCAATCTCCCAGAGATAATCGGCGGTGTTCTTCAGCATCTCCTCATTATAGGCGAGCCGCATGCGGGTCTGCGCCGATTGCAGCAGGAGATAGTGCGTGGTGTTGGGAATGGTTTCTTCCGGACGCAGACCAACCGCCTCGTTATAGGCGATCGCCTTTGGCATCTGGCGCGTGTCGAGTGAGAATATCTGCCGCTGTTCGGCAACCGAAGCCGCCAGCGGTTCAGAGAAATTGCGGCCCGGCAGCACCATTTCATGCGCGGGGCTGCGGCCGGTCTGGCCGGCACCGTCTGTTGCCACCAGCGTGATGCGCACGCGCTTACCTGCCATGGGATGTTCGGTCAGGTTGCGGCTGGTCAGCCCCTTGATCTCGCGGTTGTTCTGCCGCGGCAGGTCGAGCTTGAATTCCGGCGGCGGGTAAAGTGCTGTTGCACCCTCCGCAACGCCAAGCGGCTCTATGATGGCGTGGGCTTCCTTGATGCCATAGTCGTCCTTGGCGGTGAAACCCACCTCCAGCGCACCATTGACGGCGCGGCGCGGCATGTTGTCGAAGCCGATGCTCGGTGGCTGGTCAGGAATGACGTTGAACACCCATTGTTCGCCATTGGCGGTGATCATGCCGCTTTCGGTCACATCCATGGCAAAGGTGCGCGGCGTGACAGGTTGATCCGGCGGGCGTTTTTCTGTCTGTGCCGCCACATCGCCACTTGCGCTGTCGGCGCGTGCCGCTTCGGGGGCAAGCTTCTGCAGGGCGCCGGCGGTCTCAGGCTCGAAGGTCACTTCCTCGCCGCCATCGCCACCGGTCATGCGGATCGTCAGTTTGGAGGATTGCGGCACGGACACCGCGTCGTGGCCCGTCGCATCGCGCCCTGTCAGAAAAATCGGGGCGCGGCCGGTATAGGCGGGCGGCGTGACCCAGGCGTCGAGACGGATATCGGGATTGAGCGGACCGGCTACCGGCCGGCTGCGGAAGGCATCTGCAATCGTGCCTGCACCATTGGAATAGGAAAAACCGAAGGCGACAACCAGAAAAAGGGCGGGAATGGCGCGTAGTGCCGAGCGGTCGTAGCGGGCGATATCGGGTTTCGGCAGGCCGGCATTCAGCGCGGCGATGCGTTCCGCCATACGGATCTGGTGTTCTTTCCACAAGGCGCGGGAAATGGGGGTGTCCAACGCCGGTTCGTCTTCCTGCACACCGACTGGCTGGTGAGCGAGACCATTGCGTTCTTCCAGAAGGCGGGACGCGTCGTTGTCTGTCGGCCATTTCAGCCGGACGATTGGCAGGATGGTGCTGATGAAACCGAAAACCAGCAGGAAAACGATGCCCAGCCGCACGAAGTCAGGCATTTGCCGGTAGAGGCCGAACCATGCGAGCGCTAGAAACGCGGCGGTGATGGAAAGCGGCCACAGCGTCTTCGGTGCTACTCTTTCCGAAAACAACACGATTTTTGCGAAGAAGCGTTTAGCCGCAACCCGGCGGGCAAGATCCGGCCGCTGCGCGAATGCGCCGGTTGGGCGCTTCCTGCCTGTCCTGTCCTCTCCGGCTGTGGTCATCAATCCGTTCTCCCGGTTCTGGCCACGTCAAACGCCATTCCCGGAACGGCGAGCTGCTTGTATTATGAGAAGCAAGGATAACATTCTTTGTGGCGAAGACGAGGGCAAGCGGATGCTCACCCCCACTTTTTAGGCAGCTTCGCTCAATTGTGATCGACCAAGCCGGATGTATGGCGGATCAATCGAGCCAGGCGGGTACTGAATCGAGAGCGATCAGCTCTTCATAGGTTCCGCGCGGGCGGATGACGTGGAACTTGTCACCCTTTACCAGCACTTCCGGCACCAGCAGGCGCGAATTATAGGTGCCTGCCTGCACGGCGCCGTAAGCACCGGCGGAGCTGACGGCAATCAGATCACCCGGCTGCGGTGCGGCCATCTCGCGGTCCAGCGCCAGATAGTCACCCGTTTCGCAGACGGGGCCAACGATATCGGCCTTGATGCGAGGGGCGTCCACCGCGGGCTGCACGACCGGGCGGATGCCGTGATAGGCCTCGTAAAGCGTCGGGCGGATGAGGTCGTTCATCGCGCCATCGACAATCACGAAGTTCTTTTCGCCGCCATCCTTCACATAGATCACTTCCGTCACCAGAATGCCGGCATTGCCGACGATCAGGCGTCCCGGTTCGGTGATGATCTTGCAGTTGAGGCTCTTTAGCTCGTTCTTGACGATATGCGCATAGGCATCCGGCAGCGGCGGCGGATTATTGTCCTCGCGGTAGGGAATGCCGAGGCCGCCGCCGATATCGACGTGACTGATCGTGTGCCCGTCCGCGCGCAGGGATTCCACCAGTTCGCGCAGCAAGCGGAACGCATCCTCGAAGGGCTGCAATTCTGTGATCTGGCTGCCGATATGCATGTCGATGCCGGTGACTTCGATGCCGGGCAGAGTGGCGGCATGGGCATAGACCGCACGCGCCCGCTCATAGGAAATGCCGAACTTGTTTTCTTTTTTGCCGGTGGAAATCTTGGCATGAGTGCGCGCATCCACATCCGGATTGATGCGGAAGGACACATGCGCCCTTTTTCCGGCCTTGACGGCGCGCAGGTTGAGGACCTCAAGCTCCGGCTCGGATTCGATGTTGAAGCAGTAGATGCCGGCTTCCAGCGCGTAATCCATTTCCGCCACCGTCTTGCCGACGCCGGAGAACATGATGCGGTTTGCCGGTACACCGGCGCCAAGCGCGCGGCGCAATTCGCCGCCGGATACCACGTCGATACCCGCGCCGAGCTTTGCCAGCGTCCTCAGAACGGCCTGGTTGGAATTGGCCTTCATGGCGTAACAGACCATGGCGTCCACATCGGCGAAAGCGCCTGAGAACACCTTGTAGTGGCGCTCCAGCGTCGCGGTCGAATAGACATAGAACGGCGTGCCGACCGCCTTGGCGATCTCAGGCACGGGCACGTTTTCGGCGTGAAGCACGCCGTCGATATAGCCAAAATGGTTCACAGGCTTTTTCCCGTCAGAGAAGCTTGTCGAGGATGAACGGCCGCTCCGCCGTTGCCGGCTTCGTCTCGGTTCCGTCGGCATTGCGCTTGTTGCGCATTTCGACCGGCGTGCTCGGCGGATCGATATCGCCTTTTCGCCCGCAGGCACTGAGAGCAAGACTGACGGCGAGCGTCATGCCGATGGGAACGATGAGATTGCGCGCGGTTTTTGAAAGCATGAGCCTGTCCAAAGGAAATATGTGCTTCTCTGATAACGAAAAACAGGGCGCTTGTGCACCCTGTTTCTTGTGATCGCAGCGTAACGCAGATTTATGAGGGCGGCGGAGAAAAATGAAATCGTTTCCGCCGCTCATTTTAATTTGTCTGCGCATCGGATTTTCCGAAAACCGCTTCACACTTTTCGGTCCGATGCGTTAGTTGCGTCCACGCCACCAGGCGATCTGCTTCTTGACCTCGGAAGGAGCCGTGCCGCCGAAGCTGGTGCGGCTGGCAACCGATGCCTCGACTGAAAGGACGTCGAAAACGCCGCTTGTAATGGCCGGATGGATCGCCTGCAGGTCTTCCAGCGAAAGATCGGCCAGATCGCAGCCTTTCTTTTCCGCCAGTGCCACCGCATTTCCGGTCACATGGTGGGCGTCGCGGAAGGGCAGGCCTGCCTCGCGCACCAGCCAGTCAGCAAGATCGGTGGCGGTGGAATAGCCCGAACCGGCGGCCGCACGCATGCGGTCCTTGCGCACCTCAAGGTCGCGGATCATGCCGGTCATGGCGGCGATGGCCAGTTCCAGGCTTTCGGCGGCATCGAAAACCTGTTCCTTGTCTTCCTGCATGTCCTTGGAATAGGCGAGTGGCAGGCCCTTCATCACAGTCAGAAGCGCCACCAGCGAGCCGTTGATGCGGCCGGTCTTGGCGCGCACCAGTTCGGCGGCGTCGGGGTTCTTCTTCTGCGGCATGATCGACGAGCCGGTGGAAAAGGCATCGGACAGGCGGATAAAGCCGAATTGCGGCGTCGACCAGATGACGATTTCTTCGGCGAGGCGCGACAGATGCGTGGCGCAGATTGAGGCGATCGACAGGAACTCCAGCGCGAAATCGCGGTCGGAAACGGTGTCGATGGAGTTGCGGGTCGGCTCGCGGAAGCCGAGGGCCTTTGCCGTCATGTGGCGGTCGATAGGATAACCGGTGCCGGCCAGCGCTGCTGCACCGATCGGGCTTTCATCCAGATGTTCGATCGCGTGACGCACGCGGGCGCGGTCACGGCCGAACATTTCCACATAGGCCATGCAATGATGGCCGAAGGTGACGGGTTGGGCCGTCTGCAGATGGGTGAAGCCGGGCATGACCGTATCGGCATTTTCCTCGGCGCGGTCGAGGAAGGCGGAGATGAGCGCGGTCAGCATGCCTTCCGTCTTCTGCAGCTCTTCCTTGACCCAGAGGCGGAAATCGAGCGCCACCTGGTCGTTGCGCGAGCGGGCGGTGTGCAGCCGCCCTGCCGCCGTGCCGATGAGGGTGGCAAGCCGCGCCTCGATGTTCATGTGAATGTCTTCGAGCTTGCGCGAGAATTCGAAACTGCCGGCCTCGATTTCTGACAGGATCGTGTTCAGGCCGTGAACGATCTTGTCTTTATCTTCCTGCGAAATAATGCCTTTTTCCGCCAGCATGGTGGCATGCGCTATAGAGCCGCGGATGTCCTGGGCATAAAGCTTCTTGTCGAAGCCGATGGAGGCATTTATCTCTTCCATGATGGCTGATGGCCCGGAAGCGAAACGTCCGCCCCACATCTGGTTGGAGGATTTCTGATCTGTGCCGTCAGCCATGTTCTGCGTGCCCTGGAGTATTCGATGACAGAAAAAAGGCCGTTCAGGCTTCCTTCCGCCAGATTGGTTGCAATTGCTGCCGTTGCCGGTGTCGTGTTCGGCGCGGGTGCGGTCTGGTTCAGGCATATTGGGTCTGAGAGCCCGGTTCAAGGGGCAGCGGTTGCCGAGGCCGGTTTATGTGAAGGTGCGGCAAACCGCATCGCCTCGCTGAAACCCCTCCTGAAGGGCCAGGTGGCGGCCATGTCGGCCACGGATACGCCGCGCGTCATCCCGCTGTCCTTCAAGGGTCCGCAAGGGTCGGACATGTCGCTTGCCGATCTCAAGGGCAAGGCGGTTCTCCTCAATCTGTGGGCCACTTGGTGCGTGCCATGCCGGGAGGAAATGCCTGCGCTGAACGCACTCGAGAAGGAAAAGGGCAGCGATGGCTTTGAGGTTGTTGCGGTCAATATCGACACCGGCGCGGACGAGAAACCGAAAGCCTTCATTGACGAATACAAGATCGACGCGCTGAAACTTTACCGCGACAGCTCCATGGGCGTCTTCAATGTTCTGAAAAAGGAAGGGCTGGCTTTTGGCCTTCCCGCAACGCTTCTTCTGGACGAAAAAGGCTGCCTGATCGCCGCCATGAACGGTCCGGCAGCCTGGGACAGCGAAGATGCCAAGGCGTTGGTATCGGCAGTGAAGGCTAAATAATTGTCCAGTGCGGGAGGGATTTTCCTCCCGTCATCTCGAATGATATCCGAGGAATATCTCTTGCGCCTTAGCGCGTCGGAACCGGTGTCTCTCCACGGTAATCGTAAAAACCGCGACCAGATTTGCGGCCGAGCCAGCCGGCCTCTACATATTTCACCAGCAGCGGGCAGGGGCGGTATTTGCTGTCGGCCAGCCCGTCATGCAGTACCTGCATGATCGACAAACAGGTGTCGAGACCGATGAAGTCGGCAAGCTGCAACGGTCCCATCGGATGGTTGGCGCCGAGCCGCATGGCGGTGTCGATTGCTTCCACCGAACCGACGCCCTCATAGAGCGTGTAGATCGCCTCGTTGATCATCGGCAGCAGGATGCGGTTGACGATGAAGGCCGGGAAATCCTCGGCGACGGTGATCGCCTTTTCCAGCGTCCGCACATAGTCCTTCGCCGCATCGAAGGTCTTTTCGTTGGTGGCGATACCGCGCACCAGCTCTACCAGCTTCATCACAGGCACCGGGTTCATGAAGTGGATGCCCATGAACTGTTCGGGACGATCGGTCGCGGACGCAAGGCGAGTGATGGAGAGCGAAGAAGTGTTAGTGGCCAAAAGCGCTTCGGGCTTCAGTACCGGGCAGATCTGCGCATAGATCTTGCGTTTGATTTCCTCGTTTTCGGTAGCAGCCTCAATGACCAGATCCATGGGCGCCAGATCGTTGACGTCAGTCGAACCGCTGATGAGCGCCAGCGCATCTTTGCGGGCGTCGTCGGAGAGCTTGCCGTTGGTGACCTGACGGGCAAGATTGCCGTTGATCGTGGCAAGGCCGGCTTCGATGCCGTCCTGGGAAAGATCGTAAATGTGCACCTTGTAACCGGCCAAGGCGGAAACATGCGCGATGCCGCAACCCATTTGACCGGCTCCGATGATACCGATGTTTTTAAAGGGGGCGGTCATATGCTGGTCTCCTCATGGGATTTCATCTGCGTCATTTGCGGCGATGTTACGCATATCGCCGAAAAAGAGAAGGCGGCGCGTTCAAAAAACGCGCCGCCTTTGGCTAAAGGCTTAAAATCACAGAGCCTTCTGGAGTTCTGGCAGAGCCTCGAACAGGTCTGCGACGAGGCCGTAATCGGCAACCTGGAAGATCGGCGCTTCCTCGTCCTTGTTGATGGCAACGATGACCTTCGAGTCCTTCATACCGGCCAGATGCTGGATGGCGCCCGAAATGCCGGCAGCGATGTAAAGCTGCGGTGCCACGACCTTGCCGGTCTGACCGACCTGCCAGTCGTTCGGTGCATAACCCGCATCGACGGCTGCGCGCGATGCGCCGACGGCTGCACCGAGCTTGTCGGCAACCGGCAGGATCACTTCGCGGAACTTTTCCGAGGAGCCGAGTGCGCGACCGCCCGAGATGATGATCTTCGCAGAGGTCAGTTCCGGACGATCGGAAGAGGCGAGCGCGTCGGATACAAAGACAGAAACGCCGGGGTTCTCGGCAGCACCGATGGTTTCCACCGGTGCCGAACCACCTTCAGCGGCTGCCGCAAACGCGGTGGGGCGCACGGTGATGACCTTCTTGGCGTCGCTTGCCTGCACCGTCTGGATGGCGTTGCCGGCATAGATTGGACGTTTGAAAGTATCCGGGCTGACGACCTCAATGATTTCCGAGACCTGGGCCACATCGAGAAGGGCTGCGACGCGCGGGGCGACATTCTTGGCCGAAGCGGTCGCCGGTGCGATGATGACGTCATAGGAAGGGCTGAGCGAAACGATCAGCGCCGCCAGCGGCTCGGCAAGCGCGTTGGCATAGGATGCGTCGTCGGCAAGCAGTACCTTGGCAACGCCGGACAGTTTCGCCGCCGCGTCGGCGGCACCCTTCGCACCGGAGCCGGCAACGAGCACGTGGACGTCGCCGCCAATCTGCGTTGCCGCCGTCAGCGTCTTCGCCGTCAGGTCGGAAAGGGTTGCGTTGTCGTGTTCTGCCAGAAGAAGAATGGCCATGTTGTAATCTCCCTTTTCCGAAACCTTAGAGGACGCCGTCGGCTTTGAGCTTTTCAACCAGCTCAGCCACCGAGCCGACCCTGATGCCGGCCTTGCGGCCAGCCGGCTCTTCTGTCTTCAGAACCTTCAGACGCGGCGTGACATCGACGCCGAAATCGGCCGGGGTCTTCTTGTCGAGCGGCTTCTTCTTTGCCTTCATGATGTTCGGCAGCGAGGCGTAACGCGGCTCGTTCAGACGAAGATCGGTGGTCACGACAGCGGGAAGTTTCAGTTCGACCGTCTGCAGGCCGCCATCGACTTCACGCGTCACAGCGACCTTGCCATCAGACGGTACGACCTTGGAGGCGAAGGTGCCCTGGCCCCAGCCGAGAAGGGCGGCCAGCATCTGACCGGTCTGGTTACTGTCGTCGTCGATCGCCTGCTTGCCGACGATGACGAGGCCGGGCTGCTCGGCTTCCGCCACGCCCTTCAAAAGCTTGGCGACGGCCAGCGGTTCGACCGTCTCTTCGGTCTCGATCAGGATGGCGCGGTCGGCACCCATGGCGAGCGCCGTGCGCAGCGTCTCTTCCGCCTTGGCAGGGCCGATCGACACGACCACGACTTCTTCGGCCTTGCCGGCTTCTTTCAGCCGCAGAGCCTCTTCCACCGAGATTTCGTCGAACGGGTTCATCGACATCTTCACATTCGCGAGTTCAACGCCCGAACCATCCGACTTCACGCGGATCTTGACGTTGTAATCAACAACTCGTTTGACAGGGACAAGGATCTTCATCGGCGGTTTTCCTCAAACTCCTGTCCGCGAGGCGACAAGACCGCGCGGACCTCCAAAAACAGGTTGGCGACATGGATAAGCATTTTTCCCGCAAATACAACGGAGCAATGTTCATTATCACATGCACGCAAGGCATACCTTACGTTGACGTTAACGTAAATAATTTATCTCTCCGTCAACGGCTCATCTGCTCCCGTCATAGCCCCGTTCGATTTGCGACAACCCCGCCGTTTGCGACGGATTCTTGAACTGCGCCGCCCTTGGCGGAACAATCGTGCGGTCGAACAGGGGAACGTCCGGCCGGCGCATGAAAATTACCATCACAGCCCCGGCCAATATGCCGCCCACATGTGCCCCCCAGGAAACATTTTCCTCAAGGCCAAGTGCCAGCATCAGAAATTGCTGTCCGATCCATAGCGCCAGCGGAATGAAGGCAGGCAAGGGCAACGGAATGCGCATGAACACCAGAACCCAGACGCGCACCTTGGGATGCAGGAGAAAATAGGCCGCGACGACGCCGGAAACAGCGCCTGATGCACCGATAAGCGGCCCTTCCGACATGGGTGCGACGAAGCCGTGCAACAGCGCGCCGGCTATGGCGCAGGCGATGTAAAAGATAAGGAAACGGAAATGGCCGAGTGCGTCCTCGACGTTGTCGCCGAAGACCCACAGAAACAGCATGTTGCCTGCCATGTGCCAGAAATCCAGATGCAGGAACGCATAGGTGACGACGGTCAGGTCATCCGGCACCACCTGTAAGGCCGGCTCCAGGTAGGCGTAATCGAACACCACAGCCGGGATGAAACCGAGGCCGAGCGCTGCGGCATTGGCCTGGACGTCACTGGCAAGCACGCCGGTAAATAGCCATACCAGCACGTTGACCACGATCAGGCCGATCGTGACATATTGCAGCCGGATATGTTTGAGGGAATTCGCATCGTGCAGCGGTATGAACATCGAATGCCCTTCGTTTGTGCGAGAGATAGGCTTTAGCGGTTCTTGCCGGGAACCCACAATATGTCAGCCTTGCCCATGTCATTGGCAAAACGGGCGGCAACGAACAGGAAGTCGGACAGGCGGTTGACATATTTCAGCGCTTCCGGGCTGACGATCTCGTTTTCAGCAACCGAGAGCTCCACCATGAGCCGTTCCGCCCGTCGGCAGATCGTGCGCGCCAGATGCAGATTGGCCGCCGCCGCATTGCCGCCCGGCAGCACGAAGGAGGTCAGGGGGTCAATTGCGGAGTTGAGGTCGTCGATTTCGTTTTCCAGCCGCGTGACCTGGCTCTCGACAATGCGCAGCGGTTCGTAGGCCGGCGGCTCGCCGGTTTCCGGGGTCGCGAGATCCGCGCCAAGGTCGAACATATCGTTCTGGATGCGGAACAGCATGGCATCCAGCTTTTCCATGCTGGCAATATCAGTATTGACGGTATGCAGCCGCGCCACGCCGATCGCCGAATTCGTTTCGTCCACCGTGCCATAGGCCTCGACGCGAAGATCGTGCTTCAGGCGGCGGGGACCGGACACCAGCGCCGTCGTGCCCTTGTCGCCGGTGCGGGTGTAGATCTTGTTCAGCTTCACCATGTCAGCGTCCGCCGCCGGTGAGCCAAAGGGTCAGCATGATGAGCACGATGGCGATGGCCTGCAACAGGAGGCGAAGCTGCATCAACTTGTTGGAACGGTTGGCGTCTTGGCCCTTCAGCATGTTGAAAAGGCCTCGTATCAGCACGATGACAACGAGGCCCATGACGATAAGGGCCAGAACAGTGGTGAAGCCGGACATTTAGGGGGTACTCCTCCTCAATCGAATCTGCGCAGCAGACGATAGAACAGTCCGGCAGGCAAGAGCCGTTTCAGCAACAGCCCCTGTTTGGCGGGAACGGTGACGGGATAATGCGGTTTTGGCTTTGCGGCGGTCAGGGCGTGTTTCAGCACGGCGTAAACGGCATCGGGGCCAAGCTTGTGGCGGTTGACCGGGCCGGACCCATCCATCCTCGCCAGCTGACGCTTGTATTCCACAGCATGGGCCGAGTTTTCCAGATCGATCTTGTCTCTGACGTGGGCAAGCGCTGTCGTGGTGAATTTCGACGTGATCGGCCCTGGTTCGATCATGCTCACATGGATGCCGCTGTCCTGAAGTTCCATGCGCAGCGTGACGCCAAGGCCCTCGATCGCGAATTTCGATGCGGTATAGGCACCACGATAACGATAGGGAACGAGGCCGAGAATGGAGGAGCAATGCACGATGCGCCCTGAACCGCGCTGGCGCATGAAGGGAATGACCCGCCGCGTCAGATCGTGCCAGCCGAAGACGTTGGTTTCGAATTGCTGCCGCAGTGCTTCCACCGGCAGATCCTCCACAGCACCCGGCTGGCCATAGGCGCCATTGTTGAACAGCGCATCGATGCGGCCTCCGGTTCTGGCCGCAACCGTATCCACGAGAGCCGCGATGGTTTCGGGCTTGGTATAGTCCATGATCAGGGTTTCTATGCCCTGATTTTCGAGCGCGGCCATATCGACGATGCGACGCACGGTGGCAAACACCCTCCAGCCGTCGCGGTGAAGCGCGCCGGCACAATGGGCTCCGATGCCCGAGGAACATCCGGTAATTATGATGACGGGTTTTTCAGGCATCTATGCCGCTCCGGAAAGCCGAATGTTGCGCTGGCCCGATGGTCCGGCCTGTGAAAATTGTATTGCGCAAAATCTGTATGCCTGCGGGAACCGAAAGGCGGGCTTGTGCGCTGTACAAAGTAGAGCTGACTTCCCATATTCGGGGCGAAGTTACAAATGAAATGCCGATAAATGGAGGCGACATGGTTGCCGCAGTGCGCCTGGCAGGCAAGGTTGCCTTCGATGCCTATTCTCATTTTGCCGAGGATGACGGCTGGGCGATGGCGAGCCACATGGCGCTTTCCATCCTGCTGGCGCTGTTCCCGTTCCTGATTTTCGGCACGGCTTTGGCCGGTTTTCTGGGGGCTGACCAGTTTTCCGAGACGGCGGTGCATCTGATTTTTGACACCTGGCCGGAAGCGATCGCAGGTCCGCTTGCCGCGCAGGTGCAGCAGGTCCTGACCATTCCGCGCGGCGGACTGCTGACAATTTCGGTGCTGGCGGCCGCATATTTTGCCTCCAACGGCGTCGAGGCGCTCAGAATCTCGCTCAACCGCGCCTATCGCGTCACGGAAACGCGCTGGTGGTACATCACCCGTCTTCTCAGTCTGCTTTATGTATTGATCGCAGTGGTAGTCTTTACCGGCATCAGCATCGTGCTTGTTGCGGTGCCGGTCGCAACGTCCTTTGCCGAGCAGCGGTTTCCCTGGCTGACGGATGCGCTGAACACTGTTTCCAGCCTCGGACTTTACGGCACCATCGTCGTTCTGACGGTCGGGCTGGTGGCGGCGCATCTGTGGCTTCCGGCCGGCAAACGCCGCATCTGGGATGTCTGGCCTGGCATTCTGCTGACAATGATCTTCTGGGTCATCGGCGCGGCGATCTTTGCCTATTACCTCTCCACCTTCGCCAATTATGCCGCCACCTACGCCGGTCTGGCCTCGGTGATGGTGGTTCTGGTGTTTCTTTACATGGTGGGTGTCATCTTCATGCTGGGTGCGGAAGTGAATGCCGCTCTGATGAAATACAAGGTCCGGCAGATCATCCGCCGCAATATCGCCGGCAACAGTGCGCGCCGCGAGCAGGTGCTAGAGGAGCCCGACAAGCCGGCGGATATCTGACGGCGTTTTTCCTTCCGCCCGAAGCGCTGAAAGGCCGGTGCTGCCTTCGCTTTTCGAGAGCTTGCGCCCATCAGCACCCAAAATCAGCCGGTGGTGGTGATAAGCGGGTGGCGATAGGTCAAGCAATTGTTGCAGCAGCCGGTGAATGGCGGTTGCGTTAAACAGATCCATGCCGCGCACCACATGGGTGATGCCTTGCAGCGCGTCATCCACCACAACGGAAAGATGATAGCTGGAGGGGGCGTCGGAGCGCGACAGCACCACATCGCCCCACAGCGCCGGCAAAGCTTCGATTTCCCCGGTCTGCCCGTCGCCGCTCTCGCGCCAGAACAGCTTGCTGTGCAAGGTGCGGACCGCCTTTTCCATGTCGAGCCGCCAGGCGTGTTGCCTGCCTGATGCCAGAAGTTCGGCCCGTTCCGCCTGCGGCCTTTGCCGATCTATTGCGGGGTAAAGCGGCGCGCCGTCGGGATCGCGCGGCCAGAGCCTTCCCTCTGCCTCAAAGGCCCTGACAATGGCTTTCGTCTCACCCCGGCTTAAGAAGGCGGGATAGGCGAGGTCGGCCTCGACCAGCCTGTCGAGTGCTGTGCGATACTCATCGAAGTGCTCCGATTGCCGCCGCACCGGCTTTTCCCATTCCAGTCCCAGCCAGCCAAGATCATCATAGATCGCCTGCTCCAGCTCCGGAGTGCAGCGCGTCTGGTCGATATCTTCGATGCGCAGCAGAAAATGGCCACTGTTTTCCCGCACCATGTCGTGGTTCAGAAAAGCGGAAAGCGCATGGCCCAGATGCAGGGCGCCATTGGGGCTGGGCGCAAAACGATAAACCGGTTTTTGACGGACGGGCGAAGGCATGGTTTCTTCTGCCATGTTTTGAAGCGCCTCGCCACCCGGTGCCGGGCCAACGTGAATATGGGCTGTGCAGACATGAAAATCATCAGGGGCCTCGACGATATCAGCGAAGGTATGGCGCATCTTGCCCGCCTCGATCCGGCTCTTAGCCTTATTATCGAAAAAGCCGGTCCGCTGGAGTTGCGTATTCACGAGCCCGGCTTTGCGGGCCTTGCCCATATCGTCGTGTCGCAGATGGTGTCGCGCGCCAGCGCGAACGCCATATGGGTGCGTATCCTTGCCGGCACGGGCGGGGCGGTGACGGCGGAAAACTATCTGGCGGTGCCGGAAGAATTGCACGCCACTTTCGGCCTTTCCCGGGCCAAGGCAACAACGCTGGAAGGGTTGGCGCACGCGGTTGCGGATGGCCGCATCGATCTTGATGCCGTCAGTCGCAAGGAAGCAGATTTGGCCCTTTCGGAGCTGGTGGCGCTTCGCGGCATTGGTCCGTGGACGGCGGAAGTCTATCTGATGTTCTGCGGCGGCCACCCCGATATTTTTCCGGTTGGTGATGTGGCGCTGCGGGCTGCGGTGGGCCACGCGCTTTCGCTCGAGGCACGGCCGGATGCGAAATGGCTGGCGGCGCGGGCGGAACTCTGGACGCCCTGGCGCTCCGTCGCCGCCCGGCTGTTCTGGGGCTACTATGCAAATATCATGCGGCGCGCGATGGTGCCGCTGCCCTGATATGGCCGCGCGGCGCTAGAAGTCTGCGATCCGGTAGGGCAAGGCTCCGCGTGAGAGATGATCGACATGTAGTTTGCGTTTTAGCGGCGGTACGGCGCGCTGCACGCAATCGACCCTTTCGCAGACCCGGCAGGAAACGCCGATGGGCTTGAAGGAGGCGGTATTGGCGAGATCGAGTGTATCGGCATAGACGAAATTCTGCGCATGGGAAATTTCGCAGCCGAGCGCGATGGCATAACGTGGCCTGTCCGTGTTGAAACCGGCGCCGGCTTTTTCGATCTGTGTGGCGATGGAAAGATAGCGCACGCCGTCAGGTGTTTCCGCCAGCTGGCGTACTATCCTGTCGGAGCTTTCGAAGGCCTGATGAATGTTCCAGAGCGGACAGGCCGCGCCGAAACGGGCAAATTGCAGCCTTGTGGCGCTGTGGCGTTTGGTGATGTTGCCAGCCCGGTCGATCTTGGCGAAAAAGATCGGCACGCCTTTCTGACCAGGGCGTTGCAAAGTGCTGAGCCTGTGGGCCACCTGTTCAAGGCTCGCGCCGAAGCGCACGGCCAGAAGTTCCAGATCGTGGCGCAATTCCTGCGCGGCCCGGTGAAATTGCCCATATGGCAGGATCAGCGCGGCGGCGAAATAGTTGTGAAGGCCGATGCGACAGATTTCCGCGGCTTCGGCGCTACGGAAACCGGCGCCGGCCAGCACTCTGTCCACGGTTGCTCCCGCATGAAGCTGGGCGATCTGAAGCGCAAGCTGAAAACAGCGGGTCGGTGCTGCCATGTAGGAACTGAGCGCCAGCGTTTTGCCGGCCGGATCGAAATGCCGGATCAATCCGCCCGCCGCCTCCGTTCTGGTGATATGGACACCGAAGCGGCTGCGTAGATGGGCCGCGAGAATGCCGTAGGTCTCGCCGCCCTCTATCTCCAGTTCGTATGCAAGTTCTTCCGCCAGAAGATCGATCTCGGCAACGTAATTGTCGACGAAGTGAAAGAAATCGCGGACCTCTTCGTAAGGTGTTCTTTCCACCTGCGCGGTTCCCCGCCCCAGCCTGTCATCCAGCTGCACCAGCTGCTCGCTGTTTTGCCGGTAGGCCTGGTGGGCGCGCAAAAGCGCATGGGCAAAACCCGGTGCGTTCTGCGCAATCAGCTTCAGCTCCTGCAGCCCGGGCTCGTAATTCAGGAACAGCGGGTCTTTCAGGGCCTCGCGCACAGCGGAAACCAGCCGGTCGTTTTCGCCGGTTGCCAGCTCCGTCACGTCGAGCTGGAATTTTTCCACCAGCGTCACCAGAACGCTGGCGGAAACGGGTCGCTGATTGTTTTCGATCTGGTTCAGATAACTGGCCGAAATGCCGAGCCGTTCGGCAAACTGTGCCTGCGTGGAGCGGGCGTTTTCGCGAAGGCCGCGGACCTTGCGGCCGATGAAGAGCTTTTCCATAGCCATGTTGCAACTTTGCAAAAGTAAATATTGCAAATATTTATGCCACGCATACGCGCACGATCAAGGCTTCTAGGCGAATGTTTTCTAAGCTATTGATTTTGAGGAAACGCATGGAGGAAACATGCCCAACATTCTGGAGCAATTGCAGACGCGCCGCGACGAAGCGCGGCTCGGCGGCGGCGTCAAGCGCATTGAGGCGCAGCATGCCAAGGGCAAGCTGACGGCGCGCGAGCGCATCGATGTGTTGCTGGATGAAGGTTCCTTCGAAGAGTACGACATGTACGTTACCCACCGTGCGGTGGATTTCGGCATGGCCGAACAGAAGGTGGCGGGCGATGGCGTCGTTACCGGCTGGGGCACCATCAACGGCCGGCAGGTCTATGTTTTCAGCCAGGATTTTACCGTGCTCGGCGGTTCGCTGTCGGAAACCCATGCCCAGAAAATCTGCAAGATCATGGATATGGCCGTGCGCAACGGCGCGCCCGTGATTGGCCTCAACGACAGTGGCGGCGCGCGGATTCAGGAAGGTGTTGCTTCGCTCGGCGGTTATGCCGACGTTTTCAAGCGCAACGTCATCGCCTCCGGTGTTGTGCCTCAAATCTCTGTCATCATGGGGCCGTGTGCCGGTGGTGCCGTTTATTCGCCTGCCATGACCGACTTCATCTTCATGGTGCGCGATACCTCCTACATGTTCGTAACCGGGCCGGATGTGGTGAAGACCGTGACCAACGAGATCGTCACGGCGGAAGAGCTGGGCGGCGCCTCCACACACACCAAAAAATCCTCCGTTGCCGATGGCGCCTATGAAAACGACATCGAGACACTTGAGCATGTGCGCCTGCTTTTCGATTTCCTGCCGCTGAATAATCGGGAAAAACCGCCAGTCCGGCCTTTTCATGACGATCCCGCACGGCTGGAAGCGCGCCTCGATACGCTGATCCCCGACAGTTCCAACAAGCCATACGATATGAAGGAACTGATCCATGCGCTCGCCGACGAGGGCGATTTCTTCGAGTTGCAGGAGGCGTTTGCCAGAAACATCATCACCGGTTTCATGCGTCTGGAAGGCCAGACAGTAGGCGTCGTCGCAAACCAGCCGATGGTGCTGGCCGGGTGTCTGGATATTGACAGCTCACGCAAGGCCGCCCGCTTCGTGCGCTTCTGCGATGCCTTCAACATTCCCCTGCTGACACTGGTGGATGTGCCCGGTTTCCTGCCGGGAACGGCGCAGGAATATGGCGGCGTCATCAAGCACGGTGCGAAACTGCTGTTTGCCTATTCCGAGGCGACGGTTCCGATGGTGACGCTGATTACCCGCAAGGCCTATGGTGGCGCGTATGACGTGATGGCCTCGAAACATATCGGCGCTGATGTGAACTATGCCTGGCCGACTGCGGAAATCGCTGTCATGGGCGCAAAAGGGGCCGCGGAAATCCTCTATCGCTCGGAGCTTTCCGATCCGGACAAGATCGCCGCGCGCACAAGGGAATATGAGGAGCGTTTCGCCAATCCCTTCGTGGCGGCAGAGCGTGGTTTCATCGATGAGGTTATCATGCCGCATTCCTCGCGCCGCCGCATCGCCCGTGCCTTTGCTTCGCTGCGGGGCAAGAACGTCGAAACCCGCTGGAAAAAGCACGATACCATTCCGCTCTGACCTGCTCTGGGGCTGGAAAAATACTTTGGCCACCTTACTATAATGATGTTCAGGCGCCCGACCTTCGGTGCCCTCCCGAAACGCACAAGGACTGATTTTTATGGCCGAGAACTCCTCCGCAGATAATTTTCCCGCCGGATATGAAGTGCCCAAGGTCTGGACCTGGGACAAGGGTAATGGCGGCCAGTTCGCCAATATCAATCGCCCGATCGCCGGTCCCACCCATGACAAGGAATTGCCGGTCGGCAAACATCCGTTGCAGCTTTATTCGCTGGCAACGCCGAATGGCCAGAAGGTCTCGATCATGCTGGAAGAATTGCTGGCCGCTGGCCACAAGGGCGCCGAATATGATGCCTGGCTGATCAAGATCGGCGAAGGCGACCAGTTCGGCTCCGGTTTTGTCGGCGTCAATCCGAACTCCAAGATCCCGGCGCTGATGGATCATTCGACGCCCGAGCCGACCCGGGTTTTCGAGAGCGGCTCGATCCTCGTCTATCTCGCGGAAAAATTCGGCGCTTTCCTGCCGAAAGAGGGCAATGCCCGCACGCAGGCGCTGAACTGGCTGTTCTGGCAGATGGGTTCCGCCCCCTTCCTCGGCGGCGGTTTCGGCCATTTCTACGCCTACGCCCCGATCAAGATCAAATATGCTATCGACCGTTACGCCATGGAGGTTAAACGCCAGCTTGACGTGCTTGACCGTCATCTGGCCGACAACCGTTATCTGGCGGGCTCGGAATATACGATTGCCGACATGGCCGTCTGGCCCTGGTATGGCAAGATAGCGCTCGGCCAAGCTTATGGCGATGCCGGTGCTTTCCTTGAAGCGGCCGGTTATAAGAACCTTATGCGCTGGACGCTTGAAATTGGCGAACGCCCTGCGGTCAAGCGCGGCGTGATCGTCAACAAAACCTCGGGCGATCCGTCCGAACAATTGCATGAACGCCACGATGCCTCCGACTTCGAGCAGAAGACGCAGGACAAAATCGGCAAGGCATAACGAAAAGACTAGAGCGCTTCTGGTTTTAATAGGACCATGAAAGCGCTCTAATTATTTGAATTTACGCATATCCGGACGTAAAAGCGGACCTGCTTTTAATGGAAATGCTTCTGGAAGGACAAAAGATGGCGAACCTGCCCGAAATGACCAAACACAAGGGATTTCCCTCCGGCATGCCGAGCACGGGCATCCAGTTCACCATCCGCCGCGCCAATCCAAAAGGGGTAACGCCCATCAAGATGATACCCCGAAGGGCGCGGGACGATTCCAAGGAACACCGCATCGATGCGGCCTTCCTGCACTCGCTCTGGCACCATTTTGGTCCCGAGCCGTTCGAGCGTGGTAATCTCGACGCTGCCCGCCTCAGCCTGCTGTTCGGCCGCGAGGTCTTGCCGGCGGAAAAGAATTTCGATCCGCTTTCCTACCAGGCGATGCTTGTCATCGACGAGCGCGTCGCCCGGCAGAATTTCCCGGAATCCTTCGAGAACTTTTTCGAGATTTGAGTGTGCTGTCATCCGCCAATAGGGAATGAAATTCAATGTCGACGGCCACCAGCAAATTCCTGAGCTATGTTCTGCGACATGCGCCCGAAAGCATCGGGCTTACCATGGATGCTCAGGGTTGGGCGGATGTCGGAGATCTATTGGCAAAAGCAAATGCGAGTGGCACGCTGCTCGACGAGGCCGGTCTGCGTGCGGTCGTTACCGAAAGCGACAAGAAGCGTTTCACCCTTTCGGAAGATGGGCACCGCATCCGGGCCGCGCAGGGGCATTCAGTAAAGGTCGATCTTGGTAGCGCTCCTTTAGAACCGCCACCGCAGCTTTTCCATGGTACTGCGACACGTTTCCTAGATGCTATCCTGCAGGAAGGATTGCGACCGGGCAGCCGGCAGCAGGTTCACCTTTCGGCAGACAGCGTGACGGCACATGCGGTCGGCCAGCGGCACGGAAAACCCGCCATCCTAATGGTTGATGCCAGTCGGATGTTTGCCGCTGGCCACAGCTTTTTTCAAGCCGACAATGGTGTCTGGCTGACCGATGCTGTTCCCGCTGCTTATCTGACGCTGATTGAGAATCATACTTTTGAAGGCGATGGCAAATGATCAAGAAAATCCTCATCGCCAATCGCGGCGAGATCGCCTGCCGGGTCATCAAGACGGCGAAGAAGATGGGCATTGCGACGGTTGCCGTCTATTCGGATGCTGATGCCAATGCTTTGCATGTGAAGATGGCGGATGAGGCCGTTCATATCGGTCCGGCGCCCTCGTCGCAGTCCTATATCGTCATCGATAAAATCCTTGCTGCGATTGAGAAGACCGGGGCTGATGCGGTGCATCCCGGCTATGGCTTCCTGTCGGAGAACGCTGCCTTTGCCGAGGCGCTGGAGAAGGCGGGTGTGATCTTCATTGGCCCGCCGGTCCGCGCTATCCAGGCCATGGGCGACAAGATCACCTCCAAGAAGCTCGCGGCGGAAGCCGGTGTTTCCACCGTGCCCGGCCATATGGGGCTGATTGGGGATGCAGATGAGGCGGTGAGGATCGCCTCCGAGATCGGTTATCCCGTGATGATCAAGGCCTCGGCCGGCGGCGGCGGAAAGGGCATGCGCATCGCCTTTAACGATGCGGAGGCGCGCGAGGGTTTCCAGTCGTCAAAAAACGAGGCGAAATCTTCCTTTGGGGACGACCGCATCTTCATCGAGAAATTCGTCACCCAGCCGCGCCATATCGAAATTCAGGTGCTGGGCGATCAACACGGCAATATCCTTTACCTTGGCGAGCGAGAGTGCTCTATCCAGCGCCGCAACCAGAAGGTCATCGAGGAAGCGCCATCGCCCTTTCTTGATGAGGCAACGCGCAAGGCCATGGGCGAGCAGGCCGTGGCTCTGTCGAGAGCAGTTGGTTACCATTCGGCCGGAACGGTCGAATTCATCGTCGATGGCGAGCGCAATTTCTACTTTCTGGAAATGAATACGCGCCTGCAGGTGGAACATCCGGTAACGGAACTCGTCACAGGCATTGATCTGGTCGAGCAGATGATCCGCGTGGCATCAGGCGAAAAGCTGTCCTTCGGGCAGACCGATATAAAGTTGAACGGCTGGGCAATCGAAAGCCGGCTTTATGCCGAAGACCCCTATCGTAATTTCTTGCCCTCCATCGGCCGGTTGACACGGTATCGCCCGCCGCAAGAGGGCGAGCAGGAAAACGGCACCGTGATCCGCAACGATACCGGCGTCTTCGAAGGCGGTGAAATCTCGATGTATTACGATCCGATGATCGCCAAGCTTTGTAGCTGGGCAAAGGATCGTGAAACCGCCATCGATGCCATGGGGCAGGCGCTGGATCGTTTCGAAGTGGAGGGCATCGGCCACAATCTGCCGTTCCTCTCGGCTGTCATGCAGCACGAGCGTTTTCGGGCCGGCCGTTTGACGACGGGTTTTATCGCCGAGGAATTTCCGGAGGGCTTTTCCGGGGTCGAGCCCGATGAGGCCTCCGCGCGCAAGCTCGCAGCCATCGCCACCGTTATCCACCATCGGCTTCAAAACCGTGCGGTCGAAATTTCCGGTACCATTGGCAATCATCGTCGCATTGTCGGTCAGGACTGGGTGGTTTCGCTTGGTCGATCCCGTCGAAGCGTCAGCGTGGAGACCGGTGCTGAAGGCATGGCAATCCGTTTTGAGGATGGTGCTGCGCTGACAGTCGCTACCGGCTGGCTTCCCGGCCGCAGCCTTGGCCTGTTCACGGTGGCGGGCGAGGTGATCGCCGCCAAGGTCGATCTTGCCGGTGCGGCGGTTCGCCTGCGCTGGCGCGGCATGGATGTTCTCGCCCATGTGCGCAGCCCGCGCGTGGCGGAACTGGCGCTGCTGATGCCGGAAAAGCTGCCGCCCGATACGTCGAAACTGTTGCTCTGCCCGATGCCGGGCGTCATCACCGGGATCTCGGTTGGCGAGGGGGACGAGGTCGAAGCCGGTCAGGCGCTGGCGACGGTGGAGGCAATGAAGATGGAGAACATCCTGCGTGCGGAAAAACGCGGCCGGGTTGCCAAAGTGTCGGCAAAGCCGGGCGATAGCCTCGCCGTGGATGAGGTCATCCTCGAATTTGAATAGGGCTTGATACCGTTTTTGAGGAACGGATGAGGGGCGGAGCGGGTTACGGGGTAGGCTGGATTTCGGTCACGATCACCAGTCACAGTACTGAAAATGAAATGCAGAAGGGGAGATATGCATGTCGGGTGAAAAAACGGTGCGGGATTGGCTGCAGCTTGCCGAAAAGGAGCTGAAGCGTTCACCGGATGCACTCGTCTGGCATACGCCCGAAGGCATTGACGTCAAACCGCTTTACACGGCCGATGACCTGAAAAAGGCTTCACATCTCGATGGCCTGCCGGGCTTTGCACCCTTCACGCGCGGCCCGCGCGCCACCATGTATGCCGGGCGGCCATGGACGATCCGCCAATATGCCGGGTTTTCGACTGCCGAAGCTTCCAACGCCTTTTACCGCAAGGCGCTCGCCGCCGGCCAACAGGGTGTTTCGGTCGCCTTCGATCTTGCCACTCATCGCGGATATGACAGCGACCACTCGCGCGTTGAAGGCGATGTCGGTAAGGCGGGCGTAGCGATCGACAGCGTCGAGGACATGAAAATCCTGTTCGATGGTATACCGCTCGAAAAGGTCTCCGTCTCCATGACCATGAACGGGGCCGTCATTCCGGTGCTCGCCAATTTCATCGTTGCGGGGGAAGAGCAGGGTGTCTCGCGTGCCGCACTTTCCGGCACCATCCAGAACGACATTCTCAAGGAGTTCATGGTCCGCAACACCTATATCTACCCGCCCGAGCCTTCGATGCGTATCATTGCTGATATCATTGAATATACGGCGAAGGAGATGCCGAAATTCAACTCTATTTCGATATCCGGCTATCACATGCAGGAGGCAGGTGCCACGCTGGTGCAGGAGCTTGCCTTCACGCTGGCGGATGGGCGGGAATATGTGCGGGCCGCCCTTGCCAAGGGACTGAATGTCGATGATTTCGCCGGCCGCCTGTCGTTCTTTTTTGCCATCGGCATGAATTTCTTCATGGAGGCCGCAAAGCTGCGCGCCGCCCGCTTCCTCTGGTCGCGCATCATGGAAGAGTTCAAGCCGCAAAAGGCGTCGTCGCTCATGCTGCGCACCCATTGCCAGACATCCGGTGTGTCTCTTCAGGAACAGGACCCTTACAATAACATTGTCCGCACCGCTTTCGAGGCCATGTCCGCCGTGCTGGGCGGCACACAATCGCTGCACACCAATTCCTTTGATGAAGCCATTGCCCTGCCGACAGAATTTTCCGCCCGCATCGCCCGCAACACCCAGCTTATTCTCCAGCATGAAACCGGCGTCACCAAGGTCGTCGATCCGCTGGCCGGTTCCTACTATGTCGAAAGCCTGACGGATGAACTGGCGCAAAAAGCCTGGGCGCTGATTGAGGAAGTGGAGGCGCTTGGTGGCATGACCAAAGCGGTGGCCGAAGGCCTGCCCAAAAGATTGATCGAGGAGGCGGCCACGCGTCGGCAGGCGGCCGTGGACAAGGGCGAGGAAGTCATCGTCGGCGTCAACCGCTACCGTCTGGAAACCGAGGAGGATATCGACGTTCTCGATATCGACAACGCCGCCGTACGCGCTGCGCAAATCCGCCGCCTTGAGGACACCAAACGTCGCCGCGACGGCGGGGACGTCTCGAAGGCGCTGGCGGCATTGTCTGAAATTGCCCGTAGCGGCAAGGGTAATATTCTCGAGGCGGCAGTCGTCGCCGCCCGCGCCCGCGCCACCGTCGGCGAGATTTCCGATGCGCTGCGTGCCGTCTTCGGCGATTACGTTGCCGTGCCGGAAGTGGTGGAGGATATTTACGGCGAGGCCTACAAGGACGAGCCGGAGCTTGCCACGCTCGCTACGCGGCTTTCCGGCGTGGCAGAACGGCTCGGCGTCAAACCGCGCATCATGGTCGCAAAGCTCGGGCAGGACGGGCATGATCGCGGCGCGAAGGTTATCGCGTCGGCCTTTGGTGATATCGGTTTCGATGTGCTGGCCGGGCCGCTGTTCCAGACGCCTGCCGAGGCAGCCGATCTTGCGGTTCAGAACAAGGTGCATGTGGTCGGCATGTCGTCGCTTGCCGCAGGCCACAAGACGCTCGCACCGCAGCTTGTGGAGGCGCTCAAGCAGAAGGGTGCCCAGGACATCATCGTCGTCGTCGGCGGCGTCATTCCGCGCCAGGATTATCAGTTCCTGCTCGACCACGGCGTTTCGGCGATTTTCGGACCCGGCACCAATGTCATGGATGCGGCGAACAAGGTTCTCGATCTGCTGGAAGGCATCCGGCGCAACGCGTGAGAGGAATACGGCCATGTTCGGAAGATTGAACCACGTCGCCCTTGCCGTGCCCGATCTTAATGCCGCGGTTTCGCGATACAGGGCGCTTGGCGCTCAAGTTTCCGAGCCGCAATCCCTGCCCGAACACGGCGTGACAGTGGTTTTCGTTCAGGCTGACAATACCAAGATCGAACTTCTTCATCCGCTTGGAGAGAACTCCCCGATTACCGCCTTCCTCGAAAGAAATCCGGGTGGCGGCACGCATCATCTGTGCTTTGAGGTGCCGGATATTCTGGCCGTGCGAGACGATCTCGTCCAAAAAGGCATCCGCATTTTAGGTGATGGCGAGCCGAAGATCGGCGCGCATGGCAATCCCGTTCTCTTCCTGCATCCAAAGGATATGGGTGGCGTGCTTTACGAGCTTGAGCAGGTCACTCCGACACACGTCTGAAACACAGACCCCGTACCGACATCCCGAAACACGTTGGCGAAGTGATTCACCGGCGGCAGTTGCCGTTCGCTTGTGCTGAAAACATGGGTTTCGTTTGTTTTCTTTTGACATTCGTTTTGTTTTCGTTTTTATGACGATAATCTTTCAACGTAGGGGAAAATGGTCCCCGGCGCTGTCTTGCGAGGCCCTATGTCCGGCGAAAACATATTCGATCTTTTTGTCATCGGCGGTGGCGTGAATGGTTGCGGCATTGCCCGCGATGCCGTGGGTAGGGGCTATTCCGTGGCGCTTGCGGAAAAGGGCGATTTTGCCTCCGGTACGTCTTCGGCAGCCACCAAGCTCATCCATGGCGGCCTGCGTTATCTCGAACATTATGAGTTTCGTCTGGTGCGAGAAGCCTTGATGGAGCGTGAAATTCTGTGGGCCATGGCCCCGCACGTCATCTGGCCCATGCGCTTCGTCCTGCCGCTCCAGAAAGGCGGCGTGCGTCCGGCATGGATGGTCCGGCTTGGCCTCTTTCTTTATGACAACCTCGGCGGCCGCAAGCTTTTGCCGCCGACGCGCACGGTCGATCTTCGGCAAGACCCGGCAGGCAAACCTCTGAAGCCGGTCTTTGCCAAGGCTTTCGAATATTCCGACGGCTGGGTGGACGATGCCCGTTTCGTGGTTCTGAATGCGCGTGACGCGGCGGATCGCGGTGCGACGATCATGAACCGCACGCGGGTCGTTTCCGCACGGCGCGAAGGCGGCTTGTGGCTTATCGTGACGCTGGACGAAAAGACCGGTCGTTCAGCCACGCACAGAGCGCGCATGCTGGTGAATGCCGCTGGCCCATGGGTGGATAACGTGCTGTCCGGCGTGTTCGGCCGCAACGATGTGCACAATGTTCGTCTCGTGCAGGGCAGCCACATCATCGTGCGCAGGAAGTTTTCCGATCCGCGCGCCTATTTCTTCCAGAACCCGGACAACCGCATCATCTTCGCCATTCCCTATGAGCAAGATTTTACGCTGATCGGCACCACGGACCGCGACTACAAGGGCGATCCGGCCAAGGTGCGCATCTCCGAGGAAGAGATTTCCTATCTCTGTAATGCCGCCAGCGAATATTTCAGCGAGCCGGTGAAGCCGGATGATATCGTCTGGACCTATTCCGGCGTGCGCCCGCTTTTCGATGATGGCGCTTCAAAGGCGCAGGAAGCCACACGCGACTATGTGCTGAAGGTTGAAGAGGCAGAGGGCGAAGCGCCGCTGCTCAATATCTTCGGCGGCAAGCTGACCACCTACCGGCGGCTGGCGGAACATGCTCTGGAAAAGATCGGCGCAGCCATCGGAGAAAAGGGCAAGCCCTGGACGGCGGGCTCGTATCTGCCGGGCGGTGACTTCGGGGTGGAGAGATATGACGCCCAGGTGAGGGCGCTTGTCTCCCGTTACCCATTCCTTGATGGACGCCATGCCGAGCGGCTCATCAAAAACTACGGCACGAAGGCTGCGGAACTGCTCGGTGTCGCCACCGATGTTTCCGGCCTCGGCCGGCATTTCGGCGGCACACTTTATGAATGCGAAGTGCGCTGGCTGGTGGAACACGAATGGGCCTTTGCAGCCGAGGATATTCTCTGGCGGCGCACTAAACAGGGCCTGCGGTTGAGCAGGGACGAGGCTGCCGCTCTGGATGAATTCGTTTCCACGCTGACTGGTGTCAAGGAAAAGGGCGAAGCCGTGACGGAGCAGGCCTGAGCATCTACGAGTTTTCCCGTCAGTTCCCCGAGTTCCTTGCCGCTCTTTCAGGGCCATCAGCGCTCAATATATAGTCGTCGGCGGCGGACAGAGCGTGTTCCATATGCCCTTCGAACACCAGTTCCGGTTCGTTGGGCGCGATGCCGATTTTTGGCATTCCGCCGAAGCGTACCGACTGCGATTGCGCAAGGCCATCGTGAAGGCCGCTTTCCAGAAGATCGAAATAGCGTGTGCCGGGGCCAGTGATGAAGACCGGCATATGGCCGTGCAGGCTGAACAGACGTGAAAGGCCGTTGCCGAGTGCAAGCCCGGCTGTGCGGAAGGCAAGCCGCGCCATGCGCCCGCCGGCGCGGGCGGAAGCGGCGATCTTGTCCACTTCGGCAATCGGCACGAATTTTGCCGGTTCCGCCTGCGGCGGGGCCTCGAAAGCCGAACGCAGGATTGCATAAAACCCTGAATAGGCCTCGATACAGCCTCTGGTGCCGCAGCGGCAAAGGGCGCCATCGGCCAGATGCAGCATATGTCCGAAATTGGGGGCGCTAACCTCTATCCCGCCACCCGCGGCGCGGGCAATGCCGAGGCCAATGCTGTGGCCGAGCGACAGGGTGACAAGTGCCTCCGGTTTCGGGCCGTCCTTTGCCTGCTCCTGCATCCAGATGGCTTTTGCGGCCAGCAGCGTTTCGTTGTTCAGCGTCACGCGGATGCGGCCGTCCTGAGAAATGAGCTGCTGGAAATCTATCTTTTCGGTGCCGAGCACCGGCGACCAGACGAGCACCGCCGCTGCCGCGTCCACAAGCCCCTTGCTGCTGATCGACACCTGAAGAATGTCGTGCCGGTCGATGCGCGAACGGTCCGCAAGCCGTGCAAGGCCGGAGAGGATCGAGCCGCCGAATGACCCTTTTTCAGCCGTGATCCTCTGCTCGGTGAAGCGGTCCACCAGCTTGCCGGCATAGTCGACCAACGAATATTGCACGCTGTCGGACGAAATGATGACGATGGCGACGTGGCAGAAAGCACCATCAGGCCCAAAGAGGATGCGCGGCCGCCCGCGCCCGGCGGCGGCCAGCTGCTCTTTGCGCAGGATGAGGCCGGCCCGCTCGAGTTCCATGGTGATTGCGGAAACGGTGGCGGAGGCAAGCCCGGTGAAGGAGGACATGTCCGTATGGGATAGGCTGCCATGAAGGCGCAGCGCTGCCATCACCGACAGGCTGTTTTTCTGGCGCACCAGTTCCGTGCTTGCAATGGCGGACATGGGCTGGGGTATGCTCCCTGAACGGCTTTTTTCCTGTCGTGCTTATCCCCTCTGATGGCGCACGCCACGAGCAAGATCAAGGCACCCGGATGCTGCCCGCAGCCGTTGTTGACAGCATGGGGAATCTCTGACATTAATTTTCTCGACTGTCGAGAAAATTGTGAAATCACAGAGCCCGACAGCTTTTTCCGGGCGTTTTCCCTGCATGGAGGTGCAGGCTTCGCCCTTACCGGGAGGACATCATGAATTCGTTTGCCAAGCTTTTGGCGGGTACAGCTGTACTCGTTTCCCTGCACACCGCAGCCATTGCTGCTGATCTCGTCGTTGGCGTTTCCTGGTCCAATTTCCAGGAAGAGCGCTGGAAGACGGATGAGGCGGCAATCAAGGCAGCTCTCGACAAGGCCGGTGCGAAGTATATTTCCGCCGATGCGCAGTCGTCCGCCGCAAAACAGCTGACTGACGTGGAATCGCTGATTTCCCAGGGCGCCAATGCGTTGATCATTCTTGCGCAGGACAGCGACGCGATTGGCCCGGCTGTTGAAAAGGCCGTCGCTGAAGGTATTCCGGTGGTGGGTTACGACCGCCTGATCGAAAACAAGAACGCCTTCTACATCACCTTCGACAACAAGGAAGTCGGTCGCCTTCAGGCCGCCGAAGTCTTCAAGGTCAAGCCGGAAGGCAACTACGTCTTCATCAAGGGTTCGTCTTCCGATCCGAATGCGGACTTTCTTTTTGCCGGACAGCAGGAAGTCCTGAAGGCCGCTGTCGACGCGGGCAAGATCAAGAATGTCGGCGAAGCCTATACCGATGGCTGGAAGCCGGAAAATGCCCAGAAGAACATGGAGCAGTTCCTGACCAAGAATAACAACAAGGTCGATGCGGTCGTCGCCTCGAACGACGGAACGGCCGGTGGCGCAATTGCCGCTCTTGCCGCGCAGGGCCTCGCAGGTTCTGTTCCCGTATCCGGTCAGGATGCGGACTTCGCCGCGCTCAACCGCGTAGCCCTCGGCACGCAGACGGTATCTGTCTGGAAGGATAGCCGCGAACTCGGCAAGGAAGCTGCCGGCATCGCGCTGGAACTTGCGGGCGGCAAGAAGATGACGGAAATCAAGGGCGTTGCCGCTTTTGATGGCGGTCCGAAAAAAGTGACGATGCAGTCAGTCTTCCTCAAGCCCATCGCCATTACCAAGGACAATCTGAACGTCGTCATCGACGCCGGCTGGATCAAGAAGGAAACGGCCTGCCAGGGTGTAAAGGCCGGATCCGTCAAGGCCTGCAACTGAGACCGCTAGGTTGATGTTTGGGCGCCGCGCCACTGATACGTGGCGCGGCGGCTTTCAGATGTAAGGAGGACCGGCAGTCCATGGCCGACATGACACAATCCAATTCCACAGCGTCCCCCAAGACGGAAAAGACGGGCTCGATTTCGCGTTTCATCAGTGCCACGGAGCTTGATACCCGGCTGCTCGGCATGGTCGGCGCGCTTCTTCTGATCTGGATCGGTTTCCATATTCTTTCGGGCGGGCTGTTCCTGACGCCGAGAAACCTCTGGAACCTCTCCGTCCAGACCGCTTCGGTCGCGGTGATGGCGACAGGCATGGTGCTTGTCATCGTTACCCGCAACATCGATCTGTCGGTCGGGTCGATCCTCGGTTTTTCCGGCATGATCATGGGTGTCATGCAGGCGGAAATCCTGCCGCAGCTCCTCGGCTTTGAACATTGGGCGACATGGATCGTCACGCTTCTGGTCGGCATTCTCGTCGGCGGAGCGATCGGCATGCTGCAGGGCTCGATCATCGCCTTCCTGAACGTGCCGTCCTTCATCGTCACACTTGGTGGTCTGCTGGTCTGGCGCGGTGGCACATGGTTCGTCACCAGCGGCCGCACCGTGGCGCCGATGGATTCCACCTTCCGCCTGATGGGTGGCGGCACCAGCGGCTCGATCGGCGCGACATGGAGCTGGATCGCAGCCATTGTCGCCTGCGTCGCCATTGTCGCGGCAATCCTGAATTCCCGCCACCAGCGTCGCCGTTTCGGTTTTCCGCTGCGGCCCGTCTGGGCGGAATATTTCCTGGTGGCACTTGGCTGTGTCGTCGTCGTCGGTTTCGTAGCTGTCGTCAACAGCTATCCCTGGCCGGTCAACATTGCCCGCAACTATGCCGATGCCAATGGCATTACCTGGCCGGATGGTGGTCTGTTCATTCCGCACGGCATTGCCATTCCGGTGCTGATGGCGCTTGCCGTCGGTGCTGTCATGACCTTCATCGCGACGAGGCTTCGCTTCGGGCGTTATGTTTTCGCCATCGGCGGCAACCCGGAAGCGGCGGAGCTCGCCGGCATCAAGACCCGCTGGGTTACGGTCAAGATATTCACGCTGATGGGCGTTCTATGCGCCATCGCTGCGGCAATCTCGACTGCCCGCCTCAACGCGGCCACCAATGCCCAGGGTGAACTGGATGAACTTTATACGATCGCGGCGGCGGTCATCGGCGGCACGTCGCTCGCCGGCGGCGTCGGCACCATAGCGGGCGCGATGCTCGGCGCGCTCGTCATGCAATCGCTGCAATCCGGCATGGTGCTTGTGGGCATCGATACGCCCTTTCAGCGCATCGTCGTCGGTGTGGTTCTGGTCGTCGCCGTCTGGCTCGACACCATCTACCGCGCCCGCGCCAAGTAAGAACCGAGGAGAACCCCAATGACGGAACAAGTCACGCCCCTCGTGGAAATGCGCAATATTTCCATTTCCTTCGGTGGTATCCATGCGGTGGAAAACGCCTCTGTCGATCTTTTCCCAGGTGAGGTGGTGGCCCTTCTTGGCCACAACGGCGCCGGCAAATCGACGCTCATCAAGATATTGTCCGGTGCATACCGGCGGGATGGGGGCGACATCCTCATCAACGGCGAGGATGCGGATATCCGCAATCCCCGCGACGCCAAGAAATACGGCATCGAAACCATCTACCAGACGCTGGCGGTGGCGGATAATGTCGATGCGGCGGCCAATCTTTATCTCGGCCGCGAGCTGAAGACGAAATGGGGAACATTGGATGATGTCGCCATGGAAGCTTCGGCCCGCGAGGTCATGGGGCGTCTCAACCCCAATTTCCGGCGGTTCAAGGAGCCGGTGAAGGCGCTTTCCGGTGGCCAGCGGCAGTCCGTGGCAATCGCCCGCGCCATTCTGTTCGATGCCCGCATCCTCATCATGGACGAACCGACGGCAGCACTCGGGCCGCAGGAAACGGCACAGGTCGGCGATCTCGTCAAGGAACTGAAACGGCAGGGCATCGGCATCTTCCTCATCAGCCACGATATCCATGACGTCTTCGATCTCGCCGACCGGGTGTTCGTCATGAAAAACGGCAAGGTGGTCGGCCATGCCCGCACGGAAGATGTGACGAAGGACGAGGTCCTCGGCATGATTATTCTGGGCAAGGTGCCGCCGGGTGCTGTGGCGGGTCCGGGCGCGGTCGTTGCCTGACGACAGAATTCTGTCGTCTTTACTTCCACTACAAATCGAGGCCCGGTAAAAACCGGGCCTCGACAAATGCTGGGAACAAAAGTTCTTGGAGTTGACTAAAAAATATATGCGTCCGGTGTGTTTCAGCCCAGCCGGAACCGCAGACGAAAAATGTCTGCGGCTCTGCGCAATTGCAGACGCGGTCGTTAAAAAGCGGTGTTTTAATGGAGTTCGGCGTGTGCGAAACCGCTGCCGTTCATTTCTGCGCCGGCCGGTAGCGAGCCATGCTGATTGATGTCCTGGGCCAGCGACAGCAATGCCATTTCCAGGAAATAGGTCGACATCCCCAGTTCCAGAGATTTGGAGCGCTGGCAAAGATAGGAAACCATCCGCCCGAGTGCCAGAATCTCGTCCGCATTGTCCTCTTCAAGTATTGCTGTGGTAGACGCCATGCTTCCCTCTCGACAATCGACAGTATGAAAACGCGTTGATCCCGCGTTGTTCATTATCGACCACATCGAGCGTCACGCGAGCGTCACACCTGCGTCAATCGTCGCTCTTGTTTTCGGGCGCGCCGTTATTTTCCGCCGCTTCGGTAGCCGCAAGCGACGTCACGAGGGCAACGATGCTCTTGCGCACGGTTGCGCTCTTGATTCGGGCAAAGGCCTGATTGAGCGAAAATCCTTCATTCGACGCAACGAAAGACTGCATGGCATTGATCGTGCCAAGGGCGGGATTGGCGTTTCCGACATCCGGCGTCGCATTGGCGAACAAAGAGCTGACATCGACGCCGAGAACCGATGCAATGGCTTGCAAACGGGACGCGCCGACGCGATTGGCACCCTTTTCGTATTTCTGGACCTGCTGGAAGGTAATGCCCAACCGGCCCGCCAGCGCGCTTTGACTCATGCCGAGCGACTTGCGGCGCATTCGGATTTGTGTACCCACATGCACATCGATCGGGCTGGGTAGTTTGGCCTGCATCATGAACTCCTCCAGTTGTGAGGTTCTTAAATTGGATATTTATCAATTAATATTGTTGAAGGTAGACATTCAACACAATTTCCACGGGTATTGTGAGGTGTTACTGATAAAGTAAGGCTGTTTTCCGTCGGTATGCTGTGCTGGTTGACGGTTTATCACCTTTGTTGCACATCGCAATGCCCCGTTTCGGCTGGCAAAATGGCTCCAGCCGGCCACGCCGATGGCGTGAAAGCCCAGTCTTTCCCAAATTTTCCTGTTCTCTCGGTCGAAACCGTCGAGCGTTTCCGCATCACCGAAATGGGGAACCCAGACGAATGGCTTCTCTTGGTCGGAGCGCACGATATTTTCAACAAGCACGTTGTTATAAAGCCGAGGCAGGCATTTGTTGGTGTCGATGGCGGGTAAAACCGGAATGGGATTTCGCAGGATTTCGAAGCCCTGCTGTGCCAGCAATAGAACGGAGGCATCCAGTTTACGTTTCAAATCCATCGCATTACGGGCGTTGCATTCATGGGCCACCGGATCGGCAACCAGCAATAGCGGGTGGCCATCGCGTCTTAGACCTGTGACCGAAACGAACTGGTCGACGTGGAAACCGCATTGGTGGATTTTTCCGAAGGTGATCGCCGGAGGCGACGTTTTTGCCGAGGTAAGAGCGATTGAGGCCGAGGCATTGCCGAGGTCTTCCGGCCGATATCCGAAACTGCCCACGGTTCTGTAGTCGAGTGCCTGAACCCGCTGCCATTGTTGCGGCCGTTCGGTTGCCGCGTTGTTTGCCATACCCCTGTCGTCCTGCAGGCTGGAATGGCCCACCAATCGAAAGTCCGGCCCGACCAGCTGGTTACCGCCCGGCAAAGTGACATGCGAAGCGTTGGCGGCAAGCCCGAGACGATTGGCGAGCTCGCCAGTGATGGCGCTTTCCGATGCACAAAGCAGTTCGGTTGCGATCCCATCAGCAGTCCGAACGTGGAACACGTCCTGTATCCACGGGTGCGAAACGCTGCTGGTTGCATCGAGCGGCAACAGTTCTGCGGTGCAGGTGGCTGCCAGCCTGCTGAGCCAGCTTTCAGCGGAGGCGAGACAGGGGCCATCGATAAGAACAAGGGCCGTGACGTCGGAAGGCAGAGCCGAAAGCAGGTTTCCGATCGGGATGAGCGGAGAGACGTCCCCGTCAGCCCTGTCACCCGCAAAAAACGCGGCGGGCAAGGCAAGCGCGATTGTCCGGATCAGCCCTCCGCAATCGGGCAGCAGAGACGGGTGCGGGGCAGCGGTCAAGACGCTTTTTCTCCCGCCGTCTGCCGCGTGGCCAATTGCTGGAAAAATACCGTGTTCTGTAATTTCCACGATTGCGGCGGCGGGGATGGCAATTCTCCGCTGCCAAGCAGGCCTAAAAGCCGGGCCGCATCGTTGCGTTTGGCGGAAACCGCGTTTCCGGCCAGAAAATTTGCGGTCTCGAGGTTGAGGTTTGCCTCAGTTGCCATTGCACGCCATGTCCTGCGGTTAAAATGCAGCTTGCGGGCGGCGTTCAGCAAGGCGTCGTGTTCCTCTGGGGCGATAGCGGCGCGACACGCTTCGAGCGTCGCTTCGGCATCGACAAGCGCGATTGTCAGCGGACGGTAGTCGAGTTCGCCGGGCGCGTGGCTGACTGCCACATCGGCGTCGGAAAAACGCAGCCCGTCCCGATAGGCTTGAAAGATTTCGCCGATGCCGATCATGCCAAAGGCCGCGCATTCCGCCGCTCTTAGCGCGCCCATGCTGGCGGCACCAAGAACAGTGACGCCGCCTGACAGCGCAAACAGGATTTCCTTGTGCCACACGGCGGCGCAGTCACCGTAGAGGCCGTCGATCAGCCCGATTGTCCGGGCACCCTGCTTTACCGCGTCGAAAATGTCGCCGCAGGCAGCCGGGCCACGAAGATCGAGGCCTGAAATCTGCGCGGGTGCGATGCCGTGGATGGACGGGCCTGCAAAAACCACCGGCTTCATCAAAGGCCTCCGAGGTTCAGGAACCGGTCGAGCGTCCGCTGCGATATACGTTGAAGGCCACCACCGGCAGGGGTGAGGCCGCTTGCCAGAACCCGGACGACGTGCAGACCGGATACGCCCGTTTCCAGCGCAAAGACATGGATGTCGTCGATCCCGGCGGCGAAAAGATGCTCTGCAAGCTGACGCCACGGCGGTAGAGCCGGATCGCTATCCGCAAAATCGAGACTGGCCGGGATCCGGTCCATTGGCCGCACCTCGGATGCCGCCGGTCCCGCCGCAAACATATCCCGCTGGTAGCGCAAAGGAGAGAGATCGTCCCTTGCGCCGCTTATATCAGTCAGGCGCGACTGGATCGCCTCCAGCAGCGCGGCAATTGCCGCGTCATAGGTGCCAAACCGGCACGCTGCGCCGGCAGCGCTGCGGGTGGCAAGTCCGTCCTGCGCGTGGATTGACCGTGGCAGGCTCGCCATGACTACAGGCACGCCGAGCGTATTGGTGAGATCAAAGAAGCGGGGCGGCAGTCCGATACGTGAAAGGTGTTGAACAAGAGCATCGAAGGATGCGTCGATACCCATCGGCAACACGACCGGTTCCGGCGCGATACTGCGGGTTTCGAAGGTATCGACGAGAAAGCAGGCGTCGTTTTCGATGAGTTCGAGCAAGGCGTGCAGAACCGCGTGGTCATGGTCGAAACCCGCCGCAAGACCTTGCGAACTCATGAGAAAGGCCTGCCGGTCCCAAGGGAAATCCGCGCGAAAATCCATGCCCACCAGTTCATAGGGGGCAAAAACCTCCAGCTGCTGGCGTATGGATGTTCCCTTCACCCAGGCGCGTTCGTTTCGCAGATCAAGAGTGTCCGGGTCGACCCGGCCGATTGTTTCGAAAGGAACGAGAGGGGCGCCCTTGTCCCGCATCTCACGAATGGAGCCGAAAGTGGTGATATGTTTGCGGGTGTCTTCGGCGACGGCACCTTCGATCGCTTCCATGATCGCGGAAAGCCGTGCCTGCTCCGCGACAAGCCCCTTGCCCTGGGAGACCGACAGTCCGCGTGAATTGGGCCGCGTCGCGAACCAGACGGGTATGCCGATAATATCGAGACCGGTCACGTCTCCGACGCGTGTAATCCCGAACCGCCGAAGCAGTTCGGGATCGAAGAACGAAGCGTCCGGATGCCCTAAAGCCGCTGTCGCTGGAATATGTGCGCCGTCAGCGGTCAAGGCTGCGGGGCCGCAATCAAGGCGCCGCGTTGGTGTCGTCGGCAAGGATGGCGTCGAACAGCTCGCCGGTGACGGAACCCGCCGGGCCAACAGCCTTCAGGGCCGATTCGATCGGTGCCTGCACCATGCGGTTGAAATCCCAGCCGGCGTCGATCACTTCGCCGACAAAGGCGAAATCGGCCTCGGAAACGACAGCGCCGCCGGCGACGAGGGCTTCGATGCCCTGGATCTGTACCTGATCCAGCTCGTTTTCGGGCTGGCCGTCCTGACGAACGAGCATGGATTTTGCCGCCGCAGCAACGCGCGCGTAACCGTCCACACCGGGATGGCTGGCTTCATAGGCGGCAATCGTCTCATGCGAGACGGACGCAACCCTGAGCGGCGCCGTGCGAATGAAGAGAACGCCGAAACCCTTTTTTCCGACAATAAAGAAGTGCGAGGACATAATAACTCCTATTTGATCCCAGCTAATCGAAGTGCGTTATAGAATTTTTCATTCGCTACCGGGTCTCGGTCTGGGGACAGGCTGCTGATTTCCCTCGCCGTCATACCCGGATAGTTTTCCTGAAGCCTGCTGCCGGTTTCCCGGGCAGCGTCCAAATCACCGTGGAGCGCGTGGCTCGCGGTCAAGACGCGCAATGCCGGCTCGTCATTTTCCATGCGCGCGCACAGTTCTACTGCCGCGCCGTAATCCTCACGCTTGAACGCGATGCTGGCGCCCGCCCACCAGTAGATGTCGGGTGCGAGCGGATTTAGGTCGATGGCTTGCTGAAACTTTTCCCACGCGGTTTCGGCATCGCCGAAATGGGCGAGCGCATCGGCATGCTGGAGCAAAAGGTCGGCGGAGTTGGGCGCAAGCGCCTCGGCTTCGAAGAACCTTTCGGCGGATATGTCGAAATCCCGCTGGTAGAGCGCCACGACGGCGCACATCCAGTGGCCGACGCCAAGAGCGGGATCGATTTCGACGGAGGCGTCTGCCTCCGCCTTGGCGCGGTGCAGCAGGTGGGGGTCGTTGCCGCCCAGCATCAGCCATTCCAGTTGCAGGCTCTGCGCCACGCGGGCGCGGGCAACCGCCATGCTGTTATCCAGATCGACCGCCTTGCGGAACATCGAGCGGGCTCTTCGAAGAAGCGGCAGGTCGCACTTGCCGCGCAGAAGCTGCTGGCCCTCCAGCAATTGCCGGTAGGCCTCGCCGCTGTGGTTGCGGTCTGGTTCCACCTGAAGCCGCTCGATCTCGCGGGCAAGCCCCGCGGCCACCTGTTTGGACAGCAGTCGAAAAGCGGCGTGAATATGCCGCGCGGTCAGCACAACCTCCAGCGACCAGACGATTTCTCCGGTCGCTTCCTCGATCAGCGCTACCGACATGCGGGCATCGTCGAAAACCGTGGAGACGATGCGGTAATCCGTCCGCAACATTGCATAACTGTCGTCGGTCCGGTCGTGTGTCGCTACAAAGGTGCTGTGCGTCGAAAGAACGGTGAAGGTCCGGTATCGAACGAGACTATTGGCGACATCCTCGACAAAGGCACTCATCACCGGCGATACCGCAAGCCCGTCCACCCGCACCGGACGGCTGAAGGCGACGCGTGGTTTTGCCATCGGTTTTCGGCGGCTACCCTCATCCGGTTCGGCGGGGGCTACTATCGTCGAGGCCAGACTTTGTATCCGCCGTCGAAGCGCCACTGTCTCGGCCTCCGGAGGGCGGTCCTCCTGGCGGAGCTGTTCCATCAGAAGCTGGAAAATTCCCTCACAGGCGCTGGTGTTTCCCACCCGCGCATAGGCCGCCATGGCGGCGCGGTAGGTTTCCTCGCGCTCCGGCTCGATCTTCAGCGCGCATTCGGCAAGCGATGCGATGTTGTTCGAACTGGCGCGGCCGAACCGCGTCAACTCCTCCAGAAGCGGTGTATAGCTTGAAAAGAACAGGTCCTTGAGACGGCGTCGCTCAGACAGCAGCCAGAGATAAAGGTGGTCCTGCCCAGCCTCCAGCCCCTCCAGCAGATCGCCGCCGAATTCGAGCAGGGCCTGCAGCCGCTGCATCGGATCTTCTGCTCTCGCGCCGGCAAGAAAGATCGCAAGGTCGGTCCGCTGCGCCAGCTTTCCGGCCTTCAGGTCGTTCCCTTCTGTCAGAAGGATGGCATCGTCATCGCTCGACAGCTTCTGGAGGCGCAGGATCAGCTGCCGCAAATTGCCGAGTGCCCTTTTTTGCTCGACGTTTTCCCACAACAGCGATGCGGCCTGCTGGCGGGAAAGGGACTGGTTGGGAGCAAGGATCAGGGCGGCAGTGAGGGCAAAGCCCTTGGACGGGAAAAACGCTTGCCGCACCGCATCGCAGCGCGGGGTGCCAAAAAGCCGGATCGGTATCAGTTCAGCGTTCCCAGCCAATTTCGTTCCCTCATGAATCACCATCTAACAATGTGTCCGGGAAATTGAAAGTCATCATTGGCGTTCCATTTGACGCTGGTGTGACGCCGCTTGCCTATTGTCGTGAATAGAGGCGCGGGCGACGGGCGGAAAACAGCAATCATGCATCAGGCAGGCATCGGGAATTTTCGAAATTGATAGCGTTTAACGGAAGCTACATGGCGTTCGAGCCGCGTACTGAACCTTACCAGCGTGCCGACGACGTCGGTTATGCGGTGTGTGAGTTCATGTGGTTCAAAGGGCGCCCGTTCTATCCGGTCTCGGCGCTGGCCCATGCGAAGGTTGCCCATGCCAGACTGTCGGCATGCGACGACGAAGATGAGGACAATCTCGATATTATTTTCCGCATGCCATTTGCGGCCGGCGGGCATTTTTTCGAGATCGTGCTGCGCTCCAACGAAGGCACTGCTTACGGTGGCTGGCTGTGGGGAGAAGAGCTGGAAATACTTAACGAGGTCGTCAACGGCTATCGCGTTCTGGCGGGGAAGTTCGAAGACAGGCTGATCCGGTTTGAATATTCCAAGCGGTCTCATCGCTACCGGACAGCCGAACCGCTGCCGGTGGAGAAATCCGTCTTCCTGATCCAGCGGGAGGTAAGGCCTTACGCGGGAAGGCACGATTTGCCGGGAAGCCCGGCACGTTAATGGCGGGGCTGATGCCGATGCGTTTCCGGGGGAGCGCAAGAGCGTGGGGCGAGAAGGGGTTCAACTGGCGCGGCGCGTATTGCGCGCATCGCAAATATGCCCGGTAAAGCCAAGGCTTTGTCGGGAGCAGCAGGTGAATTTTTTTATTTTTATTGTGTGGAAGATTTGTGATGCCCAATGGAGGTAACATGCGTAACAGGCGGGTGTCATCACAGCTATTAGCGGTGAGTTGCGCCTCGGGTGACGACGTGCTTTCCCTTGACGGGAGCGCCAACGACGACCCGCGTCCATCAGTTGCGAACGACAGGCTTTATGTCGTGGGCGAGCCAGTTTCCAGGAAGGCGCTGAAATCTCGACCGCCGGAGAACCGGGTTGAGGAAGAGGCTTTTCGCGTGGCGGAAATCAGCAATACGGTCATCGATGTCGATATCAGGCTTGCAAAATGGGCTTGGGCCGTGCTGGTGATAGCGCATTGCTGGCTGATCTATTTCATGGTGACCAATCTCGGGTGAGGCCTCCCCCGGGACATGCGCTCCCGCGTTTAACGCACTTCTCCGACGCCGTGCAGGATCATCGCCGCCGCACCGAAGGCCACGGGGTCTGTCGCAACCACATCCGGCAGCTGGATTTTCGGCTGTATCACCTTTGCGCCGTTGAACGGGTCCGAGCGTTCGTAATCCAGCCATTCCGCCAGCCGCTGTCGTACGATCCTTGGTAAGGTGCCACCAACAAAGATTGCCGTGGGCGCCAGAACGGCGCTGACAGCGAAGGCGAGGCGCGCAACCTCGGGTCCCGCCCGTTCCAGCCACGCCTCAAACACGGCGGAGTTGCGCAAGAGGTAATCCGTCCAGACCTCGGGTGCGCGCCCCGAGGGGTTTTCTCCCACATGCTCCACGCACCATGCCGCCAGGTCTTCGAAGGAGGGCCGCGAAGTGCTGCGGCCGCGCAAGGCGCCGATCTCGCCGGCATTGCCGAGATAACCGCGATAAAGCTCATTTTTGATAATGATGCCGCCACCGATCCCCTCGGACAGATAGAGATAAGCGAAATTTTCGTGTCCGTCCGCATTGCCAAGCGTCAGTTCACCCATGGCTGCGGCATTCGCATCATTTTCTATGATCACCGGACAACGCAGCGCCTCGCGCAGCATGGCGGAAAGGTCAGACCCGGCCCAGGAAATAACCTCTTCGGCAAGATCGAGCGACATGGCTTCCTTGCGAAAGCGGGTCGGCATGGCAATGGCCGCGCCGATCAGTTGGCCCCTGTTGATCGCATTTTTCGTAAGTAGTTCTTCGGATCCATCCTGAAGCGCCCGTTGGACATCGGAAAACGCGTCATAGGAGCCGCGCATCTGCAATTCTCCAACGATCTCTCCGCCGAAATTCAACAGCGTCAACATCACCGAATAACGGTTGGCGTGTGCACCAAGGGCGTAACCGACAGTTTTTTTGAGCGTGAGGTCGATATGGGGCGCGCCACGGCCTTCCTGCCGGCGTGCACCTTCCTCGATGATACCGCGCTCAAGCAGATTGCGCGTCATCATGCTCACGGCAGCCGGCGTTATGCTGCAATAGTCGGCAAGCTCGACCCGCGAGGCCGAACCCTTGCGCCTGATATATCCCAGAAGCGCACCCTGTGTTGCGCCAATGCCTGCCAGCCCGCCCTGCCGTCTCTCAGTCAAAGTTTCACTCTCCCGCGCTATACCTAGGGAAATGTCATGAAGCTGTTAATTAAGCAACTTAATTAAATAATCAGTTTCAACGGGAATGGATCACATGTTCAAGTCTCTCACCCTGATGGCCACGGTTGCCCTCGGCGCGCTTTTGCCGGCTGTCGCCTTTGCCGAAGACATCAACATCAAGCTCTGGACGCTCGCCGACAAGAATGCGCCCGGTCGCGTCACCAACATCGAAGCCGCCGCCGGCATCATGAACGCGCAGTTCAAGGCAGCAGGCGTCGACAAACGCGTCGTCATCGACATCAACAACAGCGCCGTGCAGGGCTGGGACTCCTTCGCGCTCGATACGCTGAAGGCGTTTTCGGTGGGGCAGGGGCCGGATATCTACATCCTGCCGCATGAATGGATCGGCCAATTCGCGCAGGACGGCTATGCCATGCCGATGGAAGACAAGATCGCCGCTGCTCCCTGGGTCTATGGCGATATCCTGCCGGTTCTGTGGAATTCGGCCAAGGCGACGGACGGAAAGATTTACGGCATTCCGCAGGACGCGGAAATCCGCATGTTCTTCTACAACAAGGACATGCTGCGCAAGATCGGCAAGGACGAAGCCTTCATCGAAGGTCTGCCGGCCAAGGTCGACGCTGGCGAATTCACGCTCGACGATCTGACGGCCCTGTCGAAGGAAGTGGTAGACGGCAAGGCCGCACAATACGGCATGCTGCACCGCCCGAATGTCGGTATCGACTATCTGATGGTGTTCCAGTCCTATGGCGTGAAGTTCATGGACGAAAAGACCGGCAAGCTGATGTTCCCCAAGGCCGAAATGGCCAAGGCGCTCGGCTGGTATGAGCGCAATGCCAAGGAAGGCGTGACGCCCGTCGACAATACCGCCATGAGCTGGGAGGCGATCCAGACGGCCTTCAAGCAGGAAAAGGCCTTCATCTTCCATCAGGGTGTCTGGGCGGTTGCCTGGCAGGTGGGGGACAAGAACGGCGCGACCTGGCCGACCGACGGCAAGGGATATTTCAACAAGATCGGCTGGATTTCCGCTCCGGCAGCCGAAAAAGGCGGCAAGCCGGCCAACCTGTCGCACCCGCTGCTCTACACCCTCAATCCAAAGAGTGCCAATGCCGATATCGCCGCCGATCTCGTGGCGCTTGCGACATTGCCCTATTTCAACAACGAACACGCGGTGACATCCTATCATACGGCCATCAGCAACGCCCAGACGGCCATGCCGAAATACCGCGATAACTGGGTACTCTCCGCTGCTTCGCCGATGATGAAATACGCGCAGTTCGTGCCCAACCACACCAAGTTCGGCAGCTACAACAAGGTGCTGTTCAGCGGTCTGCAAGCGGTTGAGACCGGCAAGATGACGGCCGCGCAGGCGGTCGATTTCATCGCCGACGAGCTTGAGCTGCAATTTGGCGCGGAGATCGAAATCCGCGACGCCGCAAGCAACTGAGTTTGCCCGAAACCATGCCGCCCGGTTCTACCGGGCGGCTTTTCCGCGTTCCCACCGGTATATCGTAATGTCTCAATTTCAGCTTCGGGCGCGCCGCCCGGCCCGGCCGATCTTTTATCTGGCTCCGGCTCTCGCCTTGCTTGGCCTGTTCTTTCTTGCCCCGATCGTCGTCAATCTGGTGATCGCCTTTACCGACATGGGCGCAAACCTGAGGGTCGGCAAATTCACGGTCGAGAATTTCCAGCGCATGTTTCAGCGCGACGTGCGCCTGCCGATGGTGTTGCTGACGACGCTGATCTATGTCGGCGCAACGCTGTTCATATTCAATATCGGGCTTGGCGCGCTTCTGGCCGTTACGACCACGGCGATACCGGACCGGCTAGGCAACTTCTTTCGCGGCCTCTGGCTGCTGCCGCGCATGAGCCCCGCCGTGCTTTACGGCGTGCTGTGGATATGGATCGCCGATCCGACGTCTTCCGGCCTGCTCAACCAGTTTCTTGGCGCGCTCGGCGCACCCGCTCTCAACCTGCGCAACGACTTTCCGCTGTTTCTGGTGGTGGTGGCGAACGGTGTCGTCGGCGCGTCTTTCGCCATGGTCATCCTCACATCGGCCATCCGCTCCATACCGTCGCATCTGGCCAATGCCGCGCGCGTCGATGGCGCCAGCGAATGGGGTGTGCTTCGCCATGTCGTTGCACCCGCGCTCTCGTCACCGATCCGTTTCATCACGCTCTATCAGGCGCTCTCACTGATGACGACCTATGAATATATCCTGCTCATCACCGGCGGTGGGCCTGTCTACGATTCCACGACCTATCCGCTTTATATCTACCGGCGCGCCTTTGAAAACGGTGCCTATGCCTATGGTGCTGCACTTGCGCTTGGCCTGATGGCGATAGGCGTTGCCATCACCCTCATTCAATGGCGCATCAGCAATATGCGCTCGACTTTTGCTCCCGCCAAAATCGAGGTGCTGTGATGACGCTCGCCCACACCCACTCACCTGCCCACAGCAGGTGTGCCCTTGATCTGAAGCCGGACTGGACGCGTCTTGAAAGGCGCAGCCTTGCCCATCGCGCCGGTTTCGTTCCCGTCATTCTTGTGTTCCTGACGGTGGTTTCGGTGCCGGTTCTCCTGCCCTACCTGTGGCTGCTGGTGAAGTCGCTCACGACTTCCGACGACAATCTCAGCCGACTTGTGCTGTGGCGCAGCGGCGCAATCGCCGCTTTTGCCTATGGCGGGGCGATAGCAGTTGCGCTTCTTTCCGCGCGCCTGCGCAATCCCGCGCTGCTATGGCTGGCATTTGGTGCCGTGGTTGCGGCGCTCGTCTTCGTGCTGGTGCTGCCGCATCTGACTATCGACAACTACAGTTTCCTCTGGAGCCGCGATATCGAGAAAACCGGCACCACGCGCATGGCGCTGATGCCATCCGTCTGGACCGCCATGCGCAGTTCACTGCTGTTTGCCGCTTCCCAGACGCTGATCGTCGCGCTGGTCGCCACGCCGGCCGCCTATGCGCTGTCGCGCTTCACCTTTGCGGGGCGTGAAAATGTGCTACGCGGGCTTTTGCTGCTGCATGCCTTTCCGGCGCTCGCGCTCACCGTCGCGATCTTCGTGCAACTGCATTACATGGGCCTGCTCAACAATCTCTTCGGCGTCGTGCTGGTCATGAGTGCGCTTGAGCTGCCGTTTGCAATTTTTGTTCTCAAGGGCTTTTTCGACAACGTTCCCTGGGACATCGAAATGAGTGCCGTCACCGATGGCGCGACCCGCTTCCAAGCCTTTCGCATGGTGGTTCTGCCGCAGGTAAGAAGCGGGCTGATCGCGGTTGCCACCTTCACCTTTCTGCGTGGCTGGGAAGAATATGTTTTCGTCCAGACCCTGCTCATCGAAAAAAGCCAGATGACGATGAGCCTCTATCTCTTCTTCGTGGCACAGGACAGCGCCGGCGTGAATTACGGCATGATCGCTGCCGTAGGCATCATCTATCTGCTGCCTGTGCTGATCATTTACATCTTCACGCAGAAATACATCACCCAGATGAGTTTCGGCGGGATCAAAGGATAATCGCCATGGCCAGGATCACCCTCGACAATGTCACCAAAAGCTGGGGCGACACCCGCGTTCTGCAACCGATGACCCTCTCCATCGAAGACGGCGAATTCGTCGCCGTTCTCGGCCCGTCCGGATGCGGAAAGTCGACCACGCTTTTCCTGCTCGCCGGGCTCTACGCGCCGACCGCGGGTCAGATTTCTTTCGACGGCCACAACGTCAATCGCATCGATGCGCGCGACCGGAATGTCGGCATCGTCTTCCAGTCCTATGCACTTTATCCCAACCTGACGGTGCGGCAGAACATCGCCTTTCCGTTGCGTTTCAAGAATGTTCCGCGTGAGGAGGCAGCGCGGCGGGTGGAGGAGGCGGCAAGCCTCGTGCAGATCAGCGCGTTGCTCGACCGACGGCCCTCGCAGCTTTCCGGCGGCCAGCAGCAGCGTGTGGCGCTTGCCCGCGCGCTGGTCAAGGAACCGAACATCCTGCTACTGGACGAGCCGCTTTCCAATCTCGATGCGACCCTGCGCATCACCATGCGCGCCGAGCTGAAAAGCCTGCAGAAGCGCCTGAAGATCACCACGCTGATCGTCACCCATGACCAGATCGAGGCGATCACCATGGCGGACAGGATCATTTGCATGAACAACGGCGCCATTGCCCAGATCGGCACGCCCGATGATCTTTATCGCCGGCCCGACAATCTGTTCGTGGCCGGTTTCATCGGCACGCCGCCAATGAATCTCTTGAAAGGATGGGCGCAGGGCGGGCAGTTGCAGATCGGCGATGCCCTGCTCGACCTCAATGCCCGCTGTGACGGCGAAGTCACCTTTGGCCTGCGCCCGGAAGATATCGCCCTCGTCACATCGTCCGAGGCGCGGCTTGAGGGGCAGGTTACCACCGTCGAGCCCATGGGGCGTGAGGTATTCTACACGATCGATACGCCCGCAGGCATGATCCACGCGCTCGAATATGGCGAGACGATACGCCACGCGCCGGGAGATCGTGTCGGGATCAGCTGCAAATCGGCGCTGACGCTGGTGTTCGATGCCGCCGGTAACCGCATCGCCGGGCTGCATGCCGATCTTTCCCACCATTCGACTATTCCGGCGCGTGAACCGCAAGCCGTAAACTGACAGGAATTTCCATGCCTAAAATCGTCTCCCATCGCGGTGCCAACCATTTTGCGCCCGAAAACACCTTCGCCGCCGCCGACCTCGCCTTGCTGCAGGGAGCGGATTACATCGAGCTCGACGTGCGCGAGAGCGCGGACGGCGTGCTTTATGTCTTTCACGACGAAACGCTGGATCGTACCACCAATGGCACGGGTCCCATCGGCCACATGCTGTCGAGCGAGATCGATGCGTTGGATGCCGGCAGCTGGTTCGGCGAAAACTTCAAGGGTGCGGCTGTACCGCGGCTCGATGCCTATCTCAGCCATTTGCGCGGCCGCTGCGGCGTCTATGTCGAGCTGAAATATTGCGATCCCGTCAAGGTGGCGGCACTGGTACGAAGCCTCGGCATGGTGCGCGATACCTTCTTTTTCTCTTTCTCCGAAGAAATGCGCCGGGGCCTGGCCGCCGCCGCGCCGGAATTCCGCAAGATGATGACGCTCGATATCGCCAAGTCGCCTTCGCTGGCTGCGGCTGTTCACCATGCCTCGATCATCGAGATCACACCTGCGCAGATGCGCAAGCCCGGCCTTGTCGCGGCATGCCGCAAGGCGGGTCTGGAAATCATGGTTTATTATGGCGGCGATGATGCCAACCTTCATAATGAGATCGCATTGGCCGGGGTAGACTACGTCAATATCGACCGCCCGGACCTGTTCGATACGGCGCGCCGCGCCGTACGGCAGCCTGAACTCGCATGACCTTCCTTACCCCTGGAGATGATGACATGAGCAATCTTATTGGAACCGGCTTCAACGCCAGTTCGGACGACGGTGAACTGGCCACACTCGAAAGCGATCTGCGTGCGCTTGCCGAAATTGGCTGCGACACCGTTGAAATCGCCGCAACGAGCCTTGATCTGATCGCAGGCGGTCGCATCATCGAGGACCGCGCTCAACGGTTCGTGGCGCTGGCCAAAGAATTCGACTTCCGCTACACGGTGCACGGTCTTGTTTCGTCCAATTTCATGGACCCGGTAACGTGCCGCTACCAGATAGATGCAGCCAAGGCGCTGGCCGTCCTGTGCGATCGCATCGGCGCGGGCATCCTCGTTCAGCATGGTGGTGCCCTGCGTGCCGACCAGATCGCCGAGCGGGCCGATGCCGATGCCCGTGAGCGGGAGGCGCTTTTCGAGCTGGCGGAATTCTGCAAGCCCTATGGCGTGCGGGTCGCGCTTGAGAATATCTTCTCCACCGAACCCGGCCAATATCGTCAGACGCCTGCCGAGGTGGCCCAGACCGTTAAGGCCATCGGCCATGATAACGTCGTGGCGCTGATCGACTTCAGCCACGCCTATCTCGAATCCACCTATCGCGGGCTCGATTTTCGCGAACAGCTTCGTGCCATGGCGCCGGTTGCCGGCCATCTGCATGTGCACGATTCCTTCGGCCGGCCGCAGGGCTTTTATCAGCCGTATTTCGACCAGGAAAATACCGCTCTCGGCATCGGCGATCTGCATATGCCGCTCGGCTGGGGAGATATCGACTGGCAGGGCATCTTCTCGGAGCTGACCTTCCTGCCGGATACCGTGCTGATGATGGAAATCGGCCGCCGCTACCGTGCCGAACAGCCCGCGAGTCTTGAAACGGCGCGTCATCTCATGTCGCTCTACACTGAGCGGATGCAGATCGCGGCTGAATGACTGAACTGAACAAGGCCCAGCCGACAGGCTGAGGTCTGAAGCGCCGGCAGTTCTGAACGCAACTGCCGGCGTTTTTCGTTACGCGGCCCAGTCGGAAAGCGAATAGGCTTTGATGTAATCGATCATCATTTGCGAACCGTCGCTGAAATCAACCGCCGACGGCGTTCCTGCCATGCCGCCGACAGCAAGATTGACGACCATATACATGGGGTCGTGCATGTCATCAGGCGTATCCGTCTGCGCCACGGCGACATCGTCGAAATACCAGGTAATATGCTCCGCATCCCACAACACGCCGTAGGTGTGAAACCCCTCCGTGCTCGGCACGCTGACATTGTTGATGACCGAACTCTGTTCTCCCGTTGCATTGGAGTGGGTGGACATGATCAGCGTATTGGGGTTTTGCCCACGCATCTCCACGACATCGAGTTCCGGCGGCCAGGATCCATCTTGCGGCAAAAGCCAGAAGGCCGGCCAAGCGCCCCGGTCGGTCGGCATGTCGGCGCGCATTTCGAAATAACCATAGGTCTGGCTGAACGACGAATAGGTGTTCAGCATACCCGAGGTATAATCATAGCCCTCAACCTCGTTGGCGATCGATTGCGGGGTTTCCGCGGCGGTGATGGTCAGGACACCGTTGTTGATGCTGAAGGGATTGACCTCTGATGTGCCGGCATAAGCGGGGTTGATGTACCATTGCGCCTCGCCATTCGTCGTCAGCGAGCTTCCCTTTTCCGGTGCCCACCAATATTTGGCATCCCAAGTCCCCTGATCGCCGCTGCGAAGTGAAAGTGCATCGAATTCGTCGGCAAAGGTCTGGGTGAGGGATGATCGGTCGAGGCTGAGCTCGAACTGGTCGGCCTGAAGATCGTCGATGGTCGTTCCGGCAAGAACGACGGCCTCGCCGTTGGCGAAGTTCAGCCAGAGATTATCGCCCTGTTGGGTGGCATTGCTGACGAGCTGCTCGAAGGATGTGATGCCGTAACCGTTAAGCCGGATTGTGTCGTTGGCGCTGAAATCCATGATGAGATCGGTACCGTTGCCGCTCGTAAAAACAAATGTATCCGCACCGCCACCGCCGATCAGCACGTCGTTACCGCCCCCGCCATCAATGGTCTGGCTGCCCGATCCGCCGGTTATGATGTTGTCCAGCTCATTTCCGAAGGCATAACGACCATCTCCGGTTACCCGCAGGTTTTCGAAATTGTCGGGCAAGGTATAACTCATCCAGGTGTCGATGGTGTCGATACCCTCCCCGGCATTTTCGACGGCGCGGTTAATGCTGGAATAGAGGTAATAAATATCGTCGCCCGTGCCGCCCGCCATTGTCACATTGACGGAACTGTCGCCCCACATGGAATCATTGCCGGAAGTGCCTGTCAGCAGCGGTCCGGAACCCGTGGCGGAAAAAAATCCGGTGGAATTGTCGCTGTAGTAGAGTGTGTCTCCAAGCGCATTCAATACTGTCCGGGCCATTGACCGTCTCCTGTCCGTTAGCGTTGGCTTTCTCACTCCTCTTGGGCAATACCCTAACAGGGCGAAAAGCCTCCTGTTAGAGCCAGAAATGAGGGGTACATGGGCGGTTTCTGTGGTGCACGCTATTGCAGCATTGCAATGGGCGGTGGCAGGATTGGACGGAAAGGGAGATGCTCAAAGCGGCATCTCATGGGAATGGAGTGCCAGAATTGAGTGTAGCCTTTACCAAGGAAGATAGTGCCGAAACCGCAGCCGAAACGGTTCTGCCGGACCGGGTGATTTCGCCTCATCCCAATCTGGTGACGGAGGCTGGGCTGAAAGCGCTGGAGCAGCAGCTGCAATTGGCGCGCGAAGCCTGCGAAACGGCCAATGCCGTCGAAGACGTCAATGAAAGACGTCGGCTTTCAGCCAATCCTCTGCGGGACATTCGGTATTTCGCGGAGCGCGTTCGCACCGCCCAGTTGATGCCGAGCCCTCCTGCTGATGGCACCGTTGCCTTCGGCAGCGTGGTAACATTCAGCCGTGATGACGGGAGGACGCAACGGTTCCGGATCGTAGGCGAGGATGAAGCCGATCCGGCCAATGGATCGATGTCTTATGTCTCCCCGGTCGCAGGATTGCTGATGGGAAAATCTGCCGGTGATGTTGTCAGCCTGGGCGGCAAAGATATTGAAATCATCGAAGTGACCTAAAGCGCCCACTTGAAAACGGAACAAATTTTGGCAGCAAGGATGTGCGGTTTGGAGCGAGAGAACCTCGCCGTAATTTATGCCGGCCGTGCCGTCGCCAAAGCGTCCTCTTCTGCCATTCCAGCCATCCGCATCATCGTATTTTTCAGAAAGAACCTGAAATCCAGCTCAATGAACGTATAGGCGAGTACGAGCCCCATATAGGCCATGAAAACGGGATTGAAATTCAGCTCTTCAAATTGATAGACGATGACGATTGCGATCGCCGAATAGGCGAAGAAACCGACTTTTCGTTTCCGGACGATCGCGTAAACAAGCGCAAAGGCGCTGAGAAGGCCAAATCCTATGCCGGATGCATAGGCCGTGGCGAGAAAGCCATTATGCGGCGTTCCGATCCTCGATATTCTCGACAGTTCTTCGTATCGAGCGGTAAAACCAATGCCTAAAGGGTGATGGAGCATCACCTGGAAGCCGCCAGTGAGCGTATCCCAGCGTTCCTGCGCATTGTTGCTGCTGTTGCTGTCCTCTAGAAACCGTTTTGAAAAGATCTGTTCTGCAAAATCGAAAGCGCCCAATGGCAAAACAGCTGCGATGACAAGGGCGGACAAGGCAAAACCAAAATAGGTGCTGAGCAGCATTTTGATGGAAAAATTTCTGATGTAGAAATAGACCCCGATCGCAAGAACCGCAAATACTCCGGACCGGTTGAGAGTAAGTGTGAAACTCGCCAGATAGACCAGCAAAAATACGGCAAACAGCGCTGGACGTTTTTGCCTTTCGGCAAGATAGGCGACTGCCGCACCCGCCAACGCAAAGGCAGGTCCGGCTGTGTTGCCCACCGGCCAGATACCTCCCGCTTTTTCGACACGCAAAAGCAACGGGCTCAATTCGCCTTTTGCCGCAGCTGCCAGCACGGCGGTTTCATCGAACATGAAAGAGAGGCCAAGGGAGGCGAGCTGGTCGTGAATGACGATGTCCAGAAAAAGCAGGATCGTCACCGCGATGAAGCCTGCGAAGATGCCCCAGCAGAACAGCTCGAGAAGGTTCTCCTTAAACAGCATATAGGCAAAAAACAGAAAATAGACCGCGTAAAAATATGCCATCGCGGTGGTGTAAAATTCACCTTCGCCACGTTCGTCGGCAAAGACAGCCGAAAGTGCAAAAAAAATGGTTAGCGGAACGAGATAAAGCAGGATGATCGAGGGCGTCAGACAGCGAATGTAAAGCAGGGCAATAACGGGTAGCGTCATCAGGACAAGCATGTCGGTGATGTTGAGGAAGCGCAGGCCCAGATTGCTGGTCAGCACATTGCATTGAATGAAAAAGCCAATGGAAAAAACGAAGATCGCCAGAGAGAGACCGGGCACCTGTATGGTTTTTGAAGGATAAAGAGGCATCGCCAAAACGAAACCCGGCAACGGGGACTGATGCGATGCCGCCATATTTGTGCTTCTGGTCATTCCCGGCCTGTTCCTTCACTGGCGGACCTTGGTGCGGCCCTGTGGGAGAGGACGTCATCACCATGAGGCGACAGGGTGATGACGATGAATAGTGGTCTTGATGACGTTGCCGCGCAAGACAATTTTCTATGGTTTTCAGTCGCTCAGATTGCCTTTTGGCAGAGCGCCCTCAACGGCGATCACCCGCTGTATGTAAAGCGGTTCGTTGGAAACCGGCGCGCTCACGCCGAATGCCGGCATGATCCTCACATAGAAACCGTATCCGCTGGGGCTGATATCAGGATCGATCGCGATGTCGTTGGCTGTCGCCCACATCCAGCCGCTATTGTCGAGGGCGTTTGCACCACCAAATTGAAGCGCGGAGCAACTGATCGTCCGGACTGCGCCGCCGCTTTTTGCAACCAGTGTGACATAGGGCGCACGCTGCCCCTCGCTATTTTTGTAAAGCACCGCGAAGGAGACGGTTCTGCCAATCATCGCGGCTGCCTCTGAATTCCGGAAATAACGAAACAGCGCGGCTGACTGGCTGCCGTTTGCACGCAGATCCAGGCTGTAAGCGAAGGCAGGAGAAAAGGTCACTGCGGCGGTTTTGCCGGCAGAGGCCGGCGCGATGAGATTCCAACCCGATGGAGCGGACCCCGTCCAATCGGTGAAATCGCCGTTGACGATAAGATTGGCGGCGGGAAGTTTCGGCCAGCAAGGTGTCTGAAAGACGTTATCGGGCGCCGATGCCAGATAACAACTGAACAAGGTTCGGGCGATGAGCTGAGATCCGGCATCGTTCGGATGGACGTTGTCGCGGTAAAGCGCATGGTCCTTGCCTCTCGCTACAAATGACGCGTGTGTATCCACCAGCGTGAGGCCCGGGTGCGCTCGGGCAAGGTCAAGGATCGCATTATAGACCTTGTCGTAACCGGTGCTATCGCGCCAGGGGTTCTGGGTGGTGATGAGTTGGGGGGCACCCGGCCATTGCCACTCCATCATGCCAAGCGGTCCGAGCAGGGCGGCTCGTCCGGAGCTTAGGATACCACCCGGCGTCTCGAAACTCTGCATATTATGCCCATGATGCGTGATGCACAGGTCGGGACGCGGAATCTTCAACGCCGCCGCGCGCTGGTCCGCGAGCATGTAACCGGCCATGCCGCCGGGCAGTGCCGCAAGATAGACCGTGAGCGTTGGCCCCATGCCTGCGCGCAGCGTAACCGAATCCGCATAGGCCTTTGGCCCGGTGGGGGCGTTTGTCTGCCATTCTGCCCAGCGGTGCAGCACAACCCTTGTGTCGTGCAGATCGCCAAGCATCATGGCGAACTGCTGGAATGGTCCGGCATCGGCATAGGCGGTGCTGTCACCATTCACGAAGATCGTGGCATTCTGACCCGCAGTCAAACGCGCGCGCAAGGGTGAGAGCGCGTTCAGGGAAGGGACCATGGTGGGGATGTTTCGGGGGGTGATACCGAGCGATACGCCGATCATGCCGGCACCTCTTCCGTTCCGGTCATATATATGCATATGTTGCGTTTGAGCGGTGTCATCGTTCGTTCTCCTGGCCTGGCCCTAGGATAACTCCGCCGAAAGGCCGGGGGACAAAACGCAGGAAACGGGACGGCGAAAAGCAGTAAAATTATACGTCACGAATTTTTCTTCGACTTCTTTTAAAATATATAGAGATAGAATATTTTTCTTTTAATTTACGTATATCGGATTTTTATCCGCATAAAGGTTTGAATGTTATTTTTTCTAACCACAATCAAGCATTGTTGTTCTTATAATGAAATTGCCGGTGAAACTATCCCTGCCGTTGGCAAGTGCACTCTTCATTTTCACGCGCTGTCCATTCATGCCCGCAATTTAGGACAATGGCAACTTGGGTGCTCTGGTACTTCACAGGTGATGTCATGACATCCGCTCTATTTGTCAGTCACACAGGAGAGAAGGGTGGCGCCGAGCTTTTTCTGACGGACCTCGTCAAGGCCGGACCGCATTCCTGGCGAGCGTGTTTTCTCAGTGGCGGTGGTGCTGCTGATGATCTGGCAGCGGCCGGGAGGCCTCCGGTCATGTTATCCGCTGGCGAAAAAATGCTGTCGATCCGCCGTGATTCATCGTTTGGCGCAATGCTGCTTGGCGCTGCTGATGTTGTCGCCGTCGCTTGGCAATTGAGCCAGCAGGCGAGACATTACGACGTGATCTGCGCCAATTCGCAGAAGGCGCTGTTCGTCTGCGCGCTTGCCGCGAAACTCAGCCGCCGCCCACTTGTCTGGGTTTTGCACGATATAGTCACCGATCCCGCATTCAGCTCCGCCAATCGCCATGCCTCGCTGGCATTCGCGCGCCTTTTCGCAAGGCTGGTGGCCGTCAATTCGCAGGAAACCGGCCGGGCTTTCGTTGAAGCCGGCGGGCAGGCAGAAAAGGTCCGCATCGTTTATAACGGCTTCGACCCCGCAAAAGCTGTGGCCCACGATCCCGGCAGAGCTGCGCGGTTGCGTACGGAATTGGGCCTTGGTCCCGAACCGCTTGTCGGATTGTTCGGCCGGCTGAGCGAATGGAAGGGGCAGCACGTCTTTCTGGACGCGATCGCGGCGATGGATGGCGTTCAGGCCGTCATCGTTGGCGGCGCGCTATTCGGGCAGGACGCCTATGAGACGCGCATCCGCGAGCAGGCATCCCTACTCGGTCTGGATGGTCGTATCCGCTTCCTCGGTTTCCGGTCGGATGTACCAGAGCTGATGGCATCGATGGATGCCGTTGCCCACACCTCTGTTGTCGCCGAACCGTTCGGGCGGGTGGTGGTCGAGGCCATGATGTGCGGGCGGCCGGTTGTCGCCACACGCGGTGGTGGGGTTACCGAAATCATTAGGGACGGCGAAACGGGTCTTCTGGTGCCGCCGGGCGACGCATCGGCGCTTGCGGCAGCACTAGGCTGCATCCTGTCGCAGCCGGCTCTGGCGGAAAGGCTGGCGCAGCAGGGCCGCGAGGATGTGAGCCGGCGTTTTTCGCTGGAGGAGACCTGCCGGTCCGTTTCCGCTTTGCTGTCGGAAGCAGTGTGAGGGGCCTCTTGGCGATCAATTCGGGCAGAAAGTGCAGGCAAGCGGAAGGGTCAGGATGCGTATTCTCGTAAACATGCCGAGCCAGTATGGCGGCAAACCTTCCGGCGTCGCCCGCGTGACCTTCAGCCTGCTGGAGCGGCTGCTGGATCAGACGCGGGACGACTACATCCTGCGCTCTCCCTGGACGCGGGCACAGCTGCCCGAAAACCTGCGCGAAAGCCGCCTTCAGCTGATTGAGACGCCGCGGCCGCGTATCATGGTGTTTGATGTGCTGCGTCAGGCTATGACGTTGCCGGCACTTTGCCGCAAGCTCGGCATCGATGTGCTGTTCAACGCCGATCCCTTCGGAAGTCCCAGCGGCGGCAAACGGCGCGTCACACTGGTTCACGATCTTTATTTCAAGACCATCCCCGAACAGATCGGCTGGCGGGCGACGTTGACGACGGATTTGATCTTTCGACTGATGATGGCTGGTTCGAACCGGATCACCTGCGTATCGGAAGCGACGCGTAAGGATCTGGCGCAGTTTTATCCATCGGCTGCCGGGAAAAGCCTGACTATCCATTCTGACAGCACCCTGAATGTCGATCTAGCGAGTTTAAACGGCCCGCCGCCAGTTGCCGCGCCCTACATACTGGCGGTCGGAAACGCGACTTCGAATAAGAACTTTTCGCTTCTGGGCAAGGCTTTTGCCGTGATTGGCAAAGTTAGGCCGGATTTGCACGTCGTGCATGTTGGCCGCGACGATGCCGAGGAAATCGGCAGCGTGCTCGATGATCCGGAGCTGAAGGCGCGACTGATCCGGCTTTCCGGCATAGACGACCATCAACTGGCAGACCTTTACCGCCACGCCGCCTGCCTTTGTGTGCCTTCCACATATGAAGGGTTCTGCCTGCCGGTGCTCGAGGCGCAGCAACTGGGGTGTCCGGTCGTCTGCTCCAACCGTTCCGCAACGCCGGAGATCGCCGGAAAGGGCGCACTCACCTTCGATCCCGCGGACTCTGACAGCCTTGTCGCGGCACTTGAGCGGCTTTTTCGGGAGCCGGATCTGGCAAGCGATCTTCGCCAGGCGGGTTATGAAAACCGCAAGCTGTATTCATGGCAGAAGGCGGCGGAAAGCTATGCGCAGGTTTTCCATGAACAGACCTGACGTCTAGGAGTCATGTCCCCGGGTGAAATCTTGCGGCTCATGCCCTGATGCCGCTGCGCAGCTCCGAATAAAGCGTTTCGTATGCCCCGATTACCCGTTCGGGCGCGACGCCCTGCGAAATGCGCGCTTTGGTTTCCGGTGTTTCAGCGAGAATGGCGGGGTTGCGCATCGCGTCAGTGATGCGGGCGGCAAGCTCGGCGGCGTTGCCCGGCGTGAAAAGGCGTTCCGGCCGGTCCCGACCGATCTGTTCGGCGACACCGGCGAGATTAGCGCCGAGAACCGGCACACCGCGTAGAATAGCTTCAGCGACCGTGCGCCCGAAAGCCTCTGGCCAGAGTGGTGGAACGATCAGACAATCTATACCGGCGAAGAAACTATCGGCGTCCACGTAGCCGGGAAATTCGACCGGAAGGTTGGCGGTTTTTTGCTCGTAGGCTTCGATGCCGCCCGGCGCGCGACCCGCCATGACCAGTCGCCAGCCCTTCGGCGGCAGGAGCGGCAGCGACTCGATCAGGAGATCTGCACCCTTGGGCGCCTCGATGCGGCCCAGATAGCCGAAAACAAGCGGGTCCCCAGGCGCGCGTGGAATGCGCTGTGTCTGTGAAGCTGGCGGCGCGATGGCATTCCAGATGACCGTGCGGCGGCTTTCCGGTACATGGGTGAAAAAGCCGGCCTGCACATGGCGCTCGACAATATCGTGGCCGACACCGGCGACAGCGTCGACGGCGCATTGGCAACGCCGGTGCAGGTAAGAGAAGGCGCGGCATTTTTTGCTGGTGCCGTCGCAGATGTGACCGTCATGAAACAGGGAGCCGTTGGTGCACATGCTGGTGAAATCGTGCAGGGAATGGGCGAGCGGAATGCCGCGCTTGCGGATCATCGGCCAGATCAGCGGTGTCAGCTCCGACAGCGAATGGGTGTTGACGACATCAGGCCGGAAATCATCGATGACGCGGGCAAGCCGGCGCACGAGACCCGGATCCAGCTGCACGGCGATCTTGTAGTATTTTCGCTTCCATCCGGGTTGCTCTTCCCAGTCCCCGATAAAAAACGGCGTGGTATGTCCGAGGCGGTAAACGGCGAAATCATCCCGCAGCTCCACGGCCTGTTGTTTGCGTGAGATCGCCGCCACCGCTACCGTGTGTCCATTCTCCGCCAGCCCGCGCGCTAGGTCTTCCACGAATATCTCCGCGCCGCCGACCCGGTCCGGAGAAAACAGCGACGTTATTTGCAATATCCGCATGCCCAAATTCTCGCGTCTTTGTGTGGTTTGTAATCGTTACAACTATTGCGCATCAGCGAAATGATGGCTGCTGCCCATCCGGACTGATCTAGGCCGGCATTGCGGGATCGCTTGGAGATGGTTCGCGCCGCCGCGACCGGTCCCGTCCAATCCCTGGGGGGTTGAGACAAAGCGTGACGACGGGCGCAAGGAATACCGCGTAAGCCATTGCGAAGCCGGGGATCTGCAGCGAAAAATCGAGTGTCGAATGCAATGCGACGAGCAGCAGCCCGGCAAGGCCGAGATGGGAGGCGTAACGGTAGTTTTTGCGTTTGCGCGCCCCGCGAATAAAAATGGCGAGTTGGACGAGCACGAAAAAAGCCGCATAAAATGGAAATGCGAGGCCGAGCGTCAGCAGTCCCTCGGCATAGACATTGTGGGCGTGGGTGACGATGGCGTCCACCCCGCATTGCGCCGCATGATAGGGCGCATAGGTTTCCGTAAAACTTGCAAGGCCGGTTCCCCAAGGCCAGCTGTCAGAAATGGCACGCGCGATGCCCGGCATGTAGCAGAAGCGCATGTCGTCTTCCAATCGCGTTTCCATGCGAAGCGCCACGCGATTGGCGAAGAGCAGGAACAGGCCAAGCGTAATGGCGAGCACGATCGCCGCGCGGCGCTTCGTGCCGCGCCGCTTGCGCCGCAGGGCAGCCGCGTTGCGGCCTGTTTTGATGGGTGAGTTGAAGACGGTCAGAAGAATGAGGAAACTCAGTGCCGCAAAGCTTGATGCGATGCCGGCGCGCGATCCGGTCAGCATCAGGGCGATGAAGCAAAAGGCAGTGAGCACGCCGATGAAGGCGGCCTTGCGGATGAGGCGTTTCTGGCCGACTGGAACGGTCAGGCGATTTGCCACCAGCGCCCTGACCATTCCCCAGTCTGGAGCCGTCAGCCGTTTGTGCAGCATCACGACGAGGGTCAGGAGAATGAGACCGAAGAAGGTGGCGGCGGTATTACGGTTGACGAAAAGGCCGGTCAGGCTGCCGAGATAGAAGCGCTTCTGAATGAAGCCGAGTGTTTCTGGAAAAAGCAGAAATTGCACGATTGACAACAGTGCCAGCCATCCGCCGGCAATTGCGAACCATCGCAGCGCTTTTGCCGCGCGCTCGTCGGTATCGAAAATGACGAGGCCGGCCATGAAGGCGCCGAAGGGCAGGGCGGCGCTTAACAGGCCGAGCCGATCATCCGCCGGGGTGAGCGAAACCGTGGCGTCGGGCGCGAGCTGCATAAACATGGCGGCGGTCGACCAGGCGGGATTGGGTGGAGCAATACCCGGCACAGATGATTGCAGCCACATCTGGATGATGAGTGCCCCCAGCAAAAGGCAGGTCGCCACAAGTGCCAAGCTTGAACCAGCCCGGGGCGGCCCGAACAACAGGATGGCGGGCACGAGCAACAAATAAATTGCAACGGTGACGACGATACGGCTCTCGATTTCAGTTGCGCCGCGATTGAGAAGCGCAAGCAGGAAGATAGCCCAGAAGATGACTATGGCGGCCGTCCGAAAATAGTCTGGAAACGCAACCGGTCGCGGTGGCGATGAGGATAGCGGTTCTGATTGGGCTTCGATGGACGACATTGGCTTTCGGCTTTGCAATAACTGTTGCTGCGACGATGTCTAAGGTAGAAGGACGAGGCGGGCCGCTATGTCACGGAAGCGGCACGGTGCGTTTCATGCCGGCCTGCGGCTGCTGCGGACAGATCTTCCGCAGGGTCCATCGCAGGATTTCCCCCTCCTTCCCGCAGACGATTGCCGTGTCCGCATTGCGGGCCGCATCGGCCTGAGGCAGTGTGTCTTTTGGAAATTGCTGCCACATCACGAAGCGCCCGCGTATCAGGTTGGCGTCTGCAGGCCCGTAAAGTTGGGAAAAATTCATCAGAACGGCGATTTCCATTGGCGAGGCGTTACGCAGCGAACGAACCATGGCAAGACGCAGCCACACATCGCCATTTGCAGGCAAACAGGAGAGCGCGTGACGAATATAGCTTTCGGCAAAGCCGAGACGCGCCGCACCGGCCTCCGACGTCGCATCTTGGCCATTTGCATCGAGATCTGCGAGAACGAGCCGTAACCCGGCCTTGACGATATCCGAACGGCAGATTTTCTCCGCAACGACGGTGTGCAGCCCATCGACCGTCTTCGCCAGAAGATCGTGCGCCAGGCCGTTTTTGTCGTCGGCAATTCTTGCCAAGGCGACGACATCGGAAAACCGCCGGGTTTCGGAAAACGCCTGTGCGGCGACGGATAAAACAAACACGGAAAGGATGAGAACCGGCACGACCGCGAAGAATTTACGCAGGCCCGCCATTCCGTCCCGCCTAATCATGGTAATATCGCGTGTAGCGCGCGTGATAATATTCGCTTGAACCGTAAGCCCGGTAAAGCTTCAGCTTTTCCGTGTCCACTTTGTTGAGGATGACACCGAGACACTTCTTGCGGATCTGGACTTCGTTTTCAATCGTATTGCGTACCGCCCTGCGGGCGGTTTTGCCCCATTCTGTGACGAAGACGAAACCGTCGATCCGGCCGGCCATCGCGCGGGCATCCACCACCGGCCCGAGAGGCGGCAGGTCGACGATGATGTAGTCGAAGAGACCGCTCGCTTCGGCCAGCAGTTTGTACATTTGCGCCGATGTTAGCAGCTCGGAGGAGTGCGGTACGCGCTGCTTGACAACCGTTGGCAGGAAAGCGAGCCGCGTCTTTTCGTCGTGCAGCAGCACATCGCGCATATTGCGGCCTTCTAACAGCACTTCGAGCAGGCCTTCTGCAGCATGGCGCCCCAAAGCGCGCGTGGCGCCCGGGTTGCGAATATCCGCATCCAGCAGAAGAACCCTTGCTCCCTGTCCGGCCAGAAGCTGAGCCAGATTGATGGAGATCGTCGATTTGCCCTCGCTCGGCAACGCCGATACGACGCCCACCACCCGCGCGCCGGTTTTCGGGGGAATGCCGAGATCTATCGCAAGCCGTGTGCTGCGCAGCGTTTCGGCGAAGGATGACAGCGGGTGATCGACAGTGTAGCGGGCAACGCTGGACGGTCGTGTGGCGGTAGGCGGCCCCTCCTGTCCCTTTGGCAACACATCCGTGCCCGGCTTGTTCTGGACGAGCGGGGTGTTGCCCAGAAATTCCAGCCCGAGAACGTCGCGAACCTGTTCTCCGGTGCGGAAGAAACGGTCGCGGAACTCGCGAAACATGGCGATGCCGCCGCCGGCCGCGGCGCCCATGATCATGAACAGCGCCAAAAGCAGCGGTTTGTTCGGTTTGCTCGGAATGTTGGGCGGAACTGCCCTCGAAATCACGCGTGCTTCCGTTACGGGGAAGGATTGCTGCTGCATCGCTTCCTGATAACGCTGCAGGAAGGTCTGATACATGTTCTTGTAAGTTTCCGCTTCACGCTGCAATTCGCGAAGCTGAACCTGGGTCTGGCTGGCCGAGTTGCTGACGCTGGTAGCCTTGGCAACGCTCTCCGCAAGTGATTTCTCTCTTGCTTCTGAAACCTCCAGATCGCTCTTGTAACTTTGCGCAATACGGCTGATTTCCTGGAACATCAGCCGGCGGTATTCCTGCATTTCGTTGCGCAGACGCACCGCCTGAACATGGTTGCTGCCGAGCCTGCGGGTGATTTCCGTTTCGATCTTCGAGGATTCGAGATATTTCTTGCGCAGATCGTTTGCAACCGAGCTCTCGAGAATGTCGGTGACGACGGCGTCGACATCGTCTGTGGCAAGGATATGTTCGATGCGTTGTACCCGCGCTCGCGACCTGGCTGTTTCCGACTGCGCCAGAATAAGCGCGCTGTTGGACTCGGCCAGTTGCTGATCGGAAAGCAGGCCGTTATTGCCGGTCTCGATCAAGCCGTGTTCGGCGCGAAATTTCTGTACGGCAAGGTCGGTGTCGAGTGCCCGCTGACGCAACTCGGCAATACGGTCGGACAACCAGTCGCTGGCCCGCTTCGTCGCCTCGTATTTGGAGTTCAGCTTGTCCACCAGATAGGCCGACGCCACCGCATTGACGATCTGGGCGGCTAGAACCGGTGATGTCGAGTTGTAGGTCAGTTCCAGCGCGTAGGTACGGCCGATACGCTTGACGCTGAGACCGTCCAGCAGCCGGTCCGACAGCGCCCGCTTCAGGGTGCCGTCATCGATGACGGTCTCTTTTGCCGGCGAGAACCACTGCGAAACGTTAACGAGCGAACGGATGGTGCCGAATATCGAACTCAGAAGCGAGGCACGGTTTGCCCTGAATTCCTGATTTTCCGTGAGGTTCAAACTGTCGACGACGGCAATCCCGATGGTTTCCGATTGCAGGACCTCGACCTGGCTGAGAATGGAAGCCTCGTCCTCCACGACGCCGCCGATCGTTGATAGCTGCTCGACGACCTGGCTGTTGTTGCGGTCGATCAAAAGGGTAGCCGAAGCTGAATAGATCGGAACGGCCGTCGCGGCATAAGCGAGACCGATTGTCCCGGCAATGGCGACTGCCGCGAGAACGACGCGCCACTGTCGGCGGACCGTGGCAAGAACGGCGTCTATATCGATAAAGTCGGCTGTAAATCCGCTTTTGTCGATATCGGCCATAGTCAGGGGATCGTGCCTTTGCAACAACTGTCAGCCTCGCTCTTTTTGGCGGGCGTGGCACCCGCCAAGTCTCGGTTGCATGGTAGGACAAGCGGCCGCCATTCCCGCAGGAAGGGCGGCAAAACCGGGTTCAAACGGGACTTGTGCTGACTGGCGTGCTGGTGCTGCCGGTTGAAAGGGGCGCGGCAAAGAAGTTGTTGGTTGTGGTGGTTCCGCCGCTGCCGGTGCTGCCACCGCTGCCGCCACCGCCAACCGGTGCGGCTCCGCCGCCGGCCTGTGCCGTACCGGCTGGTGAGCCCGCCGCTCCCGAGCCGCCAATGCTGTTGCCGCTTGCAGGTGAAGAGCCGGCGCCACCGATCGGTGAGGCAGCAGCTGCAGCTGCCGCAGGCGCTGCCGGACCGGCCGCCGTTCCCTGAACATTTTCGCTAAAGGCGATCAGAAGATCGGAGGGCACGCCGACACCCTTGGTCTGCAACTGGATTGCTGCGGCAAGTATCGTGTTACCCCTCTGCATCGCCGTAGAATAGGCGAGCGCCAGACCTTCGCCGACAACTTCGGAGAAGTCCTTGTTGCCGACCTTCTGGGCCAGTGCGACGATGGTGGGCAACTGGCTGGAGTCGCTCAGGATCAGGCCAGAAAGCTGTTCGGAGAACTGCGCCGCGCTGGTGGAAACGGCAATGATCGGAAAGCCGTTCGTCACCTTTCCAGTGATGTCGGCGTTTGCCGCATCGGTGCTGGAAGCGATCCCGGCCAGATCCTTGACCGTTGCCTGCGTCGGAGACTGCTTGAACAGTTCCGCGGCAGCAAGGGAAACCGCGTCCGGATTGGAGCTGTTAACGCGAGCCAGAAATGCGGCGTTGGTTTCGTCGGCGGCCTTCACGGGTGTGCCAGTTGTCGCAGTCTGTACCGGCGGCGTCTGCTGCCCGGCAGCTGGCGGCGCTGGTTCCACGTTCTGGGCGTTGGCGACTGCGGAAAAAAGACCGAGGCTGGTAATCAATACCGCACCAGTGAGCGTCGAGCCAATACGAAGGCGGGACATCACAACTCTCCAAATTTTTAAAAAATACGATTTTAAGTAAGCTGAAATGCTGAATATGGTTATCCAACATCTAAAATTTTCTTTTTAAATCGCACAGCCTTAGCTAACGATCAAGTGCTAAAATAAACTTGTGAACGGAACTTCGGGGTATACTTAACAGCAGACACGAGGACTTTCCTCTGGGCGTTAGGACACGGCGACTTTTCGCCGGGGTGTTATCAGCCGGTCACGAAGCCAGATATTTGCGGGCGTTTCGACAAGGACGTGAAATGCGTGGGCGATGGCGATGGTGCTGGCGACGACGATGAGATAGACGACATTTTTCCACTCCTGCGGCCAGGTGATGCCGCCGGAAGCAACCAGGAATGCCCGAAAGATGAACGGGTGCAGCAGGTAAAGCGCGTAGGAGGAATCGCCCAGTTTCGCCAGTGGCTGCGCAAAACGGGGCAGGGAGATGCCCCTGGTCAGGGTTGCCGCGGCCATCAGGAAAATCGCGCCACCGCCAAAAACGAGCAGCCGGGTATAGGAATAACAGCCCGGATTACATTGGAATTCGAACCTTTTCAGATCGATAAGCGTCCAAATCGCCACGCCGCAAAGGGCCACCGCAATCCCCAGCAAGGGCGGCAGGCGCACGCCGCGCAGGAAAAGCACGGCGAGCAACATTCCCGCCACGAACTCCAGAATGATGGGCTGAAACCAGAAACTAAACGGCAAGGCGAGACTGAAGTTGGAGCCGATGAGCACTGCGGCGAGCAGCACAGCCGCTGTTGTCAGCACGGCGCGTTCCAGCGGCAGGAAGATAAAAACCGCGAATACGACATAAAAAAACATCTCGTAATTCAGCGTCCAGCCCAGATCGATGATTGGAAACGGATAGGCGTCACCATAACCCATGCTGTCATAGGGAATGAAGAGGTAGGAGGTTAGGACGGCCTGCAAGGACGGGAAGGCTTTGGCGCTGAGAAGAACGGCGACCGCGGCCATGGCGAGCCGCATGGTCAACACGAACCAGTAAAGAGGAAGGATGCGGAGAAGCCGGCGCACAAGAAAAGCCGAGCGCCCTCCCTCTGCTGCGAAATAGGGCCGGGAGGCATAAACGATGACAAAGCCGGAAATGACGAAAAACAGATCGACGCCCGCACCCAGCCTCAGGAGATGGAGGTTGACGAGCGAGAACTCCCAGTTCACCTGCGCGTGCAGCGCAACAATCATGATTGCCGCCAGGGCACGCATCATTTGAAGAATATCGAGACGCTGCGCCCCGGAAACAGGCGCTTTTTCAATTTTTTGCATCGTCATCATCTATAAAAAGAAAAAATTTATACAGTAATATTTTGCGCTCGCAGCAGCGAGCAAAAGTGCTCTATTTCAGAAGGCTATCATGCAATAGGCTGACACGATATATAAAATTTGTCGGCCGGAAATTTTCGCCCGCACGCCGTTCAGAAAACCTCCAGCACCGTAAGCTGGTCGCTGACGGAAAGCCGGTATTGTCCACCTTCCTTTGCGATTACCCGCTGGCTTACGGAACCGTCATCGCCGAACCGGTGCGCGATGACTTGGCTATGCGGGCCGGTTACCGAAAATGCCGTTGCACGTTCGGCTGGCGGATTTTCGATCCGCGCCGGCCATTGCCAGCCGCGTATGCCAAGCCACACCGGGGCGAGCAGCGCGCCGTCTGGTCTTGTCAAGCGCAGGGAAAACCTTTCGGAATCATCGTTGAGGAAAGCGAGGCTGCGTTCCGCTGGCTCTGTTTGTCGACTTGCCTTGCAAAGCGCAAGAAGGGCACGAACGGCCCCGTACGCAGGGGTCCGGCTCAGATCGTGGCGCAGCAGGCCGAAGGACGATTCCGGATTTGTCTCGTCTTCGGCAAAGCTGGAGACCATTTCATAGATGTAAGCCCGGCGGATGCCGCTGATGAAGGACCACAGGAGCGTGCGCGGCATGTAGCGCGCCTTGATGCCTTCGGTGACGGGAAAATGGAAGGTCTTCGGATGCAGTGAGGTGTGGTACCCGATCTCCGTGGCGAGCACCGGCCGGCCGGCTGCTATATGCGCCGAGGCCGCGACAGATTTGGAGAGCGCCCCCGGCCCAGTCGTTTCGGGATGTTCCATTCCGGCGTAGGGGTGAATATTGCCGAAGTCGCATACGTTCTGCAGGTTTAGCGCCAGCTCCGTATTCGCCTGGATATAGCTTGGCGCGACAAGCGGTACGTTGCTCACGGCCGGAGTTGAGCGGATCGTTGCAAAAAGTGCAGCCTGATGCTCTGCCGAAATGCGCGGCGCATTGGCCGGGTCTTTCGTCAGCGTCGGTTCATTGCTGCCTTCGAAAACTTCGATGCCGCCGTCGCACCAGTCGTAGAAATCGGCAATCCTGTTCAGTGGCGTTGAGACGTAGGGGTTGAGATTGTCGTAACAGATGATCGTGAGGCGAACGTTGGCCGCCACAATCCTGCGCAGGCGCTGGAAAGCCGGGCTGTTGCGGCTGTCCCTTGCGGTAATCAGTCCCTCGTCACGCACGTGGCCCACACCAAGCGCTTCCAGTTCAGGCAGGATGCGCTCGAAGCTTTCCGGATAAATGCCGTTTGTGCGGGCGAAATGGCCACACACGCCCACACTGTCCAAAAAGGCTTCCGTGCTGGCCGAAAAAACGGATTGAGTCTGCGCGAAAGCGGGGCGCACACCCGTGGCGGCAACCAGTGCGAAAGGTGCAGCTGAAAGCAGGCCGCGCCGTGTCAGGTGGCCCATGGTGATCGGCTGTTTTCCGTTCATCTGCGTCTCCTGGTCATTCCGGCGAGATTATAAAAAGCAGCCGCGATCATATCGGCGGCGCCTCTCAAGATGTCAGATTGTCCTGGAAGTTTTTGGCATCTTCATTCGCCATCAAATCCATGTTTCTGAAATGAAATAAATATATAAATTAATGATATTATCTGCGGACGAAACAGAATTCACCGCTTCCGCCCGTACGTTTTTTCATATGAGAATGAAGCTAACACGGGACAGGTTCTTTTCGCAACACGGCATGACTTTTGTCGCGCCGCGAAAAAAAAGCACTTGAAATGCCGTCAGTTCCCGTGCTTTTTGAAAGTGGATTTTTGGTTATTCATATTTTCAAGCGTTAAATCTGCTCTGCCTTTTGTGTTTTTTGCACATGTCTCATTGGTCCCGGAGTATCCGGCAACATGGGCGAGGCCAAGCGGAAGTCATAAATTTTCGATAAGGAAATAGAGCGTATCCGTATGCGAATTCTCCATCTCAGCAGCCTTTATCCGCCGCATATCGTTGGCGGGTGCGAACGCTCGGTCGAACATCTTGCCGAGGAACTCGTCTCCATGGGACATGAGGTCGGTGCCGCCTGCATAGAGCGGCAGGCCGAACCCAAAACGGTGCGCAATGGCGTCAGCGTCTACCGCATGTTCCACAATAACGATTTCTGGCTGGAGGACTGGCCACAATATACGCCGCAGCAAAGGCGCATGCAGAAGATCAAGCAGCAATGGAATTTCAACGTCGAGAAGCAGTTCGAAGCCGTTCTTGACGATTTCAAGCCGGATGTTCTCAATACGCACTCGCTGCTGGATGTGACGACGCTGGTGTGGCGGGCGGCGCATAAACGCAACATTCCGATCGTCCACACGATCTGCGAATATGATCTTCTGTGCGGTAACGCCGCCATGTTCAAGGGCGGCAAGCCCTGCGAACACATCCATCTTGGCTGTCAGGTGGTGAATTTCACCAAGAAATTCACGCAGCGCTACATCGGCGCGGTGGCAAGCGTTGGCACGGAAATCCTTAAAACCCATGTCGATCACGGGCTTTTCCATCACCTTCCGGAAAGCATGCGCCGTGTGATCTTTTATTCCTGCACGGTTCCGGAGGGCGACCCGGTCGCACGCAGGCAGATCGACCGAACCGGCAAGCCGATGACCTTCGGCTATATCGGCCGCATCAACACGGAAAAGGGTGTCGGCAACATGGTCGATGCCTTCAGGGAAATCGGCCACGGTAACTGGCGCTGTCTTGTTGCCGGCCACGCGATGGACGATTCCATCGAACGCTTCAAGGCCCAGGCCGGCGACCTGCCGATCGAGTTCGTCGGCTGGGCAAAGCCGAAGGAATTCTTCGAAGAGATCGATGTGCTCATCGTTCCCTCCTTCTGGGCTGAACCTTCGCCGCGCACCATCTACGAGGCTTACGCGATGGGGGTTCCGGTCATCGGCGCTGCCTCGGGCGGCATTCCGGAACTGATCGGCGAGACCAACCACGACTGGCTGTTCGAACCGGGCAACGCCGCGGATCTTGCCGCACGCATTCGCCGGGTGTTGACGCTTTCGCGCGAGCAATTGCCGACGGAGGCCGATTTCGGAAATATCGTCGAGGAATCCACCTCACGCCGGGTGGGTGAGAACTATGTGAAGCTCTACGAGGACGTGCTGGCGAAAAGCAGGGAAAGCCGAACCTTACGCGCATCTTAGACCGGCAACGGACCGGGTCCGTTGCAAGCGTTTCTTCCAAGGAAAGAGCACATGGTAGAAAGCAATATCGGCAAAGTCCGTTTCCCCAAGCTGGACTTCGATCGTTTTCTGGCCGCTGCGGTGGTCGGGCTGTCACGACCGGCTTTGCAGGCGGCAGGTTGATGGCGGAGCAAAGTTCGATAGGCAGCGCCGCGATAACAGGCGTTTTCTGGTCCGTCGTCCAGAACTGGGGTGGAAAGCTTTTTACCTCCATTCTTTTCATCGTTCTTGCCCGGTTCCTCAGCCCCACCGACTACGGCATGGTCGCCACGGCGGGCCTGGTTCTGATGCTCATCCAGATGCTGTCGGAGTTCGGTTTCGCAGATGCGATCGTGCAGAAACGAAATCTGGAGCCAAGCGACGTCAATCTGCCATTTTATGTGTCCGTTGCGCTGGCAACGGTGTTTGTCATCGTTGTTTGTCTGCTGTCGCCCCGACTGGAAAGCTGGTTCGAGGTGGAAGGGCTGGCACCGATCATCGTGGCAATCTGCATATTGCTGCCGCTGAATACCGCCTCGCTTTTTCAGGAAGTCAATTATCGGCGTGCTCTCGCGTTCAAGCCGCTGGCAATAAGAACCTTCATTTCGAATATTATCGGCGGTGGCGTTGCGATTGCTTTCGCCATCATGGGCCTGGGCGTCTGGAGCCTCGTCGTTCAGACTTATGTTGCAACCATTGTGACGCTGATCTGGCTCTGGCGCAAACCGCACTGGCTTCCGGGCACCACGCTCAAGCCCGACACTTTTTTCGAATTGCTTCGCTTCGGCTCGTCGGCTCTCGGTCTGCGCATCGTGGATTTCGGAGCCACGCGGCTTATCGACGTCATGATCCTGGGGCGTTACGGGGTTGCTCTCTTTGGGCTCTACACCGTCGGCAGCAGGCTCTATCAGCTTCTCATGCAGCTGCTTCAGGCGGCGCTATATGATGTTTCGTTGACGGTGCTGTCCCGCATATCGCACGAGCGGGAGCGCATGGCGGAACTGTACAAGCAATCCATCACCATATCTTCGATCTTTTCGACACCGATCTTCGTGCTCTCGGCTGCGTTGGCGCCAGAGATCTGCAACGTCCTGTTCGGCGCGCAATGGCAGGGTGCCGACGCGGTTGCGCGGCCGCTGCTGCTACTTGGTGCATTGCAATGCGTCCAGTTTCAAAACGGCCCGTTTCTGTCCGCACGCGGCAGGCCAGACAAGGTGCTGATTGCCGGGACGGTCAAGGCAATCTCTACCATCCTGTTGATATTGCTTGTCCCGACGGAAAACATCCGGGAAATCGTCATCGTGTTTGTCTTCGGGCAGCTCACTTCGACGCCTTTCACATTTTATTTTGTCGCCCGGGAACTCGGCATCAAGCTGTGGAGAATTCTCCTCCTGCTTTTGCCAAGCTTCGGTTCCAGCGGTCTCTGCTTCCTGCTCGTTCAGTGGATGCGACCTGAAGTTAAAATGCTGGGTGCGGGCGACCTCGTCTCCGGCATCCTGCTCGGTGGTATGTTCGGCGTCGCATATCTGTTGCTTTTGGCTCTGACCGCGAGAAGCGAGGCCCGGTCCGCCATCGCCCTCATCATGAGCAAAATCGGTTCTCGAAAGGAAAGAAAATGCGCAAGCTCGTGAAAAAAATACTCCCTGCACCACTGCGTCGGAAGCTGGTGCAATATAACGAGCGGCGCAATCTGGATAATGCGGTCCAGCAACTCTTCAATGATCTGCAAGAGCTGAAGCACAGTATCAAGCCTATCAACGTCGGAGATCGGCTGAACCGGCTTTTGATCGTGGCTGGTGATCCCATCACCCTGTTCGGTTCCGCCGGCGATGACGCGATGATCACGGCGACCGTGCAGAATGCCCGTGCGAGCAATCCCAGTGTCGAGATAGACATCCTCGTCGACGGAACGAATTTTGGCGACTCTGCTTTGCAGAGAGGCTTTGTTACCGTCGATATCTTTGGAAAGCCTGACTTCATCCAGGCCCTTGCCCAGCAATTCGCGATGCGGAAGTACGATTGCATCGTCGTTGTCGGCGCCGACGTGATGGATGGCTATTATCATCCGCTGGTCAGCGCAAAACTTCTGGCAAGCGCTGATCTGGCTGCCGCCACCGGGATCAAAAACGTTATCCTCGGTTTCAGTTTTAATGAAACGCCGCACCCCGCTTTGGCGAAGTTCTACAGCTCCCTTCATCCGGGGGTGTCGCTCAATGTGCGTGACGTTGTTTCCCTCGAGCGTCTGAACGCCTTTGCCACGGCCAAGGCGGCACTGGTTTCCGATTCTGCATTTAGTCTTGTCCCATCGGAACCCGATGAAGATACGATCTCGTGGATCGCGCGAAAGCGCGCCGAGGGATACAGGGTCATGGGCTTCAATCTGCATCCCATGCTGTTCAAGAATGCGGATAGCGCGCAGATCGCGGCGATCATCAGGCGCGGGGCCGAAGCACTGGAGTTCGTTGCCGATGCAAGACCGGTCTGCTGGCTGGTCATTCCGCATGACTACCGGAAAGACGTGGGCGATCAAGCCTGCCTCAAGGCCATTACCGAGCTTGCTCCATCTTCACAGACAGACAGGGTTCGATATCTGGATGGCAGATGGCCAGCCCCGGTTTTAAAAGGCGTTGCCGGTAAACTCGATGGCCTCGTCAGCGGACGCATGCATCTTGCGATCGCTGCGCTGGGCAAGGGCGTTCCTGTGATATGCATTGCGTATCAAGGCAAGTTCGAAGGGTTGTACCAGCATTTCGGTCTCTCCGCGGCTGAGCTGCTTTCGCCCGCTAAGTTCCATACGGATGATGGCATTAAGAATGCCTTGATCAATTTCGTGGATCAGGCCGATGAGATTCGCGAAAAAGTCGGGAAAAAGCTGCCTGAAATTCTGGACCTTTCCAAAAGGAATTTTCAGGTGTTCGAGACCTTCGCCAAGCAGCCTTGAGTCATTTTCATGAAAGTCGCTTTTGTTTCCGTATTCCCTGCCGTTCCCGCCAACGAGGGTGCGCGGAACAGGATTCTCCAGCTGACACGCGCCGTGCGTAGCCTCGGACATGAAGTGCATTTCGTCTATGTCGATACTCCGATGATAGCTGATTTCGATCCCGCGGCCCATGAGCTCGAGTTTGGGGCCGGACATATGCACGTCGTGTCCAGGGAAACATGCGGGTTTGCAGCACGGCTCATCGACGACTTCAGGTTCGAGATTGGGTTGACCGCATTTCGAACCCGTCGGAAAATTCAACGGCTCCTTGGCCGCGACAGCGGTTTCTACAATTACCTCGACGAGTTCTATTATCCGGAAATAGGCAGGCAGGTCCTGGATCTTCAGCGTCGACTCGGGATTAACGCTGTTATCGTCGAATATGCCTTTCATTCGAGAGCTTTTCTTGGGCTGCCGGATGATGTGCTTCGCATTCTCGACACCCACGATTCCTTCGCCGATCGTCACAAGGCGTTCGTGAACACGGCCAACAGATTTGGGTACTGGTTCTCGGTTCCGCCGGACGTGGAATGCAAGGCATTCCGCCGCGCCGATGTCGTTGTCGCCATACAGGAAGAAGAGGAACGTTCGTTCAAGCAGCGGCTGGCAGGGGAGCCGCCGGCGGTTGAAACGGTGAGCCATATTCTGGATCTCGGCCAGAGAGTGGAAGACTTCACTTCCGCTGATTTTCTGTTTCTCGGTTCAGGCAACGACGCGAACGTCATTTCTCTCAATAGTTTCCTTCACAATGTCCTGCCTTTGGTGAGGGCGGCCCGTCCGGACATTCGCCTGGTGCTGGCAGGTAGCATATGTGGCAAGGTCGAGGACATGGAGGGGGTTCTCAAGCTTGGCCGGGTGGAGAACTTGAAGGATGCGTTCACGCGCGCGCCACTTTCCATCAATCCCATCACGCTTGGCACGGGCATCAATATAAAACTGCTTGATGCTCTGGCTGCGGGTGTCCCAACGATCAGCACCCAGACGGGTGTGAGGGGGCTTTCAGAAGGATATCGTGGTGGCGTGATTGTCGTTGAAGATGGAGATCATCAGGCCTTTGCCAATGCCATTGTGCGGCTCTCTTCCAATCGGGAGCAGCGGCAGGAATTGGGAAACAATGCGTTCCTTGACGCTGTCGAATGGAACCGCCGGCAAATGACGGTGCTCGGCAATATTCTGAACGGCAAATAAATCGCGATTGTGATGCGTCTGGCTGGTGCAACCTGATCCAACGATGGCAAGCCATCAGGCAATAAGTCGCGGCCCCGCATCCGTGAGCTTTAAAATGGTAAGCCTGCCCGTCGTAAACGCGCCGGTGTCAATGCCGATCCGTTGCGGACCTGTCTGTGGTTCCGGCGCCGGCGTATGGCCGTGAATGATGAGAAGGTCCAGTCCCGCCCCTTCCGACAGGAAGGGTTCCCTGATCCACAACATGTCCTCATCGGTCTGCGCCTCAAGCGGCACCCCGGGTTTGAGGCCAGCATGAACGAAAAAATAGGGTCCCATGCGGACGCAGATAGGCAGGCTGACTAGAAGTTGCCGATGGGCCTGCGGGATCGCGCCAATCAGCGCATCCCTGAACGGCTGGAGCCGCAGACGGCCGTTGTTCATGAAATAGCTGATATCGACCCCGTATGACAAAAGCGTCTGGCGGCCGCCGAAATCCAGCCAGTGCATGTTGTCTTGCGGATTTTCGAGGAAATCGCTGAAGAGCTGTTCGTGATTGCCGCAAAGCGAGATGCGGCGCAGGGGCGCCGGCGGTGGTTGCAGCAAATGCTGGAGAACACCGCAGGAATCCCGGCCACGATCGACATAGTCGCCCAGAAGAATAACCAGAGCGGGGGATGGATTGCTTGCGAGATCGGCAAGGATTTTCTGTTCCGCCTGCAAAAGCAGATCGAGGCTGCCATGGACGTCGCCAATGGCATAGATCGGAAAAGACGGAGATTTGTCGCCGAGGTCTATTCTGCGCCGCCTCCGGTCGTCGCGGGGGGCTGGCTGTTTACGACCGCGAATCCAGTTGAGCACTTTAGGCATAGATGCCGATACTGTCTCTCTTGCACGAGGTCAAGAGTGTTGAAAGCCAACGCCACAGAGCCCGTAAAACCTGGGTCCATGCAACGGCTAAAGCATCAGCCAAAGCCCCGTCGGACAAAGCTATCCGGGGCAGGGAATTGCGAAAGCCGGTGTCGATTTTCGCAAGGCGCGCCGCGGCGATTGAAGAGGAACGGAGCGCCCCCTTCCTGTTCGAAGATGACTATCCTGTGCGAGATAGACCTAGAGTTTCAGCCAGACACGCGGGTTTTCGTGTGACTGGATCTTGATCCATTTCAGGTCAACCGCTTTCCAAGGCTTGACGACGTTGGTGCGGTTGTCCAGCACCAGATCGCCCTGGCTGGTGCTGACGACCAGAACGGCGTGGCCTATGCCGGCAGGGGTGCGGGCGGTGGCAATGCGCAGGGCGCCCGAGGGCCAGCCGGCGCGCAGAAGGCGTTGCCGCTTGGTCACCGCGTAGTCGTCACAGTCACCGCTTGCGGGGTTCAGATTCCATTCGTCCTGTCCGTCCGCTTCGCTTGTATAGACTATCGATGTGTTGATCTCGGCGTTGATGCGCTGGAGTTCCGTGCGCTTCTGCTTGGTCAGTTCGACCGTGTCGCGATCACCAATCCGGACACATTGGTCGGCGGCGTCGTCGCAAAATTTTGCGAAGGCGATTGGGGCAATTGTCGGGCGGCTTGTCGTCATGAACAGGCCGGGGCGCGATGCGGTCGGGTTCTGCGCTAGGCCCGCAAGCGGGGCGGCCGATGCCATTGTCGCGATGCTTGCCGCCACACTGACGGCAACTGCCAAAGTCTTTGCCAGACGGATTTGTCTCTTCGCCATGTCTCTGCCTCTGCCCGGTTGTTGTCTCTTGTGCATGGCAACATAGCGACCCTTCGTTGCGGGCCGTTTAAGTCGATAGATTGCTTTTTAGCGAAATCCAATTTTATTAAAGCGAGATAGAACAGCGGGGAAACCGGTGAGTTTGCGCTTACTTGCAGCGGGTGCGGCCCTCGGCATCTATGATACATGTCTGCTGTGGCACAGCGTTTCGGTACTCACGCCGGGTATCGGTTGAGTTGCTGCGACTTGCCGGCGGCCGGTCGTAATTGCGATAGACCTCGAAATTGCGCCCGCCGATCGTTCCCTGCGCACCGCCGCGGCCATCCGGCGTGACTTCGAAATTCTGATATTGCTGGGCAGAAGCGGAAGCGGGCAGGCCCATCAGCACGGCAAAGGCGCCAGCCGCCAGGCCCTTCCATAACGCTGCCGTTTGGTGCCTGCGCAAGATCATGGCCGTTTCCTTCCCTCGACAGAACGACAGATACGCATTCTGCTTTCCCAATCGTTCGTCGCGTTGACTATATCACTGATCTCGCATTGAGGGTGAGAACGAATATAGCGTTCGTCGGCAGGCGAATCGCTTCGGTACCGCTTGGGGGCATCACCAGATAGTGGCCAGACGACTATCTCGCCGCCCGAATGTCCGGAACGCAAAAAAGACGTTTTTAGAGCTGAAAAATTAAGCTCTTCTCCGCTGCATTTATGGGCTTCACAATCCTGTAACAACGGACCTAATATACAAGTGCAGATGCCGAATCGATCAGGAGAAGCCCTTGACGATTGCAGTTTCACCACAGGCCCTGCCGGCGCTCGTTCTGAACGCAGACTACAGGCCACTGAGTTATTATCCCTTGTCGTTATGGTCCTGGCAGGACGCGATCAAGGCCGTCTTTCTAGACCGTGTGAACATCATTGCAGAATATGATCACGCGGTGTCGTCACCCAGCTTTTCCATGCGGTTGCCGAGCGTCGTCAGCCTCAAGACCTATGTCCAGCCCACCCGCAACCCCGCCTTCACACGCTTCAACGTGTTCCTTCGGGACAAGTTCGAATGCCAGTATTGTGGCACGCGGGACGACCTGACCTTCGATCACGTCATTCCCCGCGCCCATGGCGGCGAAACCACGTGGCACAATGTCGTGGCGGCCTGCTCTCCCTGCAATCTTAGAAAAGGCAGCAAGCTTCCCAAGCAGGCGGGCATGTTCCCTGCGCAGAAGCCCTTCCAGCCGACGGTTCAGGACTTGCACAATAACGGGCGGCTGTTCCCGCCCAACTACCTGCACGAAAGCTGGATGGACTATCTTTACTGGGATACCGAGCTGCAGCCCTGATCCTTTGAGGACTGCAACGCGGCTTTTCGGTTTAACGGCTTTTCCGGCTAGCGCCAAAAAAGGCAACCGCCGCAAGCGCAACGCTTGCAATGACATTCCAACCGGCAAACGAAAGGCCGAGCACCCGAAGTGCAGCGTCGTTGCAGGAGGGTGCCTTGATGGCATTCAGATTGCCAAGCAGGTCACCGGCATTGGTGGTGATGGATGGAGCACCTGTGGCGCAGGTGATAGGCCCCGCCCAGAAACCCCATTCCACACCAGCGTGATAAACACCAAGCCCGGCGCCGATCAGCATCGCCACGCCAATGAGGGCTAGAAGCAGCCGCGTGATCTGAACCGGCAGCTTGAAGATGCTGGTCGCTATGGCCAGAATACCCAACGGAATGGCGTAGTAGTAGGGATCGCGCTGCAAAAGGCACAATGCGCAGGGCGTATAACCGCCAATATGCTGGAAACCGAGGGCGGAGCCGACAGTAAAGATCATTCCCGCCGTTACGCCAAGAGCGGCGAGCGTGCGGCTATTGTCGGCGGTTGTTGCAGTGGCCATGATGTTTTCCCCAAACTTCACGAAGAAGCAGATATCCCGAACGGGCTTTCAAAAAGGCGGGCGTGATGGCGAAATTAAGTCGCCGGTTCAACGGTGTATTCCCGGATTCGTCTAATCCAGTCCTTTGCATCTGGCAAATGAAAGCCCGGTAATATTCGAGGGGCGAATGAGCAAAGTTTCGTGAGTGTCTTGATGGCCGCGAAGCAATCGACCGGTCTTTTTGGACGACCGGAATAAAACGAAGAAAATCAATGCGGTTTTGAAAATGGTACCCCAAGCCGGGATCGAACCAGCACTCCTTGCGGAACCGCATTTTGAGTGCGGCGCGTCTACCAATTCCGCCATTGGGGCAACGGTGGTAATGCCACGGCGTCTATCACGGTCAATGGCATGCGTGCAACCCCAAAGCTGATTTTTCCTGTCTAATGACGTGCGTTTGCAGCCTTCATTTCAGAGCTTTTACCGGGCGGGGAATGAAAGGAGAGTGGCGTTTGTCCGTCCCGTATCGGTACACCGACGGTTGTGGCGTTAAAGCAATATTAGATACCACTAATAAATTAGAATATACACAATTGCTAATTGAATTATGATGTTTGCGTGGAGTTTCCACGCGGGGCGGGAGAAGCCAGAACTCATAGGAGGAAATTATGAGGGCGCTTTCTCGCAATTTGTTACTGTCTGCCTGTCTGATTTTACCGGTCAACGCCCACGCGCTGGATATCGGGATTGGCGGTGAGAACGGGGTGAATGCCAGTGTGGGCGGCAATGGCAGCGGTGGGCTCGGTGTCGATGCTTCCGTTGGTGGCAGCAATGGCGTCAATGCCAGCGCTGATGTCGGCGGCAGAAGCAGTGGCGGACTGGGCGCGGATGTCAACGCGTCGGTCGGTGGCAGCAGCGGGGTCAATGCGGATGTCAACGCATCCGTCGGCGGCTCGAGCGGTGTCAGTGCGGGCGCCAATGCTTCGGTTGGCGGCTCCAGCGGCATCAATGCCAATGTTGGTGCGAATGTGGGCGGATCGAGCGGTCTTGGCCTTGGTGTCGGGCTTGGCATCGGCGGCTCCAGCTCGCCAGGCAATCCGGGGAACCCCGGTAATCCGGGCAATCCTGGAAACCCCGGCAACACGGGGCCGGTATCGCCTGGTGGCATGCGCAATGCCATACAGGCCTATAACGACATGTCGCGAAACGAGCAGATCAAGCTTGCCCGTCGTTGTGTCGATATTCTCGGCGGCGGATATGACGCCGCACTGACCCAATTGTGCAAGATGATCCGGACGGCCTCGCGCTGACGCTGCGTCAGCCCCGTGGATAGTCCGATACCAAACCGAAGGATGCTGCGGCATCCTTCGGGATTAGCTGTTCTTGCGCCCAAAGGAGAGGATTTTCTGGCGCAGGCTGCGGGCGAGGTTGCGGGTGTTGCGATACATGTCCACCTGCGTGGAAACCTGTCGCACGTCACGGTCGCTGTTCTGCGCAAGCCCGACGACCAGAGTGCCCATTTCCTGCCGTTCCTGCCAGAAGCGGCTCATGATAGGATGATCGGGCACTGCGCAGCTGTCGCTGCGCAGAATATTGGCGTCGTCCAGCTGCCAGTCGGTCAGTTTCTGCACCAAAAGTTTGCCGGGTGAAAACCGCGAATAGGATTCGTCAAAGGCGGTCTTCCACGTATAGGCCTCGCCAGCCGTCATGAAGACGATCATGGAGGCGATGGCGCTGCCATTGAGATCGATGGTGTGAATGCGCACCGCATCCGCTTCGGCCAGATTGGTGATTGCCTCGCGGGCGAAGGCGGCGCGATAGCGGTCGTTCACCAGCGCGCTGCGTTTGCGGCCTTTCCAGCCACTCGCTTCCAGCGCCAGGAATTCCTCCATGCGGTAGCGTATGTCCTTCGGTTGCCGGGTAACGGTGTAGGAAAGGGCCCCGAGTTTTTCGAGCTGTCGCCACTGCCTGCGCATTTCCCGCAAATGATGCGGCGCAAGTGAATTGCGCAGATAGGCTTCGCCGTCCAGAAGGCTCTCCAGCATCGGCCGCTGATAGTTACCAGTCGTCGTCACCGGCAGGTTGCGGCTGATTGCTATGGCCTTGAACATCCGGGCAAAAGGCCCTTCAAGCCGTACATCCGGCAGTACCAGAACATTCGGCAGGCGCATTTCCCGGTCGGAAAGCGCATCGAAAAGATTGTCGAGCGTCTCTGCGGCACCTTCGGTATCGACCAGCGGCGTGCCGAGAGGGCCGAAGGGGTTGGCCCAGCCACGGATGATGGAGGGACCGATGGAAAAACCCGGCTTTTCCACGGTGAAGGGCATCAGAAAGCGCATGCGGCTTCTAGCGCCGTTCTCGTCGCGAATAAGGGCGAAGCGCACGGACTTGTCATCGATACGCGGCATGGCGGGCGCAAGAAGCCGCCCTGTGAAGAAGACATTTGCCTCCATGACGCGGTTGGACAGGAAGTCGAGTTCTTCCTGCATGTCGTAACCGAGCCGGCCAGGATAGATGCAGAATTCGCGGCCATCGCGTCCCACGCGCCGGCTGCTGTCGGCCACGGGGCGGTCACGCTCCGTAGACGCCATCAGCGCAGCGATGCGCGGGTCCTGAAAATCCGGATTCTTTGGGTCGCTGGACATGCTTATCGTTACACCGCCTTCCCAGTGTCTTGACCCGCCCGGGGATCGTTGAAGGCGAAAAGGACGATCCCGAGTGTGCGGCGAATGGCAATATGCAATAGCACAGCTTCTACGCACATTGCTATCGCCACAGCTGCCGCAGCGCCAGTCAGACCATAGACCGGAATCAACACCATGTTGAGTATAATGTTACAACCGAAGATAATAATATAAAGAGCTACGCACAATTTTTGTTTGCCGGCCATATTCAGCAGCGTTTCTCCCGGGCCGATCAGTGCTTTTGCGAGGAAGCCGGCAAAGAGGAAGAACATCAGCTTGTAACCCTGTACGAAGCCGGGACCGAACAGGGACAGCAAAAACGGCCCTGCCAGAAGCACGAGACAGCCAACGGCAAGTGATGGCCAGAAGGCCCAGCGCGCCGCCTGGCTGGCGAACCCGGCCAGCCCCTGCCTGTCATTGGCAGCAATGAGCGCGGCCAGACGTGGGGCCGCAGCCGCCTGCACGGAAAAAAACACGAATTGCATCAGCACGATGGTTTTTGCCGCGGCAAAATAGATGCCGACCTGATCCGGCGGCAGATATAGACCGACGATTACCACATCTGAATTGGTCATCAAAAAACCGATGCCGTCGATCAGGAACATCGGAAAGGCAAACCGTATCCACGGACGGAAATGCACCCTGCGGGCAACGCTGCGGAAATGCCGGTTGAGCCGGCGGTTCATGAACACGAAGTGGAAAAGCGTGGTGACATAGGTGGCCAAAAGGGCCGCAAGCATCGCTGTCGTCGCGGTTTTTTCCGCGCCGAGACGGATCGCCACCAGCATGAACAGCAGGATCAGCACCGGGCGGATGATATAGGTGGGGCTGAGGGCTGAAACCGCCCAGCCGTTGGCACGCGCTGTCCCGTTCAGCACATCGCCAAGCGCCACCATCGGCAGGGTGAAAAGCGCCAGCGAAACCGGAATGAGGTAATAGGCGGAGATGCGCTCGCCGAAGAAATACAGGAAGACGAAACCGAAAAATGCAAGCGCGCTGGCCGAAAGCATGGCGAAGAGGCGCGCTGTCGAGGTCAGACCCATGATCTTGTCATGGGCATCCTCCAGGCGGTAGCCGGGCAAAAAGCGGATGACGGTGGTGTGAAAGCCGAGACAGGAGAGGTTGCCGAACAGGATGACCAGAACCCAGACAAAGGCGAACAGGCCATATTCGAATTCGCCCATCAGGCGGGCAAGGATGATCTGGGAGATGAAAGCGATACCGGCGCTGATGATGCGCACCGCAAAGGCGACGAGCGCCATGCGCTGGGCCCGGGAGACATCGTCTCTGCCGGAAACGACGACGGCGATTTTTGCCCCCAGCGGCGCCAGTTTAGCGCGCAGGCCTGCGGGTAAGGCTTTTTCCGCCGTGTTGAGGATAGCCATAATCCACACGCCATCATTTCCAGTTGAGTAGGCAACTGGATTATAAGCACCTTATCATTAACGAAGGGTTTGGGAGACAGGCACCTGTGTGCCGATATTGGCCACCTGCCTCGGTTTGCGGATCCCGTTTAAGAGAAAAAGGGCAAGCGGACTACGGCGTATCGCCTGATGCAGCAGATAAGCCGTTATCGTGGTGGCGATGACGATGATGGCGAATTCCAGGATCGGCGGCAGCGAGATCAGGATGAAGAGGGTGCCGAAGGCATAAATCAGCGGGTGGTGAACCAGGTAGATGGTGAAGGAAGCGTCGGTCATTCTCCTGGCAAGCCGGCTTGGCCGGTCGAAAAAGCGGCAGGCGATGTCGATCAGCAGGCGGCTTGCCGCCACGGCGGCGATTGCGGAGACGAGTACCAGCAGGGCCGAGTTCGAAAAAGGATATTCCAACCGCAGCGTAACCGCTGCCGCGATCGCGGCAAACGCGATGACGCCCGTGAGGATGCCCGTCTGGCGGAAGCGGTGAAAAAGAGCCCGGTCGCGATGAAGCAAAGCCCCGATAAGGAAGAACGGTACGTAACGCGCGTAAGGGTCGGAGGCCCGTTCATAGAGAACGAGAAGGCTGTTCCCATTTTTGCCAGCAAGCAGGCCCGAACCGTAAACCGTCAGCTCCCATAAAACAGGGAAGGCGCAGAGCGCTGCGAAAAACGCGGCAGGATATTGACCCCGCATCCTGCCGAACCAGTCTCTTGCATAGGCGAGGGGCGGGCGCCGCGCCAGAAATAGCAGGCCGGCAAGCAGACCGGAATAGATGATAAGGGCGGGTAGGAACCATAGATGCATGATCCATTGCTCACCCGGAAGCAGCAAATCCGGCAGGTTCGCGAGCAGCCGGTCGGCGGGAATATCACCTTTGGCGATACCTGCCAGTTTCAGCAGGAAAAGCTGCGATGGCCCAAGCAGGAGCACGGCCACGATGAAAGGGACGCCAAGGCGAAGGAAGCGCTGTCTGAGCCATGGCATCTTGCCCTTCCTGCCGATGACCATGGTGGAAAAATAGCCGGCCGCCAGAAAAAACGAAGGCATGCGGAAGGTGACGAGCGCTGCCCCAAGCGCGGTCAGGACTGGGCTGGTCTCGAAATCCTTGATGTCCCAGGGCAAAGCATAGCTGTAGAGCAGGGAGGCGTGATAGGGTATGCCGAGCAGCATGAGGAGTGCCCGCAACGGGTCCCAATAATGCTCATAGTCTGATTTGCCCGGTTGCATTTTCCCCTCGCGTGACGAACGCGATCCCGCCTGATCCGTAACGATCAACACGACTATTGGTGGAAAACGCTAATAAACCCTTCATGCACCCGACGGCGTGGGCGGGGCCTTTTTCTTGGGCATGAGGTCAAGCACCAGTGCGCAGCCCAGAATGATGATGCCGGCACCGAACAGCTGGGGAAGCGACAGGGGTTCGTCGAGCACCAGGGCGCCAACAAGCACCGCCACAACGGTGACGGCAAATTCCACGCTGATCGCCTTCGTTGCGCCGATCGAGGAGACCAGCTTGAAATAGGTGATGTAGGTCAGGCCGCTCATGACGACCGCCTGTATCAGAAGATAACCGTAATCGACGAGATCGGGCGTTCCGGGCAAGGGCACCGCGAAAAGAAGCGGCAGGGTCATCAGGCCGCCTGTCAGGAAGGAACCGATGGTTATTTCCCAGGATCCAACCCCCTTGAGGTGCAGGCTCGCAAAATTGCTGCCATAGGCGGCACAGATGCAGGCGGCGACAGCGGCAGCACAGCCAATGACAAAGCCGGATGTGACAGGAACAGCGGGAAAACCAACGAGAAAGACGATGCCGGCAAAGCCGATGACGAGACCTGCAATACCCTGCCGCGTCAGGCGTTCCAGACCCCAAATCTGCGAGATTAGCATTGAAAAAAGCGGGATGGTCGCCACCAATATGGCTGCCATCGCAGTGCCGATCTGAGGCGTCGCGTAGGACAGGCCGATCAGTTGCCCGGCGACCGTCGTTGCGCCGACGATTGCGAAAGCGCGCCAGCTTGCGGAGAATGCAAGCTTCCGGCGTGCCGCACACGCAATGAGAAAGAGTGCTACAGCGGTTATGAGCGAGCGAAGCGTGACTGCGCCGATCCAGCCGAAGGCTGCGACGACATGTAGAAGCAGCAGGAAAGACACGCCCCACGTAATCGCGAGAAAAATATAGGCGGCAAGATCGCGAGGGGCCATGAAAGCAGTTTCCGCAGGATGATCCGGCTCCCATATGGAAAGTGCCGATACCAGTCAACACCCCGACCAGCAGCAATGATCCTGCCTAAACAAAATCGCCCGTAACGCAGGTTACGGGCGATCGATTGCTGGCATAAAGCCCTGGCCTTTTACGCCTGTTCGTAAACGCCGTGGCAGTGCTTGTACTTCTTGCCCGAGCCGCAGGGGCACATTTCGTTGCGGCCGATACGGCCCCAGGTGGCGGGGTTGTTCGGGTCGCGGTCCTCGGCCGGTACGAAAGCGACCGGCACGCCCTGCGCCATCTCATCTTCCCCGGTGACGGGGTCGAGGTGATGCGCGGTCATTTCCGGCAGCTCCGGCTGCTGCGGTTCCTGCTGCACCAGTTCCACGCGCATCAGCTGCGCGGTGACGGCTTCACGCAGGTTGGTAAGCAGCGACTGGAACAGCTCGAAGGCTTCCGCCTTGTATTCCTGCAATGGATCGCGCTGGGCGTAACCGCGGAAACCGACGACGGAACGAAGGTGATCGAGGTTGACGATGTGTTCGCGCCACAGGTGGTCGATTGTCTGAAGCACGACCGAGCGCTCGACATAGGTCATGATCTCTGGGCCGAAACGTTCCGCACGTTCAGCGGCGTATTTGTCCGCGGCCTCGGTAACGCGCTGAAGAATGTCGTCCTCGGCGATGCCCTCTTCCTTCGCCCATTCCTCCACCGGCAGGTCGAGGTTCAGGAACTGGGCGATACCGGCCTTGAGGCCGGCGATATCCCACTGTTCGGCATAGGCATTTTCAGGAATATGCTTGGTGACGAGCGCTTCGATCACTTCGTGGCGCATGTCGGCTGCGGTTTCACCGATATTGTCGGATTCCATCAGCTCGAGGCGCTGCTCGAAGATGACCTTGCGCTGATCGTTCAGCACGTCGTCATATTTCAGCAGGTTCTTGCGGGTCTCGAAGTTACGGGCTTCGACCTTCTTCTGGGCACGTTCCAGCGCCTTGTTGATCCACGGATGGACGATGGCCTCGCCGTCCTTCAGGCCGAGCTTCTGCAACATGCTGTCCATGCGCTCGGAACCGAAGATGCGCATCAGGTCGTCCTGAAGCGACAGATAGAATTTCGAGCGGCCGGGGTCGCCCTGACGGCCGGAACGGCCACGCAGCTGGTTGTCGATACGGCGGCTTTCGTGTCGCTCGGTCGCGATGACGTAGAGACCGCCGGCGGCAAGCGCCTTTTCCTTGAGAACCTTGATCTCTGCGCGGATGGCCGCTTCCTTCGCATCACGCTCCGGACCCGGCTCCATGCCTTCCAGTTCGCGCTCCAGACGCATCTCGACGTTGCCGCCGAGCTGGATGTCGGTACCACGACCGGCCATGTTGGTGGCGATGGTGACCGCACCGGGAACACCGGCCTGCGAAACGATATAGGCTTCCTGCTCGTGGTAACGGGCGTTCAGAACCTGGAAATCGGTAAAGCCGGACTGGCGCAGCATGTGGGCCAGAAGCTCGGATTTCTCGATGGAGGTCGTGCCGACGAGAACCGGCTGACCACGATCATGCGCCGCCTTGATCTCGGCGATGATGGCAAGGAACTTCTCTTCGCCGGTACGATAAACCTCGTCGTCCTCGTCGATACGCTGGATCGGCAGGTTGGTCGGCACCTCGATGACGTCGAGACCGTAGATGTTGCCGAACTCTTCCGCTTCCGTCGATGCCGTACCGGTCATGCCGGCAAGCTTTGCATACATGCGGAAGTAGTTCTGGAAGGTGACGGAAGACAGCGTCTGGTTTTCCGGCTGGATCTGCACCTTTTCCTTGGCTTCCAGCGCCTGGTGCTGGCCTTCGGAATAACGGCGGCCCGGCATCATGCGGCCGGTGAATTCGTCGATGATGACGATTTCGTCGTTGCGGACGATGTAGTCCTTGTCGCGGGTGAAGAGCTTGTGGGCCTTCAGCGCATTGTTGATGTGGTGAACGATGGCGACGTTTTCGATGTCGTAAAGCGATTCGCCCTTGAGCAGGCCCGCCTGCCGCAGCAGGTTTTCGAGCTTCTCGGTGCCGTCTTCGGAGAAGTTGGCCGAACGCTGCTTCTCATCGATTTCGTAATCTTCCGGCGACAGAAGCGGAATGAAGGCGTCGATGGTGTTATAGAGATCGGAGCGGTCGTCCAGCGGGCCGGAGATGATAAGCGGCGTGCGCGCCTCATCGACCAGAATGCTGTCCACTTCGTCGACGATTGCGTAGTTGTGGCCGCGCTGCACCATCTGGGCGCGATCATATTTCATGTTGTCGCGCAGATAATCGAAGCCAAGCTCGTTATTCGTGGCGTAGGTGATGTCGCAGCCATAGGCCTCGCGGCGCTGGTCGTCATCTAGCCCGTGCACGATCACACCGGTCGTCAGACCGAGGAAACGGTAGAGCTTGCTCATCGTGGCCGCGTCGCGCTGGGCGAGGTAGTCGTTGACGGTAACGACATGCACGCCCTTGCCGGCCAGCGCATTGAGGTAGACCGCAAGGGTCGCCACCAGCGTCTTGCCTTCACCGGTCTTCATTTCGGCGATGGCGCCCTGGTGCAGGATCATGGCACCGGTCAGCTGCACATCAAAGGGTCGCATGTGTAGAACACGGCGCGACGCCTCGCGGGCGACGGCAAAAGCCGGGATCAGCAGATCGTCCAGCGATTTGCCGTCCGCAAGCTGCTGGCGGAACTCCGCCGTCTTTGCCGCCAGCGCGTCGTCGGAAAGAGCCTTGGTGGCTTCCTCCAGCGCATTGATGGCTGCGATCTTGCTTTTATAGGAGCGGACGCGGCGTTCATTTGCCGAACCGAACAATTTGCGGGCTATTCCGCCGAGGCTGACCATCTTACTGGCCCTTTCTGAAATTCCGTTTTCGCAGGCGGTTTTTTCCATCACGCCGATTTCGGCAACAAATGACGGACTTCGCCCTTCAACGTATCTGGACGCGAGGTTGCGTGACAGATAAGAGGGGGGGCAAATGATGTCAACGGTTCTGCCCGTTACAGAATGGCCACAATCCGGTGTTTGGAAGTTTTTTCAGAGCCGGAAACCATGTCTGGAGCCGGCATTGTCCCCGAAAGGTTCAAAATGTTGCGCTATAATAAAATTGCGGCTGCGGTGATTGTGGCCACGCTCGGCCTCCAGTTTCCTGCCTTTGCACAGGAAGACAAGGTTGTCGCCAAGGTTGGCGATCTGGAAATCCACCAGTCCGAACTCGACCTTGCCATGGGCAATCTCGATCCGCAGCTCGCACAGCTTCCCGACGAGCAGAAGAAGGTCGCAGCCCTTTCCGGCGCGATCGACGTCAAGCTTCTCGTGAAGAATGCCAGCGCCGAAGGTCTGGAAAAGACCGAAGACTTCAAGAAGCGCATGGAGTTCATTCAGGACCGTGAGCTGCACAACGCCTATTTCCGCAAGCATGTGGTTGATGCTGTCACCAATGAAGAGGTGAAGGCGCGCTACGACAAGGAAGTCGCAGCCTTGCCGAAGGAAGAAGAAATCAAGGCAGCTCATATTCTGGTTGCAAGCGAAGACGAAGCCAAGGACGTCATCAAGCAGCTTGATGCGGGCAAGGATTTCGCAGCGCTTGCCAAGGAAAAGTCGACCGACTCCAACAAGGATGATGGCGGCGATCTCGGCTGGTTCGGTAAGGGCCGCATGGTTCCGGAATTCGAAGAGGCCGCTTTCGGTCTCGACAAGGGCGCCTACACCAAGACGCCTGTCAAGACGCAGTTCGGCTTCCACGTCATCAAGCTGGAAGACAAGCGCATCGCACCGCCACCGGCTTTCGAGCAGGTCGAGCCGCAGGTTCGTCAGCTTGTCATGCGTGACAAGTACGTTGCCCTCATCGAGAAGGCAAAGGCTGACCAGAAGATCGAAATCATGGATGAGACGCTGAAGAAGGGCTACGACGAAGCCACGAAGGAACAGCAGGCACAGCCGCAGCAGTAATAAAACCATGTTACGGGGCGGCCACAGGCCGCCCCGCTTCATCTCAGGCACTTTCAAATCTTCCCCGTTTCCAGAATCTCAGGCGCTTTCCCATGTCCGTTGCCGTTTCCCCGCTCGCTCCGAAATCCTATCCCGACATGCCCGCACTGCGTGGTGTTCGCATGGCGACGGCTGCCGCCGGCATCAAGTACAAGAACCGGACCGACGTTCTGTTGATGGTGTTCGACAAGCCGGCAAGCGTGGCTGGCGTTTTCACGAAATCGAAATGCCCCTCGGCCCCCGTTGATTTCTGCCGCGCCAATCTCGGCGGCGGCGTGGCGCGCGCCGTGGTGGTCAATTCCGGTAACGCAAACGCCTTTACCGGCGTCAAAGGCAAGGCCGCGACCGAGTTGACGGCGAAATCCGCAGCCGCTGCCGTCGGCTGCTCTGAAAATGAAGTGTTTCTGGCATCGACCGGCGTAATCGGCGAACCGCTTGATGCCACCAAGTTCGCCGGGGTTCTGGGCGACATGCAGGGCATGGCTGAAGCCGATTTCTGGCAGGAAGCCGCCAAGGCAATCATGACGACCGACACTTATCCCAAGGTCGCGACCCGCACCGCTGAAATCGGCGGTGTCGTGGTCACCATCAACGGTATCGCCAAAGGTGCCGGCATGATCGCGCCCGATATGGCGACGATGCTTTCTTTCGTGGTGACGGATGCCGATATTGATCCGGCCGCGCTGCAATCGCTGCTTTCCGCCGGTGTCGGCCCGACCTTCAATTCCGTGACTGTTGACAGCGACACCTCCACCTCCGATACGCTGATGTTGTTTGCGACAGGTGCGGCGGCTGAGGACGGTCAGGTCAAGGTGACGCGCGCCGATGACGAGCGGCTTTCCTCCTTCCGCGCCGCCTTGAACGATCTCCTGAAAGATCTGGCCCTGCAGGTGGTTCGCGATGGCGAAGGCGCACGCAAGATGGTCGAAGTCACCGTTACCGGCGCGGAAAACGATGTCGCTGCCAAGAAGATCGCCCTTTCGATTGCCAACTCACCGCTGGTGAAGACTGCGGTTGCCGGCGAAGATGCCAATTGGGGTCGCGTCGTGATGGCTGTGGGCAAATCCGGTGAAATGGCCGACCGTGATCGCCTTGCCATCTGGTTCGGCGGCGTACGCGTTGCCGTCAATGGCGAACGCGATCCGGATTATTCGGAAGCGGAGACCACCGCCGTGATGCGGCTGGAAGACATTCCGGTGAAGGTTGACATCGGTCTCGGTGAGGGCAAGGCCACCGTATGGACGTGCGACCTGACCAAGGAATATGTTGCGATCAACGGCGACTACCGGAGCTGACCGTTGGAGCCGAAGAGAATGCAGGACAATAAAATCGTCAATCTGCCGCTGGTTCGCCGTCTGGAAGCAGTCAGCTTTCGGGCATGGCCGGCCTCGTCGGTGATTTATGACGGTAGCTGGCAAATCCGCCTGACGGGGTCGCATCCATCAAAACGCATCAATTGCGTGGTGCCGCTCGATCCTTCCGATTATGGAAACTGCGCGGTGCGGCTGGAAAAGGCGCGCAAGCGCTTCGAGGATTTCGGCCGTCCGCTGGTGGTGCGCGAAACGACGCTGATGCCGCCGCAGCTCAAGGATTTTCTGGTAAAGGACGGCTGGTCCATGGTTGAGGAGGTCAAGGTCATGACGGCCGATCTCGCTGGCATTGAACTGCCGGAAACGCTGGTCAGCCTGCCGAGCCACGATATTGGCCGTTTTGTCGAGGCGAGCATCAAGGTCAGCGATGGCGACCCGACCCTGCGCCCGGCGATCGCTGAAATCCTCAGTTCGATCAAGCCGACCCTTGGCCTGTTCATCAACGAAGAAGCAGGGGGCAGCGCACTTGCCACCGTTATCTGCGTGCAGGATAACGATCTTGCCGGCATTCTTTCCCTCGATGTCGAGAAGTCGCAGCGGAAAAAGGGCCTCGGCACGCAGCTGCTGGCGTCAGCACTGCGCTGGGGCCGCATCAGCGGCGCCAAAAGCGCCTGGTTGCAGGTCGTCTCCACAAATGCGCCGGCGATTGCACTTTATGAAAAATTCGGCTTCACCGAGGCCTATTCTTATCGCTACTGGCGCAAGGCTGGTGAAGAATGAGCGAAGCGGGCAAAAAAATCCTGCTGGTTGCCGCCTGCGCCCTTCTTGATCAGGACGGCCGTATTCTTCTGGCGCAACGACCTGAGGGCAAGTCGCTCGCCGGCCTGTGGGAATTTCCAGGCGGCAAGGTGGAACAAGGCGAAACACCGGAGGAGACCCTCGTCCGCGAGCTGGACGAGGAGCTGGGTATCAAGACCAAGATAGCCTGCCTCGCGCCGCTGACGTTCGCCAGCCATACCTACGAGACTTTTCACCTGCTGATGCCGCTTTACGTGTGCCGTCGTTATGAAGGCATGGCCCATGGGCGCGAAGGACAGGCAATTAAATGGGTAAAGCCGCAGGCTCTGCGTGATTATCCGATGCCGCCGGCCGACGAGCCGCTCATCCCCTTCCTTCAGGATTTGCTTTAAAGCGACCTACCTGGCGGGTTCGATCCCCTCGCGCAGCCTGTTGAAAACATCCCATAACTCCGCTTTACCGTGCCAAAACGAGGCTGTGTTAACAGATCGTTCAGCACCCTCTGGCAGATTGTCAAGCTAAAGAAGCGGTAAACTGCGCGTATGAGGTTGGCTATGAACGAGGATTTCTGGAAGACGGTGGAAGGTCGTCAGTCTTACTCCAACAAATCCCGTCGCACCGGCGTTCTTAATGTCGCGCTGCTTTTCGGGACGGCTGTGATTGCTCTTTCCCTGATCGTCACCCCCATGCTTGCCGGAAAATCATCAACGCGCGTCGCGCAGTTCTCCGACAATTACGACATGATAAGTACCGGCTCCATCAAGAAGACCGATGCTGGCAAGACCTATTCCATCCGCCGCAGCATAACCCAGCCGATGCCCGAGATGCCCTGTGTCGTGACGGGCTATAGCAGCGAGAGCGGTTGCTGATCGTTTACCATCATCGGTAACGGATTACTCATGCCCGTGGCATAGTATAAATTCGATTTTAGCAATATATAATGCCGGTTAGCGTAAGCACCGGATGGCGGATGGAGAATATCCCGTGCTGCATTGTTTTATTCGTTTCTTTAAAGACGAAAACGGCGCGACCGCAGTCGAATACGGCCTGATCGTCGGCGTTATTTCCGCCGCCATCATCGGTGGCGGAACCACCATCGGCAGCACCATCAATGCGGTATTCCAGTTCCTCGCCGATACTTTTGCCAACATCTAGGGCCTGCGCTACGCCTATCAGGAAAGCTTGACTTCGGTCGTCTTCAGGGCATCGGCAAGGCGCATTTTGGCGGAACCAGGTTTCAGCGGTTTCTGCTGGCTCTCGTGCGGTGCCCAGCCTGAGACATAGATGATGGAAAACGTGGCTCTGATCCGCCCGTCCGGATCGGAATAACGTTCGGCGTAAAGCTCCGCTGCCCGCAGGAAAAAAGCGCGATTGAGCGGTTTTCTGCTGCGGCTTGCCAGCGGATTGGCCATGCCCATGGCGCGCAGATCGCGCATCAGCGGAAAAATCGAGTCGTAACGCACCGTATAAGTTTCCGCGTCGGTCACGGGAAGCGCAAAACCGGCACGCTGCAACAGTGCGCCAACATCGCGCACATCGGCAAAGGGAATGACGCGCGGGCTGGCGCCGCCGGTCAACTCGGCTTCTGCCGTCAACAGCACATCGCGCAGTTCCTGCAATGTGCCGCTGCCGGGAATGGCTCCGAGAAACAGTCCGTCCGGCTTTAGCGCCCGCCTTATCTGGATCAACGCACCGGGGGTGTCGTTGGTGAGGTGGAGGGCAAGCGGGGAAACAATGAGATTGGCGGAGGCTTCTTCGAGCGGCAGATGCTCCATGGAGGCCACCTGCGGCAGATTCCCATCCGTCGCAAAGGAGGTATCCGTCTCGATACGACGGATAGCATCCACCTTGCCCGTCTCGGTCAAGCGCCGGGCGGTGATGCCCGTCCCGCCGTGCAGTTCGATTGCGGTCTCGAAACGGCGCTCGACGATGGCGAGCCTGTCGGCAAACTCGTCGGCGGCCATGTCGAGAAGAAACAGGGCCTTGTCGTCACGCCGGTTCCACGCCCGGCGGCGATTTTGTTCGATCAGGGCCTGGTCAAAGAGAATATCCATCGTCGTGCCTGCTCGGCCTGTAACGCCTTTGGGATCGGCGGGCCGCATCGTTGCTGTCATGCCGCTTCGGGCATTGTTTTTCCGGTCAGAGGCCGAAACATATCTCTCTCGCAAAGGCACCCGTTCGGCGCTAAAGTCAACCTCATGGGCGCTGGTGAAGATCTGTTTTCGGGATTGCTGTCGAAGTCCGCGACGGTGTCGGTGGCGGCACGCAGCGTGTTGCACTCGGCCTTCCGCATGGTCTATCCGCCCACTTGCGCAGGGTGTTCCCGCATGACCGGCGGCGAGGGTGCCCTGTGTGCGGATTGCTGGCGGGATGTGGCCTTTATCGATCGACCTTTTTGTGAGGTTCTGGGCATTCCCTTCGCCCGGGATCACGGCGCGGGTGTTGTAAGCGCACAAGCCATCGCCGACCCACCGCCTTTCGACCGTCTGCGTGCTGTTGCCAGCCATGAGGGAACCGCGCGTAAACTCGTACACCGGCTGAAATATCAGGACCGGACCGATCTTGCGCGTTTCATGGCGCTGTGGATGCTGCGGGCAAGCGACGGAACGGTTGATAGCTGCGACTGCATCGTGCCGGTTCCGCTGCATCGCCACCGCTTCTGGCGTCGCCGTTTCAACCAGTCCGCTGAGCTCGCACGGCATCTGGCCAAGGCCACCGGCAAACCGCTGCTCGCCGGCACGCTGTTGCGCGTGAAGCCGACCGAGCGGCAGGTGGGGCTTTCCGCGCTTGCCCGGCAGGACAATGTGCGGGGTGCTTTTGCAATAGCGCCCGGCCGAAAAACCGATGTTTATGGCAAGCGAGTGGTGCTGGTGGATGATGTTTATACCACTGGTGCGACGGTGGGCGCGGCAAGTCGCGTCTTGCGGAAGGCGGGTGCCACGGATGTGACCGTTTTGACCTTTGCAATGGCCATTTCCGGCCCTATATGAAGCCTGAATGAAACGAGGATATCGTGCGTTTCAGCACACGTTTGCGAGGCTTCGAAATACATGGCACCGGTAACGATCTATACACGGGATTTTTGTGGTTATTGCGCGCGCGCCAAGGCGTTGCTGGACAGCAAGGGCGTCGATTACGCCGAATATAACGCGACGACGACGCCGGAATACCGGCAGGAAATGATCGAGAAATCCGGCGGAACCACCTTCCCGCAAATCTTCATCAACGGCCAGCATATCGGCGGTTGCGACGATCTGCATGCACTGGAGCGTGCTGGCAAACTCGACGTTATGCTTGCCGCTTAATCGGCTCGATTTTCGATACGGAGGACGTGATGATTTTCAAGGCTGCCGCCATTCAGATGCGCTCGGGTGTCGATACGGTGAAAAATGCCGCCGATATGGAGCGCCTGGTACGTGTTGCTGCGGCTGCGGGCGCTGTCTACGTTCAGACGCCGGAAATGACCGGCGCTCTCCAGAAGGACAGGCAGGCGCTTCGTGCCCAGCTGCGTGACGACGATGGCGATATCATCGTTGCTACCGCCGCGCGGCTGGCACGCGAACTCGGCATCCATGTCCATGTCGGCTCGACAGCGATTGCCCGCCCGGATGGCAAGATTGCCAATCGCGGTTTTCTGTTTGCGCCTGACGGTTCGCGTATCTGCAGCTATGACAAGATCCATATGTTCGATGTCGATCTCGACAATGGCGAAAGCTGGCGCGAAAGTGCGGCTTACGAACCCGGCGCTGTCGCTCGCGTTGCCGAACTGCCGCTGGGGAAATTCGGCTTTGCGATCTGCTACGATGTGCGCTTCCCGCAGCTTTTCCGGGCGGAGGCACTCGCCGGCGCCGAGGTTCTGACGGTTCCGGCCGCCTTTACCCGCCAGACGGGTGAAGCCCACTGGGAAATTCTGCTGCGTGCCCGCGCCATTGAAAACGGCGCTTTCGTCATTGCCGCCGCACAGGCCGGCCTGCATGAGGACGGGCGGGTCACGTTCGGCCATTCCATCATCATCGACCCCTGGGGCAAGGTGCTGGCAATGGCCGGTGGCGCCGGGGAAGAGATCATTTTCGCAGAGATCGACACGTCTCTCGTGGCTGCCGCGCGCGGAAAAATCCCCAATCTGCGCAATGCCCGCGAGTTCGGACTGGACACGGTTATTCCTGCTGGAGGTGAGGCGGCGTGATCCGTTATGCGCTGGCCTGTGAAAAGGGCCATGAGTTCGAAGGCTGGTTTTCCGGGAGCGACGATTTCGACAATCAGTTGCAGCGCGGCTTCCTGTCCTGCCCGATGTGCAATTCCCCGCAGGTTTCCAAACTTCTGATGGCGCCTTCGGTCTCCACCGCCCGCAAAAAAGACGAACGCCAGTCGCTCGCCATGGACACGGCCAGAAAAGAGGCTATCGCAAAAATCCGCGAGGCGGTCGCAAATATCCGCGCGAATGCGGAAGATGTCGGCGATAAATTTCCCGAAGAAGCCCGCAAGATCCACTATGGCGAGGCCGACGAACGCGGCATCATCGGCCACGCGTCTGCCCAGGACGCGAAGGCCTTGATTGACGAGGGCATCGAGATTGCACCGTTGCCAGTGCTGCCCGATGATGTGAATTGAGTTTGCCTACGATTTTGATGACGTCTGCCACTTAGGACGAACGTCATCCGTCGTTCATGACCGGAGAATTGGGTGCGCTAGCTTTACGCGGGTCTTTTCGCCAGCATCATGTAGTTGACTTCCATGTCCGGCGAGAGGTTCCAGCGGTCCTGCAATACGTTGTAGAAGACGCCGGTACGGTGGACGATATCCATGCCGCTGGCCACCAGCGGCCGTTCAAGCTCATCCGGGCGAACCAGCTTCTCATATTGGTGGGTGCCGCGCGGCAGCCAGCGCAATACGTTTTCGGCGGCAAAGATCGCGAGCGCGCGGGCTTTCAGCGTGCGGTTGATGGTGGCGGCGAACATTAGCCCGCCGGGACGCACCATTTTCGCGCAGGTGGTGACGAAGAGATCGACATTGGCCACATGCTCGACCACTTCCATGTTGAGGACGACGTCGAAGGTTTCGCCCGCCTCCAGCAACTGTTCGGCGGTCAGGGCGCGGTAGTCGACGCTGACACCGCTTTCACGGGCGTGGGTGGAGGCAATGCCGATATTCTTTTCTGAAGGGTCGGCGCCCACCACGTCCGCGCCCATGCGCGCCACGGGTTCGGAAAGCAGGCCGCCGCCGCAGCCGATATCCAGCACACGCAGCCCTTCAAGCGGGCGGTGCGCCTTCGGGTCGCGGCCGAAATTATCGCAGATGCGGTTGCGGATATATTCAAGCCGCACCGGGTTGAATTTGTGCAGCGGCCGGAACTTGCCCGTCGGGCTCCACCATTCCGCAGCCATCGCGGAGAAGCGATCCACTTCGCTCTGGTCGACGGTCGTCTGTGCGGTTTCGCTCATGGTTCTGCTCCATATTGCTGTTGCATTGAAGTCGGATGATTGATCCCCGAAGTCAAGACCGGTGGCACATTCCGTCGGCAAATTCCCGGGTGCTTCATTGCCGCAGGTGGAACTGAAACGGGCTGCGATTTGTTTCATGCTGCGTTCATGGAACGCGGCGTATTTTCCAGTCATGGCAGTATGTGGAACGCATGCTCGTCCATCGAAATTGGTGGACGCCGACAAGGGCAAAGCGGGCTTTTGCTTGAGGAGAAGTAAGTGAAGAAAAAACTGTTTGGCGCAATTGCGCTGGTGGCCATGCTCGCCGCGCCGGCCCTTGCCGAAGCTGCGACTCGCGGCTTTGCCACCGCGAATGTGAA